>JAMYFF010000003.1 GCA_024128875.1 Salinilacustrithrix flava
CGGTCCTGATCGCTGCTGCCCTGCATACCCGCGGTCTACCGAAACCGCCGCGAGATCGCGAGCACCCCGATCACACCGGTTTGCTCAGCAGTCTCCTAGAGCGTCTTCACCCAGCGCTCGCCGGCGACGAGGCGGCGCTGCAGCTGGTCGGCGGTGGCCTCGGTGACCTTGTTGACGCCGGCCAGGCGGTTGAGCTCGCCGTTGACCTCGCGGTGGCTGCGGCCGGTGACCGCGACGAGGTGGGCGACGAGCGCGGCGTTGTCCTTGCGCAACTTGGACTTGGCCTCGGCGAGCGAGGTGTCGCGCCCGACGACCACCCCGGTCAGGCGCCGGGGTCGGGGCGGCAGGGCGATCTCCAGGGACTCGTCGCCGTCATCCTCCACCCACACCAGCTCCTCGGGCGAGGCGGCGTCGTCGGCGTCGGGGTCGTCGGCGTTCTCGACCCCGGTGGCGACGGCGGACATGGCCTGGAACAGGGACAGCTGCTCGTCGTCGCCGACCTCGTCCAGCCCGGCTCCGTCGATCTGGTCGAGGGAGTCCTCGTCGTCGGCGCGACGACGCTTGAACAACGAGTGGCGGCGCTGCTCGGCGATGCCGTCGGCCAGCTTCCGCAGGCGCGGGTCGTCGGGGATGTACATCCAGGCCCGCTGGGTGCGCAGGCCGCGGGTCCAGCGGACGAGGCGGCCCAGCGCCTGGCGGAAGAACAGCTCGGTGGTGGTGTTGGTGGCGAACACGCCGACGCGCAGGCGGGGGATGTCGACGCCTTCCGACACCATGCGGACGGCCACGATCCAGGGGTCGCTCGACTTGGCGTAGCGGGCGATGCGGGCCGAGGCCATGGGGTCGTCCGAGGTCGCCACCGTGGGGCGGATGCGCCAGCGCCGCTCGATCAGGTCGGCGATGGCCCGGGCGTGCTCGACGTCCATGCAGATCACCAGGCCGCCGGCATCGGGCTGCTTGCGGCGCACCTCGAGGAGGCGGCGGTGGGCGTCCTCGAGCACCGAGGCCATCCACTGCCCCTCAGCAGACAGCGCCGTGCGCAGCCGCTGGTTGGCGCGGGCCCGGTCGAGGTCGTCGTCGAAGTCGTGGGAGTGGAACTGGCCGTCGGCGCCGACCCACTCCATGTGGCCCTTGATCCGGGGGAAGTGCACCGGCCGGACCACGCCGCCGTCGCCGAGGGCGTCGCCGTAGCCGTACTCGAAGTCCGGCACCGCCTCCTCCCACTGGTAGGAGACGAACGGGATCGGGTTGGTGTCGGACCGGAACGGCGTCCCCGACAGGCAGAGCCGGCCGCGCGCACCGGAGAAGGCGACGCGCAGCCCGTCGCCCCAGGCGCGGTCGTCGCCGGCGTGGTGGACCTCGTCGAGGACCACGAACCCGCCGTGGGCGACCTGGGCCAGGGCCACCGGGTTGGAGGCCACCTGCTGGTAGGTGGTGACGAGGCCGTCCATGTCAGCCGGGATCGGGTCGCCGGCCCGCCAGGACGGCTCGAGCGCCAGGTCGAACGCGGCGGCGGCGCTCGCCCACTGGCCCTTGAGGTGCTGGGTCGGGGCGACCACGACGAGCCGGGCGTCGGGATGGTCGTGCAGCCAGTGCAGGGCCGCGGTGATAGCGAAGGTCGTCTTTCCGGCGCCCGGCGTGGCCACGGCCAGGAAGTCCACGCCGCCCTCGGCGCCGAAGCCCTCCGCCGCCTTGGTCCGGAACCGCTCGAGGGCCTCCTTCTGCCAGGGGCGGAGTCGGATCGTGCGGGCCATGGGGCGTCCGATCCTAGGAGCGACCCCCCGACGACCGGCGCATCTGGTTGGGAACGGCTGTTGCCAGTATCGTCGGCACCGTGATCGAGGTCGAGGAGTTCCGCGCCGGCGCCGAAGCGTGGCTGGCCGACCAGAAGCCCACCGCGCCACCGGACTGGGGGGCGATCATGCCGCCCGAGCGCCGGGACCAGGGCATGGAGTGGCAGCAGCGCCTGCACGCCGCGGGCTACGCCGGCATCCACTGGCCGACCGAGTACGGGGGCCAGGGCCTCACCGTCGCCCACAACCAGGCCTGGATGGAGTCCTGCGCCGATGCCGGCGTGCCGCCCTTCCTCAACATGGTCGGCCTCGTGCTGGCCGGCGGGTCGCTGCAGCTGTTCGGCACCGAGGACCAGAAGACGGCGCACCTGCCCGAGACCGCCGCCGGGGAGCGGGTGTGGTGCCAGCTGTTCTCCGAGCCCGGCGCAGGTTCCGATCTGGCGTCGCTGCAGACCCGGGCCGAGCTCGACGGCGACGAGTGGGTCGTCAACGGCCAGAAGGTCTGGTGCTCGGGCGGCCGGGCATCGGACTGGGGGATCCTGCTCGCCCGCACCGAGCGCGACGTCCCCAAGCACCAGGGGATCTCCTTCTTCCTGATCGACATGCGCAGCGAGGGCGTGGAGACCCGCCCCCTGCGCCAGATGACCGGCGATGCCGAGTTCGACGAGGTCTTCCTCACCGACGCGCGCCTGCCGGCCGACGCCCTCCTCGGTGAGCGGGGCCAGGGCTGGAACATCGCCATGGCCACCCTCACCAACGAGCGAGGCCACATCGGCGGCATGGGCCGGGCCCTCACCAAGCGGCTCGAGGCGATCCAGTCGCTCGCCGCGACCAAGGGCCTCGACGGAACGGCCCGGGACCGGCTCGTGCAGCTCTACTCGCGGGGCAAGGCCTACCTGTACATGACCCAGCGCCAGGGCCCGATGGCCACGGTCGGGTCGTCGCTCGGCAAGCTCGGGATGACCGGCTTCATGTTCGACCTGGCCGAGCTGCGGGCCGACCTCGCCGGCGCCGACGCGATGCTCGTCGGGCCCGAGTCCGACGGCCTGCTCGCCGCCCCCGGCGGATGGTTCGGCGGCGGCACCAGCCAGGTCCAGCGCAACATCATCGGCGAGCGCATCCTCGGCCTGCCCCGGGAGCCACGACCGGCGGAGTAGCCGCTCAGCGCCGCGGGCAGTCGTCCCGCGTGCCGTCACCGGCCAGCAGCCGCTCGAACCAGCGGTGCACGGCGGGCATCGACGCCCCGACGATCGTGCTGTGGTCGGCGACGGCGTGCGACAGGTACCGCACGGACCGTCCGGCCACGCACAGCTGGGCGACGGTGACGTCCACGAACGGGCGGGGCACGATGACGTCCTGCCCACCCTGGGCGATGAGCACCGGCCCCTCGACTCGCGCCGCCTTGATCGTGTTGTGGTCGATCCGGGCCGCCCACGCCGGCAGCTCGGCCGGCGGACGGACGCGCAGCGAGTCCAGATCCTCACCGGCGAGGATCGACTCCATCTCGAACACGCACGCCTCCCGGGCGTCGTCGAGCAGCTCCATGCCGGCTGGGGTGAGCAGGTCCGCGGGGTCCAGCTCCGGATGGGCAGCCGGCCACCCGGCCGCGACGTAGATGCCGAGGGCCAGGCCCAGGGTCGACTCGAACATCGCCGGGATGATGTTCTCGAGGTCGGTGACCGGCGCGAGTGCGGCCGTGCCGACGAGCTCGAGCTCCGGCGCCCAGCCGGACGCGTGCTGGGCGGTGGCGAGCGCTGCGTGGCCGCCCTGGGAGTGACCCACGACCACGAACCGTGATCCGGCCACGTCGGTGCCGAAGAGCTCCCGAGCGGCCCGGACCGAGTCCAGCACGCTGCGCCCCTCGCTCTCGGCCACGAGGTAGGGGTGGATGCCGGGCGTGCCGAGGCCCTCGTAGTCGGTGGCGGCCACCACGTAGCCGGCCTCGAGGTGCTGCTCGAGGAGCGGGAGCGCCCGGATCCCGAGGCGGGAGGGCGCGCAGTCGTCGCCCACGCCGGTCGTGCCGTGCGCCCACGCCAGCACCGGGTGGCCACCCGGTGGTGGTGGTGCGTCGGGGACGGCGACGAGCCCGGAGACGGGGACGTCGTCGCCCGTCGTGCTCTGCGACCGGTACGTGACCCGGTGGACCGTGCCGGGCAGGTCGGCGTCATCGATCTCCTCGGACCACAGGACGGTGCCCGGCGGCTCCGGAGCCTCGTCGCGGCCGGGGATCGTCACCTGGGGTCGCTCGGGCATCGTCGACGAGGTCGTGGTGGGGGCCGACGTCGTCACCGTCGTCGAGGTGGTCGAGGCGGTGGTCGTCGGTGCGAGCGCGTCGTCGGCCTCCGTGCAGGACATCGCCGTGAGCGCGACGATGCCGAGGGCGGCCCACCTGCGGATCACGAGTTGCGGGCCCGGGCCTGCTGGACCACGGGTGAGCCGTGGTGGTGGACGAGGTGCCAGCGGCCCTCGTCGGCGACGAACACGTTGGTGGCGGCCACGGCCTGCGTGCCGCCGCCGTCGATCAGGTTCTCGTTGCAGGTGACCCATGCGGTGGTGCCCTCGACGTGGACGTGCTCGTCGGTGACGATGAACTGCAGCCGCTGGGGGCCGTCGAAGAGCGCGAACCAGGAGGCGGCCACGGACGCCCAGCCGGAGAGGATCGGCCACCCCGGGTGGACGCAGGTGACCCGGTCGGTGTGCTCCCAGACATCGGACATGGCGTCGAGGTCCCGCGCCTCGAACGCCGCGTAGAAGGCGGTGTTCGCCGCGCGCACCGCGCTGGTGTCGGGGTCCTCGTCGGTGGCGTCCATCCGGGCGACGACCGTATCGGTGCACCCGCCCATGTCCACCGTGCCCGCAGGCGATGCCAGGATGACCGGCGATGATCACCGTCGACTCCACCGACGGGGTGCGCCTCGCCGTCCACGAGCTGGGCCGCCCCGACCCCGACGCCCGTCCCCTGCTGCTGTGCCACGCCACCGGCTTCCACGGTCGGGTCTGGCGCGCCCTGGCCGAGGAGCTCCCCCACCGCCGGTGCCTGGCCCTCGACTTCCGCGGCTACGGGGACTCCACGGAGCAGGACGGCGAGCTGACCTGGCACGGATTCGGCCAGGACGTGCTGGCCGTGGTCGACGCGCTGGACCTCGGCCCGGTCCAGGCGGTCGGGCACTCGAAGGGCGGGGCGGCCATCCTCCTCGCCGAGCAGGCCCGGCCCGGCACCATCGAGCGGGCCGTGTGCTTCGAGCCCATCGTGCTCCCGCCGATGGAAGGCGAACCGGGCCCGAACCACCTCGCCGAGATCACCAAGAAGCGTCGCGAGGTCTTCGACTCCTTCGAGGACGCCATCGCCAACTTCTCGGCCAAGCCCCCGCTCGGCTCCCTGCGCCCCGACGTGCTCGAGGACTACGTCCGCCACGGGTTCACCCAGCAGGCCGACGGCAGCGTCCGCCTCAAGGCCAGCCGCGACCACGAGTCCAAGACCTACGAGACCGGGTCGGGCCACGACGGCTTCGCCCACCTCGGCGAGGTCGCCTGCCCGGTGCTGGTCGCCCACGGCGGCGACGCCGACGGCCCGGCCCAGATCGCCCCACTGGTCGCCGCCGCCCTCCCCCACGGCGAGCTGCGGGCCTTCCCCGAGGTCGGCCACTTCGGCCCCCTCGAGGATCCGACCTGGTTCGCCGGCCTGGTCCGGGAGTTCCTGGACGGGTAGCTCGAGCACCCCGGCGCTGTCGGACCCCCGGCGTACGCTGCCCCCATGGCCCTGGCGCTCCCCAGCTCGCTGTCGCCGTCGCGGCTGTCGAGCTTCACGTCGTGCGGCCTGCAGTTCCGGTTCTCGGCCATCGACCGCCTGCCGGAGCCGCCCACCGTGGCCGCCACCCGCGGCACGCTGGTGCACGCCGCCCTGGAGGAGCTGTTCACCCTGCCGGCGCCGGAGCGCGTGCCGGCGGCCGCACCGGCCTGCCTCGACGCCGCGGTCGAGCGGCTGCGCACCGACCCGGACTGGACCGGGCTCGGGCTGGACACCGCCGGCGAGGAGCGCCTCCGCCACGAAGCCGCCGTCCTCGTCGAGAAGTACTTCCGGCTGGAGGACCCGAGCACCGTGCACCCGGTCGGGCTGGAGCTGAAGCTCGAGGTCGAGGTCGGCGGCGTGCGCCTGCGGGGCATCATCGACCGGCTCGACCTGGTCGACGGCGAGCTCGTCGTCACCGACTACAAGACCGGCCGGGCCCCGGGCGATGCCTGGGCCCGCCAGCGGATGACCGGCGTGCACGTCTACTCGCTCATGTGCGAGCGGTGGTTCGGCCGACGCCCGGTCCGGGTGCAGCTGCTCCACCTGGCCGAGCCGGTCAAGATCGTGGCCGAGCCGTCCGAGCAGTCCACCCAGGGCCTGGCCCGCCGGCTCGAGGCCGTGTGGCAGGCGGTCGAGACCGCCTGCGAGCGGGAGGACTTCCGACCCCGGCCCTCCTCGCGCTGCGACTGGTGCGCCTTCCAGCAGTGGTGCCCGGCCTTCGGCGGCGACCCGGCCCAGGCCGTCGTCGACCTCGAGCGCCGCGCCGTCGAGGATGCCGGCCAGGGCACCCTCCTCGAGGTCTGATCGGTGGAGAACCCCGACGTCCCCACGCCGCGGCAGCTCGCCGCGCCGATCCGCCGCTTCGACACCGCCATCGAGCGCGTGTTCGACACCATCCGCGGTCGGCCCCTGGTCGACCGCGTCTTCTACACCGCCTCCGAGCTCGGCAACCACAGCCTCATCTGGCACCTGCTCGCCACCGCCCAGGGGGTGCGGCGCGGGGGCGACCTGGCCGGCACGGTCCGACTGGTGACGATCATGGGCCTGGAGTCCGCCATCGTGAACGGGCCGGTCAAGTCGCTGTTCCGCCGCCAGCGCCCGGTGCACGACGGGCCCCGACCGTTCCAACTCCGCCAACCCCGCACCTCGTCGTTCCCGTCCGGGCACGCATCGGCCGCTGCCGTGTTCGCCGTCGTCGCCGGCGAGGACGATGCGCTCGCCCCGGCCTACGCCGTGCTGGCCACGCTGGTCGGGGCGTCCCGCGTGCACGTGCGCATCCACCACCCCTCCGACGTGGTCGGCGGTGCGGCTGTCGGCATCGCGCTCGGCGCGGCCCTGCGCGCCTGGTGGCCGGCCGGGCAGGTGCTGCCGCGCGGGCTCCGCCGCCGGCGCTGATCCCTACCCTGGGCCGGTGCAGTACGAGATCGTCCGCCGTCTGGCGCGTGGGGGCATGGGGGTCGTCGACCTCGCCCGGCGCGACGACGGGACCCTCGTCGCCCTGAAGCGCCTCGCGCTGCAGGGCACGCCGGCGGAGATGCGCCAGGCCACGGTCCGCTTCCAGCGCGAGCTGGACGTGCTCGCCCGCCTCGACCACGAGGCGGTCGTGCCCATGCTCGACGTGATCGAGGAGGCCGGCGACGTCGTCCTCGTCATGCCCTACCTGCCGGGCGGGAACCTGGCCGAGCGGGTGCGCGACCACGGGCCCCTGCCCCCCGAGGAGGTGCGGGCCGTCGCCGACCGGCTGCTGCCCGCCCTCGCCGCCGCCCACCGGCTCGGCATCATCCACCGGGACATCAAGCCGGCCAACGTGCTCTTCGACGCCGACGGTCGTGCCCACCTCGCCGACTTCGGGGTCGCCCGGACACGGGAGATCACCGGCGGCCTCACCCGGCCCGGGGTGGTGCTGGGGACCCCCGGCTACCTCGCCCCCGAGCAGGCCCGCGGCGAGGAGCTCACCGCGGCCGCCGACATCGCCAGCCTCGGCGCCACCCTGCACTTCGCGGCCACGGGCCAGAGCCCGTACAGCGGCGGGGAGGACCACGCCGTCCTGCTCCGGACCGCACGGGCCCGCCCGAAGCTCGACAAGGACATCGAGCCGGCGCTGCGCCGGATGATCTCGGCCATGCTGCGCCCGGACCCGAGCAGCCGGCCCACCGCGGCCTCGCTCGCCGGCGGCGCCGACGGGACGCGCGTGCTCCCCCTGCTCCGCCCCCGACGCCGCGTCGCCGTCGTCGTCGCCCTGGCCGCGGTGCTCGCGCTGGCGGCCACGGGGATCACCGCGCTCCTCGTCGACGGCGACGGTGACGTGGAGGCGACGGCGACGACCACCACCGAGCCCCCCTGCGAGCCGCTGCCCTACCAGCCCTGCGATGGCGAACCGGCGCCCAACACCGACGGCAGGGTGTGCATCGATGATCACGCCGACTACGACGGGGACCCGGCCAACGGCTGCGAGGCGGCGCCGGACCAGGCCGACGGCACCGAGCTCGTCGACCGCATCGCGGCGAACATCGTCCCGGCGGACGACATCGACCTCTACCCGCTGACCATCGAGGACGCTGGCGACATCTTGTGCAACAACACGTTCCGGCTGCGGCTCGTGGCCCCGCCCGGCGTCTCGCTGCGGGTCGAGCTGACCGACGACGAGGGCAGGTCCTTCGGGGAGGCCACGTCGTCGGACGGCACCCCCGGCGAGCTCGCCGTCGAGGACCCGCGCTGCTTCCAGGACGACGGCGGCAGCTTCATCGCCGAGGTCACGCCGATCGGCACCGACCGCAGCGCGGAGTCCTACATCCTCACCCGCACCGGCAGCTTCTGACCGCTGTCCCGGGCGCTGCCGTCAGCGCCCTAGGAACCGGCGGAGCGACCCACCGGCGGCGGCGGGGGCGTCCTCGGGCTCGAGGTGCGGTGCTTCCTGGCGGATGGCGGCGAGCACGTGGTCCGCGCTCGGGTTGACCATGCGGGCCTCACCGATCACGACGGTCGGGACCGTCTCGCTGCCGTTGGCGATGCTCCGGACGGTCGACGCGGCCTCGGGGTCCTCCCAGATGTTGCGCTTGTCCAGGGGCACGCCGAGGCGGACGAGGCGTCGCTCGAGGCTCATGCAGAAGCCGCAGCCGGGCCGCCAGTAGAAGGTGATCGCATCGGGGGTCGTGTCGGTCACGGTCCGTACAACCCTGGGAGCGGAACGGGCATTCCGCAACCCGGCCGGGGGTGGGGCCGCGGCTACGGTCCGCCGCCATGACGAGCCCCATCGAGCACGCCGGCTTCACCTTCGCCAGCATCATGGCCCTCGGTCCCCAGCTCGCGGTCGAGACCGCGCGCCGCGCGGAGCAGCTGGGCTACGAGTCGTTCTGGACCGCCGAGACCACCGGACCCGAGGCGTTCACCACCCTCACGGCCGCCGGCGCCGCCGCGCCGTCGCTCGGGCTCGGCACCGGGGTCATCCCGATCCAGCTGCGCACGCCGATGACCGTCGCCATGGCGGCGGCGACCCTGCAGGCGCTGAACCCGGACCGGGACGTGCTGGTCGGCATCGGCATCTCGTCGCCCGTGGTGACCGAGCGCTGGCACGGGGTCGACTACGGCGACCGCCCCCTCGCCCGCTGCCGGGAGTACATCACGCTGCTCAAGGAGATCTGGGCGGGTGACGCCGTCACGTTCGACGGCGACTTCTGGTCGCTGAAGCGCAGCCGCCTCGGCGTGCGCCTCGGCGAGCGCAAGCCCAAGGTCGTGCTCGGCGCGCTCAACCCGAAGATGCTGGCGCTCGGCGGCGAGCTGGCCGACGGCGTGCTGCTCAACTACCTGCCCGCGTCCCACGTGCCCTGGTCGGTCGAGCGCATCCGTGAGGGCGCATCGCTCCGGGGCGACGGGACCGCTCCCAAGGTCTACGCCTACGTGCACGCCGGGGTCACCGAGCGCGAGCACGGCATCGACAACGCCCGCAAGGACCTGTTCTCCTACGCCGTCGTCGACGCCTACGCCAAGAGCTTCGAGCGGGCCGGCTTCGGCGACGACGTGGCCGAGCTGCGCGAGCGCCATGCCGCCAAGGACCGGGAGGGCGCCGTCGGCGCCGTCAGCGACGCGTTCGTCGACGCCATCGACTTCATGGGCACCCACGACCAGGTCCGGGACTTCGCCCGGGAGTACGCACAGGCGGGCGTCGACGTGCCGATCCTCATGCCGCTGCCGTGGGGCCCGGACCGCCGCCAGGTCATCGAGGACACCATGGGAGCCTTCGTCTCCGCCTGAGCGGACCTTCGACCCTGGGCAGGAGCAGCGGGGCGGGCCACGCTGCCCGCATGACCGCGGTCGCAGGTCGCACCCAGCCCGGCACCGGCCACCTGGGACCCAAGCTCGCCGGCGCAGCAGCGATCTGGTTCGCGCTGTACCTGCTGAACGAGTGGATCTGGGATGCGGCGTTCACGGACCTGCTCGGGCTGGACCTCGACGATCGCGCCACGGGCGCGGCCCACTTCTTCCTCTACGACACGGCAAAGCTCATGCTCCTGCTGGTCGGGTTGATCTTCGCGGTCGGGATGCTCAACACGGCGATCTCACCGGAGCGGATCCGGGCGTTCCTGAGCGGACGGCGCCTGCTCACCGGCCTCGTCCTCGCCGTCGTGCTGGGCGCCGTGACGCCCTTCTGCTCCTGCAGCTCGGTGCCGCTGTTCATCGGCCTGGTCGCAGCGGGCGTGCCCCTCGCGATCACCCTGACCTTCCTCATCTCGTCGCCCCTCGTCAGCGAGACCGGCATCGTGATGATGGGAGGGACGTTCGGTTGGGACATCGCCGCCCTGTGGGTCCTCGCCGGCTCCGGTCTCGCCCTGCTCGCCGGCCTGCTGCTCTCCCGCTTCGACCTGGACCGCTGGGTGGAGCCGTTCGTGTTCGAGACCAGGACCGTCCAGCTCGCACGGGCCGAGCAGAAGCCCACCCTCGAGGACCGGGTCGAGGCCTCCCGGGCCGAGACCGGCGACATCCTCCGCAAGATCTGGGGCTACGTCGTCGTCGGCATCGCGCTCGGCGCCGTCATCCACGGCTGGGTGCCCGAGGGGTTCTTCGAGGATCACGCCGGCGGCGACGCCCCGCTCGCCGTGGTGGTCGCCACCCTCGCCGGAGTCCCCCTCTACGCGAACCCGGCGGGCGTCGTGCCGCTCGCCGAGGCGTTCCACGCCAAGGGCGCGGCGCTCGGGACGGTGATGGCGTTCATGATGAGCGTGGTCGCCCTGTCGCCGCCGTCGCTCGTCCTGCTGCGGCGGGTCCTGCGCCCGCCCCTGCTCGTGATCTTCACCGCTGTCGTCACGGCCGGGATCCTGATCATCGGGATCCTGTTCAACCTCGTGACCTGATCTCGACCCGACACCGACGAGGGAGCACCGACATGGACATCAAGATCCTCGGCCCGGGGTGCAAGCGCTGCGCCCAGCTCGAGGAGCGCACCACCGAGGCGCTCGGCGAGCTGGGACTCGAGGCGTCGATCACCAAGGTGACCGACGTGGCCGAGATCGCCGGCTACGGCGTCATGGCCACGCCGGCGTTGGTGCTCGACGGCACCGTCGTGGTGTCCGGGCGCGTCCCGTCGACCAGCCACCTGCGGGAGCTGCTGGCCGCCACATAGGTTTCACGCCGTGCAGCTGCAGGACCAGAACATCGTCGTCACCGGCGCCGGCGGTGGCATCGGCGCCGCCCTCGTGCGCCGCTTCGCCCAGGACGGCCCCCGCACCATCGTGCTCGCCGACGTCGACGGCGCCGCGGCCCAGGCGGTGGTCGACGAGCTCGAGCCCGGCTTCGACACCGTCGTGGTCGAGGCCGACCTGGGCACCGAAGCCGGCAACGTCGAGGTGGTCCGCGCGGCCGAGGAGTTCGGGCCGGTCGACCTGCTGTGCCTGAACGCCGGCATCGCCGTCGGCGGTGGCGTGGAAGCACCGGACGAGGACTGGTACCGGATCTTCGACATCAACGTCATGGCCCACGTCTGGGCCGTCCGGGCCGCCCTGCCCGGCATGCTGGCCCAGGGCTCGGGCTACATCCTCACCACCGCCTCCGCCGCTGGCCTGCTCACCAACCTCGGTGCCGCCCCCTATGCCGTGACCAAGCACGCCGCCGTCGCCCTGGCGGAGTGGCTGGCGATCACCCACGGCGACGCCGGCATCAAGGTCTCGTGCCTGTGCCCGCAGGGGGTCCGCACGAAGATGCTGTTCCCCGATGACGAGGACCTCGCCAAGTCCACCGGCGCCGAATCCGTGCGGATGCAGGGGGTCATCGAGCCCGACGAGCTCGCCGAGGTGGTGGCCGCAGGCCTGGCGGACGAGCGCTTCCTGATCCTCCCGCACCCCGAGGTCCTCGACTACTGGCGTCGCAAGACCGACGACTACGACCGCTGGATCGGCGGGATGCGCAAGCTGCAGGCCCGCACCCAGGGCTGACCGCCGCACGGTGGCCGACACCTGGCTGCTGTCCCTCGGCCTGCGCCCGGGTGCGGAGATCCGGTTCCGGCGCGAGCCGGGCGAGCGGTGGCTCCCGGGGAAGGTGATGGGCCGGGAGACCGACGGCTCGGTCGACCTGCGCGACGCCCGAGGCCGGTCGCGGGCGATCCCGGTCGAGCAGATCGAGGTCGCCGAGCGCGGCCCCCGTGGCGGACGGATCTGGACACCGCTCACCCAGATCGTGGCCCGCACCGAGCAGCTCGACCTGTTCGGCGACGCCTGAACCCGTGGAGCGGGACACCATCGACATCTACGACGCCGAGGCGGCCACGTACCGCGCCAACCGGTCGTCCCGCTTCGCCGACCGTGCCGCGGCGCTGTCGGCAGGTGCGCTCGGCCCGGTCCTGGATGCGGGCTGCGGGCCCGGCACCTACCTGCCCGCCCTGGGCGCGGCGGCCGTCGGGCTCGATGCGTCGGCGCCGATGCTCGACCTGGCGACCGGCCACGGTCGTCCACTGGTCCGGGCCGACCTCACGAGGCTGCCGCTGCGCCCCGGCGCGCTCGGCGGCGCGTGGGCCCGCAACTCCTACCTGCACGTCCCCCACGCCGGGCTGCCCCTCGCCCTGGCCGAGCTCCACCGCGCCACGGCCGTCGGTGCCCCGGTGACGTGCTCGCTCATCACCGGACCCGACGACGAGGTGGTGTCCGACGACGACCTGCCGGGCCGGAGGTTCTGGCGGTGGAGCGACGATGCGCTCGTCGACGTGTTCGTCGGCGCCGGCTTCAGCGAGGTGGTGCTGTCCGGCGAGCAGCCCCGCTTCGTCGACGCCGTGCGCGCCCGCACGCTCCCGGACTTCGTCGGACCGGACATGGGGGTCCTGGTCGTGGGGCTCAACCCGTCCCTGCACGCCGCGGACGCCGGCGTCGGCTACGTCACGCCGAGCAACCGCTACTGGAAGGCGGCGATCGAAGCCGGCCTCGTCACGGTCGACCGCGACCCGTGGCACGCCCTGCGCGAGCACGGCGTCGGCATGACCGACCTGGCCAAGCGGGCCACCCGCCGCGCGGATGAGCTCTCCGCCGACGAGTACCGGACCGGGCTCGAGCGGGTCGACCGCCTCTGCGCGCGCCTGCAGCCGGGTGTGGTGTGCGTGGTCGGACTCGCCGGGTGGCGGGCCGCGGTGGACCGCAAGGCCGTCGTCGGCCTGCAGCAGCGGGACCTCGGCGGCCGACCGGTCTACGTCATGCCGTCGACGTCGGGCTTGAACGCCAGCAGCCAGATGCCCGACCTCGTCGCCCACCTGCGCGCCGCGCTCGACCTGGCCCCCTGATCGCTCCGCTGGCGATCAGGCGGGGGCGAGGTCCCGAACGGCCTGGCGCATGTCGTAGCCGAAGGGCAGCGGCGCCAGCGCCGGCGTGGTGACGCCGTTGGCGATGTAGCGCTGGATCTGCTCCCGGCACTTCTCCGGCGGGCCGTGCACGATGAGCTCGTCCACCACCGAGTTCGGGATGGCGTCGAGCGCGGCCTTGCGGTCGCCGCTGTCCCAGGCGTCCCACATCGGCTGCAGCTCGTCCCGGCCGAGCCACTCGTGGAAGGCCCGGTAGACGGGCACGTTCAGGTAGGCGGCGATGGCGAACTTGGCCGAGCCGTAGACCGTGTCCGGGTCGTCGATCGGGGCGCAGAAGATGCGGGCCACGACCTCCTTGGACGACCCGTCGGTGGAGGCGTCCTGCACGATCGGTGCCACCGTGGCGACGTCCTCGGCCGACAGCCAGTTGATGATGGCCCCGTCGCCCTCACGACCGGCGAGCTTGAGCATCCCCGAGCGCAGGGCGGCGACCAGGATCGGCACCGGCTCGGGCGGCAGGGCCTTCAGCTGGAAGCCGTTGATGGAGAACGTGTCGAAGTCCTCCTTGATCTTCTCGCCTTCGAGGGCCTTGCGCAGGAACCGGACCATGTCCCGGACCTTCTTGTACGGCTCGTCGAACTCGATGCCGTTCCAGCGCTCGACGATGACGTTCGACGACGAGCCGATGCCGATGGCGAAGCGGCCGGGGGCGGCCTGGGCCAGCGAACCGACGGACTGGGCGAAGCAGGCCGGACCGCGGGTGTAGGCGGGGATGATGGCGGTGCCGAGCCGGAGGGACGGCGTCCACACCGAGGCCAGCGCCAGGGGCGTGAACCCGTCGTGCCCGTCGGCCTCGGCCGACCAGACGTCGGTGTAGCCGAGGTCCACCAGCTCCTCGAACTGCTCCTTCTGGGAGTGGAGGGGACCGCTCAGCGGGATGGTCATGCCGTAGCGCTGCATGATCGCACCCTGCCACAGCCTCAGGTGGCCTGCTGCTCCTGCATGCGCTTGCGGCGGGCCTCGAACTCCTCGTGGAAGCGCAGGATCGTGGACTGGCTGGCCGTGGCCAGCAGCGTCCCGTCCTCGGCCCACAGGTGCACGAGACCGTGCCCGAACCCGTTGGCGATGGCGTGGACGCGGATGTCGAGCAGGACCCAGTCGGTCTCGACGATGTCGACCATGCGCAGCGTGTTGTCGAGGCTGTTGCCGCCGGCGTGGCGGCCGAGGGCCTGGCCCAGGCCCATGGGCACGTAGTCGCCGAGGATGGCGAGGGCGGCCCCGGACATCTCGAGGATGTCCGGCATGCGCGCCCACATCGAGCAGTTGCCCTCCGGCATGGGGTTGCCGTCGAGCTCGTCGAAGGTGCGGGCGTTGGCCAGGCGGAAGTCCAGCCGGGCCATCATCCCGTCGGTGATGCCCTCCTCGTCCGGCGTCACGCCGAAGCGGATGTGGCACTGATCCGGCGGGGGGACGTCGGGCATCTGCTCCCACATGCCCGCGGCCGGCTTGTCCCGGTGGCCGAGGGCGGCGTTGACCGTGAGGATCTCCCGGTCCCCCACGTGGCCGACGGCGCGGGCCTGGGTGACGCTCCTGCCCTCGTTGGCGACGATGACGTCGATGTCCATGATCGAGCCGGTCTCGGCGTAGGAGAGGTACTGCGCCGTCGCCCAGACCACGGGCCGGCCGGTCGTGCGCTCCATCGCCTCGATGCCGGCGCCGAGGCCGCACCCGCCCCAGAGGAAGTTCCCCCGGGTCGACACGCCGGGCGTCACCGGGATGAACCACCGGTTCGGGTTGTGGGTCGGCTGCAGGCCGAGGAAGGTCTTGGCGTCCACGGGCCGGGAGCCTACGGAGCGCCCCGCGCCGTTCCCTAGTGTCCCTGGCCATGACCGACGCCCCCTGGCTGCAGGACGCCTGCTCGCTCGTCGACGCCTACCGGGACGGATCCCGCAACCCCGTCGAGGACACCCGGGCGTGCCTCGACGCCATCGAGGCCTCCGACCTGAACGCCTTCTCCCACGTCGACGCCGACGCCGCCCTGGCTGGGGCGAAGGCCGCCGACGTCTCGCTCCCCTTCGGTGGCGTGCCCATGGGGATCAAGGAGCTCGAGAAGGTCGAGGGCTGGCCGGACACCGAGGCGTCGCTGGTGTTCCGGGACCGCATCGGCGACCACGACAGCACCATGGTCGCCCGCCTCCGCGACGCCGGCGCGGTCATCGTCGGCCTCTGCGCCGCCTCCGAGTTCGGGGGCCTCAACGTGTCCACCACCCGCCTGAACGGGACCACGCACAACCCGTGGGAGCACGGCCGCACGGCCGGCGGCTCCTCGGGTGGGTCCGCGTCAGCCGTCGCCGGCGGGCTGGTGCCGATCGCCAGCGGCGGGGACGGCGGCGGCTCCATCCGCATCCCGGCCGGCTTCAACGGCAACGTCGGGATGAAGGGCACGGCGGGGCGGATCCCCCGGGGCCCGAAGACCGAGATCGCGCCGCTCACCGTGGTGAAGGGCTGCCAGGCCCGCAGCGTGCGCGACGTGGCTCGCTGGTACGACGTGTGCGCCGGCTACGACTTCCGCGACCCGTACTCGCTGCCCAGCCCCGGCGGCTGGGAGGCCGGCCTCGGCACCCACGACCTCACCGGGTTGCGGGTCGCCGTCGTGCCCGACCTCGGCCGCGCCGTGCTGCGCCCCGAGGTGGAGGCCAACGTGCGGGACGCGGCCGCCGCGCTCATCGCCGACGCCGGCCTGGTCCAGGTCGACGTCGACGTGGCCCTGCCGGGCCTCGGGTTCGAGTGGGCGATGTCGAACCTGGCCCAGCTGGCCAAGGACCTGGACGGGCTCTGGCCGGCGTGCAAGGACGACCTCACCCGGGAGATGGCGATGGGCTTCGAGATGGCCCACTCCAGCTACGACCTGACCATGGCCGCGCAGGTGGAGCGGCGCCGCACCGAGCTGAACGAGGCGCTGGCCGACGTCTTCGACCAGGTCGACCTGGTGATCTCGGCCACGAACCCCGACGTGGCCTACCCGGCCGAGATCACCGCCAACACCCGGGTCGGCGACCAGAAGGTCGGCCTGGAGAACAACGGCCTGCTCACGATCCCGGCGAACATCGTCGGCAACCCCGCCGTCTCGGTCCCCGTGGCGCCCGCCTTCGGGCTCCCCGTCGGCATGCAGATCATGGCCCGCCACCACCAGGACGCCCTGCTCCTGGACCTGGCCCTGCAGGTCGAGCGGACCCTCCCCTGGCCCCTCGTCGCCCCCGGCGCGCCCGTCTGATCGTTCTTGTCAGACCCCCTGCGGATGATGGGGGCATGGCAACGCAGACCAGCCTCCGCATCCCCGGCCCCCGCCAGGAGGCCTTCCACCTCGACCCCCGCAGCCGGGAAGCCGGCCGCAAGGGCCTCCTCAAGGCCCGGGCCGCCCTGGCCGACACCATCGCCCGCACCCAGGCCGAGCGCCGGGCCGAAGCCGGCGAGCAGCACGCCCACGCGGCCTGACGGTGGCCCTGGGTACCCTCGGCGCCCATGGGCATCCTCGGCTGGATCATCGTCGGGCTCGTCGCCGGCGGGCTGGCGGGCCGGGTCACCGGCTACCGGGGCGGCGGCTGCATCTCGACCATGATCGTGGGCATCGTCGGGGGCCTGCTGGGCGGCGCGCTGTTCTCCGCTGCCGGCGACGAGGGCATCGGCGACTTCGGTCTCCGCTCGATGTTCGTCGCCTTCATCGGTGCCACGGTCCTGTTGCTGGTCTTCGGTGCCCTGACGGGCCGAGGTCGCCGTCGCCGCCGGTGGTGAGCGGCCGCCGCCTCGCCCTTGACCGCACGGTCAAGACCGGCCGTACACTGCCGCCATGACCGACGTTGTGATCATCGATGCCGTCCGGACGCCCGTGGGCCGCCGTGGCGGTGGCCTGTCCACCATGCACCCGGGCGAGCTGCTCGGCATCGCCCAGCAGGCGCTCATCGAGCGCACGGGCATCGATCCGGCCGAGGTCGGCCAGGTCGTGGCCGGCTGCGTCTCCCAGGTCGGCGAGCAGGCCTTCAACATCGGTCGCACCGCCTGGCTGGCCGCCGGGCTGCCCCAGTCGGTCGCCGCCACCACGGTCGACACGCAGTGCGGCTCCTCCCAGCAGGCCACCAACCTGGCCACCGCCCTGGTCGCCGGCGGCGCGGTCGACGTGGCCGTCGCCTGCGGCGTCGAGGTCATGAGCCGCATCCCGATCGGCTCCAGCGGCCGCAAGGACTTCGGCCTCGGCATCCCGATCCCCAAGACCTACTTCGGCCGCTACGAGATGACCTCCCAGTTCGAGGGCGCCGAGCGCATCGCCGACAAGTGGGGCATCTCGCGCGAGGACACCGACGCCTTCGGCCTCCGCTCCCAGCAGCTCGCCGCCCAGGCCTGGGCCGAGGACCGCTTCGCCACCCAGATCGTGCCGGTCACCGCGCCCGACGCCGACGAGGAGGGCAACCTGCTCGACAGCACCCACACCGTCACCCGCGACGAGGGCCTGCGCGAGACCAGCCTCGAGAAGCTGGGCACCCTCAAGCCCGTCGCCCGCCCCGACGGCGTGCACACCGCCGGTTCGTCCTCCCAGATCTCCGACGGCGCAGCCGCGGTGCTGCTGATGACCGCCGACAAGGCCAAGGCGCTCGGCCTCACCCCCAAGGCCCGCATCGTCGACACCTGCAACGTCGGCGTGGACCCCGTCCTCATGCTCACCGGCCCCATCGATGCCACGTCGCACCTGCTCAAGCGGACCGGCATGAAGATGTCCGACATCGACGTCACCGAGATCAACGAGGCCTTCGCGTCGGTCGTGCTGTCCTGGGCCAAGGAGCACAACCCCGACATGGACACGGTCAACCCCAACGGCGGCGCCATCGCCCTCGGCCACCCGCTCGGCGGCACCGGCGCGGTCCTGCTCACCAAGGCCCTCCACGAGCTCGAGCGAACCGACAAGTCCACCGGCCTCGTCACCATGTGCTGCGGTGGCGGTCTCGGCACCGGCACCATCATCGAGCGCATCTAACTCTTCCTCCACTTCCCCCTTCCCGGGCGCTGCGGCGCCGGCGCCCTCTCGGAGGACGGCAGTGAGGACCCAGACCAGAATCGTCGTGCTCGCGGCCGCCAGCGTGCTGGCGGCCGCCTGCGCGTCTCCCACCCCGGGCGGCGGGCCACCGGCGGACGGCGACGGGGTGGTCACCCACGTCGTCGACGGCGACACCCTCGACGTCCGGATCGGCGGCACCGAGGAGCGGATCCGGCTCATCGGCGTGGACACGCCCGAGTCCGTCGCGCCGAACCGACCGGTGCAGTGCTACGGCGCCGAGGCATCGGCCTACCTGGCCAGCCTCGTCCCCGAGGGGACCGCCGTCCGGCTCGAGCGCGACGCCGTCGCCCGGGACCAGTTCGGCCGGCTGCTCGCCTACGTGTACCGCGCCGAGGACGACCTGATGGTCAACCTCGCCCTGGTCGAGCAGGGCTATGCCGATGCGGTCACCTACGGAGACAACGAGGCCCTCTACCCCGACCTGGTCGCCGCCGAAGCCGAGGCCCGCGACGGCGGTCGGGGCCTGTGGGGTGTGTGCGGCGGTCCCGACGTCGACATCGGGCCGCCTCCTGATCGCTAGCGTCGGGCCGTGCCGACCCTCGCCGAGCGCCTCGGGCATCCGCCCGACGCCCGATTGCTCATCGTCAACTGCGACGACCTCGGCTTCTGCCACGCAGCCAGCCACGGCGTCTACCGGGCGCTGCGGGACGGGGTGGGGACGAGCGCATCGATCATGATCCCGTGCCCGTGGGCGCGGGAGGCGGCCAGCCACTACCGGGGCGAGGACGTGGGCGTGCACCTCACGCTCACCGCCGAGCACGACCTCTACCGCTGGGGACCCATCACCCACGCCCCGTCCCTGCTCGACGGCGACGGCGGCTTCCCCCGCACCAACGTCGACGTCTGGGAGCACGCCGACCTCGACGAGGTCCGCCGGGAGTGCCGGGCGCAGGTCGAGCGGGCGATCCTGTGGGGCTTCGACGTCAGCCACCTCGACAGCCACATGGGCGTGATGCAGCTCCGCCCGGAGTTCTTCGACGTCTACCTCGACCTCGCCGTCGACTACGGCCTGCCCATCCGCCTCTCGGGCGCCTCCACCCAGCGGGCCATCGGCTTCCCCTTCCGCGACCTGGCCTCCGAGGAGGGCGTCCTGTTCCCCGACCGGTTCCTGTACGCGCCGGGCATCGGATCCCGGAAGGCGATCGAGCGGACCATCTACGACCTGCAGCCCGGCGTCACCGAGGTCTACGTGCACCCTGCGGTCGACACGCCCGAGCTGCGGGCCATCGGCGACACCTGGTCGGGGCGGGTCGACGACCTCGACCTCGTGCTCAGCTCCGAGACCCGATCCCTCCTGGAGCGGGCCGGCGTCACCCTCATCGGCTACCGGGAGCTGCGCGACGCGCAGCGGGCCGGTTGACGGTGCGTCCCCCGCTCCGGCGAGCAGCCGCCGTCGCCATCGCCGCCGCGGCCCTGCTCGGCACCGCGTGCGACAGCGAGCGCCGCGCCATCTCGCGCGACGACCTCCCCGAGGTGCCCGCCGAGCCCGACCACGTGGTGGAGCTCGGCGACGACGGCTTCGACGCCGACGAGCTCGAGGTGCTGGACAGCGACCTGGTCGAGTTCCGCATCGTCGGCGAGGACGACCACGGCATCCGGGCCGACACCCGCATCGACACCGGCCTGCTCTTCCCCGGCGAGTCCACCTTCGTGATCTTCGACCAGCCGGGCACCTACGAGGTCGTCGACATCACCGACGAGGACCAGGTGCTCCAGGTCGAATCGGTCCCGGACCCCGACGAGGAGTAGCCGGGTTCAGAACGAGGTCCGGGCCAGGAGGTCGTCGGCCGCGGCCCGCCACTCGGGCGACGTCGTCACCGGCAGCACCGACAGCATGCGACCGATGTTGCCGGTGACCTTCACCCGGCCCTGCATGAAGCCCACGTTCTGGTCGAGCTCGCCCCGGATGATGGCGACGTAGTCGTCGTAGGGCACCAGCACCGTGAAGTCCGGCTCCGGTTCGGCCGGGCCGAGCGCGCTCTCGGCGATGCGCCCGTCCTCGAGCACGGTGTGGAACACGACCTCGCCGTCGGGGCCGCCAGAGACCCGGTACTCCATGCGGGCGCTGGCGCCTGGTCGCACCGGCAGGTCGCGGGTGGCCTCCCGCTGCGCGTCGAGCCAGTCCTGGGTGAGCAGCTCGACCGATGCGCCCATCAGCGAGATGCGGCGTCGCGGACCGGGATGCCGTCGAACAGGTCGCCGGTGGACTCGTCGCTGTCCACGTGGCTCACCGCGAGGATGTACTCGTCCCACGGGTGCACGGTCGCTGCGACCTCTCGGGGCAGGCCGAACCAGAACGGCGACGTCGGGTCGATCTGGGTCGCGTGGGCGAGGAGGGCGTCCCAGCGCACGTCGGACCACTCGCCGGTGTGCACGCGGGTGGTGATGCGGTCGTCCTGGTCGGGGCGGTCGAACCACTTCTCGTCGAAGGGCGACTCGAGGCCCATCTCGAGGAACTTCTCGTGCATGGCGACCATGCGCCCCCGGGACCAGGAGGTCCAGTACACCTTGTCGACGCGGTGGGGTTCGCCGGCGTCCGGGTACCACTCGGGATCCGCCGCCCGCTCCACCGCCGGCATCGAGATGTCGTGCACCTGCAGGTGGTCGGGGTGCGGGTAGCCGCGCTGGTCGTCGCCGTAGGTGACCACGACCTGCGGGCGCTCCCGCCGCAGGATGGCAACGAGCTTGCCGACGGCCTCATCGTGGTCGGCGTTCGCGAAGGCCTCGGGGTGGGCGTTGGCGTCGGTGTCGGGCATGCCGGAGTCCCGGTAGCCGAGGTCGATGACCTCGTCGTAGCCGATGATCCGTGCAGCCTGGGCCAGCTCGTCGCGCCGCACGGCCGGCAGGTTCAGCTTCACGTCCTCCCGGTCCATGGCCGGGTTCAGGATGTCGCCGGCGGCGCCGTCGGTGCAGCACACCAGCACCGTGCGGATGCCCTCGGCCTTGCACTGCGCGATGGTCGCAGCGCCCTTCGACGACTCGTCGTCGGGGTGGGCGTGGACGGTCAGGATGCAGCGGTCGACGGAGGGGCTCACCCGCCCAACGCTAACGGTTGCTGTAGCGGTCGCTCCCGTCGCTGACCGTCCAGGCGCCGCCGCGGCGCAACCACAGCGTCGACGCGACGCCCGAGGCCAACCCGACGAGGAGGCCGACGGGCAGCGCGACGCGGAACAGGCCGGTGCGCACGATCGGGCGGTCGATGCCGTTCGGCTCGAAGGAGGCGAGCGTGTAGAAGGGGATGGCGATCAGGAAGAAGCAGATCGCAGCGGCGCCGACGCCGATGCCGATGCCGAGCGCGACGGAGCGGCCGAGGGACCTGGGCGTGGGTTCGGTCGTGGCCGGCGGTGCCATTCCGCCAACGGTACTGCTGGTCCGTACCATCCGGCCGTGCCCAGCCGCCGATCGATCGCTCGCCGCCTGACGACGCCGGCCGTGCTCGCGCTCGTCCTCGGCGGCGTGCTCACGTCCTGCGGTGACGACACCGACGAGGCCACCGCCACCGGCGACGTTCGGTCCGAGCAGGTCGAGGCCGCGGCGTTGGATGCCGGCCTCGAGGGCGACGTCGCCGAGTTCCTCGGCCTGCTGGCGCGCGGCGAGACCGCCACGTACCGGATCCGCTTCCCCGCCCCGGCCGAGGGCACCGAGCTGGTGATCGACAACCGGCCACCCGATCGCCGCGTGGAGGTCATCGCCGACGGCACCACCACCGAGGTGCGCCTCGTCACCGACGGCCAGGCCCTCACGTGCAGACCGGACCCGGAGGGCGACGACCTCACCTGCGAGCGCACCGATGCCATCGTCGAACCGCCCGGCGTGTTCCGGGCATCGGCGCTCGACGAGCTGAGCGAATCCCTCGCGGCCCGAGCCGATGACTACTCCTTCGAGATCGAGACGCTCACCGTCGCCGGCGTCGACGCCCGGTGCCTGGTCACGCGGCTCCGGAGCGGGCGGGAGTCGAGCGAGCTCGGGAGCAGCGGCACGATCTGCGCGTCGCCCGAGGGCGCTGTGCTCCTCGTCGACCAGGGCAGCGACCGGCTGGAGGCGACCGAGTACGGGACCGACGTGGCCGACGACGCCTTCGCACGACCCGACGGCACCGAGGACGACGCCGGTTCCTGACCGGGGACGAACCGGGGCACATCGACCGCGCCCGATCGGTACCATCGCCTCCGTGGACGACCCCGACTTCTGGCGGTGGGTCTGGCTGGCGGCCGCCGTGACCTTCGGTCTCGGCGAGATGGCCTCAGCGGGCACCTTCTTCCTCGTGCCCTTCGCCCTCGGCGCCACCGGCGCCGCGGTGGCTGCGTTCCTCGGCGCCCCGATCGCCATCGGCTGGCTGATCTTCGTGGTCCTGTCCGCCGTCAGCTTCGCCGCCTTCCGACCGCTCGCAGCCCGGCTCGACGCCACGACCAAGAACCCGCTCGGCGTCGGCGCCAAGCGCCTCGTCGGCGAGCACGGCGTGGTCCTCACCGAGGTCCCGCAAGGGCCCGATGAGCTCGGTTCCGTCCGCATCGGCCGCGAGGAGTGGCGGGCCGAAGCGCTCGATGGCGGGCCGCTCGCCCCCGGCACGCACGTGACCGTGCTCGAGGTCCGCGGCACCCGGGTCATCGTCTACCCCACCGGCCTCCCTACCTCCACCCGACCACCGGAAAGGCCTCACTAGTGGCCCTCATCATCGTCCTGGCCGTCCTCGGCTTCTTCCTCTTCGTGTACGTCGCCGCCGGCGTCCGGATCGTGAAGCCCTACCAGCGCGGCGTCGTCGAACGCCTCGGCAAGTACAAGGAGACCGTCGACCCGGGCCTCCGCCTCATCATCCCCCTCGTCGACCACATGCGCATCGTCGACATGCGTGAGCAGGTGGTCGACGTCCCGCCCCAGGAGGTCATCACCGAGGACAACGTGGGCGTGTCCGTCGATGCCGTCATCTACTACGAGCCCACCGACCCCCAGCGGTTGATCTACAACGTCGCCAACTTCATCCTGGCCGTCACCAAGCTGGCCCAGACCAACCTTCGAAACGTCATCGGCGACCTGCCGCTCGACGAGTCGCTGACCTCGCGCGACAAGATCAACATCGCGCTGCGCGAGATCCTGGACGACGCCACCGACAAGTGGGGCGTGCGCGTGGTCCGGGTCGAGATCCAGCGCATCGATCCGCCGCCGGACGTCATGTCCGCCATGCACGAGCAGATGAAGGCCGAGCGCACCCGCCGAGCCGTGGTCACCGAGGCCCAGGGCCGGCGCGAGGCGTCGATCACCACCGCCGAGGGCGCCAAGGCCGCCGCCATCCTCGAGGCCGAGGGCTCCAAGGCCAAGTCGGTGCTCGAGGCCGAAGGCCGGGCCGAGGCGGTGCGCAAGTTCGCCGAGGCCGAGCAGTACCGCCAGAGCGCGGTCGCCGAAGGTGAGGCTGCCGCCATCCGGTCCGTCTACCAGGCCATCCACGACGGCAACCCGTCCAACGACCTGCTCGCCATCAAGTACCTCGAGACCCTGCAGAAGCTGGGTGACGGGCAGGCCACCAAGATCATCGTGCCCACCGAGCTCGGCGGTCTGGCCGGCGCGCTGGCCGGGGTCAGCGAGCTGCTGGAGCGCAGCGGCGCCAACGGCCGCACCGACGCCAAGACCTGAGCCGTCCGATCGCACCGATGCTGCTCCGACGTCCGCGCGCGCTCGGCCTGCTCGTCGCGGCGTGCATCGGGCTCGCCGGCTGCAACGACGACGGCCGCACCCTCGAGCCGACCTCGGCCACGATGCCGGCCACCGAGGTCCCGGCCACCGCACCGGCCGACGACGGGCTCGGCCTGCGCGTCACCAGCCCCGACGTCGTCGAAGCCGGGACACTCGACCCGGCCTTCACCTGCGACGGCGTCGGCCGCGCCCCGCTCCTCGTGTTCAGCGGGATCCCGCCAGCGGCGGCGGAGCTCGCGGTCGCCATCGTCGACCTGGATGCGAGCGACTTCGTGCACCTCGTCGTCGCCGGCCTGCCCAGCACCACGGCGCAGCTGGATCCGATGCAGCTCCCGGACACCGCGGTCGTTGGCCGCACCGATTCCGACGAGCTCGGGTGGGACCCACCCTGCCCGCCGCCGGGGGACGCAGCGCACCGCTACGAGATCCGGCTCTACGCGATGGCCGAGCCGATCGGCCTCGCTCCCGGTCTGCCCGGGAACGAGGCCATCGCGCTGATCGAGGCGGCGGCCATCGACGTGGGCCGCCTCGGGTTCACCTACGCCGCTGCGGGGTGAGCGGCGGCCGGCCGATCAGCCGTAGGTGAGGCGGGTGATCCAGTCGGCGATGACCGCCGGCTTGTCGGAGCCCTCGACCTCGATGGTGTAGGTGCGGGTCGCGTTGACCGAGCTGCCCTTGATCTCGGCGGCCTTGAGCACGGCCTTGGCCCGGATGCGGGAGCCGCTCGGGACCGGGGCGATGAAGCGGATCTTGTCGAAGCCGTAGTTCACGCCCATGATCACGCCCTTGAGCGTCTCCGGGTCCTGCTTGATCGAGCTCGAGAGCGGGACGAGCAGGGAGAGGGTGAGGAAGCCGTGGGCGATGGTGCCGCCGAAGGGGGTGTTCTTCGCCGCCTCGGGATCGACGTGGATGAACTGGTGGTCCATCGTGACGTCGGCGAACTGGTTGATCATCTCCTGGGTGACCTGGATCCACTCGCCCGGCTCGCTCTCCTGGCCGATCAGGGTCTGGAACTTGGCGTGGGCGGCCTCTGCGGCTTCGGACATCTTCAGGTCTCCTCGTACGTGGTCTCGATGGCGGGGCGACCCTAGCGGCGGTCGTCGTCGGCGACGGGCTCTGCGAGCTCGCCCTCGGTCGCCTCGATCCCGGTGTCCGTCTCGGTCTCCGGCTCGTTCGACTCGTCCTCGGTGACCTCGGTGGCCTCCACGTCGATGACCTCGCCATCGCCCGCCGCTGCCTTCTTCGCCCGGATCTCCGCGAGCCGCTCCTTGGACTCGGCGCGGCGGGACTGGAAGCCGCCGACGGCCAGGGCGATCATCGAGGGCAGGGTGATGATCCCGTAGGGGCCGGCGAACAGGAAGATGTACGCAGCCAGGGCGATCATGGCCATGGTCCACGCCGTGGATCGCTGCGGCTTCTTCGTGAACCACACGGCGGCGCCGGTGATGAGGATCGGCGTGAGCATCACGCCGGCGGCCACGGCCGGACCTTCCTCGTCGAGCAGCTTGGCGTCGTCGACGTAGGTGACCGTTCCGGCGTCCTCGTCGACCTCCTGGTCGTCCTCGTCGATCTCCTCGAGCACGGGATCGTCGATGGGGACCTCGCGCTGGACCTGGACCGGGGCGATCAGCAGGGTGGCAGCGGAGACGATCGTGAACAGGAAGGCCATCACGACGGCGCGCTGGCCGGGGATGCTGTAGCGGCTCTTGCGGTCCGCCCGGGCCTGCGCCTTGGACCCCTTGCCCTTCGCCGAGGTGCGGGTGTTGGCCGTGGGCTCGGCCTTCTCCCGCTCGCCACGAGCGATGGCGGTCGCCTCGCCGGCGTGCACCGACCGGGCCTGGCGGGCCTCCCGACGCTGGCGGTTCTGCCGCTGACGCTGCTGCTTGTTCGGTCGCTTCGAAGCCATCGCCAGATGACGGTAGAGGCCCCGGTCGGGATGACCCCATTCACGCCCGGCGCACCGCTGCCGCCAAGTGGGGCGAAAGGGACCGAGAGACCTTTTCAGGTCATGTTGCACCTGACTACATTTCTCGCATGCGGCGGCTCCTCCACGGCCTTCTCGGCGCCACCCTCCTCCTCGGCGCCTGCGGGGGCGACGATGACGACAGCGATCGGGCGGCGGTCACGTCCATCCCGGAGGAGACGACCTCTTCGACGTCATCGACCACCACCGAACCCCGCACCGTCGCTCCCGACGTGATCCCTCAGGACGAGAGCCAGATCACCGAGGAGTACGTCGAGCAGGTCCTCAACGAGCTGTTCCGGGTCTCGCGGGATGCGTTGGTTCATACGAGAGAGGCAACTCTCGTCGATGAGGCCACAATCGAACTCTTGGAGAGCATCTACACGAAGGATCAAGCGCAGGAGGCGATCAACGGACTGATCGAGATCGCCTTTGAAGACTTCGCCAATTTCCAGGCAGACCCGCAACCCGCGACGGCGGACGTCTTGGAACTGATCGATCGCCACCGGGAATGCGTTTTCGCAGAGGTTCGCTTTGACAGTTCCGGGTTGGTCACCGACTTCCAAGCCCTCCCTGACCATGTCAGAGGTTTCGTGCGTCTGTTGCCAGCCACGGAGGCGAACCGGGCGCCGGGACACAATCCCACGGCTTGGGTTATCGCTGCGCTCCCGGCGACGGAGGACGGAACAGTTCCAGCCGAAACATGCTCGGACCCGTCATGAGAAACCTCGTGCGCTGCGTCTTGGCGTTGACGTCACTACTGATCGTTGCGGTTCCGGCGGCCGCGGAGCACAAGAAGTCTTGCGGCATCGATGGCAACTCTCCTGGCGAGTACATCTGCCAAGGCACGAGTGCAGGGCATGACGTGCGAGACGATGTTGTCCCCGTCCAGTCTGGACCGCCGACGACCGCCTACCCATTCCGCGAGCTCTGGCGTCCGGTCCTGAGTCAGGACCCTGATGGCAATCCCTGCCTCACGACAGAGACCGCTCGTCTCGGCCGCGATCCGACGATGGCAGAGGACATCGAGTCCGAGAGGCAGTTCCTGCGTCTCCTCCGCACGTACTCACTCTGCCCCGACGTACCTGCGCTGCCGACGACGACGCCGGCCATGGAGGCCGCCGAGTTCCTCCGGCAGATCGACCTGCCCGTGCCGACCCCCTACGTCCAGCCCGACGCCCTGCCGGTCGGGTTCGAGGCGTTCCTCGAGACGGGGGCGCCCACGAACCGGACCTACGGTCCCGTCGACACGCCGTTCGGGCCGCTGACCCTCACCGCCACGGCCCAGGTCTACGTCGACTGGGACGACCCCCACGACGACGTCGCCGGCGAGCACGGCCCCTACACCGGCCAGCCCGGGCCCCACCCCAGCGGCGAGATCACGCACGTGTACCAGCACCACGGCATGTACGACATCGCCGTCCGCTACGTGTGGACGGCCAGCTGGGCGATCGGCGACGTCAGCGGGACCATCGAAGGGGTCGAGACGTCCGGCAGCTACCCGGCCCCGGGGTTCGAGGCCTACAGCCGCGAGGCCGTGGGACGCTGAGGTGCTGCGGCCTCCCAGCGGGGCCGGAACATGATGGACATGCGGGGACCCACGGCGCGGTTCGTCTTCGGCACACCGTGGCGCCACGTGCGCTGGATCGTGCCGCCCATCACGAGCAGGTCGCCGTGGCCGAGGTCGAACGAGACCGAACCGCCGCCGGCGACCGGTGCGAGCAGGAACCGGCGGGGCGCACCGCACGACACGGTGGCCATGACCGAGCTGTGCATCTCCCGTGCGACCGTGTCGCCGTGGGGGGCCACCGAGTCCCGACCGTCCCGGTAGAGGGCGAGACCGATCCGGTCCATCCGCTCGCCGAATCGCTCCCGGAGCGCCCGGGTGATCTCGCGCAGCACCGGGTGACCCGGTCCACTCTTCGGGATCGACGCGGTGAGGCGTGGCACGTCGACGATGCGGTCGTACATGGGGCGCCGACCGGCGTGCCACGACGTCGTCTCGGTCAGCTCCTCCATCAGCGTCTGGTCGCCGCCGACCCAACCCGGCACCCGGACGATCCACGCGCCGTGGGCCAGGTGCTCGCGATCCTCGGGCAGCGGGCCGGTGAGATGGGGCTCGGCGGCACCGAAGAGCGACCCTTGGAGGGGGGCGTGGACGCTCATCGGAAGTCTCGGCTCTTGGGCGTGCCGCCGACGGGGAGCGGCGACAGGCGCTCGGCCACGACGTTGATGACGCCCTCGGCCCGCTCGCAGCGACCGCGGATGAGCATGGCCGGGGCGCTGAGGGCGACCTTGCGGTGGGCGTTCCAGCAGCCGCGGGACACCACCACGTTGATGAGTCCGGTCTCGTCCTCGAGGTTGAGGAACATGGTGCCGCCGGCGGTGGCGGGGCGTTGGCGGTGGGTGACGACCCCGCCGATGAGGACCTTGGAGCCGGGCTCCACGTCCCACAGGCCCGCGGAGGTCACCACGCCGAGGCGGTCGAGGTCCTCCCGGATGAAGCGGGTGGGGTGGCCGTCGGGGCTCATGCCGGTGGACCACAGATCGGCCCGGGCCTCCTCGAAGTCGTCCATGCCGGGCAGCGTGGGGGCGTCGGCGCCGGTGACGATGCCGGGGAGCCGGTCGACCCCGCCCTGGGCCACCGACCCGGCCTGCCACAGCGCCTCGCGCCGGGAGAGCGGTTCGCCGGTGCGGGGCGAGCGGAAGCAGCCGAACGCACCGGCGGTGGCCAGCGCCTCGAGCTGGGGCAGGGTGAGCGGCACCCGACGGGCGAGGTCCTCCATCGAGGCGAACGGCCCGCCGGCGTCGCGGGCGGCCTCGATCTGGCGGGCCACGTCGTCGCCGATGTTGCGGACCTCGCGCAGGCCGAGCTGCACCACCGGACCACCCTTGCCCCACACCTCCGCCGGCAGCCCTCGGGTGGCGACCTCCGGCGGTTCCGGCGCGCTACAGGAGAACTGCCAGTTCTCATCGGGGTGGTCCCACATCAGCATCGCCTTGGCGGCGGAGACCGACACGTCGGGGGTGCGGACCTCGACGCCGTGGCGGCGGGCGTCCTGGATGAGCGAGTGCGGGGACCAGAACCCCATGGGCTGGGCGTTGAGCAGGCCGGCGCAGAACGCGGCGGGGTGGAACCGCTTCAGCCACGACGAGGCGTAGACCAGGTAGGCGAAGGACACCGAGTGACTCTCGGGGAAGCCGTAGTTGGCGAAGGCGGCCAGCTTCAGCCAGATCTGCTCGATGACGTCGTCGGGCACGTCGCGCTCGCGGGCGCCGGCGGTGAAGCGGTCGTGCAGGCGCTCCATCCGCTCGGGCGAGCGCTTGGAGCCCATGGCCTGGCGGAGCTGGTCGGCCTCGGCCGGGGTGAAGCCGCCGACGTCGATGGCCATCTGCATGAGCTGCTCCTGGAACAGCGGCACCCCCAAGGTCTTCTCCAGCGAGGGCTGCAGCAGCGGGTGGAGGTAGGTGACCTCCTCCTGGCCGTTGCGCCGGCGGATGTAGGGGTGGACCGAGCCGCCCTGGATGGGGCCGGGCCGGATGAGGGCGACCTCGACCACCAGGTCGTAGAAGGTGCGGGGTCGCAGCCGGGGCAGCGTGGCCATCTGGGCCCGGGACTCGACCTGGAACACGCCCACCGAGTCGGCCGCGACGAGCATGTCGTAGACCTCGTCGTCCTGGGGGATCTCGGCCAGGTCGAGCTCGATGCCGTGTGCGGCCTGCACCAGGTCGATGGTCTCGTGCAGGGCCGTGAGCATGCCGAGGCCGAGCAGGTCGAACTTCACGAGGCCGGCCGCGGCGCAGTCGTCCTTGTCCCACTGCAGCACCGATCGGATGGGGAGATCGGATCGGACGGTGGCGCCCTCCCGGCCCTGGAAGCGACCCCACTCGACCGGGCAGACCTCGACCACCGGCCGGTCGCACAGCACCATGCCGCCGGAGTGGATGCCGAGGTGGCGGGGGAAGTGCTCGACCTCGGCAGCCAGCTCGACCACGTCGGCGGGAAGCTCCTCGGCCGCGCCGGGCTGGGACATGGTGGAGGCGATGTTGCCCCAGGCATCCGCAGCCTTGGCGAAGGCGTCCTGCTGGCCGGTGGCGTAGCCGAGGGCCTTGGCCATGTCCCGGATCGAGGACCGGGCCCGGTAGGTGATGACGTTGGCGACCTGGGCGGCGTGGCGGCGGCCGTGGCGCTCGTAGACGTACTGGATGACCTCCTCGCGCCGGTTGGACTCGATGTCGATGTCGATGTCCGGCGGACCGTCGCGCTCGGGTGACAGGAAGCGCTCGAACAGCAGCTTCAGCTTCACGGCATCGGCCTTGGTGATGCCGAGGGCGAAGCACACCGCCGAGTTGGCCGCGCTCCCCCGGCCCTGGCAGTAGATGCCCGACCGGCGGCAGAAGTCGACCAGGTCCCACACGATGAGGAAGTAGCCGGGGAAGCCGAGGGTCTCGATGAGGGCGAGCTCGTGGTCGATCTGGGCCCACGCCCCCGGCTCGCGCTCGGCGTGCCGGGGCCCGTACCGGCGGGTGGCGCCCTCCTCGGTGAGGCGGCGCAGGTACGCCATCTCGGACAGGCCGTCGGGGCACGGGAACGGCGGCAGGTTCGGGGCCACCAGGTGCAGGTCGAACGCGCACGCCCGGCCCAGCTCGGCGGCCCGCTCCACCGCGCCCGGGTAGCGGGCGAAGCGGCGGGCCTGCTCCTCACCCGAGCGCAGGTGGGCGGTGGCCGCCGGGGGCAGCCAGCCGTCGGCGTCGTCGAGGCTGCGCCGGGCCCGGACCGCGGCCAGCGCGGTGGCCAGCCGGCGGTCGCCCGGGGTGGCGTAGTGCACGTTGTTGGTGGCCACGACCTCGACCCCGACCCGGTCGGCGATGGCGGCCAGCGCGTCGTTGCGCGCCGAGTCGAGCGGGTCGTGGTGGTCCCACAGCTCGACCACCACGTTGCCGGCGCCGAAGGTGTCGACGAGGCGGCGCACCTCCCGTTCGGCCGCGGCCGGACCGTGGGCGTGCAGCGCCTGGTTGACCGCCCCCTTCCGGCAGCCGGTGAGGACGAGCCACTCCCCGCCGTGGGCGCGGGACCAGTCGATGCCGTCGTACACCGGCTTGCCCTTCTGGGCTGCGCTGATGGCGGTCTGCTCCGCAGCACCGCGTGCCGGCTGCTCGCTGGCGCTCCCGACGCCGGCGTACCCCGAGCCGAGTTGCGCGCGGGAGATGGTGTCGGCCAAGCGGGCGTAGCCGGCCGGTCCCCGGGCCAGCACCAGCAGGTGGGAGCCCTCGGGGTCGGCGATGCCGTTCTGGGGCTGGGTCAGCCCGAGGGACAGCTCGGCCCCGAACACGGTGGGCAGCCCCGCCACGCGGGCCGCCTCGGCGAAGCGGACGACGCCGTAGAAGCCGTCGTGGTCGGTGAGGGCGAGAGCCTCGAGGCCGAGGCGGGTGGCCTCCTCGGCGAGGGTCTCGGGGTGGGAGGCACCGTCGAGGAAGCTGAAGTTCGAGTGGCAGTGCAGCTCGGCGTAGGGGACGGTGGCGGTGCGCCGCTGCAGGTCGGCCGGCGGCACGTAGGACGGACGGTGGTAGGACCAGGCCGGGCTGTCGCCGCCGTCACCCTGGGCGCGGGTGGGCTTGCGGTGCCGGTCCGAGAGGGTCCGCTCCAGCTCGGACCAGGAGACGCCGGGGTTGTTGAAGCCCACGTCAGGAACGGTAGACGAACAGGTGTTCGGCCACCAGAAGCCTGGGTTATGGACCTCATAGCGACGATCGCGGAGACAGGCCCACCTGCGGCTGGTATCACAGGGTGAGGAGCACCACCGCCGCGACGAGGAAGAGGACAGGCACATGACCGAACCCCAGGACATGGTCGACAAGGCCGACACCCAGAGCACCAGCGAGAGCGAGAACCCGGCCATCGACTCGCCGGAGCCCAAGACCGGCGGCCGACCGCGGACCAACCAGGACTGGTGGCCGAACCAGCTCGACCTCAGCGTGCTGCACCAGCACAACCAGCGCGGCAACCCCCTGGACCCCGACTTCGACTACAAGGCGGCGGTCGCCGAGCTCGACGTCGACGCGCTCAAGGCCGATCTCGTCGAGGTCATGCGAACCTCCCAGGACTGGTGGCCGGCGGACTGGGGCCACTACGGGCCGCTCTTCATCCGCATGAGCTGGCACCAGGCAGGCACCTACCGCGTCGAGGACGGCCGTGGCGGTGGCGGCGACGGCGGCCAGCGCTTCGCGCCGCTCAACAGCTGGCCGGACAACGCCAACCTCGACAAGGCCCGCCGCCTGCTGTGGCCGGTCAAGCAGAAGTACGGCAACAAGGTCTCCTGGGCCGACCTGCTCGTCCTGGCCGGCAACGTCGCCCTCGAGGACATGGGCTTCGAGACCTTCGGCTTCGCCTTCGGGCGTGAGGACATCTGGGAGCCCGAAGAGGTCTTCTGGGGCCCCGAGGACACCTGGCTCGGCGACGAGCGCTACATCTCCGACGAGCCCCTCGACTTCGGCGACCAGCCCTTCGGCGCGGTCACCATGGGCTTGATCTACGTCAACCCGGAGGGCCCCAAGGGCAACCCCGACCCGCTCGCCGCCGCCCACGACATCCGGCTCACCTTCGCCCGCATGGCCATGGACGACGAGGAGACCGTCGCGCTCATCGCCGGCGGCCACACGTTCGGCAAGACCCACGGCGCCGGCAACCCCGACCTCGTCGGACCGGAGCCCGAGGGTTGCCCCGTCCATTCGATGGGCCTCGGGTGGAAGAGCCAGCACGGCACCGGCAAGGGCGCGGACACCATCACCTCGGGCCTCGAGGGCGCGTGGACGCCCACGCCCACCCAGTGGGACAACAGCTTCTGGGACACCCTGTTCAGCCTCGAGTGGGAGCTGGTGGAGAGCCCGGCCGGCGCCAAGCAGTGGCAGCCCAAGGACCCCGAGGCCCAGGAGCTGGTTCCCGACGCACACATCGAGGGCAAGATGAACCCGCCGATGATGGCGACGACGGACCTCGCCCTGCTCGCCGATCCCGAGTACCGCAAGATCTCCGAGCGGTTCCGCGACGACCCCGAGGCGTTCGCCGATGCCTTCGCCCGGGCCTGGTACAAGCTGCTGCACCGGGACATGGGCCCCCACTCGCGGTTCCTCGGCCCGTGGGTGCCCGAACCCCAGCTGTGGGAGGACCCGGTCCCCGCCGTCGACCACGACCTGGTGGACGACGGCGACGTCGCCGACCTCAAGGCCAAGGTCCTCGATGCCGGCGTGTCGGTGCAGGACCTGGTGTTCACGGCCTGGGCCTCCGCCTCGAGCTACCGGGACACCGACAAGCGGGGCGGCGCCAACGGCGCCCGCATCCGCCTGGCCCCCCAGAAGGACTGGGAGGCCAACGAGCCCGAGCGCATCGGTCGGGTCCTGACCGCGCTCGAGGGCATCCAGCAGGACTTCAACGCGGACCAGTCCGGCAACAAGCGGGTCTCGCTCGCCGACCTCATCGTCCTCGCCGGCAGCGCCGCCGTCGAGAAGGCCGCCCGGGATGCGGGGCACGACATCACCGTGCCGTTCTCCCCGGGACGCACCGATGCCACCGACGAGATGACCGACGCCGACGCCTTCTCCGTGCTGGAACCCCGCGGCGACGGCTTCCGCCAGTACCGGCGGGCCGGCGACAAGCTGCCACCGGAGCAGCGCCTGCTCGACAAGTCCAACCTGCTGGCGCTGTCCGCACCGGAGATGACCGTGCTCGTCGCCGGCATGCGCGCCCTCGGCGCCACCCACGGCGGCACCAGTCACGGTGTGCTGACGGACCGGCCCGGCGTCCTGACCAACGACTTCTTCGTGAACCTGCTCGACGCCGGCATCGAGTGGACGACCGGCGCCGGCGAGGAGGGCGTCTACGAGGGCCGTCGTGCCGGCAGCGACGAGGTCGTCTGGACGGCCACCGCCGCCGACCTGGTGTTCGGCTCGAACTCCCAGCTCCGGGCCATCGCCGAGGTCTACGGCCAAGACGACGGGCGCGAGAAGTTCGCTCGGGACTTCGTGCAGGCCTGGACCAAGGTCATGGAGCTCGACCGCTTCGACCTCCGCTAGGACCCGCAGATGTGATCGGTGGCCGGCTCACTCGTGGGTCGGCCACCGCTCGCGCTCAGGGGAAGATGCCCCGGGCCTCCAGCGCCGCACCGACCCGATCGATGGCCAGGGCGTAGGCGGCCCGGCGCAGGCTCACGTCCCACCGCTGGGACGCGGCCCACACCTCGTCGAACGCCTCAGCCATGACCTCGTGGTGGCGATCCGCGGTGAGGGCGATGTCCCACGGGTAGCCCTGGCGGGCCTGGGCCCACTCGAAGTACGACGCCGTCACCCCGCCGGCGTTGGCCAGCACATCGGGGACCACCGCGATCCCCCGCCGATCGAGCACAGCGTCGGCCTCGGTCAGGGTCGGGCCGTTGGCGGCTTCAACGATCACCTTCGCCTGGATCCGCTCGGCGACCTCCGCGTCGATCACCCCGCCGAGCGCGGCCGGGATGAGCAGCTCGCAGGGCAGCGCCAGCAGGTCGTCGGGATCGATCGGGTCGCCGAGGGGGAAGCCGGCGACGCCGCCGGTGGCCTTCACGTGGTCGGACAGCTCGGACACGTCGAGGCCGCCCTCGTTGATCACGGCCCCGGTGACGTCGCTGACGCCCACGACGCGCATGCCGGCCGACTTGAGCAGGAAGGCCAGGGGCCCGCCCACCTTGCCGAAGCCCTGGATGACGGCGCGCCGTCCGGGCAGGTCCATGCCGAGCGCTTCGAAGACGGCCCGGGCGCAGACCACGACCCCGGCCGACGTGCCGCCGGCGTGGGCGCGGGTGCCGCCCACCGACAGCGGCTTGCCGGTGACCGCACCCGGGAGGTGGATGCCGCCGCCGGTCATCTGCAACGTGTCGAGCAGCCACGCCATCACCCGCCCGTCGGTGTTGATGTCGGGCGCGGGCACGTCACGGTCCGGTCCGAGCAGCGGGGCGATGCCCGACGTGTACCGACGCGTCAGCCGTTCGAGCTCACCCGCGCTCATCTGCCGCGGATCGCAGCGCACGCCGCCCTTGGCCCCACCGAACGGGATGCCGCACACCGCCGTCTTCAAGGTCATCTGCGCCGCCAGGGCGGTGACCTCCTCGACGTCGACGTCGGGGTGGAAGCGGATGCCGCCCTTGCCCGGGCCTCGCACGGTGTTGTGGTGCACCCGCCAGCCGGTGAAGACCTCGAGGGTCCCGTCGTCCATGCGGACCGGGATGGAGACCTCGAGCACCCGCTCGGGGTGTCGCAACCTCGCGTGCACCCCGGCCTCGACGTCGGCCACGGCGGCGGCATCGTCGATGCGATCGAGGACGGCTTCCCAAGCTGAGGACCCCACGGCCCGAGTGTGGCATTCGCCGCACGCAACGCGCGGCGACCACCCCTCAGGCGGCCGTGGCGCCGACGGCCGGGCGCTCGCCGGCGATCGTGGCGGTGGTCGAGCTCAGCGCCACGATCAACCGGCCGAGAGCGCGCTCGCGCACGGCGCGGGGAGCGGTTGCGTCGACGACGATGCCGGCGAGCACGGGCCGGATCCCCCGGGCCCGGGCTGCGGCGACGAGGTCGGTGACGGCGGGGCGGTGGGCGTCGAAGCCGTCGGCGACGACGGATTCGGCGAGGACGATGAGCGCTTCGGTGGCGGGCAGGCGGGTCATGGGTCGACCGTACGACCGACCGGTCATCAGCACCAGCGATGATCTCTGCTCGTGATCATCAGGTACGCTGATCACCATGCCGGCCTTCCCCGACCTGGAGATCCGCCACCTCGCCGCCCTCGTGGCCGTGGCCGAGGAGGGCTCCTTCGCCCGGGCCGCCGGAGCTCTCGGGTTCACGCAGTCCGCGGTGAGCCAGCAGATCGCCTCGCTGGAGCGGGCGGTCGGCCTGCCCGTCCTCGACCGGCCCAAGGGCCCGCGGCCGGCCGAGCTCACGCCCGCCGGACGACTGCTGCTCGACCACGCCCGCGACGTCCTCGACCGGATCGAGGCCGTCAGCACCGAGCTGGACCAGATGCGACGTGGGGTCACCGGCCGCCTCGTCATCGGCACGTTCCAGTCGGTGTCGGCCGAGATCCTCCCGCCCGTCGTCGGGCGGATGCGCGCCGAGGTGCCCCAGGTGGACATCGGCCTGTTCGAGACCGACGACCAGACCGCCCTGGTCGAGCGGGTCCTGTCCGACGAGCTCGACCTGGCCTTCACCGTCGACGCCGCAGACGAGCGGCTGTCGTGCCAGGTTCTGGGACATGACCCCTTCGTGGTGCTCGTCGCCGCCGACGACCCCATCGGCGCCGTCGCCACCCCTGCTGACATCAGCGACCACCCGCTCATCGGGCAGCCGTCGTCCAACGTGTGCCAGCGCCTGATCGACCAGCGGCTCGACTCGGCCGGCATCCGGGCCGACTACGTGTTCCGGTCCCTCGACAACGGCGCGGTGCAGGGCATGGTCCGCTCCGGGATGGGGCGGGCGATCATGCCGATGCTGGCCATCGACCCCGATGACCCCGGCATCCGGGTGCTCCCCCTCGACCCGCCCCTGGCCTCGCGCACGATCCAGCTCACCCGGCGAGCGGGCCGGAGCCTGCCCCCGGCGGCCGATCGCTTCGTGGCGATCGCCGAGCAGGTCAGCGCCGACCGCCTCCGCCCCGAGCCGGCCGTGGCGATCTGAGCCGAGCCGGCAGGCGAGGCGACCCATGAGCACGGTGCCCTTCGGCGGCGAAGCCGCCAACCGAGCCGCAGGAGGGCGTGGCCCGTCCGCGCAGATCCTGAGCCTCAAGACATGCGGGCGAAGGCCTCGCACTCCTTGCCGGGCCCGGCGACCACGAGCACGTCGCCCTCCTCCAGGACGGTGTCGGCCGTCGCGTACGTGAACCCGGCGTCGTTGGGCTTCACGCACACGACGGTGACGCCGTAGCGAGCCCGCAGCTCGAGCTCGGCCAGGGTCTGCCCGAGGGTCTCCGCCGGGGCGTGGGTCTCGACCATCGCGAAGTTCGCGTCGAGCTGGAACCAGTCGAGGATGCTCCCACCGACCATGTGGGCCACGCGCCGGCCCATCTCGTGCTCGGGGTAGACGACGGTGTCCGCGCCCACCCGTTCCAGGATCCGACCGTGCGGGGTGGTCACTGCCTTCCCGATGATGTTCGGCACGCCGAGGTCGGCCAGGGCCGCAACGGTGAGGATGCTGGCCTCGATGTCGGAGCCGATGCCCACGACCGCGTTCTCGAAGTCGCGCGCACCGATCTGGGACAGCACCTCCGGGTCGGTGGTGTCGGCCTCGAGGACGTGGGTGAGCTCGTCGGAAAGCTTCTGGACGCGCCGGGCATCGGTGTCGACGCCGAGGACCTCGAACCCGAGCTGGGTCAGCTCGAGGGCGACCGCGCTGCCGAATCGGCCGAGGCCGACGACGAGGACCTGGGAGCTCTTCGAGCGCTGCAGGCCCGGGCGGCTGCGGTGGGGGCGGGGGTGGTCAGCCAATGATCGGACGCTCCTCGGGATGGCGGTAGAGCCGGTCGTGCTCACGGAGCACGAGCGCGGCGAACAAGGTGATGGGACCGACGCGGCCGATGATCATCAGCACGATGATCACGAGCTGGGAGGTGACGGAGAGCAGCGGGGTGATGTTGGCCGAGAGACCGACGGTGGCCAGGGCCGAGATCACCTCGAACATGAGGTCGGCGCGGGGCAGGGCGGAGGTCGCCAGCAGGAGCATGGTCGCACTGATGACCACGCCGATGGCCAGCAGGGCCACGGTGAGCGCCTGGCGCTGGGCCGTCTGGGGGATGCGCCGCTCGAACACGACGACGTCGGGATCGCCTCGGGCCTCGGCCCACATCACCCAGCCGAGGACGGCGAACGTCGTGACCTTGATGCCGCCGGCCGTGGAGGCGCTGCCCCCGCCGATGAACATCAGCACCTCGGTGAGCAGTCGTGACGGCTCCCGCAGCGAGGCGATGTCGACGCTGTTGAACCCGGCGGTCCGGGGGGTGACGCTGTGGAAGAAGGCGTTGATCGTGGAGTCCCACGCCGACAGCTGGCCGAGCGTGTCGGGGTTCGTCCACTCGAACCAGGCGAAGAGCGCCCAGCCCCCGAGGATGAGGGCGACGACGGTGGTCACCGTGAGCTTCGCGTGCAGGGACCACCGGTGGGTGCGGAGCCGGTGGGTGCCGATCTGGGACCACACCGGCAACCCGAGGCCGCCGACGATGATCGCGGCAGCGATGACCACGAGGATGTAGCTGTCCCGCTGGTACCCGATGAGGCTGTCGGAGAACAGGGCGAAGCCGGCGTTGTTGAACGCCGAGACCGAGTGGAAGACCCCGAGGTAGGCCGCCCGGTGCGCGGGCTCGCCGTGGGTGATGGCGAACCGACCGGCGAGCAGGATCGCAGCGAGGACCTCCACCACGAAGGTCAGCTTGGCGACGTTGACCAGCAGGCGGCGGACGTCGGACATGTCGAGGGCGCCGGTCTCGGCCACCGCGATCAGGCGTTGGCGCAGGCCGAGGCGCCGGGCCAGCACCGCCACCAGCAGCGACGACAGGGCGATGATGCCGAACCCGCCGATCTGGATGAGCCCGAGGATGACGACCTCGCCGAAGGTGGACCAGTGCCCGGCCGTGTCCACCACGACGAGCCCGGTGACGCACACCGCGGACGTGGCGGTGAACAGGGCGGTGACGAACGACGTGGTCTCACCGGGCTCGGTGGCGAAGGGGAGCCGGAGCAGGAGCGCACCGATGAGGCTCGCGCCGGCGAACGCGACCGCCACGTACTGCGCCGGGTGGCGCAGCGTTCGCCAGGACGCTCGGCGGGTGGGCACGGCGCTGCACGCTACGGCGCGGCGCGGCGTAGATCGCGCCCGAGGCGGCGGGAGGTCCTACGCCGGAGCGGCCGGCTGGGTGGCGAGCACCTGCTCTCGGGCCCACCCGTAGTCGGCCTTGCCGTTGGGCGCACGGTGCAGGTGATCGACCACCGCGATCTGGCGGGGGATCTTGTAGCTGGCGAGGACCTCGCGCAGGTGGGTGCGCAGGTCGTCCTCGACGGGAGGCTCGGCGCCTGCCGTGCAACCGACCACGGCCACCACTCGCTGGCCGAAGCGGTCGTCGGGGACGCCGACCACGTAGCAGTCGTCGACCGCTGGGTGGGTCTTGAGCGCCTCCTCGACCTCCTCGGGGAAGATCTTCTCCCCACCCGAGTTGATGCAGTTCGACCCCCGGCCGTGCAGCGTGATGGTGCCGTCCTCGTGGAGGGTCGCCCAGTCGCCGGTGATGACGTAGCCGTTGCCGTCGATCTGCTTGAACGTCCGGGCCGTCTTCTCCGGGTCCTTGTAGTAGCCGTGGGCGCCGGTGCGCGTGGCGAGCAGGCCCGGCTCGGGCGACCCGGGCGTGACGGGCAGGTCGTCGGTGCCGAGCACGAGGGTGTCGGGCGTGGGAGTGAAGCGGGCCGTCGTGCCCTTCGCGGTGCGGTCGGCGGTCACCGTCCCGTAGCCGCCGCCCTCGGTGGAGCCGAGGCCGTCGGAGAGCACGGCGGACGTGTACCGGGTGAGGCCGTCCTTGATCTCGGCGCTCCACATCGCGCCGGATGAGCTGATGGTCTTCAGCGACGACAGGTCGGGCAGCTCGCCCCGGGCCTCGGCGGCCTCCAGCGCCCGCAGGATCGGGCGGGCGAACGCGTCGCCCACGATCGCGCACCGGGTCACCCCCTCGGACTCGATGACGTCGAGCAGCTCGTCGGCGTCGAAGCTGCGCGACTGCAGCAGCACCACGGTGCCCCCGACGTTCAGCGCCGGCATGGCGCCGACCCACATGCCGGTGCCGTGCATGAGCGGGCAGCACGGGACCGAGACCACCGGGCCGAGCTCGCGGACCCCACGCACCAGGTCGCCGACGTCGTCGAGCGAGGCCGGGGCCGGGAGCCCGTTGAGCAGGGCGGCGCCGGCGAGCAGGGCGTTGCAGAAGACGCCGTTGTCGTACATGACGCCCTTGGGCAAGCCCGTCGTGCCCCCGGTGTAGAGCATGTAGAGGTCCTGGGGCGAGCGGTCCCAGCGGGGCTGGGGCTCGTGGGCGGCGACGAGGTCGTGGAACCCGGAGGCGAAGTCGTGCTCGCTGCCGGTGCCGTCGTCGTCGACCACCACGAACAGCCGGACCCGGTCGAGGCGGTGACGCACCCGTTCCACCCGGTCGCCGAGCGAGGCGTGGAAGACCAGCACCTCGCTGTCGCTGTTGTCGACGAGGTACACGAGCTCGTCGTCGAGGTAGCGGTAGTTGACGTTGACCGGTCCGCAGCCGTGCTTGAACGCGGCGTGCTGGGCGATCAGGTACTCCGGGCAGTTGTGCAGGTACAGCGACACCTGCGATCCGCGAGCCACGCCGGCGGCCTCCATCGCCGAGGCGAACCGGGCCGCGGCGTCGTCGAAGGCCGCGTAGGTCCAGCGCTGGTCGCCCATGACGACCGCCTCGGCGGCGGGCACCGTGTCAGCGACGCGCTCCCATGCGGACGCGAAGTGGAAGTCCATGTCTGTGTCCCCCCGGACAGCTCGAGTTCGCACGGACAGTACCGAGAGGCGCGGCCCGTCGCCCGGAGTCAGGTCGAGGGCTCGGTCCCGGCCACGACCAGGCCGACCTCCTCGGCCGGCACCCGCCGGGCGACGGTGACGGCGGCGACGGTGAGGACGCTCGCCAGCACGAAGCCGATCGACAGCGGCAGGATCGTGCCGTCGAAGAAGCGGTCGAGCACACCGCCGAGCACGGCACCGAGGGTCAGCTGCGCGGCGCCGATGACGGAGGAGGCGGTGCCGGCGACCGACGCCATCGGCGCCATGGCGAGGGTGTTGAGGTTGGGCAGCAGCTGGGCGTGGCTGGCCAGCAGCAGGGCCATCACCGGCATGAAGACCCAGAGCGCGGGCTGCCCGGACGTGAGGACGGCGACGGTCAGGAGCACGGCCGTCATCACCACGTACACCGACAGCGCGCCGCGCACCATGGACCGGGTACCGAAGCGCGAGACGATGCGGCCGTTCAGCACGGCGGCCACGCCCATGGAGCCGGCGAGCGCACCGAAGATGATCGGGAACTGCTCCTCGCTGTCGAGGGCCTGGCCGATGATCGCCTCGGAGGAGCCGAGGTAGGAGGCGAACACCCCGTAGAGGGCCACGGTGGCCGCCGCGTAGGCGACCGCCGTGCGGCTGGACAGCACCAGCCGGGTCGCCGTCTTCACCCGGTGGAAGCGCAGGTCGGGGATGCGGTGCTCGGCGGCCAGCGTCTCGGGGAGCCGTCGGGTCCACAGCGCCACGAGCAGCGCGCCGGCGGCGCAGAGCACGAACAGCCAGCGCCACGGCGCGACCTCGAGCAGCAGCGCACCAAGGGACGGGGCCAGCACGGGGACGAGGAGGAAGACGGCCATCAGCGACGACATCGTCCGGGACATGGCGTCGCCCTCGAAGCGGTCGCGCACGATGGCCAGCGCCACGACCCGGGGGCCGGCGGCGCCCATGCCCCACAGGAAGCGGGCGAGCATGACCATCGGCAGGGTCGGCGCCACCGCGGCGAGCAGTGCCCCGGTGACGTAGATGCCGAGGCCGAGCCGCATGGTCCAGCGCCGGCCCTTGTGGTCGGCGAGCGGGCCGTAGAACACGGTGCCGAGGCCGAGGCCGACGAAGTAGGCGGTGACCAGGCCGGTGACCGCGGTGGAGCCGGCGCCGAGGTCGAAGTCGGCCCGGATCTCGTCGAAGGCCGGGAGCATCAGGTCGATGCCGAGCGCGGTGAGCGCGGTGGCCATGGCGAGCAGCCCGATGAGCTCGCGCCCCTCGGCGGTGGACGTGCGACGGCGGCTGCTCACCGGAGGAGTCTGCCGGGCGACGGGTGCGGCGACACCCATCAGTCGTAGGTGGCGGCGATCGTCCACCGGCCGCCCTCGAGGACGACGAGGTGGGCGGCACCGTCGTCGGTGACGACCTGGTAGCGGACCCGGCGGGAGCGGCGCTCCGGGTCCCACCAGCGCTCGTCGACCGGCCACGGGCCGGCCCACGACTCGATGCGCCGGCGCCGGCGGCCGGCTCGTAGCGCCGCCGGTTCGGCCGTGGGCCGGCAGCGCCCGTCGACCACCACCTGGCGACCCCGGGCGTCGAGCACGTCGACCGGCACGGCATCGGGGTGCAGGGTGGCCGGCGACGGGTTGGGCAACCGGCCCGGCCACGGGGCACCGACCCAGTCGGGGCGGGCGGCGGGACGGTCGGCGCCGAGGTCGACGGCGGCGGCCGGCACGAGACGGAGCTGCTCGCCGGGGTCTCGGCCGCCGGCGTACTCGGGCACGAGGACGGCATCGGCGCCGAGCAGGCCCTGGACCCGGGCGATGGCACGCACCGCCCGGTCGGCCGCGCCCGTGTCGGCCCCCCAGAAGCCGAGCTGGCGGCCGTCGGCGGCGACGACCTCGTCGGGGTGCAGCCAGAGGTGGACGATGCCGGCGGAGGGGCGCTGGCGGACGTTGGCGTGGAGCCAGCCGTCCATCTGCCAGCGGACCCGGTCGGCGATGGCGCCGGCGCTGAGCGCACCCTCGTGGCGCCACACCCGCTCGGAGCGCTCGCCGTGCTCGGTCTCGGCGCTGATGACGATGCGGGTGCACACCGAACCCCGGGCATCGAGGCGGGCGTGGAGCTCGTCGGCCATGCCCCGGGCGACGAAGGCGATGGGGGCGACCTGCTCGGCCGGGGGGTCGAGCTCGGCGGACACGACCAGGTCGGGCGGCGGCGGCTCGGTGGCCGGCGGGCGGGGGTCGAGGCCGCAGGCCAGGCGGTGGGCCTCGAGCCCCTCGGACCCGAAGCGGCCGAGCACGTCGGCGGCGGGCAGGGCGGCGAGGTCGCCGAGGGAGTGCAGGCCGAGGCGGGCGAGCACGTCGGCCAGCTCGGGCCGGTCGAGCGCGCCGAGGGAGAGCGGCGCCAGGTACTCGGCGGCCCGGCCCGGGGCCACGACCCACACCGGCGGCTCGCCCCCGCCGGACCGGTTCGCCCGCACCAGCGCGGTGCGGGCGGCGTGGGCGGCGGCGAAGGGGCCGTCGGCCACGCCGACGGCGACCGGGGCGGCGAGCACCTCGGCCACGACGTCGAGCGCACGGGAGGCCAGGGCGTCGTCGCCACCGAAGTAGCGGGACGGCCCCCGGGTGGGGAACGCGCACCGACCCGGGCGGGTGACCTCGATGCGCGGGGTGAGCGCCTCGACGGCGTGCACCACGGCCTCGAAGGCCCGGGCATCGCGGTCGGGGTCGTGGTCCAGCACCTCCAGCGACGGGGCACGGGACTGGGCCTCGCGCCGGCGCATGTGGCGGCGGACCCCGGCGGCTCGCGCCGCCGCGGTGCACGCCACCACCCGGTTGGCCACGAACACCGCGGCCGGCGTGGCCGAGTCCACCCCGGCCGCCACCAGCGGCCAGTCGGGCACCCACACCGACATGGTGCGCACCGGCTCGTCGACCGGCGGCCCGATGGGTTGCACCTTGCGGGCCCGGAGCCTGGTCATGCGATCTCGCTCCCCCGGGACGCCCGCAGGGGCACCGGCTCGGGCAGGACCTCCTCCACCGTGCCGTCGACCGAGGGCAGCCACAGCTCGGCTCGCCGGGGGCGAGCCGCCTCGCGCCGGCCACCGGCCTCGACCGTGACCCGCCGGGCCCGGAGGTGGCCGTGACCCTCCCCCAGCCCCTCCCAGGCGGCGTCGACCACCGTGAGGGCGACATCCGCGCCTTCGGGCCAGCGAGCGCCGGTGGGAGCGCTGCCGCCGACCTGCACCAGCACGGCACCGCGCTCGCGGGTGCGAGCGACCAACCGGCGGCCGTCAGCGGCCCGCACCGGGTGGCTGGCGTGCACCAGCACGACCTCGAAGGCGTCGACGAGCGCGGCCACCACCGACGGCCATGCCGCGGCATCGGCCCGCTCCCCGGGCAGGAGCGGCTCGGGCTCGGCGACGAGCACCAGCCGCTCGAGGGCGATGCCCAGCTCGGCGGCGGCGAGCAGGCCGAGGGACGGGAAGCCGACCGCCGCCACCCACGCGCCGTCCCGGGACGGACCCGCCGCCGCGGCCAGGGCCAAGGAGGTGGCGGCGGAACCGTCCACCGACAGGGTCGAGCCCCGCCGCAGCCCGCCGCCGGGGACCAGGGACTCGAGGGCCGGCAGCACCGGCAGGCGCTGCGCCCGGGCCAGGACCGTGGGCGTGGTGCGGGCCGCGACGGAGGCCACGTCCTCGGCGCCGCCGGTCATGGCGGCACGCAACGCTGCGACGTCTCGGCCCACGGAGGCCAGTATCGAACACCCGTTCGAGCAGCGTCAACCGCCCTGGAAGCCGAGCCGTTCCTCCAGCAGCTCCACGGCACCGCGGGCGTCAGCCGCCCACCCGTCGCCGCCGAGAGCCGCCGACGTCGCTGCGTCCGGCACCGCGGCGCCGCCGACGAGCACGGGGACGCCGGACCGCTCGCGCACGTCGGCGCCGAGGTCCTGCACCTCGTAGCCCGAGAGCCGGACGACGTCGGCCACCATCCGGAGCGGGAGCGAGTGGCGCTCCCCCTCCACCGCCCCGGCCAGCACCAGGCCCCGCCGGCCGCTGCGCCGGCTGAAGCGGCTGTCCAGCACGGCGAGCACCTGCCCGACGATGACCGCGGCCCGGTGCTCCTCGGCGACCCCGATCGCGCCGGCGGCCCACCCGTCGCCGATGCGCCGCATCGCCGGCGCGACCACGTCCACGTAGACGCCGACCGGGTCGGTGCCGGAGGTGAGGGACGCCTCGATGACGCTCTTGGCCCCGAAGCGGTCGCCGGCGAGCAGCCGCCGATGGAACCGCAGGGACCAATCGGCGGCGTCGACCATGATCAGTCGGCCGGGGTGCCCTCGTCGTCGGGCCGGTCGGGATCGGGCGCCTCGGCCGGGGCTTCGGCCGGTGCGTCGAACTCGCTGGCGCCGGTGGCGGCGGAGGCCTCAGGTGCCTCGCGCAGGTCCGTCTCGTCACCCGTGAGCGGCGTCTGGGCCACCGGGGGCTCCTCGGCGGGCACGTCGGTGCCGGCTTCGGGCGCCTCGGGCACGTCGGGGTAGAAGCGGAACAGGTCCTCGATGATCTGCTGCAGGCCGTCACCGACGTAGCCGCCGCTGAGGTCGACGGTGATCACCGAGGAGTTCACGTGCACGCCGTCGACGCCGCCGTGCTCGAGCAGCCGGCGGGCCAGGCGATCCACGGGACGGTCGAGGACGATGTCGTCCAGCGAGCGGTAGCGCTCGTGGCCCATCCCGGTGAGGCTGCGATTGATCTCGAACCGCAGGATCTCGGGGTTCGACGAGTGCTTCGCGACGACGTTCACGCTCTGTCCCATGCGGGGCGGGATGGTACCGCTCGCCCTCCGCCGGCGGGAAAGGCGAGCGCCGAGGGCGGCGGAGCGAGAAGATGGGCCGATGGCAACCGAGACCATCGAGGTGCACGGCCACATCGTCGACTCGCTCATCCTCGCCAAGATCCTCGACGCGATCATCGAGGCCGGCGCGGACTACGAGCTGGCCGACGTCGAGATCGGCAAGACCAACACCGACAGCTCCCGGGCCTCCATCGTGGTCCGGGCCGACGACCGAGCGCTGCTCGACGCGCTCCTCGACGACCTCCTGGTCCACGGGGCGAACCGCACCACGCAGTCCGAGGCGGTGGTCGAGATCGCCGAGCAGGACGGCGTGCTGCCCGTCGGCTTCCACTCCACCACCAACCTGGACACCGAGGTGCTGCTCGACGGCACCTGGCACACGGTCGAGAACCCGGAGATGGACTGCGGCCTCGTCGTCGACGAGGCGGACGGCCGGATCCGGGTCCGGACCGTCCCCATGCACCGGGTGGAGGCCGGCGACCGCGTCGTGGTCGGCCGCGACGGCGTGCGGGTGCAGGCGCCGGAGCGCAGGAACGTGGCCGGCAGCTTCGAGTTCATGGGCTCCGAGGTCTCCTCGGAGAAGCCGAAGGGGCTGATGATCCGCCACGTCGCCGAGCGCATCCGCGCCGCCCGGGAGGAGGGCGGCCGGGTGCTGCTCGTGGCCGGCCCCGCCGCCATCCACACCGGCGCCGGCCCCGACCTGGCCACGCTGGTCGAGCAGGGGTGGATCAGCTGCCTGTTCACGGGGAACGGCTTCGCCACCCACGACCTCGAGTCGAACGTGCTCGGCACGTCGCTCGGCGTCGGGGTCGCCGACGGCGTCCCGGTCGAGGGCGGCCACGCCAACCACGTCCGGGTCATCAACGAGATCCGCCGCCACGGCTCCATCGCCGCCGCGGTCGAGGCCGGCTACGTCAGCGGCGGCGTCATGCACGCGTGCGTGCGCGCCGGCGTGCCCTTCGTCCTGGCCGGATCCGTGCGCGACGACGGCCCCCTGCCCGACACCATGACCGACGTGGCCGCCGCCGCCGACGCGATGCGGGACCAGGTGCCCGGCATGCAGGTCGCCCTCATGCTCGCCACCACGCTGCACGCCATCGCCACCGGCAACATCCTCCCTGCATCGGTCGAGACGTTCTGCGTCGACATCAACCAGGCGGTCGTCACCAAGCTCGCCGACCGGGGCTCGCACCAGGCGGTCGGCATCGTCACCGACATCGGCGTGTTCGTCCGCCAGCTCACCGGCGAGCTCTGCTCGTGACCCAGCTCGGGTGGGGGCGTCGCTACCTGCTGTGCCAGCCCCGCCACTTCGGGGTGCTCTACGAGATCAACCCGTGGATGGAGCACGGCGTCGCCGTCGACGTCGACGCCGCGCTCGAGCAGTGGCAGGGCCTGCACGACGCCCTCGTCGAGGCCGGTGCCGAGGTCGAGACCATCGACCAGCCCGAGGGCGTCCCCGACCTGGTCTTCACCGCCAACGCCGGTCTCGTCGACGCCACGTCGAAGCGGTTCGTCCCCTCGCACTTCCGTCATCCCGAGCGGGTCCCGGAGACCGAGGTGTTCGCCCGCTGGTTCGACGACGCCGGCTGGGACGTCGCCCGCCTGCCCGACGCGGTGACCCACGAGGGCGCGGGGGACGCCCTGCCCTTCGGCGGCGTGCTCGTGTCCGGCTACCGACCCCGCTCCGACCTGGCCGCGGCGTCGCACCTCACCGACCTGCTCGACGTGCCGGTGCGCACGCTCGAGCTCGTCGACGAGCGGCTGTACCACCTCGACCTCACGTTCTGTCCCCTGGACGACCGCCGCGCCATGTGCGCGCCGCTCGGCTGGGACTCCTACGGCCGCAGGCTCATCGAGTCGCTCGTCCCCGAGCCGCTGTGGCTCACCGACGACGAGGCGCTCGCCTTCTGCGCCAACTCCGTCGTGGTCGGCGACGTCGTCCACATGCCGGCCTGCCCACCACGCATCGGCCGCCAGCTGGAGGCCTGGGGGTTCCACGTCGTGGTGTGCCCGGTGGACGAGTTCCTGAAGGCCGGCGGCGGGTGCCGCTGCCTGACCTTCGCCCTCGACGTGGGGCTCTCCTCGCTGCGCTGAGTCAGGTCTCCTCCCGGACCTGGGAGTCCAGGAACGAGTCGCTGTTCAACGAGACGACGTCGTCGCGGGCCACGATCGGCGCCAGGCGCTGCTCCGGCTGGAACGTCGGAGCAGCCTCCATGGTGAGGTCGAGCACGGTGTCGCCCTCGTGCTTGCCCCATGCGACGGTGGAGACCCGGACGTGGTCCAGGCTCCGCAGCGCCTCGAGGACCGCATCCGGCGAGCCGGTGGCGGCGACCCTGATCGAGACGTGCGCGGTCGACCGGGTCAGCCGGTTGCGGATCAGGTCCCGCGGGATGCGCAGCAGCAGCAGCAGCGCGAAGAGCAGCACGGCCGCGGCGATGATCGCGATGCCGATGTCACCGACCCCGGCAGCGAGCCCGATCGCTGCGGTGACCCAGAGGCTGGCCGCCGTGGTCAGGTTGCGGATCCTGGACCCTGCGCGGAAGATGATCCCGGCGCCGAGGAAGCCGATGCCGACCACGACCTGCGAGGCCACCCGGGTCACGTCGAACTGGACGTTGACGTCGCGCTGATCGGTGACGAACTCGGAGAACCCGAGGGTGGAGATGACGCCGAAGACGGCGGCGCCGAGGGCGACGGTCAGGTGCGTGCGGAGGCCGGCAGGCTGGTCGTCCACCTCGCGCTCGAAGCCGATGACTGCGCCGAGGGCGGTGGCGGCGAGCACGCGCCACACCGCCTCGGTGCTGGGGTAGACGTCGTTGACCTCACCGAAGGCCTCGCCGAGCGCGGCCAGCAGCAGCACGGGTTCTGTCATCGTCGGCACCACTACCCGTTTCCACCGAGTCGAGAACCGTGGCATGCGCCACCGAGGGCAGGACGTGGCTCGGCGCCCGTCGAACCCTCCGTCCGGAACGGCGCTCCGCCGTGCCCGGGAACACACGGAGGAACCACGTGCACCGCACCCCACGACGCCGGCTCGCCGTCGCCGCCGGCCTCGCCGCAGGCCTGGCGCTCGCCGCCTTGCCCACCGCCCAGGCCGGGCTGCTCGGCGACCTCACCGGCACGGTCGAGGAGGCCTTCGCCCCCCAGCTCGTCACCGTGACCGCCGACCTGGCCGAGCGGAACCTGCTGGCCGGCAGCGGCCTCGACGTCACCGAGCACGCCGGCCACGACTACGTCGAGGTCGTCCTGCACACCCCGGCCGACCTCGTGCTGCTCGAGACCTTCGACCTGCCCTACGAGGTCCGCATCCCCGACCTGGTCCGGCGCGAGGCCGAGATCCAGGCGGCCAACCAGGCCTACGCCGCCTCGGTCGATGCATCTCCCCTGCCCTCGGGGCGCGACACCTACCGGACCCTGGAGGACTACAACGCCGAGATGCAGGCGCTCGCCTCCGACCACCCCGACATCGTCAAGCTGCTCGAGCTGCCCCACCGGAGCATCGAGGGCAAGACGATCTACGGCGTGGAGATCGCCACCGGCGTGAACGACTCCGAGGCCGCCGACGACGAGCGCCCGAGCTTCGTGCTGATGGGCCTGCACCACGCCCGCGAGTGGCCCTCCGGCGAGCACACCATGGAGTTCGCGCACGACCTCGTGCAGGGCTACGAGGCCGGCGACGCCCGCATCGCGCCGCTCGTCGAGCAGGCCCGCACGGTGCTCGTCCCCGTGGTGAACCCCGACGGCTTCGAGAAGTCGGTGAACGACGGCATGCTCGTCGACCTGAACGTGCTCAACGAGTACGACCCGCTCGGCGGCCAGACGGCGATCCTCGCCACGCCCGGCAACGCCTACAAGCGCAAGAACTGCCGGCCCTTCGACGGCGTCGACGGCATCCCGGTGTTCTGCGACCTGGCCAAGAGCCCGGGCGGCTTCGGCGTCGGCGTGGACCTCAACCGCAACTACGGCGCCTTCCACGGCGGGCCCGGGGCGGCGGCCGAGCCGATCGACCCGACCTACCACGGCCCGGACGGCTTCTCGGAGCCCGAGACCCAGAACGTGCGCGAGCTGGTCAGCAGCCGCCACGTGACGATGCTCATCAGCAACCACACGTTCTCGAACCTGATCCTGCGCCCGAACGGCGTGAACCCCCAGACGATCGGCCCCGACGGCAACCCCGTCGGGGACGCGCCGGACGAGGACGCCATGAAGCACCTCGGCGCGCACATGGCCGAGCAGAACGGCTACGCCAACATCCACGGGTGGGAGCTCTACGACACCACCGGCACCACCGAGGACTGGTCCTACAACGCCACCGGCGGCTACGGGTACACCTTCGAGATCGGTCCGGACGAGTTCCACCCGCCGTTCCCGCACGTGGTCGACGAGTACCTCGGTGCCGGCGAGCACGCCGGCAAGGGCAACCGCGAGGCCTACCTCATCGCCCTCGAGGCCGCCCTCGACCCGGCGACCCACTCGATCGTGACCGGCCAGGCGGTGGAGGGCGCAACGCTGCTGCTCACCCGCACGGGCGCCACGCCGACCTGGGAGGGATCCTTCACCGACACCGTGGAGACGGTCCTGACCGTGCCACCGGGCGGCGACTTCCGCTGGCACACGAACCCCTCGACCCGTCCGCTCGCCATGGGCAAGCGCTTCGACGTGCTGGCCGAGGACCCGAAGCACACCTTCACCACGACCGGCACCGTGCCCATGGTGGGCGAGTCCGTCGACGTGGCGTGGTCGCCGAGCCAGTCGGCCGACGTCGTCACGGTGGACCTGGGCTGGGACCTGCCCGACGACCTCGACCTCGAGGTGTACCGGATCGAGGGCGACCAGGAGACCCAGGTCACCACCTCGGGCAACGCCCCGGGCGAGAAGGAGTCGGTCACCCTCGTCGACGTCGAGGCCGGCGCGGAGTACGTCTTCCGGGTGATCAACTACGCCGCCGTGCCGGAGCAGGAGTTCCGCCTCGACCTCGCGTACTTCGACGCCGGGACGGCGGGCACCACCGGCCTGATCGAGGCCTGGACCCTGACCTGCGAGATCGACGGCCAGGTCGTCGAGCAGGTGCCCGTCGTCGTGGACCGCGGCCAGACGGCCCTCGTCGACCTCGACGTGTGCGGCCCGGCCGGCCCGGCGAAGAAGCCGCTCCCGCCCCAGGCCCATGGCAAGGGCCGGAGCTGATCAGCGCTCGACGCCGATCAGCGTGACGAGCTGAGCGGACGGGGGCTGGATCCACGATCCAGCCCCCGTCGCACGTCCTGGACCGCCCACACGGCCAGCACGGTGGAGACGACGGCGAGCGCGGTGTGCACCGCCACGAAGGCGGCGTCGTGCCCGGCCGTCGCGATCTGCACGGCGCGCACCGCCCAGACCCCGATCGTCCATGCCGCGAACATGCGGACCACCGGGCTCACGATGGGGTCGACCGAGCCACGCCGGCGCCCCTGCCACCACAGCCAGAGCACGGCGACGGCGAACGCTGTGAACGACACCGACAGCGCGGTTCGACCGATCTGGCCGGTGGTCGTGAGCGACTCGTCGGTCCAGATGTTGCGGATCCGGGTCGTCCAGACGAACAGCGTGAAGGCCGACAGGGCGAGCGCAGGCCGCAACCGGGCGGGGGTCATGCCAGCGACGCTACCGACGGGCGCTGTGCCCGACGCCATCGCCCCCGCCGTCCGGTTCGCGCCCGTTCCGGGCAGAATGGGGGCCATGGAATCCTTCGCCCCGACCCAGCCGGTCGCCACGCTCGACGCCGAGGAGCGTGGCGCCTTCGTGATCCGGGTGTACCAGCACCTGCTGCTCGCCATCGGCGCGTTCGTCGCCTTCGAGACCGTCCTGTTCCAGACGGGCATCGCCGAGGCCATGTTCGACTTCCTCACCGGTGCCAGCAGCGCCTGGCTGCTCATCCTGGGTGCCTTCATGGTCATCCAGTGGATGGCCACGTCCGCGGCCCACAACCTCGAGAACGAGGGCCTCCAGTACGCCGGCCTGTTCGGGATGGCCGCCGGCCAGGCGCTGATCTTCGCCCCGTTCCTGTACTACGTCTTCAACGACCCGAAGAACGGCTCGGGCTCCGTCGCCGCCGCTGCGGTCATCACCGTCGCCGGCTTCGCCGGCCTCACCGTCGTCGCCTTCGTCACCCGCAAGGACCTGTCGTTCCTTCGGCCGATGCTCATGTGGGGCGGCATCGCCGCCCTGGCGCTCATCGTGGTCGCGGTGCTCTTCGGCTTCCAGCTCGGCATCTGGTTCTCGGTGGCGATGATCGCCCTCGCCGGCGGCGCCATCCTCTACCAGACCCAGCAGATCATGGCCCGGTACCCGTCGCACGCCCACGTGGGCGCGGCGGTGCAGCTGTTCGCCTCGGTGATGATGCTCTTCTGGTACGTCCTGCGCCTGGTGAGCCAGCTCCGCCGCTGACCAGGTGGGGATCCGCGGCATACCTCCCTACGGTGGGACGTCCGCGATCGCAGAGGAGAGCTCCATGCTCCAGTGCACCCCCGCCGCCGCCGCCACCCTCGAGGCGGTCCGCCAGCAGAACGACATCCCGGACGGCCACGGCGTCCGCCTGTTCCCCGCCCCGGCCCCGGAGGGCGAGGTCGGTCTCGGCATCGACTTCGCCGCCGAGCCCCAGGCCGACGACGTCGTCACCGAGCAGCACGGCACGACCCTGATGGTCGACGGCCAGATCAACGAGCAGCTCGACGGCCTCACCCTCGACGTCGTGCCCGACCCCTCCCAGGACGGCAACGGCGCTCCGCAGCTGGTGCTGCGCTCCCCCGAGGGTTGAGCCCGGGGCGGGCTACCGCCCTGCGTCGTGGGCGCGCCCGATGGCGTTGACCCGCAGCGCGACCTGATCGGGGATCGGCACCGGCTCCACGGCGTCCTCGTCGTCGGCCTCGCCACGTGGCCGGTGGGCGACCCGTGAGCCGGCGAAGGCGATCCCGAACACGAAGACCCCGAGGGCGACGATGCCCCACAGGATCGGCCCGCCGCCCAGCAGCGCACCGACCCCGACGAGAAGGCCGCCGCAGACCAGGCCGACGATCGGGAGCACCGACGTCTGCTTGGTCGGCGCCACGCCCGCGCTCCCCCGCGGGCCGCTGAAGCGGCCCCGGACCCGCGCCTCGAACACCGCCTGGGAGAGGTCGTCGATCCGGCTGCGGTCGCCCACCTCGATGGCGGCGAGGTGGCCGTCCACCACGTCCCAGTCCTGTGGCTGCAGGCGCAGCGAGCGGACCTCGCTCAGCAGCCGCGCCAGCTCGGCGTCGCGTGGGTCGGTCATGCGAACAGGGTCCCCTGCGAGTCGTCCGGCCGCTGGTGGAGGGGAACCGAGCGCACGGCTCCCGCCCAGGGCAGGTGCTCCATGAACACCCAGCTGCGCCGGTGGATGGCCGAGGGGCCGACGCCGGCGAGGGCGGTCTTGTGCCGGGGGCACGGGTAGCCCTTGTTGGTCTCGAAGCTGAACCACGGGTGGGCGTCGGCGCACTCGCGCATGAGCCGGTCCCGCGTCACCTTGGCCACGATCGATGCCGCGGCGATCGACAGGCACGTGGCATCGCCCTTGACGATCTTGGTCACGTTGCCGCTGCCGACGAAGTCCCAGTTGCCGTCGAGCAGCACCTGGTCCGGCACCACGCCGAGGCCCGCGATGGCCCGGCGGGCGGCGAGGCGCTGGGCCCCGGACATGCCGAGCTCGTCGCACTCCTCGGGCCAGGCGTGACCGACCGACCAGGCGTCGGCCCACCCGACGATCCGCTCGTACATGACCTCGCGCTCGCGCTCGGTCAGCATCTTGGAGTCGCGCACCTTCGTGAGCCGCTTGTCCTTGGGGATGACGACGGCCCCGAGGGTGAGCGGGCCGGCCCACGCGCCGCGCCCGACCTCGTCGATCCCGACCACCACCTGGTGGCCCAGCTCCCACAGCTCGCGCTCGCGCCGGGTGCCGGGAGCCTTGCGCTTCAGGCTGGGTCGCAGGGTCGTCGCCGTGCCCGGAGCCATGGCCGCGACGGTACTTCCCGGCCCCCGTCCGACCCGCGTCCCCGTCAGCGGGCGAGGGTGAACAGCTCGGTCTGCGCCGGTTCCCCGTCGTCGTCGGCGGCGGGTCCGTCGGGTGGTGGGTGGCGGGGTTCGTCGGGGGGTGGGTGCCATCGTTGGCCGGTCTTGCGGTCGACGAACCAGCGGGCGCCGACGGGGCCTTCGACGCGGAGGTCGTGGCGGGTCTTGGTGCCGTGGCAGTGCCAGCAGAACCAGGACAGGTCGTCGAGGCGGGTCTCGTGGGTGAGGGTCCAGCCCTCGTTGTGGTCGATGTCGAGGAGGTAGCGGCTGCCGCAGACCTCGCAGGCACCGCCGCTGCGGGCCTCGAGGGCGGTGCGCTGGGTGGCGGTGACCCGCCGGCCGAGGTGGGTGACGTGGCGGATGTCGATGCCGTCCTTGATCACCACGGCGAGGAACGCGTCGGCCAGCAGGGAGCGGACCGCGGAGACCGACACCGGTCCGACGCCGGCGATCTCGCAGGTCTCGTCACCCTCGATCGAACCGCGGTTGAGGGCGGCCAGGTCGATGAGGGCGATGACCTTCTTGTCGGGCCGCACCGCCTGGCTGCGCCGAGCCGGGCCGCTGTCGCCGTCGCTGTTCGTGGCGCCGGTGAGCAGGTCGCGGACGACGTCGGCGGCGTAGCGCTCGACCGGTTCGAACCGGCCGGCCTGGCGGGCATCGGCGAAGGCCCGGTCGATGCGGGGCTTCAGGGCGGCGTCGACCTCGGCCATGTCCTCGGGCGGCAGGCGCAGGCACAGGTTGCCCATGCCGTCGTCGTCGGTCCAGCGGCGCACGCCACGCAGGGCCTGGTGGCGACGGCGACGGGCCTCCCGGTCCCGGTCGGCCTTGGCCCGGGCATCAGCGGCCCGCTTGCGCAGCTCGGGAAGACGATGGCGCTTGGCCGTGTCCAGCAGGTCGTCTTCGTCTTCGGGGGAGGCATCGGCGCCGGAGGACACCTCGTTGGCCTGCTCGGTGGACAGGTCACCGTTGCGGATCGCCTCATCGGTGCGCTGCTGCTTCTTCAGCCGCTTGCTGGTCGACAGCTTCTTGCGGGCCGCGCCGGTCGGGGTGCCGGTCTTGCGGGCGATGTCGTCCTCGGCCGACTTGGCCCCGTTGCGCTTCCACTCCCCGGCCTCCTCGTACCGGCCAGCCATCCGCAGCACCGCACCACCGACCAGCCGCTCCGCCGACGCGAGCGCATCGAACACCTGGGGTGCGGCATGCAGCGGCACGTTGCCCGGCTCGAGGCGACCGCACACGTCGTGCACCCGCTCCAGGAGATCGATCACCTCCTGCGGGGTCGCCGGGTTCGAAGCCATGTCCGAATTGTACTCGAACTGGTGTTCGCTCCGCAACACCCATTTCGAAGAGTTCTCGGGTCACCTCGAGGTGTCCCGGGTAGCGACCAGCCATGGCTGCCACCGGAACCCTGGAACGTCCGCGCCGAGGAGACGGGCGCGTCATCGCCGGCGTCTGCGCCGCGATCGCCGATCGCTTCGGCGTCAGCCGCACCCTCGTGCGGCTGCTGTTCGTCATCTTCGGCCTGGTCGGCGCCGGCGAGGTCGCCTACCTCGTCCTGTGGGTCCTCGTGCCGAAGCGGGACTGACCCGATCCATCGAGTACCGCCAACCTAGGTTGACACCATTTCACCGTCAACGTAGGTTGGCACTCATGCAGGGGGCGCCGGACACGATCGAGGTACCCGACCCCTCCGACCCGGAAGCGGCGTTCGCCTCGGTGGTCGCCCTGCGACGGCTCGCAGACCGACTGGAGCTCGCGGCAGTAAACGTCGCCGTCCGGCAGGGCTGGTCCTGGACCGACGTCGCCGCGGCCCTCGGCGTGAGCCGGCAGGCCGCCCACAAGAAGTTCGCCCGCCGAGTCGAACGTCCGGTCACCCGACACCGAAGGGACTGACATGCTCCGCAGGCTTCGAGGGCGCGCCGTCGCCATGAAGACGATCGCCGCGCTCCTGACCCAGGCGGAGCAGATCGCCCGAGCGCGCGGCACCGAACAGCCGGCGGCCGAGCACCTCGTCCTGGCCGCGCTGCAGCTGCCCGACGGCACCGCGGCAGGTGCGCTGGAGCGCCTCGGCTCCTCTGCCGCCGACTTCGGGGCGGCCCTCGACGCGCAGGAGGTCGAGGATCTCGAACGCATCGGGGTCCGCCCCGACGACGACCGCATCAGCGCCGAGCTCCCGCCGCCGGGCGAACCGGTCGGCATCTACCGGAGCGACCCCTCCGCGCAGGAGCTGTTCCAGGCCGCCGGGGACGACGCCCGACGAGAGGGCGGCGCGCTCGTCGGCGCGCACGTGCTCCGCGCCGCGGCCGACCTCGAGCACGGTCCCACCGCCCGAGCGCTCCGTCGCCTCGGCATCGATCGCACCGAGCTCCGGTCGGCCGCGACCGCCGAGATCGAGGCACGAGCCGGCGGCTGACGCCCGGCGACCCGGCGCGCACGCCGGGGTCTCAGCCCCGGCGGTGGGGTAGGAACGCCGCATGCAGGAGCTGTTGCGCGTCGCACCCGGGACCGGCCTCGACCTGTCCGCCATCGACCCCCGGTCAACCCCCGGCTTCGACGGTGGCAAGTCGGAGGGGAAGTCGCTGCTCCACGAGCGGCGCACGCACCTGGCCGACCTCCAGGACCTGCTGTACGCCGACGGCACCCAGCGCCTGCTGATCGTGCTGCAGGCCATGGACACCGGTGGCAAGGACGGCACCATCCGCCACGTCTTCCGCAAGGTCGACCCCATCGGCGTGCACATGTGGGGCTTCAAGAAGCCGTCGACGGCCGAGCTGGCGCGTGACTACCTGTGGCGGGTCCACGCCAGGGTGCCGGCCGACGGCGAGGTCGTCGTGTTCAACCGCAGCCACTACGAGGACGTCCTCGTGGTGCGGGTGCACGGCCTGATCGACGACGAGCAGGCCGAGCGCCGCCTCGCGCACATCAGCGACTTCGAGCGGATGCTGGCCGAGGAGGGCACGACCATCGTCAAGCTGTTCCTCCACATCAGCAAGGAGGAGCAGGCCGAGCGGCTCCGGTCGCGGTTGGAACGCCCCGACAAGCACTGGAAGTTCTCCTCAGCCGACGTCGCCGAGCGCGCCCACTGGGACCGCTACCAGGGGGTCTACCGGGACGCCATCGCGTCGACGTCGACCGAGGATGCTCCCTGGTACGTCGTCCCGGCCGACCGCAAGTGGTATCGGAACCTGGCCATCAGCACGATCCTGGTCGAGACCCTCGAGGGCCTCGGCATGTCCTATCCCGAGCCCGAGGAGGGCTTGGAGGACATCGTCATCGACTAATCGAAGCTGTCGCCCTGGTCGGGGCCGGGCACGGCCGCAGGCGCCGGGGCATCGGGCGGCGCATCGAGCAGGGCCTCACCGCGCGCCTCGGTCGAGCGCCAGGCCGGGTCGAGCCCGGGGCAGGTGAGCACGACGGCCACGTCCGGGTCGTGCGGCTCGAGCTCCCACAGGATCGCCGGGCGCTCGCCGTGCCACCGGATGGCGAACGACAGGAGGCCGAAGCGGGTCGGCGCGTCGTGCACCTCCACGCCCTGGCCGTACCAGCTGGTCGGGATCATCGACGCCAGGGCGAGCCCGTCGCTGGTCTCGTGGACGAGCATGGTGCGCACGAAGCTGAGGAGCTCGGCCGCCGCCCAGCCGTGGTGGCCGTCGCCCATGCACCCGCCGGCGACGCGGGGGTGGATGGCCTCGGGCCAGGTCCACGTCGGCGTGGCGGCGGACAGGAACCAGTCGAGGCGGTCGAGCGCCCGCCGGTCGCCGGCGAGCAGCTCCACGAAGGCCACCTGCAGCGTCAGGTAGGTGCCGAGGCCGGTGTGGCTGATGCCCTGGTAGAAGGCCTCGTCGATGCAGAACCGGTCGCGGACGACGTCGAGGGTCGCCTGCATCGCCTCGTCGTCGGCGCCGAGCAGCTGCAGCGGCCACACCGCGGCCAGCGACCCGATGACGCCGGGGTCGATCCGGCGCCGAGGGCCGGCGGGCACCGCCTTGGTCCCGAGCCGGTCCGCGGTGAGAGCCATGGACGCGCGGACGTCGGTGGTCATCGACTCGAGGAACGACGCCGCCCGGTCGGCCGCCTCGTCCTCCCCGGCGGCACGCAGCATGCGGGCGCCATCGCGCAGGCCGGCGAGGGCCCAGAAGTCGTCCCAGTAGAAGTAGTCGTGGGGCCCGAGGTGCTCGGCCGAGATGCCCGCGGGCAGCAGGCCGCGCAGCGCCGGATCGTCCCGGCGCTTGCCGCGGCGCTTCCGGTCGATCCACTGGACGCCACCGGCGACCGACGTGACGACCTCGTCCAGCAGCTCACGGTCGCGCGTGAGGTCCCAGTGGTGGGCGAGCGCCCAGAGGGCGGCGCCGTTGGCGTCCCACTCGAGGCGCTGGGAGAAGAAGAAGCCGTCGGCGTGCTGTCGGTCCGGGAAGCTGGCCAGCACCTCGCGCGCTTCGGTGTGGAAGCCGTAGCGGTCGAGGGCAGCGAGCAGGTAGGCGGCGTCGCGGAACCAGAAGCGGTTGTAGGTGCGCGGGCCCGGCGTCACATCGGCGCCGTCGTGGAACAGGAGGAGGTAGCGCCGGTTGGCATCGACCGCCGACTGCAGGCGCTCGTCGGGCAGCACCAGGCGCATGCCCTGGTCGGTGTGGGTCTTCCAGCCGTTGGCCACCTGCTCCGCGCTCGGCAGGGCCTGCGGGAACCGTGGCGCGTCGCGCACCCGCTTGCGCGCCCGGCCGACCAGGCGGGTGCGGGGGTCCGGTGCGAGCGGGAGCGCCACCCGCAGCGTCTGGCGGTGCGGCAGCGGGTAGACGAACGCGGCCTGGGCCATGCCGGCCTCGTCCCGCAGGTCGTCGGGGAACGAGGTCTGCGTCTCGCCGGCGAACACCTGGGTGGCGCAGTCGCCGTCGTGGAAGGTGGACGCAGCCACCGCATTCGGCGGCTTCGGGAGCAGCATCGCGACCCGCCCGTCGACGGTGACCGTCGTGTCGTGCAGGCCGATGCGCTCGATGACGGCGAGGCCCTCGGCGTTGTACGGACGGATGCCGAGGGCGAGGGCGACGGGGACCGCGGAGTCGTTCTCGATCTCGACGACGACCAGCTCCTCACCGCCATCAGCAGCCGTGGCCTGGATGACGTAGGCCCGGTGGATGATGTCGCCGCCCGGCACGCGCATCCGCGTCTCCACGACCGGCGAGTCGCCGAGCAGGGACTGGCGCACGTTGGCCTCGTCGGCCGGGACGTGCCAGCGGTCCTCGGCGCCGATCCACCAGTCGAGGGACCAGGCGTCGTGCCACGGCGACACCAGGCCGCGCGGGTCGACCACGGCTTCTCGGGCCGAGCCTCGGTTGCCGATCATCGTCCAGTTCCGACTGGTGACGTTCGAGAGGAACGGAAGGTGGCCGCGCGGCACGAACGCCGGTGAGGACGGGTCGATCTGGCGGCGCAACCAGTACGGCCAAACCCAGTCGGTACCGGTCTGGCTGGCGGCCCGCGTGCGCAGGGCGCGGAACACGGTGCGAGCGCCGATGGGCAGCATCTCCCCCGGTGCCTGGATCTCGAGGTGCTCGCCCAGGCGCTGGAAGGTCGAGAGGTGGCGGATCGTGTCGTCGTCGATGCGGAGGCGTCCGAGCAGGCGCCGCACCAACCAGGTGCGGGCGCTCACCGGTCTGCGATGCCGTGGAGCTCGGGGCGGCTGGCCCGGTGCAGGAGGCGCTGGTACACCTCTTGGGCGCTGGCCCCCTCGTGGCACACGGCCACGACCTGGTCGGTGATCGGTGACTCGACGCCGGCCTCGCGGGCCATGGCCTGCACCGCACGGCAGCTCTTCACGCCCTCGGCGACCTGGTTCATCTCGGTGATGATGGCGTCGATCGCCATGCCCTCCCCGAGCTTCTGCCCCACCGTGCGGTTGCGGGACTGCGGGGAGATGCAGGTGGCGATGAGGTCGCCCATGCCGGCGAGGCCGGCGAACGTCATCGGGGAACCGCCGTACGCGACGCCGATCCGGGTGATCTCGGCCAGGCCGCGGGTGATGAGGGCAGCCCGGGTGTTGTCGCCGGTGCCCATGCCGTCGGCCATGCCCGAGGCGATGGCGACGACGTTCTTGAAGACGCCCCCGAGCTCGCACCCGATGAGGTCGTCGTTGGTGTAGACGCGGAACGCCTCGCCGCCGAACAGCTCCTGCAGCGCCTGGGCGACGGAGTCGTCCTGCATCGAGAGCACGGACGCCGTGGCGGCGCCGTCCATGATCTCCTTCGCCAGGTTGGGGCCGGTGAGCACGCCGACGGGGTGCCCCGGCAGCTCCTCGTGCACGACCTCGGTCATGCGCAGGCCGGTGTCGAGCTCGAGGCCCTTGGTGAGGCTGACCAACGGCACCCACGGGCGGATGTGGGGCACGGCCTCGCGCAGGGTCTCGCGGAACGCGTGCGAGGGGATTCCCATCACCACCAGGTCGGCGGTGCCCAGCGCCTCGGCGAGGTCGGTGGTGGCTCGGAGCGACGGGTGCAGGTCGTGGTCGGGCAGGTAGCGGAGGTTCCGGTGCGATCCGTTGATGTCGGCGACGGTCTCCTCGGAGCGGGCCCAGAGGGTGGTGGGCGCCTTGTGGGCGCAGAGGTGGGCGACCGTGGTCCCCCACGAGCCGCCGCCGAGGACGGCGACGTTGATCGACGACATGGCTTGCACCCTAGTGACGGGGGTCCCGAGCGAGGGTGGGCGTCCCTACACTGCGCCCTGCATGGCCGCACCCCCCATCGCCGTCGTCGTCCCGGTCAAGGACTTCACCCGGGCCAAGGTGCGCCTCGCCGAGCACCTGGACGCCGCCGCCCGGGCCGAGCTCGCCCGGGACATGGCCGGCATCGTGCTGGCGGCTGCCGCTCCCCTCCCGGTCTCGGTGGTCTGCGACGACGTCGACGTGCGGACGTGGGCCGAGGCCGCCGGCGCCGACGTGATCTGGACCCCGGGCCTCGGCCTGAACGGGGCCGTCCAGGCCGGCGTCGCCGAGCTGGCCGACCGCGGCGTGGACACGGTCGTGGTGGCGCACTCGGACCTGCCGCTGGCCACCTCGCTCGCCTGGGTCGCGGCCACACCGGGGGTCACCCTCGTGCCCGACCGTCGCCTCGACGGCACCAACGTCCTCGCCGTCCCTGCCGCCGCCGGCTTCCGCTTCTCCTACGGCGCCGGCTCGTTCGACCGCCACCGGGCCGAGGGTCTGCGGCTCGACCTCCCGGTGCGCATCGTCCGCGACGCCCGGCTCGGTTGGGACGTCGACCACCCCGCCGACCTCGCGCTGCCGGCGCACTACTGATCCGATGAGCACCCCCGACCTGCCCACGCCCTCCCCGCCCGGCGCCTCCACCGGCGTCAGCCGCGACCTGCCCGTGCCCGCGTCCGCGCTGGCCATCGGCGCCCACCCCGACGACGTCGAGTTCGGCGCCGGCGCCACGCTGGCGAAGTGGGCGGCCGCCGGCTGCGTCGTGCACCACCTGATCTGCACCGATGGGTCCAAGGGCACGTGGGATCCGCACCAGGACCCGGCCGAGCTGGTCGCCACCCGCCAGGTCGAGCAGCGCGCCGCGGCGAAGGCGCTCGGCGGCACCGGCGAGGTCGCCTTCCTCGGCTGGCCCGACGGCGAGCTGGACTCCTCGCTGCGCCAGCGCTGGCAGGTCGCCTACTGGATCCGCCGGTTGCGCCCCGCTGTGGTGCTGGGTCACGACCCGTGGAAGCGCTACCGCCTCCACCCCGACCACCGCCACGCCGGCCTCCTCGCCGTCGAGGGCATCGTCGCGGCGCGTGACCCGCTCTTCTTCCCAGAGCAGGAGCTCGAGCACCACCGGCCCGACGTCGCCCTGCTGTGGGAGGCCGACGAGCCCGACCACGTGGAGGCCCTCGAGGACCGGGACCTCGACGCGAAGCTGGCGGCCCTGCGAGCACACGAGTCGCAGTTCCAGACCACGATGGGCGTGGCGCTCGACGACCCCGCCGCCGACGAGCAGTGGGAGGCGTTCGCCGACCGCATCCGCGAGCGCCTGGCCGAGTGGGGCCGCTTCGGCAGCTGCCCCCTCGGCGAGGGGTTCAAGAAGATCGACCGGCTCTGACCTGCTCACGGTGGGACACACCGGCGACGAGGTCGGCGAGGATCCGGTCCTCGGCCTCCCGACGCTGCGAGTCGCGCATCGCGTTGGCCACCGCACGGCGGTTGCCGAAACCGAACCGATCGATCAGGGAATCTGCCATGGAGGGAACGTACGGAGCCGTCGTGGACGGCCGGTCACGCCTCGGTGACGACGACGTGCAGAGCTGCTGAACGTCTGCTGACCCGCGGTCGGGCGTCAGACGATCGGCCGGCCCCGGCGGATGCGGCGCCGGGTGTCCCACAGGTAGGCGTTGAAGGGGAACCGCCGGATGGGCCCCGGCAGCCGGCGGTCGGCCGCCGCCCACACCCGCATCATCGCGTCGAACGCCCGCTGGTGGTGGTCGGTCCAGGGCAGGCCCAGCTCGGCCCGGAACCGCTCGGGCAGGAAGCCGACCGCCTGCAGCTGGGCGAGCGGTCCGAGCAACGTGGACCACGGCCGGCCGAGGAAGTCGGCCTTGGCGATGCCCTGCAGGTAGCTGCGGGTGAGGTCGTCCATCTCGATCTGCTCGACCTTCTCGTCCCACCACGCAGCGAAGGCGGCTCGATCGGCGGGCCACTGCTCGGGGCGCACCTGCAGGGTGGTGCCGAGTCGGGCGCAGTAGCGGTAGATGCGCTCGGCCTCCTCCTCGGTGCGCCGCACGCCCGCGACGCGCTCGATGTCCTGGGTGCCCTTGTAGAGGCAGGCGGCGACCCACAGCTGCAGGTCGGTGTCGAAGGCGTTGTACCGGACCGGATCGCCGGGGCGGGAGCGCACCTGGCGGTGCTGGCCGTCGATCTCCTTTCGCATCGCCTCGCGCTCGTCGTCGGTGCCGAGGAGCGCCACGGCCAGGTAGGCCAGCGTGGTGCGCGCCCGCTTGATCGGGTGCTCGTCCACCCGGCCGCTGTCCACCCGGCTCGAGGCCACGCCGTGGCCGACGGGGAGCATCGACAGCTGCATGATGACGTTGGCGCCCGCGGCGGCGAGGCCGATGCCGGACAGGGACTCCTCGAGCAGCGCACGAGCCACGGGGTCGTGCTCGCCCATGGGCGTTGTCTGGGGTTCGATCACGGCGTGAGACACAGAAGCATCCTATGTCCCAGCCCGCTAGTCAGTTCCAGCGAGGGTCCCGCGGGAAGTACGCCACCGACCGCAACGAGCCGGGCTGGCGGCGGAGGACGTCGCGCCACAGGCGCTCGGGGGTGTCGGTGAACACGTCGTCGTCCTCGGCCTCGATGACGTACCAACCGCCGCTCTCGAGCTCGAGCTCGAGCTGGCCCCCCGACCAGCCGGCGTAGCCGGCGAACACCCGTAGCGCCGTGATGCCGCCGGGGGCGTCGGATGGATCGCCGTGCAGGTCGACCGCGCCGATCGTGGTGGTGATCGGCTTGAACAGCGCGGTCGGCTCGTGCTCGGGGGTGCCTTCGAACAGGCTCTCCTGCGGTCCGGCGCTGCGGCACCGTGCCAGGCAGATCGCCCCCTCCGGGCTCACCGGCCCGCCGACGAACACCATGCCGACCCCATCGACGTAGGGGGCCCACGACGGCACCGCCTCGTGCACCGGCACCTCGCCGGGCCGGTTGAGCACCAGCCCGAGCGCGCCGCCCTCGGAGTGCTCGATGAGGTACACGACCGTGCGGGCGAAGTTGGGGTCGTCCAACGTCGGTTCGGCGACGAGCAGATGTCCCCGCAGGCTCATGCTCGTGCCGTCAGAGCCCCGCGGCCCGCTGCTCGTCGGTGCGGAAGTCGCCGGCCCGGATGTCGAGGCCGAACGCCCGCTCGAAGCGCTCGAAGTACTCGTCGTCGTTCGCCGCCGCGCCGAGCGCCAGCCACTCCTCGTCGCTCACGCCCTCCCGGCCGTCGCCCAGCTCGTCCCCGGCGTAGGCGCACACGTAGCGCAGGCGGGCGGAGTCGTCGTCGATCGCCTGCTGCACGACCTCGGCGACCTCCGACGGGCGGACGTTGGCCTCGATGCCGGCGGCGTAGAACGCGAACATGCGCCGGTAGGCGTCCGCGTAGGGGGACTCGGGATGGAGCTCCTGGTGCTTCGCCAGCAGCGCGGTGCGGGTGACACCGGGTTCGATCACCTTCACCCGGATGCCGAAGGGCGCCAGCTCCTGGGCCATGTTCTCGCTGAGGCACTCGAGCGCCCACTTGGACGAGGCGTACACCGCCTGGGCGATGGCGGCGAGGCGGCCGGCGACGGAGGAGACGTTGACGATCGTGCCGCTGCCCTGCGCTCGCATCCCGGGCAGCACGGCCTGGGTGCAACGGACGACGCCCCAGTAGTTGACGTCGAACACCTGCTTGCCCTCGGCGATGTCGATCTCCTCGACGGCCTTGTTGTACCCGAGGCCGGCGTTGTTCACGAGGACGTCGATGCGCCCTTCGGCGTCGAGCACGGATTGGATCGCCGTGCGCACCGACTCGTCGTCGGACACGTCGAGCTCGAGAGGCTGCACGGTGGCGCCGGCGGCGGTGGCCTCGTCCTGGAGCTTGCCGCCCTTGCCGAGGTCGCGCATCGCCCCGTGGACGGTGTGGCCGGCAGCGGCGAGGTGGACGGCGGTGGCCCGGCCGATGCCGGAGTTCGCACCTGTGACGACGATGACGGCCATGGCGCCGAGTCTGGCACCGGGCCTGCGGGTGCGCCGCCCGGACGGCGACGCACCCGCACATCGGCTCAGCGGGCCTTGCCAGGCCCCGCGATCTCGTAGATCGTCGTCGACCCGCTCACCTCGTTGCCGACGACCAGCAGCGGCTTGCCGTTCGGGCTGTCGGCGGCCGGGATGAAGGTGAGCCCCTCCGGGCCGAGATCACCGGCTTCGGGGGTCTCGGCGTCCTGGCCGAAGTCACGGTTGTTGACGTAGGTGACGAAGAAGGGATTCTTCGGCGAGGTGATGTCGTAGACCATCACGCCGCCGACCCGCTCGAGCCCGATGAACGCGTACGTCTTGCCGTACGCCCTGCCGATCTCGACACCCTCCGGCTCCGGACCCTTGTTGTCGCTCCGGCTCTCGAAGGACCCGTTCTCGTCGTTGTTCGAGTTGAAGTCCTCGGGCAGCAGCGCTGCCGTGATCTGCTCGAACTGGTCGCCGCTGTCGAACACCAGCTCCCCGGCCGAGTCCCAGATGGAGAACGACCGCCCACCGAAGCTGTACAGGTCGTCGACAGGACCAGGCTCGCCGTAGTACGAGGTCGTCACAGTGAGTCGCCCGAGGTTCTCGTCAGCGTCGATGTCGTCGTCGAACCCGTCGAGCACGTAGCCGAAGTCGTCTTCGAGGTCCTTCACCCGGGATTCCTCGACGTAGCAGTCGTACTCGCGCGCGTCACCCTCGTTGGCCGACACGATGTAGGTCTTGTTGCCGTGCTCGTAGGCGTCGATGGCATCGGGCTGGTACATGCCGTTGACCGGCCAGGTGGCGATGTTGATGGTCGAGTCGCCCTTCGGATCGCGATCCGACGCGTCGAGGCCGTTGCCCGGCAGCGAGTGGTCCTTGAGACCGAGCGGAGCGATGTCGGTCACCGTGGCGGTCGCGAGGTCGACGATCGCGAGCGCGTTGTTCTCCTGCAGCGAGACCCAGGCCGTCGTCGAGTCCGCGTCGATCGCCACGTACTCCGGCTCGAGGTCCTCGGACACGCTGGCGCCCGGGCCGAAGATCCGGACGCCCGCGTCGCGCAGTGCATCGGCCTGACCGTCGAACGCATGGAAGTCCGCCGTCGCCACCGTGAGACCGTCGACGTCGATGATGCTGATCGAGCCTTCGGGGTCGATGTCACCGTCGCAGTAGCCGCTCGGTTCCCCCTCGTTGGCCACGACGATCCGAGCGCCGTCCGGCGTGAAGGTGAGCATGTCGGGCAGGGCTCCGACCTCGAGAGGGGTCCCGAAGGGCAGGAGGCTCACAGCGTCGAAGAGCTCCACGGAACCGGGCGCGTGCTTGTCCGGAGCCTGCACCGCGGCGGCGACGAGGCCATCACGAACGGCGACGCTGTTGATCTCCGCCCCGTCCTCGGCGAGCTCGGCGGTGATCGTGCCGACCGCCACCGGGGTCGCCGGGGCCGAGATGTCGAGCACGTCGATCCGGCCGGCCTGGGCGTTCACGACGAAGAGCCGCTCCGTCCCGGCGTCGTAGGCGACGATCTCCGCAGCGCTGGTGTCGAACTCGCTCTCGGGCCCGACGTAGGTGCCGATCGGCTCGAGGGTGATCCGCTCCGAGCCGGGCTTGGCGCCTGCGGGCAGTCCGGTGGCGACGAGCGTGATGCCGAGGGTGGCGGCGGCGAGGGCTGGCAGCCCGCGCCGCAGGCTTCGTGTGGGTGGGGTCATGGGGCGGAACGTAGGAAGCGGTCCTGAACGGGTGGCGAGCAGGAGTTGGCGCTCAGGCAACGGTCCAGCGGACAACCGGCGAGCCGCGACCAGCGAGGGGACCGATCGACCGACCACGACCGAGGGTGGCCACCTAGCCTCCCGAGCGTGCTGGAGGACGGAACCTACGACGCCCTGGTGTTCGACGCCGACGAGGCCGAGGGCGGCGGCGTGGCGGTCGAGCTCACGATCCTGGCCGGTGAGCACAAGGGCGAGGTCGTGTCCGTGGTGTCCCGCGACTGGCAGGGCGACGCCCTCGACCTGCTCGGCATCCCGGCCACGCTGGTCGTCACCGGCGGGCGGCCCCAGGTGACCTTCGAAGCCTGATCGAGATCCCGCTCAGGCGAGGTGGGCCCGGAGGCGGGCGGCGACGACGGCGGCGTGCTCGTCGGAGTCGTAGCCGGTGCGGGGCCAGAAGAAGCCCCGGAGGCCGTCACCCTTGGTCCGGGGCACGACGTGCACGTGCAGGTGCGGGACGCTCTGGCTGACGGTGTTGTTCAGGGCCACGAAGCTGCCCTGCGCGCCGAGCACCTCGACCATGGCCGCGGCGATGCGCTGGGCCCGCTCGAACAGCGGCCCGACCAGCGCCGCCGGCAGGTCGGGCAGGACCTCGACGTGGTCCCGGGGCACGAGCAGGACGTGGCCGGGGAAGAGCGGTCGAATGTCGAGGAAGCCAACGGCCACGTCGTCGTCCAGCACGACGTGCGCCGGCGCGTCGCCGGCGACGATGCGACAGAACGTGCACGCGGCCATGGCGGCATCCTGCCCGCTGGCGACGGGTACGGGGAGCACGTGGCGCAGGCACGCATCGGCTGCTCGGGGTGGTCCTACAAGGACTGGCGCGGGCCGGTGTACCCCGAGAAGGCCCCGGCCCGGACCTGGTTCGCCCACTACGCCGAACGCTTCGACACGGTCGAGCTGAACAACACCTTCTACCGCCTGCCCACGCCGGAGAAGGTCGACGGCTGGCGGGAGCAGGCTCCGCCGGGGTTCACCTACGCGGCCAAGGTCGGCCAGTTCTGCACGCACCGCAAGAAGCTGAAGGACCCCGAGATCTGGCTGCCGCGCCACCTCGACCGCATCCGTCGCCTCGGCGACCACCTCGGCCCCAACCTCTTCCAGCTGCCACCGAGCTGGCACCGCGACGTGGCGCGCCTCGAGGCGGTCCTCGAGCGCCTCCCCGGCGACATCCGCTGGGCCGTCGAGCTGCGCGACCCGAGCTGGGTGCACGACGACACCTTCGACGCCCTCGCCCGCCACGGCGCGGCCCTGTGCCTGCACGACCTGATCGCCGACCACCCGCAGGTGCTCACGACGGACTGGACCTACGTCCGCTACCACGGGCCCGACGCGCTGAACCGGCCCTACGACGGCCGCTACGGGACCGAACGGATGGCACGGGACGCCGAGCGGTTCGCGGCCTGGCTCGACGACGGCATCGACGTCTACGCGTACTTCAACAACGACTGGTACGGGCACGCCGTGGTCGACGCGCTCGACCTGCGATCGCACCTCGAGGGGACCGGCGCGATGAACGGCGTGTGAACGACGCCACACCATCCGCGCCTGGGCTCGCGCGCAGGACCATGATCGACAGCAGTGTTCGTCCGTTCCTTGGCACGACGACCCGGCCGATCCTCGGCCCCGGCGATCAGCCGTGCCCTGCGCCCTCAGGAGGCAGCATGACCCCGGACCCCGCACTCGTCATCGACGCGCCCGAGGAGCCGATGCTCCCCGACCTCGACGAGACCACCCGCACCCAGGTCGTGCTCGACACGTCGGCCCTCGTCGCCGACCCGGAGGGGGTGCTGCTCGGCTACCCGGGCTGCGACCTCGTCGTGCCGCTGACGGTCATCGAGGAGCTCGACGGCCTGAAGAAGCGCCTCGACTCGGTGGGCATGTCGGCGCGCGACGTGCTGCGCCGCATCGAGCGGATCCGCGTGGACGGCGGCGGCGACCTCGAGACGCCCCAGCCGCTGCCCGGCGGCGCCACGCTGCGCGTGGCACTCAACGGCGTGCAGGTGGGCCTGCTGCGCGAGCACGGCCTCGACCCGGACAAGCCCGACAACCGCATCATCGGCACCGCCCTCGGACAGCACTACGACGCGGGACGATCGGTCCGCCTCGTCTCCAACGACACCGGCATGCGGGTGAAGGCGGCCACGTTCGGCCTCGACTCCTGCGAGCACAACCCCCTGGACGACCTCCGCCAGGGCGACGGCGAGAACGGGTGGCGCGAGCTCCAGGTGGAACCGGCGGTGGTGGACTCGATCTACGCCGGCGACCTCGACGGCCCCGGCACCGAGGACGTCGTCGCCGCGCTGCGGGTCAACGAGTTCGGCGTGCTCCACGCCGGCAGCCAGTCGGCGCTGGTCCGCCGCCACGCCCACGGCCTCGAGCTGGTGGCCAACGACCACCACGCCTGGGACCTGCGCCCCCGCAACAAGGAGCAGCGCTTCGCCCTCGACCTGCTGCTCGACGACGACGTCAAGGTCGTCGCCCTCGACGGCCCGGCCGGCACGGGCAAGACCCTCACGGCCGTGGCCGCCGCCCTGCAGCAGGTGGTGGAGGAGCGTCGCTACTCCCGGATCTGCGTGTACCGACCGGTCGTCCCGGTCGGCAAGGCCGACGTCGGCTACCTGCCGGGCACGCTCGACGAGAAGCTCGACCCGTGGATGGCGGCCATCACCGACGCGGTCTACGCCCTCACCGGCCCGGACCACACCGGCCGCCGCCAGCGCGAGGACGCCGCCGAGGTGCTCGACGAGATCCGGGCCCGGGGCCAGCTCACCATGGAGTCGGTCACCCACCTCCGGGGCCGCACCCTGCACTCGAGCTTCGTGATCATCGACGAGTCCATGAACCTGTCGCCCCAGGTCGGCAAGACGATCCTCACCCGCATCGCGGCCGACTCCAAGGTGGTCTTCACCGGCGACACCAGCCAGATCGACGCCGCCTTCCTGTCCGAGCAGACCAACGCGCTCACCGCGCTGGTCACCGCGTTCGCCGGCCAGGACTGCTTCGGCCACGTCCGGCTCCTCCGGGGCGAGCGCTCCCCCCTGGCCGAGCTGGCCGCCAGACTGCTCTAGGCAAATGCCGCATCTGCCGCATTCTCCTCACCCTCTGTACCAGCGGAAACACCGGCAGTAGTTTGGTGGTCGTTCGACCACGCGCAGTACAGCCCACTGCCGTGGTCGAACGACCGAGAGGGACCAGCCGGCCATCGGCCGGCGAGAGCATGGGGAGAAGGGCTGTGGACGACGTCGTCGCACTGGGGAGCTGGGCCGGGCAGGACTGGATGGCCAAGGCCGCCTGCGCGGGCAAGACCCGCCTGTTCTTCGCGCCGCTGGCAGAACGACCGCAGGCCCGGGCCCGCCGGGAGGCCAAGGCGGCAGACCTCTGCCGGGCGTGCCCGTCCCGCACCGCGTGCCGGGACTTCGCCCGGGAGCGCCGCGAGTTCGGGTACTGGGGCGGCGAGAACGAAGAGGAGCGCACCCGCGCCGGCTTCCCCGTCCCCAACCCCGTCGGCGCCCGGCGCCGCGCCGCCAGCTAGGTATCCGGGCCCGGGCGATCCGACCGGTTCCCGCCGGAGGTCCGTAGCATCCCCTCCGTTGCCCGACACCTCCGACTCCCCCGGCCCTGACCCCGCCGACGAGCGGCCGCGGATCCCCACCCCGGAGGAGGCGGCCACCTACCGGCCCGCGCACGACCTGTTCGTGGCGCTGCTCGACGTCGTCTCCGAGGCCGCGCTCGGACGTCCCCTCCGTCCCGAGCTGAAGATCTCACCGACCGGGCTGCTCCGGGGCGAGATCGACCTCGTCAAGCTCGAGCTGCCCGCCTACGCCGTGGCCGGACTCGTCATCGATCGCTTCATCGTGCGCGCCGAGCACGTCCGGGTCCAGCCGGGTCTGCCCCCGGTGCTGGTGGCCGAGCCGGTCGGCTTCACCTCGGTGGTCTCCCAGGAGAACGTGGACCGCTGGACCCGGGACCTGCACCTCCCGTTCCGGCTGAAGCTGACCGAGGATGGGGTGGTCACGACCACCGGCTTCGGAGGCGTCCGCATGGGCGAGGTGGTCACGATGCCCGCCGTCGTCGGCGGGTTCGTGCAGCTGCGGCCGACGAAGGCCTCCCTGCTCGGCGTGCCCACGACCCTGGTCCGCTTCCTCCGGGGCTACCTGCCCCTCCCCCCGCTGCCCCGCAGCGCCCGCCTCGACGAGGTCGAGGCCAGCGACGGCGAGCTCGCGCTGTCCTTCGTCATCGACCGCTTCGAGCAGCCGCTCACGCCCGACGTGTCCGAGCGGATCCGCCAGCTCCTCCAGCTGCCCCTCCCCGGCCTCCGCTGAGGTCGCTCGCGGTCACGGCGAGCGGGGATCCACCGGTGGGGCGCGGCGCGTCCCTACCATCGGCCCAGCAGAACCGGGGGGTAGCGGATGCGACGACTTCCGATCTACGGGCTCGACATCGAGACCGACACGACCGTCGACGGACTCGATCCGAACGTGTCCCGGATCGTTGCGGTCGCCCTGTCGACCGAGCTCGGCGACGAGCTGTTCGACGGCCCCGAGGACGAGCTGCTGGCCGAGCTCGACCTTCGCCTCGGCGAGCTGGCGCCCGGCGTGCTGGCCACCTGGAACGGCTCCGCCTTCGACCTGCCCTTCATCGCCGACCGCGCCGTCCGGTGGCGGCTCCGGCTCGGCCTGCAGCTGGTCCCCGACCCCAGCATCCGCCACCGCCACGACCCCCTCCCCGGCCACGACTGCTGCTACCGGGCAGCGTGGCACGGCCACGGGCACCTCGACGCGTACCGCGTCTACCGCGACGACGTCGGGCCGGCCCTGCGCATCTCCTGCTCGCTCAAATCCATCGCCCGCTTCGTCGGGCTGGCACCCCTCGAGGTCGACCGCGAGCGGATCCACGACCTGTCCCGCGAGGCGCTGCACGCCTACGCCGCGTCCGACGCCCGCCTGGCGCGCGTGCTGGCCGAGCGACGGTGGGCCACCGCGGCACGCCGGATCGACCAGGTCCCCCAGGCCCTCGCCGGGTAGCGGACCCCGCTCAGGCGAGCGGGTCGCGGCCAGGCCAGAACTCGGCGAGGTGCTCCGCGAAGGCCGCGCTCGAGGGGCCCTCGGCGTCGAGCGCCGTCAGCACGCCCTGGAGGATCGCGGCGTAGAAGTCCTCGCCCTCGGGCGGTGAGGCCATCCCGCGCTCCTCGGCCCGCTGGTCGAGGACCTCGGCGACCCGCTGGAACGCGTGCATGTGGTACTCGACCTGCTCAGCGGGGATGTCGCGCTCCCACAGGAGCTCGTCGCCGGCCGCCGAGCTCCGCCAGGAGGTCACGTAGCTGCGGAACACCTCGAGCACCTCAGGGGTGGTGAAGCACTCCCCCGGGGCCATGGCACCGAGCTCCTCGATGACCTCGTCGGCGTAGTCGAGCCACGCGAGGGCACTCGCTGCACTGACCGGACCGATGACCACTCGCACCTGCGCGACGTTGTCATACCGCCGGGCGGTGCACCACCCGGCCGGCGCCGCTACGGCTCGAGCGCAACCAGCACGTCCTCGACCAGCTCGGCCTCGGTCATGTCCAGCGCCATCGCCACGACCCGCACGATCGTGAGGAGCCCGAGCCACAGGCCGAACATCGAGTCCTCCAGGCCCTCGCCACCGATCAGGGCCTCCACCGACGGGCGGATCCCCCCGGCCGTGGCCGCCGCCATCGTCATGGTGGTGAGGAGCAGCTCGATGCGGTCCTCGGGGACGGCGCCGTCGAGGGCGAGGCGGGTCATCAGCTCCGGGGCGACCATGGTCTCCTCGGTCTCGAGCACCATCCGACGCAGCGCCACGGCCGCCGCGTCCAGCAGGGCGTCGCCGACCGCGATGCCGGTGTGCTCGAGGATCGCCGACTGCAGCACCTGGGCCGCACCGGGACCGTCGGCCTCGATCGCCTGCAGCTCGAGGGCTTCGCGGATCTGCTCGTGGAGGTCCATCGGGACGACGATACGAGGGGCCGGCCGCGCTGGCTACGTCGGGACCGGCTCGCCGACCTCTCGTGGCTCCTTCGCGGGGCGCTCCAGCACCACGACCGCGAGGGATGCGACCACCACCGCCATGCCGAACCACTGCAGGGCACTGACCGATTCGTCGAGGAACGTGACGGCGCCGATGGTGGCCACGACCGGGACGAGCAGGGTCAGCAGCGAGACGATCTGGAGCGGGACGTGCTCGTGGGACCAGTTGAGCAGCACGTGCCCGAGGGCCCCCGAGAAGACCGTGACCAGCACGATCGTGACCCAGTCGCTGGCATCGGCCGGGCTCAGGTCGGCACCGACGACGAGGGCGTAGGGGGCGACCACAGCGCAGGCGACGACGGAGAGGCCGGTGAAGTACTCGAGCGTGCCGAGCTGGCGGCGGGCCTGCTTGGACGCCACGAAGTACAGGGTCCACGAGCCGAGGGCACCCACTGCGAGCAGGTCACCCCGCAGGCTCCACTCCGGCACGCCCGTGGCGCCGAGGACGACGACGGCGGTGCCGGCCACCGCGACGAGCGACCACACGACGACCCGCTTGCCGAGCTGCTCACCGAACAGCCGCACGCCGATCGGGGCGAGCAGGATCGGCTGCAGCGCCCCGATCACGGTGGCGTTGGCCACCGAGGTCTCGCGCAGCGCGCTGAAGAACAGGACGATGTCGAGGCCGAACGCGACGCCGCCGAGGGCGCTGATCCGCAGCATCGACCACGTGATGCGACCGCCGCGCGCCAGGTGCACCGTGACGAGCAGGAGGGCGCCGAGCACGAGCCGGTGGAAGCTGATGCCGGTGGCGTCGATGCCGTCGATCGACTTGACCATCGTCGACGACGCGCCCCAGATGGAGACGCCAGCGGTCGTTGCGAGGATCCCGGCGGTGCGCCGGCTGGTCGTGGCCATGGCCGCAGCACACTACGGCTGCGCCGGGGCCGGCTCCTCCATCGGTTCCTGGGCGCGGGGCACCTGATCGACGACCGCCAGGGCGAAGACCGCGAAGGCCACCCCGAAGAACGCCATGCCGATGCCGTGCAGCTCGTAGCCGAGCAGCACCACGATCAAGACGACGGAGGGGCCGACCTCGACGCCCCACCGGTCGATCCACCGCCGCGCGTGCAGGGCCTCGACGGCCTGCAGCACCATCGCCGCGGCCAGGATCGCCACGGCCGCTCGCCCGCTCTCGAGGCCGGCGGTGAGGGCCGCGGTGGGCAGGACCCCGAGCAGGATGCCGACGTCGGGGAGGGTGGCGGCCACGCCGGCGACCAGTCCGAGCACCACCGGCGCCGGCAGCGAGAGCAGCGAGGCCACGAGCCCCACGGACAACCCGATCAGCACCCCCTGGCCGAGCATGGCGGTCAGCGTCCGGCGGGCGCGCAACGTCGCCTCCTCGAGCACGGTGGTGACCAGCCGTCGCCGGTCGTCGTCCGCCACCAGCGAGAGCCCACCCCGGATGATCCCGGGGCCGTAGATCAGCAGGAAGATCGTGAGGATCATGTTCACGAAGAACACGGGCACGGTCAGCGCGTTCTCGGCGAGCGCGTCGCTGCCGCTGCCCACCCGCTCGTCGACCTCGTCGAGGAAGACCTCGACGCGGTCGGACAGCCGCAGGTCGCGCATGGCGGCGCCGATCTCGTCGTCCCGGTCCTCGAGGCGCGCCGTCGCCTCGGGTGCGACGTCCTGCAGCGAGCGGACCTCACGGTCGAGGTTGTCGAAGGTGCCGAAGACGAGCGCCACGGCCGCCACGCCGATGACGACGAAGGTGAGCAGCACTGCGGCGATCCGCGGGATCCATCGACCCAACCAGGTCACGAGCGGGGCCACGAACACCGCCGTCACCGTGCAGGCGGCAGCCCAGCCGAGGACCCGCTGGCCGGCCACGAACGCGCCCCGGAGCACGAGGAGCGCGAGCACGACGCCGACGGCCAGCGCGATCGTGCGGGTGCTGATGCGGACCGTGCGCGAGCGGCGAGCCCCGCCCCCGGTCATCCACGGTGTCGCCGGCATCGAGTCGTACGGTACCGAGGGTGACCGCTGGCCTCCGTGATGCGCCCGGAGGTGGGGACGGTGCCGAGCCCGCCCCCAACGACACGCGCACCGTGGTCGACGTCGACCTCCGCTCGATGGCGACGCTCCTCGTCTTCGCACTGGTGGCCCTCGGCCTGCTCGAGGTGCTGCAGCAGACGCCGTCGATGATCACCAAGGTCGTCGTGGGCATCGTGATCGCGCTGGCCCTCGACCCGGTGGTCGCCCGCACGCGCGACCGCCTCGGCGGGTCGAGCCGGGGCATCGCCGTGGCCATCGTCGGCACCGCACTCGGCCTGGCCTTCCTCGCCGTGCTCCTCGTCCTCGGCCCCGCCGCCATCGAGCAGGCCGGGAGCCTGCGCTCGGACCTCCCGGCCACGATCGAGGACGCCTACACCTGGCCGGTCATCGGGGAGCGCATCGCCGAGGCGGACCTGGCCCAGCGCGTCGACGACGCCATCGAGCGTCTGCCCGCCGAGCTCGACGACGAGCAGATCACCCGCTACGCCGAGGACCTGCTCGGGGGTCTGCTCACCACGATCGTCGTGCTCGTCACCGCCATCGCCGTCATGCTCGACGGCGAGTCGATGGTGCAGCGCATCCGGAACCTGTTCAAGGGCGAGCGCCGGGAGCACCTCGACGGGATCGGCCGGGTCGTCTACCGCACGTTCGGCAACTACTTCGCCGGCTCACTGTTCGTGGCCATCCTCAACGGGCTCGTCGTGCTCACGGTCGCGCTCTCGCTCGGCGTCCCCCTCGCCCCGCTCGCCGGCCTCTGGTCGATGCTCACGAACCTGATCCCCCAGATCGGCGGGTTCCTCGGCGGCTCGTTCCTCGTCACCCTGGCCCTCACGCAGGGTCCCGTGGCGGCGGCGATCGCCCTCGTCGTGTTCCTCGTGTACCAGAACCTCGAGAACAACATCATCCAGCCCGCCGTGGTCGGCAAGGCCGTCGACCTCACGCCTCCCACGACGATGCTGGCCGCGCTGCTCGGCGGCGCGATGGCCGGCGTGCCGGGTGCCCTGATCGCCACGCCGATCGTCGGTGCGGCCAAGGTGCTCTACCTGCGCGACGCCCAGGACGGCTCGGTCGACGGGAGCATGGTCGACGAGGTCGGCACGACCGAGGGCGGGGTGTTCCGGCGCGTGCTGGCGCGGATCACGGACCGCAGCGGTGGCAGCCGATGAGGTGGTCGTCGACCATCCCGGCCGACTGCATGAACGCGTAGACGATCGTCGGGCCGACGAAGCGGGCGCCGCGCGCCTTGAGCGCCTTGCTCAGCGCGGCGGACTCCGACGTGTGCGCTGGGATCTCGGCCAGGGTGGCGAGCGGCGCCGGTCGCGACTCGGGCGCGTGGGACCAGACCAGCTCGCTCAGGGAGCTGCCCTCGGCGCGCAGCTCCTGGCTCAGGCGGGCCAGGTCGATGGTGGCCTGGATCTTGCCCCGGTGGCGCACGATGCCGGCGTCGCCGAGCAGGCGCTCGATGTCGGGCTCCTCGTAGGCCGCCACCGCGTCGATGTCGAAGCCGTGGAACGCGGCCCGGAAGGCCTCCCGCTTGCGCAGGATCGTGATCCACGCCAGACCGGCTTGGAAGCCCTCGAGCGCGAGCAGCTCGAAGACGTCGCGCTCGTCGCGGGTGGGCCGGCCCCACTCGTGGTCGTGGTAGTCCACGTAGAGCGGATCGTCGCCGCACCACCAGCACCGCACGACGCCGTCGGCGCCCGTGCGCAAGCCCCCGTCCACGTCAGCGGTCCACGATCAGAAGATGGTGTAGCCGCCGTCAGCGACGATCTGGTCGCCGGTGTGCCAATCCACGGACTTGTCGCACAGGTAGGCGGCCAGCTTCTCGTAGTCCTCACCCGTCGCCCACCGGCGCACCGGGGTGCGCTTGGTGGTGACCTCGCGGAAGCGGTCGTCCTGGTAGCCGCCCTCGGCCATCTCGGTGCGGGTCCAGCCGGGCAGCACGGCGTTCACCCGGATCTTGTGGCGGGCGAGGCCCACGGCCGAGGCGCGGACGAGGCCGAGCAGGGCGGTCTTGGACGCGCCGTAGTGGGGGTTGGCAGCAGCGCCGTGGATGGCCGAGGTCGACGAGATCGCCACGATCGCGCCGCCCTCGCCCTGGTCGATCATCTGGCGGGCGCAGTCGCGCATGGTGAGGAACGCACCGTCGAGGTTGATGGCCATCACGCGGCGCCACTCCTCGAGCGACAGGTCCTGGAGCTGGCCACCGCCGCTCGTGCCGGCGTTGGCGACGCAGACGTCGATGCGGCCGAGGCGCTCGACCGTCTCGGCCGTGGCGGCAGCGACCGATGCCTCGTCGCCGACGTCGCAGGCCACGGCGATGGCATCCACCCCGTGGCCCTTGATCGCCTCCACGGCGGCGGCGGACTTGTCGGCGTTGCGGGCCCACACCGCCACGGCGGCGCCGGCCCGGGCGCACCCCTCGGCGAAGCCGAGCCCGATGCCCCCGTTGCCGCCGGTCACCACGGCCACCTGGCCCTGCAGGTCGTTGATCGTCACGGCGGCGGAGCGTAGCCACCGACCCGGTTCTGGACGCGGCTGCGGAACGGCGCGCTAGGTGAGCTTGGAGTAGTCCACGCTCCACCAGCGCTCGGGCTGCATGCAGAACTTCAGGCTCTGCTCGTCGGAGGTCTCCACGTACTCGTCACCGATGTCGGGGCCGAGGTAGCGGTGCGCCATGGGGCGGGAGTCGTCCTCCTCGTCCGCGGCGCGGATGGCCGTGATGGGCCCCTCGACGCTGACGTAGCGGTAGAAGGGCGGGGTCTCGTCCTGGGCGCAGAGCGAGAACCGACGGGCCTGGGCCAGCAGCTTGCCCTTGACGGAGTCCTCAGCCGTGAGCACCCACAGCTCCCCGCCGGGGCGGTAGTCGTACCAGACGGGGACGGCGAGCGGGGGCCCGTCGGGGCGCTCCACCGCCAGCACGCCCACGTGCACGTCGGCCAGGAACTGCTCCCGTTCCTCCACGGTCATGGCCAGTCCCATGCGGCACCCCCTGCGGTCGACGTCGCTGACGTCATCCTGTCACGGTGCCTGCGGGCCCGCGCTCGCGTCAGACCTCGAGCGCTCGCTCCAGTCGGGCGATCATCTCGGCGTCGAAGTTGGCGTAGACCAGCTCTGAGCCGGCGAAGCGGTGGACCTCGGCCACGAGGTGGTCCTCGACGATCTCGCTCGCGAGGACGGCGACGGTGGCGGTGCCCGGCTTCACCGCGTCACGGAACCACCCGACCCACTCGTCGGAGATGCCGAGGTCGACGACCTTGGCGGTGAGCGCACCGGCGCCGGCGCCGATGGCGGTGCCCGCCGCCCAGCCGACCGGTCCCCCGAGGAGCAGGCCGAACAGGCCGGTCCACATGCCCCCGGAGATGGCCGAGCGGCCCGGTTGGGGGTCGATGGTCTCGCGCACGACGGTCTTGCCGGCGTCGTCCTTGACCACGATGACGGCGTCCTCGAGCACCAGCGAGCCGTTCGCCTTCAGCCGGGTGACGGCGGTGAGGAACTCCTGGGCCCGGTAGATGTCCGGGAAGGAGATGCCCACCAACGTCTGGGGGATGATGTCGGCCTGGGCGGCCGTCGGATCGTCGCTCACGAGGCTCTTTCTACTGCTCCGCGTGGGTGACGGGCTCCTCGCCCATCCACGTGCGCAGGGTGTTCTTCAGCTTGATCTGCTGGATGAAGATGTCGTGCTCGGGCGGCAGGTCGTCGCCGCCGGGGTTGGGCGTCACCATCGGGGCCTTGAAGTAGAAGCTGAGCCACTCCTGCACGCCCGCCTCGCCGGCACGAGCCGCGAGGTCGAAGAAGAGGGCCAGGTCGAGCACGAGGGGGGCGGCCAGGATCGAGTCGCGGCAGAGGAAGTTGACCTTGATCTGCATCGGGTAGCCCATCCACCCGAAGATGTCGATGTTGTCCCAGCCCTCCTTGTTGTCGCCGCGGGGCGGGTAGTAGTTGATCCGCACGACGTGGTCGACGTTGCCGTAGAGGTCGGGGTAGGCGTCGGGCTGCAGGATCGTGTCGATCACGCCGAGCTTGGAGACCTCCTTGGACTTGAAGTTCTCCGGGTCGTCCAGGACCTCGCCGTCGCGGTTGCCGAGGATGTTGGTGGAGTACCAGCCGCGCAGGCCGAGCATCCGGGCCTTGAAGCCCGGCGCCAGGATCGTCTTCATCAGCGTCTGGCCGGTCTTGAAGTCCTTGCCGCCGATCGGCACGCCCTCGCGCCCGGCCAGCTCGATCATGCAGGGCAGGTCGGTGGACAGGTTCGGCGCGCCGTTGGCGAAGGGCACCCCGGAGATCAGCGCGGCGTAGGCGTAGATCTGGCTCGGGCTGATCATCGGGTCGCTGTCGCGCAGGCCCTGCTCGAAGGCCTCGACGCTCTGGTGCACCTCGGTGACGTCCCGGTAGGCCTCGGTCGAGGCGCACCACACGATGACGAGGCGGTCGCAGCCGTTCTCGGTGCGGAAGGCCTCGATGTCGGCGATGAGCTGCTCGGCGAGCTCCATCTTCGATGCGCCGGTCTTGACCCGGGTGCCCTCGAGGCGGGAGACCCAGCTCTGGTCGAACACCGCGTCCATGGCCACGATGCCCTCCATCTCGGCCGAGATCGGGGCCAGGTCGCGCTCCTCGAGCACGCCGGCGGTGCGGGCGGCCTCGAGCGCGTTCGGCGAGATCGGATCCCAGCCGCCGAAGACGATGTCGTCCAGGCTGGCGAGCGGGACGAAGTCCTTGATGAGGGGGTTGCGGCCCTCCTCGCGGTCGCCGAGGCGGATGTGGGCCATCTGGCTGAGCGAGCCGATGGGGGCCTCGCCGCTCTGGCGGGCCTGCAGCACGCCGGCGATGAAGGTGGATGCCACGGCGCCGAGCCCCGGGAGGAGCACGCCGAGCTTGCCCGTTGCGGGTGCGATGTCTCGTGCGGTCATCCGACCATCATGAAGCATCGTGGTGGAAACGCAACGTTGGTTCAGGAACACTGAACTACCGTCGCGGGGGTGCGACCACCGCCGACGACGCTGCAGCTCACCACCCAGCAGCTCGAGTACCTCGTGGCCATCGACCGCCACGACACCTGGGGCGAGGCCGCCGCCTCGGTCGGCGTGTCCCCGTCGGCCCTGTCCCAGGGCATCGCCGAGCTCGAGCGCCGGCTCGGCGTGGCCCTGTTCGAGCGGGACGGGCGCCGCCGGGTGCCGGCCCGCGACCACGAGCCCGTCCTGCGCTACGCCGAGGCAACCGTCGCCGCCACGCGCGACCTGGCCCGGTGGCTGGCGTCGCGCCGCACCGGCACGAGCGGGGTCGTCCGGCTCGGCATGATCGACGCCGCCGCCACCCACCACTTCCGCGACGTGCTGCGGGCCCACCGCCGCCAGCGACCCGAGGTCGATCTGCTGCTCGCCGTGGACCCCTCGGGCCCGCTCCTGCGGCGGCTGGTCCGCGGGGAGCTCGACCTCGTCGTGTGCGTGGAGACCGACGACCTGCCGGCGCGCATCACGACCCAGCCGCTGCTCGACGACCCCCTCAGCGTGCTCGCCCCCGGCGACGCCGCCGACGTCGCCCCCGCCGGCTGGGGGCCGTGGGTGACGTTCCCGAGCGGCTCGCACACCCGGCAGGTCGTCGCCGACGCCCTGCGCCGTGCCGGCGCCGGCTTCGAGGTCGTGGCCGAGTCCAACCAGCCCGAGGTGCTGCGCGAGATGGCCCTGCTCGGCGTGGGCTGGACCGTGCTTCCCCTCGCCGGGCTCGGGTCGGTCGAAGGGCTCCGCGTGGTGCATCGCGACCTCGTGGTCCGCCGCCTGGTGCTGGCCCGCCGCACGGGCGCCCGCCCCGATCCGGCCGTGGACGAGCTCGCCGCCGCCCTCCTCGCCGGCGCTCAGTAGCGTTCGCGCCGTGCAGCCCGACCTCGACCGCAGCTCCGCCCTCGACCTGGCCGCCGCCATCCGGCGCGCCGAGGTCTCCCCCACCGAGGTCATGGACGCCACCCTGGCCGCCATCGCCGACCGGAACCCGGCGCTGAACGCCGTGGTCTGGCTCGACGAGGACGACGCCCGGGCCCGGGCGAAGGCCGCCACCGAGCGCCTCACCGCCGAGGGCCCGGACGACCTGCCTCCGTTCTTCGGGGTCCCGCTGCCGATCAAGGACCTGCACCCCGTGCAGGGGTGGCCCTGCACGTTCGGGTCCCCGGGTGCCTCGGACGCACCGGCCGAGGAGAGCGGCCTCGTCGTGCAGCGGCTGGAGGACGCCGGCTTCCTGCTGTGCGGCACCAGCAACTCCCCCGAGTTCGGCACCGTCACCGCCACCGAGAACGACCGCTACGGCATCACCCGCAACCCGTGGGACCTCGAACGCACCTCCGGGGGCTCCTCCGGCGGCGCCTCCGCGGCGGTGGCGGGCGGGATGTTCACCATCGCCCACGCCAGCGACGGCGGGGGCTCCATCCGCATCCCGGCCACCTGCACCGGCCTCGTCGGCCTGAAGCCGGCGCGTGGTCGCGTCGTCGACCAGACCGTGGCCTGGGAGGGCGCCTCCACCCAGGGCGTGGTCTCGCGCACCGTGGCCGACACCGCCGCGGCCCTCGACGCCATCGCCGTGTTCGACCCGCTCGCCTGGTGGAACGCGCCGGCACCGGAGCGACCCTTCCTCGACGAGGTCGGCGCCGACCCCGGCCGGCTGCGCATCGCGTCCATGACCACCTCGACCCTCGGGCTCGACGTCGACCCGGAGTGCGTGGCCGCCGTGGAGCGCACCGTGGCCGCCCTGGCCGAAGCCGGCCACGAGATCGTCGACCACGAGTTCGAGCCCTTCGCCGAGGACTTCATCGCCGGCTTCGTGCACGTCGTCAACGCCGGGCTCTCCGACTTCGACGTCGACTGGGACCGCGTCCAGGCGAACAACCGGGCCAACCGGGGCTACGCCCAGAAGGTCGACAGCCTCACCTACGTCGGCGCGGTCGCGGCCCTCCAGCGATGGACCCGCAAGGTCAACGCCCAGTGGGGCCGGGACTTCGACGTCCTCGTCACCCCCACGATGCCGATCCAGCCCCCGTCAGCCGGCCAGATCCTGCGGGAGATCACCGAGGCGCCCGCCGACACCTCGATGACGGTGCTGGCCACGGTGAGCTACACCTCGATGTTCAACATGAACGGCCTGCCCGCCATCTCCCTCCCGGTGCACCAGGCCAGCGACACCGGCCTGCCCGTCGGCGCCCAGGTCGTCGCCGGCCCGTGGCAGGAGGCCGCGCTGCTGCGCGTGGCCGCGCAGGTCGAGCAGCTGCTCCCCTGGGCCGACCGCCGTCCGGCCCCGCTGCCCTGAGCCGCGCCACGCCGGCCCGCCTCGGCGCCGGCTTCAACCGACTGTGGACGGCATCGGTCGTCTCCAACACCGGCGACGGCGTCATGGCCGTGGCCCTGCCGCTGCTGGCCGAGACCCTCACCCGCCAGCCGCTGCTGTTCGCCGGCGTCACCGTGGCGAACCGCCTGCCGTGGCTGCTCTTCTCCCTGCACGCGGGAGCGATCGCCGACCGGGTCGACCGGCGGCGGTTGATGGCGACGGTGAACGCGCTGCGTGCGCTCCTGGTCGCCGCGCTGGCCGCCGCCGTGCTCACCGACGTCGCGAGCATCTGGCTCCTCTACGCCATCGGCTTCGGCCTCGGCGTGGCCGAGACCCTGTTCGACAACGCGTCCCAGGCCTTCCTGCCGGCCCTCGTCGAGCGCGACGACCTCGAGCGTGCCAACGGCCGCCTCATGGCCGGCGAGATCGTCACCAACCAGTTCCTCGGTCCACCGCTCGGCGGCTTCCTGTTCGGCCTCGGCGCGGCCGTGCCGATCCTGCTCGACGCCGGCACCTTCGCCATCTCCGCCGGTCTGATCGCATCCCTCGGCGGCCTCGTCGCCACCCGACGGCCCGCCCGCGATCCCGACGTCGCCCGCCCACGCATGCGCACCGACATCGCCGAGGGCCTCCGCTGGCTGCGGAACCACCGCCTCCTGCGCGGCCTCGCCGTGCTGCTCGGCGCCATGAACTTCACGTCCACGATGCTCTTCGCCGTCTTCCCGCTCTACGCCGTCGGCGAGGAGTCGGCCCTCGGCCTCAGCGGGTTCGGCTTCGGCGTGCTCCTCACGACCACGGCGGCCGGGTCCACCATCGGGTCGCTCCTGTCCGCCCGCCTCGTCACCCGGTTCGGGCGGGGGCCGATGCTGTGGAGCACGCTCGTCGCCTCCGTCGCGGTGCCGATCGTGATCGCCGCCACCTCCAACGCGCTGGTCGTCGGCGCGGCCTTCGCCGTGTTCGGGCTCGCCGTCATCCTCTGGAACGTGATCACCGTGTCGCTGCGCCAGACGATCATCCCGGATCGCCTGCTCGGCCGGGTCAACAGCGTGTACCGGTTCCTCGGGTGGGGCTCCATGCCCCTCGGCAGCCTCGCCGGCGGCGCTGCTGCCGCGCTCTGGGGCGTGCGCACCACCTTCGTGCTCTCCGGGCTCCTCATGGCCGTGCCGATCGTGGTCTTCGCCCGCGTCGTGCGCACCAGCGAGATCGACGCGGCCCGGGCCGCCGCCACCCCGGACCACCCCTGAGAGCTGGCAGTTCCCCTGTTGCGCCTTTTCCACGGGCACGGCCGCGTCCGTACGATCCGCGGCGTGCCCAGCACCCCGGATCTGACGAAGAAGGGCGCCGCCCTCGCCATCGGCCTGGCGGCGGCCGGCTGGGTCGTCGGGCGCCGCCTGATCGGGCGGGGGATGCCCGCCAGGAGCTTCTCGGTCCGCCAGGGCGCGGCGCGCCGGCGCCAGCTGGCGACCATGGGCGGCCGGGCCGGCGGTGCGTTCGCGCTGCACCGGGCCCGCCGAACCTTCGCCGGCGCCGAACGCCGCCAGGCCCTCGACACCCGGTTCGAGATGCGCACCGCCGCGCAGATCACCGAGACCCTCGGGCACATGAAGGGCGCCATGATGAAGCTCGGCCAGATGGCCAGCTACCTCGACTCCGGCATGCCACCCCACGTCCGCGAAGCCCTGGCCCAGCTGCAGGCCGATGCACCTCCCATGAGCGGCGAGCTGGCCGCCGGCGTCGTCGAGTCCGAGCTCGGCGCCCACCCGGACGAGCTGTTCCTCCAGTGGGACCCCGTGCCCATCGCGTCGGCGTCCATCGGCCAGGTGCACCGGGCGATCACCACCGACGGGCGGGCGGTGGCGGTGAAGGTGCAGTACCCCGGCATCGACGAGGCCATCGAGTCCGACCTCGGCAGCGCCAACCTCGTCTTCGGCGGGCTCGGCGTGCTGTTCCCCGGCCTCGAGTCGGGCCCCATCGTCGAGGAGCTGCGCGAGCGCATCCTCGAGGAGCTCGACTACGAGCTGGAGGCGGCGAACCAGCAGCTGTTCGTCGACCACTACGCCGGCCACCCCTTCATCCACGTGCCCGACGTCGTGCACGAGCTCAGCAGCCGTCGGGTGCTGACGACCGAGCTGGCCGAGGGCGCACGCTTCGACGAGGTCCTCAGCTGGTCCCAGGAGGAGAAGGACCTGGCGGCCGAGACGATCTTCCGCTTCGTCTTCCGAAGCCTCTACCGGTTCCGGGCCTTCAACGGCGACCCCCACCCCGGCAACTACCTGTTCCGCCCCGGCGGCCAGGTGGTCTTCCTCGACTTCGGGCTGGTGAAGCGCTTCACGCCCGAGGAGGTCGACACGTTCTCCTCGCTCGTGCGCTCGATGGTGCTGCACCGCGACGTCGAGTCCTTCCGGCGCACCATCGAGGAGATCGGCCTGCTCAAGCCGGGCGAACCGTTCTCCGACGAGCTGGTCGAGGAGTACTTCAGCCACTTCTACGAGTGGGTGCTCGAGGACGGCGAAGCCACCATGACCCCGGAGTACGCGTCGGAGTCGATCCGGCGGATCTTCGATGCCAGCGGCCCCTACGGCGACATCATGAAGGCGGCCAACGTGCCGCCGTCGTTCGTCATCATCCAGCGCATCAACCTGGGGCTGGCCGCGCTGATGGGCGAGCTGGGGGCGACGAACAACTGGCGCAAGATCGCCGAGGAGCTGTGGCCCTTCGTGGACGGCCCGCCGGCCACACCGATGGGCGAGCGCGAGCACCGCTGGGCCACCCACCGCTGACCCGCTGGACGGGCGCCACCCGGGACTTCTGGCAGCGACTGCGGAACGGCTCGGGCTCAGGCGTCGACGATGCGCTCGAAGACGAGCTCGTGCTCGAGACGGCCGGCCACGCGCTCGGCGCCTGGGAGACGCTGGGGCACCGGCGACGCCTGGAGCAGCCGCCAGCCGTCGCGCAGCGCGCCGGTCCCGGTGGCGTAGGGCGGCGAACCGTCGAGGTCGGTGGCGCGACCGCTGCCGTCGTGGAACGACCACGCCACCACGCGCCCGTCCAGGCCGCTGTGCTCGAGGTAGAGGAACAGCACCTGCTGGCGCTGGGCCGAAGGGTCCATCGTCATGCCAGCCCCGACCGGGCCTCGGTGCGGGTGAGGTACCAGTCGACGTCGAAGCGGTCGTCGCCGGTGAGGTAGCGCCACAGCGTCGCCCGGGCGGCCAGCTCCAGCCGGTGGTCGGCCTCGCCCTGCCACAGCTCGCGGTGGCGCAAGATGCCGGCGACCGAGTCGGTGCGGAAGCGGGCGAAGAGGTGGTCGTCGGGGCCGTTGTGGAGCTCGTCGAGGTCGCCCGTGTCCCAGTGGCGCACCTGGGGCTCGGTCGGGTTGAGGCGGATCTTGTACATGAGCCGATCGGTCGTCGACGGGTTCGGCATGCCCCGGTGCCACAGGCCCTGGTGGAACAGGACGACGCTGCCAGCCGGCCCCTCCCACTGCCGCTCGCCCGCGACGTGCACGTAGCGACCGACATCGGTCTCGTGGACCCGGCGCAGGTGGGTGCCGGGCACGAACCCGGTGCCTCCGCCGCCGGGCGTCACCTCGTTGGGGAAGTAGAAGAGCTGCACATCGAACGCGATGGAGGGGTCGATCATGGCGTCCTGGTGCAGGGGCTGACCGAAGGGGTCGCCGGCCGGCTTGTGGTGCACGAAGTCGTGGTCGAACACCGGGTCGGCGCCGAGCAACGACCGCAGCGCACCGGCCACCGGCGGGTGGCGCAGCACGGCACCGATGGCCGACGGCTCCGGGTAGATCGCCGACAGCCGCTGGCCGCTCGACGGCGCGAACGCTCGGGCATCGGACCCCCAGGTGGCCAGGATCTGCCCGAGCTCCTCGACGGCAGCGGCGTTGAGCTCGTCGGGCACCACCGCTGGCAGGGCGAGGAACCCGCGGGCGACGAACTCGGCCACGTCGCGCGTGGCCAGCAGGTGCTCCCCCACTTCGGTCATGGATCGGGACACTACGTCCTGGTCACGATCGATACCGTCGAGCACATGTGCCGATCGATCACCACGTTGCGGGGGCTCGAGCCGGCGGCCACGCCGGAGGAGGTCGAGGCCGCCGCCCGGCAGTTCGTCCGCAAGCTCAGCGGCATCCGCCATCCGAGCGCAGTGACCCAGGAGACCTTCGACCGGGCCGTCGCCGACATCGCCGCCGTCGCGGCCCGGATGCTCGACGAGCTCCCGCCCCGGAAGCAGCCGCCGACGACCGTCCCGCCCAACCGCCGTAGGAATCTGGCAGCGGAGGCGGAACAGGACTGACGAGGGCGGCCGGAAGGGCGCTCCTCCTGTTCCGCTCCCGCTGCCAGATTCCCGGTCAGCGGGCGGTGGAGCCCCGACCCGCGCCGGTGAAGCCGAACAGGTGGGCGGCGACCCGGCGGATCTGGATCTCCTCTGCGCCCTCGGTGATCCGGTAGCGCCGGTGGTGGCGGTAGATGTGCTCGAAGGCCATGTGCCGCGAGTACCCCATGCCGCCGCAGGTCTGCATGGCCCGATCGGCGGCGTCGCACACCAACCGGTTGCCCCGGTAGTTGCACATGGCGACCTTCTCGGAGATCTCCATGCCGTGGTCGACCCGGTCCATCTCCCACGCGGTCTGGCGGATGAGGGCCCGCAGCATGGCGGCCTCGGTGTGCAGCTCGGCGAGGGGGAACTGGATGGCCTGGTTGGCGGCCAGCGACTTGCCGAACACGCGGCGGTCCTTGGCGTACTTGGCTGCCGTGTCGATGCAGTACTGCGCTGCGCCGAGCGAGGACGCCGCCTGGCGGATGCGGTTCTCGTGCACGAACAGCTGGGCGACCTGCAGGCCGTTGTCGATCGGACCGAGCACGTCCTCGGCCCGCACGCGCACGTTGGTGAACGACACGCGTGCGTGGTCGGTCGGCATGTTGAAGGTCCAGTAGTACTCCTCGATCTTCACGCCGTCGTTGGACATGGGGACGATGAAGCAGGAGATGCCGGCGGCCTCGCCGTCGTCGCCGCTGGTGCGGGCGAAGACGAAGTCGTGGGTGGCCTTGTGGACGCCGGTGTTCCACATCTTCTCGCCGTTGATGACCCACTCGTCACCGTCACGCTCGGCCCGGGTCTCCATCCAGGTGGCGTCGGAGCCGTGGTTGGGCTCGGTGAGGCCGAAGGCGATGCCCGCCTTGCCCTCCAGCATCTTGGGGATCCACTCCTCCTGCTGGGCCTCCGAGCCGTACTTCTCCATCATCAGCACGGTCGGGAAGTTGCCGACGATGGAGCTCTCGTTCTGCAGGTCGTTGAACAGCCCGAGGCCCTTGGCCGCGAGGTGCTCGCGGATCACCGCCATGTCGAAGTTCGACCCGCCCTTTCCGCCGAAGCGCTCAGGCAGGTGGTAGCGCAGGAAGCCGGCGTCGTCGGCAGCGCGGCGCATCTCGCCGAGCAGCGCCTCCCACTCCTCGTTCGGCAGGCCATCTCGATCCCAATCCGTGCGGGAATCCTCGCGTCGGTGGTCGAAGAACCGCTCGTTGTCGTCTCGCGCCTGGATGGGGGCGATGACGTCTTCGATGAAGGTGTCGAGCTCGGCGAGCAGGGAGACGAGGTGATCGGGCAGCCGGAAGTCCATGGGGCGAAGGTAACGCACGTTGCCAACCCCTCGTCGGCCCGGGTCACGCGCGGGCCCCGGGGAGCGTCAGACTCGGGAGGTGCGATCGCTGCCCTCACCCATCCGGACTGCTGCGGTGGTCGTCCTGCTCACGCTCCTCGCGGTGGTCGCCACCGCCACGTCGGCCGGCGCCCACGCCGAGCTGCTGGAGTCCGACCCCCCGGTCGGGGGCACGGTGACCGAGGGCGTGGACTCGGTCCAGATGACCCTGCTCGCCTTCGATCCGGACGGTCCGGTGTCGATCGAGGTCACCGACCCGGCCGGCACCGACGTCACCGTGGGTGAGCCGCGCGTCGACTCCCGGGCGTCGACGGTGGAGATCGAGGTCGAGCCGCTCGACGTCGGCCAGCACATCGTCCACTGGCACGCCATGGCCGACGACGGAGACGGCGAGAGCGAGGGCACGTTCACCTTCGAGGTCAAGCAGGCCCAGGGCGGCGGCTGGGGCATCTGGCTCGTGTGGCTCTTCGCCCTCGGCGTGCCCGCCGCCATCTTCCTCCGGCCCGGCGGACGCCGCGGGAGCGGACGGTGACGGCACCGCTGGCCGGCGTGACCCACCTCGGCATCGACGCCGACGACACGCTCTGGCACTCCGAGAACCGCTTCCACGAGACCCACCAGCGCTACCACGCCCTCCTCGCCGACCACGTCGACCTCGACGTCGACGAGCTCGAACGGCGGATGCTGGAGACCGAGCAGCGCAACCTGCGCCTGTTCGGCTACGGCGCCAAGGGCTTCACCCTCTCCCTCGTGGAGACCGCCATCGAGGTCACCAACGGCGCCATCCCCACCGACGCCATCTCCACCATCCTCGACTTCGGCAAGGACCTCCTCGACCACCCGGTCGAGCTGCTCGACGGCGTCGCCGAGGCCATCGAGGGGTTCCGCGCCCGAGGCCTGCACCTGGTGCTGATCACCAAGGGCGACCTCTGGCACCAGGAGTCCAAGGTCGCCGCGTCCGGCATCGCCGACCACTTCGACGCGGTGGAGATCGTCGCCGAGAAGGACGCCGGCACCTACCGCGCCATCCTCGACCGCCACGGCATCGAACCGGCGCGGTTCTGCATGGTCGGCAACAGCGTCCGCTCCGACGTGCTGCCGGTCCTGGAGCTGGGCGGACGGGCGGTGCACATCCCCTACACGTACCTCTGGGCCCACGAGGCCGTGGAGGACCCCGGCGAGGAGCACCTGGTGGCCCGGGCGCTGCACGAGGTCGCCGAGCTCTTCGACTGACGACAGGTCCCGTCACGGGGCATGCCACCACCTGGCCGCGGGTACGGAGGCGCCCATGGCTGTCCAGAGACTGCTCGACCCGACACCCGTCCGCTCCGTCGAGGAGCACCGAGCCGTCGGCGGGCTCGTCGGCCTCGACGAGGCCCTCCGGGTGGAGCCCGAGGTCGCCATCAGCGTCGTCACCGATGCCGGCCTGCGCGGCCGGGGCGGCGCCGGCTTCCCCACCGGCAAGAAGTGGTCCACCGTCGCCGCCAACGCGGCGAGCGGCGAGCTGGCCCCCACCGTCGTGGTCAACGCCGCCGAGGGCGAGCCCGGCACGTTCGGCGACCGCACCCTCATCCGCCGCAACCCCTACCGGGTCCTCGAGGGCGCGCTCATCGCCGCCCATGCCATCGGTGCCCGGGCCATCGCCGTCGTCACCAAGGAGCAGTACACCACCGAGCTCGAGCTCCTCACCGACGCCGCCCAGGAGCTCGTGGCCACCGGCGCCGCGGGCGACGTGGAGATCGACGTGGTGGGCGGCGCCGGCCACTACCTCCTCGGCGAGGAGACCGGGCTGCTCGAGGCCGCCGCCGGCCGGCTCCCCTTCCCCCGCGTGGCGCCGCCGTACCGGCACGGCACCGTCGAGGTCGGCGACCCCTCCGGCGGGGCCAGCCGGCTGGAGCTGGCCGGGGACGGCGGCACGGCGCCGCCAACCCTCGTGAACAACGCCGAGACCTTCGCCCACGTGCCCCAGATCGTCCGGTACGGCTCCGACTGGTTCCGCGAGCTCGGCACCGCCGACTCCCCGGGCACGTCGCTGTTCACCATCTCCGGCGACACCAGTCGGGGAGGGGTAGGCGAGTTCGCGCTCGGCACCCCGGTGCGCGAGATCATCGAGGAGCTCGGCGGCGGGATCACCGACGGCGAGGTCGCCTTCGTGATGAGCGGCGTCGGCTCCGGCATCCTGCTCCCCCACCAGCTCGACCTGCCCGCCACCTACGAGGACCTCTCCGCCGCCGGCTCCGGGCTCGGCACCGGGGGCTTCATGGTCTTCAGCACCGACACCGACCCGATCGCCGTCGCCCACGGCGTCTCCCGGTTCCTGGCCATCGAGTCATGCGGTCAGTGCAGCCCCTGCAAGGAGGGTGGCCTCGAGGTCGCGGCTGCCCTCGACGTGCTCCGCGACGGCCAGGCCGACGAGGCCTCCGTCGAGCGCCTGCTGCCCCTGGTCCGCACGCTCTCCGACGAGGCCCGCTGCGACCTCGGCCCCCAGCACGAGCGGGTGGTCACCAGCTTCCTCGAGCAGTTCCCCGATGCCCTCCGAGCCCACGCCGTCGGCCACATCAGCGCCGCCCCCGTCCTGGTCGCGCCCATCGTCGACATCGACGACGAGGGCCGCGTCACCCTCGACGAGGACCACCGCACCAAGCAGCCCGACTGGGAGCACGGCGACGACTGGAACGGCCAGACCCCTGCCGACCGCCACGACGTCGCCGTCACGATCGAGTAGGCGGCCACCGGCCGGGCGGCCGGCCCATCAGCGCACGAAGGCGGCGGCCAGACCGAACCCGGTGGTGCCACCGGGGATGAGGCCCGGCGTCGCGCACCCGGTCAGCATCGACGTCGACGGGAGGGGCGCACCGAACATGTGGTGGTGGAGCCAGCCACCGGCGTAGTCCTGCGCCGGACGGCAGTTCGGGTTGTGTCCCCCCTCACGGACCGTCACGACCTCGACCCGCCCAGGGCCGGCCTGCTCGACCGTCCTGCGGGCGAGCTCGTAGGTGATGTCCGGGTCGTCGTGCGCGTTCACCATCAGGATCGCGGGCTTCGCCTCCCACGGGATCGGGGTCGTGATCTCCGAGATGGCGAAGGGCGCGAACCCGACCCAGGAGGCGACCGCTCGGATCCGTGCGTCCTGGAACGGACCGGCAGCGAAGTACAGGCCGCTGATCCCGCCCATGGAGGCCCCGCTGTAGACGATGCGATCCGCGTTCACCGAGCCGCCGAGCCCCGGGTCGCTGAGCAGGTGATCGAGCACCTCTCCGACGTCGCCGGGGTGGTTCGGCATGTCTCCCCAGTTGATGCCGCTCGCCTGGTCCATGAGCGGGAACCCGATGCAGGCACGGATGAACTCGCCGTACGGGGCGTGGCAGTCCACGTTCGACCCGAAGCGGTACTTGCCCTCGACGTGCACGGGGAGCGCAGAGCTCGTGCGGGGCTGGCCGTCGGCACCGGTCGGGTACATCAGGCGCACGTGGATCTGGCGCTCGGGCAACGTCGGCACGACCTGGGACCGGTTGCGCCCGGATCGATCGGCGATCACGAGCGTTTTCTGACCGGCGCTGGCGCTCGTGAGCACGAGCTGGCTGATCGTCCCGATGAGGTCGGTCTTGGCCTTGTACTCCGCCGAGTCCGAGAAGGACAGCATCACGCCGCCGCGGTTCAATCGGCCGTCCCGCAGGGTCGCGGTCCAGTGAGCACGACCACCGTCGTCGGCCTCCCGACCCATGACGTTCCGGTAGACGAGGTCGACGAAGGCCGGGGCGTCCAGGGACCCGTATCGGGCCTGGAACTCCGCCGAGCGAGCGAAGTCCGAGGCGACGGCGTGCAGCGGGTAGCCGGACCGCACCTGGTGCTGCCAGTACGCCAGACCCCCGCCGTCGGCATCGCGGAGGAAGAACGCCCGGTACAGGCGCGTGACCGACATGGAGTCGGGTCCGGTGGTGGTCGAGGACGCGCTTGACACCACGGTCGGTGACGCGACCCCCTCGGGTGCGGCACCCGAGGGGGTCGGTACGAGCAGCGCCGCAGCCAGCCCCACCCCCGTTGCCGCGCGCGCCAGCCTGGACATCGAAAGCGTCATCTTCGGATCCCTCTCCGCCGATCGACCGCACCCCCCAGCGGGACGCGGCGTTCGCTGGCCCATCGGCACTCGGCGCCCGCACCTTGAGGGATTGCTCGCCGCGTCTAGGTTCCCCCGGATGTCGCAGCCTGTCGCGATCCGGCTCGAGCAGGTCTGCAAGCGGTACCCCGGCGCCGCGGGGCTCGCCGTGGACCACCTCGACCTCGAGATCCCCACCGGCGAGATCGTCGCCCTGGTCGGCCCGTCGGGGTGCGGGAAGACCACGACGCTGAAGATGATCAACCGGCTCATCGAGCCGACATCGGGCACCATCGAGATCCACGGTCGGCCTGCTGACGAGCTGCCGGTGCACGAGCTGCGCCGCGGCATCGGCTACGTGATCCAGCAGACCGGGCTGTTCCCGCACAAGACCGTGGCGGGCAACATCGCCACCGTCCCCCGCCTGCTCGGTTGGGACAAGGCCCGGACCCGCGAGCGGGTGGAGGAGCTGGTCGACCTCGTTGGCCTCGAGCGCCAGATGCTCGACCGCTACCCGTCGGCCCTGTCCGGCGGCCAGCAGCAGCGCGTCGGGGTCGCCCGCGCCCTGGCCGCCGACCCGCCGATCCTGCTGATGGACGAGCCCTACAGCGCGGTCGACCCGATCGTGCGGGCCCGGCTGCAGGACGAGCTGCTCGACCTGCAGCGCCGGGTGCACAAGACCATCGTCCTCGTCACCCACGACGTCGACGAGGCCCTCAAGCTCGGCGACCGGGTCGTCATCCTCAACGTCGGCGGCGTGCTCGAGCAGGCCGCCCCTCCCGCGGAGATCCTGGCCGACCCGGCGTCACCCTTCGTCGCCGACTTCCTCGGTGAGGAGCTCGGCCTGAAGCGCCTGGCGCTGCTGCGCGTCCGCGACATCACCCCCGACACCGGCCCCGTCGCCGAGGTGGGCGACGATGCCGACAGCGTCCGCGCCCTGATGCAGGAGCACCGCGTCACGTGGTTCGGCATCCGCGAGCACGGCCGCCTGCTCGGCTGGCAGTGGGGCTCGACGCTCGACGGCGAGGTGCGGGCCGACGGCGCCGAGCCGTTCCGCACGGTCGTCAGCCCCGACACGACGTTGCGCAGCGCGCTGGACGGGATCGTCAACTCCCTCACGAACGTTGCCGTGGTGATCGACGACGACGGCGAGTACCGGGGGATGGTCCGCATCGAGGAGATCAGCGAGGGCGTCCGGTGAGCATCTTCGCCACCCGCCACGACCGGCTGCTGTCCTGGGAGTGGATCGGCGACCACACCGACGAGATCTGGGAGCGCACGCTCCAGCACCTCCAGCTCACCGGGTACGCCGTGGGCATCGGGCTCGTCATCGCCATGGCGATGTCGATGGTCGCGCTCCGGTGGCGACGGGCGTACGCCCCCCTCGCCGCCCTGTCCGGCGCCCTCTACAGCATCCCGAGCCTGGCGCTCTTCGCCATCCTCGTGCCCTACACCGGCCTCGGCTTCCGCCCGGTGCTCATCGCGCTCGTCACCTACACCTTGCTCATCCTGCTCCGGAACATCGTCGCCGGGATCGATGGCGTGCCGAGATCGGTGCTCGAGGCGGCCGACGGCATGGGCTACGAGCCGTGGCGACGGTTCCTCGCCGTCGACCTCCGGTTGGCGACCCCCGCGATCATCGGCGGCATCCGGGTGGCCACGGTCACGGTCATCGGCCTGGTCACCGTGGGCGCCCTCGTCGGCAGCGGCGGCTACGGCGTCTTCATCAACGACGGGCTCAGCCGGAACTTCACCACGCCGATCATCGTGGGCGGTGGGCTGTCGATCGCCATGGCCATCGCGTTCGACCTGCTGTTCGTCGCCGTGCAGCGGCTGACGACGCCGTGGTCCCGAGCGGGGATGGCACCATGATCGAGGACGCACTGGCCTACCTGACCGACGCCGACTCCTGGTGGGGGCGCAACGGACTGGTCAACCTGACGTGGAACCACGTGCGGCTGTCCGGCGCTGCGCTGCTCGCCGCCATCGTGCTCGCGGTGCCCCCCGCGCTCCTCCTCGGGCACCGGCATCGGGGTGGGCTCCTGACGGTCACGCTCGTGAACCTCAGCCGCGCGCTGCCGACCTTCGCCGTGATCGCCTTCGTCCTCCCGGTCTCCTACCAGCTCGACCTCGGCCTGGGGTTCTGGCCCACGTTCGTGGCCCTGGTGCTGCTCGCCCTGCCGCCGGTGTTCGTCAACGCCTACACCGGTGTCGACGACGTCGACGCGGCGGTCGTGGAAGCGGCGCGGGGCATGGGCATGCGCGAGTCGGAGGTGCTGCGCCGGGTCGAGGTGCCGGCCGCGATGCCGCTGCTCGCCGCCGGCGTGCGCGTCTCTGCGGTGCAGGTCGTGGCCACCACCACCCTCGGCACCCTGGTGGGCTACCGCTGCCTCGGCACGCCGATCATCCAGGGCATCGCCGAGCGCGACTACGGCAAGGTGCTCGCCGCCGCGGTCATCGTCGCGGCCCTGTCCCTGCTCACCGATGCCGCCTTCGGCGCCCTCGGCCGACGCCTCACCCCCTGGGCGGACAACCCCACCATCGAGACCAAAGCGAGCGTCCAGCACGCCACGTGAGCCAGGATTCCCCTGTCCGACCCCCGAAAGGAACTCCCATGAAGATCTCCCGACTGCTCGTGGCGCTGTTCGCGGTGCTGGCCCTGCTGGCCGGTGCGTGCGGCGACGACGACGACGCTGACGTCGCATCGTCCGGCGACGACACCGACGAGGCCGCCACCGAGGCCGAGACCGACACCGAGACCGAGACCGAGACCGATGCCGCCGATGGCCCCGCCATCCGCATCGGCGCCCAGGACTTCGGCGAGTCGGCCATCCTCGCCGAGATCTACGGCCAGGCGCTCGAGGCCAACGGCTACTCGGTCGAGCAGGTCAGCGTCGGCGGCTTCCGCGACGTGCTGCTCGGGGCCTTCGACAACGGCGAGGTGAACTTCTCGCCGGAGTACGCCGCCTCCATGCTCGAGTTCCTCAACGGCAACGCCGGCGAGGCCACCGGTGATGCCGACGAGACGGTGGAGCTGCTCCAGTCCCAGCTCGACTCGGTGGGCCTGGTCGCGCTCGAGCCGGCGCCGGCGGTCGACACCAACGCATTCGTCGTCACCCAGGAGACGGCCGACGAGCAGGGCCTCGCCGCCCTGTCCGACCTGCCCGCCGACGGCGGCGACCTGACCTTGGGTGCACCGCAGGACTGCGAGACGAACCCGTTCTGCATCCCCGGGCTCCAGGACGTCTACGGCGTCGACCTGTCCGGCGACTTCGTGCCCCTCGACGCCGGCCTGGTGGCCGACGCTCTCGAAGCGGGCGAGATCCAGGTCGGCGTGCTGTTCTCGACCAGCGGCCGCATCGCCGACGAGGGCTGGGTCCTGCTCGAGGACGACATGGACATGCTCGCCGCCGACAACGTCACCCCGGTGGTCTCCGCCGAGCTCGAGGAGGCCTACGGCCAGGAGCTGATCGACCTGATCAACGAGATCAGCGCCGCGATCGACACCGACACGCTCACGGACCTGAACCGGCGCTTCGACATCGACAAGGAGGACGCCGACGACATCGCGGCAGACTTCATCACCGAAGCCGGCCTGGGGTCCGAGGGCTGATCCGGCGCCGTCAGTCGACCGGGGCCCAGCACGGGGTCCCGGTCGACCCGGCATTCCGCACCAGCTCCAGCGCGTCGGCGACCGACACCGCAGGGCTCCACAGGAAGCCCTGCCCGATGTCCACGCCGAGCTGGCACAGCCGCTCCCGCTGGGCCTCGTCCTCGACGCCCTCGGCGACGGTGCGCAGGCCCAGGGCGTGGCCCAAGCCGATCACGGCCGAGACGACGGCCGCGTCGTCGCCGGCGTCGCCCATCCCGGCGACGAAGCCCCGGTCGATCTTCAGGTAGTCGACGGCGAAGCGCTGCAGGCGGCTGAGCGAGGAGTAGCCGGTGCCGAAGTCGTCGATGGCGAGCTCGACGCCGATCTGCTTGATCTCCTCGAGCGTGGCGGCCGCGGCGTGCTCGTCGGCAAGCGCCGACTCCACCACCTCGATGCACAGCAGGTGGGGCGGGAACCCCGCGTCCTCGACCAGCTGGCGGACCATGGCGGGGAAGCCGGGGTCGCCGATCTGGGTGGCCGACACGTTGACCGCGATCGTCGGCGTGGCGTCGGCATGCTCGGCGTGGAGCACGGCCAGGGCGTCGCACGCCTCGGCCAGCACCTGCTGGTCGATCTGGTCGATCACGCCGCTCTCCTCGGCCAGCTCGATGAAGTCGGCCGACTCGGAGATCTGCCCGTCCTCGCCCTCCCGGCGCGCCAGCGCCTCGAAGCCGACCAGGTCGCCGGTGTGCAGGCAGAACTGCGGCTGGAGGTGGGCGTGGATCTCGCCCGCCACGAGCGAGCGCAGCAGGTCGTCGGCCTGCTCACGCCGGTCGCGGTTGCGCTGCTGCAGGGCATCGTCGAACAGCCACACCGTGTCCTTGCCGTTGCCCTTGGCCTCGTACATGGCGGCATCGGCGTTGCGGAGCAGCCCGTCGGCCGGCACGCCGGGCTGGGACATGGCCACGCCGATCGTCGCGGAGAGGTGCAGGCTGTGGTGCCCGATGCGGAACGGCGCCCGCACGGCTCGCAGGACCCGCTCCGCGATCGCGACCGCACCTTCCGGCCCCTGGAGGTCAGCGAAGCCGACCACGAACTCATCCCCGCCGATGCGAGCCACCAGGTCCCCGGGTCGCAGGACCGACCGCAGCCGATCGGCGATGATCTGCAGGGCGAGGTCGCCGGCGGTGTGCCCGACCCGGTCGTTCAGGGCCTTGAAGTCGTCCAGGTCGATGAACGTCACCGCCGCCAGGCGACCGCCGGCTTCGTGCTCGGCCAGGGCGGCGTCGAGGCGCTCGACGAAGAGCCGGCGGTTCGGCAGCGCGGTGAGCGGGTCGTGGAACGCCTGGAACTCCAGCTCCCGCTCGAGCCGGTCCCGCTCGGTGTTGTCGAAGGAGGCGTAGACGGTGCCGTGGAAGTCGATCTCGTCGTCGTCGATCCGCTCGACCACGACGTGCAGCGGCACGATGCTGCCGTCCGCCCGCGGGGCATCGAGGTCGCCCTCCCACGGCTTGCCTTCGGCGAGGGTCCGTTGGATGTCCTCGGTCACGTTCTGGTCGGTCGTCTCGAGGCCCAGGTCGGCCGTGCTGCGTCCGAGCGCCTCGCTGCCGCTGATGCCGAACAGCGCCTCGGCCCGGTCGTTCCAGTACACGAGGATGCCGCTGTCGTCGGTGAGGCCGATGGCCACCGGCAGGCGGGCGAGGAGGCGGCTCTCCAGCCGGCGGGCGATCTGGTGCAGGCGCGTGTCGGTGACGTCGCTGCCGGTGACGGCGATGGCCCCCACCCGGGGATCGTCCAGCAGGTTGACGACGGACAGGTCGAGGGCGCGCCAGCGGCCCTCCCCGTCCAGGGCGCGGATGGTGACCTGCTCCTCGGTGCCCGGCACCGCACTGACCCGGGCGAAGACGTCCATGGCCAGGACCCGGTCGGTGGGCTCGATGAGGGAGAAGGCATCCTCACCGATGCGCTCGCCGGCCGTCAGCCCGAGCAGCGAGCAGGTGAGCTCGCTCACGTGGAGCACGGCGGCATCGGGGCCGATCAGGGCGAAGATCGGCGACGTGGTGTCCAGCGCGCCGAAGATGCGGGAGTCACGGGCCAGGGCGCCTCGCTCGGCGGCCTTCAGGTCGCTGACGTCCAGGTGGATCAGGACCGCACCGCCGCCCATCTCGCCCGACGGGTTGACGCGCAGGCTGAACCACCGCTCCTCGTCCGGGGTCGGGCACGGGTAATCCATGGTGAAGGAGTCGAGGTCGCCGGACAGCACCCCGCGGATGCCCTGGGCGATGGCGTCGGCACCCTCGGCGAAGCGCCCCGCCGCGTGATCGCAGACGGCGAGGTAGTTCACCCCGATGCCGATGCGGGTCGGATCTGCGCCGGACAGCACGCCGGTGCGCTCCCATGCCCCGTTGACCGCCACGATCCGTCCGCTCCCGTCGATGACGGCGATCGGCGAGGAGATGGAGTCGAACACCGCGGCGGCAGACGCCAGCATCTGGCGGTGGCGGATCGAGCCGCGACGGCGCTGGATGGCGCGGGCCACCACGTCACCGAGCAGCTGGGGGTCCAGGTCCGCCTTGCACACGTACTCGTCCGCGCCCTCGGCCATGGCGGCGTGGACCATGGGCCCTGCGGCCTGGCCGGTGACGATCACGACGGGCGTGTCGGGTGCGGCGGCCGACAGCAGCGTCACGCTCTCGAGCCCGGAGGCGTCGGGGAGGGACAGGTCGAGCAGCACGCAGCTGACCGGGCGCTCGATGAGCGACTGGCGGGCGTCGCGGAGGGTCGCGACGCAGGACACGCGCGCCCGATCGGCGCCGGCGTCGACGAGGGTCTCCAGGATGAGCCGCTGGTCCGAGATGCTGTCCTCGACCACGAGGACCGACAGCGCGCCGAGCTCGACGGTGGGGGCGACGACCGGGGCCTCGACGTCGAGCCGCTGGTGGACGGCGTCGCTCACGCCGTGTCCTCGCGCTCGGGCAGGCGGACCATGCCCAGCCAGAACTCCTCGACGGCACGCACGACCTTGAGGAACTGGTCCAGGTCGACGGGCTTGGTGAGGAAGCAGTTGGCCCCGAGGTCGTAGCTCTCGAGGACGTCGGCCTCGGCGTCGGAGGTGGTGAGCACGGCGACCGGGATGCTGCGCAGGTCCGGGTCGCCCTTCATCTCGGCCAGGACCTCCTTGCCGTCCTTGCGGGGCAGGTTGAGGTCGAGGATCACGATGTCGGGGCGGGGCGCGCCGGCGTGATCGCCGCGCTGCGCCAGGAAGTCCATCGCCTGGACCCCGTCGCGCGCCACGTGGAGCTCGTTGAGGATCTTGGCGTCCTTGAGCGCCTCCTGGGTGAGGCGGACGTCGGCCGCGCTGTCCTCCACCAGGAGGATCTGCATCAGGTGCACGGTCATCGGGCCTCGCTCCGGTCGGGCAGGGTGAACCAGAAGGTGGATCCCCCCCAGTCGTTGGTGCCGACCCCGATGGACCCGCCGTGCTGCGCCACGATGCGCTCGGTGATCGACAGGCCGATGCCGCTCCCCGGGTGCTGGTCGGAGGTGTGCAGCCGCTGGAACATGCGGAAGATCCGCTCCCGGTACTGCTCCTCGATGCCGATGCCGTCGTCGGCGACCTCGATGCGCCACCCGTCGTCCCCGTCCTGGCGGCGAGCGGAGACCTCGACCCGGACCGGCTGGCCCGGTCGGCGGAACTTGACGGCGTTGCTGAGCAGGTTCTGGACGACCCGGATCAGCTGCGTGCGGTCGCCCCGCACCGTGGGGAGCCCGGCGTGGTCCACGACGGCACCGGCCTCCTCGACCTGGGCACCGAGGGCAACGACGGCCTGGTCGACCAGGTCTGCGAGGGCGACGTCGCCGACGGCGAGCTCGGCTCGTCCCGCCCGCGAGTAGGCCAGCAGGTCGCTGATCATCGTGCGCATGCGCTCGCAGCCGTCGACGGCGAAGTCGATGAACTCGTCGGCGTCGGCGTCGAGGCGGCCCTGGTAGCGCCGGGCGAGCAGGCCGACCATGCCGGCCACGGCGCGGAGGGGCTCGGACAGGTCGTGGGAGGCGACGTAGGCGAACTGCTCGAGGTCGGTGTTGGATCGCTCGAGGTGCCGGTTCCGGATGTCGAGCTCGCGGCGGTAGTGCTCGAGCAGGGCTTCGGTGCCGAGCCGGTCGGTGATGTCCCGGGCGATCATGGCCACGCCGATCACCGCGCCCCCGGCATCGCGGACCGGTGCGGTGGTCTCCCCCACCATGACGGTGCTGCCGTCGCGCCGGATGCGGCGGGCCTCCACGCCGGCGACGGACTCGCCCGCCACGACCTCCTCGATCACGGAGACGCTGGCGGCGCCGTCGGCGAGCACCACCTCGTAGGGCCGGCCGACCATCTCGGCCGCGGTCCAGCCGTAGAGGTCCTCGGCACCCCGGTTCCAGCTGGTGACCACGCCGTCGAGATCCACCGAGACCACCGCCTGCTCGGTCGCGTCGACGATGGCCGCCAGGAGCGCGCGGTGGTCCTCGAGGATCGGGCCGGTGGTCCGGGGCCCAGTGGTGGTCACTTGACCATCGTGACCCATCCGGGACCGCCGCAACAGGGCCGAAAGAGGGTATCGAACTGATTCATTCTAGTCTGGTGTGTTCCCCCCTCTCCCGCCTTCGGAGGCAGTCAGTGGCGCTACGCGCAGATCTCAGGAACGTGGCCATCGTGGCCCACGTCGACCACGGCAAGACCACCCTGGTGGACAAGATGCTGTGGCAGTCCGGCGCGTTCCGCGAGAACCAGGACGTCGCCGACCGGGTCATGGACTCGATGGACCTCGAGAAGGAGAAGGGGATCACGATCCTGGCCAAGAACACGGCCATCCCCTACCTGCCCGAGGGCGGCGAGCTCGTCAAGATCAACATCGTCGACACCCCCGGGCACGCCGACTTCGGCGGTGAGGTCGAACGGGCCCTGTCGATGGTCGACGGCATCCTCCTGCTGGTCGACGCCAGCGAGGGCCCGCTCCCCCAGACCCGCTTCGTGCTGCGCAAGGCCCTGCAGGCCCGCCTGCCGGTGATCCTCGTGGTCAACAAGGTCGACCGGCCCGACTCCCGCATCGACGAGGTCGTGCACGAGGTGGAGGAGCTCTTCCTCGACCTCGACGCCGACGAGGACCAGATCGACTTCCCCATCGTCTTCTGCGTCGCCCGGGACGGGCGGGCCACGATGGAGCGCCCGAGCGACGGCGAGGGCATCCCCGAGGGCGCCACCCTGCGCCCGCTGCTCGACCTGCTCGTCGACCACATCCCCGCCCCCGAGTTCGACGACGAGATGCCGCTCCAGGCCCTCGTCACCAACCTGGACTCCTCCCCCTACCTCGGCCGCCTCGCCATGTGCCGCGTCCGCAACGGCCACATCCGCAAGGGCCAGACCGTCATGTGGTGCAAGGCCGACGGCACCCAGGAGCGGGTGAAGATCGGCGAGTTGTACATCACCGAGAACCTCGACCGCGTACCGGCCGAGTCCGCCGGTCCCGGCGAGATCATCGCCATCGCCGGCATCGACGAGATCACCATCGGCGAGACCCTCGCCGACGCCGAGGACCCGCACCCGCTGCCGGTCATCACCATCGACGAGCCCAGCCTGTCCATGACCGTCGGCGTGAACACCTCACCGCTGGCCGGCAAGGACGGCAAGAAGATGACGGCCCGCCTGGTGAAGGCCCGCCTCGACGCCGAGCTCATCGGCAACGTGTCGATCCGGGTGCTGCCCACCGAGCGCCCCGACACCTGGGAGGTCCAGGGCCGCGGCGAGCTGCAGCTGGCCGTCCTCGTGGAGATGATGCGGCGCGAGGGGTTCGAGCTCACCGTCGGCAAGCCCCAGGTGCTCACCCGGGAGATCGACGGCAAGGTCCACGAGCCCGTCGACCGGGTCACCGTCGACGTGCCCGACGACTACCTCGGCGTCGTCCAGCAGCTGCTGGCCGTGCGCAAGGGTCGCCTGGAGCAGATCGTCAACCACGGCACCGGCTGGGTCCGCCTCGACTACCTCGTCCCGGCCCGTGGCCTCATCGGCTTCCGGACCGAGCTGCTCACCGAGAGCCGCGGCACGGCCCTGCTGCACCACGTGTTCGAGCGCTTCGAGCCCTGGGCCGGCGAGATCCGAGCCCGGCGCAACGGCTCCCTCGTCGCCGACCGCACCGGCGAGACCCGCAGCTACTCCCTGCTCAGCCTCCAGGAGCGCGGCCAGCTCTTCGTCGGGCCGGGCGTGACCGTCTACGAGGGCATGGTCATCGGCGAGAACGCCCGCACCGAGGACATGGACGTCAACCCGACCAAGGAGAAGAAGCAGACCAACGTCCGCGCCTCCTCCTCGGACAACTTCGAGAAGCTGATCCCGGCCACGGTCCTGTCGCTGGAGCAGGCACTCGAGCACATCGCCGAGGACGAGTGCGTCGAGGTCACGCCGAGCTTCGTGCGCATCCGCAAGGTCGAGCTGGACCAGAACCTGCGGGCCCGGGCGTCCAAGCGGGCCAAGACGGCCGCCGGCGGCTGACCAGGACCCGTTCTGGCCTACATCTGACCGCGCATGCGGGGGCGGATGTAGGCCAGAACGATCTCGTCGCTACGAACCGACGCCGAGCGCGGCGAGCGCGGCGCCCGCCGCCACGACCCCCAGGAGCGCGAGGCCGACGCCCACGAAGCGCCGGTCGTGCTCCTGGCGCCACCGGTGCACCAGCCACAGGACGCGCACGAGCGGGACCGCGATCACCACGGCCACGGCCGTGGTCGCCACGGCGATGGCGGCGTCCTCGGGGAGCACGGCCGAGAGCAGGCCGAGCGCCATCACGCCGCGGGTGACCCAGGTCAGCGCCGGCGCCTGCCACCGGCCCCGGATCGTGCTGACCTGGCCGCCGGGGATCGGCTGGCGGGGCACGGTGCCGCCGGTGTCGGTCACGCGCGCGCCACCAGGACGACGGACACGACGATCAGCAGGACCGAGAGCAGCCGGCGGATGACCGTGGGGCTGAGCGCGGACTGCAGGTTCGCGCCGAGCTGGCCCCCCACGAGGCTGCCGACGACCACGAGGGCGCTGGCCTCGACGTCGATGCGGCCCTGCAGGGCGAACACCACCAGCGCGGCGGACGACGTGACCCCGATCGTGAAGGTCGTGGTGGACGCTGCGACCTTCATCGGCACGTGCATGAGCTCGCTGGTGGCCGGGGTCTTGATGAACCCACCCGACGCACCCGCGGTGCCGGCGATGAAGCCGGCCAGACCCATGAAGCCGAGGCCGCTGGGGAGCCGGTCCACCCGGTAGGGCACCACGCCGTCGCCGAGCGGGTACGCGCCGGTGAGGGCCCCGACCCGCTCGCCGACGTCGCCCGCGTCGCACTCGGGGTCGGGCGGGTTGCGCAGCCCGCCCCGCCGGCCGCCGGCGACGGCGGCCGCGAACGCGACGATCGCCAGGACGTAGGTGAGGGCCTCGTCGCTCACGAAGCCGGAGACGAGGGCGCCGCCGACTGCGCCGGTGGACGCGCTGAGCTCGGTGACCACGCCGAGGCGGTGGTTGACCGTGCGCTCGCGCAGCTGGCGAGGCCCGGCGGAGATCGACCCGGCTGCGACGGTGAGGAGCCCGAGCGGCGCGGCCTCCGAGGCCGGCATGCCGGTCAGCACGAGGGCGGGCACGAGCAGCACCGCGCCCCCGAGGCCGCCGAGCGCCCCGATGGCTGCGGTGGCCAGCGCGAGCACCGCGTAGCCGACGACCTCCATCAGGCGTGGTCGGTCGCCTGCAGGACGGTCTCGTAGCCGCCGGAGGGCGACCACTGGGCGACGAAGGTGTAGCGGTCGCCCCGGATCACCGTCTCGCGCCACTCCAGCGCCTGCCCGTCCGCGGTGCAGGACCGGCGCCGGATGCGGAACACCGGCTGCTTCGACGCGACACCGAGCAGCTCCCGGTCGGCATCGCCGGGCAGTTCGGTGGCGATCCACTCCGTGCCCGACGCCGGGCGGACCCCGCAGCGGGCCTGCAGCTCGTCGTAGAGCGAGGTGTGCGTGAAGTCGACGTCGAGGATCGGGAGGGCCACCTCGGCCGGCAGCCAGACGGTGTCGTGGGCCAAGGGGAGGCCGTCGGCGCTGCGCAGGCGCTCGAGGCGCACCAGCTCGGCGTCGGGCGCGAGGTCCAGCCGGACGGCGACCTCGCCGTCGGAGACCACGGAGCGGTCCAGCACCTTGCTGCGCTGCTCCAGGCCTCGGGCCTCGATCGAGCGGAACAGGCTGTAGATCGCACCGGTGGCCTGCTCGAAGGTGGGTGAGCGCACGAAGGTGCCCCTGCCCCGCTCCCGGCGCACCACGCCCTCGGCCTGGAGGCGGCGGACGGCCTCCCGGGCGGTGTGGCGGGACACCCCGTAGTCGGAGGTGAGCTGGAGGTCGGTCGGGAACCCCTCGGTGAACTCGCCGGCGTCCAACCGGCCCCGCAGGTCCTCGAGGAGCTGAGCCCAGAGCGGGAGGGGGCTGGACCGGTCGAGCTGGCGCACGTGTCTGAACGTACGGACGTCCGGGGGCCCGCGCAACCGGCGGTGTGGTCAACTCGGGCCCACCGACATCCCTGGACCGGAGGACCCGTGACCGCCGAACCGAGCACCGCTGCCGCCACCGTCGATGCCTTCATCGCCGCCATCTGCGCCGACGACCTCGAGCGCGCCCTCACGATGGTGAGCGACGACGTCGTCTACGACAACGTACCGGTCGGCGCCGTGGAGGGCCCCGACGGCATCCGCCAGGTGCTGGGTGGCTTCCTCGCCCCGGCCACCGGGATCGACTGGGTCGTGCACCGCCAGGTGGCCGAGGGCGGCACCGTGATGAACGAGCGCACCGACCGCTTCGAGATGGGCGGCACGTGGCACGAGCTGCCCGTCATGGGCGTGTTCGAGGTCGTCGACGGGCGCATCACCCTGTGGCGCGACTACTTCGACATGGCCCCGCTCCAAGCGCTGCTCGGCGGCTGAGCCGGCCCCGGACGCGGAAGACGCCCGGCTCCGTGGAGCTGGGCGTCTGTGCGCGTGGCACCCCGTACGGGATTCGAACCCGTGTTGCCGGCGTGAGAGGCCGGTGTCCTAGGCCGCTAGACGAACGGGGCAGGAACGGGCGAGCATACCGTCACCGGTGTGCTCACCAAAGCCCGGGCGGGCCGGGATGCGCCGCCCGGACCGAGGTCCGTGGGGCGCTTGGTTCGGGCGGGAGGACTTGAACCCCCAATGGCTGGACCAGAACCAGCTGTGTTGCCAATTACACCACGCCCGATCGGTGGGGCGAACCACGCTATCCGACGGGCCCGAGCCCGAGCGAACGCACGCTGGAGAGCTGGTCGTCGAGGTTCACCAGGCGGCGGAACCCGATGATGCGCCCGACGGCCACCGCCGCGGTCTCCCGGACCATCGCCTGGGCTCGACCCCGCGCCGACAGCCCCGGATCGATGGGTGACACCTGGGCCTGCAGGCCGAGCTCGTGGGCGATCCGGTCGAGCCGGTAGGCGTGGTAGTCGTCGCTGACCAGCACCACGTCGTCGATGCCCCGACGCGACAGCAGCACCGTCGCCGCGGCCAGCTGCGACCACGTGTTCGCGCCCTGCTCCTCCCGGAGGATCGCGCCCTCGGGGATCCCCTGGTTCCGCAGGTACGTGAACCCGGCCCGGGCCTCGGTGAAGCGGTCGCCGGGCTGCTTGCCACCGGTGACCACGATGGTCGGGGCCACGTCGGCCTCCCAGAGCTCCACGGCGTGCGCGAGTCGGGCCTCGAGCACCGGCGACGGGCGCCCGTCGTACTGGGCAGCCCCGAGCACGATGATCGCCTCGGCCGGTTCGTGAGACTCGCCGCTGGTGGCCTGCCACACCTGCACGAAGGTCACGCCCAGGTACACCAGGGCCAGGACGCCCACGAGCACGGCGGTCCGGACGCCGAGGCGGAGCGCACGGCCGATCGTCACGGCGGCGAGCGTACCGACGACCCCCGACGGAGCCGCGCACGTCGGTCCCCGACCGGCCCGTCCGGGCGTGCCAGCCTGGCCGGGTGCCCGGGACCGACGCGACGATGGACCAGACCACCGACACCGCCGACCTCGACCCGGGCGACGAGACCTCCGTGGTCGTCACCGCCGCGGCCGCCGTGCCGCCCGAGCAGGTCTGGCACACGCTGGTCGAGCGGACGAGCGACTGGTGGTCCACGCCCTACCTGGCGCCCGACGCCGAGCCGATGCGCCTCGAGGCCCACCTGGGCGGGCGGGTGTGGTCCGGCAGCCGGACCGCCGACGGCGGCACCGGGCAGCTCCACGGCACGATCCGGGCCTTCGACCCGCCCGAGCGACTCGAGGTGGGCAGCGTGCTCGTCCCCGGCGCCTACGCCGGCTCCATCACCATCACCGTCGAGCGCACCGGGCTCGGCTCCGAGGTGCGGGTCGAGCAGATGGCCCGCGGGCGCGTCGACGCCACCGTCGAGGAGCGCATCTCCACCGGTTGGACCCAGCTCCTCGCCCGGCTCACCGACCTCGCCGACCGCTGATCGCCCAGGCCCCGGCCGGTTCAGGCCGCGGCGACGACCGTGGGGCAGAAGTGCATGGGTGAGTCGGTGACGACCTGGAGCACGCGGCGCACCACGCCCGTGGCGCCGGACAGCGTGAGGTGGCCGTCGAGCGGATCGAGGCGATGCTGCACCTCGTCCCACAGGTCGAGCCCGTCGGAGGTGCACAGCAGCAGGCCCTCGAGGTCGACGCGCACGTCGGTGTAGCCCTGCGCCAGCAGCTCCTCGAGCTGACGGGCGTGCTCGGGGGCGGTGGCGGCGCAGAGGGCCCCACGGATGCGCAGCGAGGCGACGTGGTGCACGTCGTCGGTGGGGCCGAGCGTGGACCCGAGGATGGAGGTGGGCTCGCCGTCCGTGTCGAGGGTCGGAGTCGTGGAGGCCATGGCAAAGACGCCGTTCTGCTCGTCGTGTGTCGCGGCACCCCCCAGTGCCTGCTCTCGACCGTACGCCACGTCATCCGGGAACGCAACGCCCTGGCGTCGCGCAGGCGCCGGGCCGGACGACCTCAGGTGTGGGCGGCGTCGAGGTCGAGCTGGTCGCGCCACCCGGCGGCGTAGCCCTGGCTGACCTGGGCCGGCGTCTGGCGCAGCACGACCGGGGGGACCATGTCGACGAGGCGACGCAGCTCCATGTAGTGGTGGAAGTGCGAGACCTCCTCGAACAGCTCGTGGCGCAGCTCGACCAGCTCCGGGGCCGGCGACGGATCGAGGAACCCGAAGAGGGTGGCGGCGATGCGCAGGTCGTGAATCACCGGCGCCCGGCCGAGCACCGAGGCCCGCTTCAGTCCGATGGCGACGATGCCGGCGAGGGCGTCCTTGGCGTGCTCGCCCTCGGTGAGGTGGAGCTCGGGCTCGAGCAGGCGGGCGAGGCGCAGCGCGTAGCCCTGGTCCGGTCCGGGGCTGCCCAGCAGGTCGCCGACGGGCTGGCGGTGATCGTCGGCGAAGTCGGCCGGACGGTCGGCCCGCCAGCTGTCCGGACGCCGCGGCGGGGAGCCGTAGGTGCGGACATCCAGGTTGGGCTTCGTCGGGACGTGCTCGGGCGCTGCCACGGCTTTGAGACTACGCAGCCGAGTGCTGCAGGCCGTAGACGATGGCGTCGATGAGCGCGGTCCAGGATGCCTCGATGACGTTCTCCGACACCCCGACGGTGAACCAGGTGTCCTCGCCGTCGGAGGTCTCGATCAGCACCCGGGTGACCGCCTCGGTGCCGACGCTCGTGTCGAGGACCCGCACCCGGAAGTCGACCAGGTGGATGTCCTCGATGCCGGGGAAGTGGCCGTTGAGCGCACGCCGCAGGGCCTGGTCGAGGGCGTGGACGGGGCCGTTGCCCTCCCCCACCGCGATGCGGCGCTCGTCGCCGATCCACACCTTCACGGTGGCCTCGGTGGACAAGTCGACGACGCCTTCGGCGGCAGCCACGGCCAGGGCGAGGGCGTCGCCCTCCCGGTGGTAGGAGGTCACCCGGTACGACTCGGTGCGGAACGGGTCGGCACCGAGGCCGAGCGTGCGCCGCATCAGCAGCTCGAGGGAGGCGTCGGCCGCCTCGAACACGTAGCCGCGCGACTCGAGGTCGTTCACCGTCTTGGCCAGCTCCGCCGATGCCCGGGCGTCGAGCTCGATGCCGAACTCCTCGGCCTTCATCTTCATGCCGGCCCGACCGCCGAGGTCCGAGACCAGGACGCGGGTGTGGTTGCCGATCGCAGCCGGGTCGACGTGCTCGTAGGACTTGGAGCCGACCTTGCCGAGGGCCGAGGTGTGCAGGCCGCCCTTGTGGGCGAAGGCGGAGGACCCGACGTAGGGGTCGGCGGCGTGCGGGGGCAGGTTCACCAGCTCGCTGACGTGGCGGGACACGGCCGTGAGCCGTTCGATGCGCCCCTCGGGCAGGCACTGCACGCCCATCTTCAGCTCGAGGTTGGGGATGCAGGTCATCAGGTTGGCGTTGCCGGTGCGCTCGCCGTAGCCGTTGGCCGTGCCCTGCAGGTGGGTCGCCCCGCCCAGCACGGCAGCGATGGAGTTGGCCACCGCGCAGCCGGTGTCGTTCTGGGTGTGGATGCCGATCTGGACGTCGTCGCCGAAGTGGGCGTGGACCTCGCCGGTGATGCGCTGGACCTCGTGGGGCAGCGACCCGCCGTTGGTGTCGCACAGCACCAGGCACTCGGCGCCCTCCATCGCCGCCGCCTCGAGGACGCGCAGGACGAACTCGGGGTTGGCCTTGTAGCCGTCGAAGCAGTGCTCGGCGTCGAAGAAGACGCGCAGCCCGGCGGCCCGCAGGAAGCGGACCGAGTCCTGCACCATGGCCACGCCCTCGTCGAGGGTCGTGCCGAGCGCGTCGGTGACGTGGAAGTCCCACGACTTTCCCACGATGCAGGCGGTGGAGGTGCCGGCCTCGACCAGGGCGGCGAGGGTGGGGTCGCTGTCGGTCTTGCCCAACGGCTTGCGGGTGGAGCCGAACGCGACGAGGTCGGCGGTGCCGAGGGACAGCTCCGACGGCGCCCGGCGGAAGAACTCCTGGTCCTTGGGGTTGGCCTGCGGGTAGCCGCCCTCGATCCAGCGGACGCCGAGGTGGTCGAGCTGCTCGGCGATGCGGAGCTTGTCGTCGACCGACAGCGAGATGCCCTCGAACTGGGCCCCGTCCCGGAGCGTCGTGTCGAAGATGTCGATGCTCATGCGGTCGCCTCGCACGCTTCGGCTCCCTGCCGGGGCCGGCGCTGGCGCTTCTCCCGGCCCCGGGGACGCGCTGGCGGTCATGCCAGCTCCACCCACTCCTTGTACTTGGGGATCTCGCCGCGGACGAGCTTGGAGTACTCCTCGGCGATGGTGGCCGTCATCGGGCCGGGGCAGGGGATCTCGCGGTCGTCGACGCTGTTCACCGCCGAGACCTCGGCGGCCGTGCCGCACACGAACAGCTCCTCCGCGACGTAGAGGTCGGAGCGGGCCAGGTCGCCGATGACGACCTCGTAGCCGTGGTCGGCGGCGATGGCCATGACCGTGGACTGGGTGATGCCCTCGAGCGCGCCGGACGTGATCGGCGGGGTGATGAGCTTGCCGTGGCGAGCGGCGAAGATGTTCTCGCCGGTGCACTCGGCCACGAGACCCTGCGGGTTCAGCATGATCGCCTCGTCGTAGCCGGCCTTGAGCGCCTCGACCTTGGCCAGGCTGGAGTTCACGTAGTTGCCGGTGGTCTTGGACGCGGGCGGCATCGTGTTGTGCTCGTGGCGGGTCCAGGACGAGATCTTCATCCGCACGCCCTTGGTGGCGGCGTCGTCGCCCAGGTAGGCGCCCCAGGGCCAGCACGCGATGGCGACGTCGACCGAGCAGGGCAGGGTGTTGAGGCCCATCTCCCCGTAGCCGTAGTAGGCGATCGGGCGGATGTAGGCCGACGGCAGGCCGGACTCCCGGACGACGAGCTTGGTGGCCTCCACCAGCTCGTCCACCGAGTACGGCATGTCCATCATCATGATCTTGGCCGAGCTGTGGAGCCGCTCGATGTGCTCGGTGAGCCGGAAGATGCCCGGCCCGCCCGAGGTCTCGTAGGCCCGGATGCCCTCGAACACGCCCATCCCGTAGTGCAGGGAGTGGGTGAGGATGTGGATGTTGGCTGCGTCCCAGTCGACGAGCTCGCCGTTCATCCAGATCTTCGAGGTGGGGGTGATGGGCATCGGGTTCTCCTGTCGCGCCGGTCGTCCAAGACTACGAGACGCGCCGTGCGATCTCGTCGCCGATGTCGGTCGTGGAACCGGCCGGCACGTCCTCGCACGCCGCCCGGATCCGGGTGGCAGCGTCGGCCTCGCCGAGGAACTCGAGCATGATCGCCGCCGACAGGATGGCAGCGGTCGGGTTGGCCTTGCCCTGCCCGGCGATGTCCGGCGCCGAGCCGTGCACCGGCTCGAACATGGACGGCGCGGTGCGATCCGGGTTCATGTTTGCGCTGCTGGCCAGGCCGATGCCGCCGGAGATGGCGCCGCCGAGGTCGGTGAGGATGTCGCCGAACAGGTTGTCGGTGACGATGACCGAGTACTGCTGGGGATCGTTCACGAAGTGGATGCAGGCCGCGTCGATGTGCTGGTAGCCGGTCTCGACGTCGGGGTACTCGGCGGCGACCTCGTCGAAGGCCCGCTGCCACAGGTCCCCGGCGAAGGTGAGCACGTTGGTCTTGTGGACGAGCGTCAGCTTCTTGCGGTCGCGGCTCCTCGCCAGCTCGAAGGCGTACCGGATGCAGCGCTCGACCCCGTGGCGGGTGTTGACCGAGCCCTGGGTGGCGATCTCGTGCGGCGTGCCCTTGCGCAGGAACCCGCCCTCGCCCGCGTAGGTGCCCTCGGTGTTCTCCCGGATCACCTGGAAGTCGATGCCCTGCTCGGTGAGCAGGAACGGGCGCAGGTTGATGTACTGGTCGAACTCGAAGCGCATCTTGAGCAGGATCCCCCGCTCGATGAGGCCGCCCGGGATCTCGCCGGGCACGCCGCCGACCGCGCCGAGGTAGATGGCGTCGTAGCCGCGTAGCTCGTCCATGGTCTCGTCGGACAGCACCTCGCCGTCGCGCTGCCAGCGCTGAGCACCGAGGTCGAAGTGGGTGGCGTCGATGTCGACGCCGGCCGCCTCCATCACCTTCAACCCCTCGGCGACGACCTCGGGTCCGATGTAGTCCCCACCGATGACGGCGATCCTGTGGCTCATGGTCCGGCATTGCACCGCCGGGGTGCGTCCGCCGTCAATTCCGATCACCAGGGCCGGATTGGTGGCGACACCTCCGTGAGCGGGAGGTAGTGGGCGAGCACCTCGCCGTAGACCACCACGGAGAGCACGACGGCGATGATCGTCCACGTGCCGAGGGAGTCGAGGACGCGCCACGTGCTGCGCGATCCGTGCTCGATCTCGGCGACCGGGATGACCTGGGTCTCGGACACCACCCGCTTGTTGAAGATCGTGCCGACGATGACCACGAAGAACAGCACGCCGCCGACGAACATGATCAGCCCACCGACCGCGGTGAACAGCGTCGCGGTGCCCCAGTCGTTGTCCCCGTAGTAGACGGCGTCGCGCAGCTGGGTTCGCCGGGGCACACCATCGATCCCGCCCCACATCTGCCCGCGGGCGAAGATCAACACGCCGATGAACCACGCCCACACCTGTGCCACCGCGAGGCCGGGCGCGAAGAGCTGCTTGCCGGTCAGGTACGGCACCATCCAGTACGAGATGGCCATGATCGACAGACCGACGGCGGTGCCCACGGTCAGGTGGAAGTGCCCGACGATGAACGACGTGTTGTGCACGACCAGGTTCACCGTGTAGCTGGCGTTGATGAGGCCGCTGGCGCCGCCGAGCGCGAAGGCGAGACCAGCGAGCAGCTGGCCGGCCACCGACGGATCGTTCCAGGGCAGCTTGGTGATCCAGCCGAACCAGCCTCGCCCCCCTCGTTTGCGTCCACCCTGCTCGAGCGCCGCGACCACCGAGAACGCCGTCACCATGGACGGGAAGAAGATGCCGAAGGTGAGCAGCCACTGGATCGTCTTGGACGAGAAGGGGATGCCCGGATCGGTGAACTGGTGGTGCACACCGACCGGCAGCAGCAGCAGGAACGTGAGGAAGACGATGCGGGTGAGGCCGTCGCTGTAGATCTTCCCGCCGACCTGCCGGGGCAGGAGCGTGTACCAGGACACGTAGATCGGCAGCAGCCAGAAGTAGACGATGGGGTGGCCGGAGAACCAGAAGAGGATGCGGGTGAACTGCGGGTCGACGGCGTCGCGCAGACCGAGCGACCACGGCAGGAGGAACACGAGGACCTCGACGGCGATGCCGGTGGACGCCAGGAACCACATGAGCATCGTGACGATGGACGTGTACGACATCAGCGGGATGCGAGCGCCGACGTTGTCCCGACGCCACGCCCGCAGCGTGAGCAGCTGGTTCGCCAGCGTCAGCCAGGTGGACACGACGAGCAGCACCGCGCCGATGTAGAAGGCCGGCGTGGCGCCCAACGGCGCGTAGAAGGTGAACATCACCGTCGCCTTGTTGGCGAGGATCGCCCAGGCCGCCAGCGCGGTGCCGGCCCACCCGCACCACAACGAGGCCTCGAGGAGCCCCCGGCTGGCCATCGGGCGGCCGAAGCCCCGCATCGTGAGCAGGGTCATGAAGCTGTTGGCGAAGCTGAACGTGAACACCAGCGCCAGGGCCACGCCGTGGAGCGTGAGGCCCTGGTAGTAGGTCTCGATGACCGGGACGTCGTCGTACAGGTTGGCGCCCCCGCGCTCCATGGCCTGCAGGAAGCCCATGAGCACGCCCAGCAGGAGGCCGATGAAGGCCAGGTACAGGTGCCACTTCACCGGCCGCAGGTCGGCGTGGGTGAGGTACGGCATGTCGATCTTCCACGACCGCACGCGCTGCACCGTCGGGGTGGGGACCGGCTCCGGAGCGATCGGCGCCGGTTCGTCGAGCAGCGTCATCCTTCGCCTCCGACGACGTTGATGACCCCGCCCATGATGTGGTGCTGGATCCCGCAGTACTCGTGGCAGATCACCGAGTGGGGGCCGACCTCGTCGAAGGTCACCTCGAGCTCGGTGACCTGACCCGGGATGATCATGGCGTTGGCGTTGGTGTCGGGGATCTTGAACCCGTGGACGACGTCGACCGATGCGATGCGGAAGTGCGCCGTCGCACCAACCGGCAGCTCCATCTCCGCCGGCTCGAAGGCCCAGGTCCGGGCGATCATGATCACGTCGTAGCCCCCGTCGTCACGGGGGTAGACGCCCGGTTGGTCGAAGGGCGCCGTGCTGGAGATCAGCGCGGGGTCGATGCGCTCCGAAGACTCGGGGAACGCGGCGTGCTCGCCGGCGATGGTGGCGAGCAGGGCTGCGACGGCGAGCAGCAGCGCCACGGCCACCGCGATCAGGAACCAGCGCTCGTAGCGTTCGATCTTCACGACGCTCAGCTCCGCTCGAGCAGCGTGTAGTAGGTCCAGACCCACATGGCGGCGATGGTGAGCAGGAAGAGGATCAGCAGCACCATGGTCCCGCGGGGCTGCACCTCCTCGTCACCGACCTCGACACCCATCTCGGGCTCGATGCGGGTCCCGGCGCCCTCGGTCGCGTCCTCGCTCACGACGTGACCTCGAGCGTGCCTTCCATGCCGGCGGCGAAGTGCCCGGCGATCGTGCAGATCACCTGGTAGCTGCCGGCCGCGAGGTTCACGGAGCCGGACTCCGATGCGCCCGGGTCGGCTGCGACCTCGGCCACGACCGTGTCGGGCTCGAACTCGGCCTCCTCGGCGATGGTGGTGCCGGCCTCCAGGACGGTCCAGTTGTGCTCCACGGCACCGACGTTGTCGAGCGTGACCGCCACGTCGGTGTCGGCCACGACGGCCACATCCGATGGATCGAAGGCGAACTCGCTCGCCTCGATCTCGACCGACGTGGCGGGGCCGGCCGGCGCAGCTGCACCGCCGCCGCTGTCGTCGTCGCTCATCGCCAGGAAGAGCGCCACGGTGCTGATGCCGAGCGCGAGCAGGACCCCGACGCTGATGAGCGCCAGCCAGGCCGATTGCCCAGCGCTGAACAGCAGCTCCGCTCCCGGCTCGCCGAGGACCGGCGCAGCCGGTTCCGCATCGTCCAACGCCCGCCGATCGTCGACGCTCATCAGTGGTCCCCGTTCGCCCGTGCCCGTTGTCACACACGTGATAACCCACGGATCGCGACTCCGCAAGGAAATGCGCGGACATCGGGACCATGGTCCCGGACGGCCCCACCCTCGGTAACCTCGTCGGATGGCTGACACCCACGAGCTGACGCAGGCGGCGTACGACCGGCTCAAGGCCGAGCACGAGGATCTCACCACCCGCGGGCGCGTCGACATCGCCCGCAAGATCGAGACCGCCCGGGAGCTGGGCGACCTCTCCGAGAACGGCGACTACCACGCCGCCAAGGAGGAGCAGGGGAAGATGGAGGGCCGCATCATGCACCTCAACGCCATCCTCGAGAACCACGTCATCGTGGACCCCAGCGAGAGCGACGAGGTGCGGGTGGGCTCGATCGTGGAGATCCGCTACGAGGGCGACGACGACACCGAGCGGTTCCTCATCGGCTCCATCGAGGAGCGGGGCAGCGAGCTCGAGGTCATGAGCCCCGGCTCGCCCCTCGGCTCCGCCCTGCTGGGCAAGAAGGCGGGCGAGTCGGTCCAGTACGAGACGCCCACCGGCGCCACGCTGTCGGTCGAGATCGCCAGCATCGGGTGAGCACCGACCACGGCTCGGCGCCGCACGGCATCCGGCTGCCGCCCGGACGCCGGGTGAAGCTGCCCGGCCGTGGCACCACGTTCGTCCGCGAGCTGCCCGGCCCGCCCGGAGCGCCGACCATCGTGCTGCTCCACGGCTGGACGGTCTCGGCCGACCTCAACTGGTTCGCCTGCTACGAGGCGCTCGGCCGCCGCTACCGGGTCCTGGCCATCGACCACCGAGGCCACGGTCGGGGCCTGCGGTCCCGCCGGCGGTTCCGCCTGGCCGACTGCGCCGACGACGTCGCCGCCCTGTGCCGGGAGCTCGGCATCGAGCGCATCACGCCCGTCGGCTACTCCATGGGCGGACCCATCGCGCTGCTCACCTGGCACCGCCACCGCGAGCTGGTCGATGGCCTGGTGCTGTGCGCCACCGCCCCGTACTTCCGGGCACCCGGCGCCGAGTCGGCCATGTTCTCGATGCTGCCGGTCTTCGCCGACGCGGCCCGCTTCACCCCGCTGCCGGTGCGCCGCGCCATCGCCGCTCGCCTCCTCGGCCGCCGCCTCGACCAGGACCCCTTCGGTCGCTGGGCCCGCGAGGAGATCGGCCGCGGCGATCCGGCCGCCATCGCCGGCGCCGGCGCCTCGCTCGGCCGCTTCGACGCCCGACCCTGGCTGGCCGACATCGACGTCCCCGTCTCGGTCGTGCGCACCACCCGGGACCAGGTGGTCTCCCCCGCCCGCCAGACCGAGCTCCACGCCGGCATCCCCAGCGCCCAGCTCGTCGACGTCGCCGCTGACCACGCCGCCTGCGTCACCGGCGCCACCCGCTTCGTCCCCGCCCTGCTTCGCGCCCTGCGCCACGTCCACGCCGAATCCGGCAGCGGGGACGGAACCTCGCCGCGCACCTCGTCCCGCTACTGAGAGCGGCTGCGGACGACGACGATGGCGACGTCGTCCTCGCGCTCGGCGAGCTGGAGCTCGGCCATGATCGAGTCCCTCGCATCGCGGGCCGAGCACGTCGGTGGCAGGCGATCGACGATCGACCGCAGGCGCTCGAGGCCGACGTCGATGTCCTCGCCGCGGCGCTCCACGAGCCCGTCGGTGTAGAGGACGAGCAGTGAGCCCTCGGCGAACGGGATGGACGCCTGCGCACGGGGTTCGGTGGCCGTTCCGATCGGCGGGTGGTGGCACCCCTCGAGCAGCACCGCCTCCCCCTCGAGCGTGCGGAGCACGGGCGGGAGGTGCCCGGCCAGGCGCCACTCCAAGGTCTTGGCGTCGTCGTCGATCCACGCGACGGCGGTGGTGGCGATGTAGCCCGAGTCGAAGTGCGCGAGCGATCGGTTCGCCGCCGGGATCACCTCGGCGTGGTCGACGTTGAGCACCAGCGTCCGGATCGTGGCCTTGGCCTCGGTCATGCGGGCCGCAGCGGTGATGCCGTGCCCGGCGACGTCGCCGACGACCAGCGCGGTGCACGACTCGTTGATCTCGATGACGTCGTACCAGTCGCCGCCGAAGCCGATGTCGCCCCGAGCCGGCTCGTACGCCAGCGCCACGTCGAGCGTGCGGGACGTGTCCGGCATGGCCAGCACCTCGGCCTGCATCTCCTCGACCAGGCGGTCGCGGGCCTCGGTGCGCTGGGCCCGGCGGAGCGCGTGGCTGCACAGGTCGGCGAGCAGGTCGAGGCGCAGGCGGAGCTCGTCGACGAACTCGACCGGTTCGGTCCAGCCGACCCCGACCACGCCGAACACCTCGCCGAGCTCGTCCACGAGGGGCACCGATGCGGTGGTGTCGAGCCCCACGCGCTCGGTGTCGCGCACCATCTCCGGGTACCGGGCCTCGCGCGCGGCCCGATCCACGAGCACCGCGACGCCGGTCTCCACGACGTCGTGGAACGGGGTCCGCACGCCGTCGAGCGGCAGGACCCCCCACCGCTGCTCGATGTCGGCGTCGAGCCGCGGCTGGATGAGGCGCAGCTCCTGGCGCTCGGCGTCGAGCAGGGCGACGTTGACGAACGCGGCGTCGACCACGGCGGGGCCGTTGGACACCACCAGCCGGGCGACCTGTGCCGTGGTGAGCGCTCCGTTGAGGTGCCGGGACAGCGAGGCGAGCGCCTGGAGGCGATCCCGCTCGACGATGCGATCGGTGATGTCGATGGCCGACGGGACCAGGGCGGTGACGACGCCGTGCTCCACGATCGGCACGAGCTGGAAGTCGATGGTGACGTGGCGCCCGTCCTCCAGGCGCACGTCGATGTCGGCCCGCGCCGACGCGCCGGACTGGGCCCGGGCCAGCATCTCGCGCAGCTGCACCTGCACCGCGGGATCGTCGCGCCACCACGAGGCCTCCCAGAGCGGGAGGCCGACGACGTCCTCCCGGGACAGCTCGGTGGCGGCGAGGGTGGCCTCGTTGGCCTCGACCAACCGGCCGTCCGACGTGCACATCCCGACGAAGGTGGGGAGGGCGTCGAGGAGGCGAGCCAGGCGCTCGTGCGCCCGTCGCACCTGGGTCGTCTCGACGTAGATCGCCGCCACGTAGCACTGCTCGGCCGCCGAGCGCACCGGCACGAAGGACACCTGCCACCAGCGGCGCTCGTAGGGCGGGCGTGGGGACTCCCAGACCAGCTCCTCGTTCCGGACCACCTCCTCCTCGGCCAGCGCCCAGGTGATCATCGGATCGGCCTGGGCTGCCACCTGGGGATAGAGCTCGGCCAGGCGCTTCCCCACGTGCAGGTCGGCTGGGTAGCCACCGAAGCCGGCGGCGACCTCGTTGACGTAGGCCATGCGGAGCTCGTCGTCGAAGACCATCACGCCGGTGGTGGACTGGTCGAGGACGGTGTCGAACAGCGACGGCAGGGCACGCGCGTCGACCGCGTGCAGCGCCTGCAGGTCCTCGCCCTCGCGTCTGGTGCTCACCGGGTCGCTCCGAGTCGCCTTCTCTCGCAGCGCCGTCGCTGCGTGTTCGCCTGCCCTTCCAGCGGCTTGCACCACCGTCCCGCACCCCGACGGTACCTGCCCCATCGCCACGAGGCAGGGGTCGGAGGTCCTCTTCTCAGAGGCGCTGGCCCAGGGCGGCCTCGACCTCGGCGGCCGCGGCGACCACCACGGCGCCGAACCGCGCCCCCGGCTGGCGGGTGACGCGCTCGATCGGGCCGGACACGCTGATGGCGGCCAGGGTCCGGCCGTCACCGTCGCAGATCGGCGCCGACACCGACGCCACCCCCGGCGCCCGCTCGCCGACCGACTCGGCCCAGCCACCAGAGCCGACGTCGCCGCGCAGCACCCGACCGGCCGACCCGACGTCCATGGGCAGCCGCGCCCCCACCGGGACGATGGTCCGCAGCTCGTGCCCCGAGTCGACGGCCGCGACGCAGAGCCGCTCGCCCTCCTCGACCACGAACAGCTGGGCCGACTCGCCGGTGCCCTCGCGCAGGCCCCGCAGCACCGGCGCGGCCACGGTGGTGAGGGGGAACGCCTCCAGCGCGGCACGACCGAGGCCGATGAGGGCGAGACCGGGCGTGTAGGCGCCGTCGTCACCGCGCCGCAGCAGGCCGACGACCTCCATCCCCTGGGCCAGGCGGTGGGCCGTGGCCCGGCTGATCTCGGTGCGCTCGCACAGCTGGCGGAAGGTCGCCGGACCCTCGCCGACGACGCGCAGGATGGCGACCACCTTGTCGAGCACGCCGATCCCGCTTACAGTGTCCATCAGACGGGAACACTATCCCATTATGTGAGACACCTCAAGGAGCACCCATGGCAGGCAAGACGCTGAGCGAGAAGGTGTGGGACCGGCACCTCGTGCACTCGGGGGACGACGGGGACCTGCTCTACATCGACCTCCACCTCGTCCACGAGGTCACCTCGCCCCAGGCCTTCGACGGCCTGCGCCTCGCCGGCCGCACGGTCCGCCGCCCCGACCTGACGCTGGCGACGATGGACCACAACGTCCCGACCTCGAACATCGACCAGCCGGTGGCCGACCCCATCTCGAAGAAGCAGATGGACACGCTGGCCGCGAACTGCGCCGAGTTCGGGATCACCTGCCACGCCATGGGCGACCCCGGCCAGGGCATCGTCCACATCATCGGCCCGGAGCAGGGCCTCACCCAGCCGGGCATGACCGTCGTCTGCGGTGACTCCCACACCTCCACCCACGGCGCCTTCGGGGCGATCGCGTTCGGCATCGGCACCTCCGAGGTCGAGCACGTGCTCGCCACCCAGACCCTCCCCCAGTCCCGACCCAAGACCATGGCCGTCACCGTCGAGGGCGACCTGCAGCCCGGCGTCACCGCCAAGGACGTGGTGCTGGCCATCCTCGGCCGCATCGGCACCGGCGGCGGCATCGGCCACATGATCGAGTACCGGGGCTCGGCCATCCGCTCCCTCTCCATGGAGGGGCGCATGACCGTGTGCAACATGTCGATCGAGATGGGCGCCAAGGCCGGCCTCATCGCCCCCGACGAGACCACCTTCGAGTACCTCGAGGGCCGCCCGCACGCACCGGAGGGCGCCGACTGGGACGCCGCCGTCGCCGACTGGAAGACGCTGGTCACCGACGACGACGCCACCTTCGACAAGGAGGTGGTGATCGACGCCGCCGAGATCACCCCGCACGTGTCCTGGGGCACCAACCCGGGTCAGGTCGTGCCGATCACCGGCGAGGTCCCCCACCCCGACGCCATGGTCGATGCCACCGAGCGCAACGCCGCGGAGCGGGCCCTCGACTACATGGGCCTCGCCGCCGGCACGCCCATGAAGCAGGTCCCCGTGGACACGGTGTTCATCGGCTCGTGCACCAACGGCCGCATCGAGGACCTCCGGGCCGTGGCCGAGGTGGCCGAGGGACGGAAGGTCTCGATCAACCGGGCGATGATCGTGCCCGGCTCGTTCAAGGTGAAGGACCAGGCCGTCGCCGAGGGCCTCGACAAGATCTTCGTCGAGGCCGGCTTCGACTGGCGGGAGCCGGGCTGCTCGATGTGCCTGGCCATGAACCCCGACAAGCTCGCCCCCGGCGAGCGCTGCGCCAGCACCTCGAACCGCAACTTCGAGGGCCGCCAGGGCCGGGGCGGGCGCACCCACCTCGTCTCCCCCGCCGTCGCCGCGGCCACCGCGATCGCCGGCCACTTCGCCACCCCTGCTGATCTGGAGAACTGAGACATGCGCGCTGTCCGCACCATCGAAGGCACGGCGGTCCCCCTCGACCGCTCCGACGTCGACACCGACCAGATCATCCCGTCCGACTGGCTCAAGCAGGTCGAACGGACCGGGTTCGAGAAGGGCCTGTTCTCCGAGTGGCGTGACGACCCCGGCTTCGTGCTCAACCTCGAGCAGTTCCAGGGCGCCAACGTCTTGATCGGCGGCCCCAACTTCGGCACCGGCTCCTCCCGGGAGCACGCCGTCTGGGCGATCCAGCAGTACGGCTTCGAGGCGGTCATCTCCCCCCGCTTCGGCGACATCTTCCGCAACAACTGCACCAAGAACGGCCTCGTGCCCGTGCAGGTGGATGCCGAGACGGGCGAGCGGCTGATGCGAATGGTCGAGGACGACCCGACCACCGTGTTCGAGATCGACATCGCCAGCCGCACCCTGCGCGCCGGCGACATCGAGACCACGTTCCCCCTCGACGACAGCACCCAGCACCGGTTCCTCGAGGGCCTCGACGACATCGGCCTCACCCTGAAGCTGGGCGACGAGATCAGCGACTTCGAGGGCCGGCGCCCCGCGCACCTGCCCACGGCGTCCTGAGGCTCAGTCAGCTGAGAACGCCGACGAGGGCAGGTCGCGCTCGCCAGCCGCCATGGCCTCGACGATGCGCGCCGCGACCGCAGCGGGGTCGAGCCCCTGCGGGAGCTTCGGCGCCTCACCGGCGATCGGTCGATCGGCGAGGCCGGTCTCGGTGTGGGGCGGGCGCACGTCGAGCACGGTGATCCGCTGGCGGCGCAGCTCGCGGCCGAGGGAGACGTCGAGCGAGGTCAGCGCCGCCTTCGACGCCGAGTAGGCGCCCATCCCGGCCACCGGGTTCTCGGCCACGACGGCCGAGATGTTCACGATGCAGCCACCGTCGGGCAGGTGCGGGATCGCGGCGCGAGCGAGGCGGAGCGGTCCGACGAGGTTGGTGGTGATGAGCTCGTCGAGCACGGCATCGTCCAGGTCGACCACCGAGCCGAAGGCCACGACCCCGGTGGCCGCCACGACGGCATCGAGGCGACCGTGGGCGTCGACCGCAGCGGCGACGGCTGCTCCGCAGTCCTCGGATGACCGGATGTCCCCGGCGAACACGACGGCATCCGTGCCGAGCTCGGCGGCCATGGCCCCGAGGCGAACCTCGGTGCGCGCCAGCAGCGTGAGCCGGGCGCCTGCGCCAGCCAGCTGGCGGCAGATCGGTGCCCCCAGCCCGCCGCTGGCGCCGGCGACGAGGACGGACGCGTCGTGGAGCTGCATGCCTGCAGCCTGTCGGGCTCCGGGACCGCTGTCAGCGCGGCCCCGGTGTTCTCTGCGGTTCGCTCAGGCGGTGGTGCGGCGGCGCAGGTGCAGCGCGGCGCCGAGAAGGGCGAGGGCGCCCATGCCGGCGAGCAGCGTCAGGTCGTCGGACGAACCGGTGCGGGGCAGCGTGGGCTGCGGTGCCGGTGCCGGAGCGGTGACCATGCTGCCGCCCACGCGGGCCTCGGTGACGCCGGTGCCGGCGACGATGCCGCCCTGCAGACCGGTGAGGAGGGCGACCTGGGTGGCGGTGACCCGGGCGCCGGCGGTCTGGACCTGGGACGCACCGAGCGTCTCGGTGATCTGCTCGACCGCACCGACGCTGATGACCGACTCGAGCGGGGTGCCCTCGGCGATGACCTGGCGCTGACCGGCCGGGATCGTCATGTCGGCGGGGATGCCGAGCAGGTCGGCGATGGCCGGGGAGATCGTGACCGTGACCCCGCCGGCGGTGCTGCGGCTGATGTCGACGGTGTCGCTGCCGGGCACGGAGCGGGCGTCGGCCAGGTTGTCGGCCACGCGCACCTGGAGCAGCGGGGCGTCGTCGACGAGGCCGTCGAGCTGGGCGAGCACCGGGGCGAGGATGTCGCCGAGGGCGGGGATCTGGCCGGTGACGGCACCGAGCTCGGCGGGCACCGCAGCGAGGACCTCGTCGAGCAGGCCCTGGACCTGGACGGTGACCAGGTCCTCGACGGCGTCGACCAGGAACTGCAGCGAGAGGGTGCTGATGTCGAGCGCCTGCAGCTGGGAGCTGGCCACGAGGGCGCCGTCGACCGGGGAGATCGAGGACGACGACGAGCCGAGGGTGATGGCCAGCAGGTCCTGGTCGAGCGCGGCGAGGAGGGTGTCGCGCACGAGGCTCTCGGCGATGGCCGGCACCTCGGCGACGACCTCCACCAGGGCGTCCAGCGAGAGCAGGCAGTCGGACTCGACGATCTCCATGATCCGCTCACCCTCGGGGAGGGACTCGATCACGTCGATGATCGGCAGGCCGAGGCTGCCGGCCGTCTCGGCGATGGTGCGCGGCGAGACCTCCTGGGGGAGCTCGTCGCAGATGGAGGCGAGGGCCGATTCGACCGGGGCGAGCGCGCCCTGGACCTGCACGATCACGCCGTCGAGCTGGGCGAGGATCGGATCGAGGAGCAGGTCGAAGATGACGTCGGCGAGGGCCTGGCCGTTGAGGGCGATGCCGCCGGCCTCGGCCGCGCCGAGGGCCTGGGGGGCGAGCAGGTCGGGCAGCGAGGCCTGGGAGGAGCTGCACACGCCGAGGATCGACAGGACGTCGGGGATCGGGAGGGCAGCGAGCTCGGGGGTCCCGCAGGACTGGCCGGCGTCGCCGGGATCGCTGACAGCGGCGCCGATGGTGTCGGCGACCGCCTTGGTCACGCCGATGCCGAGCGTGCCGTCCGGCCCCTGGAAGCCGAAGCTGGCGACCTCGACGAGCGGGAGCTTCTCGGCGATGGCGCTGGTCCCGGCGAAGCTGCCGAGGTCGGTGCCGAGCACGGACAGCGTGGCGGTGACCGTGTTGGCGCCGGCGTAGAGGTCCTCGACCTCGTCGGCCGAGGCCGTGGCGGTGCTGGCGCCGACGAGTGCGACGCAGGTGAAGACGAGCGCGGCAGCGCGCGAACGGGTTGACATGGCGGCAGGTTCGCCGTCGACGGCTTCGCCTCCTGCCCACGGCGTGCGACGTTTCGGTGACGTTCCGGAGCCGCCGCCGGGCGCGGAACGGGCCCCGGCACGTCGCCGGGGCCCGTTCGTCGATCCGAGGATCAGCTCACTTCGGGGGCATCCGGATGCCGCCGTCGACGCGCACGACGTGGGCGTTCATGTAGGAGTTGGTGAGCAGCTCGGCGGCCATGGTGGCGAACTCGCTCGACTTGCCCAGGCGCTTGGGGAACAGGACGCTCTCGCCCAGCTTGGCCTTGAACGCCTCGGAGGCCTCGCCCTCGCCGTAGATCGGGGTGTCGATCAGGCCGGGGGCGATGCAGTTGACGCGGATGCCGGCGGCCGAGAGGTCACGGGCGATGGGGAGGGTCATGCCGACGACGCCGCCCTTGGAGGACGAGTAGGCGGCCTGGCCGATCTGGCCGTCGAACGCGGCGACGGAGGTGACCGTGACGATGGCGCCCTTCTGGCCGTCCTCGTCGGCTTCGTTCTGGCTCATCGCCGTGGCGCCCAGGCGCACGCAGTTGAACGTGCCGACCAGGTTGACCTCGACGACCTTCTTGTAGATGTTCAGGTCGTGGGCCGAGTCGTACTGGCCGTCCTTGCCGATGGTGCGGGTGGCGAAGCCGATGCCGGCGGCCGTGACCATCGTCTTGAGCGGGCCCATCTCCTTGGCCGCCTCGATCGCGGCGATCACCTCATCGGTGTTGGTGACGTCGGCCTTGACGAAGACGCCCTTGATCTCCTTGGCGACCGCTTCGCCCTTCTCCTCGTTCATGTCGACGATGACGACGTGCTGGCCCTTCTCGGCCAGGAGGCGTGCGGTGGCTTCGCCGAGGCCGCTGGCCCCGCCGGTGATGACAGATGAAGAACCGGTGATGTCCATGGCCGGGGAGACTATTGACTGGTCGGTCAAGTTCGCCAACCAGACCTCTTGCGCTACCCCGGGACCACGGCCTTCCACGCGCTGGGGTGGGTGTGGCGCCGGCGCCAGCGGGCGAGCCACAGGGGGAACGCCTCGACCGGCATGCCCTTGGCGAAGAGGTAGCCCTGGGCGAAGTGGCAGCCGATCTCGGTGAGGCGCTCGCGCTGCTCCTCGGTCTCGATGCCCTCGGCGACGATCTGGATGTCGAGCACGTCGGCCAGTCGGCTGAGCATGGTCACGATGACCGTGTCGGAGTCGATGCGCCCGAAGCCGGACACGATCGAGCGATCGATCTTCACGAGGCCGACGGGCAGCTCGCGCAGGTAGCGCAGCGACGCGTAGCCCACGCCGAAGTCGTCGACGCAGATGGTGACGCCGGCCTGGCGGAGCTCTTCGAGGGTGCGGGCTGCCTCGTCGAGGTCCTTGAGCAGCGAGGTCTCGGTGATCTCCACGATGAGCTTGGACGGCTCGATGCCCCAGCGGTCCCAGAGGCAGGTGACGTCCTCGACGACGCCTGGGTGGTCGACGTGGCGGCCCGACAGGTTGACGCTGAGGTGCAGGTCGGAGAGGCCCTGGGTGCGGTCCTGGGCCCAGTCGCCGAGCACGCTGCCGGCCCGGTCGAGCATCCAGCGGCCGATCTCGATGACGAGGGTGGAGTCCTCGGCCACCTCGATGAACGCCTCGGGCGGGACCTCGCGGCCGTCCTCGGTGGTCCAGCGGCAGAGCAGCTCGCCGCCGACGATCTGGCCGGTGCGCAGGTCGAGCACCGGCTGGATGCAGGCATCGAGCGCGCCGACGCCGACCGCACGGCGCAGCTCGCGCTCGAGGTCGAAGCGCTGCTCGACCGCGAGGCGCATGTCGTCGTCGAACACCCGGATCTGACCAGGGCCCGAGGACTTGGCGTGGTACATGGCCACGTCCGCGTCGCGGAGCTGGTCGAGGGTGTGGGGGTCGCCCGGCTCGAGCCAGGCCACGCCGATCGACGCGGACACGGGGATGACGTCGTCTTCGAGGGCGACCGGCACCGACAGGGCGTCCTGTATGCGCTCGGCGAGGCGGGCGACGACGGTGACGTCGCCGGCCTCCTCGGCCAACACCACGAACTCGTCACCGCCGTTGCGGGCCACGAGGTCCGTGTCGCGGGTGGCCTGCAAGAGCCGCTCGGCGACCCGTTGGAGCACGACGTCGCCGACACGGTGGCCGAGGGTGTCGTTGACCGCCTTGAACCGGTCCAGGTCGATGAACAGCAGGCCCAAGCCCTGCCCCGAGCGCTCGGCACGTGCCGCCGCCCGGTCGAGCTCGCCGACGAGGCTCGCCCGGTTGGCCAGGCCGGTGAGGTCGTCGTGGGTCGCCTGGTGGGCGAGCTGCTCCTCGAGGATCTTGCGCTCGCTGATGTCGCGGGCGAACACGGCGATCACCGGGTCGTCCTCGTCGCCGGTGGCCCGGGTGGTCACCGAGACCGCCCGACGTGCGCTGGGGTGGTGCACGACCGTGTCGGCGTCCGTGAGGCCGACGGGCAGGTCGGCCAGCAGCGGGAACCGGTCGGCCAGGTCGGCGGCGCGCTTGCCCACCACGGCCGATGCGGCCATGCCCAGGAGTCGGGTCGCGGCGTGGTTGGCCGAGCCGACGATGCCGTCCTCCCGGATGGTGAGGATGGCCTCGTCGGTGGCCTCGACCAGGCTGCGACTGATCGCCTCGCTGGCGGCCAGCTGGTGGTGGAGCGTGTCGCTCTCAACGGTCGCGAGGCGGACACGCCGGCGGAACCAGAAGGCGAGCGCGCCGGCCAGGGCAGCCACTGCCCACCCGACGATCATCAGCCCGACCACGCGTCCAGTCTGCTGCCGTTCGGGGCGTCAGAGTGGGATGGCAGTCCGGAGCGACACGACCTCACCCCTATCGAAAACGACGAATGCCCCGGCCCAGTGTGGGCCGGGGCTCGCCGAGTCCGATGGTCTTTCAGACGTCGCCGCCAGTGGTGATGCAGTCCGGCGAGGAGTTGTCATCCAAGACGATGGTCCCTGTCGGGAAGCTGTTCAGAGCTTCCAACGCCTCGAGGTCGTAGCTCTCGACGTAGTCGCAGACGTAGTCGCCTGCGGTGCCGGTGAAGGTGTTGCCGGTCACGGTCGAGCCAACGATCCCGAGGCCCACTCCCTCCAACGTGTTGTCAACGAAGAAGTTGTTCGTGATGTCAGAGGCACCGTCGTTGGCACTGCCCACGCCGTTGCCCTCGAAGGAGTTGGAGTCGATGGTGAAGTCGGCGCTCGGGTTGGCGAACACACCCTGCAGCAGCGCCGTGAACGTGCTGCCACCGATGGACGCCTCCTCCGTGGCCCCACCGAGCGCGTTGATCACGCCCTTGTCCTCACTGTCGGCACCAGCACCGGTCACGACGTTGTCGCTCAACACCAGACCAGTCACGTCGTCCAGGTAGAACGCCGTCGTGTAGGACAGGTACGTGTCGAAGGTCGACATGTCGAAGCCCTCGATCGTCACGCCATCGGCACCGGAGACGACGAACGTTCCGATCAGATCGGCCCGACCCTCCGCGGAGTCGCCGCTGATCGTCAAGCCGTCCTTGGACACCATCACCAGCTCATCGAAGGAATCACCCTCAGCCGAGAACGCCTCGAGGATGTCAACGCCACCATCATCAGCGGTGTCCTCCGCATCCACGGCGTTCTGGATCGAGGTGAAGTAGCGACCGGTGTCCACGCTCAGCACGCGGGTCTCGCCGACACCGGGAGCCGGGGTGATGCAGTCAGGAGCAGACCCGTCCTCCTCGATGGAGTAGCCCTCGGGATAGACGTTCGCCGCCGCGACCGTGGTGAGCACATAGTCATCCGGCGTGTAGTCGCAGACGTAGTTGCCTGCAGTGCCGGTGAAGGTGTTGCCGGTCACGGTCGAGCCAACGATCCCGAGGCCCACTCCCTCCAACGTGTTGTCAACGAAGAAGTTGTTCGTGATGTCAGAGGCACCGTCGTTGGCACTGCCCACGCCGTTGCCCTCGAAGGAGTTGGAGTCGATGGTGAAGTCGGCGCTCGGGTTGGCGAACACACCCTGCAGCAGCGCCGTGAACGTGCTGCCACCGATGGACGCCTCCTCCGTGGCCCCACCGAGCGCGTTGATCACGCCCTTGTCCTCACTGTCGGCACCAGCACCGGTCACGACGTTGTCGCTCAACACCAGACCAGTCACGTCGTCCAGGTAGAACGCCGTCGTGTACGACAGGTACGTGTCGAAGGTCGACATGTCGAAGCCCTCGATCGTCACGCCATCGGCACCGGAGACGACGAACGTTCCGATCAGATCGGCCCGACCCTCCGCGGAGTCGCCGCTGATCGTCAGACCGTCCTTGGACACCATCACCAGCTCATCGAACGACCCAGCGTCGGCTGAGAACGCCTCGAGCGTGTCGACACCATCGACATCGGTGACATCCTCCGCATCGACGGCGTCCTGAATCGTGGCGAAGGCCTGACCAGTGTCAACGCTCACGACGCGCGTCTGGCCGAGTTCAACGCCTTCGGCGTTGGAGCCGGTCTCGGCGATCGGGATCGTGGCGTCGGTGCTGTTGCCGGCCAGGTCGAGCTCGTCGACCACGTTCAGCGTGTACGTGGCCTCGTCGTGGGCATCGAAGTCGACGCCTTCGGCGCTCGGGCTGAGAACCAGCGTGTCGGTGTCCTCACCGTCCACGACCTCGTAGTCGAAGCTGTCGGTGCCATCCGAGACGGTGTAGGTCCCGACGCCCTGCACGGGCTCGTTGAAGGTGACGGTCACGTTGTCGTCCACGCCGGCGACATCGGTCGCTGAGGCGGACTCCACCGTTGCCGGCGTGGTGTCGGCGGGCGGCGTTCCGCCGCCGCCACCCGTGGAGGCGGCCTCGACGGTGATCACCTGCGTCACGACGATCGGATCGTCTTCGCCGTCCACCGTCACGGTGAACGTGATGGTGCAGGAGCCTTCGTCGGCGTCGCTGTCGACGTGGACGGCGAAGTCGAAGTCCGTGCCGCCTGCGGCGTCGGTCTCGTCAACGTCGGAATCGGACGTGACGCACGGGCCGGAGACGGCGACGTTCGTGATGTCGCCACCATCGGACGTGAGCGTGCCGGCGAACGACTGCCCTGCCGTGATGGTGGTGTCATCGTCGGCGGGAGTCACGGTGACCTGCGTTGCGTCGGACTGGGCCGCAGCGGCTGCTGCATCTTCGACTGCATCGCTGACGGCGGCAGGGCCACCGAGGATGTAGATCGTGTCGGCCTCGGGAGCGACGTCCTCGATGAAGTCGCCAGTGACGCCGGTGAGGGTGTCGGTCTGGGTCAGGATCATCGGGGCGAGCAGCTGGGAAGCCATCGGGCCACCGGCCAGGGCATCAGCGAACTTCTCGCCGGTCGCCAGGACCAGCTCATCAGCGCTGAAGCCGTTGGCCAGGTGGAACTCGGCGATGCCGATGGCCGTCTCGTACCGGTTGATGCCAGCGAGGCGGGTGACGGCAGTGCCATCACCCTCGAGGGCATCCTCGATCTCCTGGGAGACCACGTCGGTGCCGCCGACGATGATGACCTCATCGACACTCGCGGTGTCGATGTAGCCGGCCGCCTCAGCGGACAGCTCGTCGGCACCCGTCAACAGGACCGGCAGCTCCAGCTCGTGAGCACCGGGGCTGATCGCCAGGGCGTCAGCGAAGCTGAAGCCGTTGGCCAGGACAGCGGTGGTGCCGCCGACCTCGGCGGCGATGTCGGCCGCAGTCTCGAAGCGGTTGTCACCAGCGATGCGCTCGACCGTGTAGCCCTCGCCCTCGAGGGCATCGGCGACGTCGTCGGAGACAGCATCGACGCCACCCATGATGGTGACGTTCTGCGCACCAAGCGCTTCGAGACCGGCGAGGGTCTCGTCGTCCAGGTTCTCGGACGGGGTCAGCAGGATCGGGGCGTCGAGGATGCCGGCGAGACCGCCAGCGGCCAAGGCGTCGGGGAACTTCTCACCCGAGGCCAGCACGACGTTGGTCGCGCCGTCGGGGAAGCCGGTGGCGGCAGCCGCAGACGCGGTGCCGTAGCGCGTGGCACCGGAGACACGGACGATCTCCGTGTCCTCCACCGCCTGGGCGGGCGACGCGGCGAGCGTCAACCCTGCGAGCCCGAGGGACGCTGCAAGCGCAGATGCCGCCAAGGCCCGGGAACGGGACTTGAATCGCATTCAAACTCTCCTGGTTGCTTCTTCGATGGTGGTTCGCGTCACCGGTGCAGCCGGCTCCGCCGAGGCTGACGAACCTCAAGAAGCAGAAGACCCGTCCCGAATTCCGCCGTGACGGGTGCTCCCACCTGGAGAGCGACCATATGCCCCAAACCATCGCTCCACAACAAATGGATCTGCTCGTGCCATTTACTCGTTATATGGCACTCAGGCGAGCAGAATTTCTCCCTTCCAGGGCGCGACGATGCCGGGTGGATCAGAGGATCCACCCGGCATCAGGGGAAGCGGCGGCCGCCGCTCAGCGCACGAAGTCGAACAGCGCCTGGGTGCTCGCCTGACCGTCGTCGTCGCTCACGGCAGCGAGCTCGGTACGGGGGCGGATCCGGTCGTCGGCACCGACGCCCGGGGCGAACGTCAGCGTGATCGTCCGACCGTCGTCACCAAGGGTGATGCCGGTCAGGAACTTGCCGGCCGGTTCGGGGCGGTAGTCATAGCTGCTGCGGTTGGCGGCCGAGCCGCCGACCGGCTCGTTGAAGGCGATCGTGCAGGTCGTGTCGCCGACATCGCAGGTGGTGGACTCCACCATCAGCTCGGGGCCGTCGTTCTCCAGCACCCGGTCGCGCAGCGCGGTGACCGGCACGGTCGTGCCGCCGACGTCACGGACACCGGACAGGGCGGTGACCATCGTCTCCTCGCCGTACGCGATGTCCGGTGCGGCATCGGCGCCGGAGCCCAGCGTGATCGTGATCGTGCCGCCATCGACCGCCCAGCTCGAGGTCGCCGTGCCGTTGGTGAGGGTGACCTGGTTGCCGGTCCCTCGGCGGACCGTGATGCTGGCGTTCGATGCCACCTGCACGTCGCGGGAGAAGTGCAGCATGAACTGGTCGCCGGCGTTGAGGAGGGCGAGGCCGGCGTTCTCCGACACGGTGGTCCCGTTGGTGAGCCCGAACAGCGTCACGCCGGGGACGATCTCGTTGCTGAGGAACGTGACGGCGTCGCCGTCGTCGTCGAGGGTGTCGGGAGTGCCCGACGTGCCGCCCTCGGGCACGACGATGTATCGCACGCCCGCGGTGCTGGACGGCTCGACGAAGGAGCGGGTGGTCGATGCCCCCGCGGCGGAGACGATGGCGTCGCCGTCGTCGAAGGTTCCGTCACCGTCGTCGCGGTACACCGAGTAGACGACGTCGGCCTGCTCCGAGGGCACCCAGGAGACCTGCACCAGGTTGGGGTCGGAGACGCTCGGCGTGGACGCCGTCACGTCGTCGATGTCGGGGATGTCATCGGTGACGACGTCGAACAGCGCCTGGGCATCTCGGAAGTACTCGATGTCGAGGACGTCACCGACGCTGAGCATCCCCTCGAACTGACCGGGGGTGATGGTGGCGCTCTCCGCCGTGGGGGTGTCGCCGCGGAAGCGGTCGGTGGTGCCGTAGAGGAACGTGTCGCCGCCGGCCACGAAGTAGTTGTCGTCCAAGCTCAGAGCGGTGACGGTGACGCCTTCGTAGGTGTCGTCGGCGGCCTCGGCCGGCAGCCAGGTGGTCTTGCCGCCCAGGCCGAAGGGCTCGTCGGCGACGTCGCCGGCCAGGGTGAGGTCGCCGTTGCCGTCCAGGTCCTCGAACACGAGGGGGAAGATCGAGTCGGGTTCGGTGGCGTCGACCACGACGGTGAGGGTGCCGTCCTCGGTGGCGGTGGCGTCCTCCTGGACGGTCTCGATGCCGCCGGCCGCGCCGGTGGGCGTGCCGTTGATGGACTCGATCGACGTGGCCGCCTCATCGGAGAGCGAGTAGGCGTCGAAGCTCACGCCGCCGGTCGGGTCCACGGTCTCGGCATCGAGGAGGGCGATGACGTAGCTGCCACCGGGCTCGAGGCCGCTGACCTCGAAGGTGCGGGCACCCTCGCTGGTGAGGAACAAGGTGCTCAGGGGCTGCGTGGCGGACTCGGTCGGCGTGATCACGAAGGCACGGTTGGTGCTGAGCTGGGCCGCCTCGGCCGCGTCGGCGAGGGTGGCGTCGCTCACGGCCGCCGGGCCACCGATGGCGATGATCTCGTCGATGGCATTGGCGTTGGTCGCCAGGTACGAGCCCGCCGCACCCGGCAGGGTCGTGGGGGCGGTGAGCACGAGCGGGGCTGCGCTGGTGCCGGCGAGCGGTCCGCCGGCGAGGGAGTCCGGGAACTTGAGCCCGGTGGACAGGTAGGCGGTGACGCCCCCGAAGCCGAGCTCGGCCGTCGCGTAGTCGTTGACCTCCACGTTGGTGGCCCAGCGGTCGCCGCCCGCCAGTCGCTCGGTGGTGTAGCCATCGGCCTCGAGCGCGGTCTCGATGCTGTCGTTGATCACGGTGGTGCCGCCGATGAGCAGCACGTGCTCGATGCCGAGGTCCTCGAGTGCAGTGCTGGTCGCATCGGGGATGCGGCCGGCTTCGGTCAGGAGCACGGGCAGGCGACCGGCGAACGCGACCGGGCCGGCGGAGACGGCGTCGGGGAAGTTCAGCCCGTTGGCCAGCACGGCGGTGATGCCGTCGGAGGTGGAGCCGAGCCCGTCGTCGGTGGTGGCCGGGATGCTGTCGTCGGTGGCGTCGATCGCCGCACCGGCGGCGGCCGCGGTCTCCCACCGGTTCTGCCCCTCGACCCGCTCGATGTCGTAGTCGCCGGCGAGCCCGTCCTCGACGGCCTGGCTGACGGCGGCGGTGCCGCCCATGACGTAGACGGTGTCGGGCCCGAGTGTGGTGAGGGCTTCCTCGGTGACCTCGGGCAGCTCGGCCGTGGTCGTCAGCAGGATCGGCGCACCGAGCGCGCCGGCGAGGCCGTTGGCGGCCAGCGCGTCGGCGAACGTCTGCCCGGTGGCCAGCACGACGGAGCCGGCGCCGTCGGGGAAGGTGTCGAGGGCGACCACCGCGGCCGTGCCGTAGCGGTCCTGGCCCTGGAGGCGGCTGGTGTCGGTCTCCTGCACGGCGCCGGCCGGCGTGGCCAGCAGCGGCAGCGCCAGGCCGCCGGCGACGGCTGCGAAGGTGACTGACGCGGCGAGGCGCCGCACCCGACGGGTGGTGGGGTTCATGTCTCGCTGTGCTCCCTGCGTGTTCGCGATGCCTGCTCTCAGACAGGCCCGCCATGGTTCCGCAGGTGAGTTCGCCGCCGAGCGGTCCGGCCCCTGCTTCCCGCCATCGGACCGAGGCACGTCCGCCTACCGTGTGTGTGGGCGTCGACCCCTGCTTCCCCCGAGGATCGTCATCGGAGGAGGCGCGCGTGCCCAGCACCGGACCCCACGAACCCCTGCTCGACCGATTCGCCGACCACCTCCGGGTGGTGCGCAACCTGGCACCGAGCTCGGTCAGCAACGCCCGCCACTACGTGGCCTGCTTCCTACACTGGTGGGAGGCGAACCATGCCGGCTGCGGGCTCGATGAGGTCCGGGCTCGTCACCTGGCAGACCACCTCGTTGCCGAGGCGGAGCGGGGCCTGGCGCCGGCGACCATCTACGCCGAGGTCAACGGGCTGCGCAGCTTCTTCGCCTGGCTCGTCGCCGAGGAGGAGCTGGCGGCCGACCCGTCGGCGACGCTGGCCCCGCCCCGGCGGAACCCCAACCGGATCGACGTCTACTCCCCCGCCGAGGCCGCCGCCGTCCTGACCCACACCGCCATGCTCACCGACCTCCGGGGTCGGCAGCGCCACGCCATCATCGCCACCTTCCGCTGGACCGGCGCCCGAGCCGGTGAGATCTCGAACCTGCGCCAAGACCGCCTCGACCTGACCGGACGTCGCCTGGAGGTGCTCGGCAAGGGCTCCCGGCACCGCACCGTGGCCATCCCGGCCCCGCTGGCCGAGGTGCTCCAGACCTTCGTCGACGACGTCCGGCCTGAGCTGCCCGACACGCCGTACCTGTTCGTGAACACCCACCCGTTCGTGCCCGACCCGGACAAGCGCTGCTCGGTGTCCGCACTGCAGCGCGAATGTCGACTGGCGGCCCGAGGCGCCGGACTACCGGGACGGCACTACCCACACCGGTGGCGACACTCCTTCGCCACCGAGCTCATCCGGGCCGGCATGGGCGTCGCCCAGGTGCAGCGACAGCTCGGTCATGCCTCGATCGTGTCGACGATGCTCTACACCCACCTGGACGTCGAGGACATCAGGCGGTCCCTCGACGACGTCTACGACCACCGGTGAACAGATGCAACTCGGCAGCGGCCGCGGGAGACGATCAGGCCATCAACGGCACTGCGGCGATCACCGCACCCGCCGAGGCGACGACCGTGCTCGCCAGCCACACCGTCTGGCGATGGAACCGCTCGGCCATCTCGACACGCAGCTCTGCGATTTCGCCCCGCAGTCTCGACTCTGCCTGCCCGAGCTCGCCCCGCACGCTGCCGAGCTCGCCCAGGAGCTCGGAACGCACGCTGCCGATCTCACCCATGAGCCCGGAGCGAGTGACGCCGAGCTCGCTCAGGAGCTCGGAGCGAGTGACGCCGAGCTCAGCACGTAGGAACTGCCTGGTGACGAGTTCATCGGCTTCGACCGAGGGGAACTCCGACATCAGCGAGTTGGCGTCGTCGTCGCCGAGGATCTCGGCGAACTTGCCGTAGAGGGAGGAACGGGTACGGGCATCGAGGGCCATGGTGCGGCACATCCTTCGGGTTGGCAACCGAAGGGGGAAGTCGTCACCACCATACGCAGAGCCACCGACACGATAGGCCCAAAAAGGCCGAAGCCCCGGCCCTCCGAAGAGGACCGGGGTTCCGAACACGAGCGAATTCTCGATGAGGCTTGCGCCCCAGCGAGGACTACGGCTCGATGTCGACCACGATGTCGGTCGACCCGGCGAGATCGAGCTGGTTGCCCGACTCATCATCCCAGTCGCCCGAAACGACGCTGATGACGACCGAGTCACCGACGTAATCGAGGCCATTGTCCGTGCCGGAGATCAGCTGGAGATCAGCGGCGTCAGTGCCGATGTCAATCGAGAGCTGATCGTCATCGACGGTGGCGTCGCCACCGTCGGTGAGCAGGCAATCAGTGTCAGCCGCAGTCGTGCCCGGAGCCGCAGTGGCCTCGCACACGATCTGGTAGGTCGAGTCACCATCCGACAGACGAAGGAACGTGCCCGGAGCGTCGAGCGCGTCGGACATGTTCTCGTTGAAGTCGAACTGCAGTGCGTCGCCACCATCGACCAAACCGAGAGTCGCCGTGTCCGACGTCAGCTCGGTGTTCGTGATGATCGGAGCATCCGCTTCCGGCGGAGTGCCGGTCGTGAACGGCTCCGAGAAGAGGCTGTCACTCGAGACATACCCAGTCTCGGTTTCCGCCTGGATCCGAGCGACGTACGTGCCGTCAGCAAGGTCGGAGAACATCAACTGCGTGATGGCGTCCCCGCCACCAAGGGTGTCCACCGAAGCGGTCGAGCCCGTGGCAACGGATGCGCCGGTCGTGGCATTGAAGATTTCGACGTTGTAGGAGTCGATATCGGCACCCGGGTCGTCCTGTTCGGTCCAGGACACCATCACCTCGTCACCGTCTGCCTCTTCATCGGCATCGCCGAGCACGGTAACCGTCGGCGTGTTGGAAAGACCGAAGCCCATGTCGTCGAACATCTCGAACGCCACGGGGTTCACACGGCTGTAAGAACCGGAGAAGGTGCCGATCCCATCCTGAAGGCTCAAGAAGCCCTCGAACACCGAGAAGGAGATCTGACCACCCACATCGCTGCCGTCGTAGTAGAAGGTGTCACCCTCGTCGTACATGACCATCCAGCCATTCTCATCGATGAAGTAGCCAGACGACTTGTCAACGAAGAAGACGTCTTCACCCATGCCGTAACCGTTGGGAGCCTCACCAGAGGTCCAGGTGATGGCACCAGAAACACCGAACGGAACTGCTGGCGTGTTGTCGTTCTCAACGCCAGACGTGCCGTTGTTCAGCAGGAGAGCGTCGTCATCGTCCGCGTCCTCCCAAGCCACGACATGCACGCAGTCGGTGGTGCCGCCGGTGGTGGTCACGCGGACAAGGAAGTCCCCATCTGCATCGGGGCTCTGATCCTCGAAGTACGTCTGCGGGGTGCCACCGTTGCTATCGAAGTTCACGGAGACGATATCGGCACCGCTCTCGACGTTGCCGGCGTCGTCGGCAACGTCATCGAAGTCCCGATCCATGAACGAGATCACCTGGTCGGTGTTGGAGACACCGTTGAGGTCGAGGAGGTTCTCACCACCGTCGCCGAACGCTGACGGATTGCCCTGCCCGAACTCGTAGCACGGGAAGAGCGCGATGTCGTACTCGCCGTCCGGATCTGCACCCGAAACGGTGACCTCCACAATCTCGCCTGCGCCTGCAGTCTGGTCAAAGGCAGCGATCGTGGTGTCCGCAGGCGAAACCGCGAGCGACTGGTTGGTATCGCACTGCGCGGCGGCCGCAGCAGCGGCCTCCACGTCACCGGTGATGGCAGCGGTACCACCGAGGATCGACAGGGCGTCGATCGCCTGGCAGTTCTCCGTGAGGAACGCAGCCGTGGCCGGGGTCAGCGTCGCCGTCTGGGTCAGCACCATCGGGGCGCCCATCTGGGCGGCGTAGGGGCCACCGGCGAGGGCGTCGGCGAAGTCTTCACCGGTCGCCATGGCCACCTCGTCCAGGGTGAAGCCCTGGGTGACGTGGAATTCGGCGATCTCGACCGAGGACTCGTACCGGGTGTCGCCGGCGAGGCGCACGACGGTGATGCCGTCAGCCGCGAGGGCGTCCTCGATGTCCTGGGACACGACCGCAGTACCGCCGACGATGATGACGGTGTCAACAGCGTTGGCGTCGATGTAGGCGGCAGCATCCTCGTGGAGGCTGTCGGCCAGGGTCAGCAGGACCGGCAGCTCCAGCGCGTGGGCGCCGGGGCTGATGGCCAGGGCATCCGGGAACCGGAGACCGTTGGCGAGCACGGCGGTGGTGCCACCGAGCTCGGCAGCGATGTCGGCTGCGGTCTCGAAGCGGTCGGCGCCGGCGACGCGGTCAGTGGCGTAGCCGAGCGCAACGAGCTCGGCTTCCACGGCAGCGGACACGGCGGCGGTGCCGCCGAGGATGGTGACGGTCTCGGCGCCCAGCTCTGCGAGCGCAGCGATGGTGTCGGCCGGGAGGCTGTCCTCGAGGGTCAGCAGGATCGGAGCGTCGAGGGAGCCGGCGAGGCCGCCACCTGCGAGCGCATCCGGGAACTTCTCGCCGGAGGCGAGGACCACGTTGGCGGAGCCAGCGGGGTAGGCCGAGGTCGCGGCGTCAGCGGCAGTGCCGTAGCGCGTGGTACCGGCGACACGGACGACGTCCGTGGTCTCCGATGCCTGCACCGGCGATGCCGTGAAAGCCAACCCGGCAAGCCCGAGCGACGCTGCGAGTGCAGCTGACGCCAAGGCCCGGGTACGGGACTTGTATCGCATACAGAAATTCTCCTGTGTTGCTTCTGTGATGTCGTGGACTACGGCACCGGAAGTCCGGCTCCGCCGAGGCTGACGAACCTCATTGACGAGAACGACGTTGAGTGACGTTTGTGACAGACGTCCTCGCCGAGGCTGCACCCTAGGGACGTTGCGAAGTCATATCAACCATTCTCGGCGACTCTTCGTAACGGTCGTTTGCCCTGTTCGGGGCAGTTCAGGTGGCGATGGGTGCCAGCAGGCCGTCGATCTGCCACCGGATCTCGTCATCGGTGGGGTCGGTCTGGTTCGCCGTGAGGTCGGCCCGGAAGCCCCCGGCACCCTCTGTGGCGTTCCACGTCCCCCCGGTGAACGTCGTGCGCCCTCGGAGCCGCCAGACGCCGTCGACGAAGAGCGCTTCGCCCGAGACGGTGGCCAGGACCGAGCCCAGGCCGGTGGAGAGCGAGAGGGCGCCGTCGAAGGTGTCCGGGTCCGTCGCACTGGTGCCCCGGCGGATCCGCAGATCGACGGTGGCCCCGGTGACCGACGTCGGCTCGGTCCGGGAGACAGCCACGATGCCGTCGAGACCGTCGTCGGCGAAGCTGATCCGGGTGAGGGTGCCATCGTCACCGTCGATGCCCGTGTCGGTGCCCTCGAAGTCGTCGGCCATCCGCTGGCTGATCGGGGCGGAGAGCTCGAAGCGGCCTTCCTCGACAATGTCGAAGGTGCCGGCGTCGGCGACGTTGCCCGACAGGCTCACGCCGAGCGCGTTCACCAGGTCGCCGGGCATGTCCGGAACCCGGACGCAGGCCGGCGCGCTCTCGCCGGGGCTGCGGGCAACGCCGTCCCGGTCGGCGACGTAGCGGCCGTTGGCGAACACGTCGTGCTCGGCGCCGAACACGGTGGCGAGGGCGTCGGCGTAGACGGCCAGCCAGCGCACGCCATCGAGCGCGCCCCGATCGGTGCAGACCTGACCAATCGTCTCCTCGGCGGGCGCTCCTGCCTGGGCGTGCACGGGGGTGAGATCGAGCTCGGTCCAGAAGGTGTCCCCGACGGACGGCGCCTGGTCGTCGAACACGACGTAGGTCTCCCCAGACACCGCTCGAGCAGCCTGGCGCAGAGCCGTCTCGGCGAGCACGGCGGTGCCGCCGAAGGCGACGACGAATCCAGGGTCGAGGCAGGCATCGCTCGCCTGCACGCTCGAGCACCACGCCTGCGCCGGGTCGAAGGTGTTGGCGAGCAGATCGGCGACCGGATCGGCGAGATCCGGTGAAGCGACCGGGGTGAGCAGGACGGGGACGGCGTCGTGGCTGGGCGTGCCGCCCCGGGTCACCCGGGGGTTGGGGCCGGAGACGGGCGGCAGGCCCCGGGCGGGGGCGGGCGTGGCGGTGGCCAGGCCTCCGGCGGCAGCGCACCAAGGGCCTGCCCCGAGAGCGTCGGGCCAGCCGACTGAAGCCGCGCCGCTCCCGGAGGAGGCAGCGACGCAGACCATGGAGGCGTCGTGGTCGCTGCCGTCGCCGGTGCCGAACCAGCCGCCGAACGTCTCGGCCATGGCCACGCTGGTGGCGTAGCGGTCGGTGCCGGCCACCCGGTGGGTCTCGGCCCCGGTGATCCCTCGCACCTCAGCGAGGGTCTGATCCGGCACCCGGGCGGACCCGCCCAGCACGACGACGTTGTCGATGACCAGGGAGTTCAGCGCGTCGCGGGTGGCGGTGGGTAGGCGGCCGCTGCCGTCGACGAGGAGCACCGGCACCTGCCACGTGGACGTCCACCAGCCGGCAGCGAGCGCGTCGGCGCCGGTGATGCCGTCGGTGAGCACGACCGTCCGGCCCAGCACCTCGCACTCCGTCGGGCCGGATCGGAGCTCGACGGCGGCGTTGCCGTGGAAGCCCATGCGGGCGGAGCCATCGGTCACTACGTCGTCGTCGCAACCGAGATCCGTCGGCGACTCACCGGTGCCGAGTGCACCCGCGATGGCGGCGGCAGTGCCGAAGCGATCGGTGCCGGCGACCCGGAACACCTGGTCGACCCCGAGCCCGAGCACCTGCTGCTCGACCCCGGTGGGCACGGCGCTGGATCCGCCGACGATGATGGCGGCGTCGACGGTGTCGCAGCCGCCACCGGCGAGGTCGGCCACAGCCTGGCGGGCGGCGAGGGAGAGCTCCGTGGCGCCCTGGCGAGCCGAGGCAGTGACGACGATCGGCGCGGAGTCGGTGTCGACCCTGGCCACCTCCCCGATCTGATCGAAGGCCGGGTTGCGCGCGGCAGTGCGCTCCAGCAGCGGCTCGGTGGACAGGTCGGTCGGGTCGGACAACGACGCCGCCGCGAGCGAGTCCGCCGCGGTGTCGCCGGCGGTGATGATGACGGCGAAGGGGCAGGTCCCCAGGCCCCACCACTGCTCGGCGTTGGCCAGGTCAGCATCGCCGGATGTTCGGTCGGCGGTGGTGAAGGGGTAGCCACCGGCGCCCCGCAGCAGCAGCGCAGCGGAGAGGGATGTCTGGGTGCGGTCGAGCCCGGCGATGCGGATCGAGTGAGCGGTGGCGTCGATGCCCGGGTCGTTGCCCGCCGCGTTGGGCCAGGGGGACGGGTCCGGCGTCTCGGCGCCGGCTGAGCCGGTCAGTCCCATCATGAGCAGGGCGACGACCGCCAGCAGGCACGTCAGGACCGGTCGGCGGGTGGAGGCCACGGCCCGAGGCTAGGAGTCGCTGGTGGCGCCGGGGAGGGCGAGGCCGAGTTCGCCCGTTCCTTGCTTCACCACGAGGGTGCCCTCGAGCTGACCGTCCTCGGCCAGCTCGAACGCCGCGCCATCGGGGAGCATGAACGCCAGGTCGAGGGCGTGGCTCTCGGTGCTGCCCTGTGTGGTGACGGTCGACCAGCCCTGCACGGTCAGCTTCAAGCTGGTTCCGTCCTCGAGATCCAGGAACATGACCGAACGCTCGACCTGTCGTGGAGCCTCAGGGTTCTTCGGGTCGGCTGCGACCACGCCGATCTTCCCTTCGAGCCGGCCGGCCACGGTCCGCTCACCGACCACGAGGCTGAGCGGGCCGGAGATGTGCAGCTCGTCGCTGACCGTCGTCACCGTGAGCGACGCCGACAGCTGGCCGGGGGTGGCCGGTTCGGGGGTCGGCGCCGGATCGACCGGCTGCTCGTCGGCCGGGGCGGGCGCAGGCGCCGGGGCCGGACTCGAGCCCTCGCCGCTCCGCGTCGAGGTCGTCGGTGCGGGGTCCGACGTCGGCGGCACCGAGCTGGTCGGTGCCGACGTCGTGGTGGACACGTCAGCGATGGCGCCCGCCATGCCGTCGTCGGAGGACAGGGCCGTCACCGGGGCAGGCGCCACGGTGGTCGGCGAGGCCGGCTTGGCGGTCGAGTCCACGGTGACCGGCGCATCGGCTGCGGCGATCGCCGATTCGTCGATGCGCTCCTCCATCGGCGCCGGCTTCTCCCGGGCCCGGTCGACGGCCACACCGGCGGGGATGGCGGCAGCCGCAGCCAGACCTACGGCCATGGCGGCCTTGCCGAACGCCGGCGCGGTGCTGGATGCTGCCGGTGCAGCGGTGGCGATGGCCGGGCCGGCCTGGGCGATGATGCTGCTGACCTGGGAGAACGCGTGCGTGGGGGCCGGAGCGGAGGCCGCGATCGTGGCGAGGCTGTGGACCTGCGAGGCGGCCTGGTTGGCCGCCTCGGCCTCAGCGCCGGTGAGCTGGGTCTGCCGACGGAGCGGAGGGATGGCCCACACGACCAGCGCGGAGGTGCTGGTGAGCATCCGCTTGAGCATCGTGCGGCCTCGGGAGACCCGGGCTCGAGCGTTCTGCTCGGAGATACCGGCCTTCTCGGCCACGTCGGCGTAGGGCAGCTCGTCGACGAAGCGGAGCATCAGGACTTCGCGGTAGCTCTCCGGCAGGGCGTCGAGCGCCTCGGTGATCTGCTCCCGCGGCATGGCGTCCATGGCCTCGTCGGCGGGCGCGGCCTCGACCTCGACCTCGGTGCAGGCCCGGTCGAACAGGCGGGTGTCCCGGCCCCGGCGTCGACCGATGTCGTGGCAGGTGTTGGTGACGATCCGGTGGAGCCAGGCGTCGAGGTGGTAGTCGCCGTCGAAGCGCTCGATGTTGCGGAACGCCCGAAGGAAGGCGTCCTGCACGGCATCTTCAGCCGCGACCGGGTCACCGAGGCGGCGCAGGGCGTTCGCGTAGAGGGACCGGTGGTGGCGTTCGACGATGCGCCGGAACGCGTCGGCGTCGCCGGCACGGTGCTGCTCGACCAGCGTGCGGTCGTCCAGATCGGTGATGAGTGCCACGAGCTACGTCCTGACCGTCGAGCTCCGAGAGCGCGGGACACCCGTCCCGTCCACGCTCTCCCGCCGAGAGGTGTCCGAATCCTAACCCGACCAGCCGGTCAGGAGGGAGACTCATCTGCGTCTGATGACCAAGGTCCTGCGGTCAGCGATCGAGGACCGACCGGTAGACGTCGATGGTGGCCGGCCCGATCCGCTCCGGGGCGATCCAGGCGATGGAGGCCGGGCCATCCGCACCGAGCGCCGGGTCGGTGGTGACCAGGGCGTCGGCCAGGGCGGCGACGTCGCCGGCAGGCACGAGACGGCCGGTGACGCCGTCGGCCACGACCTGGGCCAACCCGCCGACGGAGGAGGCGACCACCGCCCGCCCACTCGCCAGCGCCTCGGCTGCGACGAGGCCGAAGCCCTCCCGGTGGCTGGGGACGGCGACGATGCGAGCCGATCGGTAGTGAGGTCCGAGCTCATCCGGTGCGACCGGGCCGGCGAAGGTGACGTCGGCGCCGACCTCGTCGGCGAGCGCGCGCAGGATCGGTTCCTGGCCACCGTCGCCGACCAGCACCACCGGCACCGAGGCCTTCGCCGCGGCCCGGATGAGGACGTCGAAGCCCTTCTCCGGGACCAGTCGCCCGACGGCGAGGACGGGCCCGTCCGCGGGTGGCGGGGTCAGGTCGCCGTGGAGGCCGGCGGCCAGCGCTGGCCGCAGTGGCATGGGCAGGACGGTGGCGTCGACGCCGGCGACCCCCCGGACCCAGCCGGCCAGATCCTCGCTGACGGCGATGACGGCGTCGGCCCGGCGCAGCACCCAGCGAGCGAACCAGCGCAATGGCCCCTGGGCCATGGCGGCATCGGTGCCGTGCACCTGCACCACGACGGGGGTGCCGGTGATGCGGCCGGCGATGACGGCGATGACCCCCGACGGCAGCCACCAGTGGGCGTGGATGACGTCGACCTTCCGGGAACCGCGCACGACGTCGACGAGGAAGCCGACGAGGAACAGCGGCAGGAGCAGTGCGCCGGCACCCCGGGCCCGGTGGTGCATGCCGCCGCTGTAGGCAAGGGTCTCGAAGCGCCGAGGGGCGTAGCGGAAGCGGCGGACGTCGACCGTCGTCGACTCGCCGTGGCGGTCGGTGGCCGGGTAGGCGTCGGTGCTCGGCAGGCCCGGCCCGGCCGGGCACGAGACGTGGACGTCGGCGCCGGATGCGGTCAGTGCCCGGGCGTGGTCCAGCACGAAGGATGCGTGGTGGTCCGCCGGGTGCCGGGGGAAGCCCTGCGAGCAGACCAGCACCCGCACGCTGGGCTCGTCGCCGGCGGGCATGGAGCGAAACGGTACCAGCGGGTCCGTTCGTGGCCCGGGCTGCGCCTCCAGTGATCGCTCGCGCGTGACGTGGGGACTGCCAGTTCCAGAGGCCGACGCGGCGCCTCGCGGCTTCAGGGGTCGGCGGCGACGGGCTGGCCCGCGGCCCGGGTCGCGGCGGCGGCCAACCCGGCGGCGGCCACGTCGGCCACGGTCAGCAGCAGGCGGGCGAGGATCGCCACGAGCGTGGCGCTGGCTGCACCGATGTCGGGGGCGAGGAGCAGGACGAGGATCGCCTCGCGGAGACCGGCGCCGGCGGGCAGCGGGATCACGACCAGGCTCACCGAGGCGGCGAGGCCGTAGCCGCCGATCGCCAGGGCGAGCAGCGCCCAGCCCTCGCCGCCGACGTCGACGGCGAGCTGCCAGATCTGCAGGCCGAGCAGGCCGTTGCTGAGCAGGGAGAACGCGGCCACCCGCCAGATGGTCGTGATCGACAGCGGTGCCTCGAGCGCCGGGCGCTTCAGGATCCGCAGCCCGGTCTGGACCAGCCAGGTCAGGACCTTCGGGTGCAGCACGACAGCAAGGGGGATCAGCAGCAGCACCGAGGACGCGTACAGCTCGCTGTCGGCGTCGAGCAGCGCGGGCACGGCGAGCAGGCCGAGCGTGAGGCCCATGGCGAGGGAGATGACGAGGACGACGATGCCGGCGGTGGCTGTTCGCTCCCGGCGGACGCCGTGCACCTTGGCCAGCTCCATCTGCCCGACGATCGCCCAGATGCTGCCGGGCACGTACTTGGCCAGCTGACCCAGGAAGAAGATGCGGGCGGCAGTGGGGACGGGCAGGCGGTCGCCCAGGCCGGCGAGGGTCTCGCGCCAGGCGAAGAAGCTGGCGGCGAGGGACCCGATGGTGCACAGCGCGGCGAGACCGACGTGGGTGACCGAGAGGTCGCCGATCCGCTCACCGGCCTCGTCCCACTGGCTGGCCAGCGCGAGGACGGCGAAGGCCACCGCCACCACGAGGAAGGCGGCGCGCAGGCGTCGCTGCAGCGCGGAGGTCCGGACGGGTGCGGTCACCGGGTTCAGATGTGGTCGAGGTCGCCCCAGGCCGTGGACCAGGGCACGGCGGTGGGCTCGGGGACGATCGTGGGGTGCGGCACCACGCCGAAGTAGATGGGGCGGGACAGCAGCCTCGGCGGCACCCGGATGAGCCCGGCCTCGCCGGCCAGCTCGGACAGCCGGGAGCCCGGCACGCCGGTGGTGGCGATGCCGTCGGCCGAACCGACCGCCCCGTCCCGGACGGCGGCGACGATCGCTCGGGCCGCGGTGCCGTCGATGGCGAGCAGCTCGAGCAGGCAGTGGTACCGGCCGCCGAGGTCGTCCCGGGTGATGACGGCGGACAGCCCGACGAGCGACCCGCCCCGCCGGGCGGCCAGGATCCGGTACGGCCGGTCGGGGTGCTCGGCGTAGCGCCAGCGCCACCAGTCGGCGCTGCGCTCCACGCCATAGGGGTGGTGGCGGGCGACCGCGGACCAGAGGGCGTCGACGTCGTCGGGCGGGTCGTCGAGCACCTCGACCTCGATGCCCGACGGCATCCGCACCCGGGCACCGAGCACCCGCAGCGGCCGCCATCGACCACCGGTCGGCAGGACCCGCACCTCGAGCTGGTCGACCTGGACCCACCCGCCCCGGGACACGCCGCCGACCGACAGCTGGTTCGGGTACGAGTAGAAGGGCGTGCCCTCCTCGGTGGCCTGGCCGAAGCAGGCGTCGATGAGCGGGCCGCCGAGGCCCTGACCCCGGTGCGACGGGGCGATGGCGAGGTCGACGCCGATGGCGATGCGCCCGGGCTCGCCGCCGAAGCGGGCCGGGATCCGGTACGCGATGTACTGCCCGACCAGCCGGCCGTCGTCCTCCCAGACGTGGGCGATCGTCTCGCCGAAGGGGTTGTCCCACCACTGCCAGGCCGTGATGTCGGCGCGGGTCTTCGGGTTGGCCGGGAAGGCCTCGGCGTTCAGGCGACGCAGCTCGGCGTCGTCGGAGCGATCGGCGGGGCGCAGGACCAGGTCCGAGCGGTCGTCGCTCACGAGCCGGCCTCGGGCAGGGCGGTGTCGTCGAACCCGACGAGCTCCTCGGCCAGGTCGATGTAGTCGGTTCGCTCGACGGCGAGGAACGCTTCGGCGTGGCCCTCCCCCAGCAGCCCGTGCATCGAGTGCCAGCGCGACAGCCCGAGGCCGGCCGAGAGGTCGAAGGCGAGCGAGCCGGTCTCGTGGGCGGCGACCGCGGCCCGCTTGCGATCGATCACCGCCTCGATCGGGACGATGCGGTTGTGCGGGACGGCCGACCAGGTCTCGTAGCCCCACACCTGGAGGTCAGCCGTGGTGGCGCTGAGCGCGTCGGCGAGGGCGAAGGCGACGGCCCGGTGGTCGCGGTGGCCGTCGCCCAGCCAGGGCACGAAGACCACGTCGGGTCGCAGCCGGTCGAGCGCCGCGGCGAAGGCGGTCCGCAGCTGGGCGCGGTGCTCGTGCAGCCGACCATCGGGCAATCCCAGGTGCTCGAGGCCGGCACCGAGGAGCGAGGTCGATCGAGCGAGCTCGGCCCGCCGGCGGCGACCGGTCTCGGCCGGATCGTGCGGGGAGCCGATCGTCCCCTCGCCATCGGTGGCCGCCAGCAGGGTCACGGTCGCCCCGGCATCCGCGAGCAGCGCCATCGTCCCGGCGCAGGCCAGGGCTTCGTCGTCGGGGTGGGCGACGAGCACCAGGGCGCGGTCGAACGCCGGCACGCCGACGACCGGTCCGTCCCCGACCAGCGACCGCACCGCCAGCAGCGTCGGCCACACCGCGGCAGGGATCTTCGGCTTGGCGCGCGCCACGATCCGGGCGAGCGGGCGGGGCAGGGACATGCGGGTCGGATCGTAGGCGCTCGGTACGATCCGACCGTGGGTACCGAGCAGGCCGAGCGGCGCTACTGGCCTGCGCTCGACGGCCTGCGTGCCGTCGCCGTGCTGCTGGTGATCGCCTACCACGGCGAGCGATCGCTGGCGCCCCGGGGCGGCGCGATCGGCGTGACCATGTTCTTCACGCTCTCGGGGTTCCTCATCACCACCCTGCTGCTGCGGGAGCGCGCGAAGTCGGGGCGCATCCGCCTCGGCCGCTTCTACTGGCGCCGGGCGCTGCGCCTGCTGCCCGCCCTCGTGACCCTCGTCGGCGTCGCCTGTGCCTACGCCTGGCTCACCGGCAACCAGGAGCAGACCCTCAGCGCCGCCATCGGGGTGCTGCTCTACGTCGGCAACTGGCTGCGGACCCTGCACGACACCGAGGGCCTCGGCCTGCTCGAGCACACCTGGTCGCTCTCGGTGGAGGAGCAGTTCTACCTGGTGTGGCCCCTGGCGGTGCTCGCCGCCGCGGCCCTCGTCTCCAAGGCGCGCCAGGCCGAGGCCGTGCTGGTGCTGGCGGTCGGCGGGTCGCTGGCCTCGCTGCTGTGGCGGCTCCAGCTCTGGGACGCGGACCAGCCTCGCTGGTCCGCGTCCCGCCTCTACAACGGCACCGACGCCGTGGCCGACCAGCTGCTGGTCGGCGCCGCCCTAGCCGCCGCCCTCGCCATCTGGGACCGGCGGCACCCGCCCGCCGCGACAGGAGAACTGCCAGTTCGAGAGGGAGGGACCTTCTTCGGGTTCGTCGGCTCGGTGGCAGCCCCGCTGGCGCTCGCCTACGTCGTGTTCGTCGCCCGCGTGCACCCGGGCGGCGACTCGCTGGCCAACGACCGGCGCTACCTCGAGTGGGGGTCGCTGACCTTCGCCCTGGCTGCCGCCGTCGTCGTGCTGGGGTGCGTCCGAGCCGGCGACCGCTGGCTCCCCCGCCTGCTGTCGCTGCCTCCGCTCGTCGCCATCGGCAAGGTGTCCTACGGGCTGTACCTGTGGCACTTCCCGGTGATCCTGGTCGTCGACGAGCAGCTGCCCGACGCCTCCGACCTCGTCCGGGGCGGCACGGTCGTCGTCGCCACGGCGGTGACCACGCTGCTGTCCTGGTTCCTGGTCGAGCGACCGTTCCTCGCACTCAAAGACGGGCCGAGGACCTCGGCGCCGGCACCACCACGACAGCCAGCCGTCCCGACCCGTCCCTGAGATGTGAGGCCCGCCCGGACCTCGGGGTTCAGCTGAGGAGCTCGCCGAACCAGTCGTCGTTGTCGAGGGAGGCGACGAAGTCCTGGATCTCGGCTTCGGTGATGCCGCCACCCGAGGGGTGCAGGGCGCGGGCGTCGCTCACGCCCCAGTCCTCCACCAGGCACCCGGCGCCGATCAGCACCGGCACCATCTTGTCGCTCACCGGCTGCACCACCGTCTGGACGCAGTCGGGGCAGACGAAGCTGCACTCGGTCTGGGTGGCGTCGGGCCGGCGGCGGACCGTGAGGGCGGCCGCGTCGATCAGCACGGTGTCGCAGGACGGGCAGGTGGTGCGGACGGTGGGCACGCCTCCCACTGTCGCAATGTCCGGTTCGTCACGAAATAGCGAGTGCGGGCCATTTCTCGCGTAGCCCGTCCATCCGGACTACGAACACATGGTCCGCGGTCATGAGGGACATAGACTGCCGTTGTGTCCCAGATCATGCTGCACGAGAACAACGACCAGCCCGCCCCCGGCGCCCCGCTCGGGCCCGGCTCGCTGCTGTGGCGCATCGCTGCCGACTGGCGCTCGGGCCTGTCCGGCCTCAGCGCCGGCATCCTGCAGCTGGCCTGGCCCCACCTCGGCCAGGGCGTGGAGGAGCACTCGGCGTTCTTCGACGAGCCCTGGGACCGCATCCACCGCTCGGTGCCGCGCATCTGGGCCACGATCTTCGCCGACGACGCCGACGAGCGAGGCCGCGACATCCGGGACCTGCACAAGGGCATCAAGGGCACCGACCCCCACGGTCGGCGCTACCACGCCCTCGACCCCGAGACGTTCTGGTGGGCGCACGCCACCTTCACCTGGGAGATGTTCCAGACCGCGGACGAGTGGGACCACCGCACCCTCTCGCCCCGCACGCGCGAGCGGCTCTACCAGGAGACCGTCACCTGGTACCGCCGCTACGGCGTCAGCGACCGTCCCGTGCCCGCCGACCACGCCGCGTTCCGGGCCCGCTTCGACGAGATCTGCCGCACCCGGCTCGAGCTCACCCCCACCGCCGAGCGCGCCATCGACATGGCCCTGCACGACCGGGTCTCCCCACCCGGCATGCCCGGCCCGGTCGCCACCATCGCCACGCCGCTGATGCGCACGATGGCCATCGGCGGCCTGCCGCCCGTGGTCCGGGCCCGGTTCGGCATCCCGTGGACCACGACCGACGAGCTCGCGCTCGCTGCGTTCCGCCAGCTGGTCCGCGATGCTGGTCGGGTGGTCCCCCACCGACTCACCCGTGGCCCCTACCTGCGCTCGATCAAGCGGATGAAGCACATCGCCGCGCCGCGCCCCGAGCCGATCTCGGCCTGATGCCCAAGGTCGCGACCCACGTCGATGCCCTCGCGGTGCTCACCGCGCTGGCGACGCAGCCGGTCGACACCGGCGCCGACGACGTCGACCGTCGCATCCTCGACGCCGCCGGGCACCTGCTCGTCGACGTCGGCCTCGAGGACCTCGAGGTGGATCAGGTCGCCGAGCTGGCCGGCGTCGGACGCAGCACGATCTACCGACGCTTCGACGGTCGCAACGCGCTGCTCGCCGCCACCGTGGCCCACGAGGCCCGGCGCCTCCTCGCCGCCCTGGCCGACGCCGTCGCCGGCATCGACGATCCCGAGGAGCAGCTGGTCGTCGCGTTCAGCACCGGCCTCCGCGTCGCCCGGGCCACCGGCCTCGCCGAGCGCGTGCGCGACGAACCCCTCCTGCTCCGGCTGATCACCGTCGACGGCGGGCCGGTCCTCGCCGCCGCCAGCAGCCAGCTCGCCGGCTACGCCCGCGCGCTCGACCCCAGCGTCGACGAGCGCGAGTCCCGAGCGACCGCCGAGCTGCTCGTCCGCCTCGCCATCTCCCTGATCCTGACCCCGCAGACCGCGCTCGACCTCGACGAGGGCTGCGAGGACACCGTCCGACGCCACCTCGCCCCCCTGATCCGCCGCCGCTGATCCCTTCGGTGGTCCGCATCGGACCGCCGGTGGTCGAGCTCGGACCGGCGAACGAGACGGGGATGCCGAGTCAGGCGTAGCCGGGTGGGCGGCCGCCCGCGGTCTTGGCCCGGAACTCCTCGGAATCGGAGAAGTAGATCATCACCAGGCCACGCAGCAGCCCACGGTCCAGGTGGGCGAGCCAGTAGGCGTAGCCCTCCGGCTCGGGGGCCCGGCCGAGCACGTTGCGGTAGATGAGGTCGAGGAAGCGGCGATCGTCGAGCGCGCCGTAGGTGTCGCGGAACTCCTGCGAGCGGGCGAAGTCGTTGGAGATCTTGTCCAGCGGGTACCCAAGCGCGAAGGCCGCATTCCAGTGCTCGAAGCCACCGACGTCCGGCTCCCGCAGGAAGTAGGCGCGGTAGAGCCGGTAGATGGTGCCGGTGGCACTGTCGGCGTCGTAGGGCCGCACGATGCCGGCGGGGATGTCGCCGAGGCGCAAGCGGCCCCAACCGGTGCCGTTGTCGGGGCCCGGTGAGCCGATGTCGGCGGCGTTGACCTTCAGGTACTCGGCGATCCGGTCCGCACCCCACGAGGGGTGGACGCCCTTGACCAGCGCGGCTGCGCCCGTCACGTGCGGCGTCGACGCGGACGTGCCGGGGAACCCCTGCTGGCAGGTCGACATCGACGAGCCGTAGGTCGAGGTCGACACGGCGTCGAAGGACACCAGGTCCGGCTTGGTCCGCCCGTCGGCGGTGGGACCCGCGCTCGAGAAGGGCTGCACGACGCCGTTCGCCGCGCAGACGGATCCGACGGCGAACGCGCCCGGGGAGGTGGCCGGCTCGTTGACCGACCGGTTGCGCGTCCGGAACGTCGGCGGGCTCGTCCCCTCGATGAAGAGGTCGAAGTCGGGGACGTGGGCGCCGGCGTAGCGGCCGACGACGATGTGGGCCTCCCGGGCCCACGACGCGCTGTTGCGCAACCACACCGCCTCCACCGGGGCGAACCCGGCGAGCTGCGGGTCGAGGGAGCTGCCGATGATCGTCCCGAACTCGTCCAGCACGAACAGGTCCATGTCGGTGCGCGGCAGGTCGAACTCGTCCCACCGCAGCACGACGTGGAAGGAGGCGCCGGCGGGGACGGTGACCGTGTTGAGCGACCGGTCGGTGGCGTAGTCGTGGATCTGGTCCCCGTCGACGTCGACGAAGCGCCCGCCCCAGTGCTCGTCACCGCTGTTGCCCGCCGCCACGGACCAGAAGATCCCGGCCTGGCGGTCGGCGTTCACGACGTGCCACGGGGACCCCGCCCGCTCCCGTCCGTTGCCGAACCCCGTCCCGAGGAAGCCCCCCGAAGCGTTGACGATCGTGATCCCCTTGGCCCGCACGACCCGGGAGGCCGCGGCGAAGCCGGCCTCGTCCTCGATGCAGATGAGGTGCAGTCGGGCGGCCGGGGCCACATCGTGGATGATCTCGGCCACCGCGGTGCCGTGGTCATCGCCCCGGAAGCCGACGTTGGGGCAGTGGCTCGTCTCGCTCGCCGGGGCCGGCAGCTCGCCCGCCTGCTGCGCGGCCGCCCACCCGCCGAAGCCGGTGTCCACCACGGCGACGTCGGCACCACCGGTGATCCCGGCCCCGTGGCGACCGGCGACACCCAATGACACCGCGCCCTCCGAGGTCGTGGCCGCCGGCCGGAACCGCGACCGGCGCTGCACCCGCTGCACGGCGGGGTCGGCCGCGAGCTCATCCAGGTGGGCGGGGTCGACCGCGACCTGCCAGCGATCGGCGGCGACGCGCCCCTGCACCCGTCCCGAGCCTCCCACCGCATCCTGCACCGCAGCCCGGCTGGACGCGACCACCTCCACGACGACCCGACCATCGCCTCGGACGTCACCGTCGGGCAGCACCTGCTCGAAGCCGCCACCGGCGGACGCCCGACCCCAATCGTCTGCGCCCCTGCCCCGCGGTGGAGTGAGCGTGGACGAGAGCTTCGGGTCCTTCGGTGCCGCGAGAGCGTCCTCGACCGGGTCGAGCCCGCGTTCCGTCGCGGCGGACGCGGGCGCGACCAGCGCCGCGGCCAGGGCGCACAGGGCCGCCATCGTCGCGGTCGCCGTCCGTGCACGCCGTCGCATGTCGCCTCCCGTCATGGCGCACGGTCCGCCCCGCGACACCCACGAGCAGGGTGCCACACGTCGACCGGACGCGGACCGAATGAGACGGGAGCCACCGGGTAGGAGCCGTGGGAGGAAGGCGCCGAGGATCTGGAGAAGGGCACCCCCATGGCAGACCCATCCGAGACCGACCGACGAGCGCAGTGCCTCGCCCAGGTGACGGCCGAGCTCGAGTCCGCCCGCGACCTCGACGACGTCCAGCGGATCGTCAGCACGGGCGCTCGCGCCCTCGCCGCCGCCGACGGCGCGTCGTTCGTGCTGCGCGACGGCGACAAGTGCGCGTACCTGGACGAGGACGCCATCGCCCCGCTGTGGAAGGGCCGGCGCTTCCCGATGGACGCGTGCATCTCGGGTTGGGTGATGCAGGAGCAGCGACCAGCCGTCGTGGCCGACGTGCTCGCCGACGACCGCATCCCCCAGGACATCTACCGCCCGACCTTCGTGCGCAGCGCCGCCGTCGTCCCCATCCGACCCGGTGCGCCGGTTGGCGCGATCGCCGTCTACTGGGGTCGGCTCCACGTTGCCGACATCCACGAGATCGACGCGCTCCGATCCCTCGCCGAGTGCGCCGCGACGGCGATGCCCGCGGCGTAGCAGCGCATTGGAACGAACCGGTCGCAGGGCCCTTCCCGCCCGAATCCGGTGCTATCGTACGCTGGCACAGAATGGGGACGGCTCGAGAGATCCGTCCCCTGGGGGGTGCGGTGGCCACGACGGAGCACAGCGTTCGACTGCGGTACGGCGGACCCCCGCGCCAGGCCCACGACGTCGTCCTCGTCGTCGACGACGAGGACGCGATGCGCTCGGCCTTCGAGGCCGCGCTGCGCGCGGACGGGTTCACCGTGTTCACCGCGTCCAGCGGGTCGGAGGCGCTCGGGCTGCTCGCCGAGATCCACCCGACGGTCGTCCTCCTCGACGCGAACCTGCCGGACATGCGCGGCGAGGACGTGCTGATCGAGCTCCGCGGCAGCAACGGGTCCGAGCAGCCGGCGGTGCTCATCGTCAGCGGGGATCGCCAGCTCGACCGCAAGGTCGCCGGGCTGCGCCTGGGCGCCGACGACTACATCACCAAGCCGGTCGCGCTGGCCGAGCTCGTCGCTCGCGTCCGCCGCCACGCCGGGTCGCGCCACCGCTGGCTCGCGCAGCTCGACGACGTCCTGGACGACCGCCGGCGGCTCGCGCAGCGCATCGCCGGCCTCGACGGCAGCGAGCCCCTCCACCTCCTGGCCACCAACCTCCTCGGCATCTTCGCCGAGCAGCTGGACTGCGAAGCGCTCAGCCTCACCAGCGCCCTCGACGGCTCGGTGGAGCACACGGTCCTGGCGCCGTCCGCAACCCCCTTCCGCGGCGCGCTGGAGCAGGGCGCGAGCCACGGGACCCGGCGCCCGGTGATCGACCGGGGCGAGCACGGTTGGACGTGCCACGCACCGCTCGAGATCGCCGGGAGCTGCTTCGGGGTGCTCGGCGTGGCCGGCACCAGCGACGAGCAGTCCGCGCTGTCGGCGGTGGTCGACCTGGCCCCGCAGATCGCCGGCCTCGTCCACCGCTCCCTCACCTCCGACGGCGCTGTCGCGGGGAACCGGCGACAGGTCGAGGCGCTCCTCAGCGACGGCGGCTTCTGGGCCGAGTTCCAGCCCATCGTCGACCTCCGGGCCGACGCCACCGTGGGCTTCGAGGCCCTCTCCCGGTTCCCGGACGGCCGCCGGCCCGACCTGTGGTTCCGCCAAGCCACCAGCATCGGCCTCGGCGCCGAGCTCGAGCTGGCCGCCATGCGCCGCATCCTGGACACGGCGCGGACCCTCCCCCAGGGCACGTGGCTGTCCGTGAACGTGTCGGCCCGCACGCTCATCGACCACGACCTCCGGCCGCTGCTGGCCCAGGCCGACCGCCGCGTGATCCTCGAGATCACCGAGCACGAGCGGGTGCGCGACTACGGCGCCATCACCCGCAGCATGCAGGAGCTCGGCGACACCGGCCTCGGCGTCGACGATGCCGGCTCCGGCTACGCCAGCCTGCGCCACATCTTCGAGCTGCAGCCCGAGCTGGTGAAGCTGGACCGCATCTGGGTCCACGGCGTGCACCAGGACCCGGTGCGCACCGCGCTCATCACCGGGCTGCTCCAGTTCGCCACCGAGCTCGACGCCGTGCTGCTCGGCGAGGGCGTGGAGCACTCCGAGGATCGCGCCGCCCTCGAGCGGATCGGGGTCACGCTCGGCCAGGGCTACCTGTTCGGCCGGCCCCAACGCGCGGAGACGTGGCGGTGACCGCCTGACCGGCGGTGCTCAGCCCTCCGACGGATCCCCGCCCAGGACCGCGGCGAGCACCTCGAGCAGCCGTCGCGTCTCGTAGGGCTTGGGCAGGAAGTGCTCGACCCCAGCCGCTGCCGCCTGCGCAACCTTGCCGTTGCCGTGCAGCCCGCTGGCCCCGATGAACCGGACCTCCGGGTCCAGGGCCTGCAGGGCGAGGATGGTCGCCGGGCCGTCCATGACCGGCATCATCATGTCGGTGAGCACGGCGTGGACGCCATCGACTTCCCGGGCGAACACGGCGACGGCCTCGGCCCCGTTCGCGGCTTCGAGCACCCGGTAGCCGTAGGTCTCCAGCGTCTGGCGGGTCATGGCCCGGATGGCGGCCTCGTCCTCGACGACCAGCACGGTCTGCCCCGAGCCACGAGGCGGGTCCGCCGCGGTCGATGCGGGTGCTTGCGGTTCCTGCACGTCGAGGTCGCACGGCAGGTACACGCGGAACCGGGTGCCCCGGTCGAGCTCGCTGTACACGTGGAGGAAGCCGCCGTGGCTCTCGATGATCGCCACCGCGGTGGACAGGCCCAGGCCGGTGCCGACGCCGTGGGCCTTCGTCGTGAAGAAGGGCTCGAAGGCGCGGTCGCGCACGTCGGGCGCCATCCCCTCGCCGTCGTCCTCGACCTCGACCAGGAGGTAGGTGCCCGGCTTCGACCCCGGGGTGGTCGCTGCGTACTGGTCGTCGATCAGCACCTGGGACGCCGCCAGCCGCAGGTGCCCACCGCTCGGCATGGCGTCCCTCGCGTTCACCACCAGGTTGAGCAGCACCTGCTGGATCTGGGTGCTGTCACCGACGATCGGCGTGAGCGTCGCGGGCACCTCGAGGGACAGGGCGATGTTCTTCGGGAAGGTGTCCCGCACGATGGCGCCGATGTCCGCGACCAGGGCGCCGACATCGACCGGACGGCGCTCACCCTCGACCCCGCGTGCGAAGGACAGCACCTGGGAGACGAGGTCGGCGCCCCGACGAGCGCTGGTCACGATGGTCTCGACCAGTGACGAGCGATCGATCGTGGCCGAGTCGGACTGGAGCAGCTCGCCGGCGAGCAGGATCGGCGCGAGCACGTTGTTCAGGTCGTGGGCCACGCCGCCGGCGAGGGTGCCGATGCTCTCCATCCGCTGCGCGCGCAGCAGCTGCTGCTCGACACGCTTGCGATCGGTGATGTCGGTGTTGATGGCCATGATCGCCTCGGGCGCGCCACCCTGGCCGCGGACGAGCGTCCAGCGCGCCGCCACCTCCACCACGTCCCCCCGCCGCGTCCGATGACGGAGCTCGCCGACCCAGCGGCCGGCGCGCAGCACAGTCTCGTGGGCGACGTCGAACGCCATGCGGTCCTCGTAGAGGAGCGACCGCACGTCGGCACCGATCGCCTCCTCGGCGAACCAGCCGTAGATCCGCTCGGCGCTGCGGTTCCAGTACGTGATCCGCCCCTCGGGATCCCGGACGATGATGGCGTCCTGGGCCTGGTCGAGCAGGTCCGCCTGCCGCTGGAGCGCCGCCTCCCGCTCCTCGAGCTCCAGGCGGGCGGTGCGGGCATCGGTGATGTCCCGGAAGTACACGGCCAGACCCTGGTCGGCCGGGTAGACGTCGACCTGGAACCACGCGCCGAGCGGCGCGAAGTAGAACTCGTCGAGGTGGCGGGTGTGGCGATCCGCCATCGAGGCGGCGTAGACGTCGTAGATGGCGGAGTCGACCGCCCCGGGGAACTCCTCCCAGATGCCACGCCCGATCAGCTCACGTGCCTCGCGACGCAGCAGCTGTGCGGCGTTGGAGTTCACGTAGGTGAAGCGCCAGTCCCGATCCAGCATGTAGACGGCGTCGGTCATGCTCTCGAGCGTGGCCCCCAGTCGACGGGCCGCGTCCTGGGCCTCCTGGGTCGCCATGCGCAGGTCGGAGATGTCCTGGAACGCCCCGACCGCACCGCGCACCTCGCCGTTGCTGTCGCGGTCGGCTTCGCCCATGATCCGCGCCGGGATCCGACGACCGCCGTAGGTCTCGACCTCGAGCTCGAGGTCGAACGGGACGCCCTCGCTGAGGCAGCGGTCGAGCGCGGCGCTGATCTTCTCGCGATGGGCCCCGGGGTAGCGGGCGATCGTCGCCTCGATCGGTGGCACGCCCTGATCAATCGGGGACTCGAGCATCTCGTGGAGCTCGTCGGACCAGTAGACGCTGCCGTCGGATCCGTCGACGGCCCACCCACCGACCCGTGCCAGCCGGCCGGCGAGGCGGCGCAGCACGTCGCCCCGCTCGATGCCGAGCCGCTCGGCGCTGCTGTCGGCGTGGTCGCCCGAAGCGCCGTCGTGGTCGCCTGCTCCGGCCTCCGTCAACGGTCGATCCCCAGCAGCACCACCGAGCCATCTTGCCGCACACCGCTCGGACGCTGTCGCCTCTCTACGCCACGACGAGCTCCGCGAACATGCCGTTGGCGATGTGGGGCGGGCCGCCGGGGACATCGGGCGGGCCATCATCGGACTCGGCGGCCGCATCGAGGTAGGCAGCCGGGTCGGCGCCGGTCGGGATCACGCAGACGATCGCGTAGCGGCCGGGCTCGGCCAGCGTGCCGTCGCCGACGGCCGGGATCTGCTCACCGCCCGGCGGGGCCAGGAGCACGGTGGCCGGTTCGCCGAGGGTGGGCAGCAGCTCGGCCTCCGGCAGGGTGACGAGCTCGCCGACGGCGCGGGTCTCATCGTCGGGGAGGCGGAAGGCGACCAGCTCGTGCAGCTCCACGGGGGACTCGTTGGCCAGGGACAGCCGGGTGCCGGCGGGCACCGTGGCCGGCAGGCCTTCGAAGCCGTAGTCGACGGCCGTGACCTCGATCACCTCGGTCTCGGTCGCCGCCGGTTCCACCTCCTCGAGGTCGGTGCTGGGCTCCACGGCTTCGCTGTCGTCGTCGTCACTGCAGCCGGCGAGCAGTAGCCCGAAGACCGCGGCCGCTGCGGCCGTGCGGGCGATGGCCAGCCGGGTCATCGTCCGACCTCCGCCCCGACGCCTGCGAGGGCAGGATCCGGCGGCGGTCCCAGCACCTCGATGGAGAACTGCGCGCACACCTCGGCGACGTGGGCGGGGTCGACCTCCTCGGGCTCCGGGAGGCCGGTGGCCTCCGTCGGGCGGCCGAGGGTGGCGACGAAGCGCTCGAACTGGGCCGGCGTCGACACCTGCAGCACCCGCGCCGTCTCGGAGCGGACCTGGAAGGTGTGCGGTCGGCCCCGGGGCAGCCAGACGACCGCGCCGGCCGAGTGGACGGCCTCGACGTCGCCGCACGAGAACCACACGTCACCCTCGATCAGGTAGAAGACCTCGTCCTCCACGTCGTGGCGGTGCAGCGGTGGGCCGAACCCGCGAGGGGCCAGGAACTCCATGACGGTCATGGCCCCGTCCGTGTGCTCGGCGTCGAGCTTGGCGGTGTAGAGGTTGCCGAGGAAGTGGAACCGCTGTCCCTCGTCCCGGGCGATGATGGCTGGTGATTGCACGGTCATGGGCGGAAGGTACGAAGCGCACCGGAGGGCGGGACATCCCGAGGGCGGGGGTTCTCGCATCGCAGGTGCGGGGGTCGACATCCCGCAGGTGAGGGGGTGGATCGGCATCCGGTGCAGGCGTACGGTTCACGGATGGGCAGGGCAGGGATCGAGTCCTTCACGACCGCCCGGGATCTGCTCGTGCAGGCCAGCAGCCGGGTCACCACCGGCGAGGATGCGTGCACCGAGATCGCCCGGGCGTTCGCCGAGGTGGCCCGGTGCGATGCGGCGGCCGTCATGACGACCGACCCCGAGACGCACCTCCCGGCCGGCGGGATCGTGTCCGGCTTCGACAGCTCGGCGTGCGTGCCGTTCTGGGACAACGAGCTGCTCGACCCGGACTTCAACAAGTTCAACGCCCTGGCTCGCAGCATCGACCCGGTCGCCACCCTGGCCGAGGCCACGGACGGAGACCTGGCGCGCAGCCCCCGCTACCAGAAGCTCTACGCCGCCGCGGGCGCCAGCGACGAGCTGCGGGTCGCGTTCCTCGCCGGGTCGTCCTGCCTCGCCATCGGCGCGTTCCTCCGTACCGACGGCGAGGTGTACTCCGCGACCGAGGTGCGCGACGTGCGGAACCTGCTCGTGCCGGCAGGCAACGTGCTCCGCCAGGCCCTCGGGTGCACGTCGGAGCCGCTCACCGCCCACGGCCCGGTCGTGGTGCTGATCGATGCGGACGGACGGATCCGGAGCCGGTCCGAGGGCGCCGACGAGGTCCTCGACGACCTGCGCATCCGCGTCGACGACGACCTCCCCGGCACGATCATGGTGGCGGCGGCGCGGGCCCGGTCGAACCGCTCCTCCACGCGGCTGACGACCCGGCTGCGTGGGCGGAGCGGTCGCTGGGCCCGCATCCACGTGGCCCCGATGGAGGGCGACGACGGCATCGTGTCGGTCACCGTCGACGCGGCGCGGCCCGGCGACCTCGTGCCGATCCTGCTCGACTCCTACGGCCTCACCGCGCGGGAAGCCGACATCTCGCTCCTGCTGTGCCAGGGCCTCGGCACCAAGGAGATGGCCGCCGAGCTGTCCATCTCGGTCCACACGGTGCGCGACCACCTGAAGGCCATCTTCGACAAGGCCGGCGTGAACAGCCGCGGCGAGCTCGTGGCCCAGCTGTTCTCGAACCACGTGCTGTCGCAGTTCCACCACGCCGTCGCCACCCTCTGAGGGCCCCTTCGGTGGTCCGGATCTGACCGCATCCGGTCAGATCCGGACCTGCGAAGCGTCCGGGGTCGGGCCCCAACCGCCGCCGCCGGGGGTCAGCATCCGCACGACGTCGCCGGCCTGCAACCGGAGCGTGCACTTGTCGGGCAACCGCTCGGAGCGAGCCTCGTCGCCCTGGGGCAGCAGCCAGTTCTCGCCGGTGGCACCCGGCTCCCCTCCGGCCAGACCGCGAGGCCGGCTCACCCGGCGCTCGGTGATCAGCGACACGGTGACGTCCTCGAGCACCTGCAGGTCGCGCTCGATGCCCTCACCACCCGGGGCCAGGCCGGCGCCGCCGCTCCCCCGCCGGAGCCGGTAGCGCAGGACCCGGAGCGGGAAGTGGCGCTCCAGGGCCTCGATGGGCGTGTTCTTCGTGTTGGTCAACACGGTGAAACTCCACCGCCTATGGGCCGATCCACAAACATGCCGACACGTGCAGCGATCTATGCCCGCCAATCCCGTACAGGCGAGGGCTCCGAGTCCCTGGAACTTCAGGTCGAGCGATGTCGCGAGTCCGCCGAACGACACGGTTTGGAGGTGGTGGTCGAGCTAGTCGAGCCACCTTCGACGAGCGGCTACAAGAACCGCGGTCGAGACCGCGCCCGGTTTAAACAACTCATCGATCTCACTCGGGTAGGCGACGTCGACTGTGTCGTCGTGTACAAGACCGACCGGCTCTCTCGCGGCGGCGGCCCTGGCTATGCGCCGCTGGTCGATGCGATCGAAGCGGCGGGGGGTGACCCGAATCGGTTCATCTTGGCCGACAACTCCTGGGTCGCAGAGTTCGAGTTGTCGATCCGGGCGGCGATGGACCGTGAGGCCTCGGCCTTGACCGCTGCCCGCATGGCCGACGTTCGCGGCAGAGAAGCGGCCGCCGGCAAGCCTCGGCCTGGGATCGCTCGCGGCTACGGCTACGAGCGCGACTGCGTATCCCTCATCGACGACGAGGCGGCCCGGATCAAGGAAGCGGCGTCGCGGGTGCTGGACGGCGAGAGCGTCTACTCCGTGGCCCAGGACTGGAATCGGCAGGGCGTTCCGTCTACCGGTGGCGGGCAGTGGTCGACCCACGTTCTTCGCAAGCTCCTGCGACAGCCGAGAATCGCCGGTCTTCGAGAGCACCACGGAGTCGTCGTTGCGGTGGGGCAGTGGCCAGCCATCATCAGCGTCGATGAGCACGAACGTCTCCTAGCCGTCACGGCTGCCCGGCGCCACGGACGAAAGAAGGCACCTCGTACCTACCCTCTCGTTGGCTTCCTCCGTTGCGGTCGCTGCGGCACAAACCTTCGGTCGCTCGGACGGGAGGGGGGCAAGAGGTCTTACGCGTGCCGTTCGGGCGAGGAAGACGGGTGCGGCGGCCTCCGCATCAAGGCGGAGTGGGTCGAGGACGCAGTGCGTGACTACGTCGTAGGCGTTCTCACCGACCCGCTACTCGTCGACCGGTTAGTTGCCGCCCTCCCGCTACCCGACGACTCGACGCAACGTGATGCGCTCGAGCAACTCCGTCAGCTTGAGTTGAGGCGGGATCGCATCACCGATCTTCTTGTCGATGGCTCCATCAGCAAGGCGGACGCCAAGCGCAAACGGCTCGAGGTCGACGACGCCGAAGCCGTACTTCAACGAACGCTCGCCGACAAGCCGGCCTCCCGGACCCTCACGAACTTGCCTTCGACGGCCCACGGGATGCTCGCCGCTTGGAACGAACGCGGCATCGACTACCAGCGCAGTCTCATCAACTTGATGATCGACCAGATCACAATCCACCCGGCCGGCGCGGTACGGCGCAGCTTCGACCCGGACCGCCTCAGCTGGTCCCTGCGTGTCTGACAAGCGCTCTCGCAAGGCGACCGATCGCATGTGCGTCGTCGACCGTTTCGGGCAGTCCACAGGCGAGCCGCAGAGCTCGTGCACGACCCTGACGGTCTGCCACCTCGCCGCATCCCGACTCAGGCTTGTTGTCCATGCTGGAGAGATCGGTGGACGTGCGGCGCAGTTCCATTGCCGGTCCGAGCCAAGGCCCGCTCCGAGCACGGCGACTGCACCGGTCCCTACTTCATGTCTCAAACCTTGAGACACCCGGCATTTTCCGTCGAGGCCCCCGTCTCGGGTTGCAGCGCTGCCTAACGCCGGTTCGGCGCGTCGGCGCGGTCGGAAGTCGACCTGCTCGAGTGCCGATAGGTGCGAAGCCATTACCTAGTGACAACCGTCGTCCGCTCGCCCCCGCTGACACTGGATCTCCTTCGAGCGTCCCGCGTGAGATCGACCAACTTCAGTGTCGATCGCGGTCGAAACTCGTCGGGCTCACGACGCAACTGGGTGGCGGTCGTCGGCGCCAAAGCCCGGAACGCTCGCTGGCCATCCCTAGCCGTCGCGGGCATCCCTGATCATGGCTACCAATTCGCCCACCCTGGACCGGAGATCCAATACGTCCATGGATGGTCCGATGGATACGACGGCCTTTGCAAGGTCAACCTTATTGGCTTCGTAGTGCTTCTTGGATCCCGAGCGCCGGTAGCGCCAGCGGTGTCGATAGTCGTCCGTCTCAATGATCTTCGCGGCCTTGGCGTCCAGCACTTGGAGCGCTTCCAGCACCGTCTCGGCCGGTACGTAGTTCTCAATCTCCCGGCCTTTCGTGATCCAAGCGACCCCACCATCGACATTGAACTCGTCCCGAAGTCGACCTTTGGTGGTCTCCTTGCGTATGTGTGTGCCCTTGGCACGCCGGTCGCTGTCCATCACGATCGCTGAGTGGCGGTTCAATCGCCGCAACTCGATCAACTCTCCTGACCTCAGACTGAAGTCCGAGTCTGCAGCCGACAGATGTGACGCCAGCCGCCCGCCGTAAAACATGATCGAATAGTCGATTCCCTCGACGAGAGACGGGTCGACGTGCTCAATCCAGTAGCGGATGTAGATCCTGTCTGACGGACCCTCCACCCAAACCACGGCGTTGGCCTGCAGCAGATCCGAGGGTCGATAACCGAGATCGCGGGCCGTCGACACGAGAGTCGAGTTGGTGTCTGCAGGTGCCACCGATGTCCACCCGTCCTCCAGTTGGACTTGGAAGACAGCTGCTGTCTCGAAGTCAAGAAAGTGGGCGGAATGTGTAGCGATCACATACTGATTTGACGTTGAGGAGGCGAGATAGTGAAGCAGGCGTCTTTGAAGTAGGGGATGGAGATGAATCTCCGGCTCCTCCAACAAGAACAGAGTTCGCTCGTGGGCTGTCGCCGCGGCGGCCAGTATGACCACCTCATGAACACCGGTGCCGAGGTCTTCGATATCCAACTCTCGATCGTTCATCGTGACGATCAACCGCGAAGCGTTTGAGGGCACCCTGATGTCGACATCAGGGTCTTCCAGAACGGCCCGCACGAATTCGACAAACTCGCGCCATCTCCGACGCTTCGCAGCTCGCTCTGGGCCCAGGTCCGGATCACGCAGATCAGCCAACACAGCGATCAGGCCAGCGCCGTCCCAGGCCTGCACGTCGCTCTCGCGAAGCTGACGAAATGCCGGCACGAATACCGGCTCCTCGCCAAGTTCCCGAGGGACGGCTGGGAGCAACCGCTTCTTGATCACATCCGTTGGGTTGTTGCTCAAGTAGGGACTGAATCTGGCGAGCTCACTGTCGGCGCCGAATGCCTCGCGAAGACTTTGGTCGAGTGCACTCTCGTCTGGGCTCGCCTGTCTCTGTGACCGCTCCCAGGTGCGCCACAAGCAAGCTCTTGGCCCGATTGTCGACCGTCCGAGGCCGTCGAGAAATGACAGCGCATCGTCCTCACTCAACACCGGAGACACGTGCGGCGGTAGCGGACGTTGCGAGTACTTCAGGCCAGTCGCCCACTCAACAACTTCTGGATCATCGAGACGGGTGCAGGCCGCAAAAGCGGCGGCCTCTCCTCCTGCTCCTAGCGGAGCTTCACCTCCGTCCGCCCATGCGAACCCTTGTTGTGGATTGCGCTGTAGCGCTCGCACTGTCGGCGAGTAATGGTCTCGCAGGAAGCGAAGAACGTTGGATTTCCCAACGTTGTTCCTTCCGGCGAGCACGGTGACCTTTCGCATCGGGCCGATGAACTGCAGATCACGGATGCTGCGGTAGCCGCCGATGCCGAAGCCCTCGACCAGAAGTTGTTCGTCAGTTGGATCCTCGTCCGCCACACCTTGCTCCACAGGTTGAATCACCGCTAGCCCTTACCGAGACCCTATTGCGCAACATGACCGGTGCTTGGTTCCACGCTAAGGGCCCTGAGTGACACCCATCTGCAGCGCCGTCATTCAACTGGCGCAAGACCATCCGCCAGACATCGGCGCTTCGCACGGGCGCACGAAGGCGGCCTGGATGTCCTTCGACCGGTTCATCCGTCGTCATCTGCTCTGGGCCGCTGGCGACCGGGCGGACTGGTCGGCTGCGATCAGTCCTCAGGGGTACTCGCACCCACCCATGTGCATCCAGACGGCAATGTCGATGGCTCGAAGAGGCTTCAGTTGCGGCTTGTCGGCTTTCGCGACGCCGCACCAAGACGTCACTAGGTCGCGATGGGCATCCAGGTTCGCCCGGATGGCGAGCATCGCATCGACGCTGGCACGCGCACCGCGCTCGCAGCCGAAGAAGGCCCGGACGCGCGAATCCATTATCGGTACAAGGTCTGGCGCCTTGCGGTGGAGGACCTTCGTAAGGCCAACCGACGTGATGTGAGCGCAACGGTCGGCAAGCGTCCACGCCTTCCAGAACTCTTGCCAGGGCGGCGGCCCGGTCCCCTCGGTGATGTGCGTTGCGCTGAGCTCGTCGAACTGGGCTGGTTGTTTGAACTGGGTCTCCACCGTCGATTCGATTGCGCGGTACAGGCGCCGGTAGTCGCTGTCGTTGTCAGCGAGCATCGGCTGCACGATCTTCTTTCCGGACAGCGGGTACGACAGCAGCGCGGGTGCGAGAAGTTCGACAGGCGCGAACCGTCCTGGGGTCAGGTCGATGTCGTACGCCGGCCATGCGAACGAGGAGGACTGGTCGCAGTACTCGGCGATGTGCTGTGCACCGCAGCGTTGGAGCGTCCCTAGATCACTGGCCATCCGGACGAACGTAGCTGTGCCGCAGAAGCACTTGAGCGCCGCCCGATCGGCAGCGCCAATGTGCAGGTCTCCCTCTCTAGGGCGACTTCGCAACGGCGCTTCGCGATGACGCCACAGTTCCGCGGTAATCAAGCAGCGGGCACTGGACGTTGTCTGCGTTTGCGGCGATGACACACTCGTCCTGTGGTCAAGACGGGTGCACGAGCGAATGCCTTAGCTTCGATGCTTGCGGCAGCAGGTCATCGACAAGCAGAGCAGAAGCTGCCCGCGCCGAGGCTGCCCGACCTCGCCGCCAATCTCGCCGAGCACATCAAGGACCACTTGGAAGCTCTCGGCGGCGACCGCGATGCCGCAGCCCGGCTCCGCCCCGGTTCCTGGGACCTCGCCCTCGACGGTGGATTGCTCGTCGAGTTGGACGAGGAACTGCATTTCAACCGATACCGCGGACAGATACTCCAGGCGCCCTGGGCTAGTGCACTGCCTTGGACCAAGCCCTACCTCGAGTACTGCAACCTTGAAGAGGAGCGTTGCTTGGCGGCGGCGAAGTGGGGACAGCGATGGACCAATCCATCGTGCGAGCGCATGTTCGGCGTTGCCAGCCAACCCGGTGACTTCGACGACGGCGGCGCGCCCAGGTGGAAGCAGCGCGCCCTGTACGACGCAATCAAAGACGCCTTCGCCCTGAGCCAGTCCGAGCACCGCCTGGCTCGAGTGTCGGTCCACGACATCGTTGACGGCACGACGCTGGAACAGGTGCTTCGAACTCCAACTCCTGAGCGTGGGGTGGCCGTGGCCAGGCTCGTCGCTTCACGAGTGGCCTAACCCCTCAGCCGCTCCGCACCTATCGCCCGAACCGAATGCCCGGCGCATCGCCCGGATGACCACCCGCTATCGGCGCGTTGTTGGCGGCGCTACAGCCTTGGAGCGATGTAGCGGCGCAGGTTCTGGAGGGACTCGCGTGTGTCTTCGGTGTCGTCGTGGGCGTTGCAGAACAGCGTGATGTAGCCGGCGATCTCCATCAGGTCCCACTGGAGTCGATACATGTTGAGGAGCCGGGCGTCGGCCTGTGGCCCGCCGGCCGCGGAGTAGATCGCGGTTGCCGACCCGTCGTCGGAGTCGAGATGCCAGACGTCCCGTTCTCGTGGCGCGATCAGCGCCGTGTCCCAGTCGATCAGCCGAGTGCCGTTGCCTGTCGTCAGGACGTTGGATCCGTGAGGCTCCCCATGGGTGACGACCCACTGGTCCCGGACAGCAAGCGCTGACACGACAAGGTCGTCGTACTTCTCGAACCGTTGAACCACTGTTTCGACGTTGACGCGGAGCAGCTCGCGTGCCGTTTCGGCATGAGGCCCGGTGTCCCACACCTCATCCATCCGCGTCGAGGCAGCGTCGAACTCGGTTCGATTCGAGACCTCGAAGTCCTCGAAACGACAGCGCGGTACAGACTCGAGTCCGACTTCGTGTAAGACGACGAGGTGGCCGGCGACCGTCTCTCGGGTCGTCTCCGAGTGATACTGGCCGTGGTCACCCGCGACGGCGTCCACCCAGTCGAAGCAGGCGACTGAGAATCGCTCGTCGAGGCGGTGGAGGATCTCCCCGTGTCGGCTGCGATTGGGGGCCAGCACGAAGTTGTGCCCAGCATCCGCGAGGTCTCGCGACGTCGTGAATGCGGCCTGGAGGCGGTCAAAGCTGTCTTCCAAGGGCTCTCGCGGATTTCGTCTCTTGGCGACCAGGTCGTCGACGGTGACGAAGCGCTTCCAGCCCTGCGCGGTTCCGAGCAGCCAATGGTGCGAGCCGAACCCAACCGGTGAGTACTCCGCTCTGTCGGCTTCGGCCGTCCATAGATCGGTGACGAACTCCAGGACTGTCCGATCGGAGATCGTGGCCGGCCGGGTGAACACGGACCGACGCTATGGGCCGACCACACTCTCCCGGCACCAGGTATCGCCGTAACCGATCACCGATCGCGCGAGGCTCGCTGCGCTGGAGATCGGCGCGTAGTCCTGCAGCAGCGGGGGTTCCCTCGCGTCGCAGCGGTCCTCACTCGACCTTCCGGACGTTCGTCGACAGGAAGTGGCGGGTGGCCTCCAGCTCTTCGTGCGTGCGGCTGGTGATCAAGAGGCGCACGTCGGTTGCGCCGGCGACCCGCCCGAACGGCGCGTAGCGTGCTTCGCCTCCGGGCGTGTCGTCACCCCTTTGGGCCCCGGGCCTTCACGACGAGATCGCGACCATCCGATAGCCGCAGACTGGTCACGGCCAAGAGGTGAGACACCTCGAAGAGCGTCGACGGGCGCTGCGCCGAAGGTCGTCTCGATCCAAGCGGCTACTTCCGGAGAAGCCATCGGCCTAGACCTAACCAAATGCCGCCAGCGTCGTTGTCCCGGCGAACACACCGCTCGCCCCCAGGCACCAACGCCAGGGGGCATTCGGCGGAGGTTTAGGTGCGCCTGGCGCGGATGCGGATGCCGTCGACGCTGTTGACCTTGACGGTTTCGTCGACTCCGACGAGGTGAAGGTTCTCCCCGCGAGCGGGCTTCCTGCCCTGAGCGCGACGCACACGCAGCACCTCGACGAACCCGCCGTCAGCGACAACATGGTCGCCGGGCCGCACACGTTCGGCCACACTTACCTGAGTGGTCCGGCTCTGAATCGAGTGAGGCGTCACGAGCACAGCCTGTCCACCTATGTTCCGCACTCCAGTCGTCAGTGCGATCCTTCGGTCCTCAGGGACGCCGAAGGTCAGGCCGATCTCCAATACTGCGTCAGGGAAGGACCGACGTTGAGCCTCCGCCGCCAATCGGCATAGGAGGCGTCGGACGTAGGAGCGCCTGGAGCCGTGCAGCGCTACGACGCAGCGCTCCCGAGAAACCCGGGGCTCGTGTCTCGAGTCCTGAGACGCGAACGCTTCCAAGGGCCCGAACACTTCGGCCACCGCAGCACAGGACCCAGAGCTCCGATTCAATGGGGGCACAGGGCAGGACGTGCTCGGTCATTGACTGTGCAGGCGCTCGTACCTCTTGGCGGCCGCTTCGAACTCGGCGAGGTCCGCGTCGGTCAGCAGATGCCTATTCATCTCGGTCGGCATCACTCCGGTGGTCTGAAACGCGTAGATGTACGCAGGATCGAGTCCCGCTGCGTGCATGGCCTCCACCATGGCGGTCTCGGCTTTCTCCAGTTGCATCCGCTGCGGGGTTTCCGCGTCAGGATCAAAGAGGAGTGCATCCTCCGGCCCGGGTTCTCGGCCGAACTTCGCGACGAAGGCACGGTGCTGTGCCTCTAGGGCGCCGTCGATCTCCCGGCCGGCCGGCCCCTGAGGATCCCAATGGACCGCGTGCCCGGCCAGTGATTCCGTTCGTCGGGTTCCCCAGCGCTCCTCGGCCCGACGTTGCTTCTTGCGGTTCGATGCTCGTCCCACGACTTCTCCTCTAGTTGTCGATCACGGACCGGTGTGCGCCAGTCGTGGCCGGCGTTGGCGGGTCGAACCACTGGAATGGTGGGCGTTCGTTGAGCAGGTGGCGAAGCAGCGGGTGAGGCGGATTCCAGCTGCGTGGCACTTCCCAGTCGCCCCAACTAGCGGCATCGTCGAAGCCGTCGCTGACGACGTCCCAGTCGTCGTCGGCGATGTCACAGTCGTCGTCGCCGGACAGTTCCGACGTGCGTTCCGGAAGAGTCTCGAAGAGGTCAGGCTGGTCGAGAAGGAGCTCTTGGGCCTCAGGCAGTGCGACAGCCATCAGCACTTCGTCGAAGAAACAGCCCGGCCGGTCGAACGGCAGCGTGCCGGCCTGGAGCTCGCTGGCAACCGCTGCGCATCGTTCCCTCGCGAGCGCCGCAAATGTGCGGTTTCCGTCGACCAGCATCATCGCCCGCTGGTCCAGTAACCGGAATGGGCCGACCTGATGGAGCGGCTCGTCGGGGCGCTCCAGCCATTCCTGCAGGTCGATGTCATGCCACCAGCCAAGGATGTAGATGAGGGCTGCAGCCTGGCGTGGCGTCAGGCGACCGTCGCCATCCCAGGCGTCGGCAACCTCTACGTCCCAGGACGTGGTTGTGAACACCCGCTCACACGCTGCGGCGATCTCTACCGACACCGAGGAGGCAGCTGCTTCCCAGCGTCGCCAGCTCGCCAGGCTCACCCCCGCTCGCTGAGCTGCCTCCTGTTGGGACAGTCCAACAGCTTGACGCCGATCACGATTGGGTTGCTGAGTGCTCATAGAGCGCTCAGTATGAACATCGGGCAAGCCGTGCGCAACCCCCTTGCCCCATCCGATGGTGGAGCCCTACAGACGGGCCGATGGTTGAGCCCTACAGACGGGGCGATTCGCTGTCGGGACTAGCCTCACCCGAGGCCACACCGAGCCGCCCGCCGTGGTCGTTTCTCGCTGACCGGTGAGTCCGGAAGCCGACAACGAGGGGCTGCCTGGCCGTGCGGCGTGCGCCCCGCGGAGCTTGGAATGGGCGCTCTCCGCCAACCTACAGACCCGGCCTACGGGACCGGCGCCCCGGGTGGAGACGGACTCGAGGGTGGCAAGATCGGCGTCTGCCGCTGGGCGTGGCGCCCTGATGGTCAGGCGGTGTGGCGATGGCGCCCGGCGTTGTCACGACGTGTCAGGAGTGTGAGGTGTGCTGGGTTCACGCAGGCCCGCTGGTGGCAGGTGTGGTGCACGACCATTTCCTCGGCACATCGTCGGGTAGATGGCGGGATCGGACCGTTCCACAACGTGTACGCGACCCGGTGAGCGAGCGGCTTCTTGCCTTTCCATGCGTGGATGCGGCCGTAGCCGTTGTGATCGAGTGCACCCTTCCAGACCCAACAGCCCTGATCGCGAGTCTCGACGTAGCTCAGGAAGCGGGTGAGGAAACGGAACAGCGGCTGCACGCATGCTTGATCGGCAACGGCGAACTCGAGTTCGAACTTCTGACAAGGGTCGCCCGCCCAATTCCCGAACCCGGACGCCAGCTCCCCGGAGTCATCGCCGACCTGACCCCCGCCCTGCTGCGAACGTCGGGCGGAGGACGTGGTGGGCGTCAAGCAACCGACGGGTGCGACCGTCATTGGCGACCTCGAAAGACGGCGGAGCGATCACAACGGGAATGCCCGACCAGGCACCAGCCCAGGCCGAACGTCTCAGCTGGCCTTCAGCGCCGAAGTACGCCCAATCGCCTCACAGCGGCCAACTGCGCTCGGAAGCGTCGCAGTGCCACGAACACCGAGAAACGGTTGGGACCGCTCGCCTCCCGTGCGACCCGCCGAGACGGGTCGACGGCACCGGCCGCAGGGGTGACTGTCTCAAAGTCCGAGACACCTCTCCGCCAGGCGGCGGTCGCCAATGCTTCGCAACTATCCACTCCGCACCGGTGGCTCGATCCGCGTAGGCCACAGCGAACCCATCGGAGAGTCGGCGCTGACCTTGATCCGCACCACACAGCCCATTCAGACAGCCTCCGGCGGGTCTGTCGGCTCGAGCTCGAGCGCCCACCCGAGAATGGTTGAGTCATCGTCGGCCGGCTGCTCGGTGCAGTGAACAGAGAAGCGGAGCATCAGTCGAGCGGCGGCTTCGACGGATTCGACCAACTCGTCGATCGAGTCGGTGTAGAGCATGCGAGAGATCCTGGAGCCGGATTCCGGCTCGGCGTAGCCAGCGATCACCGACAGCAACCCGGGGGTCATAGCGAAGTCGACCTCGAGGGCGCGTAGTTGTTCGAGGCTCGGTTGGTCCGTGCCAGCCTCCCAACCCCGGATCAGGAACGGCGAGGCACCGATCGCCTTCCCGACGTCCTCAACAGTCCTCGCTCCCCGGCCCTTGCGTATGGCAGCGGCGAAAGCTTGCCTCCGTGCTTCGGTCTCTGCATCTTGCGTGGTCATCCTCAAAGCTCCTTGTCCGTCCTGTCCGCCCACGGGCGTGGGCAGGGTTGGCCCATGTGGCAGGCCGTCGCTTGCTGCGCTTGGGATCGCCACGCGGACCGCTCGGTCGCCGAGGTCCGGCAAAAACCCGAGACCGGCCGATGGGTGGAAGGTCTGGCCCGGTAGCTGGTCTGGACGTTCTCGGCCGTGCTGAACGAGGCTGGGCAGAGGCGTCGTGCTGCCTGGTATGGCTCAGCCGGCGATACGTCTCGTCGCGAGGCGACCCGGCGTCTTCGATATGGCCGGCGCCCCATGGCCCGCCGACCGGGGCCACGAGTGATGGATCACGTGCGGCCCGGCCCATGGGATCGACCGGTGTCGTCGGTGGAACCCCACGCTCGATCAGTGAATCGTCGGCGTTTCGACTGTGGCCGCCTGGCGGATCAGCCGGTCGACACCCGCTGCGGCATCCAGCACCCCAACCAGGAATTTCAACTGGCGCTCGTTCGATTGCTGGATCTCTGTGCGCCGGCGGATGACGTCGATCTCGGTCTTCAGCTCTGGGAGCACCCGGGGATCCTCGAGTGCATCCAACAGCGCACCATCGGCCCTTTCGCGGATATAGGAGTTTGCGGCCTCCACGAATTCTGGGCGGCTCATCGCAAGGACTGCTGCTACGGCTTCATCAAGATCGTGGTCGTAACACTCATTGAAGCGGTCGCTGACCTCTTGGTAACGCGAGTCTGAGGGGGACATAGATACCTGACCTTCTTGGGCCGTACACATTGGGGAGCCGCTCCTCTAGGGACGGCATGTCGTTTGTTCTTCGGTGTTCGTCAAGTGAACGTACGAAGCGGTTGACCCGATGTGAAGGCCCAATCTCGCCGGAATCTCGTTTTCACAAGGAGTTAGAAATTGTCTTCGGCGGCGACCTTCCCGCGATGCCATATCGCCACGCACGGTGCTGGCACCGCGCCGGAATGTCGCGGTCGGGCGTTCGGGTCGCGTGTGATTGAGTCCGTCCTGGCGACGGATTGGATGTGACCTGCGCCGATGTCCCATCCGTCGGCGTCAGCCGACAAGACCCCGACACCGAGCACGGAGCTTGCACGATGGCACTCTCGACGCTCTCTTGGGACTGCCGGATATGACTGGCGGTGCCCTGCGCCTGTAGTGAGCAAGCACCGCACAAGACACCCCCTCCCCGGGGGGCAACCGGCCGTGGGTCACGTGGTCAGAGCGAGCACGCCCAGATGCCATGCATACGACGAAGCTCGCTGAATCTTGAGTGTTGTCTTCCCAGCAAACGGCCGTCCGATTGGCGTTGGAGAACCGAGGCGTTGCCCCAGACTGACCGACACCGATCTCACACGCCCCCTCTCTAGAGAGGGGGCGTTGTGTGATGGATCCGCCAGGATGGCCGTGACTGCTGCGTGGCGCTTTGACCTGGGTAAACGCGTCGTGCGTGGCGACCGTGGCCCTTGCGTGTCACGCAGCACCCTGATGGTGCGTGATATCTCCGTGGACCGTCGCCCGGTACACGTTCCGGCCGGTTGCGGGGTCCTTGCACTTCTCCACTCCGTCGCCGACCCGCAAGTCCAGAGCTCTGCGCATCCGCTCTATCTCCGCTTTGGTCGGGGAAGCGCCGTGCATCCGCTGGGCCAGTTGAGTCACATTCAGGGGCGCTGCGGACGCAGCCAAGAGGACATCAACGTCTAGGGAAGGAATCAACCTCGTGGTCCCTGCCTTATGGTCGTGAAGAAGCTGCAGCCGACCCACCGACTCCCCCGGCTGCTTCACATGGATCAGTTCGACGGCTTCTGATCCTGGTTCGCCCCTGATAGAGAACACGCTTCCCGCCCCTGACGTGATCCACGTTGACCCATAGCTGTCATGGATCGAGTTCGATGCGGCGGAATTCTGAGCCGCCTTCCGGTTGTGATGAAGAACAAGCACTTCGACATCCTCCGCCAACAACGTTTGAACAACATTGTTGACGGCCGCTCCCGCTTCCTCCGTGGACAACTGGAACGCCACGTCCTTCAACGAATCGATCACCACTGTCCCCGCCCCAATCGAGTGGGCCATTCGCGGTAGCGCCTCGAGGTCGGCATTGATCGGCCGGTCGAGCGGACCCCTCCAGACCATAATGCGCTCGAGGAACGGGCGATGCGACTCATCGACCAACCGTCGAAAGGACCGTTGAACTTGCTTTGGTCTGTCCGCAGCGATGTACAGCACGGGCCTCTCATCCGACACGACCGGCATCCCGAGAAACCCCGGGAGCGCACCCAGACGTCCAAGCACCAACTGTTGGGCCAGCGTGGACTTTCCGACACCGGTCTGGCCAACGATGACCAGCGACTCGCCGGACGCCCAAGCCGCCCGCCCAGGAGTACCCCAGATCGCCGCCACATCCTCCTGGTCGTCGAGGAGGAACGACGCCCCGGAGACCAGTCGCGGACTCGACCATGGCCAGCCTTGAGCGGGCTCAGCACGAGGCAGGCCTTCCAGATCTGAGGCGGAGTGGGCCGTGAGCCAATCGCTCACGTCACCCTTCGGCGGTACCCCATCGAGCTCACGAATCTCGACCGAGGCTGCGACCTTCGAGAGGCTGTCCGCCACGTCCTTGGCATGACGCCGTCCGACGTCGTCGTTATCGGGGATGACGATTACCTGCGCACCGTGAAACCAGCGAGCGAACCCGGCGTCCCACTTGCCGGCCCCGCCGCTGTTGCAGGTTGCAGCGACGCCCACGGCGCGGAGCGCATCAACGTCCTTCTCGCCTTCCACCACGTAGACCGGCAGCCCATCGCGCTGGGCTTGTAGAAGCTCTCGCAACCGGTAGGGAACCCGCTGTACATCGTTCAGCTTGTACACCCACTCTGTTCCGACCGGTCGCTTCTGCCGGAACCGCTTCGGCGCCATCCGCTCCACCACGTACAGGAGCTCGCCGTCTTCATCGAGGTACTCGTAACTCGCCACCGCCGACGTCGGGACAGCCTGCGTTCCGAACAGGTCTCGCAACTCCAGACCGAGCCTTTCGAGCACCGCTGCCGTGTCACACCCGGCGTGACAGTGCAGGAGCACGCTGCCGTCTGTGCCGGTGCTTAGGGACAGACTCGGAGTGTGGTCGTCATGGGCAGGACACGAGGCCATCCACTCTGTGCCCGATTGCTTGGCGTTGGAGCCTCGGGCAGCGAGGCGTTCGAGCACGGCGTCGAGGGCGTTAGGCGACGACATTGCCGGCCTCCTCGGACACGTCGAGGCGCTCCTGTTCGACTACAGGGACCTGCGCGGCAGTAGCGCCGAGCGGTACGGAACTGGATCCGTCAACGACGCAGAAGCGGCTGAAGACGCCGACTTCGTCGTCGCTGAGACGCCGGTGCACCGCCTGCCAGCCGGGACCTGCGACCAGACCACGACGGATTCGGCTAGCAGTCGAGCTCGCTGTGTTTGCGGACGGGTACCGGCCGACCAGAGCCCACGTGTTCGGATTGTGCCTGAGGTCTTCAAGCCGTAGACGCAGGCTCGACCGCCGCGGGCCTGGGGGCGGTGGATCGCCCCAAACGACGGTGAGGGACGCTTCGGGATGAGAGTTGTTGTGCATGACCTGAAGGACGGCAGGGACCGCGTCAGGTTCCACGTTCCCTGCGTTGGCGGTTTCCCTGCTCACCAGCGGTTTCGGCGGGCGCAGCGTGCGTTCGCCCTGGTCAGGCTGTCTCAAAACCTGAGACAACGGCACGGATTGACACCGAAGGAGCAGGCGTCGTGCCTTGTCCCGCAGCACCATGCGATGCGGCAACGCATCCCCGACTCCAGCCCGCGACCGCAGTCCATCACACCCGAGACCGCCACTCCTTGAGTAGCAGGGCCGCCTTCTGTGGGTGGCCCGCTCGCTCGAGCCAGTCCGCGACGACTTCGACGGACTTCCGTCCGATAGAGGTGACCATCAGGGACCGCACCTACCGGCGGGCCGTCGTGGTCTCCGACTGCTTCGCGCCGATCCTGGACCGTGACACCCATCGACTAGTGACCGAGCGGGACCAGCCCAGTGCCACGACAACCACTCGGAGCGCCAAGTCGTCTGCGTCGAGCATTTCCACCACGACATCCGCACCGACCACGTCCATGCCAGACCCAGAGCCGGCACCCATTGCGGAGGCTTCAGCGCCAGCACCTGCATCGGCTCCAGCGCCGCCGCCCGAACCCGCTCCGACTGCGCCACCGGTGCCGGCACCGGCTCCGGCTCCGACCGCGGCTCCACCACCGGCTCAGGTCTCGACGATGACCGAAACCATCCATCTCAACGATCCGCGGACCCGTGATCCCTCCCAGCCTTGCAAGGGCGGTGGGGGCTACGACGACCTGTACGTCGGACAGCAGATGTCGCTGACCAACGAATCGGGCTCCATCGTCGCCCTCGGCCGGATCGACAGTGCCGAGCACGTTGACGGGCGCACCGAACAGATCGGCGAAGGCACTTGCACCTTCTACAACTGCCTGTTTCACTTCATCATCCGAGAGATCCCGCAGCGTGCGTTCTACGAGGTGCATGCGGCAGGTCGTGGAGGGCCGACCTACTCCCACGGTGATCTGAACGCAGCAGGATGGCGCGTCCAGCACCACATCGGCTGATGTGTCGGCCGCTACCCGCGCCTGCTCGCCAAGCAAGGGACCCCCATCGCCTTCGTAGCCGCATGAGACGGGTGGGCCGATGGCATCGGATACGTCGATCCCCGCCTGGGACTCCAAGGAACTTGTCCACGTCGCTGGGGACTCGCCGTTGCGCCGCCGCTACCGACACTCGACCGAGCCAAGAAGCCGAAGCTAGGACCACAACACGGTCACCCAGCCATCGCCGCGCGCTGTCCACCGCAGCAAGCTTCCAGCGACTGCAAGATGAAACAGTCGTACGGTCGATGGATGAGCAGCCGTGCGGCGATCTACACCAGGATCTCCCGTGACCCAGTCGGCACCGGGTTGGGCGTCGCTCGCCAAGAAGCGGAGTGCCGGGATCTGGCGGCCCGGATCGGCGCGCAGGTCGTGCGGGTCTATGTCGATGACGACTACTCGGCGTTCTCTGGCACCCGGCGTCCGGCGTTCGAGCAGATGCTCGAGGACGTGAAAGCCGGGCTGGTCGACGTGGTCATCGCGTGGCACCCCGACCGGCTCTACCGGCGTCAGCGTGATCTGTTGCCCTTCATCGACACGGTGCAGGCCGCCGGCGTGCAGGTGGCCACGGTGGCAGCAGGGAACATGGACCTGTCGACCGCGTCGGGGCGGATGGTGGCGAGGGTGGTTGGTGCTGCTGCCGAGCACGAGTCGGAACGCAAGTCGGAGCGATTGCAGCTCAAGCATGCGGAGTTGGCGCGCCGGGGGCGGTGGGCGGGTGGGGCGACGCCGTACGGGTTCCGGTACGTGGGTGACGGAATGCTCGAGATCGAACCCGAGCAGGCGGCGATCATCCGCGAAGCGGCCGAGCGGGTCCTCCAAGGCCAGACGCTTCACTCGATCTGCAAGAACTTGAGCACCCGGCAGATCGGGACCGCCCGGGGTGGGGTGTGGCGAGTGTCCACCCTCGCCAACACGCTGACCATGCCCTCGGTGTTCGGCTTTCGAATCTGGCGAGGTGAACTGTTCCAGGGCGTGTGGCAGCCGATCCTGGATCGCGAAACCGTCGAGAGGCTGACGGTGATCATCCGGAACCCTGCACGGAAACGCACCGTGCCCTCCGGCGTCGCACTGCTCATCGGCGGCCGGCTTCGGTGCGGACGCTGCGGCCATCCCCTCGTCTCTGCATGGGCGGGGCCACGTCCTCGGGTCTACGTCTGCAAGCAGCCGCCGGATGGCCGCGGCTGCGGCTCGTTGTCCATCGTGGCCGAGAAGGTGGAGGCAACGATCAAGCAACAGGTTCTTTCCGTACTCGACAGCCCGGCACGAGAAGCCCTGATCCTGACCACAAAGTTGGACCAGGAGGCCGCCAAGAACCTCGTCTACGCCGAAGCTCTCCTGCGCGAACTGACCGGTCGATACGCCGACGGTGAACTCACGACAATGGAGTGGCGTACCTGCCGGCAGGTGCTCACGCACGACATCGAAACCGCACGCGCTGGGCTCGCGAAGGACCGAGCGTTCAATGCGCTCGCCGACCTGCCGACATCGTCGGGGGAACTGGAAGCCGCGTGGGCGACCTGGAGTCTGGAACGGCGCCGTCAGGTCGTCGACGCGGTGATCGACCACACCACGATCCGGCCGTCATCGAAATCCACCGGAGGACGGTTCGACCCCACCCGAGTCACCGACGGCATCTGCTGGATCCACCGGGACTTCGGCTCGGTCCCGCACGCGGGCTGAGAGCGCGCACTCCAGCGAGGTCCAACCCTCGGTTGCGTTCGTATTCGTCGATACGGTCGACCCATGCGCACCATCGGCAACATCTTGTGGCTGATCTTGGCCGGCGTCTGGCTCGCGATTGGCTACGCCATCGCGGGGCTGGTCCTGCTGGTCACCATCGTGGGCATTCCTTTCGGGCTCCAGTCGTTCAAGCTCGCCGGCTATTCGCTGTGGCCCTTCGGGCGGGTGGTCGTGCGTGACCCAGACGCCAGCGGGGCGCTCGGGTTGATCGGCAACGTGTTGTGGTTCGTGTTGGCCGGTTGGTGGCTCGCCCTTGCCCACGTGGCCACCGGCATCGCACTCATCATCACGATCATTGGCATCCCGCTTGGCGTGGCCAACTTCAAGTTGGCATTGCTGGCCCTCGTCCCGTTCGGAAAGACAGTTGTCCCCCTCGACGACATCGGCGGACGCGACATCTACATGCGAGGACCAGAGCCGGTCCGCTGAACCTTGCCCCACGGGAGGCGGGCGTCGTCATTGCTGCGACGACGCCGCTCATCCCTGTTCCGAGCACGGTCCCTGTCTGCGTGTTTGGACGTGGAGGACAGTGACCGAGGGAGCCGACGGACGCAGCAGACGGCCCCTATCGGAGAGCCCGGTCCGGGCGTACCGTCCATCCAGTGACCGCATCGCGGGCTGGCATCTACACACGGACGTCTCGAAGCCCGCTGGGTGACGGCGGCGGCTGCGCCCGCCAGGAAGTCGAGTGTCGCCGCCTTGCCCACGCCGCAGGGGTTGCCGTTGTCGAGGTGTACGAGGAAGGTGACGTCTCAGCCTTCGGTCTGCGTCCACGGCCGGAGTTCGCCCGCCTGCTCACCGACATCGCTTCGCACCGGATTGACATGGTCATCGCATGGCATCCGGACCGGATCTACCGTCGACAACGAGACCTGGTGCCCTTCATCGACACGGTTCAGGCTGCAGGCGCCTCGGTCGCCACCGTGGAGACCGGTGAGCTGGACCTGGCATCACCGTCAGGGCGGATGGTCGCTCGCATTGTCGGAGCACTGGCCGAGCACGAGTCGGAACGCCGAGCGGAGCGGCTGCGTTTCAAGCACGAAGAACTGGCCCGGGCTGGCAGGTGGCCGGGCGGCAAGCGCCCGTACGGGTACCGCTACGTCGGTGACGGAATGCTCCAAGTCGTCCCCGAGGAGGCTTTGATCATCCGGGAGGCCGCCGACCGGCTCATCGGCGGGGAGTCCGTGTCCTCGGTCTGCCGGGACCTCACCCGACGCGATGTCCCGACGGCCAAGGGTGGCCTCTGGTATCCCGACACGCTTGTCGGGGTACTGACGAAACCGTCGGTGTACGGGTACCGGATGCTTGGCGGCGAGCCGACCCGCGGTGTGTGGGAACCGATTCTCGACAAGGCCACGGTCGACCAGATCACCGAACTCACCGCCCGACTGCCCGATCTGGCAACCAGCGCCAAACTCCTGTGCAGCCTTCTGCGGTGCGGCCGGTGCGGGTCAACGCTCAAGTCCTCGGGCCGCAACGCCTACATGTGCAGAAGACCCCCGGAAGGGCGAGGTTGCGGGACGCTCTGGATCACCTCCAGCCGAGCCGACGCAGCCGTCCTGCTCGAGGTCTGCGAGCGACTCGGCACCGACCACCATGCCCGGACGAGCCGGGGACTCCTCGCCCGGCCATCCAGTCGATCGAAAGCGCAACCCGGCACTGGTCAGACCCTGGACGACCCCGCCACGTGGCGCGCGCCGGTCTCGATGACCGGTGATGGGAGCGACTGGACCGTCAACGAGCAGCGACTCGCTATCCGGTCCGTTGTTGACCGAATCGTCGTTCGGCCCGCTGCCCAACAAGGCGGCCGCTTCGATCCGTCTCGGGTCACCGACGGCATCGTGTGGCGGGAACCGTCGTAGACGCCCTCGGATCGGGTCAGCGCTATGTCGGAGTCAGTGATCGAGCCGAGAGCGGCGATCTACACCCGCATCTCCATCGACCACGGCGACGCTCTCGGCGTGGCCCGCCAGGAGACGGCATGCCGAGCCTTACTCGACACCATCGGCGGAACCCTCGTAGGTATCTACTGCGACAACGACCGCTCCGCCTACGCCGGAACTCGTCGACCGGCCTACGAGAACCTGCTCGTCGATGTCGCCAACGGCAAGGTCGACCTGGTCATCGCCTGGCACGCCGACCGGCTGTACCGGCGCCAACAAGATCTCATTCGCTTCGTCGACACCGTGGAAGCAGCAAAGGCCCAGGTCGCGACCGTCACGTCAGGTTTGCTCGACCTGACCACCGCCTCCGGGCGCATGGTCGCCAGAGTGGTCGGCGCCGTCGCACAGCACGAAGTGGAACAGCAGGGCCAACGGATCCGACTCAAACACGGCGAGCTCGCCCGTCTCGGGCGGTGGGGAGGCGGACCAAGACCGTACGGCTACCGGTCCACGGGCAACGGCGATCTAAAGGTCGTCCCCGAAGAGGCCGCCGTGCTCCGAGAGATCGCCGTCAGAGTCCTTCGCGGCGACACGGTGAACAACGTCAAGAAAGACCTGAACCGGCGCAACGTGCCGGCGCAGGGTGGAGGGAAATGGGGGGACAGTTCCCTGCGCCGCATCCTCACCTCCCCCACGATTTGCGGCCTCTGTGTCCGAAACGGCGCCGTTGTTGGACCAGCGAACTGGGAGCCGATCCTCGACGAAGCAACCACGGAGCTACTGACCCTCGTCCTGGCCAACGGCCCCCGGCTCGACCCCGTCAGATCCCGCAACGGTCTTTTGAATCCATGGCTCATCTCCTGTGGCCGCTGCGGAGCAAACCTGAAGTCACGGAACGTCGGCCGACGCCGGGTGTACAAGTGCTGCGGTCCACCAGGAAGCCGAGCATGTGGCCACCTCACGATCTTGGGACCGGCATCTGACGATGCGGTCCGAGCAGCAGTCCTCGACAGATTGAAGACAGGGCCACGATTGCGGGCTCCGGGCTCCGGCGTCGACCACCTGATCGCCGCCAGCAGTCCGGTGGTGCTCGACGCGAGACTTCGTCAACTCGCTGTCAACCGAGCCCAGGGCCGTCTGACCGAGGACGAATGGCAAGCCGCCCGACACCCTCTGCTGGTGTCACTCCGAGACGCCAGAGCTGCTGGCCGCGCCCCGCTTCAAAGGGCCGCCCTCGACCGAGCAGCCCAGCGCTCGACAGACCTGAAAGTTCACTGGGCTCAATTGCGCCTCGAGGACCAGCAAGATCTCGTCGAGGCTGTCGTCGACCACATCACCGTGAAGCCCGGAGGCTCGCCGGGCGGAAGGTTCGACCCGAACCGCTTGCTCGGAGGGACGACCTGGCGACGCTGACGGCCCGGTGATCCGGTCAACCAGAGGCGCCGGCGCAGATCCCGAGGCGGATGGTTCGACCCCGACCGCATCCTCGCCGGCATCACCTGGGGAGCGTGACGCCACCGACGTCCTCGCTCGAGCAGAGGCACTGCAGCATCATCGAGTAATGCCGTCTTCGTACGCACGTCTGAACGATCCGGACTGGCTGCGCCGTGAGTACCTCGAGCATGGCCGCACCGCTCGAGCCATTGCTGCTCAGGTGGGCTGCCCTCACGGTGCAGTTGACCGAGCGCTCCGCCGGTACGGCATCCGCCGACCACCGCAGCGAACCCAAGCCCGAGTCCCAACGAAGTGGCTCATGGAGCAGTACGAAGACGCTGCACGTTCGATCGCCGAGATCGCCGCCGAACTCCGCATCTCCGAAGGCGCCGTTCTCCACGCCCTACATGAGGCCGGTATCACCACGAAGTGAGCCGACTACAGGGCCGCAAGTGTTCGGCCTACCTCGGACCATCAACGCTGCCGCCCGTGACCACCTCGCCACAGATCCGTGATGGTGGCCCAAGGCTTCCCGTCCGGTTGGCCCTTGCTGGACGCGGGGGTCTCACGCGCTGCTCAACCGGAGAGGCGCCTTGTAGGTCGATCGCCCTGAATCTGCGTTCGCCACGACGTCAGAACAGCCGGGGGTCTATGGTCCTGGCAGGTGCCCGGTGGGGGTGCTGGCGGAACAAGAAGGTGGGATCATGAACCGACTTGCACGCGCCCTTGCGGCGCTAGTGCTGGCCATCACTGGCGTCGCGGGGGCAGTCGCGCTTGAGCCCCCAGCACCTGCTGCCGCGGTCGCGCCGTACTACGACGCATCCGGGCCTGAAGGCACGATCTACCGCCTCTACCGGGCCTACTTCCTACGTGAGCCCGACGCCGCCGGGTTCGCCTACTGGTACAGCGTGTTCGCGCAGGGTTACCCGCTCGACAAGATCTCCAACGACTTCGCCCGTTCCGCCGAGTTCCAGCAGCGGTACGGCAGCGTCGACGACCGCCGGTTCCTCGAGCTCGTCTATCAGAACGTCCTCAGCCGAGCCCCTGACCAGGGCGGCTACGCCTACTGGTTGGATCAGATGAACCGGGGGATGCTCCGCGGATTCGTGATGATCTACTTCTCCGACAGCGACGAGTTCCGCTCGAAGACGGCCAAGGGTGTGCCGCCCGGGCATCGCGCCGGGTCCAACGCCAAGTTGCTGCTCAACTCTCTCGCCGTCGCTCCGGAGCCGACCCGCTCCGGTTACGACCGGGACCTGTTCAAGCATTGGGACGACGAAGACCGCGACGGCTGCGACACCCGCTGTGAGGTCCTCGCGGCCGAACGTCGTAGTGACGGAACCTGGTTCTCACTGTGGGACGGCTACTCGACGCCCAACACCAGCGAATTGCACATCGACCATGTCGTCGCCCTCGCCGAAGCATGGGACTCCGGTGCCAACTCCTGGACCTCGACGCAACGGGATGGGTTCGCCGACTGGACCGTCAATCTCACGGCGGTGACTGCCAGCTCCAATCTGAGCAAGAGCGACCGCGACGCCGGCCAGTGGTTCCCGTCCCGGCCCCAGTCGAACTGCGTGTTCGCCGAACTGACCGTGATCACGAAGTACCACTGGAGGCTGGCGGTCGACACCGCGGAGAAGACCGCTCTGTCGAACATGTTGAACGGCTGCACCAAGACATCCTCGGATGCCACCAGTCCTCCTCCCACCTCACCGCCACCGACTCAGCCGCCCCCGGGTTGTAAGACCGATGGCGTCTACAGCGCAGCGAACGGCGCGTGCGTGGCCAGCTACGAAGACAGCACCGGTGACGTCGACTGCGGCCAACTTCCAGCCGCGACCAAGCCGATCCGGGTCCACAACCCGAGCAACGACCCCTACCGCCTCGACAGCGACAGCGACGGCTGGGGCTGCGAGGGCTGACCACCGAGGTCGTGTCACACGCAACGGATAACCCTCTCGTGACCGGCGGAGATCACACCGACGATTGCCTGCACTCTCTTCGGGGACGGCTCCGGCGTCGTCGCCGAACACCGGCGTGAACGTCACGTCGCCAACAGCAAGGGCGGACACATGAAGCGACACAAGCCGTACCGGGCACTGCTGCTGATGCTCTCAGTTGCCGTGCTCGTGGTTCTCTTTCCGACCGCACAGCCAGCATCGGCGAGCGGATCCACGTTCGTCGACCGGCAAGACGATGTCGCCTACTACGACTGGGTCGCTGACGAGGTCTATCTGAACCAGGACTGGGACGAGGTCGACATTGCCCAGGTCGACGTCACCACGACAGCCAGCGCCGTCCAGGTGTCCACCCGGATCGTTGACCTGCAGCCGCAGTGGTGGGACACGGCACAGGTCTCCTACGAAGTGAACGGCGATGGTTCTGAGGACTTCCAGTTGAACGCCTACCGGGACGGATCCTGGGAGCTGAAAAAGGTGCAGGGCTACAACGACCCGGGATACGCGATCGCCTGCGGCGGAGTCGGAGTGTCGGTCGACTACACCAACAGCCGGATCACGACCCTGGTCCCCCGGAGCTGTCTGGCCAACACCGACAGTGTGGCCGTCCAGAGCAGCTTGTACGACGACGAGAACCTCTCGTGCTGTAACGACTGGGTCCTGGACCTCTATCCCGACGTGCCCGGCGAGTACTCCTCGAGAGTTCCCTACGACGGGGCGACCCAAGGACCGGCGCCGTCGCCGTCGTACGATCCCAATGGCCCGACCGGCACCATCTACCGGCTCTACCGGGCGTACTTCCTGCGCGAGCCGGACAGGTCCGGCTACGACTACTGGTTCGGCGTCTACCGGAACGGCTACCCACTCGACAAGATCTCCAACGACTTCGCCCGCTCAGCAGAGTTCCAGTCCCGGTACGGAAGCCTGGACAACGCACAGTTCCTCGAGCGGGTGTATCAAAACGTGCTCGGCCGGTCCCCGGATGCTCAGGGATACGCCTACTGGACCGACCAGATGAACCGGGGCATGCTCCGCGGGTTCGTGATGATCTACTTCTCTGACTCCGAAGAGTTCCGCTCGAAGACAGCAGCAGGACGTCCCCCGGGTTACTAGCCGCGACCAGTCGGGGATGGCGTACGAGAACCACGAGAGGTCGCCGTCCCCGCACGGTCTGGTTGGAGCAACGCTGACCCGCACAACGAAGCACTGGCCGGCTCCGAGCATTCGCAACTCGACATGGCGTGACCCTCGTAGCCGTTCAGGTTCCGTGCCAGTGAAGGTGGACCCGCTCGGGCTGGAACCCGCCACCCCGCACGGGAGCCGGTGCAACCACTGCTCTGTCCAGGAACGCCTCGAGCAGCGCTCGTTGCGCAGACCTGGTCAGCTCGTCCCATCGACGGTCGAGTTCCCGACCGCTGGCTCCGGGAGGAATGTCGGGATGGATGTTCCACCGGTCTGCCCGGTCGTCATCATCGGACAACAACGTCTGACGGGTGGCGTAGAACTCCGCACGCGACAGCGCACCAGCGACGAAGTACGCCCGGTTCAACTCACGCAGCCGACCCGTTGGATCGCTCGGCTCTGCACGCTGCCGCCTCATCGACCGCCGACGCAGACGATCCCGTACCGCCCTCACAAGCAGGTCCTCGACCAGCGGACGAGAGATGCTGATGCGATCACACCCCTGCCCGTAAGGCGAACCGGCGCACTTGTAGATGAGTGACTTCTTGCTCGACATCGCCGCCGTCAGGTGCTGACCACACAAGCCGCACCGCAACAGTCCCTGCAGCAGACTCCGGGACGGGCGAGCTCGCTTCGGGGTGTCGTCGAGAATGTGGCGTACGAGTTCATGGGTGTTCCGGTCCAAGATCGCTGGAAAGCAGTCACGGGCGACCACGTCACCGCGGTAGCTGCGGTCCCCGACCATCCGGGCCGACAGCAACGAAGACCGCATCCCAGTGTGAGTCCACGGGACGCCACAACTTCCGACCACCCCCCGTGCCCGGAAGTCCCGGGCGATAGCGACTACCCCTTCGCCATGGATGATGCGCTGGGCCGCCTCCCGGAGCAGCACCGCTTCCCCCTCGATGACCTCGGACCGGTCCCGACTGTGCCCGAAGGGGCGCACACCCCCTTCATGAGGCAGACCTCGCGTCGCCTTCTCCCGGAACCGTGCGGCGAGACGCTCACCCTTCACGGTCGACTCGACCGAGGCGAACGTGAGCAGCACCCGCACGATGGCCAGTCCGATCGGGGTCGTCGTGTCCACCGGCTCGGTAACCGACGCCAAGGCGACCCGGTGGTCCTCACATACTGACCAGACCCGCTCGAAGTCCCGGCTCCGCCGGGTGAGGCGGTCAAGCTTCCACACGACCAAGACGTCGACGCCTCCCCGAGTCAGCTCCGCCAGCATCGCCTCGAACCCCGGCCGCAGCACACCACTGCGGTACGCGGAGCGGTCAACGTCCCGGAAGACGGCGTGCTCGTCCCACTCCCGGCTCGACAGATAGGACCGACAGTTCGCGATCTGACGCGGTGTCGACGTTTCCGACGACCGGTCCGCTGCGCGACTCACCCGCGCATAGATCACCGCACGCACCCATCGCACGATCCCCCCGATACACGTCGAGGGCAAACATGAAGCTCATCCCGATGGGTCGGCGTCCACCGAGAATCCTCGGTGAACAGCTACTGCTGGTCGCCAGCGTCATCCTTGTCGGCGCCATCGGGATACAGATGCTTCAACTCACCAGGCTGGACCCGGTTCGCCTCCACGAACTCCTCCACATCCGACGCCTTCAACCGGATGACCCGACCGAACCGATACGCAGGCAAGTCCCCGTGGTCGATGAAGCGGTACAAGGTCCGGGGTGTGATCCCGAGGGCTTTGGCAGCATCCGCTGTCGACATCCATTCCGTGGTGCTTGGCACGGCGCGCTCCCACAAGTCAGGCGGCTCGCGCAATCATGCCATGGCAAGCCGTCTCATAGTATTTCATGCACCCATGAGCGCAACGCGATCCATCACCTGCACTGCGCACGAAGTCTCCAATCCATGCGCTGGCGTAATGGGAGCACTGCACGGCCATCGTTCGCTGCTGCGCGTTGATCAGTCTCCGACGTACTTCCAGTCAGGTTCCCACACGACCGCGTGGGCCTCAGGCGTGACAGGCGTGGCCTCGTTGGCGTTACCGCTGAGGTCGATGCTGAAGGCGGCCGTGGCTCCGGGGGCGATGTTTTCGACGAAACCGAACGCTCCGCTAATGATGGAGCCGTCGGCCCCCCGGGTGAATGCGGTCACCATGATGGACTCCAGGTGCTCGTTGTATGGGTTGGTGACCTCGCCAACGACTTGCGTCAGGTAGCCGTAGCGGCTGTTGTCGAGCAACGCCACGTTGGATACCGATGGTGTCCGGAATCGTCCTGGATCCGTCAGGACGCAGTGGTGATCGGAGCCGGGACGGGTCTCGAGCGTGGCCGCCCGGGACCCAACGCTGATCTGACCGCTGAATGCCACGGTGTGACCCGGGGGAACTGATCCGGCGAATTCGCTCGACGTGTTGAGCACGTTTCCCGCCTCATCCCGGGCCACAACTTCCACGTCGACCCCGTCGCAGATCCTGTCGGGCGACGGTTGCCTGACGAACCCGCCGAAGTGCAGGTAGTAGGTCCCGTCGAAGGAGTCACTGTGAACCCAACCGACATCAGAGATCTCGATCGGCTCGACGGTGTACTCAGGTGCCGTCGGCGCGGTCTCCATCTGTGGCGTGGGGTCGCTGCCGGCGCCGTCATCGGGAGCGCCGAACACGTCTTCATAGGCTGGGTCGTCGGGCGAGATGCCGTCCGCCCCCGCCTCTGCCATGGCCTCCAACTCCTCGGGGGTCACGTCAGCGCCAGCGCCCAGACTCGTTGTGAAGGTCAGTGCTGCATCGTCATCGGCACCATTGCCTCCCAGTAGGACAACCGCCCCGACGACGAGGACTACGACGATGCCCGCAGCGGCGATGACCACGCCCTTCGCTGAGCGACGTCCTGGCCCGGCACTCGCAACCGCTATCTCGTTGAGCTCCTGCTCAGAACCCGCGGCCTGTTGACTCGCGCTCGACCCTGCTTCGAAAGGTTGCGTGCGGGCGACGTTCTCATGCGATTGACGCTCCACTGCTCCCGGGTCGTCGACGAGCTGGTGGGCATCTTCCAGATGCACCTTGAACTCTCTGTCCGACGCCATGTCGCGTCGACACAGCGGGCATGTGATCGCCACGGGATTCTCTCCATCCGCCAACTTGTCGAAGCCGCTCTTCGGCCCCCCAAAGTAGTCAGGCATCGCACACGACCTACGCGCCGAGTCGCGCACCGCCGTCTACGGCACTACAGCAAGCGCTGCGCTGCGCCCGCTGCGGACACTCGGCAGATGGTGCCCGGAGCGTTCACAACCCGGCGAAGATCCTCGTCGAGCTCGGACCTGGAACAGACGCGAAGCCACTCCACAGGTCGAACGTGTCGGAGTTTCGGCTCAGGTTCGTCGGATCGGTACTCGTAGTCACCCGCGATGCGTGCGATTGCTACTCGCCGAGCAGACAGGGGCACCAGCACGAGATCGCCGATCGACATCTCCCTTCTGAAGTACCGCCAGTAGGTGACGAACATGCCGATGGCCTGGGGCGTACGTCCTGGGAGCGCCTCCGACAAGTTGCGGGCAAGCGCTTCGGCCCCTGGCCAATGCGTGACGTCGCCGATTTCATCGGCGCTCATGGAGATGATCAGACGATCGAGCCAAGCCATCTCCAGTTCCGGGTCATCCCACGCCCGGAGGCGCCAAGTGCCGACGGGGTTCTCTGTCGCGAGCGCCTCCGGGAGCACTCCCACCTTCGGAACAGTCGTGGACACGGGTTGTGTATTTGGAGCATTTCTGTTCGCCCCAGGGAGCACCAGCTCCACCTCGTGGTCACCGATCGCTACAGCCAGGCCCACGTGCCACGGCTCATCGTTCAGTTCTGCCAGCGCGGCCACATAGCGACGGACCGTCGACAGTCGGGGATCTGCCGCGTTCTCTGTCTTGAGCACTGCTGGCTGCGAGGTCCCAAGTCGCCGAGCTAGCTCGGCTTGCGAGCAACCGAGTTCTTCGCGCAGCTCACGAAGTGAATACTGCCGAGTCGTCGTTGCGCCGGACTTCCGCCTCCGAAGCTTCATGGGTGGATCCGAACATAACCAGGAAGCGATGTCAACTACATAGCCGATTAGTTATGTCGAGGTAGCGGTATCCGAACGCTCGCAGGTGCGGGATCGACGGTCGGCACTCGTGTTCAGACCAGCGGATGGATCTGCCGGCGTAGTCAGTGACGTGGGCTTTCCTGCGTTGAGGGTGAATCACTCGCGGTGGGTTGTTGCGCTGCGGAGGACGGCTCAGGTGAGTCCGGCGAGCCCGTCGAGCTGGCCTTCGACGACCACTCGCACGGTCCCGAACGCAGTCCGCAACCGCGAGCCCGTGTCGATGAACCAGGCGATGTAGTTGTCCCAGTCGTCGACGTCGCTGATCTCGCACCCGTCCTGATAGGTCGCGATTCGCGCGGCTCGGCGGCCTTCGATCGGGTCGAACTCGAGCGCCTCTCCGAAACGTTCTTCAAGTGTTGACCGTTGCCCTACCAACAGCTCGAACAGCACGCCGTTTGCGTCCGCGTCGCCGCCGTCGATGTAGAGCTCATGGCGGAGCCGCTTGCCGGATGCGAACGACGGATTGAGGTTTGTGCCTGTGAACGGGCCAGCGAAGTTCATCCAGTTCGCAGGTTGAGGAGTGCGCCGACCCCAGCTGAGGTCTGCCTCGGCCAGTGCATCGAGATAGAGCGCCCAGAACTCCCTGTACTGCTCTGCCCGTTCAGTTGTCGCTCCGGCACGGGTGGCGGAACGGATTCGCTTCTGCCAGTCGTTCGGCTTGGCCACGACGTCGAAGTACGGCGCCGGGTCCGAGTCGCCGATCCGAGCCACGTTCACCTGCACGGCGAAGAAGTGCGTGCCTTGGCCTGTCTGCTCGTTTAACCAGTCGAGGGCCTGACGGTGCTCTTCCCTGAAGCTGGTCGCAACCCACACGATCGTCGCTGCGCCCGTGCCGGCGGCGTAAGTGAGCAGTTGCCCAAGATGTGTGTGGTCAGTGGCCTCGAGTTGGTTTTCGACCATCAGCACCGCGTCGTTGGTCAGGTCGTGCCCGATGAGGTCGAGCGAGAAGCCGCCCACCGGGTGCTCCGCGCCCGACAGCTCCAGGTCGATGCCCAGCGCGTCCGCGAGCCGATCGCCGTTTGCCAACAGCCACGGGGTGAAGTCCCGCGCTTCGCTCTGCCACACGGCACGGGGATCGACGGGTTCTAGACGGCCTAACTGCATCCCGTGAACGTACGCCGCCGAAGCGTCCACGGGCCGTTGCACTCAGTCCGAAGCGTTCAGCTGAGCTTATAGACGTCGCGCGAGTTCCGGGAACCTCCGGCGGCCGGGGTGTCTCGACTCGCGCTCGGCGGAAGGAAGTGATGGCTGACGCAAAGAATCTAGGGAGGTGCGACAGAACGTCCCCCGGCCGGCGCGCTCCTCGGCTCCTCTAGGGAAGATCTGGTGACCACTGTCGACCGCAGGATTCCACGCCGGAACGACTCCGGCGAGGGCGTCATCTCGACCGTCCTTGCCGTGCTGATCATGGCGCTGCTCGGCGTCGCCATGTGGCTGACCTTCGAGAACATCTGGAGCGACACCGCCGATAGCACTGAGGACCAGGCCGAGATCATCGACTCGGACACCAACACCGACGGAACAGGGTGACTCTGCGCGCCGCATTTTCCTGACTCGTCGTGCGGGCCTGACCACGTCTCAGTCTGAAATCGTCGCCTGCGAGGTACGCACCGCGACCAGCGTTCGACTCTGCGAGGCATGGGGGGCGCCTCATCCAGCAGTACCGCTCCCAGCAGGGTTGCACCCTGTTCGGGCAGGCCTTCGACATCCACTCCCCCACCAGCCGGCGCAACTGCGCGACCTGGCTGCACCGTCACGTCGAGGGCATCAACTCCCTCGCTGCAGCGGAGGACGAGGAGGAGTGAACGATGCCTCCCCTTCACCTACGTCAACCCGGAGGTGCGGTACTTCTCGCCCCGGACCCTCTTGCAGCCGGTGACGGCTGACGAGCTGTTCAGCTTCGACCCGGTCCAGCTCGCGGCAGGACCGTCGATGAAGCTGGACACCCCCTCCACACCGACTGGCAACTCCCCAACGGCCTCGAGATCGTGGCGTCGGCGGTGGGACCCACGTTCACTACGGTCACGCTGCTCGCCACGAAGTTCCTCACGGTTCGTGGCTCGGACTTCGAGCCAGTGAACTTCGAGCGGTACCGGGACTCGGTCATCGCCTTCGAGGAGTACGGCGAGAAGGCCATCTCGAGCTGGGAGGGATCCCGTGGCTGAGATCCGCGCAGGCGGCAAGCCCAACCCCCGGCAGGGCCTGAACATGGACGGCACCCCGAAGACGTCGATCACTCTCTCGAGGGGCTGCTCCTCCTGAGCTACTGACGACTGGGCCGGCACCGCTCGTCGCGTCCTAGAAGAGACACTCCCCTCTTGACGGAGAGCCATTCCCCTCAGCAGTTCATCGCCTCTCCCCGATTGTCTCCGGTGCCGAGGTGATGCCGCCCACGCTCCAGACGACATGCGCCGAGGTCACGAACCGATTCGGCTCCTCGCAGAGGGTCGGGAACGCCTACTACTCGTTTCTTCGGGAGCTGTACGTGGTCGCACTCCTGCGAGATCGCGGCGTCGACGCTCGGTTCCACCCGCTCGCCGACGCGCTATTTCGAGTGGACCTCTGGGTTGACCGGACAAACGTCAGCTTGTTCATCGGGAACAACCTGTTCCGGTCATCGACGACAGGCTGCAAGGATCGTCCGGAACTCTTCCTGGCAGATGCGAGCCCGCCGTTTCAACATGAGTCGATCCAGCTGCCGGTCCAACACCGGTTCGGTGTTGTGCACCTGCCCGAGGTTGATGCCGTTCGAGAGTTGGCGTCCCGGCTTCCATCTAGACCGACGGCCTAAGGAGACGCCGGGCAGCGCTCTGCGGCTGCAGAAAGTCGTCGTTGCGTCGCATCACCTCCCGGCGGGCCGCTGCGAGGAGTCTCTAGGACTCCGCTCGCACGAGCTGCTCGATTCGCCCGGCAGCTTCGGAGGGGTTTTCGTGTTCCCACACCCTGACAACACGCCAGCCCTCCTCTGAGAGCCGCTTCACGGTATCGGCGTCCCTGTCCACGTTTCCCTGAAGCTTCGCCTCCCACCAATCGGCGTTTGTCTTCGGGAAGGTGGCGTGCTGGGGACACCGATGCCAGAAGCAGCCATCAACGAACACGGCGACCTTGGCCCTGGTGAAGATGATGTCGGCGGTGCGGCGCAGTCCCGGCAGGGGACGCTGATGCAGCCGAAACCGAAGGCCTCGTCGATGAAGTTCTGAGCGCAACAGGCGCTCAGGCGACGTGTCACGGGTCGCTTGCCGGCTCATCCGGTCACCAACAGACATCGGGGTCCCAGCGTACGGTGCCCGATGACTGGGTGGACCAGCTCGGAGGACGAGGATCAGTGACACAGATCGGTGGGTTGACCGCAGCCCAGTTCCGTCGGAAGCGGAACGCTTACCGGGTGTGGGCCCAGCCGATGGGCACGCAGCGCACGCCGAAGCCACTGCGCATGTCGAAGCCGACCTTTCCCGACCACGTAGTCACGTCCGCTTCTCCGACGGCGGCCGTAGCGCCCGTCGCCTCTTGGCTGCTCGCCCAACCGAGTGTCCATGAGCGCTTCCGATGGGTACTGAGGGACTCGGTAGACCAGTTGCTCGACGGACAGCACACGGGTCGCTGGAACTACCTACATCTCTCTAAGACGGAGAAGACCCATCTCGGCACGATCATCGAGATCTCCCTGACGAAGGAGTTCGAGATCCCTGATGGTCACGAGCTCGACTGGCGGATCGCCGGCATCGAGGTCGACTGCAAGTTCTCGAAGGACTACGGCAAGTGGGAGATTCCGAGGGAGATGTACCTGTCTACGACTCCCGCACAACGCTCGGGCACTGCCGACCACGTCGCACTGCTTGTGTGGCTCGATGATGACCGGAGCCGGTGGGCGGCGGGGTTGCTGCAGATCACCGACGCTCTGCTGTCGGGAAGTGCCAATGGAGACGCCAAGCGGAAGTTGAACGACACGGGTCTGAAGCAGATCCACTGGCTCTGGGGCGGGCGCCAGGACGACCTGCCACCCAACCAGCTACTCCACATGTCCGACGCTGCCCGCCAACGTGTATTTGGGGCGAGCTCCACTAGCGGTCAGCGGCGCATCAACGTCCTACTCCGGGAGTTCAATCAGCAGCTCGTTCACCGCTCGACGGTGCTAACCGTGGCGCAGCAGGACGATGGGATGAAGCGCCCTCGAGATGCTCGCCTCCCCCGCCATCTCGGGGCAGAAGGGTTCCTTGTGCTGGGGCATCAAGATGCGCACCCGTACATCGCAGCGCTGCTCGGGCTACCGGTTCCTACCAAGGGTGAATTCGTGCCCGTCCGGGTAACTCAGGTGCCCAAGACCGACCAACGACCGAAGGTCCACATCAGCGGAGGATGGTGGGCGGCGGCTGGTCCGGCGGACCCCTCCGGTCCTGCGCCTCGACTGCCCAAGAGCGCCCCCTCTGGAGACTGGTTGACCTACTTGAAGGCGTGAGCGTGGACGTACTCGGCGATGGCCTTGCCGAGCAGCGGCGGTACGGCGTTACCGATCTGGCGGGCGATTTGAATCTTGGTGCCTTCGAAGACGTACGAGTCCGGAAAGCTCTGGAGCCTCGCTGCTTCCCGGTGACTGATCACACGGTTCGCAGTCGGGTGCAGGTAACGGCCCTTCTCTGGCTTGAAGAACTCGGTACGGATCGTCGGGCTTGGCTTCTCCCACCACATCCGGCCCATGACGTCCGTTGTTCCCGTGGGCTTGTTGAGCCAGCATGCGGGAGTGATGTCTGGCCGCAGCGCCATCAGGTCGAAGCGGTTCCCGCCGGGCGGGATCGTGCGATAGCGCTCCATCGAGATCGCCGTCGGCCGGCGGCCGAAGTGCAGATGCTGGGCCCCGTCGTCAGAGATGCACGGGTCAAAACCCTTGGTACGAGACGGGAGATCTCCGATCGCCTTCTTGACCGTCACGTGCGGCGCACCTGTGGCGGACTCGGCCCCGTGCGTCGGAGGGGGAGGCCAGGGAAGAGGCTCTGAGTCCCGGACAGCGACCATGATCCCACGACGACGATTCTGAGGAACCCCGTAGTCAGCAGCGTTGAGCACGCCGTAGGCGGCGTGTCGGTACGGACGCAGGTCGTCATCCTCCTGGAGGAGACGTAGGAGTTCTGCGAATTGCGCTGACCGTTGGAACTCAGGGACGTTCTCGATAACGAACGCCTTGGGGCGCAGCGTGCGGACGGCATCGAGGTAGTGCTTCCAGAGTCCGTTGAGTTGTGCACGGCTCTCATCATCCCGGTCGCGGCCGAGGGGACTGAAGCCCTGGCAGGGAGGACCTCCGATCATGAGCTCCGCCTCGGGGTAGTGCGGGCCGTACTCGATGTCATCCGCGAACACCTCGCAACCAAAGTTGCGGCGGAACGTCGCTGCAGCTGCGCTGTCGTGCTCGACGGCGTACACCGGCGTGAAACCAAGGTCTGCCAAGTGGAAGCCAAGACTCAGACCGCCGGCGCCTGCGAAGAGGTCGACCGTGCGGATGTCCCTCCCCAGCTCCTTCATCGTCATGAAACTACACCCCTGTGATATGTACGTTGCGGATCGAGGTACTCGATAGGTGTGACGGAACTCGGTCCGCTGGGTGGCCCTGCGGGCGCAGCCGGTCTGTCAACTCTTGACGGCCGTGACGACCCATCTGGCCAGGGAACCCGGCACTCGACGCGCTCGACACCACGACCTGGAAGTCGGCCGCTCTGCTGGCGGATCGTGTCCTGGGCTCGCTCGGCTCGTACGCGCATGGCAGAGGAGACCTATGCGCTCGTCTCAGATCCCAGCTCGACGCTGTCTTCGTCGGGGTCGTCCTCGGTACTGCGACCGCGGACCGGCGCCTCCGCCAGCAGATCCTCGAGCAGGTCCACCATTGTCGTGACGGCCGCCTCCGCGGCGGGAGGGTCCTCAGGACCTGACGGCATCTCGTCGAAATAGCGACCCGGGTCGATGTCCGGATCACTAACCCAGGCCAAGCCTGCTTCAGGGTCTAGCGGATTGTCTGGACCGATCGTGTCGATTACGAGCGTGGTCGCCGCCGAGTTGACCGCCTTCGCGAGGGCATTGGCCTCCCGACCCGTGCGCCCATCCAGTACAGCGACGGCAGCCTGCACGGTCGGCCGATGGTGCGCGACATCCATCCGGAACAGGTTGTTGGGGATGTCCTGGTTGGCCAAGGCGGTCGCCACGGGGGTGTAGTCCGGTCCGTTTCGGAACAACTCGGCCATCCACCAAAGGCGCGCTAGCGCATGCTTGTAGTCGGGTCCGTCGAAGCGATCGGTGCGAGCCGCAGCCTCGGGGTCTTCCGAACTCTCTTCGGAAGGTCCCCACCGCCAGCGGACGTAGTCCGACGCAAAGACGACTCCGAGCCAGCGCCACAGGCCGCGGTGCGCTGCCTCCCTACGCGTGAGACGGAGCGCGTGGTGCAGGCGTGGGGCGAGCCAGACATCCGCATCCGTACCCTGCTCCCTCGTGAACCGACGCATCGTCTCGTCAAGGCAGGCCCGGACGGCGTCCAGGTCGAGAGGATGCCCGAGGTCGAACGTCAGCTCGTAGTCGTCGAATGCCGGCGACTCGGTGCCGAGACGAAATCCCGGGGTCAGCAATCGCGATGCATTGTGGTCAAGGGTCTTGACGGCGGTCACTGGGTCTGCTCCTCCTCGTCTGCTTCAAGTTCATTGGCGATGATCCGGATGCCGTCTCGAAGCAACCGAGGCGCTCGCGCCTGAACTGCGGCGGCTGGCGCCAGAAGCTCCTGAAGCGTGCCGGGGTTGTCCCGCGTGTTGCGCGCGGTCCAGGCGTTACCGAGAGCCTCCTCGGGGGCCTTGTCCGGGTACATCCGAACGAGGAGAGCTTCGAGAACTGTCCGCTGCCACTCGACCGAGGGCCACGTCGGCTCGCCGGTTTCCTCGTCGACCTCCACACTCTCGATGGCGGCGTTGAACAGCGCCGACCAGGTCTTGTCAGCGATCGACGCTCGCGTCTGGTCGTGGAGAGCACGGTCGAGGTGCCGACGGCGACGGTCGGCGAGAAGCTGTTCGAGTCCGTCGAAGCTGCGGTTGAGGAACAACTGTGGCTCCTCCGGGTCAATGGACAGGTACACGTAGTTATCGCTGTGCTTCTGGAGGTACTGCTTGTCGTCGCCAGGGTCACTGAAGTCCACCCAGGTGATCTTGATCGCGCCATTCACGGGCCTGTTCGGAAGATCGTCGAACATCACCGTCCACGTATCGCTGTTGCCAACGACCCGATGCCCGGCCCCGTCCACCGTCGCGACCACCCCCGCCCGGAGCTCGGCGTGCGCGTACCAGTACTCACGCTCTAGGAGGATTTCTCCGGCCCACCGGCCGGTAGTACCTCCATCCGGCGCCAGAATGCTGGAAACCCGCTGGTTGGAGGGGCCGCAGTTCGTGACGGCGACACACTGCGGGGCATCTGCGTCCTCGATCTCGTTCGCTGGGGCCGACACGACGACCGATACCCGGGCGGTCTCCCACTCGGCTCGGTCGATCCCGTACAAGTTGACGACCCGCCGGTCAACGTCCACGCGGCCGGCGACCGGCTCATCGTCGATCGCGACCTCCGTGACCGACAACGTGACGTCGCCGAAGAGGGTCGGGTAAGGGAAAAGAGCCTTCATGAGTCCACCTCGTCGGTGTGGATACGGACGTCAACGAGCACCTTCGCTCGGCGAGCGCCGACGGGATGGGTACTTGGGTCAGTGATCGCGGTAAAGGTTGCCGTCCGCGCGCTCGACGGAGTGACGAGACGACCCTTATCGTCAATCTCACATCGTGAGAGTGGCTCGATGCTGGACCAACGGACCGGGATAGCTGCTCCGGACTCGGTCCCGAACCGGAGAACAGGTGTGAGGGTCCATCCGCGACCGTTCTGTCGCTTGGGAAGCGTGACGGTGGCCTCGGTGATCACCCACGCCCCGTCCTCATCGACTTCGTGATCGCGAACGCTTTTCACCCGTGGACGCTTGCCCGATGGAGGGGGTGGGACGATGCGGATGAGTTCCTTCAGAGCCTCCGGTCCGTCGGACAGATCGCGGCTGGGCTGGCGGATGATCTCGCGCACGGCCTTCTTCACATCGGCATCGAACATCTCGATGGCGGTCTTGCCGCCTCGCACATAGCTCGACGTGATCTCCGACGTGCCGGTCCACTTGTTGTGAGCGGGCGGCTCCGAAGCACGAAGGAACCGGTCGGCGGCTCGGGCGTCAGGCGTGTCCCCCGCGGCTTCTCCGGCGAGGACGATGGCATGGAACGAGCGAGCGCCGATGGGCAACGCACCAACCTTCGGCGTGTTGATCACCATGTGGCTGCCACGGAGGTAGGTCACCGCACCCGGGGCAGTCGACGGTCGACTCGCATCGTCGTCACTCGCCTGGGTCACCAGCAAGACTGCTTCGTGCTCATACGGGTCATGGCTGGGTTCGGCGGTCCGCCGGGGAACACGGAGTGTCACTGACCGCCTCACCACGTCGCCGGTTTCGTCCAGTCCTTCGACGACATCGTCGTTCAAGTGCTTCTCGAAGGCCGCGACCTTCGCGGGTTGGTAGCGGCGTGGATTGACGTAGTTCTCCACCACCCGATGCCCGTTCCGCTCCGCCCGCACGATGACCTGCAACCGGGCCGGCTCCTCAGGCTGGTCGACCATCGCGGGCCAGAAGTTGTCGGCGAGGCTCTCCGAGAACTTCTCTGCCATCTCCTCAATCTCGCTCACGGCACCGGAGGCGTCGTAGGCCCCCACGATCGAGAAGGACGCTCCGGGACGGGGATCCGTGCGGTGCAGCAGCGTGTCCCTCACGATCGCCTCGTTCTCCCAGTAGGAAACTGTGCGCCTCGGCCCATCGGCCGTGTCGCCTGGGTCGACAGCGCCGTACCACCCCCGACCGGCGAACTCCTCATCGTCGATGGAGTGCCACGGAAGGTCGATCACACCCATGAATCGGTTGTTCGTACGACCATCCTCAGCCACCGACAGGACGCTGTTGCACAGGACGAGCCCGAACTGACTGGTGGACGGGAACGTGGCCCAGCCGAGGCCAAAACTGCCACCGGCAGTTTCGCCCTTCTGTGAGTCCAGGATGTTTCGGACGACGGCCATGTATCGGCCCCTGTCGAACTCTGGGCCAGTGAGGCCGTTCGCATCGAAGTCATCAACGCGGATGACCAGAAGCCGCCCACCATCAACCTCAGCGAGCCCCCGGCCGATCACGTTGCCAGCCTTCCTGTTCATCGCACTCGCAGCTTCAAGATGGGGACGTACCCGGGAGAACTGGATCGCGTCCAGGAACTCCTCGAGGGCATCGCCACTCAACTCGCTGATGGTGTATCGAGCCTGGACTGTGGGAGCCGTTTCCAGCTTCTCGTCGCTGATGTTCTGTGCGGACTCCCGTGCGAGCGTCGGGATGTCTGTCTCGAAGGCATAAGCGGCCGCATTGCCGAGTTCGCGACCACGGTCTCGAGGGGCTGGCCGCCAGTACCACGTCAGATCATCCCGATACTGCTGCCGCTGCGCCTCGAGGTCCTCCCCGGGAGAGTTTGCCATGGCCCCCTCGCCGAACTGCAGATACCCGGGCGTCACACCCAAGAAGTCGGCCATCTTCTCGAGCCGGTCGACGTCCGTAGGCCGCTTGCTCCCCGCGCACCATGTTGAGACCGACGCTGCAGACACGTCCAAGTGTTCTGCAAGAGCGGCTTGAGTGATCTTCCGTTGGCTCATCGCTCGGCTTAGCCGCTCATGAAACTGCATTGAAACTTCACCTCTGGTAGACGAATGCGATCGGAAAAAGTGTAGCGCCGCTTCCCTTTACTCACGGTAGAGGACAGCACCACATCCGTCAACCACTGCACCAAAGGTTAGCTGGTAGCGAAGATCGCATGCTGATGCGTGCCCTTGGCGCGTGAGCCAGCGCTTCACTGCCCGCTCGACTGAATCCCGTCTTCCGGCAGCGCCGACGCCGCTTCGGAGTCGACCGCAAGCGCCCTTATGGGCGAGGGGTCGATGAACTCCTACAACGGCGCCCCCCATCCACCACCACCGGGCGTCAGCATCCGGACCACGTCGCCCGCCTGCAGCCGGATCGTGCACTTGTCGGGCAGCTGCTGCGCACGGGCTTCGTCCCCGCCGGGCAGCAACCAGTTCTCCCCCAACGCACCGTCCTCACCGCCGGCCAGCCCCTTCGGCCGGGAGACCCGCCGTTCGGTGATCAGCGACACGGTCACGTCCTCGAGCACCTGGAGGTCACGCTCGATCCCCTCGCCGCCCGGCGCCAGGCCAGCGCCGCCGCTCCCCCGCCGCAGCCGGTAGCGCAGCACCCGCAGCGGGAAGTGGCGCTCGAGGGCCTCGATGGGCGTGTTCTTGGTGTTCGTCATACCCGTCTGAATTCCCGACTGGCCTGGCATCGGCACCCTCGATCGGGAGTCAACTTGACTCGTGTTGGTCATACCCGTCTGAATTTCCGACTGGCCTGGCATCGGCACCCTCGATCGGGAGTCAACTTGACTCGTGTTGGTCATGCCGGTCTGGATGCCGGACTGGCCGGGCGCCGGGGCGCCGGACGACATGCGTCCGCCCTGCCCGCCGCCGACGGTCTCGTAGTACACCCAGCCCCGGCCGCCGATCAGCAGGTTGTTCATCGTCCCCTGGTTGCCGGCGGCCACCCGCTCCGGCGCCGACTCGGCGAGCGCGGCGAGGACGACGTCGGCGACGCGCTGGGACACCTCGACGTTGCCGGCACCGACGGCGGCGGGCGGCTCGGCGGCGACGATCGAACCGTGGGGCAGGTGGATGCGGACCGGGCGCATGGCGCCGCCGTTGGCGGGGATGGTCGGGTCGACCACCGACCGGATCGCGAAGCCGACGGCGGACTCGGTGACGGCCGCGACGGCGTTGACGTTGCCGTCGGACTGCGGGTCGGTGCCGGAGAAGTCGACCTCGATCCCGTCGTCGGCCACGCTCAGGCGCAGCCGGATCATCGACGGCACCTGCTGCTCGGCGTGCGAGCCCGTGGAGTCGATGACGTCCTCGGCGAACCAGGTGCCGTCGGGCAGGGCGGCGAGGGCGGCCCGCATCCGGCGCTCGCCGTAGGCGATGACCTCGTCGATCGGCTCGTCGGCCGCCTCCGCCAGGCGTCGCACGCCGAGCACGTTGGCCCCGACCTGGGCGTCGAGGTCGCCCACCCGCTCGTCGGGGGTGCGGGAGTTGGCGAACAGGATCGCCCGCACCTCATCGGTGAGGCGCAGGGGCGGGAGGCGCAGGCCCTCCTCGAAGATCTCCCGCGCGTCGGCCGGGATCGAGCCGGGCGCCGAGCCGCCGACGTCGGCGTGGTGCGCCCGGTTCGCGGCCCAGCCCACGAGGCGTCGGGCGCCGCCGTCCTCCACCAGGCAGGGAGCCACGACGGTGATGTCGTTGAGGTGCGTGCCCCCGGCGAAGGGGTCGTTGACGACGAACTGGTCGCCGGGCTCCATCGCCTCGAGGTCGATCGACTCGATCACCGCGGCCACGCTGGCCGGCATCGATCCGAGGTGGACCGGGATGTGCTCGGCCTGCACGAGCAGCTCGCCGGACGCGGTGAACAGCGCCGAGGAGCAGTCGGCTCGCTCCTTGATGTTGGGGCTGAAGGCGGCGCGCTGGAGCACGGCGCCCATCTCCTCGGCCACGCCGGTGAGCCGGGAGATCAGCACCTGCAGGGCGGCCGGGCCGAGGGTCACGAGACCGCCCGTCGCAGGACGAGGGCACCGGCGGCACCCGCATCGGCCTGCCAGCCGGCCGCCAGCCAGATCGTGCAGTCCGGCTCGGCGATCACCCGCGACCCCTGCACCGGCTCGAACGCCGCCCGGTGCTCGGGGACCGGGAGGTCAGCGAGGTCGACGGCCGGTTGTCGCAGCAATGTGGCGCGGACGGCCACCACCTCGACCGGGGCGTCGGGTCGGGCGAAGCCGTTGCGGAGCTCGTGCTCGTCGTGGAAGGCGTCGAGGTCGGCGACGGTGAGCTCGTGGGACTGGCCGACGTAGCGGCAGTCGATCGCCGTCGTCACCTCGACCGGACCGGGGCCCTCGTGCAGCGAGCGGGCCGTTGCCGCCACCGCCCCGACGTCATCGGCCAGCGTGGCCAGGTCGCCGGGGTCCCGACGGCTGCGCACGACCTCGCGCTGCGGCGGCGCCATGAGCAGGCCGACGGCGGACAGCACCCCGGCCCGGGCCGGGACGATCACCACGGGGATGTCCATGGCCTCGGCCAGCGAGCAGGCGTGCAGCGCGCCGGCGCCGCCGAAGGCGACCAGCGCCAGCCCGCCCGGGTCCACGCCCCGCTCCACCGACACCGCCCGCAGCGCCCGCTCCATGTTGGCGTCGACCACCTGGAGGATGCCGTCGGCGTCGACGCCGGCCGAGGCCAGCACCGCCTGGGCGGCATCGGCGTCCAGCTCCAGCCGACCGAAGCTGGCATCCGCGGGTATGCGACCCGCGACCAGGTTCGCGTCGGTCACGGTCGGTGCGGTGCCACCCCGCCCGTAGCAGGCCGGGCCCGGGTCGGCGCCGGCGCTGGCCGGCCCGACGACGAGGGCACCGCCCGCGTCGATGCGCGCGATCGAGCCGCCGCCGGCGCCGATCGTGTGGATGTCCAGCGAGGGGAACCGCACCGGGTAGCCGCCGACGTGGCGGGTCGTGGCGAAGGCCGGTTCACCACCTCGGACCAGGCAGACGTCGGTGCTGGTACCGCCCATGTCGAAGGTGATGGCGTCGGGCCACCCGTTGGCGAGCGCCACCGCGGCGGCCGCCCGCACGCCACCGGCCGGGCCGGACAGCAGCAGCGCGGCAGGCAGGTCCGCCGCGGTGCCGGCGTCGAGCAGACCTCCCGCCGACGTCATCACCGACACCTCGTCGGCGAGGTCGGTGAGCCGCTGCAGGTAGCGGCGGCAGCGAGGCCGGAGGCCGGCGTCCACCACGGTGGTGACCGTGCGCTCGTACTCCCGGAACTCGGGCGACACCTCGTGGGAGGCGACGACGTCCAGGCCCCGTTCCCGCAGGGCACGGGCCACAGCCTGCTCGTGGGACGGGTCGAGGTCGGCGTGCAGGAGGCAGACCGCGACGGCCTCCACGTCGTCGGGCAGGTCCGGCAGCGCGTCGAGGTCCACCGGCTCCAGCTCGGTGCCGTCGGCCGCCCGACGGCCGGCGACCTCGAAGCGCAGCTCGCGCGGCACGAGCGGCACCGGCCGGTCGGCGAACTGGTCGTAGAGGCTCGGACGGTCCTGGCGGCCGATCTCGATCACGTCGGCGAGGCCCCGCGTCGTGATCAGCGCGGTGCGGGCCAGTCGGCCCTCGAGCACGGCGTTGGTGGCGACGGTGGTCCCGTGGGCGAGCAGTGCGGGGCGCGCCGAGGTCAGCTCCGCCACGCCGGCGCGCACCGCGTCGTCGGGCGCGTCGGGCGTCGACAGCACCTTGGTGACGTTGCCCCCATCGTCGACCAGGTCCGAGAACGTGCCGCCGGTGTCGGCCCCGATCAGCATCGCGCTCACCGTCCCGACGCGGGGACGGGCTCCTCCCAGACGTCGTCGCCGAGGCGGTCGCGCAGCGTGGCGAGCAGCCGGCCCACGAAGGGCTCCTGGCCGTCCCAGACGACGATGGCCTCGTCCAGGTTCTTGGCCAGCCATCCGTCGCGGCGCCGCAGGGAGCCGGCCACCTTCGCGGTGGTCTCGGGCACCTTGCGCTCGAGCAGCACCTCGGTGGCGGCTGCCGATCGCAGCTCGGCGAAGCGGCGACGGGACCGCTCCGGCCAGGGCTTGTCGGCATCGGGGAACGGGAGCACGGCGACCAGCGGGATGCCCTCGGCCACCGCGGCCTCGGCGCCCAGCATCTCGGCACCGAGGCGCAGGCCGGACACGACGTGCAGGTCGGGGTGCATGCGGGCCTTGGCCGCCAGGATCTCCTGGAGCCGGCGACCGACGGCGTCGCTGACCGGGTTGGCGTCGTAGCCGCCGAGCTCGGGCGGGCGGGCGCCGAACACGCCGAGCAGGCGCCCGGCCGGCAGCCGACGGTCCCGGTCGGGGACCGCCGGTGCGGACGCGGCCGTGGCCGGACCGACGGCGTCGGCATCGCCGAGGTCGTCGGGGACCTCGTCGCCCTCCCGCTCGGTCTGGGTCTCGGCCGCCGCGACCGCGAGCCGGTCGGCGATGTCGTTCATCTCGTCGCCCCCGTGGCCCTTGACCCACTCGAAGTCGACGTCGCCGCGCTCGCGCACGAGCTCGATGAAGGGCTCCCACAGGTCCCGGTTGGCCACCGGCTTCTTCTGGCTGTTCTTCCAGTCCTTGGCCAGCCACCCCCGCCACCAGCCGTCCCGGAAGCAGTTGACGACGTAGGTGGAGTCCGAGACCACGGTCAGCGGCTCGTCGTGGGCCTGCACGGCGCGGTGGGCGGCCATGATCTCCATGCGCTGGTTGGTGCTCTGGGCCTCGGCACCGCTGGCCCAGCGGCGATCGTCGGCGACCCATGCCCAGCCGCCCGGGCCGGGGTTGCCCTTGCAGGCACCATCGGTCCAGACCCGTCGTCTCGTCGCCATGGCGGGCGAACCTACCCGGGGGAGCAAACGGGCCGATCTCGTGGTTGGCTGGGCCCATGGTGATCGACGGCCTCCACTCCGACAACCCCCGCCACGACGGGTACGTCAACCAGCTGCCCGACATCGATCCCGGCGAGACCAGCGAGTGGCTCGACAGCCTCGAGGCGGTCGTGGACACCCACGGCAAGACCCGGGCCCGCTTCCTCATCTCCAAGCTGCTGTCGCGGGCCAACGAGCTGCAGGTCGGTTCCCCGGCCGCCATCTCGACGCCGTACGTCAACACCATCCCCCCCGAGCGCGAGCCCTGGTTCCCCGGCGACGAGCACGTGGAGCGCCGCATCCGCGCCTACATCCGCTGGAACGCGGCGGCCATGGTGGTGCGGGCCAACAAGAAGGCCGACGGCATCGGCGGCCACCTCGCCACGTTCGCCTCCTCGGCGGCGCTGTACGAGGTCGGCTTCAACCACTTCTTCCGCGGCAAGGAGGACGGCACCCCCGGCGACCACGTCTACTTCCAGGGCCACGCGGCCCCGGGCATCTACGCCCGGGCGTTCCTCGAGGGCCGCCTCAGCGAGAACCAGCTCGACCACTTCCGCATGGAGGTCGGCGGCGAGGGCATCCCCAGCTACCCCCACCCCCGCCTGATGCCGGACTTCTGGGAGTACCCGACGGTCTCCATGGGCCTCGGGCCGATCAACTCGATCTACCAGGCCAGGTTCCTCAAGTACCTGACCAACCGGCGCGTCGACGACACGACCGACAGCAAGGTGTGGTGCTTCATCGGCGACGGCGAGACCGACGAGCCCGAGACCCTCGGCTCCATCTCGCTCGCCTCCCGCGAGGGCCTCGACAACCTCATCTGGGTCGTCAACTGCAACCTGCAGCGCCTCGACGGGCCCGTGCGCGGCAACGGCAAGATCATCCAGGAGCTCGAGGCCGTGTTCCGCGGCGCGGGCTGGAACGTCATCAAGGTCGTGTGGGGCTCGAAGTGGGACGAGCTGCTCCAGCGCGACGTCGACGGCGTGCTGCTCAACAAGATGAACACCACCGTCGACGGCCAGTTCCAGCGCTACGCGGTCGAGGACGGCGACTACATCCGCGACGACTTCTTCGGCCCCGACCCCCGCCTGCGCAAGATCGTCGAGCACCTCTCCGACGAGGAGCTGCGCAACCTGCCCCGCGGCGGCCACGACTACAAGAAGCTCTACGCCGCCTACAAGGCCGCCACCGAGGCCAACGGCCGGCCCACGGTCATCCTGGCCAAGACGATCAAGGGCTGGACGCTCGGCCCCGACGTCGAGGGGCGCAACGCGACCCACCAGATCAAGAAGATGACCAAGGACCAGCTGCGCACCCTGCGCGACCGGCTCCACCTGCAGGAGGAGGTACCCGACTCGGACCTCGACTCCGACCTGCCGCCCTACATCTCGCTGCAGGAGGGCACGCCCGAGCACGAGTACTTCCACGCCCGGCTCAAGGCCCTCGACGGCCCGCTCCCCTCCCGTCCGGTGCCGCCGCGCAAGGGCATCACCCTCCCCGACGACAAGGTCTACGAGGAGCTGCTGGTCGGGTCGGGCAAGCAGGAGGCCGCCACGACCATGGGCTTCACCCGCCTGCTGCGGAACATGGCCCGGGACGACGACTTCGGCGAGCGCGTCGTGCCGATCGTGCCCGACGAGGCCCGCACCTTCGGCATGGACAGCCTGTTCCGTGAGATCAAGATCTACGCCAGCCGCGGCCAGCTCTACGAGCCCGTCGACCACGACCTGCTGCTCTCCTACACCGAGGGCAAGGACGGCCAGATCCTCGAGGAGGGCATCACCGAGGCCGGCTCCATGGCCAGCTTCACCGCCGCGGGCACCGCGCACTCCAACCGGGGCGTGCCGATGGTGCCCTTCTACATCTTCTATTCGATGTTCGGCTTCCAGCGGGTCGGCGACCTCATCTGGGCCGCCGCCGACGCCCGCGCACGCGGCTTCCTGCTCGGCGCCACGGCCGGTCGCACCACGCTCACCGGCGAGGGCCTCCAGCACCAGGACGGCCACTCGCTGCTGCTCGCCTCCACCGTCCCGACCGTCGAGGCCTACGACCCCGCCTTCGCCTACGAGGTCGCCCTCATCATGAAGGCCGGCCTCGAGCGCATGTACGGGCCCGACACGCCCGACGCCGAGCGCGACGTCATGTACTACCTGACGCTCTACAACGAGACGTACCCCATGCCGGCGCTGCCCGAGGACCGCGCCGAGGAGATCTCCCAGGGCGCGGTCGAGGGCATGTACCGCTTCCACGACGCCCCCGAGGGTCCGTCCAAGCGGGCGAGCATCCTGTTCTCCGGTCCGATGTGGCAGGCCGCCGTCGCCGCCCGCGACGAGCTCGCCGAGCGCTGGGACGTCGCTGCCGACCTGTGGTCGGTGACCTCCTACAAGAAGCTCCGCGAGGACGCCCTCGCCGCCGAGCGCCACAACCGGCTCCACCCGAGCGGCGACGCCCGGGCCGCCATGGTCACCGAACGCCTCGCCGACACCGACGGCCCCGTCGTCGCCGTCAGCGACAACATGTGCGCGGTCCCCGACCAGGTCGCCCGGTGGGTCGGCCGGCCCTACACCTCGCTCGGCACCGACGGCTTCGGCCGCTCCGACACCCGCGAGGCCCTGCGCTCGTTCTTCGAGGTCGACGCCCCCCACGTCGTCGTCGCCGTCCTCGCCTCGCTCTGCGCCCAGGGCCAGGTCGACGCCTCCACGGTGGCCGAGGCCATCGAGGCCCACGACATCGACCCCGAGCTCACGCCCCCCTGGACCCGCTGATCCGTTCTGGGACGCGGTGCGCGCCTCCGAGGCGTGTGCCGCGGCCCCGAACGCTCAGATCCCGCGCAGCGCTCGCACGTCCTCGCTGACCGCCACCTCGCCGCCGGCGGCGTAGGTCGCGGCGTTGGCGGCGATGGCGGGTGGGTCGTAGCGGTAGCTGGCCATCACGCCCCAGGACCGGGCGAGGCCGTAGTCCTCGGTGTTGGCCCGCCAGTGGACGGCGTCGACGAGGGCGCCGTTGCTGAGGTGGAAGTTGGCGACCGGGTCGGGGACCCGCCCGTCCACCCGCGTCGACAGGTAGCGGGCCGTGGCGGCCAGCACCTCGTCCCGGACGCCCGAGTCGTCACCGTCGAGCCAGCTGCGGTCGTCGAGCTCGGCGCGCGTGGCCTCGTCGAGGTCGAGCGCCGCGGTGCGCAGGGTCGGGATCGGCGACAGCGTCACGAAGCGCTCGAGGTGCGGCAGCTCCCGCTGGAGCTCGCGCACCACCGTCTTGATCAGCTCGGTGCCGAGGTGGATGCCGGCCAGACCCCGCTGGCAGGACGTGATGGAGTAGAAGACCGCGGTGTCGGCGTCCTCGGCATCGCAGGTGGGCGCCTCCCGGTCGAGCAGCTCGGCCAGGCTCGTGGGCGGGCCGGCCACGAGCGCGATCTCGACGAACACCACCGGTTCGTCGGGCATGGCCGGGTGGAGGAAGGCGAAGCAGCGGCGGTCGGCGTCGAGGCGGTCGCGCAGGTCCTCCCAGCCGTCCATCTCGTGCACGGCCTCGTACAGGATCAGCTTCTCCAGCAGGCGGGCCGGGGACCCCCACGTGATCCGCTCGAGCTCGAGGAGGCCCACGTCGAAGACCGTGGCCAGGTGGCCGTCGAGCTCGGCCTCGACCAGGGGCAGCTCGCCCCGGGCCAGGTGCCGCAGGTCGGCGCGCAGGTCCACCAGCAGCTTCACGCCGCCGTCGAGGCCGGTGAGGAGGTGGAGCAGGTCGGAGAACCTCGGCGTCAGCGCTCGCCGGAGGGCCACCTGGGCGGCGGGGTCGGACGGATCCTCGAGCAGGGCCTCGGCGGCGCGCCGGGCGACGTCCTCGTCGACCCCGAGGTGAGCCGCCGCCCGCCGCAGGAACCCGGCCCGGCCGCCGTCGTCGAGGTGCCGGTAGACCTGGGCCAGGCGGGCGAGCTCCTGGCGCTGGGTCGAGGTGTCCCGCACCGGCAGGACGCGCTCGATGCTGTCGTACAGGTCCTGCCAGGTGTCATCGGTCAGGTCCCCGGCCATGGATCCGGATCGTAGGCTCGGTCCATGGTGACGCCCCAGATCCCGATCACCGGGAACCCCGACGCCGACCAGCTCCTCGTGGACGACCCGCTGGCGCTGCTGCTCGGGATGCTGCTCGACCAGCAGGTGCCGATGGAGTGGGCCTTCACCGGTCCGTTCACGCTGCGCGAGCGCCTCGGCCACCTCGACCCGCAGCGCATCGCCGCCATGCCGGTCGAGGAGTTCGTGGACGTCTGCCGGGAGAAGCCGGCCATCCACCGCTTCCCCAAGTCCATGGGCGAGCGCATCCACGGCGCGTGCGAGCACGTGGTCGAGACCTACGACGGGCACGCCGAGCGGATCTGGACCGAGGCCGACGACGCCAGGGACCTCTACACCCGGTTGCGCGAGGTGCCCGGCTACGGCGAGGAGAAGACGAAGATCTTCGTGGCCATCCTGGCCAAGCGCCTCGGCATCCGACCCGACGGCTGGGAGGAGGTGGCCGGCCCGTTCGCCGACGACACGCCCCGCTCGGTCGCCGACGTGGCCTCCGAGGAGTCCCTCATGGAGGTCCGCCGCTGGAAGAAGGCCCAGAAGGCGGCCAAGAAGTCGAAGGCTGACTAAGCCGTTCGCGGGACGGCGGAGTTGCGCTGGCGGTCGAGCCAGCCGAGGAGGATGGCCATGGCCCGCGGGTCGTGGCGCAGCCGGTGGCCGGCCGCCTCGAGCAGCCGCAGCTCGGCGGCGGTGTGCGCGTCGGCGATGACCCGGGCGTCGAAGTCCGGCACCAGGTCGTCCGCCGAGCCGTGGACCACGAGCAGGGGCCGGGGCCGCAGCCGCTGGGCGCCGTCGACGGCCTTCGTGAGCCGCATCTCGCGCGACCACCCGTCGAGCAGCCCGGTGGTGGCGTCGGCGTGGACGATGCCGACCTCCCGCGCGTGCTCGTGCAGCTGTCGGGGGTTGGTGGCCCAGTCGTCGAAGTCGGCGGGTGCGGCGAGGGCCGCGACCCCCTGGATGTCGGTGTCGTCGGCGCCGGCGCAGATCGCGAGCGCGCCGCCCGTCCCGAACCCGATCAGCCAGACGCCGCTGACCCGGGCGGTGGATCGCACGTGATCGACCGCGGCGTGGATGTCGTTCTTCCACCCCTTGATCGAGAACGCGCCCTGGCTGCCCGCCATCCCCCGCAGGCACGGTGAGAAGGCGACGAAGCCCATGTCGTCGGCGATGCGGTCGGCCAGCTCGGCCATCGCCGACACGGCGCCGGCGGTGCCGGCCGGACCCGACGGGTAGCCGTGGACGATGACGACCGCAGGACGAGCAGGCCCCGAGTCGAGCGCGCCGGCGAGGTGTCCGACCAGGGTCAGGGAGCCGGAGCCGAAGTGCTCCACGGGGCGGGCGGCGTTGCTCAGTCGGCGCTCTTGGCTGCGCAGGCCGGGCAGACCTTGTAGCCGCGGTTGCGGGCCTCGACGCTCGTGTCGGGACCGAAGGTCAGCCACGACTCGGCCGCGGCGATGTCGTCGAGCACGGCCTTGTCGCAGACGTTGTCCTGGTCGTGGACGACGAAGGAGCGCTTGTCGCCCAGCCACCGGTGCTCTTCGATCCGAACGAGGCGATCAGACATGCCGGGCACGATACGCGGGACGGGGAGGCGCCGGGCAATGCCAGCACCTCCCCGTTCCAGTTCTTCAGGACCGAGCGATCGTTGTGGTGTGCACCGGGTGGGACCAGCTCCCGGCCGATTCGCTCGGCGGTGGCTCGGTGGGATTCCACCAAGTCGGTCCGAGAGGACTGACCTAGCGGCCAGCCACCTCCAGGGTCCCAAGACGATTGTCGTACATGTGTTGGACCACCTCCCTTCTCTGGTGCCGAAGATGCTAGCCCCGTCGCGCCGCTCGCGGATCGCGCCTTTCCGGACCGCTCAGAGCTCCGGCGGCGGCACCGCTGGGCCGACCGCACCGATCTCCACCAGGTGGCCGAGCAGCAGGTCCAGCACCTCGTAGACGGCGTCGTCGGTGACCTCCATGCCGACCTCGTCGGCTCGGCCGAGCACCACCGCGACGGCCTCGTCGTCGGCCACCACGACCGGGGCGCGCTCGACGTCGTGCTCCAGCTCCTCGCCCGGCATGGCGCTCAGACCCCGGGTCCGCAGGTGCTGGAGCGAGAACTGGATGAGCTGCTTGACCTCGTCCATGGTGAGGCCCATCGCGGATTCCACGCTGAGGTTCTCGGCGACGTGGATGACGGCCTCGTCCATGTCGAACACCGTCGTCGTCGGCGTGTGGCCCAGCCGGAAGGTCTCGGAGCCGACGAACGCCGCAGCGATGGCGAAGATCAGCAGCGCACCGACGATCGCGAAGACGAGGACCACGTCGGCACGCTAGCGACGCGGTCCCCGTCCACCCTGGTCGATCAGGGCACGACGACGGTGTAGGACCGGGCGGTGATGCGGTCGCCCTCGATCGCGACGATCGTGGCGACGTGGGTGCCGGCACCGCCCAACGCCTCCTCGCCGAGGACCAGCTCGCCACCGGCGAGGACGCGCTCCGGCTCGTCGCCGTCCACCCAGAGCCAGGTGTCCGCGGTGTCCGAGACGAGGACCTCGAGCGGAGCGGCCAGCGTCGTCCCGGACGACCGGGCGTAGTCGGGGTCCAGCTCGACCTGCGGGCCGGCGAGGGCGAAGTGCACGCCGGTGCCGGTCACGACGACCGGATAGCTCGCGGTCTCGATCATGCCCTCTCGCTGGACGTCGCCGGAGAAGGTCACGACGTGGAACACCCCGGACGCCGCCTCGATGACCTCGACCTCGCGGGCGATGCCGTCGGCGGCGAAGGTGGCTGCACCCTCGGCCAGACCACTGGCGAGCTCCTCGAACCCCGCTCGGTCCAGATCGGCCCGGGTCTGCTCGTCGAACAGGTCGTAGGCCGCGTCCATGTCACCTGCGCCGAGGGCGTCGATCCAGGCCACCGCGGTCTGCTCCGCCTCGGCGGCGAGCTCGTCACCGGGCACGACCGAGGTCGTGGTCTCCGGCGGTGCCGTGGTGTCGGTGTTGGCATCGTCCTCGGCCGGAGGCGGCGACACGTCGGGTTCGCTGGTCTCGGGCGCCTCGGTGAGGTCGTCGGCCACATCGAGCTGGGACTCGTCGTCACCGCCCCCGCGGAGGACGGACACACCGACCACCAGGGCGACGACCACCGCCACGGCGGCGACGAGGGCGAGCATCGGGGTCCGGTTGCGCTGGGCGGCGCGCTGCGCCGCCGGGGAGTCCTGCAGGTCGACCACGGTGGCCTCCTCTTCCTGTGCATCGGTGGGGGGATCGTCGGTGTCGGTGCCGCCGTCGCCGAGGCGCGCCTCGAGCGCGGCCCAGAAGTCCGGGGCGTGGTCGGGCACGTCGAGGCGGCGCAGGGCGTCACCGACGAGGGTGTCTCGGGGCTCGTTCATCGGATCTCTCCATGCCGATCGGAGCGGGTGGGGTCGAGCACGGCGCGCAGAGCGCGGCGCCCGCGGTGGAGGCGGCTGGCGACGGTGCCGGCCGGGATGCCGAGCACGTGCCCGGCCTCCTCGTAGCTGTGGCCGTCGCGGTCGACGAGGACCAGTGCGGCCGCGGTCTCGGGGTCGAGGCCGGCGAGGGCCTGCTCGAGGGCGAGGCGCTCGTCGACGTCGCCCTGGGGACGACCGGGGGCAGGCGGTTCGGCGTCGTCGGTGAGGCCGACGACCTCGCGCCGGCGCCGGACGTGATCCAGGCAGGACCGGTAGACGATGCGGTGCAGCCAGGTGCTGAAGCGGGCGTCGCCCCGGAACCGGTCGAGGTTGCGGTACGCCTTCAGGTAGGCGTCCTGCAGGACATCGTCCATGGCGGCCCGGTCGCGAAGCACCGACCAGGCCAGGGCCCGCATCTGGTCGTCGTGGCGTCGCAGGAGGGTGGTGAAGGCGGCGTGGTCGCCGAGGCGGGCGGCCTCGACGAGGCGCTCGTCACGGGCGTCCCGCCGGCGGGGTCTGCCCACGAGTGGGTCGTCGGTCATCTGCATCACCCCTTGGACGTCGCGGAGCCCGGGATCCTTCACGACTTGTCCGAAAGAGTGGGGGACGATTCGTCGGCGATTCGTCGGCTTTACAGAACCACGCACCGATTCGTCGACGAATCGCCGCCCAGTGCCCAGACGCGCCGAGGGGGCGCCGTCGGCGCCCCCTCGGTCAGCTCTCGCAGCGGCCCGGCGGGCCGATCGGTCAGATGCCGATGCGCTGGGCGAGCAGCTCGCGGTGGTAGGTCGGGTCGCCGAACAGCAGCTCGGAGCTCTTGGCCCGCTTGAAGTACAGGTGGGCCGGGTGCTCCCAGGTGAAGCCGATGCCACCGTGGATCTGGATGTTCTCGGCCGCGGCGTGGAAGTACGCCTCGGAGCAGTAGGCCTTGGCCAGGGAGGCGACCGAGGGCAGCTCGTCGTTCATCTCGGCGGCGCACCAGGCGGCGTAGTAGGCGGCGGACTTGGCCGACTCGACCTCGAGCAGCATGTCGGCGCACTTGTGCTTGATGGCCTGGAACGAACCGATGGGCCGGCCGAACTGGACGCGGTCCTTGGCGTACTGGACGGCCATCTCGAGCACGAACTGGGCGCCACCGACCTGCTCGGCGGCCAGGGCGACGGCGGTGAGGTCGAGGACGGTGGACAGCACGTCCCAGCCCTTGCCCTCGGTGCCGAGCAGCGTGGCCGGGGTGTCGGCGAAGGTGAGCTTGGCCTGCTTGCGGGTCTGGTCCATGGTGGACAGCGCCTCGCGGGTGAGGCCCGAGGCGTCGGACTTCACGGTGAACAGGGAGGTGCCGGCGTCGGTCTTGGCCGCGACGACGATCAGGTCGGCGGTGTGGCCGTCGAGCACGAACATCTTCTCGCCCGAGATCGTGTAGCCGTCGCCCGACTTGGTGGCGGTGGCCTCGATGCCGGACTCGTCCCAGCGGCCGTTGGACTCGGTGATGGCGAGGGTGGCCTTGGTCTCGCCCGAGGCGATGCCGGGGAGCAGGTCCTTCTTGGCGGCGTCGTCGCCGCTCTGGAGGATGGTGTTGGCGCCGAGGACGACGGTGGAGAAGTACGGGGCGGCCAGGAGGCGGCGACCCATCTCCTCGAGCACCACGCACAGCTCGACGTAGCTGTAGCCCGAGCCGCCGTACTCCTCGGGGATGATGAGGCTCTGCAGGCCCATCTGCTCGGCCATCTGGCTCCAGACGGCGTCGTCGAAGCCCTTCTCCGTCTCCATCAGCTCACGGACGGTCTCCTCGGACGACTTGTTCTCGAGGAACGAGCGCACGATGTTGCGCAGCTCTTCCTGCTCTTCGGAGAAGGCGAAGTTCACGTTTGGGTCTCCCTGTCGGCGGTTCCTTGACTGGCCGGTCAAGGTAGGCGCGCCGGGCCACCGTCTCAACCCGTGTTGTGTACACCGGTGCTACGGTCGCTGCCGTGGAGTCGATCGGCGTACGGGAGCTGCGCAACAACGTCGCGGCCGTGCTGCGCCGGGCCGCCGCCGGCGAGCGGATCGTCGTCACCGTCGACGGCGTCCCGTCCGCCCAGCTCGGCCCGATCGAGCCCACGACGGCCCCGAGCCTCGAGGACCTGGTGGCGACCGGGCTCGTCCAGCCGCCGCAGCGGCCCGGCACGCAACCGATCGACCCCGCGCCCATCGACGTCGCCGTCGACATCCGCATCGCCGACGTGCTCACCGAGCTGCGGGGGCGGGAGTGACGTTGCTCGCCATCGACACCTCGGCCCTGCTCCGTCGCTACGTGCGCACGAGCGGCCACGGCCTGGTCACCGAGGCCATGGCCGAGGCCGACACGTGGTGCGCCTCGGCGCTCGCCCGCACCGAGACCCTCCAGGCCATGCACGCCGTCGCGGTCACGCCCGGCCAGCACGACGTCCTGTGGGCCTCGCTGCGCGCCGACTGGGAGCGGTTCCACGTCGTGCCGGTGGACGACCGCTGCCTGGCCCGGGCCGTGGACATCGGGGCGACGTTCCGAGTCCGCTCCACCGACGCGATCCACCTGGCCGCCGCCGAGCGCCTGCCTGCGCCGGTCCGCTACCTCACCTTCGACCGCCGCCAGATCCCGGCGGCGGCCGGCCTCGGCTTCGAGGTCATCGCCCCCCGCGAGGATCTCTGAGCCGACTTAGGCTGAGCGCATGAGCACGCTGCACTGGGAGGACACGGCCGCCGAGATCCACAAGGTGGTGGTGGGGCCGATGGACAACAACGTGTTCGTCCTGCGCTGCAAGCAGACCGGCGACGCCCTCCTCATCGACGCGGCCAACGAGCACGATCGGCTGCTGGAGCTGTGCCAGCGCCTCGGGGTGCGCACCGTCATCGAGACCCACGGGCACTGGGACCACATCCAGGCCGTGCCCGAGCTGCGCGACGCCGGCTACAGCGTCCACGTCACCGCCGAGGACGCCGCCATGCTCCCCGCCTACGACGAGATCCTCGAGGACGAGTCCGTCATCGAGGTCGGCCGCCTGCGCCTCCACACCATCCACTCCCCCGGCCACACGCCCGGCTCGATGAGCTTCCGCCTCGACGGCGCGCCGATCCTGTTCTCCGGCGACACCCTGTTCCCGGGCGGCCCGGGCAACACCTCCTTCGAGGGCGGCGACTTCGACACGATCATCGCCTCGCTCGACCAGCGCCTCTTCACCCTGCCGCCGGACACGCTGGTGCTCCCCGGCCACGGCGACGACACCACGATCGGCACGGAACGTCCGCACCTCCAGGAGTGGATCGACCGGGGTTGGTGAGCCCGGTGTCCGACGCACTCCCCTACGACGAGCGCCCCACCGACGACACGCCCGTCCACACCGCCGACCTGCCGCCGACCCCCATCCGCGACCGGAACATCCCGGCCACGGCGTGGGTCGAGGCGCCGGACAGCCTCACCTCGCTCGGCGACGACCTGCCCGATGCGCCGGTCGCCGAGTACAAGCGACGCATCGGCCCGTGGATCCTGTGGCGGGCCGGTCCGGCGTCGAAGGGCCACGCCCGCTACTGGGCCGCCCACGAGGACGACCTGGACCGCGCCTACACGCTCCGGCTGTTCCCGGACGGCTCCGCCGAGGGCACCGGCCCCAGTGGGACGGTGCACGAGCGCTTCCGCGCCTGGAAGGAAGACCTCCGCGACAGCGAGGGCTGACGGGTCCGATCCCAGCGTCCGCTCACCACTTCTCGGGCGGCACGATCGCGAGACCGACAGGCACCAACCGCTCACGCCCGTCGCTCGGACGGTTCCGCACGCACCACCCCTGGGCGCACGACGTCACCATCGTCGAGGACCCACCGCCGTCGAGGTTGATGCCGTGGGTCGCCCCGAGCCGCTCCAGCAGCTCCCGTGACTCGTCCAGCGTGAGTCCGCGGCTGTGGGCCTGGCGGCCGTCGACGACGACGAACCACATCGAGCCGGCGTCGTCCCATCCCACGAGCGTCCGGGGGTGCAGGCCGGTGACCTTGCCGTCGATCTGATCGAGCTCGGTGGCCACGCCGCCCGCGAGCAGGGGCGGGTGCCCGGACACCGCCATCTCGAGCCCGGCCGGCGACTCCACGACGAGGTCGAGGGGCACGTCGGCGTTGTCCCTGGCGAAGGCCCACAGGACGTGCGCGCCCATGCCCGATCCGCTCAGCACGGCGCCGCGGCGTGGGATGGTGGCGTTCCCGCCGGTCTCGAGGCGCAGGACCGTGGCCCGCTGGCGGACCCCGCCGGTCCACTGCGGCGTGGGCGCCCGCACGACGAGCTCCACCGTCCCGGGCGGGGAGCCGGTGCTGGCCCCGAAGTTCTTGTCGTGCAGCGTGATCTGGTCGCGCCGGGTGCCGATGTTGACGCCCGTGATCGGCAGCTGCTGGAGGCCCTCCGGCCGGAGCGCCTCGAGCCGGGCCGACCACTCGATCGGGCCGGTCTGCATGCGGCCGTCCTGGATCTTGAGCTGGTACTGGTGGTCGGTGGGCGACTGCACGAACTGGAACTTGCGCACCACCGCGCCGTGGGGCATGTGGCAGGTCGGGCAGGTGGCGAAGTTGGCGTTGATGCAGGCCACCGAGCCGGTGCGGGCGCACATCGACGAGACCGTCTCGCGCGTGCTGCCCACCCGCCCGGCGGACACGACCGGCTTCACCCGGACCGGGGCGCCCGGGTGCACGTGCACCACGTGGGTCCGGACGGGTGTCGGCTCCTGCACGATCGTGAACTCGACGCCCTCCCAGAGCACGTCGCGGGCCAGCAGCTCCCAGCCCCACTCGTGCTCGCCGGACGCGGACGGCCCCAGGCCGAGCAGCGCGACGACCAGGCCGGCGAGCACCAGCTGACGGATCCGCCTCGCGGACATCCCCACCTCCGCACGGGGTCGCCCCCGGCGGTCGACCTCTGGCGGAACAGTGTGGCAGGCCCTGCGGTACCGTGGCGGTGGTATGCCTCAGGGACCAGAGCTCATCATCATCCTCATCGTGATCCTGTTGCTGTTCGGCGGCGCCAAGCTGCCCAAGCTGGCCCGCTCCCTCGGTCAGGCCCAGAACGAGTTCAAGCGCGGGCTGAAGGACGGCGCCGAGAACCACGACGCGGACGACACCACCACCGAGCGCACCAAGGACGCCTGAACGGCGCCAGCGGGACGCTCGTCACACCCATTATCACTACGGCCGTAGTGGTAATACACTGACGGACATGGCTGCGCCCACCACGCCCCTGTTCGAGATCGACGACCTGCACGCGCGGGTCGCTGAGGCTCCGGCGGGCGAGGCGGCTGCGGAGATCCTCAAGGGCATCGACCTCACGGTCCAGCCGGGCGAGATCCACGCCATCATGGGCCCGAACGGCTCAGGCAAGTCCACGCTGGCCAACACCCTCCTCGGGAACCCCGACTTCGAGGTCACCGCCGGCACCATCCGCCTGCGGGGCGACGACATCACCGACTGGGACGTCGACGTGCGCGGCAAGGCCGGCATGTTCCTCGGCTTCCAGTACCCCCAGTCCATCGCCGGCGTGTCGGTCATCAACTTCCTGCGCCAGGCGCTGTCGGCCCGCAAGGGCATCGATCTGTCGGTCCTCGAGCTGCGCCTGTCGATCATGGAGTGGATGGAGCGCCTCGAGATGGACCCGTCCTTCGCCGACCGCTACCTCAACGAGGGCTTCTCCGGCGGCGAGAAGAAGCGCAACGAGATCCTGCAGATGGCCATCCTCGAACCCGAGATCGCCATCCTCGACGAGACCGACTCCGGCCTCGACATCGACGCCCTCCAGGTGGTGGCCAAGGGCGTCAACGAGGTGCGCAACGCCCGCCCCGAGCTCGGCGTCGTGCTCATCACCCACTACCAGCGCCTGCTGGAGCACCTGCGCCCCGACCACGTCCACGTCCTGGTCGACGGCCGCATCGTCGCGTCCGGCGGCATGGAGCTCGCCCACCAGCTCGAGGCCGAGGGCTACGAGGCCTTCCGCGGGGTGGACGCATGAGCGAGGCGGGCACCACCGGGTCGGCCCGCCTCGACGTCGCCCGGATCCGCAAGGACTTCCCGATCCTGTCCCGCGACATCCGGGGCACCCGGCTCGTCTACCTGGACTCGGCCAACACCTCCCAGAAGCCCCAATCGGTGCTCGACGCCATGGACCACTACTACGAGCGGTCCAACGCCAACGTCCACCGCGGCACCTACCTCATCGCCCAGGAGGCCACCGAGGCGATCGAGGGCGCCCGTGGCATCGTGCGGCGCTTCATCGGCGCCCCGTCGGACCGCAACGTGGTCTTCACCAAGAACGCCACCGAGGCGATGAACCTGGTGGTCCGCGCATGGGGCACCAAGCACCTCCGCGAGGGCGACGCCGTCGTGCTCACCGAGATGGAGCACCACGCCAACATCGTCCCCTGGCACCAGCTGGCCGAGGCCATCGGCATCGAGCTGCGCTGGATCCCGGTGACCGACGAGGGCCACCTCGACGTCGGTGATCTCGACCGCCTCCTCGACGGCGCCAAGGTGCTGTCCTTCACGGCCATGTCCAACGTGCTCGGCACGGTGACGCCTGTGGCCGAGCTCGTCGCCAAGGCCCACGACGCCGGCGCCATCGCCATCGTCGACGCCAGCCAGCACGTGCCCCACATCACCACCGACGTGCAGGCCTGGGGCGCTGACTTCGTGGCCTTCACCGGCCACAAGCTGCTCGGCCCCACCGGCATCGGCGTGCTCTACGGCACCGAGGAGATCCTCGAGGCCACCCCGCCGTTCCTGGGCGGCGGCGAGATGATCCTCAACGTCACCAAGGACGGCTTCACCCACACCGAGCTGCCCTGGAAGTTCGAGGCCGGCACGCCCATGATCGCCGAGGCCGTCGGCCTCGGCGCGGCGTGCGAGTACCTCACCGGGCTCGGCATGGACGCCGTGCGCCAGCACGAGGTCGAGCTCACCGCCTACACGCTGCGCACCCTGACCGAGCGCTTCGGCGACGACGTCACCATCCACGGCCCGAGCGAGCCCGCCGCTCGGGGCGGCGTGTTCTCCTTCGCCTACAAGGACATCCACCCTCACGACCTGACCCAGGTGTTCGACGAGCACGGTGTCTGCGTGCGGGCCGGCCACCACTGCGCCAAGCCGCTCATGCGCGCCCTCGGCGTGAACGCCACCGCACGGGCCTCGCTCTACGTGTACAACGACACCGACGACATCGACGCCCTCGCCGACGCCATGGATGCGGCCGGCCAGTTCTTCAGCTTCTAAGGACCCACGGATGCCAGGACTCGAAGACCTCTACCGCGAGATCATCCTCGACCACTACCGGTCGCCCCGGAACAAGGGCGAGCTGGAGAGCCCCCCGGCCACCCGGGTCGAGGGCTTCAACCCGCTGTGCGGGGACGAGATCGTGGTCTACGTCGACGTCGAGGACGACACCGTCAAGGACATCCGCATCGGCGGCCAGGGCTGCTCGATCAGCCAGTCGTCGGCGTCGATGATGTCGGCGGCGGTGAAGGGCAAGTCGCTCGCCGAGGTCAAGGGCCTCACCAAGGCGTTCAAGGCCATGATGTCCATCCACGAGCAGAGCCTCGACGGCGAGGGCGAGGGGCTCGAGGAGTCCGGCGAGTCCGGCATCGACCCCAGCGAGATCGCCGACGTGCCCGAAGAGGTCAAGCTCGGCGACCTCGAGGCCCTTCGCGGCGTGGTGAAGTTCCCGGTGCGCATCAAGTGCGCCACCCTCTCGTGGAACACCCTGGCCCAGGGCATCGACGAGGCGACCGCAGGCTGAACCGACCTCAGTCGGCGGTGCGCTCCGTCGACGGCGCCACCCGCACGGTGCCGCGCTCGCTGCGCTTCACCTCGTAGAGCATCTTGTCGGCGCGGTCGATGAACTCGTCCGGGCGCTCGCCCTGCTCGGGGATGGCGATGCCGACCGACAGGCCGGCGCCGAAGTCCGCCATCACCGACGCCGCCGCCTCGCACATGCGGCGGCCGACGTCGGCCGCGCCCTCGGGGTCGACGTCCTGGAGGAGCGCGGCGAACTCGTCGCCGCCGATGCGGAACATGCGGTCCTCGCTGCGCAGCACGTCGTGCAAGACCGTGGCCAGGCTCCGCAGGGCGAAGTCGCCCGTGAGGTGGCCGTGGGTGTCGTTGATGATCTTCAGTCCGTCGACGTCGGCCATGGCCAGCGCCCAGCCGCCGCGCCGGCGAGCGCCCATGTTCGACAGCGCCTCCTGGAACGCCGCCAGGTTGCCGAGGCCGGTGAGGGTGTCGACGGTGGCCTGGGTGCGCAGGTCGTCGACCAACATGACCATGTCGAGGGCCCGACCGAGACCGCTGGCCAGCAGCTCGATCGCCTCGCGGACGTCGAGCGCGAGCGACATCGGGGCGTGGTCGGCCAGCAGCAGCAGCCCGACGCCGCGCTCGCCCGAGCGCACGGGCAGCACCACGACCGATGACGCTCCGGCCTCGCACAGCTTCGCCAGCTCGGGGCGCATGCCCGAGCGCTCGGCGGCCACGAAGCAGCTCGACGCGGTCCCGACGTGGTCGAGCAGGCGACGCAGGGTCTCGGGGCTGAGCTGGCGCAGCTCCGGGGCGAGAGGTCCTTGGAGTGACTTGATGTCGAGGCCGGTGGTGCCGGGCAGCGCGAACATCGTCGAAGACATCCCCCCGACGAGTCCGGCGAGGCGGGCGGCGGCGATCTCGACCTGGTGGACGTCGGTGAGCAGTGCCAGCTCGTTCGTGGCCCGGGCCAGCACGTGCATGGCGGTCGCGGCACGGGGTGCTCCGACCTCGGCGATCCGAGTGCCGGCGAGCCCGACCAGCTCGATGAGGTGGGACTCCTGCTCGGCGGTGAAGCCGGACGCACTGACGACGGTGGCCACGCCCACCGCACGGTCGGAGACGTGGATCGCGTGGGCGAGGCGCTTTCCGCCGCCGTGGGGATCGTCGCCGTGCACCAGTCCGCCGGCCCGGAACGCCGAGCCCAGGAGGCCGGACCGGACCGGGATCCCGTCGATCACCTCGGCGTGGCCGTCCTCGGCCACGCAGCGCAGGAGGCCGTCGCGCTCGTAGTACACGGCCGAGCAGTCGCCGATGCGCTCGAGCTCGACCACCAGCTGCTCGGCGACGGCGTCGGCGTCGGCGGCGCCACCGAGGACCTCCTTGGCCGCGCGCACCGTGTCGAGGACCAACGGTGGCCGTCGCCGGCGGGGGCTGGGCGGTGCCCAGTCGCCGGAGGGCTGGCCGAAGAGCGGTCCCCGGGCCAGCACGACACCGAGCGAGCGGAGCTCGTCGAGCTGGTCGTGGCGCTCGACACCCTCGGCGATGACGTGGATGCCCTCGTGCTCGGCGAAGGCGACGTAGGCCCGCACGACGGAGCGGTTGGCCGGATCGTGCACGATGTCGCGCACGATGGGCGGATCGAGCTTCACGAACGTGGGGCGCACCCGCGCGATGAGGGCCAGGCTCACACCGGAGGTGTTCTCGATGGAGAGGTGGATGCCGGCGGTGGCCAGCGCGTCGAGCTCGGAGGACAGGTCGATGAGCCGGTCGACCTCGGCACCCCGCACGTCGACCACGACCCGCGAACCGAGCCGCTCGCACTCCTCGTAGAGGCGGGGGTCGCCCAGCAGGTCGGCGCTGACGTGGACGAAGACGAGGCCGTCGTCGGGTGGTGACCCGGCGGCTTCGAGCGAGGCGAGCACGGCGAGGCCGCCGTCGGGGGCGTCCTCGACCCAGCGGTGGGGGTGGGCCTCCCAGCCGATGGGGCGTCCGGTGCGGAGATCGACGATGGGCTGGAAGCGAGCGCGGCGGACCGGGGCCCCGACAGCGTCGTCGGGCCCAGCCTGCGCTGAGGCCTCTCGCCCGCTTGTCACGCCGTCCTCCACGTCGTTCCGCACACCGGCCGGGCGGACCCCACGGTCCGCCGGTACGACAGGCGCTCTCCCAGGCGGGACTGTACGTGATCCGGATCCGTTGATTTCGGATTCTCAGCGCATCGGAGCGAACGCGCTGCGCGTTCGCGAGGACCAAAAGGGAGGAACTGGAACCTCCGCACGCTCCGGAGTGGTCAGCCCTCCGCGCCGTAGCCGGATGCCTCGAGCTCTTCGACGATCTCGGGGCCGCCGCTGCGCTCGATCCGGCCGGCGACGAGCACGTGCACCACATCGGGAACCAGCTCGCTGAACAGGCGCCGGTAGTGGGTGATGGCCAGCACGCCGAGACCTTCCTCGGTGAGCTGCTCGATGCGTCGGCTCACGTCGCGGAGGGCATCGATGTCGAGGCCGGAGTCGATCTCGTCGAGGATCGCGATGCGAGGCCGAACCGTGGCCAGCTGCACCGTCTCGTTCCGCTTCTTCTCGCCGCCGGACAGGTCGACGTTGAGGGGCCGGTCGAGGAACCGGGCCTCGAAGCCGATGTTGGCGGCTTCGGCGGCGATGGTGCCGGCCACGGCGGCGGGGTCTCGCCCGGCCGCGACGGCGGACTCGACCAGCATCTCCTCCAGGCGGACGCCGGGGACCTCGACCGGGTACTGCATCGCGAGGAACAGGCCGGCCTTGGCCCGCTCCCAGGCGGGCATGGCGAGCAGGTCGACGCCGTCGAGCGTGGCGGTGCCGCCGGTGACCGTGAAGCTGGGGTGGCCGGCGAGCACGCCGGACAGGGTGGACTTGCCGGCGCCGTTCGGGCCCATGACGGCGTGCACCTCGCCCGAGGAGACGGTGAGGTCGACGCCGTTCAGGATCTGCTTGCCCGCCACGTCGGCGGTCAGGCCCTTGATCTCGAGGGTGCTCATCGGTCCAGCTCCACGTACACGTCGCCGTCTTTCACGATCACTTCGTAGGTCGGGGTCGGCTTGGTGGCAGGGAGCACCGTCGGCACGCCGTCGTCGAGGCGGAAGGTGCTGCCGTGCTTCCAGCACTCGATGGTGCCGTCCTCGCAGTCGACCTCACCCTCGGACAGGGAGATGTCGGCGTGCGTGCAGCGATCGCCGATGACGTAGACGTCGTCGCCGCAGCGGACGATGGCCAGGCGGTGGCCGTCGATGTCAACCCGGATCGCACTGTCGGGGCCGACGTCGTCGAGGGAGCAGACGCGGGTGCTCATGGCATGGTCCTCTCGAGCTTGGCCTCGAGCGAGGCGCGAACCACGTCCTCGAGGCTGCCGAGGGCGAGTCCGTCGAGGACCTCGTCGAAGAAGCCTCGGACGATCAGGCGCTCGGCCCGGCCGGTGGGGACGCCGCGGCTCTCCAGGTAGAAGAGCTGCTCGGCATCGACGGGGCCGACGGTCGAGGCGTGGCTGCACTGCACCTCGTTGTTCTCGATCTCGAGGTTCGGCACCGACTCGGCCCAGGCATCGTCGGACAGCTTGATGTTGCGGTTGGTCTGGAAGGCCTGGGTCCCGCGGGCGGTGGGGCGGATCTTGATGAGGCCGGTGTAGACCGATGCGCCCTTCTCGCCCAGCGCCCCCTTGAACAGCAGGTTCGACGTCGTGTCGGGGGCGACGTGGTCCTGGAAGGTGCGGAAGTCGAGCAGCTGGGAGCCGTCGCCGAAGTAGGCGGCGGTGATCTCTCCGTGGGCGCCGCGCCCGGCGAGCGTGGTGTCGATGCGGGTGCGGGCGTAGTCGCCGCCGAAGGCCGCGGTGCCGGCGTGCAGCGTGCCGCCCTGGTCGACCGTGGAGGCCAGCCGGCCGATCTGCCAGGCGCCGTCGCCGAGGAGCTGGAGGGTGCGGTGGCGCAGCGTGGCGTCCCGCCCGACCCGCAGCTCGGTGACCGGGAGGGCCAGGGACTGCACGCCGTCGGGGCCGTGGTGGACCTCGACGACCGAGGCGCTGGACGCCTGGCCGAGCTCGACCACGAGGCGGGGGAAGGAGGCCACGCCCTCGGGACCGCTCGTGTGGACGACCACGACCTGGCCGGCGTCGGCGCCGGCCGGGACCTCGACGACGATCGGTGCGGCGAAGGCGTCGTGGAGCGCACCCAGCGCGTCGGTCGTGTCGCCGAGCACCGAGCCGAGGGGTCCATCAGCGGTCAGGTCGTCGCCGGTGGAGATCTGGACCTTCGAGCCGTCGGCGAGGTCGACGCGGGTGATCTGGCCGGCCACGGTCCACACGACGGCGGACGCGCCGGCGGTGAGCTCGAGCAGCATGTCGGCCCGACCATGGTCGGCGCCGTCGGCGTCATCGGCGGTGCTGGGCCGGTAGCGATCGAGGGACAGGTCACCGATGCGGCTGTAGCGCCACACCTCCTCCTCGGCGGACGGGAGCTCGGCGCCGGCGAAGCGCTCGGCCGCTGCGCGGCGGCGGTCGACCAGCCACTGCGGCCCGGGGAGGGCAGCGGCGGCGTCGGGCGAGAACGTGGAGGTCATCGTGGTCAGGGCGTCCCTCTGGGGAGAACGGGGGCGGGCGCGAAGCGGAGGTCGAGACGACCTCCGTACGGGCGAGCCTACCGAGGGAACCCCGTCGTTCCCCAGCGCCGGACGGGCCGTCCCGGCCTAGGAATCCTTCTTGCGCGACCGCTTGAACAGCCGCTTCCAGCGCGGCGACTCGGCCTCGCGGCGCTCCCGCTCCACGTCGGCCACCATCTCGGCGCCGACCGCGTTCACGATGTCCTCGGCCGCGTCGAGCAGCGCCGCGATGGAGCCGTCGTCCTCGTCGAGCCCGGGCGGCTCCACCGGGGTCTCCGGGGTCACGAGCGTGCCGTGCTGCCAGTTCACGTCGACCAGGCGCGGGGCGTACTTCGGGCAGTCCTCGGGGCACCGCCACGGGGCGTGGGGCGCGAGGTCGAGGTCGCACTTCCGCACCGTGTCCCCGTTCGGGTACGTGCGGGATTCGAAGTACTTGCAGTCCTGCCGCATCGGCATGGGATCAGTGTGGCAGCCCCCTCCCCCGCTTCCTCGCGCGCGGATCGGGCAGGATCGGCGCATGGCCCAGGGGATCCGGATCATCCGCGACGTCGACGGCATCGCCCACGTGCGGGCGTCGTCCGTCCTCGCTGCCTTCGAGGGCCAGGGCTTCGCCGCTGCCGAAGACCGGATCTGGCAGATGGAGCTGGACCGGCGGCGGGCGCTCGGCACGCTCGCCGAGGTGGTGGGTCCCTCGGCCGTGGCCATCGACTCCTTCCACCGCCGCATGGGCCTCGCCACCCACGCCCGGGCCAGCCTGGACGCCCTCGACGACGAGACCCGCGCCGTGCTCGACGCCTACGCAACCGGCGTGAACCGCTGGTCGGCCTCGGACCCGACCCTGCCGGCGGAGCTCGACGCCCTCGGGGTCGTACCCGAGCCGTGGGAGGCGTGGCACTCGATCGCCCTCTACGAGGTCCGGCACCTGGCGATGGGCACCTACGAGACCAAGCTGTGGCGGAGCGGGCTCGTCCACCGCCTCGGTGCCGACGCCGTCGCCCGCCTGTGGCCGGCGACCAGCGAGGTGCTCGTCGACCCCAGCGCACCCGATGCGCCCGTGCCCATCGACGTGGCTGCCGCCCTGCCCGCCGGGGCGGACCTGCTGTCCCGCTTCTCCCTCGCCGGCGTCGGCGGCACGGGCGAGCACGGCTCCAACAACCTGGTCATCGGGCCGGTGCTGACCGCGACCGGGCGGCCGATCCTGGCCGGCGACCCGCACCGGGCGATCGACCTGCCCAACGTGTACTGGCAGAACCACCTGACCAGCACCGACCCCGCCGATCCCCTCGACGTCATCGGCCTGTCGTTCCCCGGCGTGCCCGGCTTCCCCCACTTCGGCCACAACCCGGACGTGGCCTGGTGCATCACCCACGGCATGGCCGACGACCAGGACCTGTCCGTCGTCGACCTGCGCCGCGGCCCCGGCGGGGTGGAGCACCGGCGCGACGGCGCCTGGCGCACCGCCGAGGTCCGCGTCGAGCACGTGGCCGTCGCCGGCGGGGACCCGGTCGAGGTCGAGTGCATCGACACGCCGGCCGGTCCGGTGGTCGCGTCCCACGAGCAGGGCGGCAGGTGGAGCGGCATCGCAGTGCGCTGGACCGCGACCTCGGAGGTCGACACGACCGCCGGCGCGCTGCTCCCCATGCTCCGGGCCCGTTCGGTCGACGACCTCGACCGAGCCTTCGACCCTTGGGTGGTGCCGGTCAACAACGTGCTGATGGCCGATGCCTCCGGGACCATCGGCTACCGGATGCGGGGCCGCCTCGCCGTGCGGCCTGCGTCGCACGGCTGGACGGTGGTCGACGGCGCCGACCCGGCCACGGGCTGGCAGGGGTACGTGCCCGACGAGGACCTCCCCCGCTGGCGGGATCCCGACCGGGGGTTCCTGGTCAGCTCCAACAACCGCATCTCGGCCCAGGGCCCCTACGTCTCCCACGACTGGGCCCACCCGACGAGGGCGCGACGCATCACCGAGCTGCTCGGCGGTCGTGACGGGTGGCGGGTCGACGAGGTCGGCGCGCTGCTCGGCGACACCCACTCGGGCATCGCTGCGCTCCTGGCCGAGCGTCTCCGCTCCCTGTCGCCCGCCCACCCGATGGAGGTGCGTGCCGTCGCCCTCCTCGACGGCTGGGACCACCACATGGACGCCGACTCGGCCGCGGCCGCGCTGTGCGGCACCGTGCGTGGCGAGCTCCTCGGCCTGCTCGTCCACGAGCTCGGCCTCGCCGAGGACCGCCTCCCGGGCGTCGCCGGCCCGTCGCTGCACCAGACCATGCGCTTCGCCAACGCCCGGCTGGCCTGGTGGATCGACGACCCGGAGCTGGTCAGCGACCGCACGCTCACCGCCGCGCTCCGCCTCGCCGTCCGCAACCTGGAGCTGGCCCAGGGCCCCGACCCGTCCCGGTGGCGCTGGGGTGCCGCCCACCTCACCCGCTGGGCCCACCCCCTGCTGGCCCTGCGCCCCGACCTGGCCGACCACGTCGTCCTGCCCCCCACGGTGGAGCTCGGTGGCGACAACGAGTGCGTCTGGGCCACATCGACCGCACCCCCGTCGACGGACGCGTCCAACGGGCAGGTGGCCCGGTACGTGTTCGATGTCGGGGACTGGGACCGCTCGCGCTGGGTCGTGCCCCACGGCGTCTCCGGCGACAGCCGCTCCCCCCACCACCTCGATCAGCTCGACGACTGGGCCGGCATGCGCCTCCGGCCCATGCGCTGGTCCGCCGACGTCGTCGACGCCGCCACCGGGTCCGTCACCGAGCTCCGCTGAGGCCATCCCCCGAACTGGCAGTCGTGGTGTCACGGGCGGCGGCGCCGCTGACGGTCAACCGGGGATCAAGCCGTGGTTCGAGTTCTCGATGGTGATGTCCCCGATCACGACCCGCTCCCCGTCCGGCCGCTCGGCGACGAGGCCGGCGGCGGTCAGCGTCGCCGGGCCCCACGCACCGTCGGGGGGCAGGACGACCTCGATCGACCCCTCCACCACCGGCCACTCCTCCAGTACCTCCGGGGTCGGTTCCCCCGGCTCGAGCACGTCGTCGCACCAGTTGGCGAACAGGTCCTGGCCGAGGCGCACGGTGCCGGTCCAGCTGCCACCGGGCAGCACGTGCGCGCCGGCGGTGGGAGGCTCGTCGCCCGAGGGCCGGAAGACCAGCGCGACCTGCTGATCCCGGGCCCCGACCTGGAACCCGCGCCCGCAGGGGTGGTCCACCGCGAGGGCGTCCGGGTCGAAGTCGGGTGACGCCGGCACCTCGCCGTCGACCATCGGCTCGATCTCCACCTGCAGGCCCTGCTCCTCGTCGGCCATGTCGAGCCGGTAGTCCGCCCACCAGCGGGTGACAGCACCGGTCGCCTCGTCGTAGGCCACCTCGAGGGTGGCCGGATCCTCGTCGATCGCGGCCTGGACCTCGTCGAAGATGTCGGGGACCGTCTTCGGACCGGGGTCGTGGAGGGCGTCGGAGTCCGGCGCCGGCTCGTGGGCGACGACCTCACCGCCGACGACGGTGTCAACGAAGGCGGTGCGGGGGCAGAAGCACTGGATCGCCCAGGTCAGCCGGTAGTCCTCGATGCCGGCGGCCTCCCACCGGCGCCGGGCCTCGTCGAGGCGGGCCTGCTCCGGGTCCGTCGTCGCGTCGACCGTCGTGGTGGTCGAGGTCTCGCCGCCACCGGCCGCGACCGGTGCGTCGTCGTCCCCGCACCCGGCCAGGACGAGGAGGGACAGGGCCATGGACGCGACGAGGGCTCGCATGTCTGGTGCGACGATGCGAGCCCTCAGCCTGGTTCCCGACGATCCGGATGTTCGTTCCACCACCGCCGCCAGCTCCCGGGGAACTGGCAGCGACCACGGAACAGGGTCAGCCGACCGAGCCCTCCATCTGGAGCTCGATGAGGCGGGACCACTCGACCGCGTACTCCATGGGGAGCGTGCGGGTGACGGGCTCGATGAAGCCGTTGACGATCATGCCCATGGCCTGCTCCTCGGTGAGGCCGCGGCTGCGCAGGTAGAAGAGCTGCTCGTCGGCGACCTTGGAGACGGTGGCCTCGTGGCCGATGTTGGCGTCGCGGGCACCGACCTCCATGTAGGGGTAGGTGTCGCTGATCGAGTGCTCGTCGAGGATGAGCGCGTCGCACTGCACGTGGCTCTTGCAGCCGTACGCGTCGTCCTCGACCCGGACCAGGCCGCGGTAGCTGGTGCGGCCCCCGTCCTTGGAGATCGACTTCGACACGATCTTCGACGTGGTCTCCGGCGCGGCGTGCACCATCTTGGAGCCCGTGTCCTGGTGCTGGCCCTCGCCGGCGTAGGCGACGGAGAGCACCTCGCCCGAGGCCTTGGGGCCCACGAGCCAGACGGCCGGGTACTTCATGGTCAGGCGCGAGCCGATGTTGCCGTCGATCCACTCCATGTGGCCCTCGGCCTCGACCTTGGCCCGCTTGGTGACCAGGTTGAACACGTTGTTCGACCAGTTCTGGATGGTCGTGTACGTGACGCGGGCGCTGGGCTTGACCACGATCTCCACGACCGCCGAGTGCAGCGAGTCGGTGGTGTACGTGGGGGCCGAGCAGCCCTCGATGTAGTGGACCTTGGAGCCCTCGTCGGCGATGATCAGCGTCCGCTCGAACTGGCCCATGTTCTCCGCGTTGATGCGGAAGTAGGCCTGCAGCGGCATCTCGACCTCGACGCCCGGCGGGACGTAGATGAAGGAGCCACCCGACCACACCGCTGTGTTGAGGGCGGAGAACTTGTTGTCGTTCGGCGGGATGACCGTGCCGAAGTACTTCTTGACCAGCTGCGGGTACTCGCGCAGCGCCGTGTCCATGTCGGTGAACAGGACGCCCTGGCGCTCCAGGTCCTCCCGGTTCTTGTGGTACACGACCTCGGACTCGTACTGGGCGGTGACCCCGGCGAGGTACTTGCGCTCGGCCTCGGGGATGCCCAGCTTCTCGTAGGTGTCCTTCACCGAGTCGGGCAGCTCGTCCCAGGCGTCGACCTGATGGTCGGTGGGCTTGATGTAATAGAAGATGTCGTCGAAGTAGATCTCCGACATGTCCCCGCCCCAGTTGGGCATGGGCCGCTTCAGGAAGTGCTTGTAGGCCTTCATCCGCATGTCGATCATCCACTGCGGCTCGCCCTTCATCCACGTCATCTCGCGGATGATGGACTCGTTCAGGCCACGCTTCGGCTTGAAGACGTAGTCCTCTTCGTCGGACCAGCCGAGCTTGTACTTGCCGAGGTCGAGATCGGTGACAGCCACAGGGGCCTCCGGGTGTCGTGGGTGGACCCTGCCCCACGGGCAGGAATTTCTCCTATGGCCATACTAGTAATTCGTACGGCCGTGTCCCACGTCGCTCAGCTGCCGATCAGCACGTCCCGCAGCCAGGCGACGTGGCGATCGAGCGCAGCGTCGGCGATCGCCTCCTCCCCCACGATGTTGAGGTAGCCGTGGAGCACGCCCTGGACGTGGTGGTGCTCGACCGCGGCGCCGGCCGCATCGGCGAGGCCGACGAAGTGCCGGGCCTGGGGACAGAGGCTGTCGCACTCCGCGGTGGTCACGAGCGTGGGCGGCAGCACCGACAGGTCGCCTCGGGCGGGGATGATGCGTGGATCGGCCCCGGCCGGGTCGTCGCCCAGGTAGCCCTCGAACAGCTTCGTGGTCCCCAGGTGGTCGAGCCAGAGCACAGGCGGGCAGTCGGGGTGGCGGCCGTCGTAGGGACCGCCATCGGGGTCGGTGACCGGGTACGCCAGCCACAGGGCGGCCGGCGCCTCGGCCTCGCCGGCGAGGGCGAGTGCGGCGGTCGCGGCCAGGTGCCCGCCGGCCGATGCCCCGCCGAGCGCGACCCGGCGGGGATCGATCCCGTGCTCGGCGCCGTGGTCGACCACCCATCGCTGGACCGCGAGCACGTCCTCGAGCGCGGCGGGGTGCTGGTGCGCCGGCGCCAGTCGGTAGTCCACCGACACCACCACGCCCGGGAGGGCGGCCGCGACCCGCTGGGCGACCGAGTCCGCCTCGGGCATGTCGAGGTCCCCGAACTGCCAGCCGCCCCCGTGGGCCCAGACCAGCGTCGGCGCGAGCGCGTCGGCGGCCAGCTCGGTCGACCGGTACCACCGGACGGGGATGTCGCCGCCCGGCCCGGGGATCGAGCCGTCCTCGCGGGCCACGCCCTCGACGACCACCGGCCCCGCCGGCGGGACCCCCTCCACCTCGCCCGACAGCAGCTGCAGCACGTGGGCATCCCACAGGTGGGCGACCCTCGCCGAGATCGCTGGATCGAGTGCCATCGCCCAACACCCTGCCATCCGGGGTTCCCTTCGCTGGTCCGGATGCGACCACATCAGGTCCGATCCGGACCATCGAAGCGGCACTGCACGTCCACTGGTCACGGATCGACCACGTCCGGTCGTTTCCGGACCAGGGAACCATCGGGGCGGTAGGCGTACGGAGCCGGCGTCGGGCGGTGGACCGTGGGCCGCTCGTCGGGGTGGTCGAGGATCCACCGCAGCGACGACCGGACCGTCGGTACGTCGTGCCAGATGTCGAACTCCCAGTAGACGACGACGCTGTAGCCAGCCACGAGGAGCCGGTCGATGCGCTCCTCGTCTCGCTCGATGTCCGACGGCATCGTGTGGAACGCCTCGCTGTGGACCTCGACGACGAGCGGTCGTGAGACGTGGACCGCATCGAACCGGCCGATCGGCTCCTCGTCGCCGACCACGACCTGTCGACGGAACTGGGTCGCCATCGCCCCGATGACCTCCTCCCACCGCGCTTCGAGGTTGCTGTCCGTGGGCCGGTAGTCCACCGGGCGCTTCTCGAGCAGCCGACGCAGGACCACGATGCCGGCGTTGCCCTTGCCGGCCCGCTCCTCCGCCAAGCGGTGGATGCGGGAGGGCGACAGCAGTCTCGCCCGCCAGGCGTGGTCGATGGTCCGCTCCAGTCGCAGCGCGCCCACGTCGTGGCCGTAGCGGGACGTGAACTCCCGGGCCAGCCAGAGGATCAGGCGCTCGGGCCGGGCGATCGGGATGCCGCGGTGGACGGTCCGGTCGAGATCGGGATGCAACGTCGTGGTCTGGTGGAGGCGTCCCAGGAACTCCCGGCCGGCGTTGCAGGGTCGCCGAGCGACGTCGACCGGGAAGGAGCGGAACCGACCGAAGCCCCACCACTGGGTCGCGGCGTAGCCCCAGAGGACCGCATCGGGTCCGGCGTCGAGCACGGGAGCGAGGAGCTGCTGCCCGAGCTGAGGCGGGGCAGCACGATGGCGCAGCACCCGTGGGCCGAGGGGTTCGAGGTACGGGTCCCGCCGGCATCGGCGGCGCTCCGCCGGGGTGCAGTCAGCGCGCAGCTGGTGGGTGGCGACGAGCGAGTACTGGCGCTCGAGCAGGTGGACGACGCTTCCCGGGAGCATCGGGAGACCTCCGTGGCTTGTGCTCGGGGGAAGCGCCCTCCATCGTACGGACAGCGTCCGACAGCAAGGCCGAGTCGCTCGACTGGTCCGGAATCGACAGCGGATGGTCCGAAAGCGACCAGTGAACGTCGAACGAGGCTCCGTTGGTCTGGAATCGACCGTGGGCGGTCCGATCCGGACCAGTGAACGGGGGTCAGACGGGTTGGCCGCCGGCCCAGGCGGCGAACAGCGCGGCGTAGTGGCCCTCCGCGGCGATGAGCTCGTCGTGGGTGCCGACCTCGGCGAGGGAGCCGGCGGCGACCACGGCCACGCGGTCGGCCCGGGCCGCGGTGGTGAGGCGGTGCGCGATCACGATGGTGGTGCGGCCCTCGGAGAGGCGCTCCATGGCCTCCTCGACGATGGCCTCGGTGCCGGGGTCGAGGGAGGACGTGGCTTCGTCGAGCACCAGGATCTCGGGGTCGGCGAGGGCGGCGCGGGCGAGCGAGATCAGCTGCTTCTCGCCGGCGGAGAACCGGCTGCCGCGCTCGCGGACCTCGGTGTGGAGGCCCTCGGGCAGGATGGCGAAGCGGTCGAGGATGCCGATGGACTCCATGGCGGCGACGATGTCGTCGTCGGTGGCGTCGGGCCGGGCGAGGCGGACGTTCTCCATGAGCGTGCCGTTGAAGAGGAACCCCTCCTGGGGCACCACGACCATCGTCCGGCGCAGCGACGACAGGGTGGCGTCGCGCAGGTCCACCCCGCCGATGGACACCGTGCCATCGGTCGGGTCGTAGAAGCGCACGATCAGCTTGGCGAGCGTGGACTTGCCTGCGCCGGTCGGGCCGACGAGGGCCACGCGCTCGCCAGGCTCGATGGTCAGGTCGACGCCCTCCAGGACCTTCGTGTCGGGGTCGGAGGCGTAGTGGAACCCGACGCCGGCGAGGACGATGGCGCCGCGGGAGGGCACGTCCACCGCGCCGGGCCGTTCGGGGACGTCGACCCCGGTGTCGAGCAGGGCGTACAGCTTCTGGAGGCCGGCGCCGGCGGACTGGACGGTGTTGAACAGCTGGCTGAGCTGCTGGATCGGCTCGAACAGGTTCGACAGCGTGAGGATGAAGAACGTGACCGTGCCGATGGTGAGCAGGCCCTCGTGCACCCAGAACCCACCGATCCCCACGGCGAGGGCGGTGGTGCCGAGGCCGGCGATCTCGATGACCGGCAGGTACCAGGCCGAGATCTTCACCGACCGCATGTGGGCGTCGTAGAGCCGGCGGTTGTGGGCCTCGAAGCGGGTGGTCTGCACGTCCTCCCGGGCGAAGGCCTGCACGACGCGCACGCCGGAGATGCCCTCCTGGAGCTGGGAGAGCGTGGCGCCGATGCCGTCGCGAACGTCGAGGTAGGCCTCGTTGGACTCCCGCTGGAACTTGCGGCTGGCGATCACCACGCCGGGGACCGCGACCAGGCACAGGGCGAGCATCTGGGGGCTGACGACGCCGAGCACCACGATCGACACGACGAGCAGCAGGCCGTTCTGCACGAACATGAGCAGGCCCATCTGCACCAGCTCCGACAGCGAGTCGATGTCGGAGGTCATGCGGGACACGACGACGCCGGCCTTCTCGCGGTCGTAGAACGGCATCGACAGCCGCTGCAGGTGGTCGAAGACGCGGATGCGCAGCTCGCGCAGGAAGTCCTCGCCGATGCGGGCGATGGCCAGCACCTGGCGCCGGTAGACGACGTAGGCGATGACCGCCACCACGACGTAGGCGATGACGGCCCGGTTGACGACGTCGGTGTCCTCGGGCTTGATGCCCTCGTCGATGCCGTACCGCACCAGGAACGGCCCCGCCAGCGTGGAGGCGGTGTAGAGCACGGCGAACATCGCGGCGGCGAAGAGGCGCCGCCGGTAGGGACGGAGGAACTGGTAGGTGCGCTTGAGCACGTGGACCGCGGTGTCGCGGTCGAGCTGCTCGTCCTGGTCGACCCCGCCGCCCATCCACCCCATCAGGCCCGCACCTCCGGCGCGCCGGCGTCGGGGTCCGAAGCCTCGAGCTCCTCGAGGGCGGCGGCGGCCAGCACCTCGCGGTACCGGGCGTTGGTGGCCAGCAGCTCGTCGTGGGTGCCGGTGGCCACCACCCGGCCCTCGTCGAGCAGCACCACGCTGTCGGCGAGGGCGATCGTCGCCGAGCGGTGGGCGATGACGATGGTCGTGCGGCCCTCCATCACCTCGGCCAGCGCGTCGCGGATCTCGTGCTCCTTGGTGGGGTCGACCGAGCTGGTGGCGTCGTCGAGGATCAGCACCCGGGGGTCGGCGAGGATCGCCCGCGCGATGGCGATGCGCTGGCGCTGCCCGCCGGACAGGGAGTAGCCGCGCTCGCCGATCACCGAGTCGTAGCCGTGCTCGAGGGCCTCGATGAACTCGTCGGCACCGGCCAGGCGGGCGGCCGTGCGGATCTGGTCCAGCGAGGCTTCGGGATCGGCGAAGGCGATGTTCGCGGCGATGGAGTCGGAGAAGAGGAAGGTCTCCTCGAAGACGATGCCCACGGCCCGGCGCAGCTCGGCGACCCGCACGTCGCGGACGTCGACGCCGTCGAGCAGGACCCGACCGCTGTCCACCTCGTAGAAGCGCGGGATCAGCCGACCGACCGTGGACTTGCCGCAGCCGGTGGCCCCGACGAGCGCCACCGACGTGCCGGCCTCCACGACCAGGTCGAAGTCGTGCAGCACCGGGATGCTGCCGTCGCCGTAGCTGAACTCGACGTGCTCGAAGCGCACCTCGCCCCGGCCGGGGTGCAGGGGGCGGGCATCGGGGCGGTCGACGATGACCGGATCGGTGGAGAGCACCTCGGCGACGCGCTGCGCGGCCGCCGAAGCGCGCTGGCCGTTGGCGATGATCATGCCGAGCATGCGCAGCGGCCAGATCAGCAGGACGACGTAGAAGTTGAACAGGACGAAGGAGCCGAGCGTGATCTGGTCGTTGATCACCCGGTGCCCGCCGACGCCGAGCACGGTGATGAGCCCGATGTTGGGGAGCAGCTCGAGGGCCGGCAGGAAGACGGAGCGGATCTTCGAGGCGTTCATCGACTCTCGGTAGACGTCGTCGGCGGTGCGTCGCAGGCGGTCCCGGACGACGTCCTCGGCGCCGAAGCCCTTGACCACGCGCACGCCGGCGACGGACTCCTCGACCACCGAGGCGAGCTCGGCGGACTCGCGCTGGATCCCCATCACGGACGGGAACAGCCGGCTGCCGAAGACCTTGGCGACGACGTTGATGAAGGGCAGCGCGGCCAGTGACAGCACGGCGAGCAGCGGGTCGATGATCAGCAGGATCACCGTCACCCCGAGCACCGTCATGCCGTTGGCGATGGTGAGCGGGATCATCACCACGAAGTTCTGCAGGTGCTGCAGGTCGATGTTGCCCCGGCTCATCAGCTGACCGGCCTGCACCTCGTCGTGGTAGGCGAAGTGGAGGCGCTGGACGTGTGCGAACAGCCGGTCGCGCAGGCGCTTCTCGACCAGCCGGGCCTCCCGGAAGGCCAGGTACCGCCGCGACCCGGTGAGCACCGCCGACAGCAGGCCGACGCCGAAGATCGCGATCGACCACAGCAGGAGCGAGCCCATGTCGTCGCGCTCGATGCCGTTGTCGATGGCCTGCTGCAGCAGCACGCCGACGCCCACCTTGCTGAACGACCAGAAGAGCCCGACCACGACACCGGCGATGACCCCAGCTCGTCGTGGACGAAGCGTGTCGGCGATGAGCCGCCAGCCAGCGCGCGTGTTCGTCCCCTCGATGCGATCGACCGTATCCGAGATCTTGACCCGGCGGTCAACTACTTCAGGTTGGCGTAGCCACCTCGGAAGAAGACCAGCGGCGAGCCCTCGTTCGCCACGTCGAGGCCGAGCACCCGGCCCACCACGATCTCGTGGTCGCCGCCGTCGTGGACGTCCTCGACGGCGCAATCGATCCAGGCCAGGACGCCGTCGATGAGCGGGGAGCCGGACTCGGCCGGCTTCCAGCCGATGCCATCGAACTTGTCGTCGCCGCTGGTGGCGAAGACCCGGCACACGTCCTCCTGGTCGGCGCCGAGGATGTTCACCGAGAAGCTGCCCGAGTCGACCATGCGGGCCCAGGAACCGGACGAGCGGTCGACGCAGAAGCCGACGAGCGCGGGGGCCAGCGACAGGGAGAAGAACGACCCGACGGCGAGACCGACCGGCTCGTCACCGTCCATGCCTGCGATCACCGTGACGCCCGTCGGGAAGTGCCCGAGCACCTGTCGGTAGGTGGCCTGATCGATCGTGCTCATGGCCGGCGACGCTAGAGGACGATGGTGAGGCCCTCAGAAGCCGCCAGCACCTCTTCGACGCGCTGGCCGGCCATCGCCCGGGCCTGCTCGAGGAGGCAGTCGATGAACACGTCGTCGTGGGTCGGGTCGTGGTGGAACAGCGCCACGCGCCGGACGCCGGCCTCGGCTGCGACGTGCACGGCGAACTCGAAGGTGCAGTGGCCCCAGTCGCGCTTCTTGGCGAACTCCTCGGGCGTGTACTGCGCGTCGTGGATCAGCAGATCGGCGCCGGCGCACAGTTCGAGGACGTCGTCGGTCACCTCGAGGCTCCCGTCGAGGGGCATCTGGTGATCGGAGATGTAGACGACCGACGCGCCGCCGAGCTCCACCCGGTACCCGTTGGTGACGCTGGTGTGGGGCACGTCGCGCACCATGACCTTGGCGTCGCCGACCACGAGCTCGGTGTCGCGCACGGTGTGGAAGTTGATGTCGCCGGGCAGGTCGGCGATCCGGACCGGGAACAGCGGCGGGCAGACGAACTGGTCGAAGCAGTCGCCGAGGGTGCGGATGCCGTCGCGCTCCGGCGGCGGGCCGTAGACCTCGAGGCTCGCACCGGGCTGAAGGACGGGGGCGAAGAACGGCAGGCCCTGGATGTGATCCCAGTGCACGTGGGTGACCAGGGCGTGGGCGCGGAAGCTGCCGTCGAGGGGCAGGAGGTCGCCCCAGTTGCGCAGACCGGTGCCGAGATCGAGGACGATCGGGTCGTGCCCGTGCTCCTCGATGACCGCGCACGACGTGTTGCCGCCGTAGCGGTGGTTGTCGTCGTGCGGGCACGGGGTCGACCCCCGGACCCCGAAGAACGTGACCTGCACGGTTCTGGCCCCCTGTCGTCCTGGAGGTGGCAGGGTACTCATCGCTCGCGACCCCGCCACAGCGGTGTTGCACCGGTCACACATCCCCACCCAGGAGCCTCCATGGAACCGAACCAGGGCAGCGTCCGCGCCAACGATCTCGACTTCGCCTTCCTCGAGCTCGGGTCCGGCCCCCTGGCCTTGTGCCTGCACGGCTTCCCCGACACCCCACACGGCTGGCGCCACCAGCTCCCGGTGCTCGCCGAGGCCGGCTACCGGGCGGTCGCCCCGTGGATGCGCGGCTACGCGCCGACCGGCATCCCGGCCGACGGCTGCTACCAGCAGGGGGCCCTCGCCGCCGACGCCAACGCCCTGCACGAGGCGCTCGGGGGCGACGGCGATGCCGTGCTCATCGGCCACGACTGGGGGGCCACGGCGGTGTACCCGGCGGTGAACCACGAGCCGGACCGCTGGAAGGCGATGGTCGCAGCTGCGGTGCCGCACCCGGTGGCGATGGCCGGGATGATCTTCGACTACGACCAGCTGAAGCGGTCGTTCTACATGTTCGTGTTCCAGCACCCGCTCGCCGAGGCGATCGTGCAGCAGGACGACCTCGCCTTCATCGACCGGCTCTGGGCGGACTGGTCCCCCGGGCTCGACGAGGGCGTCGCGGCGACCGCGGTGCAGCACGTCAAGGACGCCCTGCGCGACCCCGACCACCTCACCGCCGCCCTCGGCTACTACCGGGCGACCCTCGGCGGCGTCGGGCTCGACGCCCGCTACGACGAGATCCAGGCGGCCGGCGCCGCCCCCGTCGAGATCCCCGCGCTGTACCTGCACGGCGCCGACGACGGCTGCATCGGCACCGGCTTCGCCGAGGCCGGCGCGGGCTTCCTCACCCACGAGCGCAGCCGCACCGCCGTCGTCGAGGGCGCCGGCCACTTCCTGCAGCTCGAGCGGCCCGAACGTGTGAACGCCGAGATCCTCGACTTCCTCGCCGCGGTGGCCCGATGACGGAGCGCCCACCCCTGCCGGACGGCTTCGTCGCCGTCGTCAAGCAGGACTGCCCCACCTGCCAGCTCGTCGAGCCGGTGCTGGTCCAGCTGGCCGACGCCGCCGAGCTGGTGGCCGTCGTGACCCAGGACGACCCGTCGTTCCCGGACCTGTCCACAGCGAGCTCGGCCCCCGAGCGGACCTTCGACGACGATCTGGCCATCTCGTACCTGTGGGACATCGAGACCGTGCCCACGCTGCTGCGCATCGAGGACGGCGAGGAGGTCGAGCGCATCGTCGGCTGGGACCGCCAGCAGTGGCAGGACCTCACCGGCCTCCCCGACCTCGGGCCGGATCTGCCCGACTGGCGGCCCGGGTGCGGCTCGCTCTCGGTGGACCCCATGCGGGCGGACGAGCTGGCCGGTCGGTTCTCGGCCAGCGGCCTGCGCAGCAGGCGGGTCGAGTTCGCCGAGCTCGAGGACGACTTCGAGGCCATGTGGGATCGGGGCTGGAGCGACGGCCTGCCGCTCGTGCCGCCGACCGAGGGCCGGGTCGCCCGGATGCTCGCCGGCACCACGCGGGCCCCCGATGAGGTGGTCGCCGTCGTCCCGCCCGACCTCGTCGAGTGCACGGTCGAGAAGGTGGCGGTGAACGCCGTCATGGCCGGGTGCCTGCCCGAGCACCTCCCCGTGGTGCTGTCGGCGCTGGAGGCCGCGTGCACGCGCGAGTTCAACATGCACGGCCTGCTGGCCACCACGTTCTTCTCCGGCCCGATCCTGATCGTGAACGGACCGATCCGCCAGCGCATCGGGATGAACTCGGGCGTCAACGCCCTCGGCCAGGGCAACCGGGCCAACTCGACCATCGGGCGGGCCCTGCAGCTGGTCGTGCGCAACGTCGGCGGCGGCCTGCCCGGCGGCGTCGACCGGGCCACGCTCGGGTCCCCCGGCAAGCTCGGCTTCTGCTTCGCCGAGGACGAGGAGGGTTCGCCCTTCACGCCGCTGTCGGTGGACCGGGGCCTGGAGCCGGGCGTCGACGCCGTCACCCTCTTCGCCGGCCACGGGCCGACCTCGATCATCGATCAGAAGTCGCGCGAGCCGGAATCCCTCGTCCGCTCGTTCGCCGCGGTGCTGCGCACCAACGCCCACCCGAAGCTGCCGCTGAAGATCGATGCGGTGCTCGTGATCAGCCCCGAGCACGGTCGGATCTTCCGCGAGGCCGGGTGGGGCCGGGAGCAGCTGATGGCGCGGCTCGGCGAGCTGCTGCTGCTGGACTCCGACGAGCTGGTGCAGGGCGCCGGCGGCATCGCCGAGGGCATCCCCGAGGCCTTCGCCGGCATGCAGCTGCCCAAGTTCCGCGAGGGTGGTCTCCTCGTCTGCCACGCCGGCGGCGGCGCCGGGTTGTTCTCCGCCGTGCTCGGTGGATGGGTGAACGGCGAGGAGGGGTCGGACCCGGTGACGGTGCCGATCGGCACGTGAGAGGATGCGACCATGACCACGGTCCTGGACCCCACCGGTGAACGCCAGGTCGCCGAGCGCGCCCTGCTCGACCGGCCCTCCTCCATCGAGGGCAAGGTCGTCGGCCTGCTCGACATCACCAAGCCGCGCGGCGACGTGTTCCTCGACCACCTCGAGCAGGGCTTGCGCCGTCGGGGCGCCGCCGACGTCGTGCGGTTCGCCAAGCCGACCTACACCAAGCCCGCACCGGTGGACCTGCGCCACGAGATCTCCACCAAGTGCGACCTGGTGATCGAGGCCCTCGCCGACTGAGGGTCCTGCACGTCGTGCAGTGTGCACGACATCGCTGATCTGGAGCGCCGGGGCGTGCCCGGCGTGTTCATCGCGTCGAGCGAGTTCGTCGACGCCGCCGCCGCCCAGGCGAAGGCCCTCGGGTTCGACGCTGCCCGCGTCTTCGTCGCCCACCCGATCCAGGACCGCACCGACGACGAGATGCGAGCCCTCGCCGACACCGCCCTCGACGAGATCGTGGCGGCTCTCACGGAAGGCTGAAGCACCATCACGACCGACACCGCACTCCCCGAGACCATGCACGCCGTCGTGCTCACCGGCCACGGAGGGCTCGACCGCCTCGAGTACCGCGACGACGTCCCCGTGCCCCGACCCGGACCGGGCGAGGTGCTGCTCGAGATCAGCGCGTGCGGCATGAACAACACCGACGTGTGGGTCCGGGAGGGTGCCTACGGCCTCGAGGAGGACCCGGGCGCGGTCTCCACCTGGCGCCGGGGCCGGTCCACGCTCGAGTTCCCCCGCATCCAGGGCACCGACAGCGTGGGCCACATCGTCGAGGTCGGCGACGGCGTCGACGCCGGCCGCATCGGCGAACGGGTCATGGTCGACTTCTCGATCTACAACCGCGACGACGACAGCCTCGCCGACATCGACTACATGGGCCACGGCCGCGACGGCGGGTACGCCGAGTACCAGGTGGTCCCGGCCGACCACGCCCACGTGGTGGCCAGCGACATCTCCGACGCGGAGCTGGCCACGTTCTGCTGCGCCTACCTCACCGGCGAGCACATGCTCGACCGGGTGCGGCTCGGCGCCGGCGAGCGGGTCCTCATCACGGGTGCGTCGGGCGGCGTCGGCTCGGGCCTCATCCAGCTGTGCCGGGCCCGGGGCGCCATCCCCTACGCGGTCACCAGCGCCGGCAAGGCCGACCAGGTCCGAGCCATCGGCGCCGAAGGCGTCGTGCTGCGGGACGAGGGCGACCTGGTCGAGGCGGTCGCCGAGGTCACCGGCGGGCACGACATCGACGTCGTGGCCGACCTGGTCGCCGGCGACATGTTCAACGACCTGCTGCGGATCCTGCGGCCCGAAGGCCGCTACACCACGTCGGGCGCCATCGGCGGTCCCGTGGTGCAGCTCGACCTGCGGACCATGTACCTCAAGCACCTCGAGCTGCACGGCTCCTCCCAGGGCACGCGGGCCGCGTTCGCCCGTCTTGTCGGCTACATCGAGTCCGGCACCATCCGGCCGCTGCTGGCCAGCACGCACCGGCTGAGCGAGTTCCACGACGCCCAGCGGGCGTTCATGGCCAAGGGCTTCATCGGGAACCTGGTCGTGGTCCCCGACGCCAAGTGGGACGCGGTCGGGGCACCCCATGCCCCCTGAGCACCGCCGGGGCATCCGCCTGATCGACACCCACTACGGCGGCGACGTCAGCCGCATCGTCGTCGGTGGCGTGACGCACGTGCCCGGCGACACCGTGCTCGCCAAGCGGGAGTGGCTCCAGCGCGACGGCGACGCGCTGCGACGTCTGCTGCTCGGCTCGCCCTACGGCGAGCCGTCCATGTGCGCCAACGTCATCGTCGACACCACCCTCGAGCACGCGGAAGCGGGCTACGTGATCATGGAGGCGATGGGGTACCCGCACTTCTCGGGCTCCAACTCCATCTGCGTGACGACCGCTCTGCTCGAGAGCGGTCACATCCCCTTCGGCCCGCCCGGTCACCAGACGGTCCACCTCGAAGCACCGGCGGGGCTCATCCGCGCCGAGGTGGAGCACGACGGCCGCCACGTGCACGCCGTGACCCTGGCCTGCGACCCGTCCTGGGTGGTCGAGCGAGGCCGCACCGCCGATCTGCCCGAGTTCGGCACCGTCACCTACGACGTGGTCTGGTCGGGGTGCTTCTACGCGGTGGTCGACGCCGGGGCGCAGGGCTTCGCGCTGACCGAGGCGGAGCGGCACGTCCTGCGGGACTTCGGCCTCGAGCTCTGCCTGGTCGCCGGGCCGGAGCTCGATCTCGTGCACCCCGACTTCGGCGACACCGGCGACCTCTCGTTCGTGAACTTCTCCGGCCCCGTCCTCGACGGCGACGACGGTCCCGAGGCGCGCACGGCCACCTACGTCCATCCCGGCGTCGTGTGCCGCTGCCCGACGGGCACCGGCACGGCGGCTCGGCTGGCGCTGCTCGTCGAAGAGGGCGAGATGGACGTGGGCGATCGCCTCACCACCATCTCCCCCACGGGCAGCCGCATGGGCGGGCGGGTCGACGATCGGATCACGGTCAGCGGGCACCCGGCGACCGCCGCGAGCGTCACGGGCCAGGCCTTCACCCTCGGCATCACCGACCTGGTGATCAACCTCGACGACGACCTCTCCGAAGCCGAGGGCATCTGGGAGCTGCTGGCCGTCCTCGATCCCGACCCCACCTGACCCTGCCGGCTCGGGCTTCCATCAGCGACCGTCTGACGGCATCGACGTAGGCCAGAGCAGCGCGCTGAAGCGCCGGCCGACGAGCAGGACGGCCACGACGAGTGCGGCACCACCGAAGACCACGAGCGTCCCGGTGACGCTCTCGAGGAGCTCTGGCGCGGCCAGCATCGCCACGGCCAGCCCGACCATGACGGCCCCGGTGACGAGCCGGAGCAGCCGATCGTGGTGCTGCTGGAGGCGCGCAGCGCGCATGGTGACCACGACGGCCCCGAACAGCAGCAGCTCATCGATCAGGAAGATCGCCATGTACAGGGCGAACAGGCTGGCCGCGACCGCAGCGCCGGGGTCGGCCGCGGCGAGGAGGTTGGTCCACAGCAGTGGCAGGGCGGCGCTGCACGGGGTCTCGGCCAGGGAGACGCCGGCCGCCAGGACCACCGTGCCGGCCATCACCCCGAGCACCGACCGCTCCGGCGAGACCAGCGCCCGACCTCGCCGGTAGATGCCCGGCTTGGCCGAACCCGGGATCGCCAGCGTCGCCGGCGCCGCTCGCATCGCGTCCCGCAGGTTCACCGCACCGAACACCAGGATCACCGCGGCGACCAGCCGCTGGACCCACGTCAGGTACGACACGTAGCTGAGCAGGGAGTAGGCGCCGACGATGTACAGGCCGTAGAGCGCCGTCGTCACGGTGAGGAAGGTCGTGCCGACGAGGGCGACGCGTCCCCGCGAGCCGCTGTGCAGCACCAGGGCGAGCAGCACCGAGAGCACCCACAGCGAGCACGGGTTCACGCCGTCCACGAACGCGATCACCACGGTGCTGGTCAGCAGCGACGACGACCCCACGTCGACCGCGCCGACGAAGGGCACGTCGACCGTGTCCCGCTCCTCCGTCGGCGCCTCCGCGGGTGCCGAGACGTCCTCGGCCGCGAGCCGACGCTCGACCTCATCGCGGATCGCGTCCGCGGTCGATGCGCTGAACCCGATCCACAGGCGCTCCCCCAGCACGATGGCCGGCACCGCGCCTGGCGACTCCCCGCGCGACTCGACCGCCTCGGTGTAGGCCAGCTGCGCGGTGCGATCGCCGGTGAGCTCGTGGTACCGGACGACCACCCCGGGCACCTCGGTGGCCAGGTCCTCCAGGAACTCCCGAGCCGCGTGGCAGTGGGGGCACGTCTCCAACCCGTACAGGTCGATCTCGACCGCCTCGTCCGCCGCGGCCGGTGCCGCGATCGCCGCACGGGCGCCGACCAGCAGGCCGGCGCTGGCCAGCAGGGCGACGAAGAGGACGACGACCGAGCGCCTCACCTGCGCAGCGGACCACCCGACGCCGGCCACGGGCAGAGGCGGAGGGTCCTCTCCTCAGGGGCCCTTGGTCACGGCAAGCGGTAGCGGTCCCGCTCGACCACGGCGAGGCCGTCGGCGACGAGGCCGGCGGCCACCCGGGCAGCACGGGCCTGATCATCGGGCCAGCCCATCACCGCGGCCAGCGCATCGTGCTCGACGGGGCCGGCCCGCATGGCGTCGACCAGTCGGCCCCGTCCTTGGCGGTCCGAGCCGTCGAAGCGGGACTGGCGCGCGCTGATCCCGGCGGAGCCGTCGATGGGGTCGGGGGTCCGGAAGCCGGCCGTCGCCCAGGCGCAGTGGAGGCGGATCGGGCAGTCGCCGCACCGGGGGGCGCGCTTGCGGCAGACCGAGGCGCCGAGGTCGAACACGGCCTGCCCCCACGTCCAGCCCCAGCCCCCGGGGACCGCGGCATCGGCGACGGCCTGCGCCTCCTTCGCCGGGAGCGGTCGGCCGGCCAGCGCTCGGGCCACGAACCGGCCGGCGTTGGTGTCCACGAGGCCGATGTCGCGCTCGTGGGCGAACACCAGCACGGCCCGGGCGGTGTAGGGACCGACGCCGGGCAGGTCCAGGAGCTCGGTCAGCGTGTCGGGGAGCGCGCCATCGTGGTGCTCGACGCAGCGGACGGCCGTCCGGTGGAGGTGGACGGCCCGGCGGTTGTAGCCGAGGCCGGCCCACTCGTCGATGACGTCGCCGACCGGTGCGGCCGCACACTCGACGACCGTCGGGAACCGCTCCAGGAAGCGGACGTAGCGCTCGGTGACCCGGCTGACCTGCGTCTGCTGGAGCATCAGCTCCGACACCAGCACCGCCCACGGATCACGGCTGCGGCGCCAGGGCAGGTCCCGGCCCTCGCGGGACCACCACTCGATCAGTTCACGCTGGACCGGGCGCACCCGCTCAGTGTGCGCTGCCGGTCCCGGTCAGATGGGGCAGAGCACCCAGGTGTCGAGGTCGAGGAGCACGCCGTCCGCGTACTTGCCGTCGTCGCCCCGCAGGGTCGTGGACTCGTCGCGACCCTTCGTGGCCACGAGGCGGACCCGCAGCGCGCCGACGCCGGGGGCGCTGGTCTCGGCCTTGTCGAGGACCTCGGACCAGGCGTAGACGGTGTCGCCGGCGAAGGCCGGGGCGGTGTGGGCGCCGGCGTTGATGGCGGCCACCATGGCGGCGTTGGCCAGGCCGTTGAACTGCAGAGCCCGGGCCAGGCTGATGATGTGGCCGCCGTAGATGAGCCGGCGGCCGTCGTCGCGGGCCTCGGTGTTGAAGTGGACCTTGGCGGTGTTCTGCCACAGCCGGGTCGCCAGCATGTGCTCGGCGTCGGTGAGCGTGACCCCGTCGACGTGGTCGATCTTCTCGCCCACCTCGTAGTCGCCGAAGCGGTGGGGTTCGCCGGCGGCGGCGAAGTCGTAGCCGGTGAAGTCCAGGCCGGCCGGCACGATGAGGTCCTCGGGTGCGACCGCGTCGGCGAGGTCCGGCACGACGGTCTCGGGCGCGGGGGCGTCGACGTCGGCCTTGCGGACCATCACCCACCGGGCCCAGTCGATGGCGATCTCGCCCCGCTGGTTCGTCGCGGTGGAGCGGACGTAGACGACGCCGGTCTTGCCGTTGGAGTTCTGCTTGAGGCCGATCACCTCGGAGCTGGCCCGCAGCGTGTCGCCGGGTCGGACCGGCTGGTGGAAGCGGCACTCGGCGTAGCCCAGGTTGGCCACCGCGTTGAGCGAGATGTCCGGCACGGTCTTGCCGAACGCGACGTGGAACCCGATGAGCTCCTCGACCGGCGCCGGGGACAGCCCGGACGCGGCGGCGAACTCGTCTGAGGACGGGAGGGCGAAGCGGGACGGGTACAGCGCGGTGTAGAGGGCTCGGTCACCGCTCGTGACGGTGCGGGGCGTGGCGTGCTCGATGACCTGGCCGATGCGGAAGTCCTCGAAGAAGTTGCCCGGGTTCGTCTTGCTCATGTCGGGAGAACCTACAAAGGCCCTGGCGGCAGACGCCCATCGACCCCCATCAGTCGATGTCGAGCCCGAGCGCCTCGAAGATCTCCCGCTTGCGGGCGACGAATCGCTCCTCGGTGATCTCGCCGTTGTCGTGCTGCTCGGCGAGCCGCCCGTACTCGGCCATGAGGGCGCCTTCGTCGACGTCGACGCCTTCGTCCTCGGCGTCGCGCCGCTCCTGACGTCGGGCGTCCTTCTCGCGAGCGCGGTCTTGGCGATCCGCCTCACGCTGGCGCTTCTCGAAGCTCTGGTTGCCACGCTGGGCCATCGGGTCCGTCCTCTCCTCCCCATGGAACGTACCGGCGCAACCACCGACGACCCTCACGGGGTCGCCCGCCCTGCTTGGAAGGCGCCGGTTACCCACCGGTACCCTGCCGCCATGATCGCCCCCGACCTGCAACGAGCCGCTGCCGCCATCGACGCCGCCCGGAGCGTGCTCGACAAGGCCGCCGCCCGCCTCGCCGAGCTCGGCGACATCGACGCCAACCAGGTGCTCGCCTACGACCTCGCGCACGCCACCGCGGCGGTCGAGATGTCGGGGACGCTGCTCGACTACGGCGCCAAGGGCGACATCGAGGCCCGCATCGCCTGCGCCTTCGCCGCCGACGCCGTCGGCGAGCTGGCCGCCAAGCTGTTCGGCCGCGAGGCCGAGTGGGGTGTCGAACCCGGTGCGCTCGACGGCGCACGCGAGTTCGTCGGCACCTACCGCTCCCCGGAGTTCCTCACCACCATCGACGGCGAGGGCCCCCGCCACCTCGACGGCGACTTCGAGATGGTCCAGGACACCTTCCGCCGCTTCGGCGAGGACCAGATCAAGCCCCACGCCGAGCACGTGCACCGCACCAATGGCGACGTGCCCGAGGACGTCATCAGCGGCCTGGCCGAGCTGGGGGCGTTCGGCCTGTCGATCCCCGAGGAGTTCGGCGGGTTCGCGTCGGGCGGCGAGTCCGACTACATGGGCATGGTCGTCGCCACCGAGGAGCTGTCCCGCGCCAGCCTCGGCATCGGCGGCTCCCTCATCACCCGCCCCGAGATCATGACCCGGGCCGTGGAGAAGGGCGGCACGCAGGAGCAGAAGGAGTACTGGCTCCCCAAGCTGGCCACCACAGAGGTCATGTGCGCTGTCGCCGTCACCGAGCCCGACTACGGGTCCGACGTGGCCGGCATCAAGTGCACCGCCACCCGGGACACGCTCGACGACGGCACCGAGGGCTGGCGCATCAACGGCGTCAAGACCTGGTGCACCTTCGGCGCCCGCGCCGACGTCCTGCTCCTGCTCGCCCGCACCGACCCGGACCGCTCCCTCGGCCACAAGGGCCTGTCGATGTTCATCGTCCCCAAGCCCCAGGGCGACGGCCACGGCTTCGAGTTCGAAGACGGTCACGGCGGCAAGATGGAGGGCCGCCCGATCGACACCATCGGGTACCGGGGCATGCACTCCTACGAGATCGCCCTCGACAGCTGGTTCGTCCCCCAGGACAACCTGATCGGTGGTGACGACGGACTGGGTCGCGGCTTCTACCTCCAGATGGAGGGCTTCGAGAACGGCCGGCTCCAGACCGCCGCCCGCGCCGTCGGCGTCATGCAGGCCGCCTACGAGGAGGCCAAGCAGTACGCGGATGACCGCGCCGTGTTCGGCAAGCCCATCGCCGAGTACCAGCTCACCCAGGCCAAGCTCGCCCGCATGGCCGTGATCATCCAGGCCAGCCGGCAGTTCTCCTACGCCGTGGCCAAGATGATGGCCAAGGGCGAGGGCGCCATGGAGGCCACGCTCGTGAAGGCCTACGTGTGCAAGGCCGCCGAGTGGGTCACCCGCGAGGCGCTGCAGATCCACGGCGGCTACGGCTACGCCGAGGAGTACCCGGTCAGCCGCTACTGGGTCGACGCCCGGGTGCTGTCGATCTTCGAGGGTGCCGACGAGACGCTGGCCATCAAGGTCATCGCCCGCCGCCTCGTGTCGGCCGCCAAGGGCTGACCGAACCCCACCCGTTCTGGCCTACGGATCCCCGCACATGCGGGGGGATCCGTAGGCCAGAACGACTCATTGGCTGCGTCAACCCACCGGGACGTCGAGCAGCCGGCCCTGCTCGGCCGGCAGCTGCACGGTGACCGTGTCCGGCGTGCGGGCCGGCGCGCCGACCCAGACCGAGAACCGGCGCTGCGCACCCTCGATCGCGGAGACGCCGAACAGGGTGTTGGCGCACGCACAGGTGCCGTCGGCGGCCACCGCCGGCAGCAGGAGCACGCTGCCGTCGAGCACGCCGATGCCGGAGGCGTCCGCACGCTGCCGGCCGAGGCCCACGTCGCGCAGGTCGACCAGCAGGTCGGTCGACCCGTCCGGGCCGGCGTCCTCGACGGTCGCCACGAGGTCGATCCGGAGCCAATCACCCTGCTCGGTCGCCCCTTCCGCAGCCACACGCAGCCGGCTCCCGTCGGACTGCTCCAGCACCAAGCCTTCGTCGCCGGGTGCGGTCGGTCCGCCGCCGGGCGGCAGATCCGATGCGTCGGCGGCGGGCGCGTCGTCCTGCGAACGTTCGACGAGCAGCTCGACGCGGCGGTTGGCGGCGCGGGCTTCCTCGGTCGTGTCCTCGACCGCCGGTTCGGCCTCACCCCGGCCCTCCACCTGCGGCGGGAACTCGGCCGGCGGCAGCACGTCGGCCAGCGCGGCCGCCACGGCGTCCGCCCGCCGGGTCGACAGGTCGAGGTTGTAGTCGTCGCTGCCCTGGTCGTCGGTGTGCCCGGTGATGCGGACCGGACCGGGACCGGCCGCCTGCACCTGGGCTGCGGCACGGGCCAGCGCAGCCTGTGCCTCGGGTGAGAGCTCGGCGCTGTCCAGCGCGAACAGCACGTCGGCGGCGAGCACCACCAGCGTCTGTGCCGGAGCCTGCTCGGTGCGCACCGCGCCGTCGAGCTCGCTGGTCCGCGCCACCACCGGCGAGGCCTCCCCGGTCGCACCGTCCGCCTCGACGTCACGTGCCTCCTCCTCGCCGAAGGCGGCGAGCTCGGCGACGTCCCCCTCCTCGACGGGCACGTCGGCGACGACCCCGAGCATCGGCCACAGCACATCGACCTGCTCGACGTCGTCGGGAAGCGTCGGGAACACGACACGCAGCCCGGCGGTGTCCCCTTCGCCGAGCGAGGGCGCCCCGGAGGTGGACGTGGTCGCCGGTTCGCCGCCGACGGTCGCAGGGGAGGCGAGCAGGCCGGTGCTCGGTGCGAACAGGCGCACGTCCGACAGCGTGTGACGTCCGCCTGCGCCGTCGCGGGCGGCCATCGTGTCGCCGAGCGTCACGGTCTCGCCGGACGGCGCGTCCAGGACGGTCAGCGACGCCGTGAGCACAGTCCCGTCGTCGGTGTGCACCAGTGGGGCGACCTCCAACCGGACGCTCGCGCCGGACAGCTCACCCTCGACGCTGCCAGCCGGTTCGGCGGCGTCCTCGTCCTCCTCTGTCTCCGGTACCTGCTCGGTGTCGGGGGCGGATGTGCTCGCCGAGGGCGGGGCCTCGTCTGCAGCGGAGCCCTCGGAACCCCCGCACGCGGCGACCACCAGCGATGCGGCGGCGACCAGTCCCAGCCCGCGGCGCACCGTCGTGCGACACCGATCCATCATCACTCCTCTGCGCCGGGTGCGGACCTCACGATCGTGAGGCCGCGCAGGTAGTACCAGTACGTCCGCCAGCGGATGTCGCCGACCGGCTTCAGCATCGAGAGCAGGTCGACGTACATGCGCGCCGTGCGCCGCAGGCCGTCGACGACCCCGAACTTCACCCGCTTCGTGCGGTGGGACACGCCCTGCATCGTGTGGGCGTGCGTGCGCAGCCGGCCCTCGGCGATGACCTCGTTGATGCGGGTCTCGATGGTGTAGCCAGCGTGCTTGGTGGCGGGGATGCGATCCCAGACCCAGCGGGGGATGATCCGCTCGCCCGACAGCGGCGGCAGCACCAGCACCAGCCAGTTGAGCCAGCCGTAGTCGAAGGCGCCGAGGCTCATCTCGGCCCGTCCGTCCAGCACCGGCTCGCAGATGGCGTCGAGGTGGGCGCTGGTGAGCCCGGTGCAGTCGGCGTCGACGAACAGGATGTGGGTGGCGTCGGTCGACTGCACACCCGCGTCCATGGCGTGGGCCTTGGAGCCGGTCGATCCCGGGCGGCCCACGACGCGGGCGCCCGCCTGCTCGGCGATGCGGGCGGTGTCGTCCGTGGAGCCGTCGTCGACGACGATGACCCGGCGGACGTGACGGCACCCCATCGCCGCCGCCACGTTGTCGGCCACCGTCGTGGCCTCGTTGCGGGCGGGCATGACGACGTCGACCACCGCCGGCGCGCCGGCGTCGGGTCGATCGCGCTCGTCGGACATCGCGGACCGGACCTAGATGGTGCTCTTGAGCAGCTCGGGGACCACGGGCGTGTCGGTGCGGCGCAGCATGGCTTCCACCGACTCGAGCCCCTTGGGCCCCACGACGCGGTCGACGAGCGACAGCGGCACGATCTCCTCGTCCAGCTCCCAGGGCTCGCCCTCCTGGTCCAACCGGTCGACGACGGACTGCCACAACCGCTCGGGCAGGAGCCGGCCCTCGCCGGCCACCAGCCACACGGCGGCGTCGGCGTCACGGGCGACCGCGGCCGCGGCGTGGGACCCGGCCACCGCGACGAACCCGTCCGGGCCGACCGCGGATGCCTCGAGCAGGACCAGGTTCGACCACCGGACCGCGCCGGCGAGGTTGGCCGGCGGGACCTCCTCGGCGGGCGAGTCGGCGTGCTCGAGGCGACGCACGAGCCCGGCTCCCTCGCCGAGGGAGTCCACCACGAGGGAGCGGATGTCGCCGCGGCGGATCAGCGCCGCGCCGACCTGCTCGGGCCAGCCGAGCACCGTGACCGTGATGTCGTCGGGAAGCTCGTAGGCGAGGGCGGCGGCGGTCTTGTCGTCCTGCAGGGCGGAGACGCAGCGGAACGCCTCGGCCCGCGGATCGTTGGTGGCCAGGACCCGCGCCGCGAGCCACCACATCGGACCGGACGTGGGGTGGCGGTCGATGATGCGCCGGCACGCCGTGACCAGCCCGGAGGGGTCGTCGACGAAGCCGGCCAGGGCGCGTGCGACCTCCTCGGCCAGGGCGGCGTGGTCCACGCCGCCGGCCCGCGCCACGTAGCGGAGGCGCTCGATCGGGTGCATCAGGCTCCGGGCTTGAAGATCATCAGGTACAGCATGACGAGCAGCAGCACCACGACGATGGGGCCGGCCTTCGCCAGCACGTCACGACCCTTGGCGTCCCCGGAAGCCAGGAGCCGCTGGCCCTTCCCGACCATCCCGCTCACGACGCCGGCGATGGCGAACCAGACCAGGAAGGACAGGGAGATCCAGGTGTCCGAGAACTCGATGACCTCGTCGGACACCACGATCATGAGGATGCCGGTGAGCAGCGCCACGACGAGCGAGCCCATCACGATCTTCTTCGTGTAGTCGTGGGCGAAGCCGGCCCAGCTCTGCAAGGTGGTGTCGCCGCCCTGGCGCGCCAGGTGTCGCTCGAGCAGCGGATTCACGACCGTCGGCGCGAACGCGGCGATGACCGCCACGATGTGCAGCAGCAGCAGGATGTTGTAACCGGTGTCGGCGTAGGCAGCGAGGACCACGGGTTGCTCCAGGTGGTTCGAGGGGCGGATCTGCTGGCGCGGAACCTACCTTGCTAACTTCCCCCGCCGTGCCGACCGACCCCGCTGGCGACGTCACCCTGACCCACATCTCCGGCGTCGAGCTCCCGCTCGACGACTGGCTGACGACGTTCCACCTCGCGGTGGTCGTGCTCGACCCGTTCGAGTACGAGAGCGCGTGGCTGCTGGACACCGCCGGCCGCATCCTCGACGTGTTCTCCGAGGCCGACGTCCGCGTCGGCTTCGTGGTCACCTCCACGCCGGCCGACGCCAAGGCCTTCGTGGGGCCGTGGGCTGACGAGCTCTTCGTGCTCTGCGACCCGGACAAGGCCTTCGTCAAGTCCCTCCAGCTCGAGCAGCTGCCGGCGTTCGTCCACATCGGCATCGACGGCACCCTCCTCGGGTCCGCCGAGGGCTGGGACCCGCTCGAGTGGCGGGCCGTGGCCGACAACCTGGCCCGGATCATGTCGTGGAAGGCGCCGGACATCCCTGCCGCCGGCGATCCCAAGCCCTACGCGGGCGCCCCCGCCGTCTGAACCTGAGGCCCGATCGGGCCTCGGTCACATCCGGCATGGCGGTGCCACCCCTCGGGTACGTACCGCACCATGGCCAAGCCCCAGCAAGCCGAGCTCCGTCGTTCCGGGAAGGTCCCCGCGCTGGACCCTGATGCGTCGGTGTCCAAGCTCTCCGCCCAGGACGCCCCCACCACCTCGGGTTCCGACGGCACGATCCCGGAGGACCAGCGCCCCGGTCACCACCCGGACCAGGAGCAGGACAAGCCGGACATGGACGCCTTCGCCGAGCGCCTCGGCGTCGTCTCCGAGGATGAGGAGCCCGCCGACGCACCCCACGTCGAGGAGGACTCCACGGTCACCCGGCTGCAGCCGAAGGCCGACGCGAAGGCCGCGAAGAAGACCGGCCGCGCCAAGCCCAGCTTCTCTCCCATCGGCCTCGCGCTGGTCGGTCCCGTCACCGGGTTCCTCATCGCCAAGAAGATCATCAAGCGGCTCCGCCGCTGACGACCGACAACTGATCCGCGGACCGGCACCATCCCGGTCCCCGAGAACGGCCGGCCGGACCCGGAACGCCCGCCCCCGGGTTCGGTCGGCTCGCTCGCGTCGGGGCTGCCGCTCGGGCTGCGACGGCTCGACGCCGATCTGCGATGCTCGGGGGGTGACGGAGTTCGAGTACACGCCCCTGTTGCCCACGACCGGAGACGACACCTCGTTCCGGCGCCTCGACATCGACGGCGTGGAGGTCGTCGAGCTCGACGGCGAGCAGTTCCTGCGGGTGGCACCCGAGGCACTGACCGCCCTCGCTGCAGAGGCGATGCACGACATCGCCCACTACCTCCGGCCCAGCCACCTCCAGCAGCTGCGCAACATCCTCGACGACCCCGAGGCCTCGGCCAACGACCGCTTCGTGGCCACCGATCTGCTCAAGAACGCCAACGTCTCCGCCGGCGGTGTCCTGCCGATGTGCCAGGACACCGGCACGGCGATCATCAAGGGCAAGCGGGGCGGGCGCGTGCTCACGGCCGGCGGCGACGAAGAGGCCCTGGCGCGCGGCGTGTTCGACACCTACCAGAAGGACAACCTGCGCTACTCCCAGATGGCCCCCCTGTCGATGTGGGAGGAGGCCAACACCAAGACCAACCTGCCGGCCGAGATCAAGATCAGCGCCGTCGACGGCATGGCCTACGACTTCCTCTTCATGGCCAAGGGCGGCGGTTCGGCCAACAAGAGCTACCTGTACCAGGAGACCAAGGCGCTGCTGTCACCCGACCGGCTCCTCGCCTTCCTCGACGAGAAGCTGCGCAGCCTCGGCACCGCCGCCTGCCCGCCGTACCACCTCGCCGTGGTCATCGGCGGCACGTCGGCCGAGATGGCGCTCGAGACGGCCAAGCTGGCCAGCGCCCGCTACCTCGACACGCTGCCCAAGTCCGGCTCGGCGCTCGGCCACGCCTACCGCGACGTCGAGTTCGAGGCCCAGGTGCTCGAGCTGTCCCAGGAGTTCGGCATCGGCGCCCAGTTCGGCGGCAAGTACTTCTGCCACGACGTCCGGGTCATCCGCATGCCGCGCCACGGCGCATCCCTCCCGGTCGCGGTGGCCGTGTCGTGCTCGGCCGACCGCCAGGCCCGGGCCCGCATCACCGCCGACGGCGTCTTCCTCGAGGACCTCGAGCGCAACCCGGCCCGCTTCCTGCCCGAACCGACCGAGGCCGATCTCACCGCCGACGTCGTGCGCATCGACCTGGACCAGCCGATGGAGGCCATCCTCGCCGAGCTGAGCAAGCACCCGGTGAAGACCCGCCTCTCGCTCACCGGCACCGTCGTCGTGGCCCGCGACATCGCCCACGCCAAGATCAGCGAGCGCCTGCAAGCCGGCGAGCCCATGCCGCAGTACCTCAAGGACCACCCCGTGTACTACGCCGGCCCGGCCAAGACCCCCGAGGGATATGCGTCCGGCTCGTTCGGCCCGACCACGGCCGGTCGGATGGACTCCTACGTCGAGGAGTTCCAGGCCGCCGGCGGCTCGATGGTGATGCTGGCCAAGGGCAACCGCTCCAAGCAGGTCACCGACGCGTGCCAGCGCCACGGCGGCTTCTACCTCGGTTCGATCGGCGGCCCCGCTGCCCGGCTCGCCCAGGACAACATCCGCAAGGTCGAGGTGCTCGAGTACCCCGAGCTCGGCATGGAAGCGGTGTGGCGCATCGAGGTCGAGGACTTCCCCGCGTTCATCATCGTGGACGACAAGGGCAACGACTTCTTCGACTCGGTCAGCCGCCCGATCGATCTCAAGACCAAGCGCCCGTAGCGGCACCGCGGCCGTGCGCGCAGCGCTCCTGGTCGTCGCGGCCGCGGTCCTGTGGGGCACCACGGGGACGGCCCAGGAGCTCGGCCCCGACGGCATCGACCCGCTCGTCGTCGGGTGGGTGCGCCTCGCCGTCGGCGGGATCGGCCTCGCCGGCATCGCCGCGGTGCGCCGCGCGGCCGCTGCGCCGCTGCCCCGCTCCTGGACGGTGGTGGCCATCGTGTCGGTCGCGGCCTACCAGCTGACCTTCTTCGGCGGCGTCCGCCTCGCCGGCGTCGCCCTCGGCACCGCCGTGGGGATCGGATCGGCGCCGATCTGGGGCGGCCTCGTCGACTGGCGATTCGCTCGCAGCACACCGTCGTCGCGCTGGTTCCTGGCCGCCGCCGTCGCGATCGCCGGGGCGGTGCTGGTGGCCGGCGAGCCGGGCGACGCTGAGCGCCCCGGCCTCGGCCTCCTCCTCGCCGTGGCCGCCGGCGCCAGCTACGCGATCTACGCCTACGCGCTGCAGCAGCTCGCCCGGGCCGGCGATGCCGACCGCGTCGCGGCGGTCGCCTTCCTCGGCGCCACCGTGGTGCTCGCCCCGGTGGCGGTGCTGGGTGGCGGTGCCGACGCCTTCGAGCCCCTGGCCACGGGGCGCGGGCTGCTCATGGCCCTGCACCTCGGCCTGGTGGCCACCACCCTCTCCTACGCCCTGTTCACCCGGGGCGTGAAGCACACCGCGGTGGCCACCGCGACGCTCCTGTCGCTGGCCGAGCCGGTCACCGCGGTGATCCTCGGCGTCGCCGTGATCGGCGAGGCGCTCACCGCCACCGCCGCCGGCGGCGTCGCGCTCCTGCTCGTGGGCGTCACCGTCGCTGCCCTCGACCGCACCCCCCGACCCCGCACGAGTCCGGCCACCGACGTCCCCGTCTAGGTTCGGGCCATGCGCATCGGGATCTTCGGGGGCCTCGCCGCCACCGGCACCATCGACGACGTCGTGGCCGACGTCCAGGCCGCCGAGGAGCAGGGCTTCCACTCCTACTGGGTGCCCCAGATCTTCGGCTACGACGCCCTGACCCTGCTGGCGGTGGTCGGCCGGGAGACCGAGCGGATCGAGCTCGGCACGTCGGTGATCCCGACCTACCCGCGCCACCCGGCGATGCTGGCGGCCCAGGCCCTCACCACCCAGCAGGCCTGCGACGGCCGGTTGACCCTCGGCATCGGGCTGTCGCACCAGCCGGTCATCGAGCACATGTTCGGCATGAGCTTCGACAAGCCGGTGCGCCACCTGCGCGAGTACCTCGACGTGCTCATGCCGCTGGTGACCGGCGAGCGGGTCGAGGCCCACGGCGAGACGATCTCGGCGAACCTGGCCCTCGACATCCCCGGCGCCCGGCCCGTGCCCGTGCAGGTCGCCGCCCTCGGACCCCAGATGCTGAAGCTCGCCGGCGCCCGCACCGCCGGGACGATCACGTGGATGACCGGTCCCCGCACCATCGGCGACCACACCGCCCCCACCATCCGCGCCGCAGCGGAGGCGGCGGGGAACCCGGCACCCTTCGTCACCAGCGGCGTGCCGGTGTGCGTCACCGACGACGTGGAGGGCACCCGGGCCCGCGCCGCCCAGGTGTACGCCATCTACGGACAGCTGCCGTCCTACCGGGCGATGCTCGACCGGGAGGGCCTGGAGGGTCCGGCCGACCTGGCCATCATCGGCGACGAGGACGCCGTCGCTGGCCGGATCCGCGACTTCGCCGACGCCGGTGTCACCGACCTGGCCGCCAGCGAGTTCGGCTCGAGCAGCGACGAGCGGACCCGCACGCGCGCCCTGCTGCGCAGCCTGCTGTGAAGGTACGCGTCGGCTACGGCCTCGGCACCCGCACGATCACCAACGACGCCGAGCGCTTCGCTGCGCTGGTCGACGGCCTCGAGGCGCTGCGCTTCGACTCGCTCTGGCTGTCGGAGAAGATCACCGACGACTGCCCCGACCCGGTCGTGGCCCTGTCCTTCGCCGCAGCACGCACGACCAAGCTCAAGCTCGGCACGAGCGTCATGGTGCTGCCGGGCCGCAACCCGATGCTGCTCGCCAAGGAGCTGGCCAGCCTCGACCGCCTCTCCGGCGGGCGGTTGCTGCCGGCGTTCGGTCTCGGCCAGGTCGACCCGGCCGAGCAGCAGGCGTTCGGCGTCGAGCGGACCGAGCGGGCCAAGCGCTTCGACGAGGCCCTGCCCCTCCTCCGCCGCTTCTGGACCGAGGACGCCGTCGACCACGAGGGGACCTTCTTCCGGTACGAGGGCGCCAAGGTCCTGCCCCGCCCCGTCCAGCAGCCGATCGAGATCTGGCTCGGGGGTGTGGCGCCCTCGGAGCTGCGCCGGACCGGGCGGCTGGGCGACGGCTGGCTGCCGAGCTTCTGCACGCCCGACGACGTCGCCGCCGGCCGACCCGAGATCGAGCGCATCGCCGCCGAGCACGACCGGGAGATCGACCCCGAGCACTTCGGGGCGCTGGTGCCCTACGCGGTCGACGGCATCCCCGACGTCCTCGCCGCCTTCCTCGCCAAGCGCCGGCCCGACATCGACGTGCGCGACGTGGTCGCCCCGAGCGTGGACGCGCTCGCGCCGCTGCTCGAGCGGTTCATCGAGGTCGGCGCGTCCAAGTTCGTGGCCGTGCCCATCGGCGAGCCATCCGACTGGTCGACCCACCTGGCCGAGGTCGCCGACGTGGTGAAGCCCCTGCAGACCTGAGCCACCCCCGCTTCGCTGGTCCGGATCCGACCGCACGTGGTCCGATCGGGACCACCGAACGAGGAGGGGCCGGGCGAGTACGGTCCGGCGCCATGAAGTTCGGGATCATCTTCGCCAACACCGGGCCCTTCGCCAACGGTGACGCCGCCGCCGAGATGGCGGTCGCCGCCGAGGAAGCCGGGTTCGAGTCGCTCTGGACCGTCGAGCACGTCGTCGTACCTTCGGGCTACGACTCGCCCTACCCCTACGACCCGTCCGGGAAGATGCCCGGCGGCGAGGACTTCGACATCCCCGACCCGCTGATCTGGCTCAGCTGGGTCGCATCGGCCACCTCCACCATCCGGCTGGCGACGGGCATCCTCATCGTCCCCCAGCGCAACCCCGTCGTGCTGGCCAAGGAGCTCGCCACGCTCGACCACCTCTCCGGCGGGCGCATGGAGCTCGGCATCGGCGTCGGTTGGCTCGAGGAGGAGTTCGACGCCATCGGCGTGCCCTTCTCCGAGCGGGGCAAGCGCACCGACGACAACATCGCCGCCATGCGAGCCCTGTGGAGCGAGGAGAAGGCCACGTACCACGGCGAGTTCACCAGCTTCGACGAGTGCATCTCCCGCCCCCGGCCGGTGAACGGGTCCATCCCCGTGCACGTCGGCGGGCACACCGACATCGCCGCCCGCCGGGCCGGCCGCCTCGGCGACGGGTTCTTCCCCGGCAAGGGCAACCCGCAGGAGCTGGCCCGCAGCTTCGACCTGGTGCGCGAGACCGCTCGCGAGCACGGCCGCGACCCCGATGCGATCGAGTTCACCGCCGGCGGTGCGACCATCGGCAGCGGCGCGCTGCAGGCCGCCAAGGAGCTCGCCGACGTGGGCGTCGACCGCATCATGGTCCCGGCCTTCGCGTTCTGGGGCGACACCGCCGACGCCCTGAAGCGCTACGGCGACGAGGTCATCTCCAACGCCTGACCAGTGCGCAGGCGACGTTCCGAGGCTCAGCCGAGGAACTCGAGGTCGCCGAAGGCGACACTCAGACCTGGGGTGGGACGGCGCCGGCGCCGGCCACGCAGCTGTCGACCCGCACGCGCTCGTCGACGATGCTGATCTGGGCTGCTGCGCTCTCCTCGGCCCAGGCGCGCAGGGCGTCCTCGAGCTCGTCGGTGTCCTCCTGGGTGTCGCCGACGACATCGATGCGGGCGCAGGCGGCGTCGCCGTCCATCCACGTCACGGCCCAGTCGCCGCCCCAGCCCTGGATGGCAGCGAAGGCATCCTGGGGCGGCACGGTGGTGTCACCGGTGGTGAACAGGCCGAACCAGAACAGCGTGCCGACCACGCCGTCGTCGACGACCTCGCCGTCGGCGGGCGGGGGCGGGACCTCGACGCGCGGCTGGCGCTCGCTGTACAGCGGCGGGAAGAGCACCTGCTCCGACGTCGTCGGCGGATCCTCGAGGGCAGCGTCCACGGCACGGTCGCCCCGCTCGCCGATGATGGCGTCCACGAAGATCTTGCCCAGCTCGTAGGGAGCGCCGATCTCGAAGAGGAGGATCTCGGGGAAGGCCTCCACGTCGATGCCGTCCGCGAACGCGCGCTCCTCGGCGGCGGCCTGCTGCTGCACGTCCTCGGGCTGCTCGTCGATCCACTGCTGCTCGATCCGCCGGGCGTTGCCCTCCACGACCGCGGTGAACCCGGTGGCGATCTCGTCCTTGCGGTCGTCGTACTCCGGGCGATCGAGCTCGAAGTGCTGGTCGTCGAGGGCGTGCACGAGCTCGTGCACGATCGTCTTGCGGACGTAGGGGGTCAGCGACGCGCCCCGCACGACCAGCTCGTTGGTCTCGGGGTCGTAGAAGCCGAGCACGCCGGCGGAGTAGATCGCCCGCAGCTCCTCGAGCAGATCGGCCCCCGGATCGAGCAGCCCGAGCGCCTTGTAGAACACCTCGACGTCGGCGATCTGGTCGGCATCCTCCTCGAAGTCCTCGAGCAGGCGGGACTGGAAGGCGTCACCGTCGGCCAGCTCGACCGCGACCGGCTCCATGAACTCCAGCCCGCGGGCCTCGGCGACGAAGGCCTGCAGCTCCTCCACCAGGACCTCGAGCTCGTCCTGGGACAGGGGCGGCCCCGCCGGCTCGGTGGTCGGGGCGCTCGCCGGTGGCTGGTCGTCCTCGCCGCCGGCCGCCGTGGTGGGCGGCGCAGCTGCGGGCTGCGGATCGTCACCGTCGCGGGTGATGACGACGATGGTGGCAGCGAGCAGGGCGAGGACCGCCCCGATGGCCAGCACGATGCTGACGCGGCGACCGCGCGGGGGCCGGGGCTCCTCGTCCGGCGTCCAGCTCGAGGACGGCGACGAGGCCGGTGGTGACGGCGGGGAGCCGCCCGGCGGTGCGACCGGCGGGCCGGCGGGGTAGCCGGGGCGGCCGGGCGGGGGTGGCGGTGGGGGCAGATCGGACACGTGCGGTTCCCAGGGGGTGTGGACCGGAGCGAACGGTCGACGGTACCGGGTCGCCGCGGCGGTCCCGCCGTCACCACCCGGTCGCCGGCGCCCCTACGCTCCGACGCCATGGCCCGCATCTCCACGCGCATCACCGACCTCCTCGGCATCGATGTGCCGATCATCCAGGCTCCCATGGGGTGGATCGCCCGGTCCCAGCTCGCCGCGGCGGTGTCCGAGGCCGGAGGCCTCGGGATCATCGAGACCTCCTCCGGCGAGCTCGACAACGTCAAGGCCGAGATCGCCAAGATGCGGGACCTCACCGACAAGCCCTTCGGCGTGAACATCGCTCAGGCGTTCGTGCGCGACCCCGGCATCGTCGACTTCGTCGTCGACCAGGGCGTGCGCTTCGTGACCACCTCCGCCGGCGACCCGACCAAGTACACCGCCCAGCTCAAGGACGCCGGCCTCACCGTCTTCCACGTCGTGCCCACCCTGCAGGGGGCCCTGAAGGCCCTCGACGCCGGCGTCGACGGCCTGGTCGTCGAGGGTGGCGAGGGCGGCGGCTTCAAGAACCCCCGCGACGTGGCCTCCATGGTCCTGCTGCCCCTCGTGGCCCAGCACACCGACGTGCCGATCATCGCGGCCGGCGGGATGGTCGACGGCCCGACGATGGCGGCGGCCTTCGCCCTCGGCGCCGAGGGCGTGCAGATGGGCACCCGGATGGTGTCGGCAGCCGAGTCGCCCGTGCACGACAACTGGAAGCAGGCCATCGTCGGTGCCGCCGAGACCGACACCGTGTTCCTCAACCGGCACAGCCGCCCCGGCCTCCGGGCCTTGCGGACCGAGCGCACCACCGAGCTGGAGCGCCAGGACTCGGTGGACCTCGGCGAGGCGTTCGGCTCGGTGCTCGACCTCTACTTCGGCGGGGACCTCGAAGCGGGCGTCGCGCTCACGGGGCAGGTGGCCGGCCGCATCGACGCCGTCCGGCCTGTGGCCGAGATCATCGACGAGTGCGTGGCCGGGTTCCACGAGACCATCGCCCGGTTGGGCAGGTACGGAGCCGCCACGTGACCGACATCGCCGCCGAAGCCCGGAGCCGGCTGTTCCACGTCGACGCCGACGGCCGCCGATCGGAGCTGCCCGACCACCGGATCGACGAGATCGAGGGCGGCTGGTTCTGGCTCGACCTGCAGTCGCCGTCGGAGGCTCGCACCCACGAGATCGCCGAGCGCTTCGAGCTGCACCGCATCACCCGGGAGGATCTGCTCGAGCAGCAGATCCCGAAGTTCGACGACCTCGACCGCTACAAGGTGTTCGTGGTCCACGCCCTCGCGCCGGACGCCGACGTGCTGCGCACCACCGAGGTCGACGTGGTGGTCGGGAAGGACTGGATCATCACGGTCCACGCCGGCGCCGTTCGCAGCATCGACGTGCTCACCGAGCGGATCCACCGGGACGACTTCACCCTCGACGGCCCGTTCCACCTGGCCTGCCGCCTGTTCGAGCTCGTCGGCGAGCGGTACCTGCCGCTCCTCGACGACGTCGACGCCCAGGTGCTCGACCTCGAGGAGGGCGCGGTCGAGGGCGACCCCGCCGTCCTCCCCGACATCCACGCGCTGCGGCGCGACATCGCGCTGCTCCGCCGGAGCCTGTCACCCCAGCGCCGCATGCTCGAGCTGCTGACCCGGTCCCACAGCGATCGCACCGGCCCCGCCGGCCGGGACCTCGCCGACGCGCTCGACCACCACGCCCACATGATCGAGTCCCTCGACAGCGCCCACCAGATGGTGGCCACGCTCGTCGACACCTACCGCAGCGCGACGGCCGAGCGCCTGAACGAGGTCATGAAGGTGCTCACCGTGTTCTCGGCCATCTTCCTGCCGATGACGCTGGTGGCCGGCATCTACGGCATGAACTTCCAGCGGATGCCCGAGCTGGACGAGTCCTGGGGCTACCCCATGGCGCTCGGGTCGATGGTGCTCATCGCGATCGGCCTCTGGCTCTACTTCGTGCGCCGCGGCTTCATCGGCGGGCCGAAGCTGCGCCGGGTGCTCAAGCCGGCGCGGGCCGTGGGCCGGGTCGGGCGAGGCCTGGCCTCGGCTGCGGTGCAGCCGGTGCGCGCCGCCACCCGCCGCGTGAACGGTGGCGACGCGCCCGACTGAGCGTCGCTACTCCTGGCCGTCGCGGAGGAAGCGGCGCAGGATCTTGCCCGAGGCCGACTTCGGGATCTCCTCGATGAACTCGACCAGGCGGAGCTGCTTGTAGTTGGCGACCTTGCCGGCCACGAAGGCCTTGACGTCGTCCTCGGTGAGCTCCTGGCCCGGGGCCACGACCACGAACGCCTTGGGCAGCTCGCCGGCCTCCTCGTCGGGGATGCCGATGACGGCGGCGTCGGCGATGGCCGGGTGGCTGACGAGCAGCGCCTCCAGCTCCGCCGGCGGCACCTGGAAGCCCTTGAACTTGATGAGCTCCTTGACCCGGTCGACGATCGAGAAGTGCCCGTCCTCGTCGAGCTCGGCGACGTCGCCGGTGTGCAGCCAACCGTCCTCGTCGATGGTGCTGCGGGTGGCCTCCTCGTTGTTCAGGTAGCCCTTCATGACCTGGGGGCCCCTGACCCACAGCTCGCCCCGGCCGCCGACGTCCTGGTCCTCGCCGTCGGCGTCGACGATGCGGCACTCGGTGTTGGGCACGGTGACCCCGGAGGTGCCCGGCTTGTACTGACCGGCCGGCGTGGCGTGGGACACGGGGGACAGCTCGCTCATGCCGTAGCCCTGGACGACCTCGGTGCCGATGCGGGCCGCGGCCTCCTCGGCGAGCTCGGCGCCGAGCGGGGCGGCCCCGGAGAACACCTGGCGCAGCGAGGACAGGTCGTACTCGGCCACCAGCGGGTGCTTGGCGAAGGCGAGCACCATCGGGGGGACGGCGAAGAAGCGGGTGACCTTCTGCTCCTGGATCGCCTCGAGCGCCTGCTGGAGGTCGAAGCGGGGCATGGTGATGACGCGCACGCCGTTGGCGAGCAGCCCGTTCATCAGCACCTGCATGCCGTAGATGTGGAAGAACGGCAGGGCGGCGATGGCCACCTCGTCGTCGCCGTAGGTGATGACGGGCTCGCACTGGGCGATGTTGGCCACCAGGTTGTGGTGGGTGAGCATGACGCCCTTGGGCAGGCCGGTGGTGCCCGAGGAGTAGGGCAGCACGACGACGTGCTCCATCGGGTCGACCTCGACCTGCTCGATCGGGTCGCCGAACAGGGAGGTGAGCGGGGTCGTGCCCTCGGCGCCGTCCATGGTCACGATCTCGGTGACCGAGGTGCCCTCGATGGCCGCCTGCGCGGTCTCGACGAACATCCCGATCGTGACGAGCAGCTCGGCTTCGGAGTCCTGCAGCTGGTGACGGACCTCGTCGGCGGTGTAGGTCGGGTTGATGGTGGTGTTGGTGCCGCCGGCGACCGCGACGCCGTGGAAGACGATGGCGTACTCGGGCAGGTTCGGCGCCATGATCGCCACCGTCTTGCCCGGGCCGATGCCCTTGGCCTGGAGCCCGCCGGCCAGCGCGTGGATGGCCTGCTTCAGCGCACCGAACGTGTAGCCACGTCCGCTCCCGACCTCCTCGATCGCCTGGCGGTCGGCGAGCTCGTCAGCACGTCGCAGGACGAACTCGGTGATGGGCACCGACGGGATGTCGACGTCGGCGAACTTGCTCTTGTGGACGATGGCCATGGCGCCGAGCCTACGGGGCCGGGCCGGGGCGGCCCACGGCGGGTGCGAGGATGCGGGGCGTGGTTGCCGACCCCTACGCCATGCTGGTCACCGGTCACGACGGTGACCGTGCCTGCCTGCTCCTCGACGACGGCGACGTCTGGACCTACGCCGACCTGGATCGGCGCAGTGACGAGCTGGCGGGCGCCCTGCGCGCGTGTGGGGTGGACGCCGGTGACCGGGTGGTCGTGCAGGTGGACAAGTCCGCCGATGCGGTCGCCCTCTACCTCGCCTGCCTGCGATCGGGCGCCGTGCACGTGCCGATCAACACCGCCTACACCACCTCCGAGGTGGCCGGACTCGTCGACGACGCCCGCCCGTCGCTGTTCGTCGGGCGGGCCGGTGCCCCGGCACCGGAGGGCGTGCGCGCCGAGACCCTCGGCACCGGCGGCGACGGCACGCTCCCCGGGTTCGCTTCTGCCGGTACGGCCCCGGTCCCCCGGTCGAGCGACGACTGGGCGGCGATGCTGTACACCTCGGGCACGACGGGCCGTCCGAAGGGAGCGATGCTCTCGTGCGGGAACCTCGTGTCCAACGCCCGGGCCCTGGTCCGCGCCTGGCGCTTCGAGCCCGACGACGTGCTGGTCCACGTGCTCCCGGTGTTCCACGTCCACGGCCTGTTCGTCGCCCTGCACTGCGCGCTGGCCGTCGGCGCAGCCGTCCGGCTGCACGAACGCTTCGACGTCGACGCGGTGGTCGCCGACCTGTCCCGCAGCACGGTGCTCATGGGGGTGCCGACGCACTACCACCGGCTCCTCGCCCATCCCGACCTGGACGCGGCGCGCTGCGCCGGCATGCGCCTGTTCACCTCGGGCTCCGCACCCCTGCCGGCGCACGAGCACACCGCGTTCGCGGCGCGCACCGGTCACCGCATCGTCGAGCGCTACGGCATGACCGAGACGATGATCCTGACCTCGAACCCCTACGACGGCGATCGCGTCGCCGGCACGGTCGGATACGCCCTCGACGGCATCGAGCTGCGCGTCGCCGACGGCGATGGCGCGCCGGTGCCAGCGGGGACATCGGGGACCGTCGAGGTCCGGGGACCGAACCTGTTCCTCGGCTACTGGAACCGGCCGGATGCGACCGCGGCGGCCATGCGAGCCGACGGCTTCTTCGTCACCGGCGACGTCGGCCACCTGGACGAGGACGGCCGCCTCACCCTGGCGGGGCGGGCCAGCGACCTCATCATCTCCGGCGGCTACAACGTGTACCCGAAGGAGATCGAGCTGGTCCTCGACCAGGCCCCCGGGGTCGACGAGTCCGCGGTCATCGGGGTGTCCGACCCGGACCTCGGTGAGGCCGTCGTCGCCGTGGTCGTCGCCGACGGGCCCCTGGACGAGGCCGCGGTGCTCGACGCCTGCGAGGGCCTGGCCCGGTTCAAGCGCCCCCGCCGCCTCGTCGTGGTCGACGAGCTGCCCCGCAACGCGATGGGCAAGGTGCAGAAGGCGGTGCTCCGCCAGCAGCTGGGCTGACGGGGCGCGACGTCAGCACTGCCAGTTCGCAGGGGTGGGTGGCCCTCAGGGGGTGTCGCCGCCCCAGGCTTGCCGCTGGGTGTCGCGGATGTAGGCGATGACCGCATCGACGTCGGCCTCGGACAGGTCCGGGATCGGTGGCATGGCGGCGAAGTCCCAGTGGTGGGGCTGGACGCCCTGGGCGACGGCGGCGCGGATCGCGGAGTCCGGGTGGTGGTCGGGCGCGTAGATCTCGTGCAGCAGCGGCGGCCCGGCCAGCCCGCCGCGCAACCCCTCGCCGTGGCAGGTGGCGCAGCTCTGCTCGAACACCTCCTCACCGAGGGCCAGCTCCTCGGGGGAGCCGGGGGCGGGTGGCTCCTCGGAGGAGCCGCCGCTGACGACGAGCACCACGGCCACCACGGCGGCGAGCGCCACCACGACGACCGGGATCGCCCACGAGGTGGTGCGGTTCCGCGCAGCGGTCATCGGTTCCTCCCCAGGTCCAGCCGTCCGTCAGGGCCCATCGGCACGGGCTCGGCCGACGTCACGGCATCGACGGGGATGGGCCCGTAGACGTGGGGGAACCGCTCGCCGCTGCGCGCCTCCTCCACCACGACGTCGACGTCCAGCCGGTCCGGGTCGATGCGCAGCAGCACGATGTCGTCCCGGCCGCGGTAGTAGCGGTCGGCCGTGGCCTGCACCTGCTCGGGGAACGAGCAGTGGATGAAGCCCTCCTCCTCGAGGGAGGTGTCGATCGTCGAGCGCTGGTAGGAGCCGCGAGCCCGCGCCCGCTCCCACTCCCCCGCCACGGCGAGGTGCAGGAGCGGGCCAGGGACGTCGCTCAAGCCGGTCCGGCGAAGATGCCTTCGGCCTCGTTGCTCGGCCCGACCGGGGCCGGCTCGCTGTACTGGGCGGTCTCGTGGCGGGCGACGACGAAGTGGTGCACCTCGTCGGGGCCGTCCGCCAGGCGCAGGGTGCGCTGGGACGTGTACATGCCGGCGAGGGGGGTCCACTCCGAGACGCCGGTGGCACCGTGGACCTGGATGGCCTCGTCGATGATCTGGCAGATCTTCTCCGGGACCATGGCCTTGACCGCGCTGACGTAGACCCGGGCCTCCTGGTTGCCGAGCACGTCCATGGCCTTGGCCGCCTTGAGCACCATGAGCCGGCAGGCGTCGAGCTCGATGCGCGCCCGCGAGACCGTCTCCATGTTCTTGCCGAGGCTCAGGATCGGCTTGCCGAACGCCTCGCGGAACTTGGCCCGCCGGATCAGCAGCTCGAGGGCCTTCTCGCCCTGGCCGATGGCCCGCATGCAGTGGTGGATCCGGCCGGGGCCGAGGCGGACCTGGCTGATCTCGAAGCCGCGACCCTCGCCGAGCAGCATGTTCGAGGTGGGCACGCGCACATCGGTGAAGCGCAGGTGCATGTGGCCGTGCGGGGCGTCGTCGTGGCCGAAGACGTGCATCGGGCCGAGGATCTCCACGCCCGGCGTGTCCATCGGGACGAGGATCTGGGACTGCTGCCGATGCGGCGGTGCGTCCGGATCCGTCTGGCACATGACGATCATGATCTTGCAGCGGGGGTCGCCGGCGCCGGAGATGTAGTACTTCTCACCGTTGAGGACGTACTCGTCGCCGTCCTTGATCGCCTGCAGCCGGACGTTCTTGGCGTCGGAGGAGGCCACGTCGGGCTCGGTCATGGCGAAGGCGGAGCGGATCTCCCCGTTGAGCAGCGGTTCGAGCCACTGCTTCTTCTGCTCTGGCGTGCCGACCCGCTCGAGCACCTCCATGTTGCCCGTGTCGGGGGCGGAGCAGTTGAGGCTCTCGGAGCCGAGCGGGTACTTGCCGAGCTCGACGGCGATGTAGGCGTAGTCGAGGTTGGACAGGCCGCCCACCTCGGAGTCGGGCAGGAAGAAGTTCCACAGCCCGGCCTCCCGGGCCTTGGCCTTGGCGCCGTCGAGCAGCTCGAGCTGACCCGGCGCGTAGTCCCACCGGTTCTCCCGGTTCTCGCCGAGCTTGAAGTACTCCTCCTGCATCGGCGCCACGACCTCTTCGAGGAACTGCGTGACCCGCTTCAGCAGCGGCTTGGCCTCCTCGCTCATCCGCAGGTCGAACAGCTCGGCTGGTTCTTCAGGGGTGCCCATGGTGGGTGCGTCCTCTCGTACGTGGTCGGCCCCGTCCCTGGGGGCCCTCCGTCGAATGTAGGCCCAACGACGTCCCACCCACCCCTCGTCCCGGTTCCGACCCGTCGGTTCGCGGGCTGCTTCAGTAGAAACCCCCGCATGGCTCTCAGCACCGACTTCCGCCTCGACGGCCGGGTGGCGATCGTGACCGGCGCCTCGAGCGGCATCGGCCATCGCTTCGCCCAGGTGCTCGCCGAGCAGGGGGCGGTCGTCCTCGCCGCCGCCCGCCGGGTCGACCGGCTCGAGGACCTGGCCGCCACCAGCGAGCGCATCCACGCCGCCGCCTGCGACGTCGCCGACGACGCCCAGCTGGAGGCCCTGGTCGAGCGCGCGGTCGCCGACCACGGCCGCATCGACATCGTGGTGAACAACGCCGGCACCACCGACGCCGTCACCCCGGCCGAGCACGAGGACCCGGCCCTGTTCCGCCACGTGGTCGACGTGAACATGAACGCCTGCTTCGTGCTCGCCGCCACCGCGGCCCGCCAGATGATCGTCCAGGAGCAGGGCGGCTCGGTCATCAACATCGCGTCCGTGCACGGCCTCGTCGCCGCGGCACCCAACGCCCAGGCCGCCTACGCCGCGTCCAAGGGCGGCCTCGTCAACCTGACCCGCGAGCTGGCGGCCCAGTGGGCCAAGCACCGGATCCGGGTGAACGCCATCGCCCCGGGCTACTTCGAGACCGAGCTCACCCAGGCCATGTTCGTCGGCGAGGACGCCGGCCTGCGTTACATCCGCCGCAACACGCTGCTCGGTCGGCCCGGCGAGCTCGCGGAGCTGGACGGCCCGCTGCTGCTGCTGGCATCCGATGCCGGGTCCTACATCACCGGACAGACCATCGCGGTCGACGGGGGCTGGACCGCCCGCTGACCCGCCCTCACGGGTCGAGGTCGGTGCACTCCCGGAGCCCATCCCACTCGGCGACGGCTGCCCTCGCCTCCGACCCCTCCAGCGCCTCCGGCACCCCGGCGGAGCGCACGGCCGGCACCCACTCGATGTCCAGTACGTCGCGCCCGTCGACCTGCACGAGGAGGATGCCGGACCGGGGATCGGTCGGGTCGTCGGCGAGGAAGCGGCCGAGCCCGTAGGCGACGGCTGCGCTCCCGACCCGGCCGGCACCCTGCAGGCTGCCCGCCCCGGGACCGGCGACCACGTCGGCGCCGGCGGCGACGAGCGCGGCGGCCAGCTCCTGCTGTCCCGGGCCGGGGCAGCTCTCCCCCGCCGTCCCCCAGTGCACGTACACCACCACCGTGTCGGCCTCGGACCGGGCGGCTTCGACCTCGGCCACCAGGCGGTCGACGCGCTTGGCCGACGCCACGCCCGCCTGGTCGGGGCCGGCGGTGTCGGTGGCGATGCGGTCGGGGTCGAGCAGCTGCGTTGCGGCGATGACCGCGACCGTGTGGCCGCCCACCTCGCGCACGAAGGGCCGGTAGGCGTCGGTCTCGTCGGCGCCGACGCCCACGATGACCCCGAGGCCCTCGTCGGCGGCCAGCAGCTCGTAGACGCCCCCCGGACCGAGGTCCAGGCTGCGGTCGTTGGCCACCGACACGACGTCGACACCGGACGCGGCGAGGGCGTCGAGCACCTCGGGCGGCGCGGCGGCGACCTCTGTCTCGTCGGGGTCGGTGACGATCGGTGCGTCGACGTTGGCCACCGCGAGGTCGGCGGCTCGCAGGACGTCGGCGATCGGTCCGACGAGGTCCTCGGGCGGGCCTCCGAGCCGGTCGGTCAGCGCCCAGCCCGGGGAGATGTCGCCGACCAGCGCGATCGTGATCGGCCCGGGGTCGGGCACCAGCGCGGCGGTCCCCGTCGCGTCGCCGCCTCGCACGTCGGTGCGCTCGTCGCCGGCCCGCTCCTCGAGCAGCAGGGACCCACCGGCGCCGAGGCCGGCGCCGACGGCCAGCACGGCGACCACGACGAGGATCGCCCGCAGGACGGACCCGCGGCCTCGTCGAAGGTGGCGACCGGGCATCGGGGCGACGCTATCGACGGCGTGCGCCGCCGCCGTGCCACCCCCTCAGGCCGGGGGCTGCTCCTCGGGCGGCTCGCTCGCCGACGGCGGTTCTGGGGCGGGAGGCGGTTCGGTGGCGGGCCGCTGCTCGGGGGCGGGCTGCTGCTCGGGCGGTGCCGGCGAAGTCAGGTCCAGCTCACGGCGCAGCTGCTCCACGGCGGAGGGTGTGCCAAGGGCGTCCAGCTCGGCCCGCGCGTCGGCCACGAGGGCGAGGCGGGTCCGGACCTGCTCGATGGCGGCCTCGGTGCTGGTGCGCTCGGGCCCGCGCAGGAGGACGACCTCGGCCACGGTGGCCTCGACGGACTCGACCGCCGTGGCCACCTGGCGCAGGGGCTCGTCGCGCACCCGGGCCGGGAGGGCGGCCGCCGCGACCAGCTGGTCGTCGATGGCGAGGGCCTCGCGCTCGAGGGCCTCCCGGACCTGGATCATGGCCGGCTCGTCGAGGCTCCGGTTGGCCCGCAGCGCGGTCATCGAGTCCCGGAGGCGACGGTGCAGCCGCGCTTCCACCGAGTGGGCGCCGGCCCACTCCTTCGGAGCGCTGGTCGGCACGCCCGGGATCACCTCGTTGGCGTCGGAGAAGTCCTGCGCGTTGCGCAGCGCGATGTAGGCCACGGTGCCGACGACGATGATGAGCAGTCCGATGAGGAAGGTGGTCACGTCGCGGTTCCCTCCCCGCTCGAGCCGAGGAGGAACCACGCGACCAGGGCAAGGATGGCGACGGCGATGACAGCGAGGGCGATCTTGACCTTGCTGTACGGGCGCTCGCCCTGCACCTCGCCGGTGACCCCGTTGATGAACACCTGGAACGGGCTGCCCCCGTAGAGGACGGTGAGGAGCCACACCGGCAGCAGGAGGTGCTTGTAGGTGAGCCCTTCGTAGTGCACGCCCATCGAGGTGATCTGCTGGACGTCACCGCCGATGTCGCGCCGCACGGTGTCCCGGATGACGTCCTCCATGCGCGCCTTGGCCGGGGCGAAGCACTCGACCACGTCGTGGTCGTAGGTGCGGCTCAGGTGACCGGCGAGGTACTCCGCGCTGAACGGCCGGGCGTCGCCGGTCGGCCACGGCTCGAGGGCCTGGACGTGCTTGCGGTCGAGCCCCTCGTTGGCGGGGACGGGGACGTCGTCGAACGCGTTCTGGACCGTGCCGGCCGCGTAGCGCCAGCGCGTGCGCACCTCCGTGCGCCGGTTCTCCCCCGACCCGACCGTGACCGTGTAGTGATCGCCGCGGCGGCCGGTGTAGCGGGTGGTGGCGAAGGCGTCGTAGGTGAAGTAGGCGGAGTAGACGCTGTTGAACGCGCCGGTCGTGGCGTACTTCTTGAACTCGTTCGGGGCGAACCACCGGCTGTTGATCCACTCCCCGATGGCGGACTCCGCCGTGGGACGGTCGATCTGGAACGGGAGCACGCCGTCGACGGCCAGCCGGGCCGGCGCGTCGTGGACGTCGTCACGCTGGATGGGCGTGGCGCAGTACGGGCAGCGGGTGGTGGTGAGCGTGCCGGTGAAGGTGGTGTGGCCGCCGCAGTTCTGGCAGACGACCTCCTTCTCGTCGGCGACCTGCAAGCCGGTCTTGGTGAGGGCGCCGGCGTCCAGCGCGGCCATGGCTTCGTGCAGGTCCTGCTCGACGACCTCGTCGTCCTCGCCGAGCACCACCTCCTGCTCGTTGCCGCAGAACGGGCACACCAGCAGCTGCTTGGCGATGTGCCACTCGAGCTCACCGCCGCACTGCAGGCACGGGTAGGTCCGGGTCTGCTCGGTGCGGTGCAGCAGGGCGCGCTCGCGCAGCCGTTCGGCGACCTCTTCGGCGTGCCCGACCGGTGGTGGCGGAACCACGGCCCCGGTGTCCTCGGGGAGGGGCGGCGGCTCCGGGGTCATTCGCTCGAGGTCGGGGGCGGCGGCGGCGGGGGCGTGGCGAAGAGCGGGGCGAGCGCAGGCACCTGGCTGGCCTGCTTCCACTCGGCCATGCCGGTGGACCACACGAGGGTGGCGGCGTTGACCTGGCCGGCGGCGACGCCGGCCTGGAGCTGTTGGACGCTGTAGGGCCCGGTGGCCTGGCCGTCGACCTCGACGTGGAACAGTGCCTGGCCGGGCAGCGGGGGCGGCGCTGCGGCCCCGCCCTGCCCCTGGCCCTGCGCCTGCCCGGTCGCGGCGCCGAACTGGTTCGCCATCTGGCCGGCCATGGCGATGCCCATGCCCATCCCCATGGCGTCGCCCATGACCCCGCCGCCCTCGTTCTCGGCGGCGGCGAGCATGGCATCGGCGGCCCGCACCTGCTGCAGCCGGCCGATGTCGCCGACGTTGTGGGCGTAGCCGCCCTCCTCGACGCCTCGGGCGACGCCCCGGGTCATCGCCTGGGTGATCTCGTCGGGCAGCGAGATGTTCATCGTGACCGAGGTGATCTCGAGGCCGAACTCGTCGTCGACGCGCTCCTGCACGAACTCGCGCAGCTTCTCGGACAGCTCGACCTGGCGGCCCTGCAGGTCGATGGCGCCGAGCCCGGTCTCCATGATCATGTCGCTGAAGGCGAGCGTGATCACGCGCCGGAGCAGCTCGGTGATCTCCTCGGCCTCCACCGCCGAGTCCGTCCCGATGACCTCGCGCAGGAAGATCTCGGCATCGGCGATGCGCACGACGCAGAGGCCGTTGGCCCGCACCTGCACCATCTTGAAGTCCGGGTCCCTGACGGTGACGGGCTGCGGCGTGCCCCACCGCAGGTCGGTGACCTGGCGGGTGTTGAGGAAGTACACCTCGGATCGGAACGGGCTGTCGAAGCCGTGCTTCCAGCCCTGCAGGGTGGACAGGATCGGCAGGTTCTCGCTGACCAGCTCGTACGCGCCCGGGTCGAACACGTCGGCGATCTGGCCCCGGTACACGAACACGGCCCGCTGGCCCTCGCGCACGATCAGCTGGGCGCCGTGCTTGATCTCGTTCTGGTAGCGGGGGAACCGCCACGCGAGCGTCGAGCGGCTGTCGTCGAGCCACTCGATGATGTCGACGAGTTCGCCCTTGAGCTTGTCCAGCAGACCCACGGGTACCGCCTCCTGCGCCGTTCGACTACGGGGGTGGCCGGTCGGCACGCCCGGCGCGCAGGAGCGTATTGCATCCTCAGGTCGGTGGGAGCCCGTCCCGACGACCGCGACCTCGCTCGGGGCGCACCGGGAGCGACGTCGGCGGACCGGCTCCACGGGCCGGTCGCCGGAGCGCCTCGAGCCAGGGTCCCTGGATCTCGTAGGTGACCCCGCCGCCGAAGCCGCGCTGGGAGTTGCAGTAGAGGCGGTCGCCGGCGGGGTTGAACGCCAGGCCGGACACCTCCGAGTAGATCGGGACGGGATCGAGCGGGGACGGCAGCTGCTGGCCGTGCTGGGGCCCGGTCATCTGCAGGATCGGGAACAGCGCGTAGTCGTCCCGGCGGATCATCACCGCCTGCATGTCGCCGCCGTCCTCGGCCACCACGATGTTGCCGGTGCGGGGCTGCACGATGACGTGGTCCACCCCGGTGAGGACCGGCTCATCGAAGTCGCCGGCGTCGTAGAGCACGTCCATGGTCTCGGCCACCACGTCGTACAGCCAGACCCGGTCGTCGCCCTTGGTGGTGAGGAACACCTTCCCGTCGTCGTAGACGCAGCCCTCCCCGCCCGCGAACGGCGTCGCCGCTGCCTGCCGGCGGCACGGCACCCCACCGACGCAGGCCGGGTCCGGCACCTCGAGCCAGGTGACGGTGCCGTCGTCGGCGAGGCTCGCCGCCTCGAGCACACCCTCGCTGAGGTCGGGGTAGCGCGCGGGCGTGAAGCGGTAGAAGCAGCCGTCGTCGATGTCCTCGGACAGGTAGAGGTGCTGGCGCTCCGGGTCCACGGTGGCGTTCTCGTGCTTGAAGCGGCCGAGGGCGGGCAGGTCCACCGCCGGGCGCTCGCCCGTCGGGTCGCAGTCGAACACCTTGCCCGACCTCGCCGCGTCGACCGGGTCGTCGACCTCCTCGCAGGACAGCCACGTGCCCCACGGTGTCGCCCCGCCGGCGCAGTTCGACCGGGACCCGGTGAGGATGGCGTAGGCGTCGATGATCGTGCCGTCCGGCGCAAACACGATGGCCTGGGCGCCACCGAGGCCGGTGATGCCCAGCCCGGTGACGTCGGGGGCGTCGACCGGCGGCGGGTTCTCGGAGTTGGAGACGAGGATCCATCCGCCGTCGTCGGTCGGGAAGGTGGCGGCCCCGTCGGGGAACGGCATCGCCGTCTCGGCGGTCGGTCCGATGGGCAGGCCGAACTGCTTGATCACCCGGGAGCTGAACCCGGCCGGCAGCCGGAGGCCGTTGGCGTCGGGCTCGAGCAGCGGGCCGAACGGGCTGGCGCCGGGCTCGGCCGGCGCGGCGAAGGCCTGGACCAGCGCGCCCCGGCCGACGGTGAGCGAGCCACTGGCGGCCAGCGACAGGAGGAGGAAGCGACGGCGATCCACGGGCGACACTTCCCGCTCCGATCACGTCTTTCCTGCCTCCGGGTGCCCGCCTCCGGGCCGGCCGCTGTCAGCGCAGCAGGCCGAGGCGCCGACAGCAGCGCACGAGCAGCCGGTCGGTTCCGGCGAGCTCGACGTCGACGCTGTCGACGAAGGCCCGAGCGATCAGCAGGCCGCGACCGTTGGACCGCAGCGGGTCGTCCAGATCGGGGGTCTCCGGGACCAGCTGCGGGTCCTCCGTCCGGTTGGACACCTCGAGCACGAGCATGTCCGCGTCGATCTGGGCATGGGCGTGGACGTCGTCGGTCGGCGCCGGGGATGCTGCGACGGCGTTGGCCGCCAGCTCGCTGAACACCACCTCGAGATCGTCGATCGTCTCGGGGTCGAGGTCGGCGGCCCGCATCCATCCGACGAAGCCGCGCCGGGAGTCGGGGACGGAGCTGACATCCGCGCCGAAGCGCACGGAGAAGGGCTCGGTCGAATGACCGCTCCGCTGCGGGTGTCTGGGCATGCGGATCCGTTCGGGTGGTGGCTGGAGCCTCCCGCATCGGGAGGTCCGGCTTTTCTACCCAACCCGGCAGGCCGTCAGTCGATTCACCCCGATTGCGTCGGCACCAGGGCCGGGCCGAGCAGGTCGGCCATGTTCTGGTAGTAGAAGCGGTGCTTGTCGACCTCGGCCACGTCGGCCATGGTCGCCTCGAACTTGGCCAGGGGATCCCGGCCGCCCTCGGGATGGGGGTAGTCGGTGGAGAACATGAACAGGTCGGCGCCGGCCTGCTCCATCATCCAGCCCACCGGCTCGCCGGGGAACGGGGTGAAGCGGAGGTGCTCGTGCACGTACTCCGAGGGCGTGCGCGCCAACGTCTGCAGCGGGGTCTCGGTCCGGCGGAAGGCCCGCTGGGCGAAGTCGAGCTGGTGCATCCACGACACGACCCAGCTGGCCCCCTCCTCGATGACGCCTCCGCGCAAGCCGGGGAACTGGTCGAACAGGCCGTCGAGGATGAGGGTGCCGAGGAACAGCGCGGGCGAGTTGGAGATGGCGAGGAAGTCCTTGGATCGGATGTTCTCGCCGCCGCCGAGGTGATCCGTGACCGGTCGGCCGTTGTTGTGGAAGCTGCGGTCGAGGAGCCGGCCGCCACCGCCGACGTGGAGCACGAAGGGCACCCCGCTCCCCTCGAGCAGCGCCCAGAACGGGTCCAGGTCCGGATGCGTCGGCGCCCGCTCCCCCGCAGCGGTGGAGGGCACGTGGACGGCACCGCTGCCGAGGTCGATGGCCTCCTGCAGGAGGGTGACCGCCCGGTCGGGGTCGTGCAGCGGCACGTACGCGACGGGCAGCAGGCGGGGATCGTCGGCGCAGAAGGCGGCCACCGCCCGGTTGTGCGCCGCGCTCCCGGCGTACAGCAGGTCGAGGTCCTTGCCCACGAACATCGCCGACGCGAAGGTGGCGAACACGAGCTGGCCGTGGAACCCGAACAGGTCGACGACGTGGCTGCGCTCCGCCGGGTCGAAGGCGCCCATGGCGTTCCACCCCTTGTCGAGCAGCAGCCGCTCCTCGGCCTGCGCCCGCGCGCCGGCATCGGTCCTGCGGGCCTCGGCGTCGCCTGTCGCCCGGTCGAGCACCGGCGCCAGCCTCGCCATCGACCGACCCTTGAGCCGGTCGAGCATGTCGCGCTCGATGTAGGGGTCGAGGAAGCCGGGCAGCTCCATGAGGTGGCTGTCGGCGTCGAGGATCGGGCGTCCCCCTGCGTAGGTCATCGTCACTCCGTCCTGGCCGGTTGCACTTTGCAACCGCTCTCCCGACAGGAGAGCACAGCCGGTTGCAGAGTGCAACCACTCGTGCGCCACACTGGGCCGATGGCTGCCGAGGTCGCCGGACCCGAACCGGAGCGACTGTCCGCCGACGAGCGCAGGCAGGCGCTGCTCGACGTGGCCAAGGCCGTCGTGAACGAGTCCGGCCCCGGTGCGGTGACCATGGGCGCAGTCGCCGAGCGGGCCGAGGTGACGCGGGCCCTCGTCTACAAGCACTTCGAGAACAAGGATGCGCTGCTCCTCGAGCTGTACCGGCGCGAGGCGAGCGCGCTCGACCGCAGCATCCGCCGGCAGGTCGAGGCAGCCGAGGACGGCTTCGAGCCCAAGCTCCGCGCCTTCGTCCGGAGCTGCCTCGACGCCGCCGGGGAGCACGGCCAGTTCTTCGCCCCGCTGCGCAGCGCCCGCACGAGCGACGGCGCCCGCCGCCAGCAGCGCCGCTGGGACCGGCGGACCTCCGGCTACTTCGCCGACCTGGCCGGTGAGGAGTTCGGCATCGACCCCGCCACCGCGACCACGGCCATCGGCGTCCTGTTCTCCGGCATCCAGAACCTGCTCTCCCAGATGCGGCGGAGCCCCAGCGCCGACCGGCGAGACGAGCTCGAGGAGGTCTACGTCGAGATGACCATCGGCGCCCTCACCCGCCTGGCTGCCGGCCGTCGACCACCGGCGTAGGGTCTCGGGTCGACGACGACTGCCGGGGGTGGCGGGATGCGGCACGGGTTCTGGATCCGCAACGGGATGGCGCACGAACCCGGCGCGAGCCTGGCGCTCGCCGAGGCGGCCGAGGCCGGCGGCTGGGACGGCGTGTTCGTGAGCGATGCCGTCATGGAGGACCACGACGAGCCCTTCGTGCTCCTGGCCGCCATGGCGGCGCGCACCGAGCGCATCACGCTGGGGACCTGGGTGATCCCGCTGGTCGCCCGGGACGTGGTCGCGGTCGCCCGGGCGGCCGCCGGCGTCGACCAGCTCTCGGATGGGCGCCTGGTGCTCGGCATCGGCATGGGCAACGAGGTGGAGCACCGGGGCCTCGGCGTCGTTCGCGACGGCCTCGGGGCACGCCACGACGTAGCCCTCGACCTGCTCGATCGGCTGCTCCGTGGCGAGGAGGTCACCGTGCACGACGGACAGCACGAGCTCGACGGCGTCTCGCTGCGCACCCGCCCGGCCCGATCTCCACGTCCGCCGATCATGCTCGCCGCCACCTGGCCCAACCGGGCCGGCACCCGCCGGGCGGCGCGGTGGGACGGCTTCATGCCCCAATGGCCCGGCCTCGGTGAGGGCGCCGACCCCGACGTGGCCGAAGGGGCTCGCATCGCCGAGCTGAAGGCGCTGCTGGGCTGCTACCGCGACGCCGGCGGAGACGGCTCGGTCGTCGTCCCCCGCACCGAGCGCTTCGGGGCGGACTACGACCGGAGGTGCGAAGAGCTGGGCGTGGACTGGCTGCTCACCTGCGACTCCCTGGACGAGGCGGCGCTGCGGGTCGGGCCTCCTGCGGGCTGACACCGGACGGCACGAGGGTGCCCGGGGCGGGGTTCGAACCCGCACGCCCGTCGCCGGGCCGGGGGGTTTAAGCCCCCTGCGTCTGCCAGTTCCGCCACCCGGGCGCGGGCGTCACGTTACGCCCGGGCGGATGGCCGACCCGGCAGTCAGCCTTCGTCGTCCCGCTGGCCGGGCGGCGCCTCGGTCGTGGTCGTCTGCTCCGGCGCCGTCGTCGTGGTCGACTCCTGCTCCTCGTCGGGTTCGGTCGTCGTCGTGGTGGACGTCGTGGTCGACGAGGTGGTCGTGGTGGCGGAGGGGTCCGGGCGCACCTCGACGGTGGCGGTCGGGCCGAGCTGCTGGGGACCGGCGCCGGCGTCGCACCGGGCCGAGACCTGGTAGGTCCCGGGCACGGCGGTGGCCGGCATCTGCACGCTGGCGCGTCGGGTCGCCTCGTCGGAGTCCACGTCGGGCTGGCTCTCGACCAGCACCGGGGTGGGCGGGGGCGGCTCCTGTCCCTCGGGGACCTCCTGCTCGACCACCGAGGTCGGTCCCTCGAGCACGACGAACCAGGCGGCCCGGCACATCTGGTAGCCGTTGGCGATCACGTCGACGGCGTCGCCGGGCTCCACGCTCGGCGTGGCGGTGAGCTCCATGGGCGGCGACGTGTCGCTGAGCAGCTCGGGGTCCGGTTCGGGGAACTCGGTCGGCGGCACGTCGGCGAGGGCCTCGACCATGAAGTCGTGCCAGATCATCGCCGGGATGGTGCCGCCCTGCACGACCTGGCCGTCGACGTCGGCGATGGGGTCGTTGCCCTCGGGGTTCCCGACCCACACGATCGCGGTGTACTCCGGGGTGTAACCCGCAAGCCAGGCGTCTGCGTTGTTCTGGGTCGTGCCGGTCTTGGCCGCCATCGGGCGGTCGAGGGCGGCGCGGCGGGCGGTGCCGCTGCGAGGGGTCTCGGAGAGCACGGCGCTGACCGTGTCGGCGATGCGGGGCTCGACCGCTTCCTCCTCCTCCGGATCCGCCGGATCCCAGATCGTTCGTCCGTCGCCGTTCTCGACCTCGGTGATGACGAAGGGATCGATGCGCACGCCGGACCGGGCGAACGTGCTGTAGAGCGAGGCCATCTCCAGCGGGCTGACCTCCTCGGTGCCGAGGGCGATGGAAGGCTCGGCCTCCAGCTCCCGGCGGATGCCGAGGCGCTGGGCGAGGTCGGCGACCGCTCGTGGCCCCACCTTGGTCAGCGCCTGGGCGTACACGGTGTTCACCGAGTTCACGGTGGCCTCGGCGAGCGTGATGACGCCGTAGTCCTGGCCGCCGGCGTTGGTCACGGTCCACGGCCCGCCCTCGACCTCGAGGGTGATCTCCGCCGGCGCCGGGTACTGCTCGCCCGCACCGTTGCCCGCCTCGAAGTTCGCGGCCAGGGTGACGGGCTTGAACGTCGAGCCGGGTTGGCGGCCCGAGCCACCGGCGCCACCGGCGAGGTCGACCTGCAGCGCCTCGAAGTCGCGTCCGCCGACCCAGGCCCGGACGGCACCGGAGCGGTCCACGGCGACGAGTGCGGCCTGCGGGTCGGACGGATCGTCCAGGTGGGCAGCGACCGAGGCCTCGGCTGCTCGCTGGTCGGCCAGGTCGAGCGTCGTGTGCACGACCAGGCCCTGGTCGTACAGGGCCTGCTCGCCGAGCTCCTCGATGAGCAGGCCGCGGACGTGCTCGACGAAGTGCGGGGCCACGCCCTCCTGGAGCGTCGTCGGCGAGGCGGCCCGGACGGTGACCTCGATGGGCGTGGCGATGGCGGCCTCGCCCTCCTCCGGGGTCAGGGTGCCCATGTCGACCATCGCGCTGAGGACGGCGTCGCGCCGCTGCTGCGCCGCTTCGAGGTCCTCACCCGGGTCGAGCCGGCTGGGCGAGCGCAGCAGGCCCATGAGCAGCGCGGCCCGCTCGGCGCTCAGGTCGGCGGCGGCGCTGTCGAAGTAGGTGCGGGCTGCGGCCTCCAGGCCGTAGGCGCCACGGCCGAAGTACACGGTGTTGAGGTAGCGCTCGAGGATCTGGTCCTTGTCCTCGGTGCGCTCGAGCTTCACGGCGAGCACGGCTTCGCGGACCTTGCGGCTGAAGGTCCGGTCGTCGTTGAGGTAGGCGTTCTTCACCAGCTGCTGGGTGAGGGTGGAACCACCCTGGGTCGAGTCGTCGGTGACGTTGTTCCACACGGCGCGAGCGATGCCGAAGGGATCGATGCCGCCGTGCTCGTAGAAGCGCTGGTCCTCGGCGGCGATCAGCGCGTCGACGGCGACCGGGGCCATCTCCTCCAGGGGCACCTCGAGCCGCAGGCCCTCCTGGGCGAGCAGGGCCAGCTCGTTGCCGTTGCGGTCGAGCAGGACCGCCGCCGCCGACGTGGATCGGGCCGGGGGCAGATCGGTCGTCGTCCACAGCCAGGCGCCGGCGACGAGCACGAGCACGAACAGGGCCGCGAGGCCGTAGACGGGCCAGCGCAGCCACCGCCACGCCGGGCGGGCCCGCTCGCGGAGCGCGGCGAGGCCGCTGGCCGGTTCGGCGGCCGGCTCGTGGCCTGGTCCGCCGTGATCAGGCCCGTCGGGGCGGGTGGGGTCGGGCTCAGGAGCCCCGTTCTCGTCGGTCATGGTGGGGGTCTCCTTCGACCGCCGACCTCTACCCCTGGCACGGCCGTGCCAGAACTCGCAGCGTACGTCAGCCCCCACCGTCCGCGTCGCCGCTGGCGCTGGTCGACGCCTGGGTCGTGGTCGTCGCCGTCGTGGTCGTCGTGGTCGTCGGCGCGGTCGTGGTGGTCGACGACGACGTGGTCGAGGTCGGTTCGCTGCCGCCGTCTCCGTCGCCGCCGTCCTCGTCGTCGTCCGCGCCGTCCCCCTCGTCGGGCTCCGTCGTCGTCGTCGTCGTGGTCGAGGACGTGGTCGAGGACGAGGTCGAGGTCGTCGACGACGTCTCGGCCTCGATCCGCTCCTGGGCCTCCTCGGCCGCCGGCGAGCGGCGGTTCGGGTTGCGCAGCAGGTCGCCGTCGGGCTCGGCGAACTCCGTGGCGGGCACGCCCTCGAGGGCCTCGACCATGAAGTCGTGCCAGATCATCGCCGGGACGGTGCCTCCCTGCACCTGCTCCCCGTCGACCTCGACGGTCTCGTTCGTGTCGGGGTTCCCGACCCACACGATGGTGGTGTAGTCGGGCGTGTAGCCGGCGAGCCACGCATCCGCGCTGTTCTGGGTCGTGCCGGTCTTGGCCGCCATCGGGCGGTCGAGGGCGGCGCGCCGAGCGGTGCCACGTCGCGGCGACTCCTGCAGCACGGCGTTGACCGTGTCCGCGACGGACGGGTCGACGACCTCCTCGCCCTCCAGCTCGTGCTCCCACAGGACGTCGCCCTCGCGGGTCTCGACCTTGGTCATCACGAAGGGCTCGACCCGGGTGCCCGATCGAGCGAGGGTGGAGTACAGGGTGGCCATCTCCAGGACGCTGACCTCCTGGGCCCCCAGCGCGATGGACGGGTGCGGCTGGAGCTCGCGGGTGATGCCGAGTCGGTTCGCCATGTCGACCACCGCATCGGCTCCGACCTGCAGGACGGCCTGGGCGTAGACGGTGTTCACCGAGCGGACGGTGGCGTCGGCGAGGCTGAGCGTGCCGTAGCCCCCGCCGCCGGCGTTGGACACCTCCCACGGCTCGGAACCGGGGATGTCGAAGGTCATCTCCGCCGGGGCCGGGAACCGCTGACCGGCGCCGTTGCCGGCCTCGAGGTTGGCGGCCAGGGTGACGGGCTTGAACGTCGAGCCGGGTTGGCGGCCCCCGCCGCCGGCATCGGAGACGAGGTCGACCTGCAGCGCGTCGAAGTCCCGGCCACCGACCCAGGCCCGCACGGCGCCGAAGCGGTCGACACCCACGACCGCGGCCTGGGGATCCTCGGGGTCGTCGAGGTGCGCCGCGACCGCAGCCTCGGCGGCGCGCTGGTCGGCCAGGTCGAGGGTCGTGTGCACGACGAGGCCGCGGTCGTAGAGCGCCTGCTCACCGAAGCGCTCCACGAGCAGCCCCCGCACGTGCTCCACGAAGTGGGGCGCCACCCCGGCCCGCAGCACGGTGGGGGTCGGGTCGGCAGCGGTGACCTCGACGGGGGTGGCGGCGGCCCGCTCGGCCTCCTCGGGATCGAGCGCGCCCATGTCGGCCATGGCACGGAGGACCGCGTCGCGCCGCTGGCGGGCGGCTTCGGGGTGGTCGTCGGGACCGAGCGACTCCGGGGCCCGCAGCATGCCGGTGAGCAGGGCCGCCTGCTCCGGCGTGAGGTCGGCCGCCGTCGTGTCGAACCACGTGCGCGCCGCGGCCTCGATCCCGTAGGCACCACGACCGAAGTACACGGTGTTCAGGTAGCGCTCGAGGATCGCGTCCTTGTCCTCGGTGCGGTCGAGCTTGACGGCGAGCACGGCCTCGCGGACCTTGCGGGTCAAGGTGCGGTCGCTGGTGAGGTAGGTGTTCTTGACCAGCTGCTGGGTGAGGGTGGAACCACCCTGGGTCGAGTCGTCGGTGACGTTGTTCCACAGGGCGCGGGCGATGCCGGCGGGATCGATGCCGCCGTGGTCGTAGAAGCGCCGGTCCTCGGCGGCGATGAGCGCGTCGACCGCCACCGGCGCGACCTCGTCGAGGTCGACCTCGAGCCGGAGGCCCTCCTGGGCCAGCACGGCGAGCTCCTCGCCGGTGTGGTCGACCAGCACGGCCGACGCCGCGACCGAGGGGGTGGGCGGCAGCTCGGTGGTGGTCCACAGCCAGGCCCCGACGCCGAGGACGACCACGACGAGTGCGGCGAAGCCGTAGACCGGCCAGCGCAGCCACGGCCACGCCCCTCGGAGGCCATTCCGGCCATCCCCGGGATCGGGGGGATCGGCGGTCGGGGCATCGGCGCCGGCCTCGTGGTCGGCGCTCTGCGGGCGCGCCGGCTGGGGCGCGTCGGGTTCGTGGCTGGGCATGGCGGGGGGTTCTCCTTCGACCGGCGCCCCGTACCCGCACCGCGTCGGCGGCAGACCCCGACGGTCTCAGCTCTCGGCGACGTACCCGCTCGGGTCCTCGGGCACGAAGCCGTCGAGGTCGTCGTCGCCCCGGAACAGGTGCCGGTGGCCGTCGCTGAACCGCACGATGGCCGCGCCCCGCATGCAGCTGCCGTCGGGAGCGGTGAGGGCCAGCTCGTGCCGGGCCATGGCGAGGCGGTGGTACTGGTCGGTCCGCAGCTGGGCCTCCCAGTCGGTCGGGCCCGGCTCGGTGGCCCCCTCGCGGACGACCACGAACACATCGGCGTAGTCGAACTCGACGGGGATGCCATCGATGTCGGCGTGGGAGAGCACGATCCGGTACGACTGCACGACCCCGACGGTAGGGCACCGGGCCACTCATGCCGCCAGGGCGGCCTCACGCTCGAGCGCCGTCCACAGCGAGGTGCGGCACCGGATGGCCGCCGCACCGTCGAGGCCGTTCACCAGGACGATGCCGTCGACCAGGTCGGCCAGCACTGCGGTCCACGGACGCTCCGCGACCCGGACGGCGATCGTGCAGCCGCGCCGGTTGCGACGGATGGTGCGCACGGCGTCGCCCCGGCCGGGCGGCGTGCGGAAGATCGGCACCTCCAGACCCTGGAGGCGGGCGGATTCGCTGAGGGTCCGGACGGCGTGGGCGAAGCGGAGCGACGTGGACATGGCCCCAGCATCCCCGCACCCACCGACAGGAACTCCCGGCGGGGCCCGACCCCCGTTCCTGTCAGCACCCCTGTGCGACGGTGCCGCCATGCCCGCCCTCGCCACCGCCTGGTCCCCGGCCCAGCAGCGCATCATCGAGCTGCTCCGTCGCCGCCCGGACGACGCGCCCGTCGGGGCCGACGTCGTCGCCGCCCTCCACGCCGAGCTCGAGGAGCGCCTCGCGCCGGTCGCCGAGCGGGTCCCCGCCGGGGCGGCGCTGTGGGTGGGCAAATCCGCGCTCCACCAGCTCGACACCTGCGAGGGGCGCTGGCAGGCCGAGGCCAGCTCCCGCTTCGCGTGGAACGTCCCCGCGGCCCGGGGCACCGTGGCCCACAAGGCCATCGAGCTGCAGGCGAACTGGCGCGGCGAGAGCGAGCCGTGCCGATTGGTGGACGAGGCCATCACCCGCCTGGCTGAAGGCGAGGGCTCGCTGGCCGCGTTCCTGCGGGCCCTGTCCACGGTGGAGCTGGCCGAGCTGCGCCAGGAGGCGGTCGGCTTCGTCACCGCCTTCGAGGAGTGCTTCCCCCCGCTCAAGTCCCGGTGGCGGCCCGTGGTCGACGGGCCGGCACGCGTCGCCCTGGCCGGGGGCCGCATCGTGCTCGGCGGACGACCCGATCTCACCCTCGGCCGGGCCGCCGACGGCGGAAAGGTCATCATCGACCTGAAGACCGGCCGACCCTCGCGCCACCACATCGACGACCTGCGCTTCTACGCCCTGGTGGATGCCTGCAAGGTCGGGTTGCCGCCGCGCCGGCTGGCCACCCTGTACCTGGACACCGGTACGCCGACGGTGGAGCACGTCACCGCCGGCGTCCTCCAGGCCGCAACCGAGCGGGTCGTGCGCTCGGCCGAGGCCATGGTGGAGCTGCGCACGGCAGCCCGCCCCGCACAGGTTCGCCCCAACCCGATGTGCCGCTGGTGCCCGGCGCTGGCCGGCTGCGAGACGGGCAGCGCCTGGGTCGCCGCCGAGGCCGACGGTGAGCACGACGACGGGTTCTGGTGGCCCGAGCCAGAGGTTGCGGCGCCGTGAGGGTCAGCCGTCCTCGGCGGCCTCGTCGAAGGCGTGGGGGTCCTCGTCCATGGAGCGCAGGCGCCCCGTCTGCAGCAGCCGGGCGAGCACCGCCAGCAGGGCGACGCCGGAGAGCGCGGTCACCACCCGCACGCTCACCACATCGGCGAGCGCGCCCTGCACCAGCGACCCGATCGGGTAGCTGCTGGTGAGGCCCATCACGTAGAGGGCCAGCACCTTGCCCCGGCGGTGCTCGTCCACCTGCACCTGGATCGTGGTGTTCAGGGTCGAGGACAGGCCCAGGTACCCGCCGCCGGCGACCACCAGGAACAGCACCGCCATCGGGAACACCGGCGACAGGGCGAAGACCAGCAGGGAGGTGCCGTAGACACCGAGCGCGCCGCCCACCAGCGCGGAGCGGGCCAGCCCGCTGCCCCGTCCCGCCACCAGCGGCGTGGCCAGCACACCACCGATGCCGAGCGCAGCGCCGAGGAGGCCGTAGCGGAAGCCCGACACGTCGAACACCTGCTCGGCGAACACGGCCAGCAGCGGGAACACCGGGTTCCCGAAGAAGCCGAGGGCGATGACCACCATGATGCAGGTGGCGATGCCCGGCATGTTGCGCACGTAGGCCGCCGTCTCCCGCAGGTCGCCGAGCACGGAACCCGACCGCGGTGCTCGCTCGACCGGAGCCGGATGGATGGTGGCCAGCGCGAACAGCACCGCCACGTAGGACAGCGCGTTCAGCCCGAACGCCCACGACGGTCCGAGCGTGCCGAGGACGAGGCCGCCGAGGGCCGGTCCCACCGCCCGGGCAGCGTTGAACTGCGCCGAGTTCAGCGTCACGGCGTTGAGCAGCAGGTGGCGGGGCACCAGCTCGGACACGAACGCCTGCCACGCCCCGATCGAGGTGCCGGCGATGGCGCCGAAGAGGGCCACCATCGCCGTGATGCTCCACGGCTCGGCGACGCCCGAGCTCCACAGGAGCCACAACCCGACGGCAGCGAGGGCGAGGGCGGACTGGGCGACGAGCAGGACGGTGCGTCGGGGGTAGCGGTCGGCCAGGGTGCCCCCGAGCGGACCCATGAACAGGGCGGGGAGGAACTGCAGGAACGAGGCGAGGCCGACCCAGGTCGCGCTGTCCGTGAGCTGGAACAGCACGTAGGGCACGGTGACGTTCTGCATCCACGTGCCGCTGTTGGAGATCGTGGCGCCGATCCAGAACCGACGGAAGTCCGGGATCCGCAGCGCCGCTCCCGCCTCGCGGAGGCCGGGGCGGGCACGCTCCGCCTGCGGATCGTCGATCGCCATCGCCGGGCACGCTAACGACGCCTCGACGCCGTCCCGCCCCGCCCGACGCCGGACGCGTGTGACATCGGCACCGCCAGAACGGGGTGGATACGCTCCCCGCCATGGCCCGCCCCACCGCTGAGTCGGTCCGCGCCGCCGGACAGCTCCTGCCGGTGCACGTGCCGCCCACGGCAGCGCCCGAGCTGGACGACCCGAGGGTCTCCGACGTCGACGAGTGGGGCCGCTCCGAGCGCACACGGCGGCTGGCCCGGACGCTGTTCGCGCCGATGTACGACCGCTGGTTCCGGGTCGAGTGGGAGGGGTTGGAGAAGATCCCGACCGACGGCGGAGCGCTGCTCGTGGCCAACCACGCGGCCGCGATCCCGAGCGACGCACCGGTGATCATGCACGGCATCGAGACCGAGCTGCAGCGTCCCGTCTACGGCCTGGCCGACGAGCTGTTCAAGAAGGTGCCCGTGGTCGGCACGCTCTGGTCCCGGGCCGGCGGCGTGCTGGCCCACCCGGACAACGCCTACCGCCTCCTGCGCCAGCAGCAGCAGCTGGTGCTCGTGTTCCCCGAGGGCTCCAAGGGGCCGGGCAAGACCTTCGACGAGCGCTACCAGCTGCGCCGCTTCGGCCGGGCCGGGTTCGTGCAGATCGCCATGCGAGCCGGCGTGCCCGTGATCCCCATCGCCGTGGTGGGCGCCGAGGAGTCGATGCCGATGCTGGCGAACCTGACCCCGCTGGCCAAGGCGCTCGGCCTCCCCTACGCGCCCGTCACCGCCAACATGTTGGCCTTCGGACCCCTGCTCGGGCCGCTCGGGGCGCTGGTCCACCTGCCGGCCAAGTTCAAGCTCCGGGTCCTCGATCCGGTCCACTTCGACGTCCCGCCCGACCAACCCCGGTACAGCCGCAGCAAGGTGATGGACGAGGCCGAGTCGATCCGCGAGCAGATCCAGGATGCGCTGTACGACATGCTGCGCCACCGCCGATCCGTCTGGAGCGGGTGATGGGCAAGCGCGTGCTCGTCACCGGCCTCGGCACGTTCTGGGGTGCCCGCGTCGCCAAGGCCCTCGAGGCCGACCCGGGCGTGGACGTCATCGTCGGCCTCGACACCCGCGAACCGCTGCTCGAGCTCGAGCGCACCGAGTACGTCAAGAGCGACGAGAACTACTCGATCCTCTCCCGCATCGTGGAGGCGACCCAGGTCGACACGATCGTGCACACGTTCCTGGTCGTGGACTCGACCCAGATGCGGGGTCGCACGATGCACGAGATCAACGTCATCGGCACGATGAACCTGTTCGCCGCGGCCACCGACTCCTCGGTCCGGACCGTGGTCGTGAAGTCCTCGTCCTACGTGTACGGCTGCGAGCCGAGCGACCCGGTGTGGTTCACCGAGGAGACGCCCCGGCAGAAGCCGCCCAAGCACCGGGTGGAGCGCTCGCTGGCCGAGGTGGAGAGCTACGTGCGCGACTTCGCCGTCGACAACCCCCACGTGGCCGTCACCATGCTGCGGTTCTCCAACGTGCTCGGCCCCGAGCTGAGCACCCCGCTGTCACGCATGCTCGAGCTGCCCGTCGTGCCGCACGTGTTCGGCTTCGATCCCCGCTTCCAGTTCGTCCACGAGGACGACGTCGTGCGGGCGATGCTGTTCGTGCTCGACCACGAGCTGGCCGGCGTGTTCAACGTCGCCGGCGACGGCCTCCTGCCCTGGAGCGAGGTGGCGGGCATCTGCGGCAAGCGCACCGTGCCGCTCCCTCCGATCGGGCAGGGCCTGGTCACCGCAGCGCTCGCGCGGCTCGGGGTCGACATCCCGCCGGAGATCGTCGACCTGCTCAAGTACGGCCGGGGGTTGGACAACGGCCGCCTCAAGCGGGCCGGCTTCGACTACACGCACACCTCGGCGGGCGCCGTGCAGGCCTTCATCGAGTCGCTCCGCCTCAAGCGCACGGTGGGGCCCAAGGCCGAGTACCAGTACGAGCGCGAGGTCGAGGACTTCTTCCGCCGCTCGCCGGCGGTCGTGCGCCGGCCGCGCTAGCTCAGGATCGCTGGTCGACCTCTCGGTCGAGGTCGAGCGGCTGGACGACGGCTCGGGTGGCGTAGTCGCCCCACTCGTCCTCGGGCAGCAGGTACATGAGCTCGAACTCGTTGCCGTCGGGGTCTGCCCCGTACAGCGACTTGGACACGCCGTGGTCGGACTGGCCGCGCAGCGCCCCGGCCTCGGCGAGCACCTCGCGTGCCCGGGCCAGCTCGTGGATGGACCCGACCCGCCAGGCCAGGTGGTAGAGGCCGGTGGCGCCGTGGGGCGGGCGGGGTGCGCCGCCGCCGACGCCGATGAGGCCGAGGTCATGGTGGTTGTCCGACCCGCCGGCACGCAGGAAGGCGGCCCGGCCGGGCATCTCGTCCACGACCTGGAAGCCGAGGACATCGCGGTAGAACTCGACGGCGGTGGGGACGTCGCGCACGTAGAGCACGGCGTGGTTGAGCTCGGTGACGTGGACGGGTTCCATGTGCGCTCCTCTGGCAGGACGACGGGGTCCGGTCGGGCCGGACCCCGGTCGTCGCTGGTGGTTCGGCGCCGCGTGGCGGCCGGTTGCGACCTCAGCCCTCGGCCACGGCCTGGACGTCGATCACGATCTTGACGTTCTTGCCCACGAGCACGCCACCGGTCTCCAGGGCCTGGTTCCAGGTGATGCCGAAGTCCTCGCGGTTGATCTCGGTCTCGCCGGCGAAGGCGATGCGGCCGTTGCCCCACGGGTCCTTGTTGGCGCCCTCGAACTCGACGTCGAGGGTCACGGGGCGGGTGACGTCCTTGACGGTGAGGTCGCCGTCGACCTTCCAGTCGTCGCCGGACTGGCGCACGCCGGTGGAGCGGAAGGTGACCTTCGGGAACTGGTCGACGTCGAGGAAGTCCGCCGACTTGACGTGGGTGTCGCGGTCCTCGGCGCCGGTGCTGAAGCTGGCGGCATCGAGGGAGACCTCGACCGAGCTCTGGGTGGGGTCTTCGCCGATGACGACGGTGCCGGACTCGATGGCGAAGCCGCCCCGGACCTTGGAGAGGCCGAGGTGACGGACCTGGAAGTCGGCGCTGCTGTGGCTCGGGTCGAGCTGGTAGGTGCCGGCGACGGGGACGGTGGTGTCGGCGGCGGTGCGGGTCAGGGTGTCAGACATGTTCGGTGCTCCTGGGGGGATCTTTGTCAGCGGGATTGTTGCCTATACAACAACATAGCAGCAGATCATTGCGCGTGCAACGAGTTGTTCGTAGCGTGGACGCCATGGCCCTCCCCACCGATCCCGCCGAGCACCTCGACGACCCCCGCATCGAGGCCTACGGGATGCTGATCGAGGCCCACAACGAGCTCCACAACGCCTTGCAGCGCAACCTCGACGCGCAGGCCGGCGTGCCCATCGGCTGGCTCAGCGTGCTGATCCGCCTGGCCCGCTCCCCCGACAGCCGTCTGCGCATGACGGTGCTGGCTCGGGACATGACGATGAGCACGAGCGGCCTCACCCGCCTCATCGACCGGATGGAGGCCGAAGGGGTCGTGCGGCGGGAGGCGTGCCCGGAGGACCGCCGCGGGCTGCTCGCCGTGCTCACCGAGCAGGGCCGATCGCTGCTGGCGTCCACCGCTCCGTGCCACGTCGCCGACCTCGAGCAGCTGCTCGGCGGCGCGCTGGACGAAGCCGAGCTGGGCCAGCTCACCGACCTGCTGCGTCGGGTGCGGGACCACGTCCGCGAGGTCGGGCCACCCCCGGGCTGAGGGGGATCGGTCTGCCAGACTCACCCCGATGAGCCAGGTCACCACCGAGATCACCGACGGCGTCGCCGTCGTCACCCTGAACGACCCGGACAAGCGCAACGCGCTGAACCTCGGCATGGTGGAGGAGGTGACGGCTGCGCTGGACGCCATCGAGGCCGACGAGTCCGTCGGGGCCGTGGTCGTCACCGGTGAGCCGCCGGCCTTCTGCGCCGGCGCCGACCTCTCCCACCTGGGCTCCTCCCAGCGCGAGGGCCTGATGTCGATCTACCAGGGCTTCCTCCGCTTCGGACGCTGCCCGCTGCCCACCATCGCCGCGGTGAACGGCGCCGCCGTCGGGGCCGGGATGAACCTGGCCCTGGTCTGCGACGTGCGCATCGCCGCCGAGCGAGCGAAGTTCGACACCCGCTTCCTCCAGCTCGGCCTCCACCCCGGCGGCGGCCACACCTGGATGTACCGCCGCATCGCCGGCCCCCAGGCCGTCACCGCCGCCGTGCTGCTCGGTCAGGTCATGGACGGCAAGGAGGCCGAGCGCGTCGGCCTGGTCCATCGCTGCGTGCCCGACGCCGAGCTGCTCGACCACTGCATCGACATGGCCCGCGCCTCGGCGGAGGCGCCCCGGGACCTGGTGATGAAGATCAAGGCCTCGATCCAGGACATGGCCGACATCAGCGACCACGACGCCGCGGTCGAGCGCGAGCTGGACCCCCAGGTGTGGTCGCTGAACCAGCCGGCGTTCAAGGAGCGCCTCGCCGCGCTGCAGGCCAAGATCTCCAAGAAGTAGCCGCAACACCAGCACTGCCAGAACGGGTCGGACTGGCCGCCCGGGGGGTCAGTCGGCGAGGACGAAGCCGGCGTCGACGACGGCCAGGACCGCGGTCTGGGTCTCGGCGTCCTCGCTGGTGACCACGATCGACCAGACCCGGTCGTCGTCGGGGACGAGCAGCCGGCTCACGTAGGAGTCGATGGTCTCGCCGTCCTCGGCGGAGGGCTGCGCCAGGCGGAAGTCGATGCGGGCCCGGCCGTCGTCGGCCTCGACCACGTTCACGTCGGCGGCACCGGCCGCCAGCACCTCGGCCTCGGCGGCGGCACGCACGTCCTCGACGCTCGTCCCCTCCGCCACGTCCACCTTGATCTCGGCGACGCGCCCCTGGTCGTCCACGCCGGCGGCGTAGAAGAGCGCCCCTGTCGAGGCCACGTTCCGTGCCGCGTCCAGGAAGAAGGGCTCGGCCAGGCGGACGTCCTCGAGCTCGGCGAGGGCCTCGTCGTCGAGGCGGGTCGCGTTCCAGCCCTGGGGGACGGCGATGCCGAACCCGAGGGACGGGAACGGGGCGAAGGTGGTGCCGGCGATCTCGGGGACGTCGAGGTCGCCGGGGTCGGCCTCCTCCGTGCCGCCGTGACCGGGCAGCTCCGACTGCTCCGGGAGGGGATCGGCCGCCGGCGGGCTGTCGTCGTCATCCCCGCAGCCGGCGAGGGCGGCGGCAGCGAGACCGGCGGCGAGCAGCGCGCTGCGGACCCTCACAGCACCCACGCCTCGAGCAGCTCGTCTCGACGGGTGTCCCACTCCTCGGACGTGATGCCGTAGCGCACGTGGTCCTCCCAGACGCCGTTGATCTCCAGGTAGCGCAGGGCGATGCCCTCCTCGCGGATGGCCAGCTTCTCGACCACCCGGCGGCTGGCCCGGTTCCGGGGGATGATGGCGATCTGGAGCCGGTGGAGGCCGAGCTCCTCGAACGCGTAGCGGCAGGCGACGACGACGGCCTCGGGGGTGTAGCCCCGACCGGCGTTGGCCTCGTCGACCCAGTAGCCGACGTAGGCGTTCTGGAACGGGCCCCGCTGCACCGAGGACAGGTTGATCTCCCCGATCAGGGCGTCGTCCTCGCTGAACACACCGAAGCCGTAGCCGGTGCCGAGCTGCCACTCGCGGGCCCGTGCCGAGCACCGGGCGGCGAAGGCGTCCTTGCTCTCGACCACGTCGGGCTGGCCCGCGATGCGGCGGGGCTCCCAGCGCGTGAGCCACCCGGTGTTGCGCCGGCGCACGTCCCGCCAGGCCGGGAAGTCGCGGACGCCGAGGGGGCGCAGCACGATGCGCCGCCCCTGCAACCGCGTCTGCGCCGGCGACCAGCTCACCGGCCGAGGACTTCGCCCAGCGCGCCGAGCAGCAGCGTGACGTTGCGCGGTCGGGCGGTGTGGCCCATGCAGCCGATGCGCCAGACCTTGCCGGCGTACTCGCCGAGCCCGCCGCCGACCTCGATGTCGTAGCGATCGAGCAGCGTGGCCCGCACCGCGGCCTCCTCGACGCCGTCGGGCACCACCACGGTGGTGAGCTCCGGCAGCCGGTGCCCCTCGGTCGCGAACAGCTCGAAGCCGAGCTCGACCAGGCCGTCCTGCAGCAGCTGGCCGCACTCGGCGTGCCGGGCGTGGACCGCTTCGATGCCCTCGTCGAGCAGGGCGGTGAGCCCGCCGTGGAGGGAGTAGATCATCGAGATCGGTGCGGTGTGGTGGTAGGTGCGCTTGGCGCCGGCGGTGCCGACGTAGCTGCCGATCATGCGGAGGTCGAGGTACCAGGACTGGCTGCGCTCGACGAAGCGGTCCCGGGCGCGATCCGACACCGTGATCGGCGACAGGCCCGGCGGCACGCCGAGGCACTTCTGGGTACCCGAGTAGGCGAGGTCGACGCCCCACGCGTCGGCCTCGAAGGGGATGCCGCCGAGGGACGTGACGCAGTCGACGAGCAGGAGGGCGTCGCCCTTGCCGGCGGCGACGGGCTCCACGTCGGAGCGAGCGCCGGTGGAGGTCTCGGCGTGCACCATGCCGATGAGGGTCGGCGAGGGGTGGGCGTCGAGGAGCCGGTCGGCGGTGACGGGGGTGCCCCAGTCGAAGTCGACCCGCACGACCTCGGCGCCGGTGCGGGAGGCCACGTCGCACATGCGGGCGCCGAACACGCCGTTCACGCCGATGACGGCGACGTCGCCGGGACCGAGCACGTTGACGATGCAGGTCTCCATGCCGGCGGATCCGGTGCCGCTGATGGGGATCGTCAGGGCGTTGGTGGTGCCGAAGACGGTGCGGAGCTGGTCGCACACCTCGTCGAGCAGCGTGAGGAACGCGGGGTCGAGGTGCCCGAGCATCGGGCGCATGAAGGCCTCGATGGCCTCGGGATAGGGGTTGCCGGGCCCGGGGCCCATGAGGATGCGGTCGGGGCGGGGCACGGCGCGGAGGCTAGATCGGTTGCCGGGACGATGGAGAACGGCCGGCCGTCAGGCGAGCGAGTCGACCAGGCCGTCGAGGATGTCGCTCTCGGACACCAGGCACTCCTCGACGCCCAGCCAGCGGACGATGGCCACGAGGATGCACGCCCCGGCGACGATCACGTCGGCCCGGTCCGGCTCGAGGCCGGGGTTGTGCATGCGATCGGCCAGGGACTCGGTGACGAGCGTGCGGAACACGTCCTCGATGGCGGCTCGCTCGAAGCGGAAGTGGTGGATGGCGTCGCGATCCCACTCCTGCAGGCCCAGCTCCACCGCCGCCATCGTCGTGATGGTGCCGGCGAGGCCCACGAACGTCTTGGCCGAGCGGGCCTGGGGCAGCTCCCGGACGACGTCCTCCATCCACGCCTCGGTGACCGAGATGCAGGCGTGCAGCTCCTCCGGTGCGGGCGGGTCGCTCTCCACGTACTGCTCGAAGAAGCGCACGCAGCCGATGTCGATGGACATCGACCCCTCGACCTCCTGGGTGCCCACGATGAACTCCGTGGAGCCGCCACCGATGTCGACGACCAGGAACGGCCCGTCTGCCGGGTCCAGCTCGGCCGTGGCACCGCGGAAGGACAGCTCGGCCTCCGACTCGCCGCTGAGCAGCTCGGGCCGCACGCCGAGGACCTCCTCGGCCGCGTCGAAGAACTCGTCGCTGTTCGACGCGTCGCGGGCGGCCGAGGTCGCCGTGACCCGGACGCGCTCGGCACCGTGCTCGTCGATGATGCGGCGGTAGTCGCGGAGCACCTCGATGGTGCGGGCGATGGCCTCGGGTTCGAGCTTCCCGGTGGCGTCCACGCCCCGGCCGAGGCGGGTGATGGTGTTCACCCGGGCCAGGGGCTCCTTGGCCGCGCCGGTCCCCCGGGAGACGAGCAAGCGGGTGGAGTTGGTGCCGCAGTCGATGGCGGCGAGCACGGGGGCGTCCACCGGGCCACCCTGCCTCGCCAGCTCGGCCTCGATCCAACGCCCGACGGGATCGTCGCCGCCGGCGAGGTGCCAGGCCCAGTGGGCGTGGAAGCACTTGATGCCGCGTCTGGTGCCGCCGACCCCGCCCGAGGGCCGAGGACCAGTGTGGTCCGCGGGGATCGCCGCGTCGCGCTCGGCCGCGTAGCGATCGTGGGCCTCGGCGATGACGTCCTCGCCGATCTCGGCCTCGGCCCGGTCGATGGCGCCGGTGGACTCGAGGCGACCGATGCGGGCGCGCTCCTCGTCGCCGACCAGCCAGTAGCGCGTGGGCATGGGCGTGCCGTCGAAGAGGAGAGGTGCGTTGCGGATGACGAGCGGCGCGCCGGCGGCGTCTCGCACGACCACGTCGAAGTGGGCCTGGGGCGCGCGCCCGAGCAGCTCGGCGACAGCGGCGATGTCGGCCTCGTCGGCCATGGCGGGCTACGCCCCGTGGTTGGAGCGGCGGCGACCGAGGAGCCAGAGGATGAGCAGCACGAGCACCACCGGGCCGATCCGCTTCACGACCGAGGCGCCGGCGGCGTCGACGAGGTCGACCGGCTCGCGGTCGGGCGAGTCGATCTTGCGGACACCCGAGATCGGCTCGGCCTTGGCGCCGCCGGTGTCGCCGGCGACCGGGGTCGCCGCGGCAGCGCCGCCTTCGGCATCGGCCGCGACGGGCGCGGTGCCGTCGACGGGCGTGGGCTCCTCGCCGTCGGGGGTGCCGATCGCCTGGTCGGTGCCGGTGGCGGATTCGGCCGCGTCGGCGGTGGTGCCGGAGCTCGCTGCGGGTTCGGCCGGCGCGTCGAGCTTGCCCTCGAGGCAGTCGACGAACTCGCCCATGAGCTTGGCGCTGACGTCGGCGATCATGCCCCGGCCGAACTGGGCGACCTTGCCCTTGATGGTGAGGTCGGTGTCGACGGTGACGTGGGTCTGACCCGAGTCCTCGGACATGTTCACGGTGATGAGCGCGCTGGCGCTGCCCTGGCCGCGGGTGTCTCGCCCCTCGGCCTTGAGCACGAGCTTCCGGGCGGCTTCGTCCTGCTCCTGGAAGGTGGCCGCACCCTTGTACTGGGCGGTGATGGGGCCGACCTTGACCTTGACGATGCCCCGGTACTCGTCGCCCTCGATCTCCTGCAGCTGGGCGCCGGGCAGGCACGGGGCGATCAGCTCGACGTCGGTCAGGACCTCCCAGGCCCGCTCGATCGGTACCGGGACGGTGAACTCGTTGGTCAGCTCCATCTGCGGAGATCCTCCAGGGTGTCGATGTCGGCGGTGCGATCGGTGCGGGTGTGCCCGGCGTCGCACGGTATCTCCAAGACGAGCTCGGGACGACCTCGCATCACGGCACGCCCGACCTCGTCGCCGGCGGCCGGCAGCAGGTCCCACACCTGCGCGCCGAGCCGCACGGGGTGCCCGCGCCGGCCGTCGTAGGTGGCGACGGCGACGGCAGCATCGGCTGCCGCGACCTCCTGCCAGGCCGTCGCGGTGACGAAGGGCTGGTCGCCGAGGCCGATCACCACGGCGTCGTGGCCACGCCGGCGGGCCTCATCGATGCCGACCCGCACCGACGTCGCCTGCCCCTCCTCCCACGCCGGGTTGCCCAGGGTGGCCATGCCCTCGGGGACGAGGTGCCCGACGTCGGCCGCACCGGTCACGACCACGGCCTCGAGGCCGCTCCCGCCGAGCGCGTCGAGCGCGTGGGCGAGCAGGGGGCGGCCCTCGAGGGGGGCGAGCAGCTTGTGGGTGTCGCCCGCGTAGCGGCTGCCGCCGCCGGCGGCGAGGAGGACGGCCAGGACCATCGCTCCAGTGTGGCCGGGAGCCGCCTGCGCAGGTCGGGCGCCCGTGGCAGCATCAGCGCATGGATCCCCTCGCCGCCCGCCGCATGCTCGCCCAGGTCCGCCTCGCCATCGGCATCGGCGCCCTCGTCGCCCCCCGCCTCACCGGGAAGCTGTTCGGCATCGACGCATCCGACAATCCGGCGGCGCCCTACCTCGCCCGCATCTTCGGCGCCCGAGAGGTGTTCATGGCCGCCCCGTTCCTCATGCCGGCACCGGGCCTGGACGAGGCCGAGCTGGCGTCGCGCGCCGTGCCGGTCGACGCGGCCGACGCCCTGGCGTCCCTGGCCGGCGGGCTGCGCGGCTACCTGCCGTGGCGGGCCGCCGTCCCGGCCACCGCGGCCGGCGTGCTCGGGACCTGGCTCGGGACGCAGGCAGCGAAGAACGAGAAGCTCATCCGCCCCACCTGACCGTTCGCTGATCACGGATCGACCACATCCGGTCAGATCCCGACCAGCGAAGCTGGCGGGTGGCGTTCACTGGTCCGACATCGACCACATCCGGTCCGATCCGGACCAGCGAAGCGGATGGGGTCAGTGGATGGGGCCGGCGGCGTCGCGCAAGGACGGGGCCTGGCGGCCCGTGCGGGTGGCGATGACCTCGGCCATGATCGACACCGCGGTCTCCTCCGGCGTGCGGGCCCCGAGGTCGAGGCCGATGGGGCCCATCACCCGGGCCAGCTGCTCGTCGGTGACGCCCTCCTCCCGGAGCCGGCGGTTGCGGTCGTCCGTGGTGCGCCGCGAGCCCATCGCCCCGAGGTAGCCGACATCGGTGCGCAGGGCGGCGATCACGGCGGGGACGTCGAACTTGGGGTCGTGGGTGAGCACGCAGACCGCATCGCGGGGACCGAGCTGGTCGCCCACCCGCTCGAGCAGGCGGTGGGGCCAGTCGACGACGACCTCGTCGGCGAACGGGAACCGAGCCTTCGTGGCGAAGACCTCCCGGGCGTCGCAGACCGTCACCCGGTAGCCGAGCACCTTGCCGACGCGGGCGAGCGCGCCGGTGAAGTCCACGGCGCCGAACACGAGCAGCTGCGGCGGCGGGGCGAAGGACTCGACGAAGACGGCGACGTCGTGCTCGTTGGCCTGGCCCTGGGTGCCGTAGTGGCGCACGCCGGTGGTGCCGGCCGCGAGCTCGCCGAGCGCATCGCGGGCCACGACGCGGTCGAGGTCGGGGTCGCCGAGCGAACCGATCGGCTCCTCGTCGGGGCGCACGAGCAGCTTCCCACCCACGCCGGGGCCCTCGACGACCGTCGCCAGCGCCACCGGCTCCTCGGACCCGATGGCGTCGCGCAGCACCTCGAAGATCGCGGTCACCAGTCGAGGGGCTCGACGAAGAGGTGGATGGTGCCGCCGCAGGTGAGCCCGACCGCGAAGGCCTCGTCGTCGGAGTAGCCGAAGGTGACGATGCGCCGGTCGCCGGACTCGATGATCTGCAGCGCCTCGGTGACCACCGCGCCCTCCACGCAACCGCCGGAGACCGACCCGGCCACCTCGCCGTCCTCGTTCACGGCCATGGCCGCGCCGGGCAGGCGGGGGCCCGAGCCCTCGACGTCGACGACGCGCGCGACGGCGACCTGCTTGCCGGCCTTCCGCCAGCGGTCCAGGTCCCCGAGGATCTCGCGCACGTCGCCAGCCTACGGAGCCGCTGCCGGGACGGGGGCCGCGTCGCCGGCGATGACCGCGGCCAGGCGCTCCAGCGCATCGATGCTGTGGCCCTCCACGAACGCATCGACGTGGGGCAGCGCGGCTGCCATGCCGCGGGCGAGCGGGGCGTAGCCGGGCGTGGCCTTCAGGGGGTTGACCCACACCACCCGGTGGGCGACGCGCTGGAGGCGCTGCATCTGCTCGGCCAGTGCCTCGGGGTCGCCCCGGTCCCACCCGTCGGAGAGGATCACCACGACCGCACCCCGGGCCATGCCGCGCACGCCCCACTCGTCGTTGAACCGAGCCAGGCCCTCCCCCAGCCTCGTGCCGCCGGCGAAGTCGGCGACCGCGGCCGCCGCCAGGCGGAGCGCCTCGTCCGGGTCCCGCCGCTTGAGCTCCCGGGTCAACCGGGTGAGGCGGGTGCCGAGCGCGAATGCCTCGATCCGGCCGCGCGCCGCGACCGCGGCGTGGACGAAGCGCAGGAGCGGCCGGGCGTAGGCCTCCATCGATCCGGAGACGTCGACCAGCAGCACGACCCGCCGGAACCGCTCGCCCGGCTGGGTGTGGGACCGCCGGATCGGCTCGCCCCCGGTGCGCAGCGCGTGGCGGACCGTGCGGCGGAGATCGGGACGGCCCCGGACGCCGCGGGTCGGGATGCTGCGGCGCGACGGCCTGGGAGCGCCGACCAGCGCCAGGCGGTCCATGAGCGCCCACGCCTCGGCCAGCTCGTCGTCGTCGTAGGCGGCGAAGTCCTTGTGGCGCAGCGTCTCGACCCGGGAGAACCGGACCTGGATCGTGGGGTCGGCGTCGGCGACGTCGTCACCACCGTCCATCTCCGCGTCGGGATCGTCGACCGCGATCGTGATGCGCTGCGGCGTCGACGCCGGCGGCCGGGGCAGGGGCACGCCACCGAAGAAGGCGGCGAAGAGCTGGTCGAACGCGGCCACGTCCTCGGCCCGCCGCACGAGCGTGGCCCGGCCGGCCCAGTACACGTCGTCCCCGACGGCGAGGTCGACCTGGTCGAGCGCGGCGGCGAAGGTCACCGACGCGTCGATGGGGACGACGAGGCCGGCCTGGCGCAGGGCCCGGACGAAGGCCACGGCGGCGGTGGCCGGGTCGCGCAGGACGTCGGGCACGCGACCGCTCAGGCGCTGCGCTCGACGGCCCGGGCCACCAGGTCGTCGAGGCCGGAGGCCCGCACCCGCGCCTGGTCCTCCCGGTACTTGAGCACGGTGCCGAGCGAGGCGTCGACGGTCTCCACGTCGAGCTCGCTGGCCCCGAGCACGTGCAGCGCGGCGGCCCAGTCGATGGCCTCGGCGACGCCCGGCGGCTTGTAGAGCCCCGCGCCCCGCAGCGCCTCGGTGGCCGCCGCGACCTGCCGGGCGAGGCGCTCCCCCACGTCGGGCACCCGGACCCCGACGATGGCGACCTCGCGCTCGAAGTCGGGGTGCTCGACCCAGTGGTAGAGGCAGCGCCGCTTGAGCGCGTCGTGGACGTCGCGGGTCCGGTTGGAGGTGATGACCACGAGCGGGGGCACCTCGGCGTGGAAGGTGCCGAGCTCGGGCACGGTGACCGTGTAGTCCGACAGCACCTCGAGCAGGAACGCCTCGAACTCGTCGTCGGCCCGGTCGACCTCGTCGATGAGCAGGACCGGGGGCGGACCCGACCGCGGCGTCACCGCCTCCAGCAGCGGACGGCGCACCAGGAAGCGCTCGTCGTAGAGCTCGTCCTCGAGCTGGTCGACGCTCGCCCCGCCGGCGACGCCGGCCGCCTCGGCGGCGCGCAGGTGGAGCAGCTGGCGGGAGTAGTCCCACTCGTACACCGCCTGGCTCACGTCGAGCCCCTCGTAGCACTGCAGGCGGAGGAGCTCGCCGCCGGTCCAGCGGGACAGCACCTTGGCCACCTCGGTCTTGCCGACGCCGGCGTCCCCCTCCAGCAGCAGCGGCCGCTGGAGGCGCAGCGCCAGGAACACCGCTGTGGCCAGGCCGGTGTCGGGCAGGTAGTCGTGGGCCTCGAGCGCGGCCGCGACGTCGCGGGCGTCCCGGACGTCGGCCGGAGGTGGTGCGGACGGGGTCACGAGCGCAGGCTACGGTCCGACGACCGCACCACGAGGGGGAACCATGGGACTGCGACACATCGTCACGCTCACCTTCCGCGACGACACCACAGACGACCAGATCCACGAGATCGTCGAGGCGCTGCGCCGGCTGCCGTCGCAGATCGACGAGATCCGCAGCTACGACGTCGGCACCGACGCCGAGCTGGCCGAGGGCAACGCCCACCTGGGCATCGTCGCGGACTTCGACTCGGTGGAGGGCTACGAGGTGTACCGGGACCACCCGGCGCACCAGGCCGTGATCACCGAGCTCATCATCCCCGTGATCGCCGGGCGCAGCGCCGTCCAGCACCACATCTGAGGCCGACGTGGACGACATCGCGTTCATCTCCCGACCCGACCAGGTCACCCCCGGGTGGCTCACCACGGTGCTGCGAGCCGCCGGGGCCGCCGACGAGGGCTCCGTCGTCGACGTGCAGGCCACGCAGGTCGGCACCGGGCAGGTCGGCGACAGCGTGCGCTTCGCCCTCACCTGGGACGACGCCGACGCCGGGCCGGCGACGGTGGTCGGCAAGTTCCCGACCGACGACGGGACCAGCCGGGCCACCGCCACGGCCGTGCGCACCTACGAGGTCGAGACCCGCTTCTACCAGCAGCTCCGCAGCCGGGTGGACATCGCCGCGCCCATCCCGTACTACGCCCAGATCGACATGGCGACCCATGACTTCGCCATCGTGATGAACGACCTGGCCCCGGCCGAGCAGGGCGACCAGATCGCCGGCTGCACGCCGGACGAGGCCGCCATCGCCGTCGAGGAGGCGGCCAAGCTGCACGCCCCGCTGTGGGGCGACAGCACCCTCGCCGGCCTCGACTGGATGAACCGCAACTCCCCCGAGGGGCTGCGCGGCCTGGTCGACATGGTGTGGCCCGGGTTCCTCGAGCGCTACGACGGCCGCCTCGACGCCGAGGTGGTCGATGCCGGCAGCGTGCTGGTCGAGCGCCTCGAGGCCTACCTGTCGTGGCGACCCGAGCAGCTCACCGCCGTCCACGGAGACTTCCGCCTCGACAACATGCTCTTCGACCCCTCTCCCGGGGGCGTGGCGATGACCACCGTCGACTGGCAGACCGTGAGCCATGGCCCCGGCGTCCAGGACGTCGCCTACTTCCTCGGCACCGGCCTCGAACCCGATCTCCGCGCCGAGGTGGAGCGGGACCTGGTGAAGGAGTACCTGTCCACGCTGCGGGCCGGCGGGGTGAAGGACCAGTCGTTCGAGGCGTGCTGGGACCAGTACCGCCGCTCCGCGTTCGCCGGCTTCATCATGGCGATGATCTCCTCGATGATCGTCGGCCAGACCGACCGCGGCGACGAGATGTTCATGGCGATGGCCAACCGGTCCGGCCGCATGGCCCTCGACCTCGACACCCTCTCGATGCTGTAGCCCCCTCCCCGAACCGGCAGTGCTGGTGTCACGCCTCCCGGCGGTCACCGGCGGCGCGCAGCGGTGCGGTGATCGCACCGACGAGTCGGGCGACGCGATCAGCCACCTCGTCGGGTGCGGCGGGCGGCCGACCGGTCGCCGCGGCCACGTAGGGCTGGAACACGACCCAGCCGAGGACGGCGGCGACGGCATCGACGATCCGGCCGGCTGCGACATCGTCGAGGCTGGCGTCGGCGACGAGCTGACGCATCACCGGATAGGGGAAGTCGACCTCGGTGGACTCGGGATCGAGGATGACGCGCGTGAGGACATCGAGGTACCGCTGGTGCCGTTGCACGAGGCCGGCGATGGCGGCGGCCTCCAGGCTCGCCGCCGCGGGGTCGTCCCGCATCGCACCACCGAGCTCGTCGAGCACGGCCCGGACCAGCCCGGCCTTGTCGCCGAAGTGACGGAACACGAGCGCCTGGTTGACGCCTGCCGCACCGGCGACGTCGCGGACGGAGACCGCGCTCGGGCCCCGCTCGGACAGCAGGTCGCCCGCCGCCCGGACCAGGGCGGCCATGACCTCCTCGCGCCCGCGAGGACGTGCCGGGGTCACCCGGTCGCCGGACGGGCGCTGCGCTGCACCAGCCCCATGCCGGTCCGGGCGCTGAAGATCGCGTCGGTGTGCTCCGACCAGCGCAGCTCACCGGCCGGCTGCGGATCATCGCCGAGCACGGTGACGCGGTGCACCCGGCGAGGGGCGTCGCCGTAATCGTTCACCGCCACGTGCATGGTCGAGCGGTTGTCCCAGACGCACACCTCGCCGGGGGCCCAGTGCCGGCGCACCGTGAGGTGGGGTTGCTCGCTGTGGGCGTACAGCATTGCGAGCAGCGCGGCGGACTCGGCGGGGGTGAGCTCGTTGATGTGGCTGGTCCAGGTCCGGTTGACGTAGAGCGCAGGGCGGCCGGTCACCGGGTGCCGCCGCACGACCGGGTGGACCGCCGTCTCGTGGGGCAGGCCGAACAGCGCGCCGGCGTGGGTCGCTGTGAGACCGAGGCACAGCTCCTGCATCGGGGCGGAGAGCTCGGCGAACGCCTGCTCCATGTTCGTCCACATCGTGTCGCCGGCGTGGTCCGGACCGTCCACGAGGTGGAAGACCGACGCGATCGGCGGATGCGCCGACCAGGTGACGTCGGTGTGCCACGTGTCGGCTCGGATGCCCCCGTCGATCAGCACCACCTCGGGCACGGCCTCGTCGACCTTGGCCAGCACGGGGTGCACCTCGAGCGGCCCGAAGCGGGCCGCGAAATCGCGCTGCTCCTCGAGGCTCGGTCCCCAGCCGGGGAAGAACAGCACCAGGTGCTCGGCCAGCGCCCGCTCGATCGCTGCGAAGGTGCGGTCGTCGAGGTCGTCGAGGTCCACTCCCAGCACCTCGGCACCGAGCGCACCGGCGACCCGCCGGACCTGGATCTGGGCGGTGGTGGGCGGCGAGGACTCGAGTGTCGACATGGTGCTCCTGCACGTTCCGTTGCGGTGTGAGCAGTTGCTCACACCGCAACTGTGAGCGATCGCTCACACACTGTCAAGGGCTTCCACGATGCGTGTTTCCACCGATGCCGGCCCGGGTCCCGTTTCGTATGGTCCTCGCAGCGGCCGCGAGGGGCGGCTCCGGACAGCACGGGGGCACACATGCCGGTGTACATGGTCGACAGGGATCTGCCAGGGGTGTCAACGGTCAGTAGGACGTGCCCGGTGACGGACAGCAGACCTGCCCGCTCGTGGCCAACAGAACTGCCCAGCCGTGGCCAGGGGTTCTGCCCGTAGC
>JAMYFF010000004.1 GCA_024128875.1 Salinilacustrithrix flava
GGTGACCGGCTCACACCCTCTTCACGCCGGCTCTTCGGTTCGGTCACTTCCCCGGACCCACCGCCAAGCCTAGAAGCCAGTTGCTCAGCAGTCTCCTAGCTGACGGGGAGCTTGCGCTCGGCGGCGATCTCGAGCGTGGTGGCCGGGCGACCCGGCGTCACCAGCAGCGCCGGCACGCCGGCGGTCTCGACCGTCTCGCGGCCCTGGCGCAGGCCGACCTTGAACGGCTCGGCGGTGCGCAGCTCGAGGGCCAAGCCGAGGGCCCCGCCGGTGAGGTCCAAGGACCCGTCCTTGGTGGCGTCGGCATCGGCCGGCCCGATGCGGCGCAGGAGGTGGCGCTGCAGCAGCACGGGCTCGGCCATGGCGATCGGGTCGTGGACCACGACGCCGGCGGGGACGAACACCAGCCACCGGCGGCTGAGGAGGTGGAGGCGCAGGGCGACGGCGACGACGATCGGCACGCCGAGGACGAGGGCGATCCCGCCGGCGATCCACTGCTCGGCGGCGAGCAGCAGCGGCCCGGCCACCAGCCCGGCGGCGGCGAGGGCCCAGGCGATCGGCACCGGACCCACGGCCATGGCGACCGGGACCCGGAGGGCGACGCGGCGCTCGTCGCCGTAGCTCGAGCCGTCGACGAAGGCATCCGCCGTGGCCGGCGACAGGGCGGCGACGGCGGCCAGCACGGCAACGACGATGCCGGCGAGGCCCCACGCGAGCTCGTCGGAGGCGAACGCTGCCCAGGTGCAGAGCAGCACCGCACCGGGCGCCAGCGCCCGGACGACGGTGAGGGTCACGGTGCGCAGCACGAGCGACGCCGCGAGCACACCACCCCATCCGGCCCAGGCCATGACCGAGGCCACGAGCTGCACGGCCCGGCTGCGATCGGCGAGGGCGTCGGCGACGGCCGGGCCGGCCACGACCGGCAGCAGCAGCCACAGGGCACGGAACGGCCACGGTGCGGCGAGGGGGAGGGAGCGGGGCATGGCCCCGACAGATTTGCCCGGGGAGCCCGGCGGTGGCTATTCCGGTGTCATGCGGAACCAGGGGGAACGGTCCGGCGGAGCCCCCGCCGGCCGCGGTTCACCGAGGCGGAGCGAGCGGTCATGAAGGCGATCAACCTCCGAGTCGGCACGGCGTCGGCCATCGGGAGCATGCCGCACCGGCAGGTCGACGCGGCCGTGGCGGTGGCCATGGCCGCCTGCGCCGATCTCCCGGCCGCGCCGTCCCTGCCCGCCCGCGATCCCCGCGAGGGCATGGTCGCCCAGGGGGCGTGGGGCCTGCGCGGCGTCGACATCGGCACCGACGGCGCGCTGCGCATCGTCGGCGACCTCGACCCCACCGACCCCTTCGGCGGCGAGCCCACCCTCGAGGGCCCGGCCTTCGCCGGCCTGCGCGCCTTCCTGGAGGCGAGCCGCCACCGCACTGCGGCGATCAAGCTGCAGCTCACCGGCCCGGTCACGCTCGGCCTCGCCCTCATCGAGGCCGGCGCCGATCCGGACCTCGCCTTCGCCACCGCCCGCGCCGCCGTCGCGGCCCGGGCCCGCACCATGCTCTCGACCGCGCTGCGCATCGCGCCGCTGGCCCCCCAGGTCGCGTTCGTCGACGAGCCGTCCCTGGTCGCGCTGTCCCGTCCCGACTTCCCGCTCGCCACCGACGACGCGCTCGACCTGGTGTCCAGTGCCCTCGCCGCGGTGGAGCCCTTCGCCGTCACCGGTCTCCACTGCTGCGGCGACACCGACTGGCGCCTGGCGCTGGCCACCGGCCCACAGATCGTGTCGCTGCCGATCGGGCCGACCATCTCCGATCACGCCGGCGCCCTCGGGGTCCACCTCGATCGCGGCGGTTGGGTGGCGTGGGGCGCGGTGCCGACCTCCCGTCCCGTGGGCGACTCCTCCGACCGGCTGTGGCGTGCGCTGTCGGACACGTGGTGCGACCTGGTCCAGCGGGGCTGCGACGCGCTGCGCCTCCGCGAGCAGGCGCTGGTGACGCCCGAGTGCGGCCTGGCCATGCACGATCCGGTGCAGGCCGAGCACATCCTCGCCCTCACCGTCGACCTGGCCGAGCGGGTCCGCCGCCAGTCCTTCGGCGTGCGCCTCTCCGTCGGCGCGTAGCCTCCAGCCGCTGCGAATAACGTCGCCGGGGTGAGCGACCAGGACGTCCCCGAGGCCCAGCGGCGCGCCGAGCAGCTCCGCGCCGAGATCCTCGAGCACGACGAGCGGTACTACGTCCAGGACGCGCCGATCGTCACCGACGCCGAGTACGACGAGCTCATCCAGGAGCTGCGCCGGCTCGAGGAGGCGCACCCGGAGCTGGCCGACGAGGCGTCGCCCACCCAGCAGGTCGGAGGCCGGGCCTCGGCAGCGTTCTCGCCGGTCGTGCACTCGAGCCCGCTGCTGTCGCTCGACAACGCCTTCGTCGAGGAGGACCTGCGCGCTTGGGACGAGCGCCTCCAGCGCCGCCTCGGCGTCGCCGAGGGCGATGCGCCCGTCACCTACGGCTACGTGTGCGAGCTCAAGATCGACGGGGTCGCCATCTCGCTGCGCTACGAGGACGGCTCCCTGGCCCAGGCCGCCACCCGCGGAGACGGCCGGGTGGGGGAGGACGTCACCGCCAACATCCGCACCATCGCCGACATCCCCAACGAGCTGCCGGCGGGCGCGCCTGCGGTGTTGGAGGTGCGGGGCGAGGTGTACATGACCACCGCGGCGTTCGAGCGGCTGAACGAGTGGGCGGCCGAGCACGGCCACGCCCCCTTCATCAACCCCCGCAACTCCGCCGCCGGCGCGCTGCGCCAGAAGGACCCCAGCGTCACGGGTCGGCGCGAGCTGTCCATGTGGAGCTACGGCCTCGGCGAGGTGAAGGGGGGTCCGGGGCTGGCCCGCCACGAGGAGATGTTCGACCTGCTGCGCGAGCTCGGCTTCCCGGTGAACCCCGAGATCCGCACCGTCGACCACATCGACGAGGTCGTCGCGCTGTGCGCCCACTGGGAGCAGCACCGCCACGACCTGCCCTACGAGATCGACGGCGTGGTGGTGAAGGTGGCCGACCTCGCCCGCCGGGCGGACCTCGGCGTCACGACCCGGGCGCCGCGCTGGGCCATCGCCTACAAGTTCCCGCCCGAGGAGCGCACCACCACGCTGCTGGACATCATGGTCTCGGTCGGGCGCACCGGCCGGGCCACGCCGTACGCGGTGCTGGAGCCGGTGTTCGTCGGCGGTGCGAACGTCGAGCGGGCCACGCTGCACAACCAGGACCAGGTCGCGGCCAAGGACGTCCGCCCCGGCGACACCGTCATCGTCCGCCGGGCCGGCGACGTCATCCCCGAGGTCGTGGGCCCGGTGCTCGCCGCCCGGCCCGAGGGCCTGGAGCCGTGGGTCTTCCCCACCACCTGCCCGTGCCCGGTGCAGTCCACCCTGGTGCGCCCCGAGGGCGAGTCCGACACCCGGTGCGTGCACCCGGAGTGCCCGTTCCAGGTCCAGGGCTCCATCGAGCACTTCGCCAGCCGCGGCGGCATGGACATCGAGGGCCTGGGCGAGCGCACCGTCGCCCAGCTGATCGAGCTCGGCCTCCTGCACGACGTGGCTGGCGTCTACGAGCTGGACTTCGACCGGATCCTCGAGCTCGAGGGCTACGGGCAGACCTCGGTCGACAACCTGCGCGCTGCGATCGACGCCAGCAAGGACCGCCCCCTGCGCCACCTGCTGGTCGGGCTCAACATCCGCCACCTCGGGCCTGCTGGCGCCGAGGCTCTGGCCCGCCGGTTCGGGCACCTCGACGACATCGTCGCCGCCGACGCCGAGACCCTGGCCGCCGTCGACGGCGTCGGTCCCACCATCGCGACCTCGGTGCGCGCCTGGTTCGACGATCCGGCCCACCTCGCCGTCATCGAGCGGCTGCGCGCCGCAGGCGTGAACCTCGAGGGCGAGGCGGCGCCTGACGTGGAGCAGACGCTGGCCGGCCTGTCGGTGGTGGTCACCGGCACGCTCGAGGGCTACAACCGCGAGGAGGTCGAGGAGGCCATCAAGTCACGGGGCGGCAAGGCGCCGGGCTCGGTCTCCAAGAAGACCACTGCCGTGGTGGTCGGCGACGGCCCGGGGGCATCCAAGCTCACCAAGGCCGAGGAGCTCGACATCCCGGTGCTCGACGAGGCCGGGTTCGAGCACCTCCTCGCCACGGGCGAGCTGCCGGGTTAGCTGCCGCTCACCTCACGTCGCGGAGAAGCACCAGTTCTCGACGCGCTGGGTCTGCTCGCGACCCTCGACCTGGTCCCAGATGGTGGCGACCAGGCAGTAGTCGCCGCTCAGGCGCTCGATGGACTTGTCCGGCCCGGGCTGGAAGATGATCCGGTTCAGCCCGTCGACCTCGATCTCGTCGTCGGTCAGCCTCGTGGCCACCCCGTTGCCGGGCAGCAGGGTGAGCTCACCGGTCCAGCCCGGCACCAGGTCGATGCCGATGGCCTCCTGGCCGAGGATCTCGGACCCGCGAGGCGGGATCAGCGCCTCGACCCCCGACGGATCCCGCGAGCCGGTGTCCTGGAGCCCGTCGGCACCCGAGACGCTGACGTCGCCGCCGTCGCCCTCAGCGGTGGTCACGTAGGCCAGGACGATGGCGGCGATGGCCACCGTGAGCACGACGGCGATGATCACCTTGGTGCGGGTGGGGTACTGCAGGCCCTGGGGGGCGGGGGAGGGGCTGGTCATGGTCGGGGGAGCTCCGGGGTGGGGAAGGCGTGGAGGGAGGACAGCACGAGCGCGTAGACGGCGACGACGGTGGCGACGAGCAGCAGGCGCAGGCCCATCGCCCACTCGGCACCGATGGCGACGAGGATGCCGACGAGCTCGAACACCAGCAACCCGAGGGCGCCGCCGGCGCTGAGGCGGCGGGCCAGCTGGGCGAAGCCGACCTTGGCCACGAACGCCAGCAGGATCAGCGCCTTGCCCAGGTTGCCCCAGTCGTCTCGGCCGATGACGAACGCGCCCTCGGCCAGGGACTCGACCAGCACCAGCCAGAAGGCGGCGTGCAGCGTCCAGGGGACCGCGAGGGTGCGGGCGGAGCCGGCGGGATCGGGCATTCGGACCCAGTCTCGCACCGGGACCCCTCCACCAAGGCGGCGGGGACGTTCCCTACTGTGGCGCAGTGGCCATGTCACAGCTCTCCGACCAGGTCGGTCGCGTGGTGGGCGGCCGATACCGACTGATCGCCCCCCTGGGGGCGGGTTCGTCCGCGCAGGTGTTCCTGGCCGACGACGTCACCCTGCAGCGCAAGGTCGCGGTGAAGATGCTGCAGCCGGCCCTCGCCACCGACCAGCACTTCCTGGAGCGCTTCCGGGCCGAGGCCCAGACCGTGGCGTCGGTGAACCACCCGAACGTGGTCGTGGTCCACGACAGCGGCGTCGACGACGTCCCGTACCTGGTCACCGAGTACCTGGCCGGCGGCAGCCTGCGCGGCATGCTCGCCGCCGGGCACCGCCTCACCCCGTCCCAGGCCCTCGTCGTCGGCCTCGAGGCCTGCCGGGGCCTGGCGCATGCCCACGGGCGCGGCCTGGTGCACCGCGACCTGAAGCCGGCCAACCTCTGCTTCGGTGACGACGGCCGCCTGCGCATCGCCGACTTCGGGCTCGCCCGGGCGCTCGCCGAGAGCGGCACCACCGACCACGGCGGCAGCCACCTGGTCGGCACCATGCGCTACGCCGCGCCGGAACAGGCCCGGGGCGAGCGCACCGGGCCCAAGGCCGACGTGTACGCCCTCGGCCTCGTGCTCATCGAGGCCGTCACCGGACGGGTGCCCTTCGCCGGCGGCGACCCGCTCGCCGCCCTGCAGGCCCGCACCCACGGCGACCTCGAGGTGCCCGACGCCCTCGGTCCGCTGCGGCCCGCCATCGAGCGCGCCGGTCGCCTCGACCCCGACGAGCGCGCCGACGCCGAGGAGCTCGGCATCGCCCTGCTCGCCGCGTCCGAGCGCCTCACCGCCCCGGCACCGCTCCCCCTGGTCGGTGCCCTCACCGAGGCCGAGGGCGCCACCGAGTCCGCCGACGAGCGCACCCAGATCGCTCCGGCCCCCGCCGCGGCGTCCGAGGATCCCGCCGCCGGTCTGCGGGGGCGCAAGGCCCGCAAGGCCCGCAAGGCCCGCAAGGCCGCCGAGGCCGAAGCCGTCACCGTGGTCGACGCCCCGGAGGGCGACCCCGGCACCGCCCGACGCCGGCGCTGGCCGGTGGTGCTTGCCGTGCTGCTGGCCGTGGCCATCACCGCCGGTGGGCTTATCCTCGCCCAGCAGCTGCGGACCCCGACCGCCGAGGTGCCCGAGCTCGCCGGGCGCCAGATCGACGACGCCGAGCTGATCGCCGACCAGAACGACTGGATCATCGACGAGAAGAAGACCCGCCAGGACGGCACCGAGCCGGGCGAGATCGTCTCGACCACCCCGCCCCCGGGCGACCGCCTGGCCGAGGGGGGCACGCTCGTCGTGCTCGTCTCGGAGGGCAACACGCTCACCGACCGCCCCGCCGAGATCGTCGGGCGACCGCTCGAGGAGGTCGCCCTCGAGCTCGATGCGGCCGGCCTCGGGCACGAGGTCGCCGAGGAGGTCCACCACGAGGAGGTGCCGGCCGGCCACGTCATCGGCACGGTCGGCGAGGTCGAGACCTCGCTGCCCCGCGGGTCGGTCGTGCCCCTGTCGGTGTCCCTCGGCCCGGCGCCGCGGACGGTTCCGGAGCTCCCCGCGGGTGCCGGGTTCGGCGTCGCCCGCGACGCGCTCGCCGGCGTCCAGCTCGAGGTGGCCCGGGAGGACGTCTTCAGCGAGACGGTGCCGGCGGGCCAGGTCGTGGCCCTCGACCCGCCCCCCGGCGCGACGCTCGATCGGGGCGACACCGTGGTCGTGCAGGTGAGCAAGGGTCCCGACCGGGTGGCCGTGCCCGACCTGCGCGGCATGACCCTCGACGAGGCCGAGGCGGCCCTGCGCAACGCCGACCTGGTGCTCGGCCAGGACTGCTGCGCCAGTCGTGGCACGGTCGTCGGCTCCGATCCCGGTGCCGGCACGCAGGTGCGTCGGGGTACCTCGGTCAACATCTTCCTGGCCCGCTGACCGCCGCCGACTTGACCTGTCTCGTCCGGGGGCAGCACTGTCTGCTCGCGCTCGGCGGGACGGCGCCGGCAGAAGGGACACGAAGTGACTTCGCTCGACGGCAGGATCACGGTCATCACCGGAGCAGGCCGCGGCCTCGGGCGGTCGCACGCGCTGCTCTTCGCCGCCGAGGGCGCCAAGGTGGTGGTCAACGACCTCGGCGGTGACGCCACCGGCACCGGTGGTGACCCGAGCGCGGCGGAGGCCGTCGTCGAGGAGATCCGCGCCGCCGGTGGCGACGCCGTGGCCAACCACGACGACGTGGCCACCTGGGCCGGCGGGGAGGCCCTGATCCGCTCGGCGATCGACGCCTACGGCGGCCTCGACGTGCTCGTCAACAACGCGGGCATCCTGCGCGACCGGGCCCTGGTCAACATGACCGAGGAGGAGTGGGACTCGGTCACCAACGTGCACCTCAAGGGCCACTTCGTGCCCACCCGCTTCGCCGCCGCGTACTGGCGGGACCAGACCAAGGCGGGCATGCCTCGGGCCGCATCGGTGATCCACACGTCGTCGACGTCGGGCCTGCTCGGCAACCCCGGCCAGACCAACTACGGCACCGCCAAGGCCGGCGTGGCCGCCTTCTCCCAGATCTGCGCCCAGGAGCTGTCCCGCTACGGCGTGCGCTCCAACTGCATCGTGCCCGCGGCACGGACCCGCCTCACCGAGACCGCTCCCGGCCTGTCCGACATCGTCGCCGCCCCCGGCGACGGCGCGCAGTTCGACCTGTGGGATCCGGCTCACTGCTCGCCGGTGGTGGCATACCTGGCCGGTGCCGACTGCCCGCTGAACGGGCGGACCATGTTCGTCCAGGGCGGCACGATCCGGCTGATGGACGGCTGGCAGTTCGGCGCCACCTTCGAGCAGGAGGCGCGCTGGACCATCGCCGAGCTCCACGAGACCTTGGACCGCATGGCCTGAGGGCTCGGCGCCGGCCGCGCGCCGGTGCCGAACCAGTGCCAGATGGCTACCATCGCCGCCCACGGGCCGGTCCCGGTGGGACGGCCATGCCGGACGCAGCGATCCCCAGCCGCTGCGACGAGGCAGGCCGTCCCTCCAGGGTCGGCCCGTGCCGCGCTCGGCGTGACCGACGTCTCACCGATCGCCTTCTTGACCCACCGGTCAAGTGGATAGCGTCGACGACGTGGACGGCGGACGGCGCGAACCAGGTGGACCCGGCGCGCACCTCGACGAGCTGAGCATCGACGCGCCCGGAGCCGACGAGGTCGCGGTGATGCCGTGGTCGCTGCTGCTGCGCCAGCGGGTCCACGACCGGGCCAGCCGGTCCTCGAAGTACCCGTGGCTGGTGCTCACGACGGTGCTGCTCGGCCTGTTCAGCGTCGGCTTCACCATCACGATCCTGTCGGTGTCGATCCCCCGCATCGCCGGCGACCTGGGTTCCGACGAGTCGACCCTGACCTGGCTGGTCACGGGGCCGATCCTGGCCTTCGCCATCTTCGGCCCGAGCGCCGGCAAGCTCGGCGACCTGCGGGGGCACCGCCGCGTCTACGCGTGGTCGATGGTGGCCGTCATCGTCTTCGCCGCCCTCACCGCGGTGGCGTGGGACGCCCCGTCGCTGCTCGCCTTCCGCATCCTCGGGGCTGCCACCGGCGCTGCGGTGGGACCGACGTCGCTCGCGCTGATCAACCGGCTCTTCCCCAAGGAGCGCCGGGCCCAGGCGATGGGCTACTGGACCATGGTCGGCGCCGGCGGCCCGGTCGTCGGCGTCGTCGCCGGCGGGCCGATCGTGGAGGCGTTCGGCTGGCGCTGGATCTTCGCCGGGCAGGTGCCCCTCACCATCGCTGCCCTCGTCCTCGCCCTCGTCGTGCTGCCCGAGACGGACAAGATCCCCTCGGCTCGCTTCGACCTGGCCGGCGCCGGCACGCTGGCCGCCGCCGCGACCGCCTTCCTCCTCGCCGTCAACCGGGGCCCGGTCGTCGGCTGGACCTCGCCGATGGTGCTCGGCGCGTTCGCCCTCACGCCGGTGGTGCTGTGGCTGTTCGTCCGGGTCGAGTCGCGAGCTGCGGCCCCGCTGCTGCCGCTGGAGTACCTGCGCCGCCGCAACTTCTCGATCCCGATCCTCACCCAGGTCTTCACGAACTTCGCCTACATGGGCGGGTTCATCATCACGCCGCTGTTCCTGCAGGACATCTTCGGCTACGGCGAGGCCAAGACCGGGTCGCTGCTCATCGCCCGTCCGCTCGCCTTCGCCGTCGCCGGCCCCGTGATGGGCTACCTCGCGGCCCGCACGGGTGAGCGCTTCGCCGCCGTCGGCGGTGCTGTGGCCGTGCTCGCCTCGATGTTCGGCATGGCCTCGCTCGGCGCCGGGTCGTCCGACCTGCTCGTCGTCGGCTTCCTCGGCCTCTCTGGCATCGGCCTCGGCATGTCGGCCCCCGCCCTGGTGGCGGCCATCGCCAACGCGGTCGACGACGACGACCTCGGCGTGGTCGGCGCCACCCAGCAGATGATGACCCAGTTCGGCGTGGTCGTCGGGATCCAGGTCATGCAGTCGACCCAGGCAGCCCGCGCCGGCGCGGTCGGCGCCGAGGCCTCCTACGGCGAGGCCTACCTGGTCGGCGCGGCCGCAGCCGCCCTGGGCCTGGCCTTCGCCTTCTTCGTCCGCAGCTCGGTCGTGCGCGCCCCGAGACGGGTGCCGGCGAGGCGGGCGCTGGCCGCATGAGGAAATCCCGTGGATCGTGACCACGGGTGGTCACGATCCACGGGATTTCCGTTCTCAGGCCGTCATCTCAGCGATCTTGGTCGCCATCTCGACCTGGGCCGGGTCGGGCTGGACGGTCTGCATGGCCATCATCTTGGTCATGTCGCCCTGGACCTTGATCTTGCCGGCCATGAAGGCCTGCATGCTGGCCTGCTGGTCCTGGTCGATGAAGATCGCCTTGGCGGTGGCGTAGTCGACGGTGACCGTGAGGTCGGCGCTGTCGAGGTGGCCCATGTCGAGGGTCATCTCACCGTCGGTGGTGTCGATGTGGGCGTCCATGGTGCTCTCGTCGAAGGGGACCTCGGTGATGACGACGTTCATCTTCATCGGGGGCGGGGAGGTGGTGGACGTCCCGGCGTAGTCCTCACGGATGGCCTGGGCCGCCGCGATCCACTCCTCCGACAGGAACTCGTGCTTCGACATGCCCGGAATGTACTGGCTACTCGACCAGGGCAGCCGCAGCGGCGGCGTCGTCCGCGGCGAGCACCTTCACGACCGAGCGGGCCACGAAGCGGGACAGGTCCTCGATGCCGACGTTGGTGCGTCCGGTGCGGTGGTAGTGGCTGTAGTAGCCGACGGTGCCGACCACCGCGAGGGCGAGCAGGTCGGGCTCCTCGTCGACGATCACCCCGGCGTCTTGGCCCCGCAGGATGATGGTGCGCACGTCGCTGATGTGCTGGGCCGTGCCCTTGCGACGGGACTCCTCGGTGACCGCCCCGGTCTCCACCTCGAGCAGCGAGAAGAAGTGGGCGTTCTCGGCCATGAACTGCACGCTCGCCTGCGCGCCCTGGCGGATCTGGCGCAGGGGGTCGGCCTCGGGGTCGATGGCCGAGGCCTGGTGCTTGCGCAACCGCAGGCGGATGTCGGCGGCGACCTCGGCGAAGAGGGCTTCTTTGTTCTCGAAGTACCAGTAGAAGAGGCCCTTGGCCACCCCGGCGGCGTCGACGATGTCCTTGATGCGGGTCTCGGCGAAGCCCCGCTCGGTGAACAGCTGGGCGGCGCAGTCCACCAGCTGCTGCTTGCGCTCGCGGCCCTGGGTCGTCAGCTGGCGATCCGGGTCGGCGGGCGAGGTGGTGCTCGGGCGCGCAGCGGCGGTCGACTCGGGCACCCGCAGAGTGTCCCGCCCCCTTGACCGCCAGGTCAAGCACCGGTCCGGGGACCGGTGCTACCGTCGCCGGGCGATGGAGGGGACCGTCAGCAGCGCCAGCACCCGGGCCGACCGGATGGCCAACCGCGAGCGGAACCCCAAGTGGCTGAACCCGGCCCTGCACATCGACATGTCGATCTGCATCAACTGCGACACCTGCATCCGGCACTGCCCCCCGCACTTCGGCGCGATCTTCAACCACGGGATGGACGTGGTCATCATCCCCGAGCTGTGCTCGGGTTGCCTGAAGTGCGTCGATCCCTGCCCGGTGGACTGCATCCACCCGGTCGAGGACGGCATGGAGACCCCGCTCGACTGGTGGGACGCCCCCCTGGAAGACGACCCGTACAAATAGTCGAACAGCGTCGCCGCTTCCGGTTCCGCCGGAACCGCTGAGAAGGTCGTTGCCGGAATCTGCTTCAGATTCTGCTCGGGCGGCCGATGACTTCTGAGGAGCAGCCCCGCGAACCTCGGGAGAGAACGTGAAGAAGAAGCGCGCAAGTCTCATCGGTGCCGTCCTGTTGGTGGCCCTGGGCACCTTCGCCCTGGTGAAGTACGTGAGCACCGCAGAGGACCGGGCGCTGGCGGGCGAGGAGCTGGTGGACGTGCTCGTCCTCGACGCTTCCGTGCCCGCCGGCACCGCGGCCAACGAGCTGCAGCAGTACCTGCGGGTCGAAGCGGTGCCGGTGAAGGTGCAGACCGGCGGTGCGCTGGCCAGCCTGAGCGAGGCCGACGGCATGGTCACCGCCGTCGACCTGGTCGAGGGCGAGCAGCTGACCGCCAGCCGGCTGGTCGACGCCACCGAGTTCAACGCCCTCCAGGCCCGCGTCGGCCGGGGTGGCGGCACCGTGGCGGTGCCCGAGGGCCTGCTCGAGATCACCATCCCCCTCGACCCGATCCGGGCCGTCGGCGGCACGGTGCGACCGGGCGACCTCGTCGGCCTCATCGCCTCCTTCGACCAGTTCCAGAGCGACGGCGCCGTCGGCCCCGACGGCCAGCCCGTCGCCGGCGAGAACGTGTCGGGCTTCCTGCTGCACAAGCTGCTCGTGACCAACGTCCAGGGCGCCCCGGTGCCCGAGGCCGCCGCCCAGGGGGCGACCACGGACAACCGTGCGCCCACCCCGGTGGGACAGCTGTACGTGACGCTGGCCCTCGACGCCGCCGCCGCCGAGCGGGTCGTCTACGCCTCGAAGAACGGCGACATCTGGCTGGCCATCGAGCCCGCCGACGCCGACGAATCGGGCACCGCGGTGCAGACCGCCGACCGGATCTTCGGCTGAGATGGGAGCCACGACGTTGACCTCACCACCTGAGGAGGTGGCGGCCGACCCCAGCCGGATCATCACGATCCTGTCGCCCAAGGGCGGCGCCGGGAAGACGTCGTCGGCCACCAACCTCGCCGTGGGCCTGGCCAAGCGGTACCCCCGCGAGGTGGTCCTGGTGGACCTCGACCTCCAGTTCGGCGACGTGGCGTCCAACATGCGCCTCCAGCCGACCTCCACGATCATCGACCTGGCCCGGGCCTGGCCGGTGGACAGCGCCCAGGTGAAGCTGGCCCTCACCAGCCACTCCTCGGGCCTCTACACCCTGTGCGCCCCGCTCAGCCCGGCCGAGGCCGACGAGATCACCGCCGACCACGTCACCGGCGTGCTCCGCGCGCTGCACCGCTCGTTCCGGTACGTGGTCGTCGACACCGACCCGGGCCTGAGCGAGCGGGTGCTGTCGGCGCTCGACGTCTCGACCGACATGGTGATGATCTGCTCGACCGAGGTCCCCTCCATCCGGGGCCTGAAGAAGGCCCTCGAGGCCCTCGACGTGGTCGGGCTCACCAGCGCCCGGCGGGTGCTGGTCCTGAACCGCAGCAACGCCAAGGTCGGGGTCGACATCGGCCAGCTCGAGCGCACCATCGGCCGGCCGGTCGACGTGCGGGTGCCGAGCTCGATCGACATGGTGCTGGCCACCAACGACGGCATCCCCGTCATGGAGTCCGGCCGCAACCCGGAGCTGGTCCGGGCCTTCGAGCACCTCGTCGAGCAGTTCGTCACCGACGACGGCAAGGACCACCACGGCGGCAAGCCCGCCTCGCGCCTGTTCAAGCGGAAGGGCTGATCATGAAGCTGGGAGAGCGGGTCAGGGCCGCGACGGAGGGGGACTTCGAGCTCGACTTCCCCGAGCTGTCCTTCGAGGAGGTCACCGCCGACCACGCGTCCAACGTGGCGATGACCGCCGCGCTCATGGAGTCCGAGTCCTTCTCCGGGCTGCGCCAGAAGGTGCAGGACGCGCTGCTCCTCGCCCTCGGCAACCGGGTCGGTGAGCCCGACGTCGACGACGACGAGCTCAAGCGCATGGCCCGGGGCGAGATGGTCAAGGTCCTGGCCGCCGAGGACATCCCCCTCGCCGAGGACGAGCGCCAGCGCCTGGTCGACGTCATCGCCGCCGACCTGCTCGGCTACGGCCCGATCCAGCCCCTGCTCTCGGACGACTCGGTCTCCGAGATCATGGTGAACGGAACCCGCTCGATCTACATCGAGAAGGACGGCAAGCTCCAGGTCGCCTCGATCAACTTCAGCGACGAGGAGAGCCTGCGCAAGGTCATCAACCGCATCGTGGCCCCGCTCGGTCGTCGCATCGACGAGTCCTCACCGATGGTCGACGCCCGACTGCCCGACGGCTCCCGCGTCTGCGCGGTGATCCCCCCGCTGGCGGTGGACGGCTCGTCGCTGACCATCCGCAAGTTCGCGGCCAAGAAGTTCACCGCCGAGGACCTCATCGAGAAGGGCTCGGCCTCGGTCGAGTCGCTCTACATGATCGCGGCGTGCGTCCACGCCAAGCTGAACATCCTCGTCAGCGGCGGCACCGGCTCGGGCAAGACGACCCTGCTCAACGTGCTGTCCAGCTTCATCCCCGACGGCGACCGCATCATCACGATCGAGGACGTCGTCGAGCTCCAGATGCGCCAGCAGCACGTCGTGCGCATGGAGACCCGCCCGGGCAACAGCGAGGGCAGGGGCGAGATCTCGATCCGCGACCTGGTCCGCACCGCCCTGCGCATGCGGCCCGACCGCATCGTCGTCGGTGAGTGCCGCGGCGGCGAGGCCCTCGACATGCTCCAGGCCATGAACACCGGCCACGCCGGTTCGCTGTCCACGCTGCACGCCAACACGCCCCGCGACGCCATGACCCGCCTCGAGACCATGGTGCTCATGGCCGGCATCGAGTTCCCGATGCAGGCCATCCGCCAGCAGATCTCCGGCGCCATCGACCTGGTCGTGCAGATCGGTCGCCTCCGCGACGGCAGCCGCCGCGTCGTGCAGATCTGCGAGATCGGCCGCGTCGTCGGCGACGACATCGAGGTCCTGCCCATCTTCGACTTCGACTACTCGCCCGGCCTCGACGCCAGCGGCCGGGTGCTCGGCGTCCTGCGCCCCACCGGCTACCGGCCCCGCTTCATCGAGCACATCAAGGAGCTGGGGATCGAGTTCGAGGAACGCATCTTCGGAGGGAACCAGGAATGAGCGCCCGACCCCGCACCGCCCGCCTCCTCGCCGGCCTGCTCGCCCTCTCGGCGCTGCTGGTCACGGGGGCCACGCCGGTCGCCGCGCAGTCCGAGGGCCTCGAGGTGCGCAGCATCGACGCCAACGGCTTCCCGCTGGTGCGCGCCGTCGTGTCCGGGCCCACCGTCACCGGTGACCCCGAGGCCGCCTTCACCGTCGTCGAGGACGGCGAGGAGCAGAACGTCGACGTGGTGCGCCTGCGCACCAACGACCTGAACCTGGTCGTCGCCATCGACGTCTCCGGCTCCATGGCCGGCGAGCCGATGCAGCAGGCCAAGGCCGCCGTGGCCGACCTGCTCGAGACCCTGCCGGCCGACGTGCCGGTGTCCATCGTCAGCTTCGGCGACTCCGCCGTCATCCAGCACCCCTTCTCCACCGACCGGGCCTCGCTGCAGGGCGCGGTCGACGGGCTCATCGCCGCCGGCGGCACGGCCCTGTTCGACGGCCTCGACCGAAGCATCGCCCAGCTCGCCTCCCGGGGCGGGACCAACGCCCTGGTGGTCCTCGCCGACGGCGCCGACTCCGCGAGCGACTCCACCGCCGACGCCATCGTCGAGCGGTTCACCTCCACGCCCGTCGCCACATCCTTCGTCGCCCTGCAGACGCCCGACCAGGACCTCGGCACCCTGCAGGCCTTCGCCGACGCCGCCGGCGGCGACGTCCTGGCCATCGAGCAGTCGGCGCAGTTCCGCGAGGTCCTCACCGAGATCGGTGCCGGCCTCGGCGGCCTCTTCGAGCTCCGCTGGACCTCGGGCTCCGACGGCGAGAGCGCTGAGCTCACCATCGCCATGGCCGACGCTCCCGACATCGCCGTCAGCACCACGTTCGAGCACGCGGCCGTGCGCCAGTTCGTGCCCGACGTCGCGGATGACTCCCGGGTCGTGCCGGGTGCCGGCATCCTCGCCGGCGCCTGGGTCCCGATCGCCGCCGCCCTCGGCGTCAGCCTCGGCGCCCTCCTCCTCCTGAACGGCATGCGCGGGTCCGAACAGGCCGTAGAGCGCCGCGAGCAGCGTCGACAGCAGAAGCAGCTGACCAAGCAGCAGAAGACCAAGCGCAAGAGCGGCGTGCAGGAGCGCCTCGAGGGGATCTCGGCCCAGGTCCTGGAGAAGAACGACCGCGGTCGCTCCCTCGACGACACCCTCGACCGGGCCGGGCTGGCCATGCGCTCCAACGAGTTCGTGGTGGTCTGCCTCGGCCTTGCCATCGCCGCCCTGTTCGTCGGCGTCCTGCTGTTCGGCATCCCCTACTTCCTGCTGATGGCCATCCCGGTCGGACTCGGCATCCCGCTGTTCCTCAAGTTCAAGATCGGGCGCCGGCGCAAGCAGTTCGTCAACCAGCTCGGTGACACCCTGCAGCTCATGGCCGGCTCGCTCACCGCCGGCTACGGCCTCGGCCAGACGCTGGACTCGGTGGCCCGCGAAACGGACTCGCCGACCAGCGAGGAGTTCCAGCGGGTCGTCATGGAGACCCGCCTCGGCCGCAGCCTCGAGGACGCCCTCCAGGCCATGTCGTACCGGATCGGCGCCAAGGACTTCGACTGGGTGGTCGACGCCATCAAGATCCAGGCCAGCGTCGGCGGCAACCTGTCCGAGATCATCGAGCAGGTCGGCGAGACGATCCGGGCCCGCACCCGCATCAAGCGCCAGGTCGACGCCCTCACCGCCGAGGGCAAGATCTCCGCCCTGGTCCTGTTCGTCCTGCCCTTCGGCCTGTTCGGGTTCATCTTCAGCTCGAACCCGGACTACATCAAGCCGATGTTCTCCTCGGGCCTGGGCCAGGCGATGCTCGGCGCCGCCGGCTTCATGCTGGCCTGCGGCGGCCTCTGGCTGAAGAAGCTCGTGAACCCGGAGTTCTGATCATGGGAATCGTCTACCTCGCAGCCGTCTTCGTCATCGGTGGTCTGACCCTCGCCTTCTGGGCGCTGAAGCCCGAGCCCAAGGTCGTCGCCATCGGCATGGACCCCGAGGACGTCATCCCGACGTCCCGGGAGCTCGAGCTCCAAGGCTCGTTCCTCACCCGCGTCGTGAACCCGCTGATGCAGGGCCTCGCCGCCAAGTTCGGCCGCTACCTCCCGAGCGGCATGCTGGACGCGACCGCCAAGACGCTCCGCGTCGCCGACCTCGACAAGCGCTGGCGGCCCGAGGTCATCATCGGGATGCAGATCGCCGGCTTCGCCCTCGGGCTGCTCGGCGCCTCGGCCTACCTGTCCAGCGCCGGCGCCAGCCGCACCAACCTGCTCGTCGCCGGGCTCATGGTCGTCCTGTTGACCATGGCCCCCGACGCCAAGGTCAAGCGGATGGCCGACGACCGCCGCAAGGCCATCACCAACGAGCTGCCCGACGTGCTCGACCAGCTCACCGTCACGGTGGAGGCCGGCATGTCCTTCGACGGCGCCGTGCTGCGGGCCGGCCAGGAGGGCCGCGGCATCCTCGCCACGGAGCTGCTCAAGGCCGTCAACGACATGCAGCTGGGCCTGTCCCGCGGCGAGGCGCTCCAGGCCATGTCCGACCGCACCGACGTCGCCGACCTGCGCCAGTTCGTCACCGCCGTGCGCCAGGCCGAGAAGCACGGCTTCCCGCTGGCCAACATCCTGCGCCTCCAGGCCCTCGAGCTCCGCGACAAGCGCCGGGCCCGGGCCGAGGAGCGAGCCATGCAGGTACCGGTGAAGATCACGTTCCCGCTGGTGTTCTGCATCCTGCCGGCCCTGTTCGTGGTCATCCTCGGCCCCGCCGCCGTCAACATCTCCGGCGGCTTCTGAGGCGTAGCCTCCGGGCCATGCCCGAGGTCCTCCCCGAAGCCGAACCGCTCTCCGTCGACGGTGGTCCCGTCGGCTGCCTGGTGATCCACGGGTTCACCGGCAACCCGTCGTCGATGCGCCTCATCGCCGAGGCCATGGCCGACGCCGGTCACAGCGTGGAGATGCCCAGACTGCCCGGCCACGGCACCACGGTCGAGGACATGAACACGACGTCGTGGGCCGACTGGAGCGCCGAGGTCGAGGCCGCGTACCAGCGCCTCGCCGGGCGCTGCGAGCACGTCGTGGCCATGGGACTGTCCATGGGCGGCACGCTCACGGCCTGGATCGGCGCCGAGCACCCCGACATCGCCGGGCTCGTGCTCATCAACGCCGCCGCCGAGCGCAGCGACGAGATGCGGGCCGGGCTCCAGGCGATGCTCGACGCCGGCGAGACCTACATGGACGGCATCGGCAGCGACGTGGCCGACCCCGACGTCACCGAGTCGGCCTACGCCAAGGTGCCCCTCGCCCCGCTCGTGTCCATGCTCGATGCCGTCGCCGACCTGCAGGACCGCCTCGCCGGCATCACCGCGCCCGCGCTGATCATGACGAGCCCCGAGGACCACGTCGTGGCCCCCACCGCCTCGGACCACCTGGCCCAGACCCTGGGCGGCCCGGTCGAGCGGGTCACGCTCGAGCGCAGCTACCACGTCGCCACGATCGACCACGACCGTGACCTCATCATCGAGCGCATCCGCGACTTCGTCCGCCGAGTCAGTTCTGGCAGCGAAGGCGGAACGGGGCCCGGAGCCTGACGTTCCGGACTGCGGCGCTGCCCTGTTCCGCAGCCGCTGCCAGAACGTTCCGGATGGACCGCCCTGTGAGGACGTGGACACCTGCTCGTAGGCTCACTCCGTGACCGCCCCCATCAGCCGCGACGACGTCGCCCACGTGGCCCGCCTGGCCCGCTTGACGTTGACCGACGAAGAGCTGGACACCTTCACCGGCCAGCTGGCGTCGATCCTCGACCACGCCGCCGACGTGGAGGCTCTGGACCTCGACGACGTGGCACCGACGTCGCACCCGTACCCGCTCGAGAACGTGGTCCGCCCCGACGAGGTCCGACCGTGCCTGGACCGCGATGAGGTCCTCGCCGAGGCACCGTCCGCGGAGGACGGCATGTTCCGGGTCCCGCCCGTGCTGGGGGAGGCCCCGTGAGCCCGGTCGAGCGCTTCCAGACCGCGGCCGGCGTCGCCGCGGCCGTCGCCACCGGCGAGCGCAGCGCCCGCAGCGTGCTCGACGAGCACCTGGCACGCATCGACGAGCGCGAGGGCGAGATCCACGCGTTCAACCACCTCCTCGCCGACGAGGCCCGGGCCCGCGCCGACGAGATCGACGCCCGCATCGCCGCCGGCGAGGACGTCGGGCCGCTGGCCGGCGTGCCTGTGGCGCTCAAGGACAACCTCTGCACCCGGGGCATCCCCACCACCTGCTCGTCCAAGATCCTCGACGGCTGGCGCCCGCCATACGACGCCACGGTCGTCACCCGCCTCCGCGACGCGGGCGCCGTCGTGATCGGCAAGACGAACCTGGACGAGTTCGCCATGGGCTCCTCCACGGAGAACTCCGCCTTCGGCGCCACCCGCAACCCGCTGGACACCAGCCGGGTGCCCGGGGGGTCCTCGGGCGGGTCGGCGGCCGCGGTCGCCGCCGGCTTCGCGCCGATCTCCCTCGGCTCCGACACCGGCGGCTCCATCCGCCAGCCCGCCGCCCTGTGCGGCGTCGTCGGCGCCAAGCCCACCTACGGCCGGGCCTCCCGCTACGGCCTCATCGCGTTCGCCTCCAGCCTCGACCAGATCGGCCCCTTCGCCCGCACGGTCGAGGACGCCGCCCTGCTCATGGAGGTCGTCGGCGGCCACGATCCCCTCGACGCCACCAGCATCCCCGAGCCCTTCCCCGACCTGCGCGGCACCCTCGGCCGCGGCGTCGAGGGCCTGCGCATCGGTTTGGTCGAGGAGCTGCTCGGCGGTGAGGGCGGGTTCCAGCCCGAGGTCCAGGCCCGCACCCGCGAGGCGGCCGACGCGCTCGAGGCGGCCGGCGCGAAGGTCGACGTCGTCTCGGTGCCGGCCTCCACCTACGGCCTGTCCGCCTACTACCTGATCGCCCCGGCCGAGGCGTCCTCCAACCTGGCCCGCTTCGACGGCGTGCGCTTCGGGCTGCGAGACGAGCGGGCGACGATGGGGGAGACCTACGACGCCACCCGCACCGCCGGCTTCGGCGCCGAGGTGAAGCGCCGCATCATGCTCGGCACCTACGCCCTGTCCTCGGGCTACTACGACGCCTACTACGGCAAGGCCCAGCGGGTGCGCACCATGATCATCGACGACTTCGACGCCGCCTACGAGCGCTTCGACGTGCTGCTCAGCCCGTCGTCGCCCTGCGTGGCCTTCCCCCTCGGCGACAAGACCGCCGACCCGCTCACCATGTACCTCAACGACGTGTGCACGATCCCGTCCAGCCTTGCCGGCCACCCGGCCATGTCGGTCCCGTTCGGCACCGGCGCCGAGGGCCTGCCTGTCGGCATCCAGGTGATGGCCCCCGCCCTCGGCGAGGAGCAGATGTTCCGCGTCGCTGCCGCTCTCGAAGCCGCTGCGCCCGGGGGTGCCCGATGACGGCCACCGAGACGTCCTTCACCGAGCTGCCCCACGGCTACCGCCTCGTGGTGGGCCTCGAGGTCCACGTCGAGCTGCACACCGCCACCAAGCTGTTCTGCGGCTGCCCGAACCAGTTCGGCGACGACCCCAACACCAACGTCTGCCCGGTGTGCCTCGGCCTGCCCGGGTCCATGCCGGTGCTCAACGCCCAGGCGATGGAGCTGGCCATGCGCCTCGGCCGGGCCCTGCACTGCGAGGTGCGCCCCTCGGTCTTCGCCCGGAAGAACTACTTCTACCCGGACATGCCGAAGGACTACCAGGTCTCCCAGTACGACCAGCCGACCAACGTCGACGGCCACCTCGACCTGCCCGACGGCACGCGCATCGGCATCGAGCGGGCCCACATCGAGGAGGACACCGGCAAGTCCACACACGTCGGCGGGGCCAACTCCTCGTCGAAGGGTCGGATCCACGACGCCGCCTACTCGCTCGTGGACTACAACCGCTGCGGCGTGCCGTTGGTCGAGATCGTCTCGCGGCCCGACTTCCGCACCGCCGAGCAGGCCAAGGCCTACGTGAACGAGCTGCGAGCGATCCTCGTGGCCACCGGCGTGTCCGACGCCAAGATGGAGGAGGGCTCGCTGCGGGTCGACGCGAACGTCTCGGTGCACCAGCCCGACACGCCCTTCGGCACCCGCTGCGAGATCAAGAACATCAACTCGGTGCGCTCGCTCGGCCGGGCCATCGAGTACGAGGCGCTGCGCCAGGTCGACCTGCTCGAGGCCGGCGAGCGGGTCATCCAGCAGACCCGCCACTGGAACGAGGACGAGGGCCGCACCCACATGCTGCGCTCGAAGGAGGAGGCCGAGGACTACCGGTACTTCCCCGAGCCCGACCTCGTGCCGATGGTCCCCGACCCGGCCCGCATCGAGGCCATCGACGCCGCCCTGCCCCGCCTGCCCGCCGAGCGTCGCGCCGCCCTCGCCGAGGCCGCCGGGCGCACCCTGCCGGACGAGTCGGTGACGATCGTGGTCGACCGGGGCCTCGACGAGCTGGCGCTGGACGCTGTCGCGGCCGGCGCCGACGCCGACCGCACGCTCACCCACCTCCAGCACGACCTCGATCCCGGCCACGCCGCCAACGTCCCCGCCGCCCACCTGGCCCAGCTCGTCGAGCTGGAGACCAGCGGCGCGCTCACCGCCAGCCAGGCCAAGCAGGTCGTGGCCGAGATGGGGGAGACCGGCAAGGCGCCGGAGGCCATCGCCGCCGAGCGTGGCTTCGAGGCGATGGACACCAGCGAGCTGGAGGGCATCGTGGACGAGGCCATCGCCGCCAACGGCGGCGCGTGGGAGAAGTACTGCGCCGGCGAGCAGAAGGCCCAGGGCGCCATCGTCGGCCACGTCATGAAGGCCACGAGGGGCCAGGCCGACGGCAAGCTGGTCTCCCAGCTCCTCGAGCAGCGTCGGTCGGCGTGAGGCCCCGGTCGGTGGTCGGCGTCGCGGTCTGCGCGCTGGTCCTGGCGACCGGCTGCGGAGGCGACGACGACGCCGAAGGCGCCCCCGAACCGGCCGAGGACGCCGCGCCCGAGATCACCGGCAGCACCGCACCCCTCGCCTTCGAGGGCGACCCCGACTCCGAGTTCTGCCAGCGCAGCCGCCAAGCCGCCGAGGAGCCGGTGCTCGACCCGTTCGAGGCCGGCCTGGCGCCGCGGGAGGTGGAGCTGCGCTTCCGGGCTCTGGCCCAGCGCTTCGAGGGCTTCGCCGCCATCGCCCCCGAGCCCCTCGCCGACGACCTCGCCCTGCTCGACGACACCTTCGCGCAGCTCGCCGGTGTGCTGGCCGACGCCGACTACGACTTCGAGCGCCTCGCCGCCGACCAGGTCGACGTGTCGGTCTTCGACGACCCCGCCCTCGCCGTGGTGGCCGATCGCCTCGCCGCCTACCAGGACCAGGTCTGCGACCCCTGACCCCATCCGTTCTGGGCCGCGGAGGACGCATCAGGCGCGCGTGCGTCGCGGCCCGGAACGAGCCGGATGGGTAGGGAGCGGGCCATGACCGCACCGACGGGGGCCGACGAGGCCCAGACCGAGCGCCTCGCCCGCCTCCTCGACAGCCAGTTCCGCGTGCCGGGCACGAGCCTGCGCTTCGGGGTCGAGCCGCTGCTCGGCCTCGTGCCGGGACTGGGCGACGCCGCCGGGCTCGCCCTGTCCTCGGCGGTGATCGTCCAGGCCGTGCGGCTCGGCGCCCGCGGCGCCACCGTCGCCCGCATGGTGCTCAACGTGGCCATCGACGCCGTGTTCGGCTCCATACCGCTGCTCGGCTCGGTCTTCGACTTCGCGTTCAAGGCGAACAACCGCAACGTCGCCCTCCTCCAGCGCCACGAGCGGGACCCTGCCGCCACCTCGGCCGAGAGCCGCAGGGCCGTGCGACGGACGTTGATCGGTGTCGCCGTCGGCGTGGTCCTCACCCTCGTCCTGGTCGTCGCCCTGGTCGCCTGGTTGCTCTCGCTGCTGTTCTGACTCCCGTCCGACGCTCGGTCGGGACGCGGCCCCGCCGGTACGGTGGCCACCGTGTCTCGCTACACACCCCCGTCCGACCCCGACGACGACGTCTCCCCCTACCGACGCCGGTCGCTCGGCATGCGCATCGGCGTCTGGGTCCTGCTGATCGGCGTGCTGGCGCTGGTCTTCGTCGATGTCCTGGCCGCACTGATCTGAGCCGAGGAGCAACCCATGCAGGTCGAGGTCTTCGCCGACGTCTGGTGCCCGTTCACCCACGTCGGCCTCCGTCGCTTCGTCGAGCTCCGCACCCACATGGACGTGCCGCCCGTGCTCGTCGTGCGGTCGTGGCCGCTCGAGCTCGTGAACGGCGCGCCGATGGACCCGGCCTTCATCGCGGAGGAGGTCGACGACATCCGCGGCTCGGTCGCGCCGGACCTGTTCACCGGCTTCGACCCGGCTCGCTTCCCGACCACGACCCTCGGGGCACTGGCGCTCACCGGCCGGGCCTACGAGCAGTCGCCGACCACGGGCGAAGCCGTGGCCCTCGAGCTCCGGGACCGGCTCTTCGAGCGGGGCGACGACATCGGCGATCCCCACGTGCTGGCCGCGGTGGCCGCGGCCCACGGTCTGGCGACCGAGGCCGGTGACGACCTCCCGCGGCGCGATTGGGAGGAGGGCAAGGCGCGCGGGGTCATCGGCTCGCCGCACTTCTTCACCCCCGGTGGCAACTGGTTCTGCCCGTCGCTGGACGTGTCCCGGACCGACGACGGCCACCTGCGCATCACCGACGACCCCGAGGGCTTCGACGCCTTCGTCCGGAGCTGCCAGGAGGGCTGAGCGGGTCAGCGCTCGGCGCCCACCACCGCCCACGCCCCCGATCGCCACCGCAGCGCCAGGACGCCGAGCCGGGCCAGCATCAGCACGGTGATGGCGCCCCACACCCAGCCGATGCCGAGGCCGAGCAACGCGACCGCGATGGCGACCGGCGCGGTGAGCAGGGCGGCGCCCACCATGGCCTTGGCCAGGAACGACATGTCGCCGGCGCCGATCAGCAGGCCGTCGAGGACGAACACCGCCCCGTTCACCGGCTGGAGCACGGCCACGAACAGGAGCAGGAAGCCGGCGAGGTGGAGCACGTCGGGGTCGTTGCTGAAGATGTCCGGGAGCACCGGCCGTCCGATCAGGACGATCGCGCCGGCGAAGATGCCCGCCACCGTCCCGAGCTCGAGCATCCGCCGGCCCACCTGACGGGCGGTGCCGACGTCGCCGGCGCCGAGGAAGCGGCCGACCATGGCCTGACCGGCGATGGCGATGGCGTCGAGGGCCAGCGCCAGCAGGCTCCAGATGGCGAAGGCGATCTCGTGGGCGCCGACCTCCTCGGCCCCGATGCGGGCGGCGATGGCGGTGAACAGGGTGAGCGACATCCGCAGCGCGAGCGTGCGGACCAGCAGGTCCCACCCGGCCCGGCCGAGCCGGCGGATGGCCGACCAGTCCGGGCGCAGGGCGGCGCCGAGGCGGGACGTGGCCGTGGTGATGAGGCGCAGGTAGACGAGGGCGCCGCCGGCCTGGGCGATCACCGTCGACAGCGCTGAGGCTCCGATGCCGTAGCCCAGCCCGTTGATGAGGACGAGCTCGATGACCAGGTTGGCCACCGCCGCACCGATGGCCACCAGCAGGGGGGTCCGGGTGTCCTGCAGGCCCCGCAGGTAGCCGGTGCCGGCAAAGGTGAGCAGCTGGAAGGTGATGCCGATCGCCGAGATCCGCAGGTACACGAGGGCGTTGGTGCGCACCGCACCGGTGCCGCCGAGCAACTCCACGATCGGGTCGGCGAAGCCGAGGACGAGGGCGGTCATCACCACGCCGATCACGCCGGCGAGCCACAGGCCCTGCACGGCCTGGTGGGCGGCCGACCCCTCCCGGCCGGCGCCCAGCAGGCGCGACACCGCGGCCGTCGTGCCGTAGGCCAGGAAGATGAAGATGGCGTACCCGGTCAGCAGGGCCGAGGACGCCACGGCCAGGCCGGCGAGCTCGTCGGTGCCGATGCGGCCCACCACGGCGGTGTCGGCCAGCACGTAGAGGGGCTCGGCGACGAGCGCCCCGAAGGCCGGCACCGCGAGGCGGGCGATCTCCCTGTCGTGCGAGCTCCGGATCGGCACTGGCGTAGCCTGGCCCGCTGTGAGCGGAGCAGACGACACCACCGAGACCACCGTCGACATCAAGGCCCGGTCCCGCGACGTGACCGACGGCATGGAGCGAGCCCCGGCCCGGGCGATGCTGCGGGCCATCGGCATGCAGGACGAGGACTTCGCCAAGGCCCAGATCGGCGTGGCGTCGTCCTGGAACGAGGTGACGCCCTGCAACATGCCGCTGGATCGCCTGGCCAAGCGCTCCAAGGTCGGCGTGCGCGACGCCGGCGGCTATCCGATCGAGTTCGTCACCATCGCCGTGTCCGACGGCATCTCCATGGGGCACGAGGGCATGCGCGCCTCGCTGGTCTCCCGTGAGGTCATCGCCGACTCCGTCGAGACCGTCATGCACGCCGAGCGCATGGACGGCCTGCTCACGTTCGCCGGCTGCGACAAGTCGCTCCCCGGCATGCTCATGGCCGCAGCCCGCATCAACGTGCCGAGCGTGTTCCTGTACGCCGGCTCGATCCTGCCCGGCCAGCACAACGGCGAGGCCCTCGACATCGTGTCGGTGTTCGAGGCCGTCGGCGCCCGGGCCGCCGGCACCATCGACCAGGAGACCCTCGACGCGATCGAGCGCAACGCCTGCCCCACCGAGGGCGCCTGCGCCGGCATGTTCACCGCGAACACGATGGCCAGCATCTCCGAGGCGCTCGGCATGTCGCTGCCCGGCAGCGCCAGCGCTCCGGCCGTGGACCGCCGCCGCGACGACCTCGCCTACGAGAGCGGCAAGGCCGTCATGGAGCTCATCCGCAAGGGCATCCGCCCCCGCCAGATCATGACCCGCAAGGCCTTCGAGAACGCCATCGCCGTCACCATGGCCCTCGGCGGCTCCACCAACGCGGTGCTGCACATCCTGGCCATCGCCTACGAGGCCGAGGTCGAGCTCGATCTGTCGGTGTTCAACGAGATCGCCGCCAAGGTGCCCCACATCGCCGACACCAAGCCGCACGGCAAGTACCACATGGTCGACATCGACCGGGTCGGCGGCGTGCCGGTCGTGATGAAGCACCTGCTCGATGCCGGCCTCCTGCACGGCGACTGCCTCACCGTCACCGGCAAGACCGTGGCCGAGAACCTGGCCGAGCTCGACCCGCCCGCCCCCGACGGCGACGTCATCCACCCGCTCTCGGACCCGATCCACGACATCGGCGGCCTGGCCATCCTCACCGGCTCGCTGGCCCCGAAGGGCTCGGTCGTCAAGGTCGCAGGCATCGACTTCGACGACTTCGAGGGCCCCGCTCGCGTGTTCGACGGTGAGCAGGACGCCATGGACGCCGTGCTGGCCGGGCGCATCAACAGCGGCGACGTGGTCGTCATCCGCTACGAGGGGCCCAAGGGCGGCCCCGGCATGCGCGAGATGCTCGCCATCACCGGTGCCATGAAGGGCGCCGGCCGTGGCGGCGACGCCGCCCTCATCACCGACGGCCGCTTCTCCGGGGGCACGCACGGCTTCTGCATCGGCCACGTCGCCCCCGAGGCCGTCGACGGCGGCCCCATCGGGCTGGTGGAGGAGGGCGACCGCATCCGCATCGACGTGCGGGGCCACACCATCGACCTGCTGGTGAGCGAGGAGACCCTCGCCGAGCGGGCCACGTCGCTGAAGCACCCCGAGGCCCGCTACACCAAGGGTGTGCTGGCCAAGTACGCCCGGCTCGCCGCCGGCGCGGAGAAGGGTGCCGTCACCGAGGCCTGAGTGCGGGCTGGCGTCGGGAGCGCCAGCGAGCAGCCAGCACGCGTCCTGCGGAGCAGGACGCCGTGAGACGGTGCCGTCACGGAGGTGTAGCGGCCCAAGCTGTGACGCATCCCACGTCACTTTGTGTTCTCGGTCACAAGGCGACTAGGTATGAAGGAACCGTGGCCCCTCCGTCTGCCAGCGCACAGGACAAGGCCCTCGAGTACCGGCTCGCCCGGCTCGAGGATGGTCCGGCGCTCTGGTCCCTCGCGAAGGCCAACGGACTCGACGAGAACTCGCCCTACGCGTACCTGCTGTGGACCGAGTACTTCCGGGACACCACCGTCATCGCCGCCGATGGCGATGATGCCCCGGTCGGGTTCGTCACCGCGTTCCTGCGGCCCGACGACGCCTCCACGGTGTTCGTCTGGCAGATCGGCGTCGACGACGCCCATCGCCGCCGCGGGATCGCCGGCCGTCTGCTCGACGAGCTGTTCGAGCGCACGGGTGCGACCGCACTGGAAGCCACGGTGACGCCGAGCAACACGGCGTCCGAGACCCTCTTCCGTCGCTTCGGCGAGCGCCACGGCCTGTCCGTGGTGGTGGAGCCGCTCTTCACCGAGGAGCTGTTCCCCCCGGGTCACGAAGCGGAGCTCCGGTTCCGCATCGCGTCCGCGACCAGCTGAGGGACCGTCCGTCAACCCCCCAAAGGGAAACAGAATGAGCATCTTCGAACGACTCGAGTCCGAGGTCCGCGGCTACTGCCGTTCCTGGCCTGCCGTCTTCAAGTCCGCCCACGGCCACACGATGGTGGCCGAGGACGGCACCGAGTACCTGGACTTCTTCGCCGGGGCCGGCGCACTGAACTACGGGCACAACCACCCCGTCCTCATCGAGGCGCTGCAGAAGCACCTCAGCGAGCAGGGCTTCATCCACGCCCTCGACATCTCGACCACCACCAAGCGCACCTTCATGGAGCGCTTCGAGGACATCATCCTCAAGCCGCGGAACCTGGACTACAAGGTCCAGTTCCCCGGCCCCACCGGCACCAACGCGGTCGAGGCCGCGCTGAAGCTGGCCCGCAAGGCCACCGGCCGCCACCGCGTCGTGGGCTTCACCAACGGCTTCCACGGCATGACGCTGGGTTCGCTCGCCGTCACCGGCAACGCCATGAAGCGCGGCGGCGCCGGCGTACCCCTCGGCGACTCCACGTCCATGCCCTACGCGAACTACCTCAGCGACGACATGGACAGCCTCCACATCCTCGAGGCCATGATCTCGGGCGGCTCCAGCGGCCTCGACGAGCCCGCCGCGGTCATCGTGGAGACCACCCAGGGCGAGGGCGGCATCAACCCGGCCTCGGCCCAGTGGATGCGCAACCTCGACGACATCTGCAAGCGCCACGGCATCTTGCTCATCGTCGACGACATCCAGGTCGGCAACGGCCGCACCGGTCCCTACTTCTCCTTCGAGGAGATGGGCATCGACCCCGACATCGTCACGCTGTCGAAGTCCATCTCGGGCTCCGGCCTGCCGATGGCGCTCGTGCTGATGAAGCCCGAGCACGACGTGTGGGCGCCGGGCGAGCACAACGGCACCTTCCGCGGCAACAACGCCGCGTTCGTCACCGCGACGGCCGCCCTCGAGCACTTCTGGACCGACGACGAGCTGACCAAGTCCACGGTCGCCAAGTCCGACAAGGTCCGTGCCGGACTCGAGTCGATCATGGAGGGCCACCCCGGCCTGTTCACCGACGTCCGCGGCCGGGGCCTGATCCTCGGCATCGAGACCGCGGTGCCCGACATCGCCGGCACCATCGCCCAGGGCGCCTACGAGCGCGGCCTCATCATCGAGACCGCCGGCGCCGAGGACGAGGTGGTCAAGCTCCTGCCCCCGCTGATCGTGACCGACGAGGCCATCGATCAGGCCCTCGAGATCCTGAACGAGGCAGCCGACAACATCAGCGACGACATGGTCGCCGAGCTGCGCGCAGAGCGCGAGGAGGTCCGGTCGTGATCGTCCGCACCCTGCAAGACATCGTCGGAACCGACCGCGACGTCGACGGCGGCAACTGGTCGTCGCGCCGCCTCTCGCTGGCTGATGACGGCATGGGCTTCTCCATGCACGACACGGTCCTGCGAGCCGGCACCGAGACGCACATGTGGTACAAGAACCACCTCGAGGGCGTCTACTGCATCGAGGGCAAGGCGACCCTCGAGGACAAGGCCACGGGCGAGGTCCACGAGATCACCCCGGGCACCATCTACCTCCTCAACGACAACGACCGCCACGTCCTGCGCGTCGAAGAGGACCTTCGAGTCATCTGCACGTTCAACCCACCCGTCACCGGACAGGAGGTCCACGACGAAGACGGCGCCTACCCGCTGCTGACGGTCGACGACCAGCCGGAGCCTGCATGAGCACCACACAGACCGAAACCGCAACCCACACCGGCGACCCGTACCCGTCCCGCATGGGCCGCCCCCCGGAGCTGCTGCCCCGGGTGGACCCGGTCGTCCACGGGCCGGCCACCGACGGCCCGCTCGACATGGGCCAGGTGGCCGCCTTCGAGCAGAACGGCTACCTCACCGTGCCGGGCGTGTTCAGCCCCGATGAGGTCGAAGGCCTCGACCAGCTGCTGAGCGACCTCGTCAACGGCGGCGACATCGACAGCGACCAGGTCATCCGGGAGCCCGACTCGGCCGTGATCCGCTCGGTCTTCGCCTTCCACGAGGGATACGGCGGCCTCGCCGACGTGCCCTCCGACCCCCGCCTGGCCGGCGTCGCCCGCCAGCTGCTCGGCTCCGACGTGTACATCCACCAGAGCCGCGTCAACCGCAAGCCGGGGTTCCGCGGCAAGGACTTCCAGTGGCACTCGGACTTCGAGACCTGGCACACCGAGGACGGCATGCCCCGCATGCGCTGCCTCAGCGCCGTGGTCGCGCTCACCGACAACGAGCCTTGGAACGGCTCCCTGCTGGTGATGCCCGGCTCCCACAAGTGGTTCGTCACGTGCCCGGAGCCCACGCCGCCCGCCAACCACGAGCACTCGCTCAAGGTGCAGGAGGTCGGGGTGCCGGACGAGGACAGCCTCACGACCCTGTTCGATCGCCACGGCATCGACCAGTGCACCGGCACGGCGGGCTCGGTGCTGTTCTTCGACTGCAACCTGATGCACGGGTCCTCGACGAACATCTCGCCGCTGCCCCGACGCAACCTGTTCATGGTGTTCAACAGCGTCGAGAACACGATCGGCGATCCGTTCTCGGCCCCGCAGCGCCGCCCGGAGCACATCGCGTCGCGCACCTTCACGCCGGTCTGACCCGCCGCTGATCTCCCCGCTCGACGGGGAACCTCGAGGGCCACCCACCGACGGACGGGGGTGGCCCTCGGCGCGCCCGTGACGCGTGTCACCATGCGCAGGACATCGAGTCGGGCAGGGGGAAACGGACGACATGCAGCAGCTCACCGGGGTGGACGCCTCCTTCCTCTACATGGAGAGCCCGACCACGTTCGGGCACGTCTCCTCGCTGATCGTCTACGACCCCAAGGACAGCGACAGCGCCGGCTACGAGGCCACCAAGGCGCTGTTCGCCGAGCGGCTCCACCTGCTCGACCCGATGCGGCGCCGTCTGGTCCACGTGCCCCTCGACCTCGACCACCCGTACTGGGTCGAGGACCCTGACCTGGACCTGGACTTCCACATCCGCCAGACCGCGGTCGCACCGCCGGGCACCGACGAGCAGCTGTCCGAGCTCGTCAGCCGCATCATCGCCCGTCCCCTCGACCGGAGCCGGCCCCTGTGGGAGCTCTACGTCATCCATGGCCTGGCCGACGGACGGATCGCCCAGCTGACCAAGATCCACCACGCCGCCATCGACGGCGTCGGCGGCGCCCAGCTGCTCGCCAACATCCTCGACCTCGAACCCGATGCTCCACCCCGCCCCGGGGTGTGCCCCGAACCCGAGCGCATCCCCACCCAGGAGGAGATGCTGCTGCGGGGCCTGGCGTCGCTCGCCACCCGGCCCTACAAGCAGGGCCGCCTGGCGGTGCGGATGCTGCGGGAGCTGCCCCAGATCGGCAAGGCCTTCGACTGGGGCAACGTGGCCAAGGCCGTGCCCGAGCCGGTCGCCCAGCTGTTCGGCCAGGGGGCGCGCCGGGAGGAGGACGAGCCGGTCGAGATCTCCCACACCGGCGGGCTCACCCGTCCCTCCACCCGGTTCAACAACAAGATCGGCCCGCACCGGCGCTTCGCCTACACCTCGGTCGCGCTCGAGCGGGTCAAGGCGGTGAAGTCGGCGCTCGGGGTCACCGTCAACGACGTCGTGCTCGGCATGTGCGCCGGGGCGCTGCGGAGCTACCTGAACAAGCACGGCGAGCTGCCCGAGGAGTCGCTGCGCTGCCTGATCCCGGTGTCGGTCCGCACCGACGACGAGGCCCTCAGCTACGGCAACCGCGTGTCGGGCATGCTCGCCGCGCTCGCCACCGACGTCGCCGACCCGATCGAGCGGCTCCACGTCATCCACGCCGAGACCCTGCGAGCCAAGGAGAGCCTCGGCGCGCTCCCGGCCGACCTGCTCACCGACGTGGCCGAGTTCGCCCCGCCGGCCATCTTCGCCCGGGCATCACGGGTGATGGCCCGCACCGCCATCGCCAACCGGATCGACCCGCCGTTCAACCTGATCATCTCCAACGTGCCCGGCCCGCAGTTCCCCCTCTACGCCGGGGGCGCCGAGATGCTGTCGTACATCCCGGTCTCGGCCGTGGCCGACACCCAGGGCCTGAACATGACGATCATGTCCTACAACGGCCGCTGCGACTTCGGCCTCGTCGCCTGCCGCGACGCCGTCCCCGACCTGTGGGTGCTCTGCCACCTGCTCGAGGACGCGCTCGCCGAGCTCGAGGACGTCGCCGGGGTCCGCTGAGGGACCCCGGCCGGACCTCGCCGGGTCAGACGCGGAGCAGGCGGCGCAGGACCAGGCCGGCGGCCGCCGCGGCGCCGGCGAAGCCGATCGCCACCGTGCCCCCGGTGCGGGGCAGCGTCGCGGCACCCGCCGCGCTCGGGGAGGCGGGCGCCGGCGTGGCGGCATCGCCCTCGGTCTCGGTGCCGTCGGTGCCCTCGGCCGGGTCCTCGCCGTCCTCGGGGGCGTCGGCGCCCGGGATCTGGTCGAGCACCGGCTGCAGCGGGTCGAGCACGGGATCGAGCTCCTCGGGGAGCGGGGACTCGCCCTCGCCATCGGGGGTGGGGGTCTCCTCGGGGGTCTCCTCGCCGTCCGGGGCTTCCTCGCCACCCGGCGCAGGCAGCTCGGGGAGCTGGGCGCCGGCGAAGCCGGCCGACCCGACGACGAATCCGAAGGCCAGCGCGAGGAGGGCAGCGGACCTGACGATGAGGCGGAGGATCGGTGCGGTCATGGGAACCCACTTCGGCACCGGCCCCGCCGAGTCCTCCCCGGGGAGTTGTGGGATGCCCCGCGCTCTGCCACTATTGGTTCCGATGCACCGAGACCGAATCGTGGTAGTCGTCATCTAGCGCACGCCGTCCCTCTCGTCGCGTGCGCACTCCGGCCTCCCAGATGGGAGGCCGTCGTGGTTTTCCGACACCGATCCGACCATCAGACGACCGGGCCAGAGCCGTGGCCCGGAGGAGCAAGAGCAGTGGAACCGAACGAACCGACCAACGGCGGGGCAGCCCTGATCCGAGCGCTCGAGCTCGAGGGCGTGGAGGTCATCTTCGGCCTGCCGGGCGGGGCGATCCTGCCGGTCTACGACCCGATCATCGAGTCCTCGATCCGCCACGTGCTCGTGCGCCACGAGCAGGGCGCCGGCCACATGGCCGAGGGCTACGCCCACGTCACCGGCAAGCCCGGCGTGTGCATGGTCACCTCCGGCCCGGCCGCCACCAACGTCGTGACCCCGCTCGCCGACGCGTACCTGGACTCGGTCCCCATGGTGTGCATCACCGGCCAGGTGCCCTACGCCGCCATCGGCACCGACGCCTTCCAGGAGTGCGACACCACCGGCATCACGATGTCGATCACCAAGCACAACTACCTGGTCAGCGATGCCCGCGACATCCCCCGCATCGTGCGCGAGGCGTTCCACATCGCCACCACCGGCCGGCCCGGCCCCGTGCTCATCGACGTCCCCAAGGACATCGTCGACCCGACCAACCCGCGCTCCGCGCTGGACTGGTACTGGCCGACCGACGAGGAGGTCATCGCCGGCCTACCGGGCTACCGGCCGACGACCAAGGGCCACCCCCGCAAGATCAAGGAGGCGGCCGAGATGATCCTGGCCGCCGAGCGCCCGGTCATCTACGCCGGCGGCGGCATCTTGAAGGCCCGCGCCGCCGAAGCCCTCAAGGAGCTGGCCGAGCTCACCGGCATCCACGTCGTCACCACCCTCATGGCCCGGGGCGCGTTCCCTGACGACCACGAGCTGTGCCTCGGCATGCCCGGCATGCACGGCAACTACACGGCGGTGATGTCGTTCCAGGAGACCGACCTGCTCATCACCCTCGGGGCCCGCTTCGACGACCGGGTCACCGGCAAGCTCGACGAGTTCGCCTCCAAGGCCAAGGTCATCCACGCGGACATCGACCCGGCCGAGCTGGGCAAGAACCGTGCGCCAGACGTGCCCATCGTCGGCGACGCCCGCCTCGTCATCGAGGAGATCGTCAGCGCGATCCGCTCGCTGCTCGAGAGCGGCCGCACCCAGGCCGACACCTCGGCGTGGAAGCAGACGATCAGCGGCTGGCAGGAGAAGCACCCCCTCCACTACGACCAGCACGTGCCGGGGGAGCGGCTCAAGCCCCAGTTCGTGCTCGAGACGCTGCGCGACAACACGCCCTCGGACACCATCGTGTGCTCCGGCGTGGGCCAGCACCAGATGTGGACCAGCCAGTACTGGCACTTCAACCACCCCTACACCTGGGTCAACTCCGGGGGCCTGGGCACCATGGGCTTCTCGGTGCCGGCTGCCATCGGCGCCAAGGCCGCCTTCCCCGACCGCATGGTCTGGGCCATCGACGGCGACGGCTGCTTCCAGATGACGGCTCAGGAGCTGGTGACGGCCACGGTCGAGAAGATCCCCGTGAAGATCGCCATCTTGAACAACAGCTACCTCGGCATGGTTCGCCAGTGGCAGGAGATGTTCTACGACGAGCGGTACTCCGAGGTCTTCCTGTCCCAGGACGTGCCCGACTACAAGATGTGGGCCGAGTCCATGGGCTGCGCCGGCTTCCGGGTCGACAGCCCCGAAGAGGTCCTGCCCACCATCCAGAAGGCCAACGAGATCAACGACCGGCCGGTGGTCATCGACTTCCGCACCGATGCCGCCGAGAAGGTGTTCCCCATGGTCGCCAGCGGCAAGTCGAACTCCGAGGTCATGGTCCACCCCAGCCAGGTCGCCGGGATCGGGGAGTTCTGATGCCAGGAGTCACCAGCCCCAGCGGGGGCCACAACACCAACAAGGCCGTCCGCCACCACACCCTCGTGGTGCTGGTCGAGAACCAGCCGGGCGTCCTCGCCCGGGTCGCCGGCCTGTTCGCCCGCCGTGGCTTCAACATCTACAGCCTCGCCGTGGCCCCCACCGACGACGACGAGCGCTTCAGCCGCATCACGATCGTCGTCGACGTGGAGTCCTCGCCGCTCGAGCAGATCACCAAGCAGCTGTTCAAGCTCATCAACGTGGTCAAGATCTCCGAGCTCGACCCGGACGACTCGGTCGAGCGCGAGCTCATGATCGCCACGGTGAAGGCCGATCCGTCGGTGCGCAGCCAGGTGATCGAGCTCGTCGACGTGTTCAAGGGCTCGGTCATCGACGTCGGCTTCGACGAGCTGTCGATCGCCGTCAACGGCGAGCCCGACAAGCTCGACGACGTCGAGGAGCTGCTCCGCCCCTACGGCATCGTCGAGCTCCAGCGCACCGGACGGGTGGCGCTGCCCAAGCTCGAGCGCACCCCGCCCCGTCTCAAGTCGGTCCAGAACCGAGTCGCCAACTAGAAAATCTCGTGGATCGGTGCCACCTGTGGTCACCGATCGACGACAGATCCCCGAAGGAAGAAGCCTCCCATGGCCGCAAACGTGTACTACGAAGCCGACGCCGACCAGAGCCTGATCCGAGGCCGCAAGGTCGCCGTGCTCGGCTACGGCTCGCAGGGCCACGCCCACGCGCTGAACCTCGCCGAATCCGGCGTCGACGTGCGCGTCGGCCTGAAGGAGGGCTCCTCGTCCCGGGCCAAGGCCGAGACCGCCGGCCTGAAGGTGCTGTCGGTGGCCGACGCCGTCGCCGAGGCCGACCTGATCGTGATGACCCTGCCCGACACCAAGCAGGCCGCCATCTACGAGGCCGAGATCGCCCCGAACCTGTCCGAGGGCGACGTCCTGTGCTTCACCCACGGGTTCAACATCCGCTACGGGCTGATCGAGCCGCCGGCGAACGTCGACGTGATCATGATCGCCCCCAAGGGCCCCGGCCACCTGGTGCGCCGCACCTACACCGAGGGCGGCGGTGTGCCGTGCCTCATCGCCGTGGAGCAGGACGCCTCCGGCCAGGCCCGTGAGCTCGCCCTGTCCTACGCGGATGCCATCGGCGGCGGCCGGGCCGGCATCCTCGAGACCACCTTCACCGAGGAGACCGAGACCGACCTCTTCGGCGAGCAGGTCGTGCTCTGCGGCGGCCTCACCGAGCTGGTGCGGGCCGGGTTCGAGACCCTGACCGAGGCCGGCTACGCCCCCGAGTCCGCCTACTTCGAGTGCCTCCACGAGCTGAAGCTGATCGTGGACCTCATGTACGAGGAGGGGATCGCCGGCATGCGCTACTCGATCTCCGACACGGCCGAGTACGGCGACCTCACCCGCGGCCCCCGCATCATCACTCCGGCCGTGAAGGCCGAGATGCGCAAGGTGCTCGACGAGATCCAGGACGGCCGCTTCGCCGAGGAGTGGGTCGCCGAGGCCAACGGCGACCGGGCCAACTACGACCGCCTCCGCAAGGAGGGCGAGGCCCACCCCATCGAGGAGGTCGGCCAGCGCCTGCGCGGCATGATGCCGTTCATCTCCGCCGGCAAGCAGTCGGTCAAGGACTCCGCCGGCGGCGCCCAGGACTGAGCCGTTCGTCGGCCCTGGCGGGCCTCCTCACTTCTGGAGTTGTTCGGCTTGGCCTCACAACTCCCGCGTCGAGGCCCGTCAGGTGGAGCGGCGGCGCTGGGCCCGGTCCTTGCGGTCGGTCACGAGCACGTGGCCGAGCAGGACCATGCCGCCGATGAAGGCGAGCACGAAGAACACGACGGCGATGGCGGGGGCGCCGAGCAGCTCGACCGAGCTCTCCACCCGCATGGCCAGCGAGGCGCCGACGATCATGGCGGCGAGGACGAGGCCCACGGTCAACCGGGTCGCCATCTTCTCGATGCCCCGGAGCAGCTGGTCCTCGTCGATGGCGTCGACCTTGATCGACAGCGTCCCGTCGGCCAGGCCGCCGAGGATGCGGTCGGCGTGGCGGGGGAGGTTCTCCATCATGCGGGCGGAGTCCAGTGCCGTGCGGGCCACCCGCAGGGTGCTCGCTCCCTCGGACACCTGGTGGCGCATCAGCGCGCCGGTGTGGTCGACGATGGTCTCGTTGGGGACGAAGTCGGGGTCGAGGCAGCGGGTGACCTCGTCGAGGTGGAGCAGGGCCTTGCCGACCATGGCCAGCTCGGCCGGCGGGCGCAGGTCGGCGTTGCCGCACGCCCGGGACAGCTGGAGCATCACCGAGCCGGTGTCGAGGGTGGCGACGGAGGAGCCGGCGTGGCGGCTGAGCAGCTCGGCGATGTGGGCCTCGAGGGTGGCCCGGTCGTAGTCGGCCAGCCGGGTGCCGGCGGCCTCGAGCACCTCGACGGCCTGATCGGCGCGCTGCTCGGCGATGGCGAGCGTGAGGTCGAGCATGTGCTGGCGCATGCGGTGGCCGAGGCGGGCGACCATCCCGAGGTCGAGCAGCACCAGCCGTCCGTCCTCGGTGAGCAGCATGTTGCCGGGGTGGGGGTCGGCGTGGACGAGGCCCTTCACCAGGATCTGGTCGATGTAGGCCCGGACCAGCTCATCCGAGATGACGGTGCCGTCGACGTCGTGGCGGGCCAGCGGGGTGAGCTCGGTGACGCGGCGGCCCTCCACGTAGGTCATGGTCAGCACGCGGCGGGTGACGAGGCGGTCGACCGGGGCCGGCACGTCGAGGTGGTCGCGCTCGGCGAGGAGGTCGGCGAAGATGTGGAGGTTGTCGGCCTCGGTGCGGAAGTCGAGCTCGGCCACGAAGCTGGTGCGGAACGACTCGAGGAAGTCGACGAACGCGAAGCGACGGCCGACCTCGGTGGTGGCGTCCACGACCCGGGCCAGGTCGGCGAGCACCTCGAGGTCCTTGCGGACGGTCTCGGCGATGCCGGGCCGCTGGACCTTGACGACGACCTCGCGCCCGTCGCCGAGGCGGGCCCGGTGGACCTGGGCGACGGAGGCAGCGGCCAGGGGCTCGTCGTCGAAGCGCTCGAACAGGTCGTCGACGGCCATGCCCAGGTCCTCCTCGACGACCCGGCGGATGTCGGCGACCGGCACCGGCTCGACGTCGTCCTGCAGCCGGCTGAGGGCATCCAGGTAGTGCTGGGGGAGCAGGTCGGCCCGGGTGGACAGCACCTGGCCGAGCTTCACGAACGTGGGGCCCATGCCCTCCAGGTCGTCGGCGAAGCGAGCCGCCTCCTCGGCCTCCTCCTGCCCGCCGCCGCTGGCGGACTCGAGGTCCTGCAGCTCGGCCTCGAGGCCGGCCTGGTCGATGAGGCCGGGTCGGGCGTGGCGGACGATGAGGCGGAGCACGTCCCCGTGGCGGGAGAGGCGTGCGGTCTGGCGCGAAGGGAGGATGCCCACGGGCGAATGCCTACCCCGTCCGAGGTCCGATCAGCGGTCCGTGCAGGCGTCGACGGCGGGGGAGAGGATGCGCTGCGCGGTGGCCGCCGCGTCCTCGCCGGCGAGGCCGGCGGTGAAGATGGTGTCGATGTCGTCGTCGCTGATGTTGTCGTCGAGGCACTCGATGACGCTGTCGGCGGTGCCGCTCGCCCGGATGCCCTCGAGCAGGATCGTGCGCACGTCGATGCAGGCGGTGTACGCGTCGGCGAAGACGTCGATCTCGGCCGGGCGCAGGTCGCTCACCGTGCTGCCGCTGCGCTCGCCCTGGACGCCGATGGTGATGAGCCGGGCCGAGGGGATCTCCCCGATGACGGCATCGGCCACGCACCGGGCCTGGTCGTCGTCGATGGGGAAGGTGGCCTGGGGCTCCTCGAGGATGCTGGCGGCCACGGTGTCGACCAGCACGTCGTCGACGTCGTCGATGCAGTCGTCCATGGAGCGGGCCAGGACCTCGACCTCGTCGTCGTCGAGCTCGGTGAGGTCGATCTCCTCCTCCGAGGGCGTGTCGCCGCCGAAGCCGAGCTCGGACATGCGCCCGACGCCGAGGCCGGTGACGGTGGACTCGGCCACGCAGTCGGCCTCCTCCTCGGCGATGCCGTAGCCGGCGAAGGTCTCGTCCTGGAGGATGCTGGCCGAGATCGCCTCGACCATCGCCTCCTCGTCGGACTGCTCCTCGCCGCAGGCCCCCAGCACGAGCGCGCCGGCCACGACCAGGGCGAGGCCCGTCCTCACATGGTCTCCTCGAAGGAGACGACGCCCTCGCCTCGCAGCACGTTCTTGAGCAGCTTGCCCGAGGCGTTGCGGGGGAGCTTGTCGCGCTGCAGCTCCACGTAGGCGGGGACCTTGAAGTTGGCCAGGCCGTCAGCCACCCACTGCTTGACCTCGGCCTCGGTCATGTCGTGGTCGGCCTCGATCTGCACGACGGCCTTGACCTCCTCGCCCAGCTCGGGGTGGGGGACGCCGATGACGGCCGCGTCGGCGATGGCGTCGTGCTGGACCAGGCGCTCCTCGATCTCCACGCAGTAGATGTTCTCACCCCCGCGGATGATCATGTCCTTCTTGCGGTCGGTGATGAAGACGAAGCCCTCGTCGTCGACGTAGCCGATGTCGCCGGTGCGCAGCCAGCCGTCGACGATGGTCTCGGCCGTGGCCTCGGGCTTGTTCCAGTAGCCCTTCATCACGATCGGGCCCTTCACGCAGATCTCGCCGACCTCGCCGGTGCCGACGGCCTGGCCGGCGCCGTCGATGACCTGGATCTCCACCGTCGGCACCGGCGGGCCGACCGAGGTGGGCTTGCGCTTGGCGTTCTCGCCCGAGTTCACCGTGGCGACCGAGGAGGTCTCGGTGAGGCCGTAGGCGTTGGAGGTGCTCTTCACGTTGGGGAACGTGTCGGCGATCTTGCGCTGCAGCTCCTCGGCGGAGGGCGAGCCGCCGAACGCGACGGTCGTCACCGAGGAGGTGTCGTAGTCGTGGCGGTCGGGGTGCTCGCAGACCCGCCAGATCATGGTGGGCACCGCGGCCCAGATGTTGACGCCCTCCTCCTGGATGGTGCGCAGGGCCGCCTCGGGCTCGAACTTGCCGACCGGCATCACCAGGCGGAGGCCGGCGAGCATGCCCACCACGAGACCCGAGTGGCAGCCGGAGACGTGGAACAGGGGCGAGGTGAACAGCGACACGGTCTGGTCGGCGGCGTCGCCCTCGAGCGCGTTGCCAGCGTCGGGGTCGAGCATCGACGCGGCGACCGTGCTGAAGATCGTGTTCTGCAGGTTGGCGATCATGTTCCGGTGGGTGGACATGATCCCCTTGGGCTTCCCGGTGGTGCCCGAGGAGTAGAAGATCACCGCCACGTCGTCCTCGTCGATGGGGGCGTCGAGGAACGTCGTCGTCGGCTCGGCCATGAGCTCATCGAAGCGGTGGAGCTTGTCCCGGTGGGCGTCGCCCACGACGTCGGCGAAGTCGGCCGGATCGCAGTCGCGGGTCAGGTAGATGCGCTCGAGGTCGGGGCACTCGTCGAGCTGGTCGGCGATGCGCTCGAAGCGCTTGCGGTCGGCGACCAGGACCTTGGCGCCGGAGTCCTGGAGCCCGTAGACGACCTCCTCGGCCTTCCACCAGCCGTTGAGGCCGACGAGGATGGCACCGCCGGTGACCGCCGCCCAGAAGGTGAGGCACCACTCGGGGTTGTTCTGGCTGAGCACCGCCACCCGGTCGCCGTGGTGCACGCCGGCCTGGTCTCGCAGGGCGTGGCCGACGCCGTTGGCCGTGGTGATGAAGCGCTCGAAGGTCCAGTCCTCGTCGCCGTAGCGGAGGAACACCTGGTCGCCACGGAGGAGCGACAGCTCGGGGATCTGGCGCAGGTGGGGCATGCGCTCGGCGTAGGTCTGCACCTCCACGCCGTTGACCGTGGCGGTCGTGATCTCGAACATCCCTCCCGGCCCCGTGAGCTGGGCGCGGACCTCGGCGGCGGTGGGCATGGTGTTCGAACTCCCCCTGGTGTCTGACTGGCTGGACGTCAGAGTCTGGCAAACGGCGTTGCCACTCCGCGAGCGGTGCCCGGACGCGACGAAGGCCGGGCGCTGGGCCCGGCCTCCGGCAGACGGTCTTGACAGGAACCGTCGAGAGCTCGCTGGCGTCAGACGCCGTCGAAGCTGTTGCGGCGCTTCCTGGCGGTCAGTGCGAGGCCGACGCCGAGGATGGTGAGCGCACCGCCGAAGATGGCCGTGCCGCCGATGTCGTTGCCCGTGCGGGGGAGGGGGCGGCGGGTGACGTCGCCGGCGACGACTGCAGCCTCGGTCGTGGTGGTCGTGGCGATCACCTCGTCGGGCTCGACCTCGGTGGTGGTCGTCTCTTCCGGCTCCGTGGTGGTGGTCGTGGTCGTCGCCTCAGTGGTCGTCGACGTGCCGAGGACACTGGTGGTCGTCGTCTCCGGGACGGTCGGGGAGGTCGTGTCCTCCTGAGCGATCGCCGTGCCGGCACCTGCGATCATGAGCAGCAGTCCCGCAAGTCCTGCGATCAGTCGTCGCTTCATCATTCGAACGCCCTTCGTTCCGCCTCGAGCCTGAAGCCCCGGTTCCGCTCGTCATCCTTCCACTTCGACCGAGCCCTTTCCACCCGCATCGATGCCGGGAATCGCCGCCCTCGGCTTCCGGGATCGGCCGTTTCAGTTCCCGTAGCGCAGCCGGTCGAGGCCGGTCCGCGCGCTCGACGGGCGGTCCACGTCGAGGACCAGGACGCGTTGATCTTGCGCGTTTGCCCAGTTCACAGCGTTGGGATCGACGTTGACCCCCTCCGGGAGTCTGTCCTGTCGCACGTCCCAACCGTCTGGCGTGCGGACCTGGACGCGGAGCGAGTCGGGGTTCGCCATCGGTTGGCGCAGCGGACGCAACACGTAGCGGCTGGACGGCTCGACTACTCCCCGTGCACGGATCACGACCTCGCGCTCACTCTCCGAAGGCACCGAGATGTAGATGCGAACGGTGCGGTGACCGAGCTCCTCGAACCTGAGGTCGCCGGCCGGCTCGCCGTCGACCGTCACCTCCACGATCGGGTGGCTCGTGTAGGCGGTGAGCCAGATGTAGTTCTCACCGTCGGCCACCGGGCGCTGTCCGAGCGACTCGTCGCCACCCCACCCGATCACCGAGGGAGGCAGGCCCGAAGCCGGCGCATCGTTGCGGATCGTCGCCGTGAGGGTGGCTTCGACCTCTCCGGTCTCGGGATCCCAATCGGCCTCGTACCGGATGTCGCGATGGGTAAACCAGTCGATCTTGTTGCCGTTCAGGTTCTGCGTGGTGATGCCGAAGGAGTCCACCCCGGCGGGCCGGGTGGCGCTGCCGTCCGCGCCGATGCGCTGAAACAGTGCCTGCTCGTCGTCGCGCCGGGACCAGAGCTGGAGGTGCCGGTCGTCCACAGCCGGTCCCAGCTCCTTCGCGATGGCGCGAGGGCCGGGCAGCTCGCCGCTGGTGAGCGTGTCGAAGACGACGGCGACGGTGTCGGACAGGAAGCCCTCCCGGTCTTCGGCGTCGTCCTGGCCGTAGAGCAGGTACTGCTCGTGGAGCAGGATCCGGGCCGCGTTCTCGGTGGTCAACGCCTCGGGGTACCCGTCGACCTGCACGGGCCCGGTGAGCTCGAGGAAGCGGGCCAGGCCGTGTGGGGTGAGGGCGATGACTCCGTCCAGCTCCTCGCCACCGGACTGCGGGTAGAGCTGGGTCACGATCCGGCTCACCGTCGGGTGGTCGGGGGTGAAGTTGATGTTGCCCCAGTAGCGAGCGGCGCTCTGGCCGTAGACCTCGACGAACTCGGGCTCGCCCTCGATCCGTCGGCCTTCCGGATCGGGGCCACCCTCCGTCAGGTCGCGGCTGCGGCCCGACCTCGTCAGCATGAGCTGCCCGTCGTCGGCCACGATCTCGGCCCAGTTGCCCATGAACCCGCCGTTCGCCGTCGCCTCGGCCGGGTTCTGGAAGGCGATGAAGTAGCGGCGAGGCCCGTCGGCGCCGAGCAGGTCGGGGGCGACGGCCACGGCCTGCGCCGCCAGCTCGGCGCTCCCCAGCGCGTCGGTCACCTCGGTGCGGAGGGTCTCGAGCCGGTCAGCGAGCGGGCGCACCAGCAGGGGGCTGTCGATGTCGTCGAGGCGCGCGTCAGCTCGGCGGAGCGACGAGAGCGAGCGGTCCAACGGATCCTGCAGGGCGGCCAGCGCGTCGAGGTCGACCCGCCCGTTCCTCGGCCGCACCGAGTCCACGTCGGCGTCCTCGGTGGCATCGGCGGCGGTGCGGGCCAGGTCCGCGCCGGCCGAGGCCATGGTCGTGACCGCACGGGTCTGCTGCGCGACGCCGGGCACGAGCAGGGCGGGGCGGGCCCACCAGACGGTGAGGTCCTCCTCGGCGGACGCGAAGGCCCCCGCGGCATCGCGGAGGTTCGAGCGCGCTCGCTCGTCGTCGTCTCCGAGCTGGTCGATGCCGTCCCGGGCGAAGTCGACGGCTCGATCGATGTCGGTCCGGGCCGACAGCGCGGCCCCCAGGCCGGCGACAGCCCCGAGCACGAGGACGACCACGACCAGGGCGGTGGCGACGACGATGCGGCCGCGTGCGGGACGACCGGTCCGAGCGAGTCCGACCAGCAGCACCGGCAGTGATGCGACGGCGACGGCAGCGGCGCTGGCGCCGGTGGCGACAGGCCAGTCCAGGTGCGCCAGCGGGCCGATGCCCGCTGCGGCTGCGAGCGCCGCCGCCGCCGGCGTGCTCGCGCCGGCAGCAGCGAGTGCCCAGAACGCGCCGGCGGCCACGGTCGCGACCGGCGCGCCGGGGGTGTCGGCGATCAGCAGCGTCGCCACCGACACGAGCAGGAGCCAGGTCGTCGACGCGGTGCCGGCACGGGCGGCCGCGAGCGGGACCAAGGCACCGAAGCCCATGAGGAGGAACACATCGAACGGCTCCCAGCCGGTTGGGGCCGTGTCGGCGAGGGCGAGCGCCACCGCGCCCCCGCCAGCGGCGACCCAGACGAAGGCCGGTGGCAGGCGGGCGGGGAGCCCGGGCTGCACGACGGCGAGCACCGCCATCGTGAGCGCTCCGACGGCGACAGCGACGAGCAGCACGGCGGAATCCCACCACATCGGGACGCGGAGGTGGCGATCAGGGGTGCCGTAGCCTCCGGCCATGCGCGTGCTCATCACCGGCGGAGCCGGCTTCATCGGCGCCAACCTGTCGAAGGCTCTGGTGGAGCAGGGTCACGAGGTCGTCGTGCTCGACGACCTCTCCACCGGCAGCAAGGACAACCTGGCCGGTGTCCCCGTGCGCTTCGTCGAGGGCACGATCCTCAGCGCCTCGGATCTCGACGGCGTGGTGGACGGCGTCGATTCGGTGGTCCACCTGGCTGCCCGCCCCTCGGTGCCGCGCTCGATCCAGGACCCGATGGCGTCGCACCTGGCCAACGCGACCGGCACGGCCGAGGTGCTCGAGGCCGTCCGGCGGGCCGGTGCGAACCGGGAGCGACCGGCGCAGGTGATCGTCGCCTCGTCCTCGTCCGTGTACGGCGCCAACCCGACGCTTCCCAAGTCCGAGGACCTCGCCCCCCGGCCGGTCAGCCCGTACGCCGCATCGAAGCTGGCGACCGAGTCCTACGCCCTGGCCTGGGGTGCCTCCTTCGGCATGGACGTGCTGGCCGTGCGCTTCTTCAACGTGTTCGGCCCGCTCCAGGCGGCCGGCCACGCCTACGCCGCCGTCGTCCCCGCCTTCGTCGACGCCGCGCTCGCCGGTCGTCCGCTGCCCGTGCACGGCGACGGCACCCAGAGCCGCGACTTCACCTACGTCGGCTCGGTCTGCGCCGTGCTCGGCGACGCGATCGCACGCCGGGTGTCCGACCCCGAGCCGATGAACCTGGCCTTCGGGTCACGGGTGACGCTGCTCGAGGTCATCGCCGAGCTCGGGGCGATCATCGGCGACGATCTCGAGGTCGAGCACCAGCCCACCCGAGCCGGGGACGTGCCGCACTCCCAGGCCGACACGACCCGGCTGCGCTCGCTCTTCCCCGGCGTGGAGCCGGTGCCGTTCACGACCGGCCTGACGGCCACGGTCGACTGGTTCCGCTCCCGCGACTGATCAACCCGAGCGCGTCGGGATGGCGCTCCTTGTGCAGGTCGGTCTTCGGCCCCTCGTCCGGCCGGCCCCCAACGCTCAGAACGGTGGCGGATCGCCCGGCGGGGCGGCGGGCGCCAGCGGCTCCAGATCGACCCGCGGTGGCCCGGCTCGGGGGTCGGAGAGCGGACGGCCGTCGGGGAGGGAGAACCGGGGTCTGCCGTCGATCATCTCGACGACCAGCTCGCCGGCGTGGATGCGAGCGTGGTGGTGCTCGCAGCCCAAGTGCAGGTTGTCGAGGTCGGTGAGGCCGTGGGGCTTCCAGTGCTCGACGTGGTGGGCTTGGGTCCAGCCGGCGGGTATGTCGCAGCCGGGGACGGCGCAGGTGGGGCCGTCGCGGGCGACGAGTGCTCGGCGTTGGGCGGCGGTGGCGGTGCGCACGGCTCGGCCGTGGTCGAGGACGAGGCCTTCGGCGTCGAGGACCATGCGGGCGACGGAGGCATCGCACAGCCAGCGCTCCAGCAGCGGGGCGGGCACGGCGGCACGCCACTGCAGCTCGAGGGCGGCCATCCACTCCTCGGGGCTGGCGGTGCCGGTGATGGTGGGGAGGTTGGTGTGGACGGTGAAGAGCGGCTGACGACCGGCCGGGTTCCTGGGCGACACGGCTGCCCGGTCCAGGATCCGGAGGAGCGCCCGAGCCCGACGCCGGGACATCGTCTCGCCAGCGCGCGGGTCGGTGGGGTCGACGTCGCGGGCGGCCTTGTCCTCGGCTCGGATCTGGGCGGTGACCTCGTCCAGGATCGCCTTGGCCCGGATGGCTCCTTCGCTGCCGAGGTCGAAGCGGCCCTTGAGCCGGCCGTCGATGGTCTGGGACAGGTGGAAGGTGTCGTCGGGACCTTCACCCGGGTCCGGCCCGTCCGGGTCGAACGAGCGCAGCCAGGCTTCGACGAACCCGGCGAGGTCGTCTGCTGACATGGTCTCGGCGATGCCGACCAGGGTCTCTTCCTGTTCGGCGAACACGTCGGCGGTGCGCTTGTTCAGGCAGCGGCCGAGCACCTGGGCGTGGGATCCGGTGATGCGGCCGTCACCGACGGCGGCGTCGGTGGCCGGCATCGAGCGGAGCTTGTCGGCCAAGGCGCACCGGGACCCGGTGATGTCGCGCCGCTGACCGGTGCGCTGGGTGAGCCAGGTGGCCATGTTCCGCGCGCCGTCGCGCACGTGGGCTCCCCGTGCCTGCAGATCGGATACGAGCAAGCCGATCAGGTGGTCGAACCGTTCGCGCTCGCGTTCGATCGCCACCAGCTCGCCCGCCACGACCGACCAGTCCAGATCAGACCCTTCGACGGCGCGCACCTCTGCCTGCAACCGGTCGACCGTCTCTTGCAGCAGCTCGATGGTGGGCCCGAACAAAGGACACCTCCGCAGGTGGGTGGATCAGCGGGGAAGTGACGATGTCGGGAGCCCTTCGAACGCCGTGCTCCGAGGCGTGGGTCCACGATAGAGCGAACACCTGTTCGTTGCAACCCTCGGCCGGAAAGTGTCGACGGAATCGGCTCAGAGCTCGAGGGGGCGGGCCGGCGCCCCGACCACGACTGCGCCTGCGTCCACGTCCCGGGTCACCACGGCCCCGGCGCCCACGACGGCGCCCGCGCCCACGGTGAGCCCCTGCAGCACCACAGCGCCGCTCCCGATCATCGACGCTCGGCCCAACCGCACCGCACCGGCGACGTTGGCCCCGGGCAGCACGGTGGCGCCCTCCTCGAGGACGCAGTCGTGGCCGACGGTGGCGGTGTAGTGGACTTGGACGTGGGCGCCGAGCGACACGGACGACGAGATGTGGGCCCCGCCGGACACGAGGCACCCGTCGGAGATCTCGGTGAGCGGCCCGACGATCGAGCGGGGATGCACCAGCGACGTGGACAGCGGCACGGCGCCGACGGCGGCGAGGCGCGCCGCGACATCGAGACGGACCGAGGGCTGCCCGATGGCGACGACGAAGGTCGCACCGGCCGGGATGGCGTCCGGCCCCCGGACCGGCAGGTCACGCACGGTCGACCCCGCTTTGGCGTCGTCGAGGAACCCGGCGACGTCCAGCCCGGCGGCGATGGCGACGTCGAGCGCTTCCCGCCCCACGCCACCGGCCCCTGCGATCCACAGCTCCACGCCACCATCGTGGCCGTTCGACGTGCGCCCACGGGTGACCGCCGGTCGCGCCGCTCGTAGCCTGCGGGAGGATGCCGCTCCCGCCCACCACCGCGAGCGCAGCACGGCGGGCGGACGTCGGCGCCCTCGCACTCGTGGGTGGGCTGGCGGTGTGGACTGCGCTCGTCGCCGGGGGCGGGGAGGGTCGATCGGCCCCGGTCCTGCTCCTGCTGGCCGGGCTGGTCGCGGCGGTGCTGCTCGGTCGACGGCTCGCCGGGTGGCCCGGACTGGTCCCGAAGGCGCTGGCGAGCGCGATCGCAGGGGCGTTCGCGCTCACCTACCCCGGGCTGCTCGGGGCCGGCGGTGCGCCGACCGGCTACGCCAACTCCAACGCGACCCTCGCTGCGGTCGGGGTCGTGGCTGCGGTCGCCAGCGCACGGCAGGCGCCCGCCGGGAGGGAGCGCCAGGCATGGACCGCCGTCGCCGCCACGCTGGTGGTCGCGACCCTGCTCACCCGATCGACAGCGGGCATCGCGGTGCTCGCACTCGCCGGCGCCCTGCTGCTGCTCGCCACGTGGAGCCGGTGGCCTCCGGTCGTCGCCGTCGGGGGTGCGGTGGCCACCAGCCTCGTCCTGGGTCTGAGCGTCCTGTTGGCGGTGGACGACTCGGCACCGCTCGCCGGCTCCGACGTCGTCCGGGTCGAGCTCTGGTCGGCCGCGGTCGACCTCGCTCGCGAGGAACCCGTGCGCGGCCTCGGGCCGGGTGCGTTCGAGGCGCGCAACCCGGTCACGCAGGACGCCGACCTGCGCTGGGTGCACCACGAGTACCTGGAGCTCGCCGTGGAGCTCGGTGGGGTCGGCGTCGTGCTCGTCGTCGCGCTCGGGCTGGCCGTCCTGGCTCGTCTCGCCCTCGCGGGGGGCGACGGGACGACAGCGGCCGCGGCGGTCACCATCGTCGCCGTGCACGGCACCGTCGACCACGTCTGGCATGCGCCCGCGCTGCTCCTCGTCTCTGCGCTGCTCGTCGGCGGCGCCACCGTGTGGAGAACAGGCCAGAGGCCACCCTCGGTGGCGGAAGTGCCGCCGGAACGGACCTGAAGACCATTGTCGGTGACGCAGCGGAGGCGGTACCGTTCGGGACCGGCCGGCCCGGCGGTGGGGCGGCCGAGCGGGAGAGACGTGCAGGAGCACCAGGACGAGGCGGACGAAGCGACCGGTTGGTGGGGCCGACTGGCTCGCACCGCCGTGAAGTCACGCGCCGACGCGCTGCTCGCGGTGCTGGACATGGTCCTGCTGGCGGCCGCCTACATCGGCGTGCTGGTCCTCCGCTTCGACGGCAACGTCCCGCAGGAGTGGTGGGAGCAGGTCCTGCTCTGGTTGCCCTTCGCCACCGTCGTGGGCGTCCTGTCGCTCTGGTCGTTCGGGCTGTACGGGCAGGTGTGGCGCCACGCCAGCGCAGACGAGGCCCGTCGGCTGCTCGACGCGATGGGTGTCGCGCTGCTCGTGCTGATCGGCGTCGAGCTCATCCGGGGCCAGAGCGTGCCGTGGACCGTCGTCTTCCTCGGCACCGGCCTCGGTGGATTCCTGCTCGGTGCGGTCCGGTTCCGGAGCCGCCTCTTCTCGTTCCGGCGCAAGGGCGCCGGCGGGGCCGACGGCCTCCGGGTCATCATCATCGGCGGCAAGGACGCAGGCGCCGCGCTCATCGGCGAGATGCGCAAGAGCCCGATGGCCGGCCTCGTCCCGGTGGCGATCCTCGACCCCGACGAGACGATGCACGGCCGCTGGATCATGGGGTTGCGGGTCGCGGGTGGCTACGACCAGCTCCCGGAGGTCGCCGAGCTCACCGGGGCGCACCAGGCCGTCCTGGCCATGACGTCGACCACGAGCGAGACGGTGCGGGTCATCGCCGCCTACGCCGAGCAGGCCGGCGTCGCGCTGAAGATCGTCGACGGCATCGCCGGGCGGATGCGGGGCGAGGTCGGCATCCGCCACATCCGCAACCTGCGCATCGACGACCTCATCGGGCGCGAGCAGGTCGAGACCGACCTCGAGGCCGTCCGGCGGATGCTGGCGGGCCGGCGCGTGCTCGTCACCGGCGCAGGCGGTTCCATCGGCTCCGAGATCGTGCGCCAGGTCGCCGAGGCCGGGCCGTCGACCCTGGTGGCACTCGACCACGACGAGTCCCACCTCCACGACATGGCGGCCACGTTGGACGGTCCGGTCGTGCAGCTGCTCGCCGACGTGCGGGACCGGACGGCGGTCGAGCGTGCCTTCGCCCGCCACAAGCCGGAGATCGTCTTCCACGCCGCCGCCCACAAGCACGTGCCCCTCCTCGAGGACCACCCCAGCGAGGCGATCCTCACCAACGTGGCCGGCACCCAGCACCTGCTCGAGGCGGCCGAGGCGGCCGGCGTCGAGCGCTTCGTCTTCATCTCCACCGACAAGGCCGTCGCTCCGAAGAGCGTCATGGGCGCGTCCAAGCGCCTCGGCGAGCACCTGGTCCTCGGCCAGGCCCCACCCGGCTCGACGCACGCCGCGGTCCGCTTCGGCAACGTGATCGGCAGCCGGGGGAGCGTGGTCCCCACGTTCGTGCGCCAGATCGAGGACGGTGGCCCGGTCACCGTCACCGACGAGCGCATGACCCGCTACTTCATGAGCATCCCCGAGGCCGTGCAGCTCGTCCTGCAGGCCGCAGCGCTGGCCCAGGGCGGTGACCTGTTCGTCCTCGACATGGGCGAGCCCGTGCGCATCTTCGATCTGGCCGAGCGGATGATCCGGCTGTCGGGGATGCGCCCTGGCGTCGACATCGAGGTGCGGGTCACCGGCGTGCGGCCGGGGGAGAAGCTGGTGGAGGAGCTGCTGAACGAGGACGAGCCGGCGCTGCCGACGGTGCACGAATCCATCTCCCGGATCTCGCCGACGCTGCCGTCCCCCGAGGACCTGCGTGCCGCAGTGACCCGGCTCCGGACCCTGGCCGAGGGGCAGCGGGACGACGACGTCCGGGCCGCGCTGTTCGCCTCCACCGGTCCGGTCATCGAGCTCGGTGCCGAGGCGACCGAATCCCCCCACGTAGCCTCCGACGATGCCCCGACCACGCAGACGGACTGACCCCGCCGCCGACCTGTCCCGCACGCTCGTCGCGGCCATCGAGGCGAACACGGCGACGGTGTCGGTCATCGGCCAGGGCTACGTCGGGCTGTCCGTCGCCGCGGCCGCCGCTCGTGCCGGGATGCGCACCATCGGGGTCGACCTCGACGCCGACCGGGTCGCGTCGCTGTCGTCGGGTCAGCAGGTCGTGCCCGGTGTCGATGACGAGCTGTTCGTCGAGGCCTTCGCCACCGGCCGCCTCGGGTTCACCACCGACCCCGCCGTCGTCGGCGACAGCGACGTCGTCTTGATCTGCGTGCCGACGCCGCTCATCGACAGCCGGCCTGATCTCGCCGCCATCGAAGGTGCCGGCGCCGCCGTCGGCCGATACCTGATGCCCGGCACCCTGGTGATCCTCGAGTCCACGACCTACCCCGGCACCACCGAGCAGGTGCTCCGGCCGCTGCTCGAGTCGCACGGCCGGGTGGCCGGTGCGGACCTCCTGCTGGCCTACTCCCCGGAGCGCATCAACCCCGGCGATCACGCCCACGGCTTCGCCGGCGTCCCCCGGGTCGTCGGGGGGCTCACCGAGCACTGCACGGCCGCAGCGGCCGCCTTCTACGGACGGCTCGTGGACATCGTCCACCCGGTCTCCAGCTGCCGGGCGGCCGAGCTGGCCAAGCTGCTCGAGAACACCTACCGCCTGGTGAACATCGCGCTCGTGAACGAGCTGGCCCAGCTGTGCGCCGACCAGGGCATCGACACCTGGGAGGTCATCGACGCGGCGGCGACCAAGCCCTTCGGGTTCCAGCGCTTCGAGCCCGGTCCCGGCGTGGGCGGCCACTGCATCCCGCTCGACCCCGCCTACCTCACCTGGCAGTCCCGTCGGGACACGGGCCGCCCGTTCCGCCTGGTGGAGCTGGCCAAGGACATCAACGACCAGATGCCCAGCTACACGGCCCGGCGCATCATGGACTCCCTGAACCGGCGGGGCATCGCGGTGAAGGGGTCCAAGCTGCTGGCCCTCGGCGTCACCTACAAGCCCGACGTCGGCGACGTGCGGGAGTCGGCCGCCATCCAGGTGCTGGCCCACCTGTCCTCGTGGGGGGCGAAGCTGTCGTTCCACGACCCCTTCGTCACCTCGATCGATGAGCACGGCGTGAAGCTGCGCCGCCGTCGACTCACCGAGGACCTCGTGCGCGACGCGGACGCCGTGATCCTGTTGACCCCCCACGCCACCTACGACCTGGACGAGATCGCCGGCTGGTCGTCGCTGCTCTTCGACGCCCGCAACGCCACCGGCCGGCGCGACCACCCCGACATCGAGGTCCTGTGACCAGCCCCGACACGCCCGCCGTCCTCGGCGGCACGCCTGCCTTCCCCGACGGGCTGCCCCTCGTCCGCCCGACCATCGACGATCCCGCTGCGCTCACCCGGGACCTGGGTGCCGTGGTCGACAGCGGCATGCTCACCAACGGCGCCGCCGTCCGCCGGCTCGAGGAGGTGGTGGGGGAGCGGCTCGGCACCGAGGTCGTCGCCGTCTCCAGCTGCACCGCCGGTCTCATGCTCGTGCTCCAGGCAATCGGCGCCACCGGCCGGGTCGTCATGCCGAGCTTCACCTTCTCCGCTTCGGCACATGCCGTGGTGTGGGCCGGCGGCACGCCGGACTTCGCCGACGTCGAGCCCGAGCGGGCCACGCTCGACCACGACGGCCTCGCCGAGCTGCTCGACGGGGCGTCGGCCATGACCGCCACCCACATCTACGGCACGCCGTGCGAGGTGGAGGCGCTGGGGAAGCTCGCTGACGACGCCGGCATCCCGCTGCTCTACGACGCCGCCCACGCCCTCGGCAGCGCCCGCGGTGGTGTGCCGATCGGCCGGTTCGGCGTCGCCGAGGTCTTCAGCCTCAGCCCGACCAAGGTCGTCGTGGCTGGCGAGGGCGGCCTCGTGTCGACCACCGACCCTGACCTGGCCGCCCGTCTGCGCATGGGCCGGGACTACGGCAACCCCGGCGACTACGACACCCGCTTCTGCGGGCTCAACGCCCGCATGAGCGAGCTGCACGCCACCGTCGCACTCGCCTCGTTCGCACGGCTCGACGAGCACGTCGCGACGCGCGGCGCCCTGGTCGACCACTTCGAGTCGGCCATCGCCGGGGTCCCCGGCCTGCGGGTCGTCCGCCCGACCGAGGGCGACACGTCGACGTTCAAGGACCTCACGATCGTCGTCGACGCCGATGAGTACGGCATGTCCGCGCCGGAGCTCCAGCAGGCGCTGAAGGCTGACGGCATCGACAGCCGCCGCTACTACCACCCACCTATCCACCGCCAGCAGGCGTACGAGGGCCGCTGGGAGAGCCCCCGACCGTTGCCCGTCACCGACGAGCTCGCCGGCTCCGTGCTGAGCCCGCCGCTGTGGTCGCACATGGACGAGGCCACGGTCGGCCGGGTCGCCGAGACCATCGGCCGGTTGCACGAGCACGCCGACGAGGTCGTCGCTGCGCTCCCATCCGGTGCATAGGCGTCCGGTACCCTCCCGCACCTTGGACGTGGCGCGCTGATGGACCTCCTCGACTACCTCCGACTGTTCCGTCGCCGGTGGGCCCTCATCGTCGCGTGCGTGCTCGTGGCCGGCCTGGCGGCCTGGTTCACGACGCCGGCGGAACCCGCCAACGACGACGTCACCTACTCGGCGACGCACACGATCCTCCGAGACAGCTCGGCCGTCGCACCGCAGGCCCTCGCCACGGTCGCGCTCTACGTGAAGACCGGTCCTGTGCCGGAGCGGGCGGCCGAGCGCCTCGATTGGGACCGCGAGCCGGCGCTGCTGGCCTCCGACATCACGCTCGAACCGAACGAGCAGGTGGGCACCCTCGACATCACCGCCACCGGCACCTCGCCCGAAGCCGCGGCCGAGCGGGCCAACGTCTTCGCCGAGGAGACCTTGTCCCGTCTCGGTGAGCAAGCCACCGAGACCAGCCAGGAATCGGTGCAGCGGGTGAACGAGCAGCTCACCCGGCTCCAGGCGGAGATCGACGACTTGAACGACCGGATCCTCGAGCAGTCGGTGGACGGTGAGGCCCCCGGCGTGCTCTCGGCCGAGCGTGACTCCAAGCTGCGCCAGTACGGCGCAGCCCTGGACCAGCAGCAGCAGGTGCTGAACCAACCCCCGCCCAGCGCCGGCTACGTCACGCTGCAGGCAGCCCTTCCGGAGCTCGCAGAGGTCGAAGGTGGCGGGTTCTCGGCTCCGGACAGCCGGGAGGGGCGCACCCTGCTGGCGGCGATCATCGGTCTGCTGTTCGGCCTCGCCGCCGTCCTCGTCCTCGAGCGGCTCGACACCCGTCTCCACGATGTCGACGAGATCGGAGAGGCGTTCGGCCTCCCCGTCATCGCCGAGGTCCCCTCCGCCGGACGTGCGAGCAAGGGTGAGCTCCTCGCCCGGACCGACAACATGTCCGGGTTCGCCGAGTCGTACCGGACGCTGCGGGCGGCGCTGCTGCTCAGCCCCGTCACCGTGATGGGCCTCAAGGGAAGCGCGCCGGAGGACCGGGAAGGCGAGCCCGAGGTGGTCCTCGTCACGTCGGCCGCCCCCGGCGACGGCAAGACGACGACCGTGGCGAACCTCGCGGTCACCATGGCCGAGACCGGCCGGTCGGTGCTGGTACTCGGGTGCGACTTCCGCCGCCCCGAGATCCACGGCTACTTCGACGTCCCCACCAGTCCTGGCGTCGCCGACGTGCTCACCGGCCGAGCCTCGCTCGCCAGCGTCATCCGGCCCACGGATGTCCCCGGCGTGTCGATCGCCCCGAGCGGCGATCACCTCCGGAGCCTCGGTGACGTGGCTGCAGCCGGACGGAAGCTGATCGAGGGGGCGCGGGGCCTGGCTGACGTCGTCATCATCGACACCCCGCCGCTGCTGGCCACCAACGATGCGAGCGAGCTCATCCCGGCTGTCGACGCCGTCGTCGTCGTGTCGAGGGTCGGCAAGACGACGAGCGATGGCGCTCGCCGCACGCGCTTCCTCCTCGATCGCCTCGGTGCACCGGTCGCCGGCATCATCGCCATCGGCGTCCCGGAGCGAGACGGCAGCTACGCCTCCTACTACCGCACGACCACGATCGACGAGGCGCCGACATCGGGACGGCGTCGCCGCAGGCAGACGAGAAATGCCGAGACCGAGGTCGAACGGGTGGAAGGGCCGGTCGCATCCCCTTCGGACCGCGGACAGCCGGCCGACGATCTCACCGAGGACGACGCCCCGGCGCTGTGGTCGGAGTACGACCAACCCCGCCCCGACCCGCTCCGCTGACCATGGTCGCGGTGGCGACGCGGCCGCTTCGCCGGCTCCGACTCGACGGCACTGCTCGCCAGCGGGTGCTCCAGGTGTTGGCCGTGGCCGGCATCGGACTGATCGCCGCTGCCCTGGCTTGGGGGATGGAGAACCGGTCGTACGACTCCTGGGCGGTGTTCCCGGTGGCGGTCGGCCTCGTGGTCCTGAGCATCCCGCTGCTCCGACGGGCGGCGGCCGCCGAGCACGACCCGCGGATCGCCAAGCTCCTGTGGTGGGCGTTCGGGCTCAAGCTGCTCGCTGCGGTGCCCCGCTACATCGTCGCGTTCGATCTCTACGACGGCAGCGCGGACGCCAACGCCTACAGCCGGATCGGCGCCGACCTGTCGCGCCAGTTCTGGAACGGGGACTTCACGGTCGACCTCGGGAAGGGGGTGGTCGGCACCGGCTTCATCGAGATCCTCACCGGCGTCGTGTACAGCATCACTGGCGCCACGACCCTCGGCGGGTTCCTGGTGTTCTCGTGGATGGGCTTCTGGGGTCTCTACCTCTTCCACCGGGCCTTCGTCAGGGCCGTTCCGGACGGCGACCACTGGCGCTACGCCCGTCTGGTGCTCCTCCTCCCGTCCCTGCTGTTCTGGCCATCGTCGATCGGCAAGGAAGCGTGGATGTGCATGGGCCTCGGCGTCGTCGCGTACGGCGCTGCCCGCCTGCTCACTGCGGCTCGTGGTGGCCTGCTCCTGCTCGCGGCCGGCTTCGGGCTGCTGGCGCTGGTGCGTCCGCACGTTGGCGCGCTGGTGGCCTTCGCTGCGTTCCTCGCCTACGTGCTGCGTCGTCCGCCCAAGGGCGCCTCGATCTTCGCTCCCATCGGCAAGCTCGCGGTCGTGGTCATCCTCGGTCTCGGCCTCGTCTATTCGGTCGCGCAGCTCGAGACGTTCTTCGGTGTCGACGACTTCAACCAGGAAGCGGTTCAGACCACCTTCAACGAGGTGCAGCGCAACACCGGTCAGGGTGGTTCGCAGTTCATTGAAGACACCGACACCGACCTCGAGCCGACCTTGCTGCCAGTGGCCTTCGTGAACGTGCTGTTCCGCCCGTTCCCCTGGCAGGCGACGAATGCCCAGGCACTGGTCGCCGCCGCCGAGTCAGCGTTCTTGATGCTGCTGTTCGTGACCAGCTGGCGACGCTTCGCTCACGGGGTGCTCTCGATCTTGCGTCGACCGTACGTCGCGTTCTGCGGGGTCTACACCCTGCTGTTCGTCTTCGGCTTCTCAGCGTTCAGCAACGCCGGGATCCTGGTACGCCAGCGCGTGCAGGTGCTGCCTTTCGTGCTGGTGGTGGTGTGCCTCGCGCCGGTCGGGGCTCACGCCCGAGCCAGTGTCTCGATCGCATCGACGGCCGACGCCAGGTCGTCGAACGCCAAGCTGACGGCAGCGCAACCCCGGACGCTGGAAGCGAGGTCGCTGAGGCGCTCCTGATCGATGATTGCCGGGTTGAGGCAGTTGCGCAGGAGCTCCGTGACGGTCTCGCCGTGCGACAGTTCCCGCATCTCGGTGCTGGCCCCGGAGCGGCGCTCCGGGAAGACGATCCACCTGATCGTTGCAGGGCGATGCTCGACCGACCAGCCGAGGACTGACGGAGACACGTGCCAGCGGGTGTCGGTGAACGGCGGGCGAACCTCTGGGGTCACCGGCTCCAGCTCGGGGAACAGTCGCCACGAGCCAGGCTTGAGCGTCAGGGGCTTCCGGTACGGCTCGACGAGTCCGTCAGCTCGAAAAGGCACGGCCTCGTCGGTCAGGTAGCCCCAACCCGCCCGGGCCAACGCCGTGATCAGCGTGGACTTGCCGGCGCCAGAGCTACCCGGCACGACCACGGCGAATCCGTCCAGGCTCGCCGCCGCTGCGTGGACCAGGACCTGATGGTGGCGAGCAGCGACCTCTTGGTTGATGCTCCACAGCACGCGGTTGGCGATTGCCTGGAGCTCTCTGCTGCGACCGATCAGGGATCCGTCAAGGCAGAGCTGCCACCCGTCGGACGCCTGGGAGACCGTGTAGCGGGAGATGCCGGTCGGCGCCTCGGGCGCTTCCAGTCCGGACAAGACGGCGCTGAGATATGCCCGGAGCGGTGTCGCGCTCCCGGTGTCGAGGCTGAACCACCAGCCCAGTGCGTGGTATGCGGGACGGGGATCGGTGTGCAGCGGACGAGGCGTCGATCAGACGCAGAAGGCGAACTCGACGTGGGAGAACCCACCTGCGTTCGTCGTCAGAGGGAAGGTGATCGTCCAGGTGCCGTCGGCGTTCTTCTTGACGGCCGCCACGGCACACGACCCCTCGCCGGCGCCGCCCTTCGTGTAACCGGAGACCGCCTGGATCTTCGCCTTGCTCGTGTCGCCGTCCAGGTTCGCGTACAGCGTGATGGTGTTGTCTGAGAACGACTTCACGGTGCCGCAGGCACTGCCGTAGGTGCGGCCAGGCACATACTCCGGCGGGTTCGCCGGCCCGGATCCACCTGGGGCGGGCGTGTAGCAGTGAGAGGGCTCGCCGCCGACGCCAGTGATCTCCCCACCGGTGTCGTTCGTGGTGCCCTTGCACCAGTAGTACGAGACGCAATCTGCGGGCGAGCCGATGTAGGTGGCTCCGGCGGTGTCGCTCAGGATCAGCGGCGCAGCCCAGACGATGCCGCCCGCCACCGCGCTCTTCTTCAACAGATCACGCCGGCTCACGCCGGACGTCTGATCGGTGCTGCCCATTCCGTCGCCTCCCGCTCAAGCGGATCGCTCGCAAGTACTGATGTGAGGCTAACCACCTGTGGTGAGCAGCACCATACGCATCTCGGAGCGATGCGTGGCTCCATCTGGGCCGTGAACTACCTTCGCATCGTGGAGCTGGATCCGTCCGCAGCCCTTCGTCGTCGCCCGGATCTGGTCTGGGTCGAGGTGGACGACGCGGTCGTGGTGTGGGACCCGGAGCGGCCCGCCGCACACCTGCTCTCGACCTCAGGATCCCTGCTGTGGCCGCTTTTCGACGGTTCGGCGACGGCGGCCGACCTGGCTGCGGACGTCGCCGAGGTCTTCCACATCGAGCCCGCCCTGGCCACGGAACAGGTCATGGAGTTCGCAGGCTCGCTCATCGCCGAGGGACTGCTCGAGTACGCCGATTCCGAGGTTCCGGCGTGACGGGACCGCTCTACCTGAAACGCCCCCCGAACCCCTGAGGGCCACGGATCGACCCGGTCTGGGTCGGCTTCACTACGATCCGTGCTGGCGATTTCCATGTCGGCGTCCAGTTCGACGACGAGGAGGCTCTGGAGGAGACCCGCTCGCGGTACCGCGACCTCCTCGCCGAGGACGATCGTGCGGTCGACGACATGAGGGTCGTCCTGCACCCGCCGGCGCCGGTGGTGGGGGTCGGGCGCGCCAGCCTGCAGCACGGCCGATGCGACCTCGTCGTGAGTCCGTCCCCATCGCGTCTGCTGCGGGCCCTCGACGGTGTCCTCGGCCGGCTCGCCTCACCTGGAGCACCCTCCGGAACCGTGGCCGTGAGGGATATGGGTGCGGTCGTGCGCGACGGAGCTGCTCATCTGGTGCCGCGATCGCTCCTGAACAGGACGACCGCCATCGAGCGCCTCATCCGAACGGCGGGGGCCGCTATCGCCGATCCCGAGGTGACGCGCGTGGATCCTGGCGCAAGCGACGTCGTGGTGGATGTCGGGCTGCGTCCGGAGCTGGGGCTCGGGACCCGAGTCGACGAGGTGGTGGCGCAAGCGGGTCCCTACCGGTTGCGAGCGATCCACTGGCCCCCCGAGGACTTTGGCGCTGACGAGCACCCGGGCAGCACCTTGGTGCGGTTGCTCGTGCGTTCGTGGGACCTGGACGGCACCGACCGTCAGGAACTACTGGAAGCCCTTGCCTCCGTGAGCCGGTTGTCGGCGGGCACGCCCACGTCGGTGGCTGGCGTGGCCGACCTTGAGGGCATCCTCGAGCGCTTGACCGGTTAGGTCAACGAAGCTTCTCTGTCACGTGATCGATGCAGGCGGTCAGGGCTCGGATGTCTTCGGGATCCACGGCCGGGAACATGGCCACTCGAAGCTGGTTGCGGCCGAGCTTGCGGTACGGCTCGGTGTCGACGATCCCGTTCGCCCGCAACACCGCCGCGATCTCCGCGGCGTCGACCGACTCGTCGAAGTCGATGGTCGCGACCACGTGCGAGCGCTTGTTCGGATCGGTGACGAACGGCGTGGCCAGCGCGTGGGCGTCGGCCCAGCCGTAGATGATCTCGGCTGACTGGTCGCAGCGGCCGGCGGCGAAGTCCATGCCGCCGTTGTGGCAGAGCCACTGGACCTGGTTGTCGGCCATGATCAGCGTGGCCAGGGCCGGGGTGTTCAGCGTCTGGTCCTTGCGGCTGTTGTCGAGGGCGTCCTTCAGGTTCACGAACGGCGGGATCCAGCGGTCGCCGGCCGAGGCACGCTTCTCGATGCGCTCGATGGCGGCGGGGGAGACGGCAGCGATCCACAGGCCGCCGTCGGAGGCCAGGGCCTTCTGCGGGGAGAAGTAGTAGACGTCGCACTCGGTCAGGTCGATGCGCAGGCCGCCGGCGGCGGAGGTGGCGTCGACGATGACGAGGCCGTCGGCACCCTCGGGGCGCTGCACCGGCATCATCACTCCGGTGGAGGTCTCGTTGTGGGTGAGGGCGTAGGCGTCCACCCCGTCGACCGCCTCGACGGTCGGGTGGGACCCGACCTCGGACTCGACGATGATCGGGTCGTTCAGGAACGGCGCGGCGGCGATGCCCTTCGCGAACTTGGAGGAGAACTCGCCGAAGGTTGCGTGGAGCGACTGCTGCTCGATGAAGCCGGCGGTGAGGCCGTCCCAGATGGCGTGGGTGCCGCCGTTGCCGAGGATGATCTCGTAGCCGTCGGGCAGCTGCAGCAGCTCGGCGAGGCCGTTGCGGAACGAGCCGACTACGAACTTCACCGGCGCCTGGCGGTGCGACGTGCCCATGACTTCGGGTGAGGCGTCGAGCACGGCCTGGATCTGCTCCGGCCGCACCTTGGATGGTCCGGCGCCGAAGCGGCCGTCCTTCGGCTTCAGGTCGTCGGGGATTCTGATGGCGGGAAGAACAGCAGACACGTCGTAACTATCGCGAAGCCTGTTGTCGTCGGCGAATTGCCGTTCTGGAGTGGGTCGGCGCCTCTGCGGGCGATGGACCGCTACGGTCTCCCGACCGTGAGGGAGCACCGGTGACCGTTGGAGTCCTGACCGTCGCTCCATGGCACAACTCGATCGGTGACATCGCTACAGCGGAGGTCACAATCGAGCACCTAGCTGACGCAGGGATCCCAGCGCGGCACGTGTCGGACACCGACGAGTACGTGAGCACATTGGTGATCGGGGGTGGCAACCTGCTGAACCGAGGCGACGACGACCGATGGGGTCGCCTGCTCCGGCGATTTCGGACTCCCGGTCCCCACATCCTCAACGCATGCGGGATCACCTTCGATGTCGACGACTTCAGCTTCCTCTCCGACCATCGCCTGGTCACGGTCCGAGACCTCGAAATCGCGAATCGCATCCGGCCAACCAGGCCCGACGTTGAGGCCGTCCCCTGTCCCGCGACCCTGCTCAGGCCCTATGACTGGGACTTCGCGATCGGGCTGCCCGGATACGAGCATCTCTCGCACCTTCGACCCGGCGAATACGTGGTAGCGCATCGCCACGCTCTCCTAGCCGCCCAGTCCCGAATGACCGACATGCCGGTCCTCGTGGTCGACGCTCAAGCGTGGGAGACGCACGAGTAGTCAGGAACGGGAACTTGCCTTCCGAGCACGCGCTCGCCTCGGGTGGTTCAGACTTTCATAGCGAACGCTGCCGCCGTGGTGACACACAGTCTCCACCTTGCAATCTTCGCGATCGGAGCGGGTGTCCCCTGCGCTGTGGTGGAGACGGCCGACGCACAAGGTACGAAGGTACGGCGCTATCTGGAGCGAGCTGGCCTTGAAGCAGCGGCCGTACCCCTTCCCTCGGCACCTCGCGCCCTGCGTCGTCTCGCCCGGTCCCGAGATCCGGTGAGGCGCTCCCGGTCTCTGCCCGACCTGGTCGAGCACGCCTTCCGCAATCGGCAGCTGGTGGCGGCAGCGTCCGAGTCCGAGCGCGATCTGGCCCGCCGTCACCTGGCTCACGTCGCTCAACTCTGCGAGGCCTGAGACTGCGGACCTGGAAGGCCGTTACCGCGTGGGTCGGACCCTCCACGGCCGGACCATGTCGATCGCCGCCTGGACGTCGGTGACGGCGGATAGTCCGCGGACGTTCAGCGCATCCTGGACTGCGCGTCGTTCGTGATCCTGCGAGTCATCGCTATAGCCGCCTCCGGGCCGATCGGCGTGACGGATGGGAGTGGCGTCGATGATGCCGAACCGGCGGTCGCCATTTCTGGCCAGGTCGGACCATTCGACGTCGACGCCCCACCCCATCGGTGTGCGCCCTGGGAACGGCTGTATAGCGGGACGGATGGAAGGCGCGATGGCCACGATCGGGCCGATCTCGATGAATGTGGTTCGGCGGGCAATCGAGAGGGGTTCGATGGTGGTGAAGTTGTGGCCGCGGGAGCTGTTGACCGAGTGGCCGGGTTGTGCGAGGTCGAACCCGAGATGGTCTACGAGCTTCATGAAGGTCGCAAGGTCGCCCTTCGTGAAGGAGACGTCGTCGTCGACAAGAGCGACGTAGCCGGCGGGGGCCTCTGCCAGCAATCGGTTGAGCAACTCGAACCGTCCGCCCGGTCCTGCCCCCGTCGTCCAACGGGTTAACTCGGGGGCTTCGTCATCCAGCGCCCAGAGTCGGACGTGGACGCCTTCCCGCGCCGCGACCGGGCGAAGAAGGTCGAGGAGCGTGTCGGCGTTCCTGCGGCGGTAGACGCTGACCACGGTCGTCGGCGGGAGGGTGGCCCGTCGGACCGCCCGAGCACCCAGACGTGCAGACGGGTCGACCTGATCGAACCTGCAGCGCAGCGGCGCCAGCACTGACCTGAGACGTCCCATGTGCCTGCCGACTGTAATAACTGCTTCTGGCGGGGGTCAGATGACCGGGCCGACGCCGGAGTCGAGGATGTCGAAGCCGAGCGCGGCGAGCACGGCGTCGGACGTCCACTGGCCTTCGGTGGCGTCGAGCGTCCATTGGCTGTGCTGCTTGTTCGGCGTCTGAATACCCGAGAGAACGTGATCGTCCCGCCCATGTTGGGGGCGAACGCCGACCGCTGCGAGGGCTTCATGTTCCACCTTGCCCAGTAGGCCACGACCGCGTTGGGTGGGGTCGCCGGCTGCTCGGAGCGGCGTGCCGGGGACGAACGTGTCCCCCGGGGTCAGCGGCGATGGCGGCAGCTTCAGCCTTCTGGCGCTGGCTGACCCGCACGACGATGAACGTGGGGGCGCTGTACTCGGTCTGAGCGGTGACAGGGGGCATGGCGGCTCCTACGGGGTGCCGCACTTGGACTGTGACCAGGCGAGCAGATCGGCGGCGTCGTCGACGGAAGGGCTCCCGGCGTAGGGCCGATGAAGGCGATGGGGCCGTTCAGGTGACGAACCTCCGATGAGGCTGCGCCGATGAAGTGGGCGGTGCCACCGTTGGAACCAGGTCCAGGCTGCTGAGAGTGACCCCCGGTCCCTCCGTATGGACGAGGTCGCCCCTGCGTACTGAATCCGCAGCAGATAAGGGTTCGTGTCGGCAGTGCCGCTGGGCGTTGGTGCGGGTCGTCCCCCCAGCCCAGTAGATGTCGTAGTTGTTCCCGCCACGAGCGTGCGTCTTGCTCGACCGACGACCCTGGCGCTGCACTCCGGAAGCGGTCGTAGTCCGAGGTCCCGAGCGATCTGGGCCACTACGACCACCGTGTAGGGCTGAGGTAGAGACTTGAATGCCGCAGAGGCGAGCAGGTCGTCCACGCCATCGAACACGACAGCTCTCTGGCCGTTGATGACGGTGACGTGCGGAACACCGGCCGCTTCGCCGAGTTCGCCTGGTGCTGTAGCGACCGTTGCCGGAGGAGTCCGGCCAGGTGCCCACGAGGTCGCCGTCGGACAGGCCAGTGATGTCGTCGGACACGGTTGAGCCGCCGACGTATAGGGCCGAGGGGTCGGCGGTTCCCCGGCGCAGGCTTCTGCCGTGATGACGCAGCGCGTCGTGGACCTTCGTGCCGAGGGCGCCGTAGGCGACCTGGGTGAGCTTCACCACGTTCAGGATCGTCTGGTCGCCGGCGACGTTGTCCGTGGCCGCAGCCTTGACATCGAGGGCCGACTGGAGTCCGGTGCTCTTGGCGATGGCGAACGACGCATCGGGCACGACCGGGGCAGACGTGAACGTCTTGACCCCGGCGATCGCCTCGTCGCCCGTGTCGTGGACCACGTCGGCGTCCTGGGCCACACCAGGAGTCGCACTATCGCTGGTGACTATCCACGCTTGAGATGCCACTATCGCGGAGTCCCCGACCAGGAGCGAAACGCCTTGTCCTCGTCCCGAATCTCCGCTGCCGTCGCCGCCATCGCGCCGTCCGCGACCCTTGCCGTCGACAGCAAGGCCAAGGCCATGAAGGCCGCTGGCGAGCCGGTCATCGGCTTCGGTGCCGGTGAGCCCGATTTCCCGACCCCAGCCCACATCGTCGAGGCCGCCGTCGAGGCCTGCCGGGACCCCAAGAACCACAAGTACAGCCCGGCCGGCGGACTGCCTGAGCTGAAGCAGGCCATCGCCGAGAAGACCAAGCGCGACTCCGGGCTCGAGGTGGACCCGGCCAACATCCTGGTCACCAACGGCGGCAAGCACGCCGTGTACGCCTCGTTCCTCACCCTGATCGACCCGGGCGACGAGGTCATCCTCCCCGCCCCGTACTGGACGACCTACCCCGAGCCGATCGGCCTCGCCGGCGGCGTCACCGTCCCGGTCGTGTGCGACGAGACCACCGGCTACAAGGCCACCGTCGAGCAGCTCGAGGCGGCCCGCACCGACAGAACCAAGGTGCTGGTGTTCGTCTCCCCGTCGAACCCCACCGGCGCCGTCTACTCCCGTGACGAGGTTCGGGCCATCGGCCAGTGGGCCGTCGAGCACGGCATCTGGGTGGTCACCGACGAGATCTACGAGCACCTCGTCTACGGCGGCAACGAGTTCACCTCCTTGCCGGTCGAGGTTCCCGAGATCATCGACCGCTGCGTCGTCCTCAACGGCGTGGCCAAGACCTACGCCATGACCGGCTGGCGGGTCGGGTGGATGATCGCCCCCAACGACGTCATCAAGGGCGCCACCAACCTGCAGAGCCACTCCACGTCGAACGTCGCCAACGTGAGCCAGCGAGCTGCTCTGGCCGCCGTGTCCGGCTCGCTCGACGACGTGGTGATGATGCGGGAGGCCTTCGACCGCCGGCGCCAGACCATCTGGAAGATGCTCGACGCCATCGACGGCGTCGAGTGCCTCGAGCCGGAAGGCGCGTTCTATGCCTATCCGAAGCTCACCGGCCTCTATGGCCGCTCGCTGAACGGTCGCACGGCGGACAACACGCTCGACCTGGCCACCATCATCCTCGAGGAGGCCAAGGTGGCCATCGTGCCCGGCGAGGCCTTCGGCACCCCCGGCTACGCCCGGCTGTCGTTCGCGCTCGGCGATGATGACCTGGCCGAGGGCGTGCAGCGCATCTCCGACCTGGTCTCCGGATCGTGAGGCCTGGCGCACCGATGCCAGTTGTGAGCGACTTGCAGAGGCGTACGTGCAATTCTGCGGAGATGCGCATCCTCTTCGAAGGATCCGGGCTTGGCGACGATTGGCGTAGTGCTCAGATGGATGATGAACCAGGAGGATGTGAGTGGGCGCTCGACCGCACAAGCGGCTAGGGCAATGGAGTAGAGCCGTATCCGCCGTGCCCGATGAGGACGCCAGCGCTTCCAGATGCGCAAGCGGATTGCTGGAGCATCTAGGCGTACAGGTAGAAAGCGCTCGCGAGTGTGTCGGTAGGTGGGTCCAGCCCAGTGCTTGCGTGTTTCTCTTGGAGTTTTCCGCACCACAACAACGTTGGAGATTCGGCGATAGGGACTGCCGCGATCGTTGCTAGAGCAACTCGGAATCCGCGCCCGCTACTCGGCCACGATGGCCAACTATTGTGTAGCCGACCTCGACTTGGCGCATCCAGACGGAACAATCCTCTTCCACGGCGGTGGGAACTTTAGCGACTATTGGCCTGGATTTCAGGAGTTCCGTCGGCGGGTGATGTTTGATCTTCCGACCCGCCGCTATCTTCAACTCCCTCAGACCGTCGCTTACAGGTCCGATCAAACCACCTTGGAACCAGACACGGACTTCTTGCGTCGTTGCCGAGATCTACACGTACTAGTTCGCGACGAACGCAGTCTCCGTATGCTGACCGAACTGGGGAATCTCAGCTGAGCTCTGTCCTGATCTCGCTCCCTGTCGCTCAATGAGGAAGTTCGATCCGGGCTCAGCCACCTCGGACTTCCTAGTCCTGATGCGATCCGACTCCGAGGTGGAGGATAGGGATGTCGAGCGTGCAGTGCACGACCACTGCGCTCCGGTGGACTGGGACAAGCTCATGGCAGAGTCGAAACCGTCCAAGGTCGAGGTCGCTGCGAATGGTCTGCAGAGCCGAGTGTTTCGTCTAGCACGGACGCTCAAGAGTTCCAGGCTCGCCCCAGTCGATGTGAGGTTGCGGCTCGTTCACTACGATCGACGGGCCAGATGTCTCGTTTCGCTTGGCCTTGCTGGGCTTCACGCAGCGCCGGCCGTGGTGACAAACCGTCTTCATGCGGTTCTGCATCCATTTTCGACTGGTCAGCGAGTGCTCACCATAGACAGAGTGTTCACCATAGACCGTGGATACGGAAGGCTTCGCTCCTACTTGGCGGCACATCATGCTGGTGATGACCAGATCGTGCTGGCGGCTTCTTTGCGAAGGCGTATCAACTGGTCCAACAGTCGCCTCTGGAGAGGTCAAGACTGGGGCTCAACCTCGCCGGACTGTCACCTCAATTCGGTGGGCGTCGCAACGTCCGGCGGTGGCTTGCGGCCTTGACCCGAATGAGGCCTCGCAGGGCCCGCACGGATGGCCTCGCGCGAATCGATCGCGTGTACGCATTGGAAGCGTCCTGAAGATCTCCGAGCCGTTCTAGGACACCGCCAGACCATAGCCACCGGTAGGCCGCCGCCTTCGGATACTGGTCAAAATGCCCTTCATGGGCGCGGATCAACTGCTCGGCTGCATTTGCCCGTTCTCTCAACCCGTAGCCAACTCGGGGTCCTTCGTGACGTCTGAGGAGGTAGCCGACCTGCTCGACGGTGTGCACCGGATACCGGGACATGCGCAGCCACCATTCGACATCTTCTAGCGCAGCGAAGGTGGGATCTAAGGGCTGCAGGATGTCTCGCCGGATGACAGCGGAGCCCATGTGGGGGATGGTCGATGCTAGGAGTTCGCCTTGAACCGGGCCGCTCAGCCGCCGTCCGTGCCTCGCTGGCTCGCCGAGGTAGTTGGTCCAGCAGAGAACGATCGGAGCACGGTCCAGATGTGGAACCGTCATGGCCAAACGGTCGGGGACCAGGAGGTCATCGTCGTCGAGGAACGTGACGTAGTCCCCTTCGGCCAGGTCCATTCCCGTGTTTCGTGCGGCGGCTGGTCCGCCGTTCTCGTCTCGTCTGACGAGCCGCACGCGTTCATCCCGCTCCACCCGCACGGGCTGAGGGCTGGCGTCGTCCACGACGATGCACTCGAAAGACTCGTACGTCTGCTGCAGCACGGAGCCGATTGCTTCTGCCAGGTACCGTGGGCGTCCGTACGCAGGCAATACGATCGAGAACGTCGGATGAGACCTCGGCTGCGGCACTCGACGAGACTAGGTCAGGCGGGTTCTGCCCGTTGGAGGTCAAGGGACGGGAGATGGTGGATCTCACGACAACAGGCTGTGGCGTCTCGGTGTGCATTCCGGTACGGAATGGAGCGGAGACCCTCGCCGCGCAATTGGAAGCCTTGGCCAGCCAGGTTGGTGCTTCGACAGTCGAAGTGGTTGTTGCCGACAACGGCAGCACCGACGATACAAGAAGAGTTGCGTGCTCTTTCGCTGAGAGGCTCGATCTTCGAGTGATCGATGCGGGAAAGGAGCCGGGAATCAACGTGGCTCGAAACGCTGCGGTGCGGGCGGCTTCGCATGAGAGAATCCTCTTCTGCGATGCAGACGACGTCGTCCAAGGCGACTGGATTTCTCAGATGGCCCGGGCGCTCGATAGGGCCCCGCTCGTCGGAGGAACGTGTGTGGAGACGATACTCGGTGTTGCAGGCCGAGAACTCGGTGTTGCTACGCGGTTTTCCTTTCTGCCGGCACCGCTTGGCGCCTGCTGCGGACTGTCGAGGGAATGCTTCGACGCGATTGGAGGATTTGACGAGAGCTACCGCGGTGGCGCGGATGAGTTCGACTTCTTCTTCCGCGCGCAGATTGCTGGTTATGAGTTGATCGAGTCCCCGGCGAGGGTGACGTATATCCAAGCGGTACGGGGGGCGCGAAGCGAGATCAGGCGCTCATTCCATCGCGCTCTCCAAGAGGTTCATCTCTACCGCGATTTCAAGGAGGCGGGAATGCCTCGCAGCTCGCCGGGGGCAGCTTTGAAAGGATGGGCGCTGCTCGGGTTGTCGATCCCTCGCCTGTTGAGCCGTCAGAGCCGTGTGGAGTGGGCTCGACTCCTGGGTAGGCGCGTCGGCCGCGTAGTGGGTTCGCTCCGTTGGCGGAAACTCTACCTGTAGCACGGTGGATCCAAGACGGTGAGCGGGTGTGGATCGTGCAGAACGTGAGAAGAAGATCCTTCAACTATTTTCGAAGTCGAGCGGCGTGGCTTCGTGCTCTGCTATTGCAGGCGCTGCCCCGTGACGCTCGTGGAGTGCTTCGGTATGGGCTCGATGCTCCACGATGGTGTGAAAGGATCTGGGTCGATCCTTCGCAAGTGACAGAATGCCGCTACGGGAAAGGTCAAGAGGACTCCGGGGCGGTTGTCGGCGGCGAGTATTGGGACCTCCCGGCATTCGCCCTTCAAGAGATCCCGAAAATCAAGGCTTGTACTGAGCGTTGGCGCGACGGGGTTCCTTGGGAAGCGACGAACATCTTTGATGTCTTGCTGGCAGAGTTGGAGGCGGGCGGCGTGGCAGATGGCTGTAGGGACATGGATCAGATCATCGCCCGATATCGACGCCTCGACCGCCAATGCGAGCTTGTCAAGGCGGAGGGGCGATTTAGGTGTCGTACGGAGGTGTGGGACGGTGCGTTTCGAGAACGTGGTGGAGTTCGCATTCACATCGGCCCCAACCTGGAACCTGTCTTCGGTGGGTCGGGACACCATCGACTAGCGATGGCGCAAGTGCTCGGTCTCGAAGTGATTCCGGCGGAGCTGGGCGTCGTGCACCCTCAAGCCCTCAAGAACTGGAGACCTCGATACATGGCCGACCGGCCGCGTACCCGGGCCGCACTTCGGGGGCGGCTTCGCCTGAGCGCAAACCGAGGCGGGCAGGCCGGGTCTTGGCCTCTGCGGATCGGGGCTGGCTGGGCCCGGACAGCTCAGATCTTCCGACTCGCGTTCCGCAAACTGATCTTCCGACAGATCATGCTCGACCGGTACGAGACACGGGCATCTGAGAGCGCGTTCCCCGCGGAAGCTGATGGACTGGATATTCGGGTGCTCTGCAAGCCGGCGTATCGGATTGTGGACGGCATGAACCCGCATGCGCATGACGACGATCTCCGCCACTTCGATCGGCAACAGTCTTCATGTGTCGTGGCACTGGATGGGGACCGGATTGCGGCGAGTACCTGGATGACACAAGGCGAAGTGTTCGTAGCCGAACTCCACCGGACGGTCTCTGTTCCACCCACGGAGCATTTCTCTTGTAGGAGCTTCGTTGACCCGGCCTACCGCGGACGATCGCTGCTGAGTCGCATGATCTCGGTCTACGCGGAGACGTTGCCGGGCAGCGATGTGCTCTGGGGTCTCGTCTACCCGTGGAACGCTGCCTCGATCCGTTCACTGGAGCGGATCGGCTGGCGGTGCACCGGCGAGTACCGGACGCGGTTTGTGCTTGGTCGCAAGTTTTCGAGCGAACGGCACTTCTCGCCGCGCCCGCCAACGTCTGACCTGAAGTGAAAGCGCACGGGGGCGCTCCAGCCTGCCTGATCGTCACAGAGGAGGTGTGGGGCAGCGCCCTGCACGCAGCGCGGTCGGCCTCATCCAGCGGAGCGACTGTCTTGGTGGCCACCCTCGGTTCCGGGCGAATGATCTTCGGTAGAAGCCGACTCGTTTCTGACACGCGGGACTTCGAGGTGGATCAGCTTGATGATCTCTGTGAGGGCCTAGCCACCTGGGCCGCGCAGCGGTTGGAGCTCGCCGATCGCATCGTGGTGCTCCCGCTCAGCGATCGACTCGTGCAGGTGATCAGTGCTGGTCGCCGACACTTCGATGAGAGATTTGAGCTCGCCGTGCCGGAGGACGCTGTATTGCGTGGCTTGATCGACAAGATCCCGCAGCTTCGAGCGGCGGAGCGCGCAGGCGTCAACGTCCCAGCCTGGACGGCTGTTGAAGATCAACGGGACCTCAGGAACGTGCGGTCGCTGCGCCTTCCCGTCATCGTTCGACCGACGTCTTGGGAGACGAAAGGCCGAACCGACTTCAAGGTGCGCATCTGCCGTACGGCCGAAGCGTTGCAGGAGCTCTGTCGCGAATCGTTGGCTGGTGGCGCAAGGCTGCTCATCCAAGAGGTCGTGGGGGACAGATCAGACGAGGATGTTGAGTTCGGCATCGTGTGGCGGAGTGCGGATGGGACGCAAACCGCGGTTGTCACCGGCCGGAAACGTCGGCAATCTCACCCTGACGGCGGGGTCATGGTGTGGGGAGAGGCGGTGAAGCTTCCTGACATCGACGCCAGCGCTCGCCGCTTCCTCGATGAGACGGGCTTCACTGGCCTCGGCGGGATCGAGTTCATTCGCGATCGCGATCGTCTCTGGTTCGTCGAGTTCAACCCGCGCCTCGAGGCCATCCATTTCCTCGCCACTCGGGCTGGCGTCGACACTGTTCGCATGGCGATCGAAGAGCGGGGCCGAGGACTCGTCCCAGCGGTGGAGCCCACCCAGCAGGATGCTGCAGCATGGATCGGGACCGCCTGGCTCGCTCGCCTCCAAGCCGATCCACGAAGCGTCCCGCGCCTGGTGCGTGATCGCGTCGCGTTCGCTCGCTCACCCCGCCGCGTGCGTGCGGTCTGGGCCTGGGACGATCCGGTACCGGGACTCATGGTCACTGGCCGGATCCTCCGCTCATCTGCTCGCGTCTTGAGCGAGAAGTTGGGGCGTGTGGTGTCACGCGCTGAGCGGCGAGCCCGGTGAAGGTCCTCCACGTGATCGACGCACTCGGTCTCGGCGGTGGAGCCGAGCACTCGATGGCGTCCGCACTCCCGCTGCTACGTGTGCACCACGTCGACTCGGTGGTGCGCTGCATCCACCCGCGCGAGGGCGGACTCCAGGCGGAGCTGGTCTCGCAGGGCTTCGACGTGCAGGTGCTTCCGGGTCGCTCCTGGCTGGCTCGGGCCCGAGCACTTCGCCGAGAGGTCCGGCGGCTCTCGCCCGACGTCGTCCACGCCACTCTGCTCCACTCGTGCCTCCTCGCCCGCTTGTCACTCGTCGGGACGGGTGTGGCCCGCGTCGACAGCCTGGTCAACACGTCCTACGACCCGGTGCGGCGTGAGGTCCTCGGCATCCCGGCATGGAAGCTCCAGGTCTTCAAGATGCTGGACGGGATCACCGCCCGTCACCTTGGCGGGCACTTCCACGCCATCACAGAAACCGTCCGGGCCGAGGCGATCGACGTGCTGGGCATCCCCAGCGAGCGTGTCACCGTGATCGGTCGCGGCAGATCCGGCACGCTCCTCGGCTCTCGGACGCCGGAACGGCGACACGAGGTGCGCTCGGCTCTCGGGCTCGCGCCGGACGCCGCCGTCGTGGTCGCCGTCGGCCGGCAGGATGCGCAGAAGGCGCACGACCTGTTGATACGTGCCTTCGATCGCGTCGTGCGGGACCATCCCGACGCCCACCTCCTCGTGGCCGGGCGTCCCGGCGACGCCACGGACAAGCTGAACGCCGCCCTGCGGAAATCTTCCAGCCGAGCGCAGGTGCACCTCCTCGGCCACCGTTCCGATGTTCCGGACCTCTTCGCCGCTGCGGACGTGTTCGCCTTCCCCTCGCTCTACGAAGGGCTGGGTTGCTCCCTCATCGAGGCGATGGCCCTCGCCACCCCGATCGTGGGCTCCGACGCCCCCGCCATCGCCGAAGTCCTCGGCCACGGTCGATACGGAACGGTCGTGCCACGACACGACGAGGCGGCGCTCGCCGAGGCGATCTCGGCACTGCTCGATGACGCACCGAGGCGTGAGGCGATGGGTGAACGGGCCCGACAGCGGTTCCTCGAGCGCTACGAACTCGACCAGGTGGTCGAGGCGACTGCGGACCTGTATCGCAAGGTTGCAGCCGATGGTGGTGGTCCCACAACTCATCCGGCGCAGCGCCTGCTCGGTTCCGAGGCTGCACTCCGGATCGGACGCCGGCTGCACCGGGATGACCTTACGGTGCTCGCCTACCACCAGGTGGATGACGCGTCGGCCTTCGCAACCCAGATGGATCTGCTGGTCGACCGATGCAACCCGGTGGCCGCGGCGCAGGTCGCCGATGCCGTCTACAGGCGAGCGGAGCTCCCGCCCAACCCGGTTCTCGTCACCTTCGATGATGGTCACGAGACGATCGCCACGACCGCGGCGGAGATCCTGCGAGTCCGCAACGTCCCTGCGGTGGCCTTCGTGGTCGCTGGGCTCATCGACTCCGAGGAGCCGTACTGGTGGGACGTCGCGAAGGCGGGGGCGTTCCTCGGGGTCGACTTCGACGGTGTCCGGTTGACCGATCCCGCAGCGGTGACTCGGGCGTTGAAGGCCACCCCCGATGAACTGCGACGAAGCGAGGTGTCGCGACTCGTGCAGGAGCTGGTGGCGCTGGACCAGCCGGTGCCAGGCAGCCACCTGTCCGGACAGCAGCTGCTGGACCTGCCGGCGATGGGGATCGACATCGGACACCACTCGCTCACCCACCCCTGTCTCGATCACTGTGACGACGAGACGGTCGTGGAGGAGATGGCGGGGGCCCACGGCGTGCTCCGTGGGCTCTTGGGTCACACACCCCGATGGTTCGCGTACCCGAACGGCAACCACGACCCGCGGGTCGAAGATTGGCTGGAAGACCACGGGTACGAGCTTGGGTTCCTCTTCGACCACAGGATCAACCGTCTGCCGGTGAGCAACCCGCTTCGCATCTCTCGCGTGCGGGTTGACGCATCGGCGGATGCCTCAACCTTCGGAGCCATGCTCTCGGGCGCGCACCCCGCCGTGCACCGACTGCGAGGACGATCGTGAGCGACGAAGCAAAGGACAGGTTCGCCGACCAACGGATGCCCCGCCGCGGATTCGGCTTCGGGCAGATCGGCGAGCTCGTCGGGCATGTCCGTTGGCTGCTCGGTGAGCGTCAGCGGTGGGTGCTCGCCCTGCCGTTGCTCAGTGTGGTGGCCGCTGCAGCGGAAGTGCTGCTGCTGGTGGCAATCGTGCGGTCGCTGCTGCTGCTCGTCGACGAAAGCTCGACTGCCCAGATCTCGCTCGGCCCGATTGACGGGAACCTCTCCTCCAACCAGCTGCTCGGTCTTGCCGCCGCTGGCGCCCTCGTGTCCATGACCGTGCGCCTGCTGGACAGCGTCGTCGTCGGGCGGCTGAGCGCACGGGCTGCGGCCTATGCGCGAACCCGTCTGATCGATTCGTACTTCGCCGCCGACTGGCGCGAGATGTTGAGGTTTCGGGCCGGGCACCTGCAGCAGCTCCTCGGCACCAACGTCCAGTCCGCCTCGGGCTCCGTGCCGCTGCTCGGCACCATGCTGTCGGCCCTGATCAACCTGCTGGTGTACGGGACCTTCGTCGCTGTGTCCTCGCCGCTGGTGGGGGCGGTGTTCGTTGCGCTCGGCGCGACGATCGTCTCGCTCTTCTCGGTGCTGCGTCGACGGACCAAGGTGATCTCCCGGCGCTCGCAAGAGTCGGTCCGTGAGGTGCAGCTCCTCTCCACCTCTCTCTCGTCACTCAACCGAGAGCTACAGCTCTTCGACGTGCAGGATGCGGCTCGGCGGGAGCTGGAGTCCGCGAACGGCCGCGCTCGCGCTTCGCTCGCCCGGTTGCGGACGATCCAACGGGCGATACCCAGCCTGTTCCAGCAGAGCATCTTGCTCGGGGTGGTCGGGGTGATCGTCATCGCACGGGAGCTGGAGATCGATGCAACCAGCTTCGGTACCGCAGCGATCCTCGCCGTGCGCTCGCTCTCCTACCTCCAGCAGCTGAACAGCAGCACGCAGGCCTACGTGGAGTCCGGGCCCTACCTCGCCGAGATCCGTGACGCAGTCGACCTGCACGAGACGGTCGTGCGTCGGCGTGGCACCCGACAGCTCGAGTCGGTGGACCAGCTCGAGCTGGACGGCGTCGGCTTCGCCTACGACGACGCCCAGGTGCTGTCGGACGTCACCGTCCGGCTCCAGCCCGGTGACTGGCTTGGCGTCGTCGGCCCATCCGGCGGTGGGAAGACGACCATGGCGACCCTGCTCGCCGGACTGCTCGAGCCGAGCGTCGGGCAGTACAGCGTGAACGGCGTCGACGCTCGTGAGTTCACCGCGGCATCGTGGGCATCCACGTTCTCCCTGCTCTCCCAGGAACCCGTGCTCATCCGCGGGTCGCTGGCCGACAACATCCGATTCTTCCGAGCCGGCAGCCAGGCGGATGTCGAGCGCGCCGCCGAGCGTGCTGCCATCGCCGCCGACATTCGAGCCCTCCCTGATGGGTGGGGGACCCAGGTCGGCGATGGGCAAGCGAGCCTCTCAGGTGGTCAGCGCCAGCGGGTGGCCCTTGCACGCGCGCTGTACGGCGAGCCTCGGGTGTTGATCCTCGACGAGCCGACGAGTGCGCTCGACGCCGTCAACGAGCGACTCATCGAGGAGTCCCTCTTCGCGCTCGGCCCGGATGCGATCGTGATCGTCGTGTCGCACCGTCCGTCGTTGCTCGGGCACTGCAACCGCTTCCTGGTGGTCGAGGACGGTCGGGTGGTGGCCGACGGCAGTCGCGACGACGTGGATGTCGAGCGACACGTCGGTGTGATCCCCACGCAGGCAGGCTTCGTGACCGACCAGGACTCCGGGGGTCGTTGACGGGCCATGGCACTTGACGGTGACGGTGCAGGGAAGCCGATCCGAGTCCTGTGGCTCTCGAAGGGACTCGGTCCCGGCGGCGCAGAACGCCTCCTGCTGTCGTTCGCCCGAGCCGGAGACCAGCGCCGATTCGCCTTCCACGCCGCGCACCTGCTGCCGGGGAAGAGTCAACTGGCGGAGCCGCTTCGTGCGGCCGGCATCGACGTCACATGCCTGGATGGACCTCAGATCGCGGACCTCCGGTGGCTGGGTCGGTTCCGTTCCCTCCTGCTGCGTGAGCGCATCGACGTCGTGCACGTCCACTCGCCGCTCGTGGCCGCATTCGTCCGACCGGTGGTGATGACCGTGCGACCTCGGCCAGCCCTCGTCAGCACCGCACACAACATGTGGCCGTCCTTCCATGTCGCCACTCGGGCACTCGACCGCTTGACGGCGTCGTTGGACGATCACCTCTTCTCGGTGTCAGAGCCGGTGCACGACAGCCTCCCTGGCCGGCTCCGAGTCCGGAGTGAGGTACTCGTCCATGGGGTCGACGTCAACGAGATCGAGCAGCGGCGGAAGGAGCGCGACCACGGCAGAGCGGCCCTCGGCGTCGAGGGCAAGCGGGTGGTTCTCGCGGTGGCGAACCTTCGTGCGGACAAGGACTACCCGAACCTGTTCGATGCGGCCGAGCGGGTGCTGGGTGACCACGACGACGTGGTGTTCCTCGCCATCGGGCAGGGACAGATGGAGGCCGAGCTGCGGACCGATCTCGCCCGGCGGGGTCTCGGTGATCGGTTCCGCATGCTCGGCTACCAGGAGGATCCCATCCGGCACCTCGTCGCTGCTGACGTGTTCACGCTGGCCAGCCGCCACGAGGGACTGCCGATCTCGCTGTTGGAGGCGCTCGCCGCAGGACTGCCCGCTGCGGTGACCGCCGTCGGGGGCGTCCCTGACGTCATCACCGATGGCGTCGAGGGACGCCTCGTCCCGTCACAAGATCCGACCGCCCTCGCCGAGGCCATCAGCGAGCTTCTCGAGCCGGAGACCTGCGCACGGATGTCTGCGGCCGCCAGCGAGAGGGCTCGTGACTTCGGCATCGTCCGGGCGGTCGAGCGGCAGCAGGCGGTCTACGAACAGCTCGCAGCCAGGCGTGGCTGATGTGTGGCATCGCCGGGCTCCTTGGCGTCACGGGTGACACCGACCGTGCTGCTGTGGTCGGGGGCATGTGCTCGGTGCAGACGCATCGAGGCCCTGACGACGACGGCCTCTGGCACGACGACGCCTCCCACTGCACGCTCGGGCACCGTCGCCTCTCGATCATCGACCTGTCGCCCACCGGCAGCCAGCCCATGGTGTCGGCTGACGAGCGGTGGGTGGTGTCGTTCAACGGCGAGATCTACGACCACCGCAGCCTCCGCTCGGAGCTGGAGGCTGGCGGTCACCGGTTCCGGGGGACGAGCGACACCGAGGTCCTGGTCGAAGCGATCGCGGCCTGGGGGTTCGAACCCGCGTTGTCCCGCTTGAACGGCATGTTCGCCATCGGCGCGTTCGACCGTCGCGAACGCAAGCTGCACCTGGCCCGCGACCCTTTGGGGGAGAAGCCGCTCTACTGGGTGGACATCGACGGTGGGATCGCCTTCGCGTCGGAGCTGGGCGCACTGCGGCGCTGCCCCGGCGTGCCGAACAACATCGATCAGCGCAGCATCGCGCTCTACTTCCGCCTCGGCTACATACCCGCCCCGTTCACGGCGCTGACCGGTGTCCGCAAGCTGGCGGCAGGTCACCGGCTCGAGGTGCGGCTCGGCGAGCCCCCGGCCGTGACCCCCTACTGGGACGCCACGGCGCTGCTCGGCCGGCAGCGCCTGCCGGAGGAGGAGTCCTTCGCAGAGATCGAGCGCCTCCTCACCGACTCCGTGCGCCTGCGGCTCGATGCCGACGTGCCGGTCGGCGTGTTCCTGTCCAGCGGAGTTGACTCCACCTGCATCGCTGCGCTCGCTACGCAGGTGACCGACCGGGTCCGCACCTTCACCGTCGGCTTCGACGAACCCTCGGTCGACGAGTCGGACCACGCTGCGGAGATCGCACGTCACCTCGGCACCGAGCACCACACGCTGTCCGTGTCGGCCGATGCCGGGCTCGACCTGGTCGACTTGATCGCTCCGACCTACGGCGAGCCGTTCGCCGACCCGTCCGCCCTCCCCACGATGCTGTTGAGCAGCGCCGCTCGCGAACACGTGACCGTGTGCCTGTCGGGGGACGGCGGCGACGAGGTCTTCGGTGGGTACAACCGGTACCTGCTGGGTTCGGCCGCCTGGGATCGAGTGGGTCGAATGCCGGCGCCGCTCCGGCGTGCCGGCGCCGCGGCCGTCGAGCGCATCGACCCCGCGTGGGCGGACCGCCTGCTCCGTCCCGACCGTGGACCTCGTGCGCTGCGCATCCGCAACGCCGGCGACAAGCTCGAACGGCTCGCCACGCTCCTCCGTACGAAGGACGAGCTCGACCTCGCCCAGCGCCTGGTCGCCGTCTGGCCGGATCGGTTGCCCGTCGAAGCCGATCCCCATGCGACGGTGTTCGACCACCCGCCAGCCGCGCTCGCCGGCCACGACGTCGTCGAGGAGCTGATGTACCTCGACACGGTCACGACGCTGCCCGACCAGATGCTGACCAAGGTCGATCGGGCATCCATGAGGTCTTCTCTCGAGGTGCGCGTGCCGCTGCTCGACCCACGCGTCGTCGCTGCGGCTTGGCGAGCGCCCGACTCTCAGCGCCTGTCCGACGGGCAGACCAAGCGAGCGCTCCGGCGGATCGCTGCCGCGCACGTGCCTCGGGAGGTGCTCGACCGGCCCAAGATCGGCTTCGATCCGCCGCTCGGCCGATGGCTCCGTGGTCCCCTCCGCCCGTGGGCCGAGGACCTCCTCGCTCCTGCGGCGATCGAGCGGCACGGCCTGGACGTCGACGTCGTGCGGCCGCTCTGGAATCGCTATCTCATCGGGAGGCCGTCGGACTACCGGGTCTGGTCCGTACTGATGTACCAGGCATGGGCGGAGCAGGCTGCAACATGACGGAACGCAATCGGCGAATCCGAGTGGGACCTCCGGGTACGTTGACCCGATGGCGGGAGCCCCGGCGTCACGACTGAACTTCCGGAACATCGCTCAGCTGAGCGACCAGGTGCTCGCATGGTCACGCGAACTACCCCGTGACATCGAGCTCGTCGTCGGCATCCCGAGGAGCGGATTACTGGTTGCGAACCTACTGGCGGTCTATCGCAACATCCCGATGGCCGACCTCGATGGGTTCCTGGCCGGCCGGTGCTTGACGACTGGTCGGACCCATCCTCCTGAGCATTGGCGTGAGGCCGGAATGGACGTCGAGCGGTTCCTCCAGTCGCCTCGCGATGTGTTCGTCGTCGACGACGCGACGTCCTCCGGTGACAGCATCCAGACGGCACGTCGACTCGTGAGCGAAGCCGCTCTGCCGCACCGGGTGCGCTACGGATCGGTCTACGTCAATGACGTCGGCCTCGCGATGGTCGACGAGCACCGCGAGCTGCTGACGAGCCCAATGGCCTTCGAGTGGAACATCCTGCACAACGCGGTGCTGAAGGATGCGTGCCTCGACATGGATGGCGTCCTCTGCTTCGATCCCAGTCGAGAACAGGACGACGACGACGAGCGGTACCGAGACTTCCTGGCGAACGCGCAGCCGCTGCTGAAGCCCAGCCGGAAGGTCAAGTACATCGTCACCAGTCGGTTGGAGAAGTGGCGGAACGAGACCGAAGCGTGGTTGAAGCGCAACGGCGTCGAATTCGATGAGCTCGTCATGCTCGATCTCCCGGACCTGTCCACGCGAAGGGAGCTGCGCAGCCGGAGTGCGTTCAAGGCGGACGTGTACCGGGAGTCCAACGCAGCGATCTTCGTCGAGAGCAGCCTCCGACAGTCGGTCGAGATCGCGAACCTCGCCAAGCGTGACGTGCTGTGCGTGGACACGATGCAGCTGATCAGTCCTGGTTCGCTCCCGACGGCCAGGCCGAGTTCCCAGTTCCTGGACGTGAACCGGGTGAGCCCCCTTCGCCGTGCGGCACGAGCCGCCCTGCCCACCCCCGCCAAGCAGGTGATCCGCAGGATTCGCAACCTGCGGTGAGTCGGTGTTGCCCGTGGGGCAAGAGACATGTCGGCAGCGAGACCACTGCTGCAACCTTCTCAGGCGCGGTAGCGCTCGATGAACTCTTCGATGTCGGCGTCTGTGAGCGCGTGTGCGCGGTCACGGACAATGGCCTCCGGCCAGTCCCACCAGGCGATCTCTTGCATCGCTTGGGCCTGCTCGGGGCTCATCCGTCGGCCGATCAAGGAAGCGGGAGAGCCCCCGACGATTGCATACGGTTCCACGTCACGAGTCACCACCGCGCCAGCTCCGATGACGGCGCCATCGTGGATGGTGACGCCTCCGAGGACCATGGAACCCCGGCCGATCCATACGTCCTACGGTGATGTCGCCCTTGCTCCATGGTTCGCCGCCCGCGTCGGGATCCTCGAGGCCGAGCTTGCGGTAGAGGGGGTAGCTTGCTGGGCTGTCGAGCCTGTGGTTCCCGCCCGGCATGAACACGACGTCCTTCGCGATCGCCGTGTACGCGCCGATGATCACACGAGCAGTGTCCCCGGGGTAGTAGTCGACGAAGGGCAGCGTCGGGTACGTGCGATGCCCCACGGTGAGGACACCGGCTCTGACCAGGGCGGCACTCGGGGGCGGCGGGGTGATGGCTGCGCCGAGGCGTCGACGAGTCCGCCGGAGCAGATACCGCAGCAGATCCCCCACGAGTCGAACCTATACAGCGGCGACTCGGGTCTACTCGCGGAGTCTCGCGATGCGTGCGGAGCGGGTGATCACACCGGCCCACTGAACGGCCACTGGTCCGATGTCGAATCGCTCCAGGCATCGGCGCCGTGCCGCAAGTCCTACCGACTGACCCGCGACGATCGCCTTGTCGGCGGCGGCCATGAGTTCGTCGTCGTCGCCCGGCGTAACGAGCCATCCGGTCTCGCCCTGTTCGATGACGGATGCCAAGCCGCCCACGTCGCTGGCCACCACCGGCAGGCCGCTCAGCCCCGCTTCGATGGCGACGGCGGGGACGCCCTCAGTGTCGCTCGGGACGATCAGGACATCTGCGGCGGCGAGGGCCTGGTGCGGCGTTGACGTCGGACCGAGGACCGAGACGTTCGCGAGGCCCGCCGCCTCATCACCGAGCTGGTCGCGCATCGGTCCGTCGCCGACCACCACCACGTGCAGCTCCGGCCGAGCCCGGGCGAGGGTGAGGGCGCGCTCGGGTCGCTTCTCGAGACTCAAGGCGCCGAGGAAGAGCACGACGGATGCGTCGCTCGGGAGACCGAGCTCCGCACGTGCCGTTCGTCGACCAAACTCGTCGATCATGGGGAAGGCGGCCGCGTCCACCGCGTTCGGGATCGTCGCGATCTCGCTGGTCACGCCCCGCGTTCGCAGCGTGTTGGCGGCCGAGGGGAAGAGGGCCACCACTGTGTCCGCGCGGTTGAGCAGCAGCGTCGTCTGGCGACGCTTGAGTCCGGATGACGACCAGTAGGCCGGGTCGCCGATGCTTCGGTACACGAAGGGCGTGATCCCCGCGCACGCGATGGCGCACGCCGGCAGGGCGGTGGATCCGTGGGCGATGACGACGTCGTGGGTCTTGGCCTGCTGACGCAACGGTCCGAGGCTCCGCCACCAGCGACCGGCGCCGAGGGGCTCCGCCGGGACGGTCGCGGTCGACGTGGACCGCGTGAGGCTGACGACCGTCGATTCCCAGCCGAGCTGCTCGAGCGCGGTCGCGAGGTCGATGGCGAAGACCTCGGCCCCCCGCCGGTCGTTCGAGGCGAGGACGTGGAGCACCCGTCGCCTCATCGGGCCGGTCGAGGTCTCGGACACGGTTCGGCAGCGTACGGGCCGACCATGCGAACGATGTCGGAGGGGTCCGGCCAAGATGGTGGCGATGAGCGGTCAATCCCGACCTGGCGAGGAGCTCGACGTGGCGCCGCTCGACGTCGCTTCGCACATCGAAGCCGTCGTCGCGCTCGGCGCCCGGTCGCTGCAGTGGGTCGGTGACGAGCGCGACCGGGCCTTCGTGCGCTGGAAGCACGTCGAGAACCCGTTCGGTGCATCGCCGGCCTGGGGCGCGTGGGAAGGCCGACGCCTCGTCGCCTTCCGCACCCTGCTGCAGTGGAGGCTCGGCCGCGACGGGCAAGACCTCCGCGTGGTCCGTGCCGTGGACACCGCCACCGATCCCGACCACCAGGGCCGGGGGCTGTTCCGACGGCTGACGACGCAGGCGGTCGAGGAGCTGACGGCCGACGGTGTCGACGCGGTGTTCAACACCCCGAACGACCAGAGCCGGCCCGGCTACCTGAAGATGGGATGGGTGGAGCTCGGCCGGCCGACCCTGCTGGTGCAGCCGTCGTCACCGACGGCGCTGGCCCGCATGCTGCGCGCCCGGGTGCCGGCGGCGCTGTGGTCGGAGCCGGTGACCTACGGCGAGGCCGCCGTCGACGTGGCCGATCAGCTGCGCCCCGCCGACATCGAGCAGTGGGCGACGCCACGCACCACCGAGCACCTCGCCTGGCGCTACGGGTTCGAGCCGCTCCACTACCGCGCCATCGAGGTCAAGGGCGGCCACGCCGTGTTCCGGGTCCGCCGGCGGGGACCGCTGCGCGAGGTCGCCATCGTCGACTGGCTGTCCGACCAGCCAGATCCGGCCGCGGTGTTCCGCCTGGTGCGGGCATGTGGTGACTACGCCGTGGCGATCGGGCTCGGCCCCCGGCACGGGTTCGTCCCGGTGCCGCGACAGGGTCCGATCGTCACGTGGCGGACGCTGGCCAACCCCGTGGTGCCGGCCTTCGGTGATGTCGGCTTCGCGCTCGGCGACCTCGAGCTGTTCTGACACCGTCCGGGGGATCGGTGCGATCGCAGCTCCGTCGGCTCGCACGAGCGATCCGCGCCGAACCGCTCCGGTCGATCGTCATCGTGGTCGTGCTCGTCGACGTCGCCCTGCTGCTCGTCCATCCGCTCTACTCGGCATCGGCGTCAGGCTTGCGCGGTGACCTGCGGCTGCGGCTGGACAAGGATCGCGGGTTCGCAGAGCTGTTCGGCGCACTGCAGCTGGTGGTGGCGGCGATCCTGCTGGTCGAGCGTTGGGTGCGGCGTCGGTCGTGGGTCGCCCTCGGGTGGGCGATCGCGCTCGTCGCCCTCGTCCTCGACGACCTGTTCGAGGGGCACGAGGAGTTCGGTCGTCAGTTCGACCTGTTCGACGCTGCCCTGGGAGCGGTCGATGCGAAGCGTGCCCGGGAGGTCGTCGCCATGGCGGTGCTGGGGATCGTGCTGCTGGCTGTCGTCGCGATCACCCACCACGCCTCGGGGCGGCCGGAGCGAGCCTGGTCCTTGACGATGGCGGGGGCAGCGAGCCTGCTCCTGACCGCGGCCGTCGGGCTGGACGTCGTGCACGATGAGGCGTCCGCGGGGACGTGGCTCAGCGGGCTCCTGACCATCGCCGAGGACGGAGGTGAGCTGCTCGCCATGACCGCGCTGTCCGTGACCGCGCTCGCATGGGCGCGGTCGACGACCTGATGACTGCGGCGTCTCCACCGCCCGGACACGTCGGCCATCATGGTGGGCGAGATGGTGTCGACGCAGGAGGGGACGGGTCCAGTGGTGGCGCAGGCGCCGCTCGTGTGGCGCTCGACGCTGCGGGGGGTGCTCGTCCTCGACGACGAGGCCCGACTCCTGCAAGGTCTGGGAGCAGCGGTCTGGATCGCGCTCGCTGACGGACCGCTCGCTCCCGACGACGTGCACCGCGACCTGCAGAGCTGGGGCATGGATGCCGATCGAGATCAGCTGGAAAGCGCGATCGCCGCCCTCGTCGATGCCGGCCTCCTCGTCTCGTGATGGACCCCACGACGGCCCTGCAGGGTTGCTGCCGCTGGGCGGTCGGCGCACAGCCCGTCCCCGGGCTCGAAGCGCTTCCCGACGATGAGTGGCACCGGCTCGTCAGGGAAGCCAGGACCGAGCGACTCATCGGGCTCTTGGCCGCCGCCGTTGGTGAGTGCACTGACCTCTCCGACGAGCGTCGCGAGCAGGTGAGCGTGATCGAGTCTGAGTGGGCGCTCCACACGTTGCGGGCCGAGCGGGCGATGTTGGAGGCGGTCGATCTCCTGGATCGCGCGGGGATACCGCAGCGCGTCCTGAAGGGGTCAGTCTTCGCCCACGCCTACTGGCCGGCGCCGCACCTGCGGGTGTTCGCCGATGCCGACGTGCTCGTGCCGTCCGAAGCGATGGACGACGCGGTTGCTGCCGTGATCGCCGGGGGCGGCACGCGCATCCTCCCGCAGGTGCGGCCCGGCTTCGACCGACGATTCGGGAAGTCGGTGACCCTGCGCAACGCCGACGGGATCGAGATCGACCTCCACCGCACGCTCGTCGCCGGACCGCACACCTTCCTGGTTCCCGAAGCCGACCTGTGGGTGGAACCGTCGACGGTGGAGGTGGCGGGCCGGCAGATCCCGGTCTTCCCGCCGCCGCTGCAGCTGGTGCACGCCGCCGCCCACGTGGTGGCGTCCGTCGTGCCGAGGGCCTCGAGCGTGCTCGATCTCGCCTTCACCGGTTCGCGGGCCGATCTCGACCAGGCGGCCGAGGTGGCCACTCGCTGGAAGCTCCGAGCAGTGGTCCGTGATGCAGGTGCACGCTTGGGGCGCCTGCTCGGCGCAGATGGGGGCGAGGTCGCCGCGTGGGCAACGGCCCTCGAGCCGTCGGCGGAGGAGGAACACCTGTTGACCCTGTTCACCGGCCAGCGCTCGTTCCGGCGCAGCGCACTGGCCGCGGTGCCGTACATCCCGCGCCGTCGAGACAAGGCCCGGTTCCTCGGGTCGCTGGCGTTCCCGTCGAAAGCGCACCGTCGAGCGCGCTGAGACCCGTTCGAGCGGTCAGGGCGTACCGGTACGTTGGCCGCATGCCTCACTCCACCATCCCGCACGGTGAATGGCCGTCCCCGATCACCCCGGACCTGGTGGTCGCCGCATCGGTGTCGCTCGGCGAGGTCCTGCTGGACGGGCCTGATGTGTGCTGGAGCGAGCTGCGGCCCGCCGAGGGCGGGCGGGTACAGGTCGTCCGGCGCACATCCGATGGCGCGAACCACGACCTGCTGCCCGAGGGGTTCAGCGCCCGGACCCGCGTCCACGAGTACGGCGGCGGCGCCTGGCTGGTGGACGACGGCCGGCTGTACTTCACCAACTGGACCGACCAGCGCCTGCACCGGCTCGCGGTCGACGACGCTGGCGGCACGCCCGAGCCGATCACGCCCGAGCCGCCGACCCCGGCCGCGTACCGGTACGCCGACATGCGGGTGCTCGACGGCTTCGTCATCTGCGTGATGGAGCGCCACGACACCGGTGGCGAGGCAGCGAACGAGATCGTCGCTGTTCCGGTGGACGGCTCCGGCCCACCCCAGGTCCTCGTGACGGGTCCGGACTTCGTGGCCAACCCGCGTCTGTCGCCGAGCGGCATGCAGCTGGTGTGGATCCAGTGGGACCACCCGAACATGCCGTGGGACTCCACCGAGCTCTGCGCGGCGGCGATCGAGGTCGTCGACGGCACGGTTCGGATCGGGGAGACCCAGGTCGTCGCCGGTGGGCCGGGCGAGTCGGTGATCCAGCCGGTCTTCCGCGCCGACGGCGAGCTGCACTTCCTGTCCGATCGGACGGACTGGTGGAACGCGTACGCCGTCACCGAGGCCGCCATCGTCGAGCGCACGCAGCTCGAAGCCGAGATCGGCACGCCCCAGTGGGTGTTCGGCATGGCCCGGTACGGCTTCCTGGCCGATGGGCGGATGGTGCTCGCCTACGCCAGCGATGGCCTCGATCGACTGGCCGTGCTCGGCCTCGACGGGTCGGTCACGGACCTGGACCTGCCGTACACCGAGATCGCGTCGGTCGCCGTTCGGCAGACGTCGGTCGTGTTCGTCGGTGCCGGCTTCGACCGGGAGGCGGTCGTGGTCGAGGTGCCGATCGAGGGTGATGTGAACGCCCCGGTGGCCGGCGAGCCAACGGTGCTGCGTGAGGCGCGCGACCTCGGGCTCGATCCGGCGTGGTTCTCGGTGGCCGAGTCGGTGTCGTTCCCCTCCGGGTCGGCCGGCGAGCGGACCGCCCACGCCCTCTACTACCCGCCGAGCAACCCGGACGTCGAGCCACCCGAAGGGGAAGCGCCGCCCCTGCTGGTGCTGATCCACGGCGGCCCGACGGCCATGGCCCGGGGTCGACTCGACCTGGCCAAGCAGTACTGGACGAGCCGGGGCTTCGCCCTCGTCGACGTGAACTACGGCGGCTCCACCGGCTACGGCCGTCCGTACCGGGAGCTGCTCCAGGGCAGATGGGGCATCGTCGACGTCGAGGACTGCATCTCCGCTGCCACCCACCTGGCCGAGCAGGGCCTGGCCGATCCGGAGCGCCTCTGCATCCGGGGCGGTTCGGCGGGCGGGTTCACCGTGCTCGCTGCGCTGGTCCAGTCCGACGTGTTCGCTGCCGGCGCGTCGTCCTACGGCGTCGCTGACCTGACCGCGCTGGCCGAGGAGACCCACAAGTTCGAGTCCCGCTACCTCGACGGCCTGGTCGGCCCGTACCCGGAGGCCAAGTCGGTCTACGAGGAGCGGTCGCCCATCAACCACGTCGACCAGCTCGACTCGCCGCTCATCGTGTTCCAGGGCCTGGAGGACGAGATCGTCCCCCCGAACCAGTCCGAGATGGTGGTGGAGGCGCTGCAGGCCAAGGGCGTCACCGTCGAGTACCACCCCTTCGAGGGGGAGCAGCACGGCTTCCGGAAGTCCGAGACGGTCATCGCCGTCCTCGAGGCGGAGCTGGCCTTCTACGGCCGGGTGCTGGGGTTCACGCCGGCGTCCTGAGCAGCTCCGGGTCCTCGCAGCCGGCCGACCCGCCACCACCGCCGGCGGACTCGGTGGCCTGCAGCGGCGGCAGGTAGCCGCTGCCGGCGTAGGGGGACTCGAGCCAGGCGACGATCGCATCGGTGATCGCCTGGGCCTCGGCCTGGCGCACGTCGTCACGGAGCAACAGCGACGCCTCCGGCTCGTGGGACATGTACATCGCTTCGGCCAGCACCGCCGGCACGCCCTCCGAGCCGCGCAGGACGCCGTAGAAGTCGCCGCCGTCCTCGCCCAACCGGGACCGCACGCCGGTGGCGTTGCCGCCGGACCAGGTGTCGGAGAAGGGGGCCATCGCCTCCTGCAGCTGTTCGAACAGGACGCCGGCGAACCGGGCCGACTCCGGTGTCTGGTGCTGGTGGTACACCTGCACGCCCGGCCGGTCGGCGGTGCGGGTGGGGCCGCCGTTGTGGTGGATCGAGATGAACAGCAGCGGCGCGAGCCCCTGGGCGATGGCGGCGCGGGTCTCGAGGGTGACCCGGGTGTCGTCGTTCCGGGTGAGCGCGACCGTGGCGCCTTCCTCCTCGAGGAGGGCCTTCGCCTTGAGGGCCACGTCGAGGTTCAGCTCGGCCTCGACGACGCCGCTCGGGCCGATGGCGCCGGTCTCCCGTCCACCGTGACCGGGATCGATCACGACGTGGGCGCCGGTGAGCCGCTCGCCGTCGACGGTCGCGGTGTTGGCGCACGGGGTCAGGACGGTCCAGGCGCCGTCGCTGCCACCGGTGATCGGCAGCACGAGCCCCTCGAGGAGCACGGCGCCGGCGCCCGAGGTCGGGACCGGCCCGAAGACCGACGGCTCGGTGGTGTCCGTCGTGTCGGGGACCACGGCGATGTCGTCCTCGACGGAGCGACCGAAGATCGCCCATGCCAGCGCGATCAGGACGAGCGAAGCGAGCGCGAGGCGCGCGAGGGGAGGGAGGCGGGCGAACATGGTCGCATGAGTCGTACCCAGCCAGGGGCCGGATGAGTTGGCGGGTCAGGGACCGGCGTAGGTGGCAAGGGTGCGGTCGATGACCGCCTGCTGGTCGAAGTCCGCCTTCGCCTTGGCCAACGCAGCCTCCGACATCGATGCCCGCAGGTCGGGGTCGTCGAGGAGCCGCTCGATGTTGGCCTGCAAGGCAGCAGCGCTGCGGACCGGGCCGAGGAGGCCGGTGGTGCCGTGGTCGACGACCTGGCGGCAGCCCCGGATGTCGCAGGCGACGATGGGCAACCCGGTGGCGGCGGCCTCCATGGCCGAGCGGGGGAAGCCCTCTCGGTGGCTGGCCAGCACGTAGACGTCGAAGGCCTGGTAGAGGCGCTCGGGGTCGTCTCGGTGGCCGAGGAAGCGGACGCCGGCGGCCTCCGCGGCATCGACGTCGGCGCGGGAGAGGGGGTCGCCCTTGTCGGGGTCGAACGGGCCGGCGACCACGAAGGTGACGTCGTCCCGGGTGCCGAGGATGGTGCGGGCGGCGTCGAGGAGCTCGGCGTAGCCCTTCTCCCACACGAGCCGCCCGACCGCGCCGACCACGATCGTGCCGTCGTCGATGCCGAGCTCGGTGCGGACCTCGGCACGGAGGGTGGGATCGGGGCGGAAGCGGTCGAGGTCGATGCCGTTGCCGAGCACCTGCAGCTTGCGGCCCGGCACCCGGAGTCGCAGCAATGTGGCGACATCCTCCTCGTTCTGGACCAGCTCGGCGTGAGAGAACGCGGCGGCGACGCGCTCGAGGGCGTAGACGGGCAGCTTGCGGGCCCAGCGGTCCTGGGGCTGGGCGTAGAGCCCGTGCTGGGTGTTGACCACGAGCGGCACCCGGGCGAGGCGGGCGGCGATGCGGCCGTAGACGCCGGGCTTGGGGTTGTGGGTGTGGACGACGTCGGGGCGCAGCCGCCGGAACAGGCGGTACAGCTCGAGCAGTGCTCTCAGGTCTTCGAGCGGGGCGGTGGCCCGGGTGGCGTGCTCGAGCGGGTGGTGGACGATGCCGTCGGCCTCGAGGGCAGCGACGTACGGGCCGGGGGCCGATGCGGTGTGCACCTCGTAGCCCGCGTCCTGGAACGCCCGCAGCTGCGGCCCGAGGAGCAGCTCCAGGCTGATGTCGGTGGTGGTGACGTGGAGGAGCCTCGGCATCGGCGTCGGAGCGTAGGTGTCAGAGGTCGTCCGTAGGTTCGGTGCCAGCGCCACGGTGCACTCGAGCGGATCGACGCTCCTTCGGAGGAATACCCTGGAGATGGTGACGTGGCGATCAGCGAGCACGACCGGTACGAGCTGCACAAGTGGCTCATCGACCACGCCGGTGAACAGGTGGCAGAAACGATGATGGCGCACCTGCCTCCCACGGGGTGGGCCGACGTCGCGACGAAGCGGGACCTGGAGCTCCTCGCAGCGACCCTGCGCGGCGAGATGCACGAGCTGCGGGGTGAGATGCACCTGATGCGGGCCGACTTCAACGAGAAGCTTCGGGGCCACCTGACCGTCATCGTCGGCCTGAACATCTCATTGGCCGGCGCTGTGGTCGCCTTCCTGCGCTGATGGGCAAGGCCGCTGCGGCCCTCAAGCGGGCCACGGTCCTGCAGGACCGGGTGCGTCCCGCCCCGGCCGGCGTCACGATCCTCATCTACCACCGCGTCGGTGCCCGCACGCCGATGAGCGTGGACCTGCCGACGTCGCTGTTCGACGAGCAGATGGCGTTCCTGGCCGAGCGCTGCCGGGTGCTGTCCCTGACCGACGCGGCCGAGCTGCTGGAGGCGGGGGAGCAGCCGCCCGACCATCGGCCCCACGTGGTGGTCACCTTCGACGACGGCACGGCGGACTTCGTGGAGGAGGCGCTGCCCGTCCTCGAGCGCCACGGCGTGCCCGCCACCTACTACCTGGCCACCCAGTTCATCGACCGCCAGCTGCCGTTCCCCGACGACGGTGTCGCGCTGACGTGGGACGCCGCGAAGGAGATGGTCGCGTCCGGTCTGGTCGACATCGGCTCCCACACCCACACGCACGCCCTGCTCGACCGCATCCCACCGACCGAGGCCGCCCACGAGCTGGACCGGTCGATCGCCGTCATCGAGACGCACCTCGGCGTCACGCCCGAGCACTTCGCCTACCCCAAGGCGTTGCTCGGATCACCGCAGAACGAGTTCGAGGTCCGCAGGCGGTTCCGCACCGCCACCATCGGCCGGACCCGGCCGAACCCCTGGGTGGGGTCGGACCTCCACCGCCTAACGCGGTCGCCGATCCAGGTGTCCGACGGCATGGACTACTTCGAGCGCAAGGTCCGGGGCGGCATGCGCCTCGAGAACGACGTGCGCGACCTGGTGAACCGCTGGCGGTACCGGGGCGCATCCAGTTGAAGCGGGCCTTCGACGTCGTCGTCGCTGGTGCCGCGCTCGTCGTGCTCTCGCCGGTGCTCGCCGTCGTCGCCGTGCTGGTCCGGCTGCGACTCGGGTCGCCCGTGCTGTTCCGCCAGGAGCGGGCCGGCCTCGGGGGCGCGCCGTTCGTGCTCACCAAGCTCCGCACCATGACCGACGAGCGGGGCCCCGACGGCGAGCTGCTGCCCGACGAGGAACGTCTACCGGCCTTCGGGTCGTTCCTGCGGTCGACGTCGCTGGACGAGCTGCCCGAGCTGGTGCACGTGCTGCGAGGGGAGATGAGCCTGGTCGGCCCCCGCCCGCTGCCGACCAAGTACCTGCCCCGCTACTCGCCCCGCCAGGCCCGTCGCCACGAGGTCCGCCCCGGCATCACCGGCTGGGCCCAGGTGAACGGCCGCAACGCCGCCGGGTGGGCCGAGCGCCTCGAGATGGACGTCTGGTACGTCGAGAACCGCAGCATGCTGCTCGACCTGAAGATCCTCTGGCGCACGCTCCGGGTCGTCGTGTCCCGGGAGGGCGTGGCCGAGGACGGCGCAGCGACCATGACCGAGTTCCTCGGGACGGACGAGTAGCCGAGTCGTTCCGCCACCGCTGCCGGTTTCCGGGCCAGGTTGCGCCTGTGTTGCAGGTTGGTGGCAACGGGATCGATCCGGTCAGCGCGCACGTCAGAGGGGGTAGCGACCACCGCAGGTCGATCGCCCGAAGGGGGTGCACGATGGTCATCACGGACACGGTGAGCAGGCTCGGCTACGGCCAGACCAGGGTCACGCTGGAGCCACGAGGTGAGATCGACGCCGGCAGCGTCGACGAGCTGGCCGAGATGGTGCGCGAGGCCCTGTGCAGCGGCGCCCACGAGGTCGACGTCGACCTGCGAGACGTGCCGTTCATGGACACCACGGCGCTCAAGGTCCTCGAGCAGGCCCGGGAGGTGCTCGGCGCCAACGGCGGGTACCTGTGCCTGCGCAACCCCACCCCCCAGGTGCGCCAGCTGCTCCGGCTCACCGCGTTCTGCCCCGGCCCGCCCGGTGACGTAGACCTCACCAGGTGAGCTTCGCCGCCGACACCGCCGTCACCCGGCTCGCCCCCCACGAGGGGACCGTGCGCTTCGCCGGCGAGGTCCATGACGGCTGGGACATCGGTGGTAACGCCAACGGCGGCTACCTGCTCGCCATCGCGGCCCGGGCCATGCGCGACGCCAGCGGCCGACCCGACCCGGTCAGCGTCACCGCCCACTACCTGCGCCCCGGCAAGCCCGGCCCGGTGTCGGTCGAGGTGCAGCCGGTGAAGGAGGGCAAGACCTTCGCCTCGGTGCGGGCCAACCTGCTCGGCGCCGACGGTCGGCCACTGCTCAGCCTGCTCGGCACGTTCGGGACGCTCAGCAGCACGCTCGACGCCTCCGAGCACCACGAGCTGGTCGATGCCGCCCCACCCGAGATGCCCAGCTTCGAGGAGTGCAAGCCCCGCCAGCACGCCGCCGAGCTGGCCCCGGCGTTCATGGACAAGGTCGACCTGCGCCTGCACCCCGACGACTCGGTGTTCTCCTCCGGCCAGAAGTCGGGGGAGGCTCGGATGCGGGGCTGGTTCGCCTGGCCCGAGGGAGCTGACGGCGAGCGGGAGGAGGTCGACACCATCGGCCTGCTCCAGGCGACCGACGCCTTCCCGCCCACCATCTTCAACGTCGAGCTGCCCGTCGGCTGGGTGCCGACGGTGGAGCTCACCACCCACGTCCGGGCCCGACCGGCCCCCGGCCCGCTGCGCTGTGAGTTCACCACCCGGTTCGTGACCGGCGGCTTCCTCGAGGAGGACGGCGAGGTGTGGGACGCCACCGGCCGCCTCGTCGCCCAGTCCCGCCAGCTCGCCCTCGTGCCGCGAGGCTGATCCGTCCTGGCAGTCCGCTCGTCGCACGTACGCTGACCGGCCCATGCCCGACCTCCGCCACGCCGTCCGTCACCCGCGTGCGACGATCCGCGAGGCGAAGCGCCGCCTGCTGACGCCGATCGAGGACCGCAGCCCGGCTCCGCAGCCGGCCCCGTCGGGCACCGAGGTGCTCCAGGCGGTCGGCGCCCAGCTCGACACCGCCGGCCGGGTGGCGCTCACCGTCTCGTGCCGCGACGCCGACGTCCTCCCCAAGGTCGATGGCGCCGGCCGGGTCTTCGAGAGCCCCCACGGCCCGGTCCAGCGCATGCACAACGGCGTCGACGTCCCCCACCTCGGCTACTTCGGCGACTGGATGGCCGAGATCATCGAGACCCTCCACGGCCACCACGAGCCCCAGGAGGAGCTGGTGTTCGCCCGGATCCTCGAGCGGATCCACCGCCCCGATCCGGTGATGATCGAGCTCGGTTGCTTCTGGGCCTACTACTCGACCTGGTTCCTGCAGGACTTCCCCGGCGGCACCGCCGTGGCGTGCGAGCCCGACCCGGAGCACCTCGACGTCGGCCGCCAGACCGCAGCCATCAACGGCGTCGCCATCCGCTTCGAGCAGGCCGCCGGCGGTGCGTCGGACGACGAGGTCCTCGAGCTGCCGTCGTGGAACCACCCGGGCACGGTCCACCACGTGCCGGTGCGGTCGGTGCCGACGCTGGTGACCGATCACGACCTCGACCTGGTCGACGTCCTCCACCTCGACATCCAGGGCGCCGAGCTCGACGTGCTCGAGTCGTGCCGCCAGCTGATCGCCGACGGGCGCATCCGTTTCGTGGTCGTGTCGACCCACCACCACACGATCTCGGGCGACCCCCAGACCCACCAGCGCTGCATCGACCTCGTGCGCGACCTCGGCGGCCACGTCATCGCCGAGCACACCGTCCTGGAGAGCTTCTCCGGCGACGGCCTCCTCGTGGCCTCCTTCGACGACGCCGACCGGGACTTCCGCATCGAGCTCAGCCGAGCCCGCACCACCGATGCGCTGTTCCCCTCCGGCGAGCAGGAGCTCGAGCGCTTCCGCCTCGCCTACGAGGAGCTCCGCAGCAGATCCTGAGGGCCGTTTCCGGATGGCCGGGGTCACCCGCGAGACTCGGCGGCGATGGCACGCATCCTCGTCACCGAAGAGATCGCCGACAACGGGCTCCAGAAGCTCCGTGATGCCGGCCACGACGTCGACATCCAGCTGGGGCTGTCCCCGGAGGAGCTGCTCGGCGCGGTGAAGGGCGCCCACGCCCTGATCATCCGCTCGGCGACGACGGTGACCCGTGAGGTCCTCGAGGCCGGCACCGACCTGGTCGTGGTCGGCCGGGCCGGCATCGGGCTCGACAACGTCGACACCGAGGCCGCCACCGAGCGCGGCGTCATGGTCGTCAACGCTCCGCAGTCCAACACGCTCTCCACCGCCGAGCACACCATGGCGATGCTGCTGGCCCAGGCCCGCAACATCCCCCAGGCCAGCGCCGCGCTGAAGGCCGGTCGCTGGGAGCGCAGCAAGTGGACCGGCGTGGAGCTGGCCGACAAGACCCTCGGCATCATCGGCTTCGGCCGCATCGGAACCCTGGTCGCGCAGCGGGCCAACGCCTTCGGCATGAAGGTCATCGCCTACGACCCCTACGTCACCGATGAGCGGGCCCGCCGGGTGGGCGTGGAGGTCGTCGACCTCGACACCCTGGCCGCCCGCTCCGACTTCATCACGCTGCACCTGGTGAAGACGCCCGAGACGGTGAACCTGCTGAACGCCGACTTCTTCGCCAAGGCCAAGACCGGCATCCGGGTCGTGAACGTGGCCCGCGGCGGTGTGATCGACGAGGACGCCCTCGCCGATGCGATCCGCTCCGGACAGGTCGGGGGCGCCTCCATCGACGTGTTCGCCTCCGAGCCCACCACCGAGTCGCCGCTGTTCGAGCTGGACCAGGTCGTCGTCACCCCCCACCTCGGTGCCTCCACCCACGAGGCCCAGGACAAGGCCGGCGTGACCATCGCCGAGATGGTCGGCCTGGCCATGGCCGGCGACTTCGTCCCCTACGCCGTGAACGTCGCCGCCGCCGAGGCCTCCGAGACGATCAAGCCGTTCCTGCCCCTGGCCGAGCGCATGGGCGCCATGTTCACCGCCATGAGCGAGGGCGTGCCCGAGGTGCTCGAGATCTCCTACGCCGGCGAGATCGCCGACTACGACACCCGCATCCTCACCCTCTCGGTGCTCAAGGGCGCCTTCGGCAAGGTGTCAGAGGAGCCGGTGAGCTACGTGAACGCGCCGATGCTGGCCAAGGAGCGCGGCGTCGAGGTGCGCGACACGACCTCGTCGACGTCACACGACTACGTCAACCTCATCACGATCAGCGGCGGTCACCACTCGATCGGCGGCTCCGTCGTCGGCGCCCGCCAGGAGCCGGCCATCGTGGCCATCGACGACCACACCGTCGACGTGCCCCCGGCCGAGCACATGCTCATCGTCCGCAACGACGACCGTCCCGGCATGATCGCCACCGTCGCCCAGGCCCTCGCCGATGCCGGCGTCAACATCGACGACATGCACCTCGGCCGCTCCACCCAGAGCGGCGACGCCTCCCTCATGGTCCTGGCCACGTCGCCCGCCGTGCCCCGCGAGGTCGCCGACGCGCTCCGCACGACCGACGGGATCTCCACCGTCCACGTCCTGTCGTAGTTCCCTAGCGCTTGGCGGCTCGCAGGCCGTCGGCCTCGGCTGCGGTCTCGTCGACGTAGCAGCGGTCCGGTGTGGTGCGGTCGTAGTTGAGCTGGCCGGGGCAGTGGAAGATCTTCGAGCTCATCTTCGCCTTGATCGGGTAGCCGTCCGGGCACTCGCCGTCGTCGGTGGGCTCGGTCCACGACGCGCCCTGGGTGGGCGTGGCGGCGACGGGGACGCCGTCGGGCTCGGGGACGCGGACGGTGGCCTCGTCGGTGGATTCGGGCCTGGGGCTGGCGACGTCGTCGGCCATCGGCGCCTCGGCGGCGGGGTCCGGCGTGTTCGGTGCCGGTGCGGCGTCGGGCGTGGGGGCGGCGTCGGCACGCAGCGGGGGCCACGGCTCGGACGGGCTGGCCGCGGGCGTGGGCAGCGGATCGCTCGGGCGGCGCATCGACTTCACGGCGGAGACGACCGCGGCCAGGGCGGCGGCGAGGAAGGCGAACCGGACGAAGCGCTTCATCGGGCGGACCCTACCGACCCCTCCGCCGCTCCGGCCCGCCGAGCGATGTCGGCGGCCAGCTTGCCGAAGATCAGGCCGTGGAACGGGAGGACGACGTACCAGTAGAGGCGCCCGAACAGGCCACGGGGCACGAACAGCGCCCGCTGGCGCAGCAGCGACCGGCCGGGGCCCTCGTCCTCGACCACCCACTCCATCCACGCCTCGCCGGGCAGGCGCATCTCGGCTCGCAGGCGGAGCAGGCGGGGAGGCTCGTAGGCCTCGACCCGCCAGAAGTCGAGGGCGTCACCGACCCGCAGGTGGTCGGGGTGACGGCGACCGCGCCGCATGCCCGGACCGCCGACGAGCTTGTCGGCGATGCCCCGCAGGGTCCACAGGACGTCGGCGACGAACCAGCCCCGGTCGCCCCCGATGCCGGCGGCCACGGCGAACACGGCCTCGGCCGGGGCGTCGGCGGTCGCCGTCTGCTCGTCGATGAAGACCGTGCCGCCGGACCAGTCCGGGTCGGAGGGGAGAGGGTCGGCGGGGGTCTGGCCGGGCAGCGACGCATCCGACCAGCGGGTGCGCACGTCGACGTCCTCGACCCGGCGCAGCGCCAGCTCCAGCGACTCCCGGAACGACACCGCCGGCCGGTCGGCGAACAGGTCGATGCTGTGGTCGTGGACGACGACCTCGTTCACCAGGCTCTCGACCAGCGGTCGGGCCAGGCCGCCGGGCAGCGGGGTGACCAGGCCGACCCAGCGGCTGGAGAGGCTGGGCGACAGCACCGGCACCGGCACGATCCACCGCTTCCGCAGGCCGGCGACCTCGGCGTAGGTGTGCATCATCTCCCGGTAGGTGAGCACCTCGGGCCCGCCGACCTCGATGGTGCGGCCGAGGGTGTCGGGCCGGTCGAGCACGGTGATCAGGGCGTGGAGGATGTCGCGGATCGCGATGGGCTGGACCTTGGTGTCCACCCAGCGGGGCGTGACCATGGCCGGCAGCACCTCGACCAGGTTGCGCAGCATCTCGAAGCTGGCCGAGCCCGACCCGATGATGACGGCGGCACGCAGCTCGGTGACCGGCACCCGGCCGACCCGGAGGGTGTCACCGACCTCGTGGCGGCTGGCGAGGTGGGGGGAGAGGTCCTCGCCCTCCTCGCCGAGTCCGCCCAGGTAGACGATGCGCTCCATGGTGGGCGTGTCGGCGGCGGCCTCGGCGAACAGCCGGGCGTTGCGCCGGTCGGTGGCGGCGAAGTCGTCGGACCCGCCCATCGAGTGCACGAGGAAGTACGCAGCGGCGCACCCCTCCATGGCCTCGCGCACGGCGCCGTCGTCCTCGAGCGACCCCTCCACGACGGTGACCCGCTCGGCCCAGTCGATGCCGCGCAGCTTCGTGGGCGTGCGGACCAGGCAGCGCACCTCGTGGCCGGCTTCGAGCAGGGCAGGGACCAACCGGCCACCGATGTAGCCGGTGGCGCCGGTGACGAGGACGGTGGACACGCGCTCTGTGTAGCGCGGCGCGGCCCGGATGCGACGTCGTGGGAGGATGCGGTCCGTGCCCGCCGCACCGCTGCCAGCCCGGCTCGGCCGGCTCCTGCTCCTCGGCGCCCTCGCCGCCGGCCTGGTGTCGTGCCGCGCCAGCGACGTCGCGCTCGATGCGCCGACCGCGACCACGGCGCCGGCGGAGACCACCACGACGACGACCACGGCGCCGGCCGCGACCGGGGTGGCCGGTGACCCGGGGGTGGGCGACCCCTACTTCCCCGAGCTCGGCAACGGCGGCTACGACGTCGCCCGCTACCACATCGACCTCGAGTGGCTGCCCGACGAGGGGGCGATCGACGCGGTCACCACCATCGAGCTGACGCCCACGGTCGACCTCGACACCTTCAACCTCGACCTCGTCGGTCTCGACGTGTCGTCGGTGACGGTGGACGGGGAACCGTCCCCGATCACCCGGGCCGGGCGGGAGCTCGCCATCGACCCCGACGCGGTGCTGATCGCCGGCGAGGCGACCGAGGTCGTGGTCACCTACCGCGGCGTCCCGCAGCCGATCTCCCTCGGCAGCGACGTCTTCGGCGCCGGCTGGCAGACCGACGGCCGGGAGGCCTACGTCGTGTCCGAGCCCGCCGGTGCGGCCACGTGGTACCCGGCCAACGACCACCCCACGGACAAGGCCCTCTTCACCTTCGAGCTCACCGTCCCGGCCGACCAGGTCGCGGTGGCCAACGGCGTGCTGGTCGACGAGCGAACCGAACCCGACGGCCGGCGCACGTGGATCTGGCGGGCGGCGGACCCGATGGCCACCTACCTGGCCTCGATCGTGGTGGGTGACCTGGTGATCGAGCGCACCACGGCACCGACCGGGCTGCCCCTGCGCGACGCCTACCCGCCGGAGCACGCCGCCGGCGCGCAGGAGCTGTTCGGGCGCACCGGCGAGATGGTGGCCACGTTCGAGGAGTGGTTCGGCCCGTACCCGTTCGAGGTGTACGGCCACGTGGTGGTCGACGAGGCGCTCGGCTTCGCGCTCGAGAACCAGACGCTGTCGCTCTTCGGCACCGACCTGCTCGGCGCGGGCGGCGCCGGCGAGCGGACCGTGGCCCACGAGCTGGCGCACCAGTGGTACGGCAACGCGGTGAGCCCGGCGTCGTGGCGCGACATCTGGCTCAACGAGGGCTTCGCCACCTACGCCGAGTGGATCTGGCTCCAGGAGGCCTACGGCCAACCCATCGAGCGGTCGGCCGAGCGGGCCCACGCGGGCGCCGACTACGGCGTGGCCCCCGGCGACCCGGGCAACGAGGAGCTGTTCCAGCCCACCGTGTACATCCGGGGCGGCCTGGCGCTGCACGCCCTCTCCGTCGCCATGGGGGACGAGGCGTTCCGCGCCCTGCTGCGGGAGTGGCCCCAGCGCTTCCACGACCAGGCCGCGTCGACCGAGGACCTGCGCGCCCTGGCCGAGGAGCTGTCGGGCCAGGACCTGGCACCGGTGTTCGACGCCTGGGTCCACGGCACCGAGCTGCCCCCGTTCCCGGGCTGAAGGCTACGCAGCCTCGTCGTCGCCGAGCATGGCGGCCAGGCAGGTCTCGATGGTGGGGTGGCGGAACACGAAGCCGTCGGCCTCGAGCACCGTGGGCAGCACCCGGTGCGAGGTGTAGAGCAGCGCCTCGGTGAGCTCCTTGCCGAGCAGCACGGTGGGGCCGAGCTTGGGGATCGGCAGCAGCGTGGGCCGGCCCAGCTCCCGGCCGAGGGCCTTGGTGTAGGCCTGGTTCGTCACCGGGTTCGGCGCGGTGAGGTTCACCGGGCCCTCGACGTCGGACTCGATGAGGTGGAGCATCGCCCGGACGTGGTCGTCGATGGAGATCCAGCTCCACCACTGGTCACCCGAGCCGAAGCGCCCGCCGACGCCGAGCTTGAACGGCAGCAGCGTCTTCTTCAGCGCCCCGCCGTCGGCGGACTGGACGATGCCGGTGCGCAGCAGGCAGGTGCGGATGCCGGCCTCCTGGGCCGGGCCGGTGGCGCCCTCCCACTGCACGCACACGTCGGTGAGGAAGCCGTCGCCGGCCCGTGACTCCTCGGTGAGGACCTCGTCGCCGGCGTCGGGGTAGTAGTCGATGCCCGAGGCGGACAGCAGCACGGACGGCTTGCGGTCGAGGTCCGCGATGGTGCGGGCGATCAGGTCGGTGCTCTTCGTGCGGGACTCGAGGATGAGGCGCTTGCGCTCGTCGGTCCAGCGCTCGTCGCCGATGCCGGCGCCGGCCAGGTTGACCACGGCGTCGACGCCCTCGAGGCCGGCCGCGTCGATGGTGCCGGCGTCGGGATCCCAGGCGAGCTCGTCGGGGCCGGGGGAGCCGTGGCGGACCAGGCGGATGGCCGTGTGGCCGGCGCCGCGGAGGGCTCCGACGAGGGCGGAGCCGATGAGACCCGAGGAACCGGTGATGGCGACCTTCATGGCGTCGTACGGTACCGACGCCGGACGGCGCCCCGACGTCGGGGATCACGCCGGCGCCGGACACGGGGGAGCCCTCACGTGCTGCAAGACCTGAAGAAGTTCCTCATGCGGGGCAACGTCGTCGACCTGGCCGTCGCGGTGGTCATCGGCGCTGCGTTCGGCCTCGTCGTGTCGTCGTTCGTCGACAACATCATCAACCCGATCATCGCTGCGATCTTCGGCGAGCCCGACATCAGCCAGGTCGCCGCCATCACCCTGCGCGAGAGCGCCGAGGGCGACGCCGTGCTCCGCATCGGCGCGTTCCTCCAGCAGGTCCTCGACTTCGTGATCATCGGCACCGCGCTGTTCTTCGTCGTCCAGTCGTTCCAGAAGCTGCAGGAGCGCCGGGCCAACCAGGAGGTCCCCGCCGAGGAGACCCCCACGCCCACCGACGAGGCCCTCCTCCTGTCGGAGATCCGGGACCTGCTGAAGTCCCAGGCATCATGAGCGACCTCGACGGCGAGCGGGGGCCTGCCCAGGTCATCACGCCGCGCCTCGTCCTCGGCGTGGTGCTGGCGGCAGCGCTGGTCCTGCTGATCGTCCAGAACACGGCGACCACCAAGGTCGAGTGGCTGGTCTTCGACACCGAGCAGCCCCTCTGGGTCGTGCTGCTCGGCACGGCGGCGGTCGCCCTGGTGATCGGCGAGCTGGTCGGTGGCGTCCGGCGTCGCCGCCGACGGCGCGCCGGGGAGGGGTAGCCGCCGCCGTCCTCTATGGTTCGAACCGTGGCCGACGTACCCATGCCCCAGCTCGGCGAGACCGTCACCGAGGGAACGATCACCCGATGGTTCAAGCAGGTCGGTGACTCGATCGCCGAGGACGAACCGCTCTTCGAGGTGTCCACCGACAAGGTGGACTCCGAGGTGCCCTCGCCCATGAGCGGGACGCTCACCGAGATCCTCGTCGAGGAGGGCGACACCGTCGACGTCGGCACCGTGCTGGCCCGCATCGGCGACGAGGGCGACGCCCCCGCCGGTGGCGACGAGCCCGAGGCGCAGACCCAGCCCGATCAGGAGCCCGAGGTCGACGAGTCCGCCGCCTCCGAGGCGTCTGCGCCCGTCCAGCCCCAGCAGCCGACCCAGCCCCAGCACATCCCCGCCGAGGTCAAGGGCCACGGCGGTGGCGAGGTCGACCGCCAGGACCAGCACTTCGACGTCGTCGTCATCGGCGGCGGCCCCGGTGGCTACGCCGCTGCGCTCTACGGCGCGTCCGCTGGCTTGAACATCGCCCTGATCGAGAAGAACAAGCTCGGCGGCACCTGCCTGAACGTCGGCTGCATCCCGGCCAAGGAGCTGCTCGAGAGCGCCCACGTGCACCGCACCCTGCTCGGCGCGGCCGAGTTCGGCTTCGAGATCGGCGAGGTCGGCATCAACTGGACCCGCACCATCGAGCGCAAGCAGGAGGTCGTCGACAAGCTCGTCGGTGGCCTCGGCCAGCTGCTCAAGAGCCGCAAGGTCACGATGTTCGACGGCCACGGCAAGCTGCATGCCGGCCACAAGGTCGCGATCAGCGGCGGTGAGTCCGGCGACGTCGCCATCTCGGGTGACTCGGTCGTCATCGCGACCGGTTCGCTGCCCCGCACGATCCCCGGCTTCGACGTCGACGGCGAGATCGTCATGACCTCCGACGAGTTCCTCTCGATGGATCCGCTGCCGTCCACGGCCGTGGTCATCGGCGGCGGCGCCATCGGCTGCGAGTTCGCCTCGACCATGTCCGACATGGGCACCGACGTCACCATCCTCGAGGCGCTGGACCAGATCATCCCCGGCTGCGACGCCGACGTCGTCCGGGCCGTCGGCCAGTCGTTCAAGAAGCGCAAGATCGACGTCAAGACCGGCGTGAAGGTCACCGGCCACGAACCCAAGGACGGCGGCGGCACCACGGTCAGCTACGGCGACGGCGAGAGCATCGACGTCGACGTGGTGGTCGTGTCGGTCGGCCGCCGCCCCAACACCGACGACATCGGCCTCGACGGCACCGCCGTGTCGGTCGCCGAGCGCGGCTTCGTCGACGTCGACGACCGCTGCCGCACCGGCGAGCCGGGCGTGTGGTCCGTGGGCGACTGCATCGCCACCCCGGCCCTGGCCCACGTGGCCTTCGCCGAGGGCATCGTGGCCATCAAGGACATCCTCGGGGAGGACCCGGTCCCGGTCGACTACACGAACGTGCCCTGGGCCATCTACTGCCACCCCGAGGTCGCCTTCGCCGGCCTCACCGAGCAGGCGGCCAAGGACGCCGGCTACGACGTGGTCACGTCCAAGCACCGCTGGACCGGCAACGGCCGGGCGATGATCATCGGTGACACCGAGGGCGTCGTGAAGATCGTGGCCGAGAAGGATGCCGACGGCCGGGCCGGGCGCATCCTCGGCGTCCACCTGTGCGGCCCGTGGGCCACCGAGCAGCTCGGCCAGGGGTACCTGGCGGTGAACTGGGAGGCCACGGTCGACGAGGTAGCCCACTTCATCCAGCCGCACCCGACGCTGTCGGAGCTGTTCGGCGAGTCCGTCCTGGCCATGACCGGACGGTCACTGCACGGTTGAGGGGTCGGGGCCTGACGGCCCCGTCTTTCAAGCCTTGTAGCGGAAGGTGAGCCGGCCTCGGGTGAGGTCGTAGGGGCTCAGCTCGACCTGGACGCGGTCGCCCGGGAGCACGCGGATGCGATGCCGGCGCATCTTGCCCGAGATGTGGGCGAGCACCAGGTGCCCGTTGTCCAGCTCCACGCGGAACGACGCGTTGGGGAGCGACTCGTTCACGACGCCCTCCATCACGATCATGTCGTTGTTCTTTGCCACGGATCTCCTCGATCGTCGTTTTCGTTGCGTCCCGGACGGCATCCGAGCCGTTCGGAACCCCTCCACGATGGCACGATCCGGCCTCGGATCCTCCATCGCTGGGCGCCGATAGAGTCCGAGCCATGGCCGACGTCGAGATGCCGCAGCTCGGAGAGACCGTCACCGAGGGCACGATCACCCGCTGGTTCAAGCAGGTCGGCGAGTCCGTCGCTGAGGATGAACCGCTGTTCGAGGTGTCCACCGACAAGGTGGACTCCGAGGTGCCCTCGCCCATGAGCGGCACGCTCAGCGAGATCCTGGTCGAGGAGGGCGACACCGTCGACGTCGGCACCGTGCTGGCCCGCATCGGCGATGCCGGCGACGCACCGGCCGAGGCGCCGGCGCAGGAGGAGTCTCCGGCCGAGCCCGAGGAGCCCGAGGCCGAGGCGCCCGCCGCCGACGTGGAGGGCGAGAAGGAGCCCTCCGCCCAGCAGCCGGCCCAGGTCCCCGAGGCCCAGCCCGCTCCCGAGGCGGAGGCCCCGAAGGCCCAGGCCGCCCCGAAGCAGGAGGCCGGCTCCGGCCAGGGTGGCGGTCGCTCGAAGCTGCTTTCGCCGGTCGTGCGCAAGCTCGTGAACGACAACGACCTCGACGTCGACGCCATCGAGGGCACCGGCCCCGGCGGCCGCATCACCCGCGACGACGTCCTCGACGCCATCGACGCCGACGCGGCCAAGAAGGGCGCCGCCCCAGCCGAGCCCGCCGCGGCCCCCCAGGCCGCCGCGCCGCAGGCCGCTTCCCCGCAGCAGGCCCCGGCGAAGAAGGCGCCGGCCGCCCCCGCGCCCCGCGCCGGCGAGCGCGACACCGCCGTGCCGCACACCCGCATCCGCCGGGCCACCGCCGAGCACATGCGCCGCTCGGTCGACACCTCGGCCCACGTCTACGCGTCGATCGAGGTCGACTTCGACGCCGTGGATCGGGTGCGAGCCGCCCACAAGGAGCAGTTCAAGGCCGACGAGGGCTTCAGCCTCACCTACCTGCCCTTCATCAGCCGAGCCCTGGTCGATGCCATCCGCGACTTCCCCAAGGTCAACGCCAGCTTCGGCGAGGACGAGCTCATCGTCCACAACTACGTGAACCTCGGCATCGCGGTAGACCTCGACTTCGACGCCCTGCTGGTGCCGGTGGTGAGCGGCGCGGACGAGCTGCGCATGCGGGCCATCGCCCGCACGATCATGGACCTCGCCGGACGGGCCCGATCCAAGAAGCTGAGCCCCGACGAGCTGTCCGGCGGCACGTTCACGATCACCAACCCCGGCCCGTACGGCACGACGATGACGATGCCGATCATCAACCAGCCCCAGGTGGCGATCCTGTCCACCGACGCGGTGAAGCGCCGCCCGGTGGTGGTCGACCTGCCCGACGGCTCCGAGGCCATCGGCATCCACCCCACCGGCAACCTCACCCTCACGTGGGACCACCGGGCCTTCGACGGCGCCTACGCCGCAGCGTTCCTGGCCCGGATCAAGGAGCTGCTCGAGACGATGGACTGGGCCCAGGAGCTCGGCTGACGCGACAGGGGAACTGCCAGTTCCATCCCAACCGTTCTGGTAGTGCTGCTGTCGCGGTCAGCGGCGGCCGCGGTGCCATGCGACCTGGGCGGCGATGCCCTCGGTGAGCGACGTCTGGGGCAGCCAGCCGAGCAGGCGGCGGGCCGCGTCGTTGCTGCCGCCGGTGCGCTGGACGTCGCCGGGCTGCTCCGGGTGGCGCTCGACCGGCACCGGCGAGCCGACTGCCTCGCCGACGGCGTCGATCACGTCGCGCATGACGGTGGAGCCGCCGGCGCAGACGTTGACCACCGTCCCGGAGGGGATGTCGGTGCGACCGGCGAGCACGTTGGCTCGCACCACGTCACCGACGAAGGTGAAGTCGCGGACGTGGGAGCCGTCGCCGTAGAGGGGGAAGGGCTGCTGGTCGAGGGCGGCCTCGATCAGCTTGTGGAAGGCCATGTCGGGCCGCTGGCGGGGGCCGTAGACCGTGAAGTACCGCAGCGCGACCGTGGACAGGCCGTGGTTGGCCGCGTAGAGGCCGCAGAGGTGCTCGGCGGCGAGCTTGGTGACGCCGTAAGGGCTGTGCGGGCGGGGCAGGTCGGCCTCGGTGACCGGGTAGTGGTCGGCGTTGCCGTACACCGACGAGCTCGATGCGTAGACGAACCGGCCGAGGCCGGCCTGCAGGCTGGCTTCGAGGAGGCGCTGGGTGGCGAGCACGTTGCAGCTGTCGTAGGTGGCGAAGCCCTCGGACCAGGACAGGCGCACGCCTGGCTGGGCGGCCTGGTGGTAGACGACGTCGACGCCGTCGAGGAGCGCATCGAGGTCGGCGTCGCGCAGGTCGGCCTCGACGAGGCGGAAGCCGCGCCGGTCGTGCAGCGCTGCGAGGTTGGCGTCCTTCTGGGCCCGGTCGTAGTACGGCGTGAAGGCGTCGACGCCGACGACGTCGTGGCCCTCGTCCAGCAGCGCCTCGGCGAGCTGGGAGCCGATGAACCCGGCGACGCCGGTGACGAGGTGGGTCACCGGATCCGCCGGATGACCGCGGGGTCGGTGGGCCGTCCGGCAAAGGCGGCAGCGAGCACCTCGGCACCCTCGATGAGGCGAGGTCCGGGTCGCACGATCAGCTGGTCGGCGTCGATCGCCCACACGGCTGCGCCGGCGGGGACTCGGTCGAGCACGGCCTTCGCCTGGTCGCTGGCGCCGTCGAGGTCGAACCCGCAAGGCGCCACCACCACGTGGTCCACGTCGATGCTGCGGATCGCATCCCACGGTAGGGCCGAGGACCGCCCACCGGGCGTGCCGAGCGCGCTGCGAGCACCGGCGGCCTCGACCAGGTCCGGGATCCAGTGGCCACCGACGAACAGGGGATCGACCCACTCCACGACGACGGCGCTCGTCCGGTCCGCGCCAGCCGGGCCGGGGAGCGCGTCCACGCGGGCCCGGAGCGTCGACACCAGCTCGGCCGCCTCGGCCGCGGCGCCGATGGCGTCGCCCACGTCGGTGATGCAGCCGAGGACGTCGTCGAGCGTCATCGGGTCGAGGCTGACCACCCGTGCGTCGCTGCAGCCGAGGCGATCGAGGGCCTCGGTGGCCTGTCCCGCCGGCAGCGCGCACACCCGGCACAGGTCCTGGGTCAGCACCACCTCGGGAGCGAGGGCGGCGACGGCCTCGTCGTCGATGGCGGCCAGGGGCTGGCGGGCTTCGGATGCCGCCTGGACGGCAGCGTCCACGGCGGCGGGGTCGCTCGGGTCGGCGACGGCCAGCAGATCCCGCGTCACGACCCGGACGTCGGCAGGGGCGCCGTCCGGGATCGTGCACTCCCAGGTGACGCCCACGAGGTCAGCGGACCGGCCGAGCGCCGCGACGATGTCGGTGGCTGCCGGCAGCAACGAGACGATGCGAGGCACGGAGCGACGCTAGATGGTCCGACCGGCACCGGCCCCCTCGTAGCCTCGGCCACCGTGACCCGCCGCCGGATCTTCGCCCTGCTGGCGCTCGTCGTCGTCGGCCCGCTCCTCCTGCTCGGTGTGGAGGTGCAGCTGGCCCGCAGCAGCGGCGGCCGGCTCGACGACGAGGTGGGGGAGCGACCCCGCCAGCGCGAGGTCCGACCTGGCGACGCGCCGCTGCACGTGGTGTGGCTCGGCGACTCGACCAGCACCGGCGTCGGGGCCGCGGCGTTCACCGACTCCATGGCGTGGCGGGTGGCCGAGGGCCTCACCGACGGACCGGTGGTGCTCACCGTGCTCGGCCGATCCGGCGACCAGGTCCACGAGGTGCTCGACGAGCAGCTGCCCGAGCTCCCCGGCGTGCTGCTGCCCGGAGCCGACCACGTGGTGCTCGTGAGCATCGGCGCCAACGACGTCACCGCCCTGACCCGCCGCCCCACCTTCGAGGCCCGCTACCTGCAGATGGTTGACCGGATCGACGGCGTGCTCGACGACGCCAGCGTGGACGGCCGGCTGGTGCTGGTCGGGATCCCCGACATCGGCACCGCACCCCGGCTGCTCTCGCCGCTGCGCCAGGTCGCCGGCCTTCGCGGCGCCCAGCTCGACGACGAGATCGCCGGCGTCGCCCGCCGCCGAGGGGTCCACCACGTCGAGCTCGCCGATCGCACGAGCCGGACCTTCTCGAGCGACCCCGACCGCTACTTCTCCGCCGACGGGTACCACCCGAGCAGCGACGGGCACGAGGTCTGGGCCGACGCGGTGCTGGCTAGCCTCGAACCGTGACCCTCCGGATCCGCTGGCTCGGCACCGTCCGCTACACCGACGCCCACGCGCTCCAGCAGGGCCTGCACCACGAGAGCCCCGACGACCACCTGCTGCTGCTCGAGCACCCGCACGTGTACACCCTCGGTGTCCGGGCCGACATGGAGCACGTGCTCGTGCCGCCGGCGTCGGTCGGGGCCGAGCTGGTGCGGGCCGATCGGGGTGGCGACGTCACCTACCACGGGCCCGGCCAGCTGGTCGGCTACCCGATCCTCACCGTGCCCGGGAAGCGGGGCGGGGGGATGGCCGACACGGTCGCCTACGTGCGCTCCGTGGAGCAGCTGGTGATCGACGCGCTGGTCGAGCTGGGCCTGCCCGACGTCGGGCGCCTCGACGACTACCCGGGCGTGTGGGTCGAGCCCGGCAGCGACGCTCCTCGCAAGATCGCCGCGATCGGCGTGAAGCTCACCCGGGGGCGGTCCATGCACGGCTTCGCCCTCAACGTCGACCCCGACATGGCGATGTTCGGCCACATCGTCCCGTGCGGCATCCCCGACAAGGCCGTGACGTCCCTCGCCGCCGAGGGGATCGGCGTCACGATGCAGGACGTGGTCGACGTGGTCGCCCGCCTGGCCGCCGAGCGGTGGGGGCAGTCGGGGTGGGAGCGGGCCGACGTCGTGTGGCGCGAGCACCACGCCGACCTGGCGCCGTTCAGCCGGGGCGAGGGCCCGGGCGAGATCGTCAAGGAGCAGGCACCCCGGCAGCCCTCGGCTCGCCTCACCGGTCGCCTGGCCGAAGCCGGCGTCACGGAGGGGCTCTCCATCTCGTCCCGCAAGCCGGACCACGTCAAGGCCAAGGTCCGCATCACCGACGACTACGTCCGGCTCAAGAAGACGATGCGCGACCTCGACCTGGTCACGGTGTGCGAGGAGGCCGGCTGCCCGAACATCTTCGAGTGCTGGTCCGACGGCACGGCCACGTTCATGGTCGCGGGGGAGCGCTGCACCCGGAAGTGCGGGTTCTGCCTGGTCGACACCCGCAAGCCCCAGCCGCTCGACGCCGGCGAGCCGGACCGCGTGGCCGAGGCCGTGGAGCACATGGGCCTGTCCTTCGCCGTGCTCACCATGGTCGCCCGCGACGACCTGGCCGACGGCGCAGCCGGACACGTCGCTGACACGATCCGGGCCATCCGGGCTCGGACCCCGAACGTCGGCGTCGAGGCCCTGATCTCGGACTGCAAGGGCGACCCCGAGTCGCTGCAGCTGATCTTCGATGCCCGCCCCGACGTGCTCAACCACAACATCGAGTCCGTCGCCCGCCTGCAGCGGGCCGTGCGCCCGAGCGCCGGCTACGCCCGCTCGCTGTCGGTGCTGGCCCGGGCCAAGGCGGCCGGCCTGACCACCAAGTCCTCGATCATCGTGGGCATGGGCGAGACCGATGACGAGGTGGCCCAGACGCTGGCCGACCTGCGCGGCGTGGGCGTGGACATCGTCACCATCGGCCAGTACCTGCGCCCGACGACCAACCACCTCCCCGTGGCCCGCTGGGTGCCGCCGGAGACCTTCGAGGCGTGGGCCGCCGAGGGCGAGGCCATGGGCATCGGCCACGTCGAGGCCTCCCCGCTCACCCGCTCCAGCTACCACGCCCGCCAGGCGGCCGACCACGCCACCGCCGGCGCAGGCGCGCGCACCGACGTCGTCTGACGCCGTCACCGCCCGAGCAGCCGCACGTCCCCGTTCTGGGCCGCGGTGCGCGCCTCAGACGGGTCGCGCCGCGGCCCGGAAGGCGGTGTGGCTGTTGGCTACTCGGCCGCTGGGGCGGCTCGACGTCCGCGGCGGTAGTACAGGATCGGCCCGAGGAAGTTGATGGCGATGACCGCAGCCCACTTCTTCTTCGACCCGTTGACCAGCTCGGGGGGCCGTTCGGCCAGGTCGGCCCACGCCGACACGGCGAGCGAGACCTGGACGGACGTGGCCACCATGACCAGGATCTTCTTCGGCGCTGACAGCGCGTCCCAGCGGATCGAGCGGTTCATCGGGTCATCAGCTCCATCCCCCCATCGTCGCGCGGGCCGGCAAGCCGTTGGCGTTCCGTGGCTGCTGCCAGTTCACTCGGAGTGGAGGGTGATGCCGGCCAGCACCTGGTTGATCGCGTCGATGCGCGATGCCCGGGAGAGGTGGCTGCCGACGACGACGTAGAGCACGAACGCCCGGCCCTGATCGTGGAAGAAGACCTGGGCGCCGGACTGGCCCTTGAGGGGGCGCTGCATGGCCTGGGGGGAGAAGTCCCCGGCGGCGAGGCGGGGGATGCCCGCATGGCCGTGGAGTCGGGAGCCGACGGCCTCGCCGGCCTCCTCGAGCAGGCACAGGAGGACGTCGCCATCGATCATCTGCTCGACCGCGCCGCTGCCGAAGTCTCCCCGGACGGGGGGCATCGGGAAGTTGGCGATGTGGGTGCGGGGGGTGAGGACCTCGCCGCTCGGCGCGCCGGTGCCCTCGCCGGCGCCGCCGTCGATCTCGGCCTCCCAGCCGGGGGGCAGGTCGAGCTCGATGCCTCGGGATCGGACCTTCATGGCAGCTCCAGGATCAGATGAGCAGGGCGGCACCGGCGAACAGCGCCGACGCAGCGAGGACGGACGTGGACGTGGTGCGCACCGTCGGCGACCAGCGGTGCAGGCGCTGGTGGAACTCGACGAGGCGCTGGGGCGAGGCGATGGACCGGGCGGGCAGCAGGGTGAGCCCCCGGGTGAAGCCGAAGGCGACCATGATGCCGAGCGCCGCCAACGGGTGGCCGGCCAGCACCGCAGCGACGAGGGCGACGTAGACCGCAGCGGTCGTGATGTAGGTCAGCACGCCGGCGCCGAGCTGGAAGCCGAAGCCGGCGCCGTAGACCCAGCCGCGGTACTCGTTCAGCCAGTTCTCGTCGACCTGGCGCGGCACCGACGGCAGGGACCGGCCCGTGCGTTCGAAGACGGCCGCGGCCACGGCGACCAGGGCGATCGTCGCGGTGGCGGCGGTGGTGGAGACGAGCGCGTCGAGGGGGATGCTCACGAGCGCGGCGATCGCGCCCGTGGACGCGCCGCCGAGCACCGAGCCCACCAGGAAGGCGCCGGCGGTGACACCGAATCGGTTGCCCTTGCCCCGCTCGCCGAGCGGGTGGATGCTCGAGAGCATCGACTCGCCTCACGGCGACCAGGTCGAGCGGATCGCGCCGAGCACGGCGGCGGTCAGGCCGACCACGACGACGACCACGTTCACGGCCGGGGCTGCTCCGGCTCACCGGGATCGGCGTCCTCGTCCCGCACGACCGGCTCGTGGAACAGGCGGGGATCGCCGGGGCTGAGGCCGGCTCGGGCCAGGTCGCGGTCGACCCGCTCGGTGCGGGCCTTGCCGAGGAGGAGATCCCGGCGGCGGACCTGACCGGCTCCGTAGCCGGCATCGGCCAGGGCTCGGTCGAGCAGGGTGCGCACCCGGTCCCACGACGATGCCGCACCCTCCCCGACGACGACGCCGCGACGGCCGTCGACCAGCGCGAAGTACGGGGCGACGGGCACGCCGTAGTCGTCCCAGGCGTCGGTGGACTGGATGGTGAGCACGTGCGGGGCGGCCATGGCGGCGACGTCGGCCGGGCTCTCGGTCTCGGGCCCCTGGGTGACGACGACGAGGCGGGTGTCGGCGGGCAGCTCCACGCCCTCGGCGAAGGCCCCCCAGAAGTCGGCGCAGGTGGCGCAACCCGTGGTGAGGAAGGCGAGCAGCGTGGCCTGGTCGCTCGGCGCGATCGAGACGGTCCGGGTGCCGCCGTTGGGCGTGATGCCGGCGATGTCGACGGCGCGACGGCCGGTGGACCCGGCCGGCTCGGGCACGCCGTCGGTGGTGCGGATGGTCGGGGGGGTGTCGGAGGTGAAGGTCGGCGTGCCCGACGGGCTGCGCTCGGCGCGGCCGGCGCGGGCGCCGCCCCGGCCGGCGCTGTGGTCGTGGTCGTGCTCGCGGTCCGGGTCGAGGCTGATGCCGGCATCGTGCAGGGCGCGCAGGATCTCGGCGTGGCTGCGCAGCAGGCCGATGACCAGCAGTGCCAGCACCCCGACCACGATGGCCAGGAGCAGGACGACGGCGCTCATGCCGAGGCCTTGGGCTCGCCGTTCGGATACCGAGCCGCGGCCCGGCGCAGGTACTCGTCGCTGGCGGCGAGGTACAGGGCCAGCTCGATGTCGCGGCCGTTGGCGATGTAGTCGACCCAGTAGTCCTGTCCGCTGGGGTCGGGCTCGCGGGCGAGGAACCGGTCGTAGAGCAGGGCGACCCGGCGTTCGCGGGACTCGACCGACCCGAACACCTCGGCGGCGACTGACTCGCGCGACGCGCCGCCCTCCAGGGCCTGGACGTGCCGGGACCGCTCGGCCTCGGTCGGGGTGCGCCCCAGGATCTTCTCGTACAGCCGCTCGACGTAGGTGGTGCGGTTCGAGCGCGACGCGGCGAAGAACTCGTCGCTGGCGTAGAAGACCACGGCCAGCTGGGCCGGCGTCGTGCCCGACCGGAGCTTCTCGGACCAGAAGGCGCGACCGTCGGCGTCGGGCGCTCGGTCGAAGGCCGACCGGTACAGGCCCTCCACGACGGTGGTCGTGTACTCGTCGGAGAAGGCGAACGACCAGGCCACGACGTCGCGGCCGTGGCCCTTGGCCAGCTCCTCGGCGAAGCCCTCGACACCCGCCTCCTCGCCCTCTCGGCCGAGGAAGTCGGGGTAGAGCGCCCGGACGAAGGCGAGCTCGCCCTCGGTGGGCTCGCGCACGGGCTCGAGGCAGGCCCGGTGGTGCCAGCGGGTGTTGTTGTCGGTGCGGGCCACCGTGGTGCAGGTGGGCTCCAGCTCCCACGGCTTGGTGCAGGTGACCACGCGGCACATGATCGGGCCGACGCAGGCGACCTGGTTGTTGCAGTTGCCGTAGCGGAAGACGGTGCAGCCGTCCTTGCGGTTGCCGCAGCTGCGGCACTGGCACGTGGTGTCCGAGCCCCGGCAGACGCCGGCCGAGCCGCACCGGCAGGCGGGCGACTCCTTGTTGCAGTCCATGTAGTAGCGGGCCGCGCCGTTGCAGTAGCTGGAGTTGTCGACCTTCCACCAGCCGGCGAGCAGCGTGTTCGGCGGGCAGGCGTTCTCGCCGGTGAGGGCGCAGCAGAACTCGGTGTAGCCGTCGCAGCACAACGACGAGCAGTCGCAGCTGCGCCCGAGGCAGGAGCACACCGCGGCGTAGGCGGTGCCGGGGCGCATCACGTAGGTGGGTCCGGCGACGGTGAGGGCGCTGCCCACCACCGCGGTCTTGGAGATGAAGCCGCGCCGGCTCGTTCGGCGATCGACGAAGGCGGCGGCCCGCTCGGTGAGGGTGGTGGTGAGGCTCACGAGACGCTCCCGAAGGTGCGGACGGGGGGACTGGGGTGCTCGCTCCGCAGGAGCCGGCTGATCTCGGAGGTGAGCGCCGGGGCGACGAGCAGGACCGCAGCCCCGATGGCGAGGAGCAGGACGTAGGCGACGGCCGTGACCAGCCCGTCGTCGATGACGTCGACGATGTCGGGCACGCCCGCGGCGGCGATGGCGAACGCGGTCGTTGCGGCGACGCCGTTCAGCGCCAGGTGGGCCGTGCCGGGCGGGGTGGAGGAGGCTCCGAAGCAGCCGCAGCCGGCGTCGGCATCCCGGGCGCGCAGCAGCAGGACGAAGCCGGCCAGGGCGAGGTAGAACACGCCGAGCCAGGCGGCGGCGAGGCGATGGGGGACGGCCAGGGCGGCGAGGCCGGTGGCCGCCTCGATGGCGCCGAGGGCGATGCCGGTGGCCGGGCGACCGCGCCAGGGCAGGGGCAGGCGGGCGTGGGCCATCGCCTCGGCAGCAGCGCCGGGTGCGACCAGCTTCTGGATCCCGCTCACGACGAGGACCAGCGCCAGAAGGTGCAGGGGGGCGGCGAGCACGGCCCCCCAACCTATTGGGTGCACCGTCAGTTGCTCAGCAGCTCGGTGATCTTGGCATCGAGCTTGTCAGCATCGCCGTACTCGCCGTAACCGGTGGATTCGATGGTGCCGTCGTCGTCGACGAACACGAACACCGAGCGCCCGATGGTGCCGAACCGGGCCCAGATCGATCCGTCCTCGTCGTAGGCGTGGGGGAACGCATCGAGGCCGTAGCGGTCGACGAAGCCGGCGACCGGCCCGAGGTCGTCGAGCCCGGCCATGCCGAGGAAGGCGATCTCGTCGCCGCGCTCCTGGTGCACCGCTGCGACCGCAGGGGCTTCACGGATGCACGACGTTCACCACGGCGCCCAGAACCAGATGACGAGGTCCTGGCCGGCGAAGTCGGCGCCGACCACCTGGCCGCCCCGGACGTCGGGGGCCACGAAGTCGAGCTGCTCGGGCACCGCGGGCCCCGCGGGTGCCCCTGCCTCCGTGGAGGACGAGGTGCCCGCGGTCGTCGTGGTCTCGGCCGCCGGGGCGGCGGCGACGTCCCCGTCACCGGATCCACCGCACGCCGCGGCTGCCAGCGCCATGGCCAGCAGGGAGGTGGCGAGGCGCAGGCGGGGCACGCCCGGATGGTACGACCGCTCGCTGCCGGGGTCCCGTCGCCTCCCGGTATCTTCGGGGCGGTGAGCACCCGACGCCTGATCATCGCCGCCCTGCTGTGCGGGCTGGCCATCCTCGTGGCGTTCAGCGTGCAGCTGCTGCTGGTGCTGTAGCCGGCTAGGAGATCCGGGCGTGGGCCCGGCGCTGGAAGTGCACGTAGGACACGCCGTCGGGGTCGTCGTCCTCGTCGGACTCCACCATCACCACGAGGTGGTGGACCAGGGTCTCGGGATCGAGGGTGACGAAGCGCTGGTCGTCGACCGGGTGCAGCGTGAGCGTGCGCTCGCGCATGCCCGCCTTCAGGAACAGCTCATCGGGGATGATGGTCATCCGCAGGGTGCCCTCGTCCCGGCCGCCGGCGATGGCGAGGCGCTGGTGCATGCGCTCGTAGATGCCGGTGTAGCGGTCGGCGTCGGGGCCCTCACCCGGGGGCAGCGTGTCGGGGATCTCCGGTGGCACGCATCCGAGGGCCTTCTTGCCGACGTGGGCGAACACGTCCTCGGCGACCGCGGTGCCCCGCGTGGAGTTCGTGAGCACCACGACCGCGGCATCCAGCTCGGGCAGCACCCGCAGGAAGGTGCGCTGGCCGGCGGTGTCGCCGTCGTGGGCGAGGACCGGTTGGTCGTCCCACTTCGTGAGCCACCAGCCCAGGCCCCACTCGTCGTCGGTGCCCGGGACCTCGACCTCGCCGTTGCGCATCTCGGCGATGGCCTTGGCCGGGACCACCTGGCGGTCCTCGACCGAGCGACCGCCGCGCAGGTGCATGGCGGCGAAGGTCAGCACGTCCCCGGCGCTGGCGATGATCCCGCCGATCGGGGCGTTGAAGCGGGACAGCACCCACGGGGCGACCGACGGCGTGCCCTGGTCGTCGTGGTGGTGGCCGGCCGCGACCCGGTGGACGATGGCCTGCTCGGCCTGGGTGACGGTGTGACCGAGCGCCAGGGGCCGGAGCAGGCGGCGCTGCAGGGCCCGGGCGTAGTGGTCGCCGGTGGCCTCCTCGACCAGGCGGCCGAGCACCCCGTAGCCGGCGTTGCAGTAGGAGAACATGTCGTCGGGGTCGTGGAGCTGGCCGACGTCCTCCAGGGTCGACACGTAGCGCCACAGCGCATCGGGGTTGCGGCCGCAGTCGAGGAAGTGGTCGCCCTGGATGCCGCTGGTGTGGGCGAGCAGCTGGCGCGGCGTGATGGTGAGGGTGGCGGTGTCGTCCTTGACCCGGAACTCCTGCAGGGCGCCGCGCACAGGTTCGTCGAGCTCCACCAGGCCGGCGTGCACGAGCTGGAGCACGAGGGTGGCGGTGTACACCTTCGAGATCGATCCGAGCTGGAAGAGCGTGTCGGTCGTGGTCTCCACGCCGGTGCCCACGTTGGCCACGCCACCGGCGACGAGGACGAGCTCGTCGCCTCGCAGCACGCCGACGACGGCGCCGGGCACCGCGTGGGTCTTCAGCGACGCGTCCAGCGTGGACTGCAACGTCGGTCGGAGGGTCTCGAGGGCCGGCATGCGGCTGAGGAGGGTAGTGGCTGGGCGTTCCGGGGTGGCCCCTGGCACGCCGTCGGCGATGGTCGGCCCGGACCGGCCGGGCTCTACCCTCGGGGCCATGTTCGCCGACCGCGTGGACCGGGTCCGGGCCCGGATGCAGGACCTCGACGTGCAGGTCCTGCTGCTGTCCGTCGGCCCCGAGCTGCCCTACCTCACCGGCTACGAGGCGATGCCGCTGGAGCGCCTCACGATGCTCGTGCTGCCCGTCGACGGTGACGCCACGCTGCTCGTACCCCGGCTCGAGGCGCCCCGCGTCGTCGACCGACCCGACGTGTTCCGCCTCGAGGCCTGGGACGAGACCGACGACCCCATCGCCCGCACGGCCGAGCTCGTCGGCGGCGCGCCCACGGTGGCCGTGGGGGACCGGATGTGGTCCCGCTTCCTCGTCGACCTCCTGCCCGCCGTCGGGGTCGAGCGCTGGGTCCGGGGCAACGACGTCGTCGGCCCGATCCGGGCCGTCAAGGACGCCGCCGAGGTCGAGGCCCTGCTGGCCGCCGGCGCCGCCGCCGACCGGGTCGCTGCCCAGCTCCAGTCCGGCCAGATCCCGCTTCGGGGTCGCACCGAGGCCGAGGTCTCCGCCGACATCGGTCGCCGCCTCGTCGACGAGGGGCACCACAAGGTCAACTTCGCCATCGTCGCCGCCGGCCCGAACGCGTCCTCGCCGCACCACGAGCCAGGCAGCACCGTGATCGAGGACGGCCAGGCCGTCCTGTGCGACTTCGGCGGCACCATGCACGGCCCCGGCGGTGTCGGCTACTGCTCGGACATGACCCGCGTGGTCGCCGTCGGCAGCGCCCCCGACGACCTGCTCGAGGCCTACGCCGCGCTCGAGGCCGCACAGCAGGCGGCCGTGCACGGGGCCGTGGTCGGGGTGACCTGCGAGTCGGTCGACCGCATCGCCCGCCAGCGCCTCGTCGACGCCGGCTGGGGCGAGTGGTTCATCCACCGCACCGGCCACGGCATCGGCATCGAGGAGCACGAGGACCCCTACATCGTCGAGGGGAACACCACCCCGCTCGTCGCCGGCCACGCGTTCTCCGTCGAGCCGGGCGTGTACCCGCCCGGTCGGTGGGGCATCCGCCTCGAGGACATCGTCGTGGCGACCGACGACGGTCCCGTGGCGTGCAACCGGGCCGACCACGGCCTCGTCGTCGTCGACGCCTGAGAACCGCATGATCGAGCTCGACGCCGCCACGTTCTGCCTCCAGTGGGCCACCGGTGGCCTGCTGTTCCTGTGGGTCACCACCCGCCGGCGCGAGGTCGGCATCGGCTACGGCTGGCTGATGCGGGCCACCTACGGGATCATCGCTGCCATCGGGGTGGTCGCCGGGTTCCGCTACGGCGACGACCTCGGGCGCGAGCTGGCCGGCATCGGCGTCGTGGTCGCCACCTCGGTCGCCCTGGCGGTGAGCGTGGTGCGCCGCAAGGCCGGCGTGGCGGGGGAGCGGGAGCGGGTCGCCGTGAAGTCGGCCCGCATCACGGCCATGACCGGCATCGACCGGGACATCGACGGCCCGCGCGACGACGTCCCCGAGTTCCCGCCGGTGCTCGACCTGATCGCCCCGGCGATCGGCGTGATCGGCCTGCTCTTCGGGGCGGCGGCCGCCACCCAGGGCGATGCCTCCTACGTCGTGTCGCTCGTGCGGGTGCTCGCCGGCGCTGCGTTCCTCGGCGCGGTCACCGACGCCATGCTCCTCGGCCACTGGTACCTGGTGCAGCCCGGGCTGGCTCGCGGTCCGCTGCTCGAGCTCGTGCGCTGGACGGCCATCACCTGGCCGGTCGAGGTCGTGGCCATGCTCCTGCCCACCGGGATGGTGTCGGTGCTGAACGGCTCCATCGACGACGGCTACGGCGGCATGCTCGGCTGGTTCTGGATCGCCTGCGCCATCGGCACCATCGCCCTCGTCGCGGTCACCCGGGCAGCCCTGAAGGAGCGCTACTACTCGGCGGTCATGGCCGCCACCGGCCTGCTCTACCTGGCCATCCTCACCGCCTTCGGCACCGACCTCGTCGCAAGGGCCGTGCTCGCGTAGTAGCGAAAACCCTGCTCGTGGGGTGTACTGAACCCATGCCTCGTGCCATGTGGAGCGGGTCGATCAGCTTCGGGCTGGTCAACATCCCCGTGAAGCTCTACGCCGCCGTCAGCCGCAAGTCGGTCCGCTTCAACCAGATCGACCGCAACACCGGCGCGCGCATCAAGTACAAGAAGGTCTCCGCCGACTCGGGTGACGAGGTCACCAACGACGACATCGTCAAGGGCTACGAGCTGCCGAGCGGCGACTACGTCACCGTCTCCGACGACGAGCTGGCCCAGCTCGACCCCAAGGCGAGCCGCACGATCGACATCGAGGAGTTCGTCGACCTGGCCGACATCGATCCGGTCTTCTACGACTCCGCCTACCTGCTCGCGCCGGACAAGGCCACGGCCAAGCCCTACGCGCTGCTGGCCCGGGCCATGGAGCAGTCGGGCAAGGTCGGCATCGCCCGGGTGGTGATGCGCACGAAGCAGTACCTGTGCGCGGTGCGGCCCCAGGACGGCAAGCTCGTGATGTCGACGATGGTCTACGCCGATGAGATCAACGACCCGGCCCAGATCCCCGAGCTCGCCCAGCTCGACGACGTGGAGGTCTCCGACAAGGAGCTGGTGATGGCCGAGCAGCTCATCGCCTCGCTCAGCGAGACCTTCGAACCGGCCAAGTACACCGACACCTACCGGACCAAGGTGCTCGAGGTCATCGATCGCAAGGCCGCCGGCGAGGAGGACGTGGTCACCACGCCCGAGCCGCAGGAGGACAAGGTCGTCGACCTCATGGCCGCCCTCGAGGCGTCCGTCGCCGCGGCCAAGGAAGCCCGTGGTCGGCACCCCACGGCGGCGGCTCCGGGGACCGTGTCCGGTGACGAGATCGCCGGCGAGGACGGGCCCGCCGACCAGGACGCTGCGCAGACCGCGTGACCGAGCGGCTCGTCGAGCTGGACGGCCGGCGCCTGAAGCTCACCAACCTCGACAAGGTGCTGTACCCGGAGACCGGGTTCACCAAGGCCGAGGTCATCGACTACTACGCCCGCATCGCGCCGGCGATGCTGCCCCACATCGCCGGCCGGGGGATCACGCTGAAGCGGTTCCCCGACGGGGTCGAGGGCGGCTCGTTCTTCGAGAAGCGCTGCGCGTCCCACCGACCCGAGTTCGTCAGCACGATCGACGGGCCCGGCGACCGGGGCGGGGCGATCGGCTACTGCAACCTGGACTCGGTCCCGGCACTGGCCTGGGCAGGGAACATGGCGGCCCTCGAGATCCACGCGCCGATGGCGCTCGGCGCCGACATCGAGTCGCCCCAGCTGTGCGTGTTCGACCTCGACCCGGGTGAGCCGGCGACGATCATCGAGTGCGCCCGGGTCGGCCTGGAGCTGCGCGACGTGCTCGCCGGCATCGGCCTCGAGTGCGTGGCCAAGACGTCGGGCTCCAAGGGCATGCAGCTGTACGTGCCGCTGAACGCGCCCCACACCCACGACCACACGAGCGAGTTCGCCCACGCCGTCGCCCGGGTGCTCGAGAAGCACCGCCCCGACGACGTCACCTCGGTGATGGCGAAGGCCCAGCGCCCGGGCAAGGTCTTCATCGACTGGAGCCAGAACAGCCGCCACAAGACGACCGTGGCCGTGTACTCGCTCCGGGCCAAGGCGAGCCCGACGGTGTCCACGCCCGTGACCTGGGACGAGGTCAGCGACTGCGCCGACGGCGAGCCGCTCTCCTTCACCGCCCCCGACGTGCTCACCCGCGTCGCCGAGCTCGGCGACCTCTTCGCGCCCTGCGCCACCCAGGTCCAAGAGCTGCCAGCTACCTGACGCCAGAGGAAACTGGCAGCGACCACGGAACGCTTCTGGCAGCGACCACGGAACGCTGTCGGACCCCCGGACCTACGCTGCCCCGACGGGTGCTGCGGCACCGACGACTTCCCCCAGTGCAAGCGAAGGGGAGCAGTCGTGCCCGTACGTCCCGAGGACCTCATCGTTCCGGTGCTGGATGCCCAACACCACCTCATCGATCCCGATGGTGCAGCCGAGGTCGGCGTGCACCGAGCCCAGCTGCACCGCATGGAGCGCCACGGGCACCTCGACCGCATCGGTCGAGGGCTCTACCGGCTGCGCGATGCGCCCGAGACCTGGCACCAGCAGACGCTTGCCGCGATCAAGCTGGCGAAGCCGCCCGCCCAGGCGTCGCATCGCGCCGTGGCCCGCCTGCTGGGCGTCCCGACCTACGAGGCGTCGCGCCCGGAGATCACGATTCCGTCGAAGCGCACCTTCCGCCGCGAAGGCGTGATCGTGCACCAGAGCCGAGACATCGCCTACGTGCCGCCCGTGCTCATCGAAGGCATCCCGTGCACCCCGCCCCGACGCCTCGCGGTGGACATCGGCGCGGTCCTCGGCGAGACGGCGTACACGACCGTCCTGCGCGAGCTGCGACGGGACCACGGCCTGTCCTGGAAGCAGCTCGCCGCCGTGCTCCGGCTGCACAGCAACCGGGGCCGTGACGGGTGCGGCCCGCTCCGACGCCAGCTCGAGCGGTACTACGGGGTCGAGGGGATCCCGGACACCACCCTGGAGCAGACCGTCCTCGACCTCTTGATCGATGCGTGGCTGCCGCTACCCGTGTGCCAGCTGGTCGTACCGCTTCCGAACGGCCGGTACTACCGCATCGACTTCGCCTACCCGGCCGTGAAGCTGGCCATCGAGATCGACGGCCCGCACCACGAGCTCCCCGAGGTCGCGGCCCGAGATGCTCGCCGGGACCGACGCCTGCGCCAGCTCGGTTGGACGGTGGATCGCTTCGACGAGGACGAGGTGATCTTCTACCCCGAGCAGGTCCTGATGGCGATCCGTCGGCGCTTGGTGGAGCTCGGCGTCGACGTCACCCGTGTTCCGCCACCGCTGCCAGATCTCCGAGACCGTCCGATCGATCGGCGCCCCGTTCCGTAGCCGCTGCCAGTTTCCCCCGGGGGGTCAGCCGACGGGGCGGTGGGCGGCCATCTCGGTGGCCGGCGCCGGCACGCCGAGGAAGTAGCCCTGGCCGTAGCGGCAGCCGAGGGAGCGGCAGATCTCGAGCTGGGCCTCGGTCTCGATGCCCTCGGCGACCACGTCGAGGCCGAGGGCATCGGCGACGCCGGTGACGGCCCGGACCACGGCACGGGCCTGGGGGGATTCGGCGAGGTCGCTGAGCAGGGCGTTGTCGAGCTTGAGGATGTCGATGGGCAGCGTCCGCAGGATCGACAGGGACGAGAAGCCGCTGCCGAAGTCGTCGAGCGCGACCCGCACGCCGATCTGGCGGCAGTCGCGCAGCACCGAGGCGGCGTGCTCGGGCTCCTCGAGGAAGGCGTCCTCGGTGAGCTCCACGATGAGCCGGTCCACCGGAAGGCCGGCGGCGTCGGCTGCCCGCCGCAGCACGTCGGGCAGCTCGTCGTCCCGCAGCTGGATCGGTGACACGTTCACCGACACCCCGACCGGATCCGGCCACGCGGCGGCCGCCTGGGCCGCGGTGTCGATGATCAGCCGGCCGAGCTGTGCCATGCGGTCGATCTGGTGGGCGACGCCGAGCACCTCGGGCGGCGGGATCTTTCCGAGGTCGGCCAGCTCGAGGCGCAGGAGCGCCTCGGCGAAGTGGACGCCACCGGAGTCGATCTCGATGACCGGCTGGTAGTGCAGCGGCACCGTCGGCTCCTCGATGACCGAGCGCAGGCAGGACTCGATGCGGTGACGGCGGGCCGCGGCCGCGCTCATCGCCTGCTCGTAGATGGTGTACCGGCCGCCGCCGCGAGCCTTGGCCCGGTACATGGCCAGGTCGGCGCGGCGCAGCACCTCGTCGGGATCGGTGTCGGCTGCGAGCACCACGACGCCGACGCTGGCCGTCACCACCGTGTTGCCGTGGCCGAGCTGGAACGGTGCGCGGAGCGCCTCGAGCACGGACTCGGCCACCCGGGCCGCACCACCGGTGTCCTGGAGGTCCTCGGCCAGGACGGCGAACTCGTCGCCGCCCAGACGGGCGAGCGTCTGGGTGCTGCGGAGCACCGACGAGAGGCGCTCGGCCACGGCGCGCAGCACCTCGTCGCCGAAGGCGTGGCCGAGGTTGTCGTTGACCAGCTTGAAGCGGTCGAGGTCGAACAGCAGGAGCGCGGCGGCCATGCCGTCCTGGCGGACCCGCACGGTGGCCTGCTGCAGCCGGGCATGGAGGAGCGCCCGGTTGGCGACGCCGGTGAGCTGGTCGTAGAGGGCGTGGCGGGTGAGCTCGGCCTCGTAGGCGCGCTCGGCGGAGGCGTCGCGAGCGAACAGGGTGTAGTTCACGACGTGGTCCTCGTCGCCCAGCTCGGGGATGACGACGAGCGAGACGGGCACCTCGACGCCGTCGCGATCGACCAGCACCTCCTCGCCCCGCCAGGTCTGGCCGGATCGCACCCGGCGGGTCAGCTCGAGGGATCGTTCTGCGCCTCCGCGGAGCGTGTCGCTCACCCGGCAGGGGAGTCCGTCGCCGTCGCGCAGGATGAACCGCTCGGCGGCGGCGTTCCACCAAGCCGGCATGCCCTCGGCATCGGCGATCAGCACGATGTCCTCGGTGTTGCCGAGGGCGTGGCCGAGCTGCTGCGTGGTGCGCTCGGACCGGAAGCCCTCGGCCACGACCACGCCCATGACGATGCCGGTGAGCGCGATCACCGCCAGGAGCACGACGACATCGCCACGGTCGAACGCACCGCGTGCCCCGATGGCGAGGGTGGTCGGCACCAGGCCGGCGATGATGGCGGCGGCGATGGCGGAACCGGGGTGGGCCCGGCGGAGGGCGACCAGCACGATGGGGGCCAGCGACAGGTAGAGCATGTCGACCCGGTCGATGAGGAGCGCGGTGGCGACCGGGACCGCGACGACGCTCACGATCTCGAGGAGCCCGAGGCCACTTCGGAGCGGCGGCCGGGGGGCGACGATGACGTCCGCCCGACGCATCGTGATCCCGAGGACGATGGCTGGAGTGACGCTGAGCATGCCGATGGCGTCGCCCTGGAGCCACGTCCGCAGCGAGTCGAGCTGGTCCGCCGAGGCGATCACGTCGGCCCACCGGAGGATGGCTGTCCCGAAGACCGCCCCGGGCAGGGCGCCGACCAGCAGGCCGCCGGCGAGGATGCCGAGGCTGCGGACATCGGGGATCGTCGGGTCGAGCCGGGCCCGTCGCAGCGCCAGGCCGACGAGGGCGTAGGAGCCGCCGACCAGGACGGCGTTGAGCACGGTGAGCCCGACGCCGAAGTCGGCGGCGACGTCGAAGATCGCGATGCTGACGATCAGCTCGGCGACGATGGTCGGCACGACGAACCGTGCCCCGCCCAGGAGCACGGCGGCCACCGCCAGGCCTGGCGCCGGGTACCACAGCGTGACCGAAGCGGCGCCGCTGACCGCCTCACCCCAGGCGGCGAGCGCCACGTATGCGCCGACCATGACCGCGTGCTGCACCCACGGCGGGGGATCGAGCGCCGCGATGCGGTTCACGCGGGCAGCGTAGGTCCAGGCGCCGATCCCGGGTCGGACCGATCCTCCGGGCGTTCCGTGGTCGCTGCCAGTTCCCTTCAAGGGTCCCGCCCGGGGAGCGGCGAAGGCCCAGGAGCGCTACCGGGCGACGAAGTACTTGGCCCGGGGGTGGTGGCAGATGAGTGCTGAGGTGGACTGCTCGGGCTGGAACTGGAAGCCGGTGTCCTCGCTGACCTCGATGCCGATGCGCTCGGCGCCCAGCAGCGTGGCGACGGTCTCGTTGTCCTCGAGGTCCGGGCAGGCCGGGTAGCCCCATGAGTAGCGGCCGCCGCGGTACTGCTGGCGGAACAGGCCGTGCAGGTCGGGGCCGTCCTCGTCCGCGATGCCGAGCTCCTCGCGGATGCGACGGTGCCACAGCTCGGCCAGCGCCTCGGCCATCTCGACGCCGATGCCGTGGACGAGCATGTACTCCTGGTACTTGTCGGCCGCGAACAGCTCGGCCGTGCGCTCGGAGACGGCGTGGCCCATGGTCACGACGTGGAAGGCGGCGACGTCGACGACGGTCTCGGCGGGGCTGGCGCCGACCGGGCGGAAGAAGTCGGCCACGCAGAGGAACGGCGCTTCGCGCTGGCGGGGGAACGGGAAGCGCACCCGCTCCTCGGTGGCGGTCTCGTCGGTCCAGATGACGAGGTCGTCGCCGTCCTTGTTGGCCGGGAAGTACCCGTAGACCACGGCGGGCTGCAGGAGCCCGGCGGCCTTGGCTTCGGCGAGCTGGCTGCGCAGCTGGGGCCGGATCCGGTCCTTGAACTCGGCGTCGGTCTCCTTGGTGCCGTCGGCCTTGGTCTCGGGCCGGAACTGCCACTGGTTGCGGAACAGGGCGGTCTCGTTGATGTAGCCGGCGATGTCGTCGATGGCGATGCCCTTGACGACCTGGCTGCCCCAGAAGGGAGGCGTGGGCACGTCGACGTCGGTGACCTCGGGGGAGCGGTCCGGCAGCTCCAGGTCCGCGTCGGCGGAGGGATCGCGCTCGGCGATGCCGGCCCGGGCCCGCACGGTGGACTCGGACGGGACGGTGCCCCAGTCGGGGTCGTCGGCCTCCTCGCCGGCGCGCACGGCCCGGAGGCGGTCCATGGTGCGCAGGCCCTCGAACGCGTCGCGGCCGTAGAAGAGGCGGCCGTCGTAGACCTCGCGCAGGTCCCGCTCGACGTAGCTGCGGGTGAGCGCGGCGCCGCCGAGGATGACGGGGAGGTCGGACAGCTCGCGCTGGTTCAGCTCCTCGAGGTTGTCGCGCATGATCAGCGTCGACTTCACGAGCAGGCCCGACATCCCGATCGCGTGGGCGCCGATCTCCTGGGCCTTGGCGATCATGTCGCTCACCGGCACCTTGATGCCGAGGTTGTGCACCTCGTAGCCGTTGTTGGTGAGGATGATGTCGACCAGGTTCTTGCCGATGTCGTGGACGTCGCCCTTCACCGTGGCCAGCACGATCCGGCCCTTGGAGGTGTCCTCCTCGGACTTCTCCATGTACTGCTCGAGGTGGGCGACCGCGGCCTTCATCGTCTCGGCCGACTGCAGCACGAAGGGCAGCTGCATCTCGCCCGATCCGAACAGCTCGCCGACCACCTTCATGCCGGCGAGCAGGTGGTCGTTGATGATGTCGAGCGGGGCGATGCCGGCGGTGCGGGCCTCCTCGAGCTCCTCGACCAGGCCGTTGCGCTCGCCGTCGATGATGCGCTGCTTGAGGCGCTCCTCGACCGGCCAGTCGCTGCGGTCCTCCTTGACGTGCTCGACGGACTCGACGTCTTCGAACAGCTCCAGGACCTTGGTGAGCGGGTCGTAGTCGGGGTCGCCGCCGGACAGCGCGCCCTCGGTGCCGCGGCGGTCGTAGACCAGGTCCATGCAGGCGTCGCGCTGCTCGTCGGGGATGCGCGACAGCGGCAGGATGCGCCCGGCGTGGACGATGGCCGAGTCGAGCCCGGCCACCTGGCACTCGTGCAGGTAGACGCTGTTCAGCACGTGGCGGGCGGCCGGCTTCAGGCCGAAGGAGATGTTGGACAGCCCGAGCGTGGTGTGCACGCCGGGCAGGTGCTCCTTGATGAGGCGGATGCCGTCGAGGGTCTCGATGCCGTCGCGGCGTGACTCCTCGAGGCCGGTGCCGAGGGTGAGGGCCAGCGGGTCGAAGATGAGGTCGGAGGGCTCGAGGCCGTAGCGCTCGACGGCGATGTCGTGGATCGCCCTGGCTGCACGCAGCTTCCACTCGGCGTCGCGGGCCTGGCCCTCGGTGTCGATGCAGGTGCACACGACCGCGGCGCCGTACTCCTTGGCCAGGCTGAGGAAGCGGTCGAGCCGGGTGCCGGGCGCGTCGCCGTCCTCGAGGTTGACCGAGTTGAGGATGGCCCGGCCGCCCAGGTGCTGCAGGGCCGTCTCCACCACGTCGGGCTCGGTGGAGTCGATCATCAGCGGCACGGTGGACTGCGTGGAGAACCGGCTGGCCACCTCGTGCATGTCGGCGTTGCCGTCGCGGCCGACGTAGTCGACGCAGACGTCGATGACGTGGGCGCCGCCGGCGACCTGGTCCTTGGCCATCTTGACCGTGGTGTCCCAGTCGCCTTCGATCATCGCCTCGCGGAACGCCTTGGAGCCGTTGGCGTTGGTGCGCTCGCCGATGATGAGCACGGACAGGTCCTGCTCGAACGGGGTGAAGGAGTACACCGACGTGGCACCGGGCAGGTGCTCGGGGGTGCGGGCCGCCGGCGTGAGGTCCTTGCAGTGCTCGGCCAGCAGGCGGATGTGCTCGGCCCCGGTGCCGCAGCAGCCGCCGACCACCTGCACGCCGAAGTCGGTGATGAAGCGGGACTGGGCCTCGAGCAGGCCCTCCGGTGTGAGGTCGTAGTGCATGGCGCCGTCCACCACCGAGGGCAGGCCGGCGTTGGGCAGGGCCGAGATCGGCATGCGCGAGTGCTGGGACAGGTAGCGCAGGTGCTCGCTCATCTCGCCCGGGCCGGTGGCGCAGTTGAGCCCGATGACGTCGACGCCGAGGGGATCGATGGCGGCGAGCGCGGCGCCGATCTCGGTGCCGGGCAGCATCGTGCCGGTCATCTCGATGGTGACCTGGGCCTGGATCGGCACCTGCGTGCCGACGGCGGCCATGGCCCGCTTGCACCCGTTGACCGCGGCCTTCAGGCCGAGCAGGTCGTACTGGGTCTCGATGAGGAACAGGTCGACCCCGCCCTCGAGCAGGCCTCGGGCCTGGACCTCGTACTGGTCGCGCAGCTCGGCGTAGGTGATGTGGCCGAGGGTGGGCATCTTGGTGCCGGGACCGATGGAGCCGGCCACGAAGCGGGGGCTGCCGTCGGTGGCGAAGTCCGAGGCCACGTCCCGGGCGAGCCGGGCGGCGGCGACGTTGAGCTCGTGGGTGCGGTCGGCGAGGCCGTACTCGGCGAGCGGCGTGGCGAACGCGCCGAACGTGGCGGTCTCGGTGACGTCGCAGCCCACCGCGAAGTAGCTCTCGTGCAGGCCGGCGATGACGTCGGGACGGGTGACGGCCAGGATCTCGTTGCAGCCCTCGAGGTCCTCACCCCCGAAGTCGTCGGCGGTGAGGTCGAGACCCTGCACGTAGGTGCCGAAGGCGCCGTCGTAGACGACGACGCGCTCGGCGATCAGGTCGAGGAAGGGGGAGGGCATGGAGGCGCCAGCGTACCGAGGGACCCCTTCTGCACCCCCAAGTGAAACTAGGGTCCGGCGCGATGAGCAGGGTGTACACGGGAAAGGGTGACGACGGGTCCACCGGGCTCCTCTTCGGTGGTCGCGTGCCGAAGGACCACTTGCTCCCCGAGGCCTACGGCACCGTCGACGAGGCCCAGGCCGCCATCGGCCTCGCCCGGGCCGCCACGGACCGGGGCGGCGAGCTCGACACCGTGCTGGTAGAGGTCGAGCGCGACCTCTACGTGCTGATGGCAGAGCTGGCGACCCAGCCCGAGAACCGCACGAAGCTCGTCGACGGCCAGACGCGGGTGACCGAGGCCATGGTGGAGCAGCTCTCGGCGCGCACCGACGACCTCGCCGGCCGCTTCGAGTTCCCGACCGAGTTCGTCGTCCCCGGCCAGAACGAGCTGTCCGCCCGCCTGGACGTCGCCCGCACCGTGGTGCGCCGGGCCGAGCGACGGTCGCTGCCCGCTGCGTCGGAGGGCTCCCACGCCATCCCGTACCTGAACCGTCTGTCCTCGCTGCTGTGGACCGCGGCCCGCTGGGTCGAGGCCGACGACACCTTGCTGTCCAAGTCGATCGGAGACCGTCCATGACCGTCGTGACCACCCTCACCAAGGAGGCGCCCGAGGGCGCCGTGCCCGCCACCGGCGTGAGCACCGAGGCCCTCGTCGACCACCCGCTCCAGGGGTTCCTCGACGCCCAGGGGTTCACGGCCGAGGTGGGCCAGACCCAGGTGGTCCCCGATGCCGACGGCCGCCCGACGATCCTCGTCGGCGTCGGCGCCGACGCCGACCGCACCGTCGACGACCTGCGCCGCGCCGCCGGCGCTGTCGCCCGCGCCGCCCGGACGCACCGCGTGGTGCGCACCGACCTGCTCGACCACGTGGGCGAGCTCAGCCCGGTGCTCGCGGCCCAGGCGCTGGCCGAGGGCATCGGCCTCGGGCAGTACACCTACACGGTCCTCAAGAGCGACCCGAAGCCGTCGCTGCTCGAGGAGGTCCACGTCGTGGGCAAGGGCGGCAAGCGCGTGCAGGACGCCCTCGACCTCGGCTCGGCCATCGCCGACGCGGTGGGCGTGGCCCGGGACCTGGTGAACGAACCGGGCGGCACGCTCACGCCGCCCGCCTTCGCTCGCGAGGCGGTGTCGCTGGGGGAGAGCTACGGCTTCGAGGTCACCGTGCTCGAGAAGCCCGAGATCGAGGCGGCCGGCATGGGCGGCCTGCTCGGCGTGAACCGGGGCTCCGAGATCGACCCCCGCTTCCTGGAGCTGCGCTGGGTGCCGGAGGGCAAGCCGCGGGGCGCGGTGGCGCTCGTCGGCAAGGGCATCACGTTCGACTCCGGTGGCCTCAGCATCAAGCCGAGCGACGGGATGCTCACGATGAAGGGCGACATGGGCGGTGGCGCCGCGGTGGTCGGAGCGTTCTGCGCGCTGTCGGCGCTGCGCCCCCGGGTGGAGGTGCGGGGCTACGTGCCGCTCACCGACAACATGACCGGCGGCGACGCGATGCGCCTCGGCGACGTGCTGCGCATCAGCAACGGCAAGACCGTGGAGGTCCACAACACCGATGCCGAGGGCCGGCTCGTCCTGGCCGACGCCCTCTCCCGGGCGTCGGAGGCGGCGCCCGACGCCATCGTCGACCTGGCCACGCTCACGGGTGCGTGCATGGTCGCCCTCGGCGACGACCACGCCGGGGTCATGGGCAGCCACGACGCGTGGGTCGAGCAGGTCATGGCCGCCGGTGAGGCCGCGGGGGAGCGGTCCTGGCGGCTGCCGCTGCCCGACGACTGGCGTTCGAAGCTGGACTCCGACATCGCCGACATGAAGAACATCAGCGGCACCCGCTACGGCGGCGCATCGATCGCCGCGCTGTTCCTGAAGGAGTTCGTGGGCGAGGGCATCCCCTGGGCACACCTCGACATCGCCGGGCCGTCGTTCAGCGACAGGGAGACCGCCCTCGACATCAAGGGCGGCACCGGGTACGGCGTGCGCACCCTGCTGGCGCTGCTGAAGGGGTGGAGCAAGCCCCGCTGAGCAGGGGGAGGGACGTCCCGGATCCACCGGTACGGTCCAGGCCATGCCCACGACCACGTGGGCGGGCGAACGACCTCAGATCCTGGTGCTCGGCCGCGGCGACGCGGTGCCGGAGGTGCGTGCCGTGCTCGACCGCTGCCGCCACGTGGGCCGGGTGGACACCGCCGAGCGCGGTCGAACCGAGGCGGTGCGGGGGGCCGATCTCGTCGTGGTGGTCGTCGACGAGGGCGAGCCGCACGCCGTCGACCCGGTCGTCGCGGTGCGGGGTGAGACCGACTGCCCCATCGTCGTCGTGTCGGGCCCCCGTCCCGACCGGTTCCAGGTGTTCGACGCCGGCGCCGACGACGTGGCCGCCTCCCCGATCGATCCCGCCGAGCTGACCGCGCGCGTCGCCGTGCGCCTGGCCCGCTCCTCCCACGGTCGCGACGAGGTGCGCCACGGCGCCCTGGTCGTCGACCCGGCCCGGCGCGTCGTGCGCCTCGACGGGGAGAGCGTGGCGCTCACCGCCAAGGAGTTCGACCTGCTCGAGCACCTGGTCCGCCACCCCGGGCAGACGTTCAGCCGCGACATGCTCCTCGAGGCCGTGTGGAACTCCTCCACCGAGTGGCAGCAGGGCCGCACGGTGAACGAGCACGTGCACCGGCTGCGCCGGAAGCTGGGCGGGGGCTGGATCGCCACCGTGCACGGCGTCGGCTACCGCTTCGACCCGGACGCGCGGTAGCCGTCATCCGGCTTCGCGCTGGGGGACCGCCACCGCTGCCTTGAGGGCCCGGCGGGCGCCGGTGTCGTCGAAGCCCCACCGGCGGAGCTGGTCCTCCACCTCGGCCGCGCTGGCCCCCACGTCGAGCAGGCTCCGGGCCAACCGGGTGGCGTGGGCGTCGTCGACCGGTCGAGGACCGCGCCGGCGGCGGTCCCGTTGCCAGTCCTCGTGGGCGGTGCGCAGGTGCCGGGGCAGGCGGTTGGCCTGGGCGCTCGACAGCGGTGGGAGGCGCCGGCGGACGGCGAGGATCCCGTGCTCGGCGTGCTGGGCGCACCCGAAGCGCACGCAGCGGTCGATGGCCCGGGGGAACGGGCCGGTGCGCCCGCCGCGCGTGCCGATGCCGATGGAGCGGGCGGCGTCGCCGGCGTCGAGGCTGAACCCGTCGGGGCTGGCGTCGAACTCGACGGCGAAGCGGCGCAGGAGCCAGGTCGAGGTGCGGCATTTCCGCGATCTCACCCCAGAACATTTCCGCGGCGGAGACGGCTGGAACCGGCGAGAAGTCTTCCATCTGTCTCAGCAGCGGCTGCCAGGCCGTCCCGAACGCATGAAGCCACCCGGGGACGCCAGTCGGTGTCCGGTGGCGTCGCAGCCGGCGTCTACCTTGACGCCATGGCAATCAGGTGGGGGCGGGCCCTGGCCGTCGCGGCCGCGATCGCAGTGGCTGCGTCCGCGTGCAGCAACGGCGACGACGACGAGCAGACGCAGCGCAACGAAGCGACCGTCGAAGCCGAACCCGCGGCCGCGCTCGTCGACGACGACGGACCGTTCGCGCCGACCGGGGACCAGATCGTCGACGTCGACGCGGTCGGTGCCCTGTACTCGGGCAACGTGGCCGACGTCCCCGACGGCATCACCGCCACCGCCGCCCCCGAACCTGACCCGGTCGAAGGGATCCTGGCCGCCGGGCCCGGTATGCACGTCGAGGTCCCCGGCCCCTTCACCGGAACCTTCGAGATCCACCTCGCCATCGCAGACCCGCCGACCGACACCGCCATCCCCGGGATCCTGCACCAACGACACGACGGCACCTACGTCCTCGAGCCGGGCCTGTGGAACCCCGACACCGGGACCGTCATCGCCGGCGCGACCAGCTTCTCGACCCGCTGGGCCGTCTGGTACGACGCCGCCCAATGGGTCACCGACGCCGCTGCGACCGCTGCGCAAGGGGCAGTGACCGTCGTCGGTGGCGGCATCGACTTCGTGGCCGACTTCGTCACCGGACGCACCGACCCGCCCCCGTGCCGCAACGACCCGCCGTCGTGGGCGACCACGACGTTCACCGAGGCCGCGTCGGTGCACGTGTGCTCCCAGTCCAACGACGACGGGGCCACCAGCCGCACCGAGCTGTTCCTCAAGTCGAACCGGCGGACCGCCCAGGTCGTCACCGTCGCCAGCGGCCACGACTACCTGTGGGCCCAGGACCAGGACTCCGACGCGCACCGCAAGGTCCTCGCCTGGGCGGCCCGGGTCGAACCGGGATCGAACCTGGTGCTGCTCGGCGAGCACGAGATGTCGATCGGGTTCCGCCGGCCCGCGTTCACGATGGCCTTCGACACCCGCGCCTACCAGACCTGGACGCTCATCGTCGCCAACCCGATCCTGGCCGCCCTCGGGAACCTGCCGGCCAAGACCGGCACGGCCCTGGCCGTCTCCCTCGCCTCCTACCGCTGCGCCCAGGAGATCTCCGGCATCGACGTGTTCAGCGTCGACATCACCCCCAACGACCTGGGCCCGGCGCCCGAAGCGATCGGCAAAGCGGTCCGCTGCGGGTTCGAGCTGATCCAAGAACCCGAGCTCGTCGGCGGCATCGCCCGCGAAGCGCTCGGCGCGCTCGGCATCACCGGACGTGACGCACGCGCCGTTCTCGGTCAGGTCGACGACGCCGCCGCCAAGCTCGCCCCGACCGCAGCGCGCATCGCCGCCGCCCTCGCCGGCGGGTCGGTGCTCACGAACTCCTTCGACGGCCTGTTCGACAACGCCGCCGAAGGGCTCATCACGACCACGATGACCGGCACCCTGTCGGAAGAGACGCTCCTGCCGGTCGCGAACTGCCAGGGCCCGTGCACCGTGTCCGGGCGGGTCACGATCGACCATCCACGCTGGGGCCCCACGCACCTGATCACCATCGGACCTGACGGGCTCGGCAACTTCTGCGCGGACCGGATCCTGTTCGCCGTCGACGACCGCGGCGAGGTCGTGTGGGACTCCGGGGCGAACACGAGTGGCTGCCCCTGGTACGCGATGGCACCCGCCGGGCAAGGCGACCACGGCTCTGACGTGGCCCGCCCCGTCGACGCGGCCGGACGCATCTTCTTCGACTGGGACCCGGGCCGGTACAACGGCGTCGCCGTCCTTGCCGTCACCGACGACGGCTTCGAGGACTACGGGACGCTCCCGTCACCGGACTACACCGCCTCCAGCCACTACTACGCGTACACCGTCGACGTCGACGGGGACGGCACCTACGAGATCGAACAGCACACCAACACCTGCCAGCCCACGTGCGCCGGCGGGTTCATCTCCCAGACCCTCTACCGCTTCGACCGGGACGGGTTCGTCGGGGTCCCTGGACCGCCCGACACCCGATGCGGGGCGGTCTGGCTCGGCGAAGCCGACGGCTTCGGCGCCTACGCCTCCGATGTCGCCGACGGGATCACCGTCACCGGTGTCACCTGCGTCGAAGCGCTCTACGGCAGCCTCGGCAGCGGGATCGGCAGCTCGCTCGTCGACCGCATCGCGGGCGCGCACACCCCGTACCAGGGGGACGCGACGTTCAGTGCCGAAGGCCTGTCGTGCACGGTCACCGACGTCGAAGGCTCCGCGTACGAGTTCTACGACTGCAGCGACGGGACCCGAGCCGTCAGCTTCGACCGGTACGTCGAACCGTAGGGGACTGGGTCGCGCCGGGGCAGGGGGGATGCAATCCACCGGTTCCCAAGCGAACTCAACGACAGACAGCCCAGAGACGCTGCGCCTCCGACGCTCCTCGTGAGGGCCGGAGGTCACGGTGCTACGAAAACTCGTAGCAGGCTGCTCCACCCAGGTGTAGCACGGTTCAGCGGCGCGGCCTCCCCTGCGAGCTGTCAGCGGAGATGGGGATGATCTGCGAGTGGTGTGTTGGAGCACTGGCCGCAGCGGCGACCCGGCGAGCGTGGGGCATCGGATGGTCGACGACGACTACGGCCGGCCAGGACCGACGCTGTGCGGCCGCTCGACGCACGGCCTGTTCTTCCGCCGGGACGTGCCGTGGGAGCGTGTACCGGAGCGTCAGCGCTGCCGGGAGTGCTCGGCGAGATCGGAGTCCTCGAGGTCGTCCCACTCGATCATGCCGGTCATCCGTCGCGCCCCCTTGCCCCACGGGACCGGGCGGTGAACAACGACTCGATCAGCGTGCCGCTCAAGAGCCGTGTACGGCTCCCACTGCGCCGTGTACGGGATGAGCGAACCAGGATCGGGAGCTTCGTACCGGGGGAAGCGCACGTAGCGGCACAGCTCGATGTCGAACTTCCAGATGCTGTTCTCCGTCACGATCGTGCGTACCCCGTCCACCGTCACCACGTCCTTCCACGCAGGCAGTGCGCCAGGTCGCTCGGCCAGATCGTCGGCTCGTTCATCTGGTCGAGTGTGCGCTGACCCTCCGACAGCCATCCGCACCAGGCCGGCGTAGACGATGCCCACCGGCCGAGCGTCCGGCCCACGCGTTGGAGCTAGTCGTCGATCGGTAGTTGGGGGCGCAGGTGCTTCTCGGCCGCCTTGCGTCGCGCGAGCGGCAGGATCCACCGGCGCATGACGTCGCGTAGCTCGGTGTTGTTGAGCAGCTCCTTGCCGAAGTCGGTGTTCTGCTCGAACACCTCGAGGATCGCGTCCATGTAGACGGAGTCGAACGCACCGAGGGCGAAGGCCTCGTCGGACTGGTCGGCGGCCGCCTGTTCCTGGATCGACGGGTCCTCGGACACGACCTCGGCGATGGTGGCGCCCATGACCTTGTGCACGTCGGTCAGGTCCTTGCCGAACCGCTCGTTGACCTCGGCGACGACCTCGGACAGCAGCAGCTTCTCGTCCGGTGTGAGGCTGCCCGTTCCGTCGGAGAACGACACCTCCTCGCTCTGGCCCGGGTCGAGCTCGATGGCGCCGGCGCCGCCGCGGGTGATGTTGACGTGGGTCAGGTCGAGCCGGTCGGAAGGGTCGTAGGAGCCGGGTCCCTCTGCGGCGAGCTTGCGGGCGAGGATCTTGCAGTACTCGAAGTTCTTCTCGGCGTCCGTGTCGCCGTAGGGAAGCACCTGGGCGAGGAAGGCGTAGATCCGCAGGAACTGGAGCAGGGCGCGGCGGAACTCCTCTTGGTCGCCGCCGTCGAGTCCGGCGAAGCGGAGTTCGGCGCCCTTGAAGGTCTCGGAGATCTTCTCGTGGGCGTCGGCAGGCTTCACCGGCACGAACCACACCGCTGCGAACGCGTCGACGTCGTCGGAGTCGATGACGAGGTAGTCCTCGACGCGCTCCCAGATCTCCGAGAGCACCTGGGGGCTCGTGGCCACCGACACCGACGTCGTGTAGTACGGATCGAAGGCCTTCTTGATGTCGTCGGCGTCGTTGACGAAGTCGAGCACGAACGTCTCGTCCTTGTCGGGGTGCATCCGGTTGAGCCGCCCGAGCGTCTGGACGGCGGCGACGCCCTTGAGGGGCTTGTCGACGTACATGGTGTGCAGGAGAGGCTGGTCGAAGCCGGTCTGGTACTTCTCGGCGACGACCATCACCTGGTACTCGCCGGTCCCGAACCGCTTGGCGGTCTGGGACTCGGGGAAGCCGTTCATGTTCGTCTCGGTGTACGGGTCGGGTAGGCCCGCGTCCGGGTCGGTGACCTTGCCGGAGAAGGCCACCAGCGCCTTCAGGTCGGTGTAGCCCTTCTTGGCGATGTAGTCGTCGAGGGCGAGCTTGTAGCGGACAGCGTGGAGCCGGGACCGGGTGACGATCATGGCCTTGGCCTTGCCGCCGATCCGGTGAGCGACGTGCTCCCGGAAGTGCTCGACGATGATCTCGACCTTCTGGTTGATCACGTGCGGGTGCAGCGACGCGAACCGGGCGGCGGCCGCGGCGGCCTTGGACTTCTCGACGAGCTCGTCGTCGGAGGTGGCGAGGCGCCAGTACACGTCGTAGGTCGTGTAGTTCGCGAGCGTGTCGAGGATGAAGCCCTCCTCGATGGCCTGGCGCATCGAGTACACGTGGAACGGCCGGTACTTCACGGCGCCGTCAGCGTCGGTGTAGGCGGTGCCGAACAGCTCACGGGTCTTGGACTTCGGCGTTGCCGTGAACGCGAACATCGAGAGCCGTTCGCTGCGCTTCCGCGCTGCCGCAGACGCCGCGATCGCCTTCGTCACCTCGTCGTCCTCGTCGTCGTCCCAGCCCTCCTCGCTCTCGGCCTCCTCGAGCGAACTCGCCGTCAGCGTCTCCTTCATCTTCTTGGCCGAGTCCCCTGACTGGGACGAGTGCGCCTCGTCGATCAGAACGGCGACCGCCCCGCTGTCGAGACCCTGCAGGACGTCGAGCTGCTTGGCGAACGGGAACTTCTGCAGCGTGGTCACCACGATCCGCACCGACGGCCGAGCGAGAGCGTCGGCAAGATCCGCCGACGTGTCGGCGCCGACGACCTTGCCCTTCGCCGACTTCCGCTCGAACTGCTCGACGACCGCACGCAGCTGGGAGTCCAGGATGGTGCGGTCGGTGATGACCACGACCTTGTCGAAGATCCGCTGGTCGTCAGCGTCGTGGAGTCCCGCGAGCCGGTGAGCGGTCCACCCGATCGTGTTCGACTTGCCCGAGCCCGCTGAGTGCTGGACCAGGTAGGTCTGGCCCGGCCCGTTCTGCAGCGCATCGCGTTCGAGCTTCGTCACGGCGTCCCACTGATGGAACCGGGGGAAGATCAGCTTGGGCTCGGGCAGCGGCTTGCCGGCATCGTCGGTGTGGGAGATGTGCACGAAGCGGTGGAGGATGTCGAGGAACGTGTCCCGCTGCCAGATGCCTCGCCACATGTAGGACGTTGCGTGGGACCCGTCGTCGGAGTCGTAGTTGCCCTTGCCACCGGTGCCGTCGGGGCTACTGCCCCGGTTGAACGGCAAGAACCTGGTGTTCGCCGCAAGCAGGGTCGCCATGAACACGTCGTCGGTGTCGAACGCGAAGTGGACGACCGCCCGGTTCCGCAGGTGCGTGTCGTGGTGGTCGCGGTCGGTCAGGTACTGCTGGATGGCCTCGTCCACCCGGGACGACGTCATCGAGTTCTTCATCTCGGCGTCCGCGACCGGGAAGCCGTTGACGTACAGGGCGATGTCCAGTTCGCCCCAGGTCCCGTCGGGTTTCCGGACCGGCGCCTCGCGTACGACGGTCAGCCGGTTCGCGTCGTAGGCGGCGAGCAGCTCGGCGTTGAACCCGTGGGCCGGCTTGAAGAAGCAGAACCGCACGGGGACGTTCAGGATCTTCTTGCCGTGCCGAAGTAGCTCGAGAACCTGGCCGGGCCGCTTGTCGAGGTCGGCCACGACCGCTTCGAGGAGCACCGTCTTCCAGTTCAGCTGCGACGCCTTGGCGCGCTTGTCGAGCTCGGCGACGACCTTGGGCTGGGTGTCCTCGAGGAAGGCGTACAGGTCGTCCGCGATCAGCCGGTGCACCTTGTGGACGTCGGCGGGCGGGCGGGCGGCCCAGCCGGCGTCGGCGACGAGGGCGGCGGCGACCTCCTGCTGGAACTGGTCCTCTGTGTGGATGCCGGGCATCGGTACGACCGTCCTTTCAGACCGTGATCTCGCCAGTCACCGCAGCGGTGATCAAGGCCTGCTTGCGTTCGTTCAGTAGCTGCCTGAAGCTCTCGGTTCGTTCGCGGACGGCATGGAGCGCTGTGAGGTGTCCATCCAAGGTGGCGACGGTGGCCTCCTGGGCATGGGGATCCAGGTTCGGAACCGGCAGGGCCCTCAGCTTCATAGCGGGGAAGCTGCCGAAGGTAACCGCCGACGTGATGACTGGGTACCAACCGGACCCGTAGTAGGCGCGAAGCACCCAGTACAGGTAGCGCTGGCTGAACCCGTCGCTTGCGCGGACGCAGTGGACGTGGTTCTGCAGGATGGTGAGGTGATCTGGCTCCTCCAGCAGGTGGGCCGCCTTGCCCGCTGTGGCCCCACCTTCGATGACGAAGACGTCGCCCTCTCGGATCCGCAGTTCGGCACATTCGGTCGGGCTCGCCCACATGGTGTCGAGGCCGGTGAGTTCGACCTCCTCGTAGCCGATGTTGGACGCCTTCAGGTAGGGCGTTTCCTGTTCAGATTCCTGCGCCTGCTCGGACTGCAAGGTCTTCCCAGAGAAGGTCTTCGCAGCGAGCCACAGCGGGATGTAGCCGCGTGGCGCTGCACCAGGAAACGGTGTGAAGGGGACGCCGTCGTCTACGTGAAGCAATGTGGCGGCCTCCGCTGCTAGCCGCTCCTCTGCACGCATGAGCTGCTTCCCGGATGCAGCCACTGCTCGGTCCATTCGCCCGGTCTCGCAGTCGAGGTAGTTGGCGATTCGGCGTTGGTCGTCCAAGTTCGGAAGAGGTAGGTCAAGTTGCGAAAGCTCTTCCCAGTAGAGGCGCCACTGCGAGGGTCGGATGCCGGTACTACGTCGGGCGTACTCCTCGAAGAACGGGCGCGAGCGCAAGAGATAGTGCAAGAACCGGCGGTCCACCGTTGCGCCGTCAGTGCGGCACACCAGGTAGTCGCCACTCACGATGCCCCGGTGCTCGGACACGCCTACCGAACCGGACCAGGCCTTCATCTTGTTGAAGACGACGTCTCCTGGCTCCACGAGCTGGTAGGCGTCCAGGTTTTCGGGGGTTCGGTTGTGGTTGTCGGACCGAGAACTCTTCGGGATGACTCCGTGGTCCCGGTACACCGACAAGACCTCCTCGGTGACGTGCCCGGTGCGCTTCGTTGGCGTCAACGCCATCCACACCGGCTGCCTCTGCCATCCGTGCGGCACCCGCAGGTCCATGGGTGTTGCTCTGGTCACTCCGTCACCTCGGTGAGAAGCGCGAGGATCTCGGCCTCTACCGCCTTGATGTCAGCGTCGATCTCGCCGAGCGGTCGGGGTGGGTCGTACCGGTAGAAGATCCGGGTGAAGGGGATCTCGTAGCCCACCTTCGTCTTGTCGTGGTCTACCCAGGAGTCCTGAGCGTGGGGATGGACCTCTGCTGCGACGTAGTTGTCGACGCCTACTCGTGTTGGGTCGACGGTGGCATCGGTTGGGTCGAAGCCCGCCGGCAACGGGACCGTCTCGATCCCGCTCAGTTCGGGGTCCGCGACCAGGTTGCCCTTCCCGTCAATGAGCAGGTCAGCTGACGGATCGGGCACGGACAGCGCCGCAGCGACGGCATTCTTTGCCTTCTTCAGGAGCGCGTTGAAGTCCCCGTCCTCGCCGAGCGACTTGAGCGCATCGGAGAGAGTCCCTGCTGCCGGAAGCTGCTCGACGGTCTTCTCGACGGCGGCGAGTACGTCGTCGGCCCGCTCGGCGTCGGCCTTCCGGACGTTCTCAGCGTTCCAGTCCGGGTGGTCCCGGAGCCGACCGACGGCGCCTGCCCCAGGGGCGTATCTGGCGCGCTTGGGGCGCTCGATGGTGATCCGGCGGAAGCCGAACGCTTCGTTGGGGAGAATCGTCGAGCGGTCGCAGGTGACCATGTCGCCGTAGAGCCGGACGATCTCGTCGATGTGTCTCTGAGCGAGTTCGTTGCGCTTCTCGCCGAGGGGCTTGCGCATCCGCTGAAACAGGTCGCGAGCGTCGATGAGCTGGACCTTGCCCTGGCGGTCCGGGGCCTTGCGGTTGGTGAGGATCCAGATGTACGTGAGGATGCTCGTGTTGAAGAACATGGCCTCGGGGAGGCCGATGATCGCCTCGAGAAGATCGTTCTCGATGATGTGGCGCCGGATCTCGGACTCGCCGCCGCCGGGGGCGCCGGAGAACAGCGGGGAGCCGTTGAACACGACAGCCATGCGCCCACCTTGCTGCCCCTTGGCCGGATCGTAGGGCTGGAGCTTGGACAGCATGTGGAGCAGGAACACCATCTGGCCGTCTGCAGTGGACGGCAGTCCCGGACCGAAGCGGCCCCGGTCACCAAGCTCGGCCTGCTCGGCCTTGATCTTGGTGGCGTACCCCTTCCAGTCCACGCCGTACGGGGGGTTCGCGATCGTGTAGTCGAAGGTACGGCCCGTGAACGCGTCCTCGGTGAGGGAGTTTCCGAAGGCGATCTCAGCACGGTCGGCTCCCTTGAGGAGCATGTCGGCCTTGCAGATCGCGTAGGACTCGTCGTTGAGCTCCTGGCCGTACGGCACGACTGTGGCACGGGCGTTCATGGCCGTCACGCGCTCGTCAGCTACCGACAGCATGCCGCCGGTGCCCGCGGTGGGGTCGTAGACAGAGATGACCTTGCCGGGCTCGGTGAGCGTGTCGCCGTCGTTGACGAACAGCAGGTCGACCATCAGCCCGACGACCTCACGTGGCGTGAAGTGCTCGCCAGCGGTCTCGTTGGACTGCTCGGAGAAGCGACGGATGAGCTCCTCGAAGACCGAGCCCATGTCCGAGTTCGTGACCCGATCTGGGTGCAGATCGATGTCGACGAATGCGGACATCACCTGGGTCAGGAGGTTCCGTTCCGCGAGCTTGTCGATCTGTGCGTCGAAGCCGAACTTGTCCATGATGTCCTGGACGTTCGTCGAGAAGCCGAGGATGTAGGACCGGAGGTTCTCCGCGACGTAGGACTCGTCGGCGATGACGGTGGCGAACGTCAGCGGGGACGTGCAGTAGAAGGACCGACCGGAGGCCCGGGTGAGCAGCGGGTGCGGGTCGTCGAGCCCCGCCTTCTTCGCCTTCTCGGCGGCGTCGAGCACGGCCTGCTTCGAGTCCAGGAGAGCTGCGTCCAGCCGGCGGAGCACGACCAGGGGAAGGATGACCTTCCCGTAGTCGTGGGCCTTGTACGAGCCTCGGAGGACGTCAGCAGCCGCCCAGATCGTCCGAACGGCTTCGGTGTGGCTGTAGGTCTGGGTCACTTGGTCTCCCACGAGGCGGCGGTCAGGCGGAGGGGCTCCGTGCCGACGGACCGTCCGGAGGTCGCCCGTGGTGTCACTCCACACGTCCCGGTCGCTCGAGCGGAACGCAACCCCGTGCCCCCCGGGGGCGGTCCGTTGACCACTCCGTCCGCGTCGAGACCCCTGCCGTCATCACTGCCCACCGTTCCGACCGTACTGGCCTGGTGTGACACCGGCCGGGACGTGGCGAGTCGGGATCAGTGCAGGAAGCTGAGGTCTGCGCGGGTGACGCCGGGAGGAAGGAGGTCGTCCGCACTGTGCAGTTCCGGGAGCAAGGACACGTCGCCGAGTGCGATCGCCCAGGTGCACAGGTCCTCGATCGAGACGCGGTAGCGGCCGACGAGCTGGCCGCGCAGGTAGGGATCGTTCGCCACACCCAGCCGGCGGGACAGTTCCACCTCCGGCTCGACGAACATCGCGTTGAGGGTGCAGACCGCAAGGTGGTGCCAGTACGCAGCGATCAGGACACCGAGCTCCTCAGCCGACTCGGGCTTGAGCCATGGGGAATCGGGAACCCGACCGAACGCGGACGGATCGACCATCAGCTCGCGTGATCGGATCCTGTCGCCCATGGCGTCTCGCTACCGACTGGGTCCCAGCGGCGACAGGTCCTCGCGCGCAGTCTGCGCGCGGCACGATCGACAGGCGGGCGCCGATCCGCACGGTGCCCTGCCATGCGAAGGCGAGTACCAACCGAACGAGCACAGTCCCAGCCACGGGTGACCGCCGATCCCGAGGCGGTCACAGCGGGCGCCTACCAGATCGATGGCGACAGGTGGTGGATACCCCTTGCGAACGTACGTTCGATCCGCGAGGCTGGGGAAACACCATCGCCCCGACCATCGGGAACTGACATGTTCGACAACACCATCGCCAGGCAGACCGGGACCATCGTCCACCGGCTGGTCCGCGTCGCGATCGAGCAGGACCTCGGTCCCGACGACGTTCGAGGCCTCGCCGAAGCCTGGTGGCGAGAGAACCCCGTCGGTGGAACGACCGCATGGCAGACCCGCACCCGTGCCGTCCTCGCTGCGAACGTGTACCTGCGCTTGCTCCGGCCCGTCGGCTGGGATCTGCTGGGAGCCGAGCAGCATCTCGGTTCGTCCGTCGCTGACCTCGTCTGGGGTCTGCGCACGACGGCCGGTGAGATCGTGGCGGTCTTCGTCGACGAGCTGAAGACCGGACGGGACCCCCTCACCGAGCCTGAGCTGATCGACCAGGTCGCCCGGCTCGAACGAGACGCGTCGGAGCAGTGGCCTGGCGTGTTCGCCGGCGTTCGCGTCGCCGAGACCCGGCACGCATCGCGATCCCGCTTCTGGACCAGCGACGGATCTCGACTGCTGGCCGCCCAAGGACCCGATCTGGGTGGGGAGGTCCGGTCATGAGCGACGACAACGTGAACGAGCAGTTCGAGGCGCTGACCGCCGGGCTGCGCTACACGGCCCAGGACCCCGAAGCGATCGAGGCGGTCCGTGAAGCACTCGACGGCGGACGTGCACTCAGCGAGGAGCGCAACAAGGAGCTCCAGGTGCGGCTGGGTTGTTCCCGCGCGACCGTCTGCCGCATCCGTGACCGCATCGTCGCAGAGCTGGAAGACGAACCGGAGCCGGAGAACTCCTTCGACAGCCTGGAGCGGTACGGATCCGACGGCTTCTACTTCGACGAGCCCATGTTGGTCCTCTACCGGATCCTGGACTGCAACCAGGCTGAGCTCGGTCGGGCCCTGGCAGCGGCTGGGTACCCGAGGCCGTCACCGGCCACGATCTGCCGCCGCCTCGACGACCAGACCCCTCGCGTGGTCGATGGCGTGAGGTACGGGCACAAGAACCGCTACCGGTTCCAGCTCACCCGCCGCTTCGAGTCCGCCGCCCCCTACGACCTGTTCCAGGTCGACGAGTTCCACATCCCCGTCGACGTCCTCGTCCCCCTCGAGCGCGGCGAGAAGATCTACAACGACGACGGCAAGCGCATCGACCCTGTGCAGCCCGACGGTCCAGGCGGCCGGCTGTTCAAGGTGATGCAGCCACGGCTGCTGGTCCTGCTCGACGCGTACTCCCGCTACGTCGTCTCCTACGCCGTGCTGTTCAAGCCGGCAGCCACGATGCGAGACACGCTCGCCCTGTTCGCGGACGCCTTCGTCCGCCGTGAGATCGACGGCCGAACCATCGGCGGTGCCCCGGACATGATCGGTACCGACAACGGCGGCGCACTCTGCGGCCACCTCGTCTCGGCGTTCCTGGAGCTCGTCGCCTGCGACCTCGACATCGCACTGGGCTACTCGCCCCAGACGCCCGGCAAGGCCAAGATCGAAGCGAACGGCAAGCCGATCAAGCGTCGGCTGACCACCGGCATCGTCGGCCGTCGGACCGAGGCCCGGAGCCGGGACGGCTACGACATGGCAGCCGTCGATCCGAAGCTGCTGCTCACCGCGGACGAGTTCCTCACGCACGCCCACGGGGTCATGCAGGAGTGGAACTTCGAGCACGTGCACAGCTCCACCGGCGAAGTCCCCTTCGAGCGGTTCACCCGTGACGGCGTCATCGGAAATGCCGTCCCCAACGAGGTCCTGGCGATCGCGTTCCTCCAGGCCCAGCACGTCAGCTACGACCGGCTCAGCGGCGACGGCCGCCGCCGCGTCGACAAGGAAGGCGTCCGCCTCTTCGACGGCACCTACCACCAGGCCGTCGGCTTCCACGACGAGATCGGGTCGACCGTCGAGATCCGCACTCTCCACCACCGCCGCGACTACCAGATGGCGTTCACCCTCGACGGCAAGTTCATCGACATCGTGAAGCACCCCAGCGCGTGGACCGAGGACGACGACCGCGAACGCAAGGCCCGCGCCGTCGACGACACCCGCACCATCAACCGGGTCCACAAGGCCGCCGCGAACTACACCGCCGCCGCCGCGTCGACGACCCCCGAGGATCTGGCCGCCGAGGCGGCCCGGCTCGCCATGCGCAACGCCGAAGTCGACGACGCCAAGGCCGCAAAGCGCGACGTCACCCGCCCCGACGACGTCGGTCCCCGCCGCCGCAAGAACACCAAGGACGCCGTGGACCTCGAGGCCAACGACGACACCTACGACCTGACCAGCGCCATGGCTGCCATGGCCGAACACGAGAACGACGACGTCGTAGTCGACGCCGAAGACACCGCTGTGACCGAGGAGCGAGCATGACAACGCAACTGCAACTGCCGTACGGGCCCCACTGGGGAACACTCGCCTCCCTCGACGATGTAGCGACCGTGGAGACCGACGCGCTCCTGCGCCTGCGTGTCCGGGTCGACGAGGCGATCCGGCGCCGCACGATCCTGGTTGTCACCGGACGGTTCGGGACCGGGAAGTCGTTCGGCGTGGCTCGTGCGGTAGAAGAACGCGCCCCCGTCCACGACGTCGACGTCGTCTGGTTGGAGATGCAGGCCTCAACCGGCCAACGCGACCAGTGGCACGAGCTCTACTACGAGATCCACGGCTACTACCCGGCGAAGTCCGCAACGATCGGCGACGTCATCCGCATGCTCAAGCACGACCTGGCGGAGCGGCCCCGTGTCCTCGTGCTCGACGAAGCCCAGGAGGTCCACAAGCAGGTGTCCAAGCAGCTCCGTTGGCTGCACGAACCGAAATCCTCGGACTTCGGGCTCATCTTCTCCGGCACACCCAACCTGTGGCACGACCTGCTTCCCGGTGCGATCCGATCGAGAACAGGTCACCACGTCAAGGTGAAGGGCCTCAGCGACGAGGACGCAGTGAAGCTGTTGCCCCAGTTCCATCCGATCTTCGCCACCGCGGATCCCGACGACCTCCGTCGATGGAACCGGACCCGGGCTCGCGGGTCGTTCCGCTGGTGGGCTCGCATCCTCGAGAACGCCGTCGACCTGCTACCGCACCTCGACGGCAAGCTCACCGACCGGGCCATGGCCGTGATCTGCGCTGACCTGCCCGAGGGCATGTCGTGACCGCCGCCGACGTGACGCCCCGGGTCTGCGTGGTCGGGGACTCCACGGAGTGGCCGGCCTGGCTGGCATCTCGCCCCGAGCACCACCCGAACGTCTTCTGCGTCGACGTCCCGCCGTTGACCATGCCAAGCGTCGTCGACGCCGCCGAGGCCGTCCTCACCGGACTGGGCAAGGACGGACGTCTCACGTTCGCCAAGCGAAGCGCCGAAGCTCTCGCCGCAGCCTGGCTGTCGGTGACCCACCACACCGACGCCCTGATCGTCGACGTAACGGTGCTCCGCGGACGCGTCCTCGAAGATGTCGTCCACATGCTCGTGGCGTTCGGGATCCGCCCGTGGCTGGTGATCCCCTCCGGCGACTACGACGACCTCGATGAGCGAACCGACCTCGCCACCGAGCTCGTCGACCACTTCGACGGCGTCCTCCTCAGCCCGGCCGAGACCGTCGCGGCGTGGCCCGACACCGCCGACCCGACCGCAGCGGACACCGATGACGACGGGGACTGGCCGCTCGTGCCTCGGATCGACGCCGTGTACTTCCGCAGCGCCGTCCGAGACCTTCTCGACCCAGACGACGCCACGTTCGTGGACACCTACTTCGTGTCCACCGTCAAGGAGATCCGCGACGAGCTCTCGCAGCCGAACTTGCAGATCCGCTCGGTCGAGAAGCTGCTCCGCAACCGGATGCACGACGCCGTCACCGACGACGAGCTCATCACCATCGTCCGAGCCGCCCAGGTCGCCGCCGCCACGACCCGGTTTCGGATCTTCGTCAACCCGATCCGGCTCTTCGGCGCCTGCAACGTCCTGCCACGCCGCGGCCACATCGTCCGCGACGACTGGTGGACCCGCCTCGACCGCTACCGCGACCCCGACGTCGGCACCGTCGCCGCGCTCCACATGGCCGGCATGGACCTCGCCGACATCCACACCCTCGCCACCGACGACGTCACCGAAGGCCCGGACGGCTCGGCAACCGCCACTGGCGCCTCCGGCGCGCCGTTCACGCTCACGGGACCCGCCGCTCGCTTCTTGCGTGCCTCGGTCGCCTGGCGCATCTTCGGCGCCGGGCCGGGCCCGTTGTTCTCCACCCATCGCGCCGACGGCATCTCGAACCAGCGCCTCGGGCACCTCGCACGCGAACCGATGACGGTCGGGATCCGACACACCGGCGTCAAGGCATGGCGCAACGAGCCGACGGCCGAGAACTGGCTGGCCAACTACGGCATCACCGTCGACCGATCCACGAAGGCGAAACGCCGAGCGGAGCAGAAGTCCGCATGAGCACCGCCACCAGCCCACGCAAGCCCAGCCGGCGCCGCCCCAAGTACCACCTGATCGACCCGACGATGGTCCGCCAGCGCCGTCTGACGCTGCGCCTCTCCGCCGACGTCCTCGCTGACCTTCTCGGTGTGTCCGCCGGCGCCATCGACCACCTGGAACACGGCGGCGAGCAGAACCACCTCACGATCGCCTACATCGCGGACCTCGCTCGCTTCCTCGGGGTCACCCCCACCGAGCTGCTCGCCCCACCCACGGGGATCCCGGGCGGGGACGGTGACCTCGTCGACCCCGACGACCCCGTCACCGTCGGCCGCATCCTCGCCGAGGTCGGCGTCGTCCATGCCGACGACCTCGCGATCTCGCTGAACTGGTCGACCGGACGGACCTTCTACGCGCTCACCGTCCTCGAAGAGCGCCTCCACGGTGTCGGCCAGCGGCTCTCCTGGCTCGCCGACAGCCAGGTCGCCATCATCCACGCCCCGGGCGACCCCGCTCCGCTGGCGCCCCTCACTCGGAACACGATCGCGGCGTGGGGCGTGAAGGCCGACGAGGCCTCCATGATCGAATGGGTCGCCCGGAAGGGCCAGCACCGCACTCTCGGCCAGGAGATCAACCCGATCGTCGTCAACCGCCTGAAGGCTGCTGGCATCCTGACCGACACCGTCGTCCACGGCCCTCGAGCGAAGAGGGCCGCAGCCGGCGAGGAAGCGTTGCGTTTCACCGACGATGCCCGCTTCAACCTCTGCCTCGATGACTGACGACCTGCCGCGAACACCGTTGCGGCTGCACCAGACCCACGAGGCTGTCGAGATCCACCTGGACGGTGACGCGTGGGCATGGGCGTGGACGCCCAACGTCGACGACCCGGACCAGCGCATCGAGATCGATCTGCTTCCGGACCTCGCGCTCGTGTGCCACGCCGGGCGTGGCCGCACTGTCGAACCGGCAGCTCTGCCCGGTGAACCCCCGGGACTGACGCTGCTCGTCAGCGTCAACCTCGGCGCTCAGGGCGCCGCCACGATCGACGGGCAGCAGATCTCCGAGGAGGCAGTCACGTACCTGGCCGCTGCCGGTCTCGTCGCCCTGATCAGAGCGGGCCGGGACGCAGAGCACGGCGATCCGGTCACTGCTTCACCGGACGACGACTGGGCTTCGGCTGAGGCGGCTCGGCTCGTCCGGGTGGCGCGGTCGAGGCTCCTGGACGAAGAACCGGTGCTCAGCGTCGACGCGCTCATCGACAAGCGCGTCGAGCTCGCCGGGACCCGAGGCAACAGCCCGATCCAGGTCCGATCGTGGGTGCAGTACCAGCGCGACCGGGGGCGGCTCGTCACCATCACCACCGGTGGGGTCCAGTACGTGCCGCTGTACCAACTCGACGACGCGTTCAGCCTCCGCGAGCGTGCCGCGGCGATCAACGTCCGGCTGCACGAAGCGGGTTTCAGCGAGTGGGCTGCCTGGGACTGGTGGACGGTCCAGTCGCCGTGGGTCGAAGCCCGGCCCGTCGATCTCCTCGAGGCGGCAGGGAACGACCCCACCGCAGCCGAGCAACTGGAGGCTGCCGTCGCCGGCCTGCTCGTCGAATCCGGGTAGATGAGCAGGCCTGACCAGCGCCGGCGCGAACCGCGCTCGCGCGCAGGGTGCGCGCGGCAGGGACTACATCGCTGTAGTTACAGCGATGTGAGTAGTAGAGTCAAATCGAACTGCCACTTCCGGCAGTCGGTTGATTCAGCTCCTGGGGGCCGCACCGTACCGACGGATGCGTAGGGGCTGGTGGATGCCAACAGCCTCAGACGCCACCGACCCCTCACAGGAGGCCCCGGCCGTGCTCAGCAGCGACTCGATCGCCCAGTTCTTCGCCAACGCTCCGGTCAACATCGCCGGCAACCCCTACCTGCGGACACCTCAGATCGACGGGCACGCCGCCGCCGTTCGGCACTTCGCCACCTCAGACGAGCGAGCCATCGAACAGATCCCAGTCGGGTGCGGCAAGAGCGGTCTCATCGCCCTCCTGCCCTTCGGCGTGGCACGCGGGCGGGTGCTGGTCATCGCGCCGAACCTCGCGATCAAGGACCAGTTGGCTGACGATCTCGACGTGACCTCGGCATCGTGCTTCTACCGGCGTACCAACGTGCTGGCGGATCTGTCGAGTGGGCCGTTCCGGGCCGAGCTCGACGCTGACGCCAACATCCACGACTGCCACAACGCCCACATCGTCGTCACCAACATCCATCAGCTCGCCGAGCGGGCCGAGGGTTGGCTGTCGCAGTTCCCCGCCGACTTCTTCGACCTCATCGTCGTCGACGAGGGACATCACAACGCAGCTCCGACCTGGCAGAACGTGTTCGATGCGTTCCCCCTAGCCCGGGTCATCAGCCTCACTGCCACGCCGTTCCGGGCGGACGGCGCCGAGGTCGCCGGCGAGAGCATCTACAAGTACACGTTCCGGGAAGCGATCCGAAAGGGCTACATCAAGGACATCAGGGCCGAGAACGTCGCACCCACCGAGCTCGTGTTCACGTACCAAGGCGACGAACGTCGCCACACCCTCGACGAGGTCCTCGAGCTCCGCGAGGAGGACTGGTTCTCCAAGGGCGTGGCCCTCGCCGAGGAGTGCAACAAGTCCATCGTCGACGCGTCCGTCCTGTGGCTCCGCGACCTCCGCACCACCGGCACCCACCACCAGCTGATCGCCGTTGCATGCAGCATCGACCATGCCCGCCAGATCCGCGGCTTGTACGCAGAGCTGGGTTTGTCGGCGAAGGTCATCCACTCGCGCATGGAAACCGCCGACAAGGACAACGTCATCCGCGACCTGAAGGCCGGGATCCTGGACGTCGTCGTCCAGGTGCAGATGCTGGGCGAAGGCTTCGATCACCCACCTCTCTCGGTGGCCGCAGTGTTCCGGCCGTTCCGGTCACTCAGCCCCTACATCCAGTTCGTGGGGCGGGTCATGCGCGTCAACGTGCAGAACGCTCCGCAGCACCCAGACAACCGTGGCGTCGTGGTCTCCCACATCGGCCTGAACATCGAACGTCACTGGGCGGACTTCAAGCGCCTCGATGCAGACGACCAGGAACTGATCGCAGGCTGGGTCGGCGGGAACAGCGCCGAGAACGCCGGCGGGGACGGGGACGGCGCATCACCGTGGCGCGACGGCGGCCACATGGACGTCACCCGTGAGATCCTCAGCGACCGCTTCATCTCCGACCTCTTCCTCGATGACGCCGATGACGACGCCGTCATCGACAACGCGATGGAGACCTCCCGGGAACAGGGGCTCGACCTCGAACTGCTCGGGATCACCCGCGACGACCTGCGCCGCCGCTTCGCCGAGGCTCGCGCCCGATCTGGTCCCGTCGGTCCGGAGCGCTTGCCGGTGCAGCCGCAGGCACACCGCAAGGTTCAGCGCCAGCGACTCGACGAGCAGGTAAAGAGCCAGGCATCGACGGTTTGCTCGACTCTCGGCGAAGCTGCGTCGGGGCGGCGTATCGCGCTGCTGGGTGGCACGGGGGCGACCAACAACCTCGGTGCGGTGATCGTCTTGCTGAACCGGAGGGTCAGCACCCACCCGGCAGTGGATGGAACGGATCGTGCTGAACTGAGCCTGGACCAGATCGAGGCCGCACGCGCTGCGCTTCCGGAACTCGCTCAGGAAGTCGCAGCCGAGCTGGCTGGCCGGCTCTGATGCCAGGCCGTCCCCGGTCCGTCCTCCTCCGGCTCGAGGTGCGGCCTGCGGGGCGGCGCTGCACCTGCGCCCACAACACCGCACACGTGATGCTCAAGGGCGATCTGCGCTTCGTCGTGCGTGACCGAGGCCCCGCTGCCGGCGAGAAGGGCTACTGCGCCGCCTGCGCCTCCGAGATGCTCGTCAAGGCCAAGGCGGAGCTCGACGCACTCGAAGCGGCTCTCCAGCCATTCCACTGACGCTGACGTACCCTGCGGCCATGGCGGTGGTGTGCCCGTGCGGGTGCGGGAGTCGTGTCGGTTGGAGTCGTCGTGGGTACGCCGCTCGCTACGAGGCGATCGGCGAGGCGATGGCTGACGCCCGCCAGGTCGCAGGCGACGCGTTTGATGGTCTGCTGCCCGAGACCCTCGCCGGGGACGTCGCGATGGCGTTGCGTGTGTACGGCTCGCTGCGCAGCCAGTTGCTCGCTCACGTGCACGGCGAAGCCCGGCCCGGCAGCCATGACGACGGCGCCACGTTGAACGAGGTCAGTTCGGCGCTCTTGACGTCGCTGCCCGCTCTGGCGGCCGCCGCTGCGTCCCACGGGACCGCGCAACGACGCCAGGACGCACCGCCCTCCAGCTACGTCGGGTCGTACCAGCGGATGGGCACCCAGGAGATCCTGCTCGGCTCCACCGGTTCGGGAGTCGTCCGGGTGGCGCTGGGCAACGTGCGCCACCGGCACAAGCCGGTGCCGACAACGTCGCTTGTGGTCTGCGCCGCGGCCGGGCTCCTCGCCGCTGCCGACGAGCACGCCGAGGCCATCATCGACGATCTCGGCGTTTGTCTGGCTGGCGTCGACGTGCGTCCCGATCTTGCGCTCGTCCACGTCCGAGACGTCCCGGTCGTCCGGGACCGGATCGCCGACCGGCTCGCCGGGGATGTGCTGGTCGAGACGGACGACGGCCCCGACCCGGGCTCGTCCGACGACCCAGGCGACAACTTCCTGTTCGGTTCCGTTCTCGGCCGCGACGGCGACTACGCCCACGGCCTTGAGGACTGGGCCGGCATCGAACTCGACGACGTGCCCGCAGTGGACGCCGGCCGGTACATCGGCGCGGTCTGGGTCGCAGCGCTGTCGGAGACCACCGCACAGCGCCCGGCGGTCCCGGCGCTCAGGTTCGCTGAGATGCCCCACGATGTCAGCGAACTTCGGGGGCACGGAACCACGCTGATGTACGGGATGCTCGAGGCGGAGCTCCACTGCCGGAACTTGGTGGCGCTCGAAGCGTTCTGCGAGACGTTCCGGCCTGACCAACCCGCCCATGAGCACGTCGCAGCGCTGTACCCGCTGCTGGAGCCAGCTGTCGCCGAACTCGCCGGAAGGTTCCAGACAGCGGCTGAGCGCTGATCGTGGCCGCCGACCTCGGCGGGCTTCTCGGTCCCGGACGCTACGAGCAGCGCTCCCCGCACAGACCTCGGTCGCCGTCGAGCACAGCGGCGTGAGCGCCGCGTTCGTGGGCCCGGACGCCTCGTCGCCACCGCAAACGCGTCACAGGCGACGCGCGTTTGCGGTGAGACAGCTGAAATCCACAGGCACTGGAGCACCCGTGCGGCCGTGAGACATAGAAAGGATCCGGGGTGAGACCGCGGAAATGCCGCACGAGGTCGGCCCGAGGAGGGGCAACCAGAAGCGCTCGACGTAGGCGCCGCGCGGGTCGACGCCCAGGTCGTCGCAGACCGGGTCGGCCCAGGGCACGACGAGCAGGGGTGGCAGGCGGGGCTCGGTGGTGGCGGATGCGTGGGTGGCGGGCACGGGGGTCTCCCTCGGGTGTGCGCTCGGGGGAAGCGCATCGAAGCACACTCTCGTGCACTTTCGATGTCTTCCGATCCGACCATGGGGCCGGGTAGCCTGTCAAGGCCGTCGAGCCGTGGAGGGGTGCCGTGGAGGAAGCGATCGAAGCCGGGCGCGAGCTGCTGGCCGGGGCCGGGCGCGTGGTGGTGCTCACCGGCGCCGGCATCAGCACCGACAGCGGCATCCCGGACTTCCGGGGCCCCAACGGCGTGTGGACCAAGGACCCCGAGGCCGAGAAGCTGGCCACCCTGGACCACTACGTGTCCGATCCGGCCATCCGGGCCAAGGCGTGGCAGCGCCGGCTCGAGACGCTGTCCACCACCTACGAGCCCAACCCCGGACACCACGCCCTCGTGCGCCTCGAGCAGCGCGGCGCGCTCGACACGCTCATCACCCAGAACGTCGACGGCCTCCACCGGCGCGCCGGCACCAGCCCCGACCGACTCGTGGAGATCCACGGCACGACCAGCGACGTGATGTGCCTGGACTGCGACGACCGCGCCCCGATCGAGAAGGCGCTCGACCGCGTGCGCGCCGGCGAAGCGGACCCGGCCTGCCGGTCCTGCGGCGGCATCCTCAAGACCGCCACCATCTCCTTCGGCCAGGGCCTCGTGGTCGACGACCTGGCCCGGGCCGACGCGGCGGCCCGGCGGGCCGACCTGCTGCTCGCCGTCGGCTCGACGCTCGGCGTGTACCCCATCGCCAACGTCGTCCCCCTCGCCAAGGTCCACGGCGCGCCGGTGCTCATCGTCAACGGCGGCCCCACCGAGATGGACGATCTCGCCGACGTGCGCATCGAGGGTTCGATCTCCGAGGTCCTGCCCGCCCTCGTCGGCTGAGGGGGGAATCCCAGCACGCAGCGTCGTGACGTCGTACCGTTTCGGTGTGCACCGGACCCGGTGCGCGACGCAACCGAGAGGTGGGCCCTCATGGACCTGGACAAGCTTTCACTGTCCGACAAGATCATCGCCGGCACCGGCATCGTGCTGATCATCGACCTGCTGTTCCTGCCGTGGCACAGCATCGACGTCGGCCCGTTCAGCACATCGCTGACAGCGATCGAGGAGCGGAACGCGTTCCTCGGCGTGCTCGCGCTGCTCCTGACCATCGCCGTGGTGGCGGTCACGCTGGTGCGGGTGTTCAAGCCCGAGACCAAGCTCCCCGACCTGCCGGTCACGTGGGATCGGGCCATCTTCTTCGGAGCCGCCGCCACCCTCGGCCTGCTGGTGCTGAAGCTGATCCTGGAGACCGACTTCCTCGGCATCGGTGCCTGGCTCGGCCTGCTCCTCGCCGCCGGGATGACCTACGGCGGCTACCTGAAGTTCCAGGCCGACTCCACCGCGAGCGCGGGCACCGGCACGGCCTGAGCGCCGATCCGCTCCGCCCCGACCGTCAGCCGGCCAACGCCACGTCGGTGCGGTCGGGGTGGGCCGATCGGATGAACAGCAGCTCGTCGAGGTCGTCGAGGAAGCGGTCGAGCAGCCAGGGGTCGAAGTGCGTCCCCCGCTCGGACCGCATGATCTCGACCGCTTGGTCGACGCCGAACGCCGGCTTGTAGCGGCGGGGCGAGGCGAGGGCATCGAACACGTCGGCGATGGCGACGATCCGTCCCTCGACCGGGATGTCGGTGCCGGCGAGGCCGCACGGGTAGCCGCTGCCGTCCCACCACTCGTGGTGCGTGAGGGCGATGGTCGCCCCGAGCTCGAGCAGCGGTGACTCGGAGCCGGCGAGGATCCGGTGGCCGAGCACGGTGTGGGTCCCCATGATGCGACGCTGCTCGGGGGTGAACGGCCCATCGTGGAGCAGGACGTGGTCGGGGATGCCGAGCTTGCCGATGTCGTGCATCGGGCTGGCGAGGCGGATCTGCTCACAGTGGTCCGGGTCCAGGCCGGCGCGCCGGGCGAGGATGGCCGCATACGCGCTCATCCGCTCGAGGTGGCTGCTCGTCTCCATGTCGCGGTGCTCGGCGGCGACCGACAACCGGGTGATGGTCTCGGCCCGGCTTCGCTCGAGCGCTCGGGTCCGCACGTCGACCAGGCCGGACAACCGCTCGCGGTGGTCCTGGTTCTCCTGCTCGAGCCGGCGCCAGTGCTCGGCGTTGGCGGCGTTGATGCGGGCTTCGGTCATCTCGAAGGGCTTGAGCAGGTAGCCCTGGACGCCGAGCTCGACGGCCCGGTCCGCCGTTCGGGGATCGTCCACGCCGGTGGCGACCACCGCTCCGAGGGTGGGATCGAGCTGACGCAGCTCGGCGACGAGGGAGATGCCGTCGCCGTCGGGGAGCATCACGTCGGTGAACACCACGTCGATGATGTGGGGGTGCTGAGCCAGCACGGCGCGGGCCTCCCTCGCCGTCCCGGCGACGTGCACGTGGTCGAAGTGGTCGGCGAACACGCGACCCAGCGCCCGGGCCAGGGTCGGTTCGTCCTCGACGACGAGCAGCCCGGTCATGCCCCGACCTCCACGGCGTCGGCCACCGCGTCGAGCAGCGACCGGCTCGTGAACGGCTTGGCGACGAACCGGGCTCGCTCGGACTCGAGCTGCTCGACCGTGAGGACGTCGCGGGAGTACCCGGACGCGTAGACGATGCGCACGGTGGGGACCACGGACCGGACGCGCTCGGCGACGTCGTGGCCGGTGAGGGTGCCGGGCAGGACCACGTCGGTGAGCAGCACCGTGGGTCGGAGCCCGTCGAGCACGGCGTCGACCGCCTCGTGCCCGTCGGCCGCGGTGACGACGTCGTGGCCCGCCCGCTCCAGCAGCCGCTGGGCCGCCCGGCGCACGGCGGGCTCGTCCTCGACGAGGAGCACGGACTCGCGGTGACCGTCGGCGGCCGCCACCGGCCCGGGGACGGCCGCGGGGGCCGGCGCGGCCTCGGTGCACGGCAGCTCGAGGCGGACCACCGTGCCCCGGCCGACCGCCGAGTCGATGCCCACCGAGCCGCCCATCCGGGTCGTGATGCCGTAGACGATCGAGAGCCCGAGGCCGGTCCCGCGATCGGCGGCCTTGGTGGAGAAGAACGGCTCGAAGGCGCGATCCACGACCGAGGGCTCCATGCCGGCGCCGTTGTCCTCCACGCTCAGCGCCACCTGGCCGCCGGCGACCTCGGTGCGCACGGTGATCTGCAGGCCGGTCCCGGCGGCCGCGTCCCGGGCGTTCACGGCCAGGTTGAGCAGCACCTGCTCGAGCTCGGCCGGGTCGCCGACGACGTGCACGCCGGGCGCGCCGCAGTGCACCGAGAGGTCGATGTGCTCACCGATCGTGCGGCGCAGCAGGTCGGCCATGTCCGAGACGACGGCGTCCAGCTCGACCTCCTCGCTCCGGGTCAGGCCCCGCCGGCTGAAGGAGAGCAGCTGCTTGGTCAGGCCCGAACCGCGCTGGGTGGCGTCGAGGATGGCCTCGACGTCGGCGGCGGTGGCGGGATCCTCGACGTCGGTCAGCACCAGCTCGGCCGTGGCGGCGATGGCGGCGAGCAGGTTGTTGAAGTCGTGGGCGATGCCCCCGGCGAGCTGGCCGATGGTCTCCATGCGCTGCGCCTGCTGCAGCTCGGCCTCGACGGCCTCGCGCTGGTCGGCTGCACGGTGGACGTCGTCGACGTCGGTCACCACGATCAGGAGGTCGCCGTCGCGCCGCTCGGGCTGCATCCTCCCGACGCGGAGGTGCACCCAGTGGTGGCTGCCGTCTGCGGCCCGGATGCGGATGTCGCTGCCGTCGTCGCCGTCGAGGTCGGCTGCGGCGCCGGTCTCGGCTGACCCGCAGAGGGCCTGCACCCGCCGCCGGTCCTCGGGCACGATCAGCGCCAGCAGGTCCTCGCTGCGATGAGCGGCGGTCGCGTCGTGGCCGTAGAAGGCGTCCCGGTTCAGCACCTCGAGCTCGTCGTGCTCGACGTCCCAGCGCAGGATCAGGTCTGGGGAGGCGAGCAGCGCGGCACGGAACTGCTGGTCGGCCCGTTCCGCGGCCGCGAGGGCTCGCAGGGCGGCATCGCGGCGGCGCAGCGCCGTCGACAGGAGCCCGGCCAGGAGCAGCGTGAGGGCGATGCCGGTGCCGACGACGACGGCGGGGGAGATGGCGTGGACGGGTTCGCCCCCCACCTCGATGAGCAGCGACTGCTCGCCGACGGCGGCGTCGAGCGTCGCCGTGGTGCCGTCGAGCGGGAGGGGGTCGGCGGTGGCCAGCACCGCTCGGTCCGGGTCGGGCTCGTCGCCGGCGTACACGGCGAAGCGCTCGGCACCGGCCATCGGCTCCGAGACGAACAGCCCTGCGTCGCCGACGTCGAAGAGTCGCAGCGCGGCGTAGGCGGAGCCGTCGCCGGCGACGGTGCCGGCGGCCAGCGCCAGGGTCTGGGCGGCGTCGCCGCCGAGCACGAACCCGAAGGAGGACCCGTCGACCAGCTGGCGCAGCTCGCTCGCTGGTCCCGGGGACGCGATGAAGGCCTCGGCGAGGGCGCGCTGCGCAGCGGTCGTGGCCTCGTCGGGGGCAGCGACCGCCGCCACCCGCAGGTCCTCCCCGGATGCGTCGACGAGCACGTACCCGCCGTCGAGTCCCTGGTCCTCCACGAAGGTCTGCTGCAGCAGCGGGTCGCCGCCCGTGACGGTGGCCACGGCGGCGAGCGACGAGAGCTCGGCCTCGAGCCCGAAGGCGAGGCTCTGGATCATCATGCCGATCTCGCTGGCACCTCGATCGAGGGAGATGGCGAGCTCGCGCTCGGCGGTCTGCTGGACGTCACGACCGGCGACCACGCTCACCGTGACGCCGATGGCGAGGGCGGCGAGGGGAGCCAGCGTGCTGCGGCGGCGCATCAGGTGACGCCTCGATCGGAGGCCGTGGCGAGGAGTTCCGTGGTCATGGTGCGAACACTGCGGGGTGCGAGTCACCGGATCCTCGGGCGTTCCTCAACGCTCGCTCAACGCTGCCGACACGACGAAGCGCCCATCTGGCACCATTCCGGACATGGCAGTGGGCGGGGACCGGGCGAGCGTGCTGGTCGTGGAGGACGACGCAGACATCCGCGACGTGCTGGCGAGGCTGCTGGACCGGGACGGCTTCGAACCCCACACCTGCGCGACCGGCGCTGACGCCGCTGCGACCCTGGGTGCCGTCGATGCCGAGGTCGTGCTGCTCGACCTGGGTCTGCCCGACGTGAACGGGTTCGACCTGTTGCGCACGATCCGCAGCCGCAGCGACGCCATCGTCATCGTGCTCTCGGGCTGGGCGTCGGAGAGCGACCGGGTGCTGGCCCTGGAGCTCGGCGCCGACGACTACGTGGTCAAGCCGTTCCTCACCCGCGAGCTGGTCGCCCGCATCCGCGCGCACCGCCGCCGAAGCACCGCCAGCACTGCCGAGCGACCCGACGGGCTCCTCGTCGAGGGCGACCTGCGGATCGACCCGCGCACGAGGGAGGTCACGGTGGCCGGCGAGGCGGTGGACCTGACCGCTCGTGAGTTCGACCTGCTGCACTTCCTCGCCTCCTCGCCCCGGCAGGTGTTCAGCCGCGACCAGATCCTCGAGCACGCCTGGGGGTCATCGGTCGCGTGGCAGCAGGACGCCACCGTCACCGAGCACGTGCACCGCCTGCGCCAGAAGGTCGGTGCCGATCGCATCGCCACGGTGCGCAGCGTCGGGTACCGCTTCGAGCCCCTGGTGCCCTCCCACGTTGCGGAATAGGGGCGCGCCGCGCAATTGTTGACCTACTGAGTAGGGATTCACCGGGTCCCTGCTCTGACCGGTCCACCAGCACGAAGGCGAACACCGATGGCCGACTTCCGCGAGCTCCTCGCTGCCACCAAGGCCCAGATCCGCGAGATCGACACCGAGGAGGCCGACCGCCTCCGCCGGGAGGGCGACGGCGTCGTCATCCTCGACGTCCGCGAGCCCGACGAGAACGCGCAGGGCTCGATCCCCGGCGCCATCTTCATCCCCCGGGGCCAGCTCGAGTCCAACATCGAGAACAAGGTCCCGAACAAGGACGCCACCGTCCTGATCCACTGCGCCTCGGGCGTGCGGTCCGCGTTCGCGGCCAAGACCCTGGCTGAGCTGGGCTACGGCGACGTCGCCTCGGTCGCCGGCGGGTTCAACAAGTGGAAGGACGAGGGGCGGGACTGGAGCACGCCGAAGAACCTCACCCCCGAGCAGCGGAACCGCTACCAGCGCCACCTGCTGCTGCCCGAGGTCGACATCGAGGGTCAGATCAAGCTGCTGGAGGCCAAGGTCCTCCTCCTCGGCGCCGGCGGCCTGGGCTCCCCGGCTGCCCTCTACCTGGCTGCGGCGGGCGTGGGCACGCTCGGCATCATCGACATGGACGTCGTCGACGAGTCCAACCTGCAGCGCCAGATCCTCCACAACATGGACCGCATCGGCATGCGCAAGGTCGACTCGGCCAAGGAGACCCTGACCCGGCTCAACCCCGACGTCAGCGTGGTCACCCATGACGTCCGCCTCGATGCCAGCAACGTGCTCGACATCATCGCCGACTACGACATCATCGTCGACGGCACCGACAACTTCCCGACTCGCTTCATGGTCAACGACGCGTCGGTGAAGCTCGGCATCCCGGTCGTGCACGGTTCGATCTTCCGGTTCGAGGGCATGGTCACCGTCTTCGATCCCAAGGACGGCCCGACCTACCGCGACATGGTCCCCGAGCCCCCGCCCGCCGAGCTGGCGCCCAGCTGCGCCGAGGCCGGCGTGCTCGGCGTCCTGCCCGGCATCGTCGGATCGCTGCAGGCGATCGAGACCATCAAGCTGATCCTCGATCTCGGCGACTCCCTCCGGGGCCGCCTGCTCGCCTACGACTCCCTGGAGCAGAGCTTCCGGGAGTACAAGGTCCGCAAGGACCCGGCCAACGAGATCACCTGGGAGAACCGGGATCAGATCCAGGTGGTGGAGCTCGACGGGCTGTGCATGCCCGCCCCGCTGCAGTCGTAGGAGAAAACCCGGAGATCCCGGTCAAGTTCGCGTCCACTTCGTCCGATCACCTGAGTGTTCACATGAGCACGCTGGGTGAGGACGAGGTCGGATGTCGATCACGATCGAAGACGTAGAGCAGGAGCACCAGGGCCGGGTCGGCCGGATCGGCGCGTGGGTGCTCGCCGCCATCGTGGCCACCGCCGCGACCGTGCTGCTCGGCGCTGCGCCGGCCAGCGCCGCCCCGGAGGCCCCGACCGCCTGCTCCACCGGCGCGCTCCTCGGCGACCGCGTCGCCGTCGACACCATCGAAGCCGACGCCCAGCAGGACTTCCTGCGCCAGCTGAACGACCTGCGCCGGGCCCGTGGCCTCGGCGCGCTGGCCTGGAACGGTGCGATCGCCACCCCCTCGATCGAGTGGTCCCAGACCATGTCGGGCCAGGACTGGCTGCACCACGCCCGCGACGTCGACGGGTGGGGCGGCGCCGACGGCGTCGAGCCCAACCAGGACTACGTGGCGATCAACTCCAGCATCGTGTCGAACTGGCAGCGCCTGGCCGAGAACGTCGGCGTCAGCAGCATGTACAGCTCCTGCACGATGGACGACCTCGAAGCCAACGCTGCCAAGGCGGTGCTCGGGCTCCACAACGCCTTCGTGAACTCCTCGGGCCACTACGCCAACATGGTCGGCGACCACAACCAGGTCGGGATCGGCGTGCACATCGACCACGCCAAGATGTGGGTCACGGTGCGCTTCGCCAAGGGCGACCTGCCCGCTGGCAGCTCCGCGACGCCGCTGACCACCGCGACCTACGACGCGAACGGCGGATCCGGGACGATCTACCGCCTCTACCGGGCCTACTTCCTGCGGGAACCGGAGCGGGCCGGCTACGACTACTGGCTCGGTGCGTACCGGCAGGGCTACGGCCTCGCCGCCATCTCGAACGACTTCGCCCGGTCGAAGGAGTTCCAGGACCGCTACGGATGGGTCAGCAACGGCGAGTTCCTCCAGCGGGTCTACCTGAACGTGATGGGCCGGGCCGCCGACGCCAAGGGCTACGCCTACTGGATGGACCAGATGAACCGCGGCATGTCCCGTGGCTTCGTGATGATCTACTTCTCGGACTCCGCCGAGTACCGGAGCAAGACCGCAGCGGGGCGCCCGCCCGGGTACTGATCCGACGTCTCTCTGGGTCTCTCTGGGCGGCACCGCTCGGGTCGGTACGCTCGGCGGGCCCACCCGACGAGCCCGGAGGCCGGAACCCATGCGAGGTCCAGTGCGGATCGCCAAGGCAGTCGTGCGCCGCGTGCGCCCCTCGGGCCGCGGCGGCGTCGACGCCGACCTGATCCACGCCGTCAAGAACGAGCTGGTCGGCGAGATCGGCGGCATCAAGGGCCAGATGGTCGCGGTCAACGCCGGCACCCGCTCGGTGCAGGACCAGCAGTCCATGGCCGGCACCCGCATCGAGCAGCTCCTGGCCGAGGTCTCCTGGACCCGTGACGAGGTGCTCGCCGCGTTCGAGCGCATCACGCCCATGGCTCGGGCTCGCCTGCTGCACGCGGCCCGGGTCACCGACATCGACCAGCCCACGGCCGATGCCCTGAACTACCTCGGCTCCCACCTCGGTCCCCTGTCCGACGTCGGGCTGTGGCGCAACGATCCCGTCGTGGTCGAGTGGGCCGCGGGCACGGCCCGGGTCGGTGCGGTCAACGAGCGCATCGTCGAGCAGCCCTACGTGCACGGCGCCCTCGCCTCGCTGCCGCCCGGCTCGCGCATCGTCGACGTCGGCGGGGGCGAGAGCCTCGTCGGCCTCGGCCTCGCCAGCCTCGGGCACCACGTCACCGTCATCGAGCCGGCCGGCTACCCCTACGAGCACCCGAACCTCACGGTCAACGAAGCGACGCTCGAGGAGTACGAGCCCGACGCCCCGGTCGACGCCGTCATCCTGCTGTCGGCCATCGAGCACTTCGGCATCGGCGCGTACGCCAACAACGGCGAGCTGGACGCGGACGCCGACCTCGCCGCCATGAAGGTGGTGCGCGACCTGCTCGCCCCCGATGGCGTGGTGGTCCTGACCACGCCGTTCGGGCCGAGCGCGGTGAACGAGCTCGAGCGCACCTACGACGTCGAGCGCCTCGGGTCGCTGTTCGAGGGGTTCCGCATCGAGCAGGTGGTCATCGCCAGCCGCCAGGACGCCACCACCTGGTCCGTCACCGCCACGGCCGGCTCCCTGGACGACGGCGTCACCACGCCGGGGGCGCCGGGTCACGTCGCCATGGTCCGGGCCCGCCGCACGGCGTGACCGTCGTCTTCGACCTGGTCGGGGTCCAGAACCGCGACCACGGCGAACGGGGCATCGCCCGGTACGTGCTGAACACGGCCCTGGAGGTGGAGCGTCTCGCCCCCGGGCTCGTGGACCACTGGCTCCTGCGCGGCGACATGCCCGTGCCCGGCACGCTCGAGCCGCTGCTGTCCACCGGACGGGCCCGCCTGCTCACCAAGGACCGGTCCTGGCTCGACGTGGGCGAGGGCGGCGTGTTCGTCGCCGGGTCCCTGTTCGAGCTCGACGAGCCGGTGGACGACGTCCTGCCGCGGCCGTTCCGGGATCCGGCCTGGCGGCGCATGGCGGTGCTCTACGACCTCATCCCGCTGCGCTTCCCCGAGGTGTACCTCACCAACGAGGCGCTCCGGCACCCGTACCTCGCCCGAGTCGAGGTGGCCAAGGCGATGGACCACCTCCTGGCCATCAGCGAGGCCACCGCCCAGGACGCCGAGGAGCTGCTCGCCCACCCCCGGACCCGCACCACCGTCGTCGGGGCCGGCGCCGACGAGCGGTTCCGCCCCCACCCCGGCGGGCGCAGCGCCGCCATCGCCGAGATGGCGGCCCGGCCCCCGGTGCCCGGCATCCGCCCGGGCTACGTGCTGAACCCGAGCGGCATCGAGCCCCGCAAGAACATCGACCGCCTGCTCGAGGCCTACGCCTCCCTCGCGCCCGAGCGGCGGGCCGCTCACCAGCTCGTGCTGGTCTGCAAGACCAACCCCGACGAGGCCGCCCACCTCGCCGCCACCGCGGCCGAGCTCGGGGTCAGCGACCACCTCCTCGTCACCGGCTACGTCGGCGACGAGGACCTGGTGCGCCTCTACCAGGCCGCCCACCTCGTGGTGTTCCCCTCCCTGTACGAGGGGTTCGGTCTGCCGGTGCTGGAAGCCATGCAGTGCGGCGCGCCGGCCATCTGCAGCGACTCCTCGTCGCTCAAGGAGGTCCAGACCGACCCGAGCGCCCGGTTCGACCCCCACGACGTCGGTGCCATCGCCGCCGCCCTCGATCGGGTCCTGGACGACGACGTCGAGCGCGCCCGCCTCGAGGCCCAGGAGCCGCCCGAGTTCACGTGGGAGCGCGTGGCCTGCGGTGCCGTCGACCAGATCCGGCGCCTGGACGCCGAGGCCCGACGGCACCGCTCGAACCGCCGCCCCCGGGTCGCCCTCGTCACGCCGCTGCCGCCACAGCGCTCGGGCATCGCCACCTACGCAGCCCGGATGATCGAGCACCTGAAGGACGCCGTCGAGCTCACGGTCTTCGTCGACGGCGGGCTCGAGGAGGTCACGCCCATCCCGGGGGTCGCCGTCCACGAGACGCACGCGTTCCACAGCATCGACGCGTCCGGCCGGCCCTTCGACCGCATCGTCACCTTCCTCGGGAACTCCTCGTTCCACGTCGACGCCCTCCAGCTCGTGCGCGACGTGGGCGGCACGGTGCTGCTCCACGACGCCCGGATGACCGGTCTCTACTCCGAGGTGCAGAAGTCCCGGCCCGACCGCCTCGTCTTCGGCAGCGTCGGCATGACCGTGGGCACCCGCTACCCCGACCGGTATCGCAAGGCCATCGAGATGCAGTGGATCATCCCGCCCGACCTGGCCGCCCAGTCCGGCGTCCACCTCCTGGCCGAGATCGTCGCGGCCGCCGACCAGGTGCTCGTCCACTCCGAGTACGCCGCCACCCTCACCGAGCTCGACACCGGGGTGCGCCCCGCGGTGGCCTTCCCCATCCCGTGCATCGAGCCCCGAGGCGTGGGCGCAACCGTCGACCCCGACGACCACCGGCTGGTCAGCGTCGGCATCGTGTCGCCCACCAAGTGCCCCGACGTGCTGATCGACGCCATGGCCGAGGTGCGCCGACGCATCCCCGATGCCACCCTGACCTTCGTCGGCGACGGCCCCGAGGACCACATCGCCGATCTCCGCCGCCGCATCGACGACCTCGGCCTCACCGACGCGGTGACGCTCACCGGCCACGTGGACGACGAGACCTTCGACCGGATGCTCGCCGAGGCGGCCGCCGCGGTGCAGCTGCGGGCCTTCACCAACGGCGAATCCTCCGCTGCGGTGATGGACGCCCTGAGCGCCGGCGTGCCGACGGTGGTGACCGCGCTCGGCGCCATGACCGAGCTGCCGGACGACGCGGTCGTCCACGTGCGCCCCGGCGCCACCGCTGACGAGCTGGCCGACGTCCTGTGCGGCCTGCTCACCGACCCTCGCCGGCGCCGTGCCCTCCGAGCCGGCGCCCACGCCTACGCGGCCGCCAACGGCTTCGAGCACGCCGCCCACCGCCTGCTGGAGGCCCTCCGTGTCTGATCGCTCCTTCTTGCGCCGCCGCAAGCCCGGCCTGCCCGACGTCGACCTCCAGGCCGTCCCGCTCAACGCCGCCTGCCTGGTCGAGGACTTCGCCGCCCTCGAGGGCTGGATGCGCCACGTGTTCCCGTGGGGCCAGGACGTCCACGGCCGCCGCTATCCCCGCGGTGCCGAGTACCGCAAGCACTGGGAGGTCGTCCAGGCGGCCCGCGCCCTGTCCGCCGGCGGCGTGCTCCGCCCCGATGCCGAGGTGCTCGGGGTCGGGGCCGGCACCGAGCCCACCGTGTTCTGGCTCACCAACCACGTGAAGCGGGTGTTCGCCACCGACCTGTACCTCGCCGGTGGCTGGGAGGAGTCCGCCAGCCAGCGGATGCTCACCGAGCCCGGGTCGGCGTGGCAGGGGGAGTGGAACCCCCGCCGCCTGGTCGTGCAGCACATGGATGCCCTCGACCTGCGCTACGAGGACGACTCCTTCGACGCCATCTTCTCCTCGAGCAGCATCGAGCACTTCGGGACCCACGACGACGTGGCCCGCAGCATCCGGGAGGCCCACCGCGTGCTCAAGCCCGGCGGCGTGCTGTCCGTGTCGACCGAGCTGCGCATCGCCGGTCCCGGTCCCGGCCTGCCCGACATCCTCATGTTCGACCGCGAGCAGCTGGCGGCCTGCGTCACGGATGCGGCGCCCTGGGAGCCGATGGACCCGATGCGGCCGTCCCTGCCGGACCCGGCGCTGGCGGTGGACTTCGCCGACGCCGCCGCCGACGTGCAGGCCCACGTCGCCGAGCACGGCGAGATCAAGTGGGCCGACCTACGCTGGTCCCGCTACCCGCAGGTCGTGCTGCGGCACCTGGACTACGACGACGAGCGCATCTGGACCAGCGTGCACCTGGCCCTCCGCAAGCCTCGCTGACTTCCGGTTCTGCTCAAGTCCACCCCTCCAGGGTGCCGATGAAGGAGGCGATCACGAATGTCGCCCCTCCGCACCCGCCGCACCCTCGCCGTCCTGGCTGCGCTCGCCCTGAGCCTGCCGGTGGCCACCGGTGTCGCCGGCGCGCTCCCGACCGAGCCGCCGCCGGACTGGGACAGCGCCGAGGTCGTCGAGCTCCCCGAGGAGCCCGACGCCCAGCTGATGCCCACCAGCGGTTACCCCGACGTCCCCGGCGTCGACCTGCTGGGGCTGGGCTACCAAGGCGAGCCCCTCGACGCCGAGCTGCTCGACCGCATCGGCGCCCCGCTCCCCGAGGATCCTGAGGCGCGCATCGGGGAGATCTCGGTCCGCCTGGAGATCGGCCCCGGCCAGCGCGACGGCCTCGCCGAGGCCCAGGAGCTCCTGCGCACCGCCGTGGCCACGCTCGGCCCGGGCGCCGAGCAGCTGCGCGGCGCCCTCGCCGTGGCCCAGCGCCACGAGGCCGAGGCCACCACCCGTGCCTCCGAAGCCCGGCAGCGCCTGAGCTCTCGCACCGAGGCCCTGGCCACCCACCGCCAGGACATGGCCGAGGTCGCGGTCGCCGCCTACGTCAGCCCGCCCGACGCCGACGTCCTCGCCCAGGTCCTCGGCGGCGCGGCCACGACCACCAGCGACCTGAGCGCCGGTGTGCTCTTCTCGGCCAAGGCCGACCACGACGGCCTCGTCCGGGACGAGCTCGAGGTCTCCATCGCCGTGGCGAAGGAGCGCCTCGCCGCCGCCCGCACGGTGGTGGCGGCTGCGACGGCCCGCACCACCGCCACCGCCACGTCCCTCGCCGAGGCCGAGACCCGGCTCGACGCCCACCGGCTGGCGCTCGAGCTGGTGGAAGCCGCCCGTCTGACGATCGAGGAGCAGCTGCCCGCCCTCCAGGCCGATCTGGACCGCACCATCGAGGAGACCTGGGGTCGCCTCGAGGAGCTCATCGGCATCGACGTCACGGCCCTCGGTGGGGTCCCGACCACCGTGGTGAAGGGCATCACCATCCACCCGGCCATCGCCCCCCGCCTGCACGCCCTGCTCGAGCACGCCCACGCCGACGGCGTGCCCCTCGGCGGCTGGGGCCACCGGTCGACCGAGCGCCAGATCGAGCTCCGCCGCAAGCACTGCGGCCCGACGCCCGAGGACATCTTCCTCAAGAAGGCCTCGGCGTGCTCGCCGCCGACCGCCAAGCCGGGCAAGTCCATGCACGAGAGGGGCCTGGCCGTGGACTTCCACCTGGCCGGTCGCAGCATCTCGACCCGCTCGTCGCCGGGCTACCTGTGGCTGGCCGAGCACGCCGCCACCTACGGCTTCTACAACCTGCCCAGCGAGCCCTGGCACTGGTCGGTCAACGCCAAGTAGCCGGAACCCGTTCCGAGTGCGGTGCGCTGGTTGGGAACTGGCAGCGGCCACGGAACAGAAACCCCGCCGTTCCGTGTCCGCTGCCAGTTCCGGTCCGGTTGCGCTCGTCGCTTCAGTCGTTGCGGCCCTCGAGGTCGGCGATCCGCTCCTCGAGGTGGCGCAGGTCGGTGCGCAGGCGGTCGATGACCTCGTCGAGGTGACCGGCGACCGGCTCGACCTGCCAGGCGGTGACCCGGGCGATGAGGCGCTTCACCTGGGGGATGCCGGGTCGGGCCGAGTCGGTGGATGCCCGGGGCGTGTGGTGCAGTCGGTCGGCCTCGAGCGGGGCGCGGCCGCCGTCGTCGGCACGCTCGCGGATGAGGCGCTGGATGGCCGCCTGCTCACGGGGCACGTCGGCGGCGTCCCGCGCTGTCTCGGCGCCGAGGGCCAGCCCGGCGACCTCGGCCATGGCCGCGGCGAGGGCGTCGTCGTCGGCCACCACCCGGGACCCGGCGGGGGCCTGGGCGGCGAGGCCACCGACGTCGGTGGCGATCACCGGCACGTCGTAGATGCCGGCACGCTCGATGACCGATGAGGACCAGATCTCGCGGTAGGGCAGCACGAGGCAGTCGGCGGCAACCAGCCACCGGTCGAACTCCTCGTCGCTGACGTAGCCCGGGCGGAACTCGGCGCCGCCGACCCGGCGGCAGAGCGAGTCGAGCTCCTCGCGGTAGTCGAGCAGATCGGGGTGGTCGATGCGGATGTCGCCCACGACGTAGATGCGGGCCCGGCCGTCGGGGTCGTCGAGGCGATCGAGGGCGCGGACGCCCCGGTCGAACCCCTTGTGGCGCTGCACGAACCCGATGGAGAGGAACACGAAGGCGTCGGCCGGCACGCCGAGGCTCGCCCGGGCGTCCTCGCGGGTGGTCTCGGTGCGGCGGGAGAAGTTGATGCCGTGGTCGACCAGCGTGACCGTCCCCGGCGCCAGGTCGAAGGCCTCGGTGAGGCGCTGCTGCTCGGGCTCGGTGTGGACGGTGACCGCGGCCGCCGCGGACAGAGCGGCGTGCCCGAGCCGCCGCGCCTGGGGATCGCCGGCGGGCTCGTCGTACTCGATCTCGTGGACCCGCAGCTCGACCTTGGTGACCGAGCACAGCACCCGCAGCAGGCCCCAGACCGCCAGGCGCTCCCGTCGGCCCCGGCAGGCGCCGAAGAGCAGCTCCGGGTACAGCTGGAGCACGACGCGGTCGTAGCCGCGGGCGAAGCGGATCAGCCGGCCCATGCCGAGCGCGGAGCCGAGGCGGAGGTGGTGCTGGGCTGCCGACGGCAGCGGGGAGAGCACCTCCATGTCCCGACCGGCGGCGCGGGCGGCGGCGACCTCCTGCACGGCGTAGTTGGCGATGCCGTCTCGGTAGGGCGCGTACGGCGTGACCATCAGCTCGGTCATCGGGCACCCCCTTCCGCGGCCGGGGCACTGCCGGTTCCGGAGGTCCAGTCGAGCAGGAGCTGGTCGACGCGGTCGCCGATGCGGGTGGGGTCGTAGTGCTCCACGACGTAGTCGCGGCCCGGGGCGGCCATGGCCCCGAAGGCGTCGGGATCGGCACCGACGAGGGCGAGGGCCTCCATCAGCTCCCGCTGGCTGCGATAGGTGACCCCGGCGCCGGAGCGCTGCACGTGCCACCGCACGACCTCGCTGGCGTCGTTGGCGATCACCGGCGTGCCGGCGCCCCACGCCTCGAGCACGGTGCGGGAGAAGCTCTCGAGCGCGGACGGCTGCACGTACGCGGCCGCAGCCGCCATGGCGTCGTTGCGCTCGTCGTCGGAGACGAAGCCGAGGTCGAGGACGCGGTCGGCGGGCAGCCCGGGCGGCAGGTCGACCTCGCCGACGCCGGAGGTGACGAGGCGCAAGCCGGCGCTGCGGTGCACCCGGCGGAACGCGTCGAGCAGCTCGGTCCAGCCCTTGGCCCACTCGCGCCGCCCGGCGTAGTAGATGAACGGGCCGTCGATGCCGTGCCGGGCCCGGAACCCGTCGGGGTCGTAGCGGTCCGGGAGGGTGATGGCCGACCCGACGACCTCGGTGCGCGCGGGGAGGCGGAACAGGCGCTCGGCCAGCTCGGCCTCGGGGTCGGACAGGAAGAAGATGCCCCGGGCCCCGGAGAACAGCGGCTGGTAGATGTCGAGGTAGGCGGCGGGCTCATCGTGCAGGCAGGGCATGAGGATCGTGCGCTCGGGTCGGATCTGGCCGACGGCGAACGTGGTCCAGAACATGTAGGGCGCCAGCACGATGGCCCGGTACGAGGCGCCGTGGTCGAGCACGTGGTGCCACAGCCCGCTGACCCGGAGGCTGTCGTTCATCCACAGCTGCTGCTCGGCCAGGGTCAGCTTGGCGCCCGAGAGGAGCCGGTCGCCGAGGACCTTGCGGTGGATGCCCGGCGTGTCGGTCTGGGTCTCGAAGCGCCGCACGGTGACGTCGCCGTCTCGGCTCGTGCCGGCCGGGTACTCGTTGGCCCAGGTGAAGTGGTCGCGGGCGCAGGTGGTGAGGATCTCGACCTCCCACCCACGTGCCGCCAGCATGTGCGCGGTCTCGGAGATGACCGCCTCGGCGCCGCCGACGACCTCGGGGCCGTAGCGGGGCGGGACGAGGGCGATCGTGCCGGATCGGTCGGCGTCGGCGTCGGAGTCGGTCATGGCGTGCGCTGCCCCGTGCTGTGCTCGACCTCGATGTCCAGCTCCACCCGTCCGATGATGGGCCGGCCGCTGAACACGTCGAATGTGCAGGCCTCGAGGTCCTGGTCGTACTGGAACGTCTCCGACGGGTCCTGCAGCACCAGGCCGACGCGGTAGGAGCCGTCGAGGAACGGCAGCTGGTCGATGCGGAACCGGACCGAGCCGGTGCCGTCGAGCGCCTCGAGGTCGTGGCCCAGCAGGTCGAAGGTGCTGGCGTTGAGCATCTGGACGCCGTCGTGGGTGGTGATGACGATGCGGGCCCGCGCCGAGGGGACGAGGTCGGCAGCCACGTAGCGCAGCTCGATGGTGACGCCGTCGCCGGGATGGACCGTGTCACTGCCGTCGTCGGCCGTGGCCGTCGCACCAGCGATCCGGAGGGCGCCGCCCGCTGCCGCGGCTGCCGCTTCGGCCAGCACCGGGTCGGTGGAGCCGCTCGACGCGTGCAGGGCGTGACGGAAGACGCGCACCGCCTCCGCGGTGTCGCCGACGTGCAGGGAGTGGCCGTGGTCGAGCACCAGGGCCCGGTCGCAGAGCTGGATGACCTGGTCGGGGGAGTGGGTGACCAGCACGATGGTGCGGCCCTCGGTCTGGAAGCGCCGGACCCGCTCGAGGCACTTGCGCTGGAAGTTCTCGTCACCCACGGCCAGCACCTCGTCGACGAGGAGCACGTCGGGCTCGAGGTTGACGGCCACGGCGAAGCCGAGCCGGGCGTACATGCCCGAGGAGTAGTACTTGACCTGCTGGTCGATGAACTCCTCGAGCTCGGCGAAGGCAACGATCTCGTCGAAGATGCGGGTGACGTGCTCCCGGCTGAAGCCGAGGATGGATCCGTTGAGGAACACGTTCTCCCGGCCGGTGAGGTCGGGGTGGAAGCCGGCGCCGAGCTCGAGCATGGCGGCCATGCGGCCTCGCACCCGGATCTCGCCCGAGGTGGGGCGGATGGTGCCGGCGATGCACTTGAGCAGCGTGGACTTGCCCGACCCGTTGTGCCCGAGGAGCCCGATGGTCTCGCCCTGGGCGACCTCGAGGTCGATGTCGTGGAGGGCGTCGAACTCCTTCACCTCGTTCTTGCGGAAGTAGAGGAGGCGCTCCTTGATGCTCTTGTTCGGTTCGGTGTGCCGTCGGAAGCGCTTGGTGACCCCGACGATCTCGATCGCGGGCTCCATCACAGCTCTTCGCCGAGGTCGGCCTCGAGCTTCCCGAAGATCTTCACGCCGATGACGAGGACCACCGCGGCCATCGCCCCGGAGATGGCGAGGTTCTCCAGGTACCACATGCCGGATCGGCCGAGGAGGAAGTCGAAGTTGGCCGCTGCCTGGGTGCCGATCTCGTGGGTCGGGTTGTAGATCACCCGCTGGAACGTGGTGACGACCGGGATCATGGGGTTCAGCATGGCGAGGCGGTCGGTGATGCCCCGCTCGGCGAGCAGGTCGCCCACGAGGTCGAACTGGTACACGATCGGCGTCAGCCAGAACCAGGCCAGGAACACCAGCTCGAGGAAGTGCTGCACGTCGCGGTAGTGGACGTTGACCGCCGAGAGCACGATGCCGAGGGCCGCCGACCACAGGACGGTGACGGCCAGCGCCGGGATGAGCAGGGGCAGGTACTCCCAGGCCGGCGCGCGCTGGAACACCACCAGGGCGATGACGAGCACCACGAACTGGAAGAAGAAGTTGATGAGGGCCGCGCCGATGGCCGACAGCGGCAGGATCTCCCGCGGGAACCACACCTTCTGCACGAGCGGGCCGTTGCCCGTGATGGAGATCGTGGCCCCGGTGGTGCCGGTCGAGAACATGGTCCAGGCCAGCAGCCCGCTGAGGAGGAAGACGCCGTAGAGCGGCACGTCGGTGCGCAGCAGCACGGCGAACACGATGCTGAACACGACCAGGTACAGCAGCGGGTTCAGGAGGGTCCAGAGGAACCCGAGGATGCTGTCCTTGTACTTGATCTTCAGCTCGCGCCGGGTGAGCGAGCCGAGCAGCTCGCGGTACTCCCAGATCCGCCGGCCCCGCTGCAGGAAGCCCGGCGCGACCGTGCGGTTCTCACGGACTTCGTAGTGCGAACGCCGAGCAGACGGCTCATGGCGTTCGGGGGTGGCGGCGGTCACGGAAGGTGCACACTCCGTCTCGGGGCAGCCGCCGATGGTACCGGCTCGTGCCGTTCCGACCGCACTTGCCGGACCGGCCGGGAGGGCCTCAGGACGTGGCGTTGGCGTAGTACTCGGCCGAGGCTGCCAGCCACGCGGCGAGGGAGACATCACCCAACGTCAGCAGCTGGCGGATCCAGTAGCTGCGCCCCTCCGGGTCGGCGCTGCGGCCGAGGATCTGGGTGAACAGCGTGTCGACGCGGTCGGCCCGGGACTCGACGGAGGCGTAGAAGTCGGCCGCGACCTGCTGGCGGTTGATGCGCCGGGCATCGAGCTGCGTGGCCCAGTGGTCACGACCCTCGGCGTCGGCGGGTCGTTCGAGCAGGTCGAGGTACAGGGCTTCGACGTAGCTGCGGTTCGAGCCGCCGTTGGCCCCGAAGTACTCCTGGCTGCCGTAGAACTGGGCGGCGATGTCCTCGATGCGCAGCCCTCGCTCGACCTGGCTGAGCCAGTAGGCCCGGCCCTCGTCGTCGCCGGTGCGGCCGAGGATCTTCTGGTACAGCTCAGCGATCTGGACCCCGGCCCACTCGTCGCTGACCGACAGCGCCTCGGTGAGGCCGATGCGGTTGCCGTCCCGCACGGGGCGGCACCACTGCTCGGTCTCGGCGCCGGTGGCGCTGCGGCCGAGGAAAAGCTCGTGGACCTCGTCGACGTACGCGGCCTCGGCCACGCAGGCCAGGTCGAACCAGTCCGAGAACAGGCCAGCGGAGATGACGCGCCCGTTGGCCTCGGTGCAGGTCCCTCGGTTCAGCGTGCTGCGGACGTCGTTTCCCGTCACGGTGGCGGTGGTGCCGTTGCCGAAGCTGAGGACGACCCGCTCGACCCGTCCACCCCAGGTGCCGAGCCCGTTGCGCTCGGTCACCCGGAAGCCGGTGAGGGAGCCGCCGTTGCCGTACTTGGCCTCGAGGAGTGAGGTGGGGACGGTGCACTTCCAGGTGTGGCGTGGGCTGATCGAGTCGCCGAGGTCCTCGACGGCGGCGAACGTGCCGCCGGCGGTCCAGCCGCCGGTGCTGGAGGAGAACTCGGTCCGGGCGATCCGACCGGAGCTCAGGCGGACGATGTCGCGCGTGTTGGCGATGGCCTGGTCGGTGCTGGTCGCCGTCGTGGGAACCGGGGCGCCGTTCGACAGCTTGAAGTGGCCGACGTAGACCTGGCACCAGATCGTGTCGCAGGTGTCCGCCCCGGCCCAGCGGCTGTCGCCGGCGAGGGCGTAGGAGCGGGCCGCCACCGACTGCGCCTCGAGCGCCGGGAGCGACCACGACGACGGGGACTCGTTGGGCACGACCGAGCGGAGCTGCTGCTCGATGGTCGTGATGTTGACCGTCTGCTGCGTGGCGCCGGCCACGATGTGCGTGCGCAGGGTGCCCGGGTACCAGATGGAGGTGCCGGGGGGGCCGTTGTCGCCGTACTGGGTGCAGAGCCGCAGCATGTCGGCGGCCTGGCCCGAGTAGCTGGCGGTGGGACGGACGTCGATCTGGGTGCTCTTGGCGTTGGCGACGAAGGTGAAGTCCGACGACGTGCACGTGGTCTTGGACGCGGCGTACACGTCGAAGCTGGAGCCGTCCTTGCGGGTGATGTGGACGGCCTTGGTGCCCGACGGCAGCGCCACGGAGCCGAGCCCGGAGACGGCGAGGGTGCCGTTGGTGACGGTGGTGCGGAAGTCGCGCCCCTCGGAGCCTCGGAGGCGGATCCGCACCGCGTCGGGATCGATCGGTCGGCTGCTGGCATCCTGCCAGCGGCCCCGGGTGGTGCCCCCGTAGTAGTGGTCGAGGATCTGCGCGCTGGTCCAGCCGTACTGGGTGGCGTAGCCCTGGGCGCCCCACTGGCTCATGCCGCGCCCGTGGCCCCAACCCCGCCCGTCGAAGACGAGCTGGTCGGGCAGGTCGGCCGCTGCCGGCTGGGCGACGAGCGGCAGCACGGCCAGCCCGAGGACGACGGCGAGGGCCGCGGTCACGGTTCGCCGGAGGGTGCGGGGGGTGCTCATGAGGTGGTGGCTCGCTCGTAGAACTCGTCGGAGAGGGACAGCTCGATCGCCATGCGCACGTCATCGGTGCTCAGCAGCTGCTGAGCCCAGTGTTGCTGAGCCTGGCCGCTCGGTTGGCGACCCAGGACGTGCTCGTAGACCCGGGCGGCCCGGTCGAGGCGCGACTCGAGGGAGAGGTAGAAGCCCGAGGCCACGTCCGGCGGCAGCGCCCGGCGGTTCTGCAGCATGCCGACCCAGTAGGCGAGGCCATCCTGATCCGCCTCGCGGTGCAGCAGGTTCTCGTAGAGGGAGCGGACGAAGGGCTCGGCGCCACCCTTGCGGTCGAAGTACTCCTGGCTCCCGTAGAAGCTGATGCCGACCGTCTCGATGCGCACGCCCGACGCCAGGACCCCGAGCCAGTAGTCCTTGCCCTCCTGATCGGCCGATCGGCCCAGCACCCGCTGGTAGAGGTCGTCGATGATGACGCCGCTGTAGGTCTCGGAGCGGGCCATGCCCGTGGCCGCAGCTCGCAAGCCGTCGTTGTCCGCTCGGCTCAGCCAGCGGCGGTACTGGTCGGGGGTGGGCAGCGCCCGCATGAAGGTCTCGTGGAGGGCCACGACGTGGGCGCCGACGACGGAGGCGTCGCGGAGGTAGGGCAGCGTCGCGTAGGTGTTGGCGCCCGGGCACGCGGTGTCACGGAGGTCCTTGTGACCCGCCACGATCGGTGCGGTGTGCTCGTCGCCGTTCGCCGTGCCGCGGAAGGTGGCGCCGCTGTTGTTGGTGACGGTGGTGGTGCCGCTGGGGTCGAGGCCGTGCACGCCGAGCTTCCATCCGACCAGCTGGCGGGTGGCGGCCGTCATCGCCCACGGGGTCGACTGCTTGTCGAAGTGGCCGAGCTGGGCGACCGAGGTCGTGTCGCTGTTGAAGCCGTAGGTGTGCCCGCCCATGATCGCCTTGTCGATGCCGCCCTGGCGGCCCTCCCAGACGCCGCCGAAGCGGTCGACGAAGAAGGCGTAGGCCACGTCGCACCACTTGTTGGTGCCGACGTGGTAGTTCCAGATGCCGCGCAGGATCTTGGGCACGTCGGAGGCCAGGTAGGGCTCGGTGCTGCCTGCCGTGTGGTGCACGACCATCGCCCGCACCTCCTTCATCTCGGTCGGGCCGGACGAGCACTTCCACCCCATGTCGCTGGTGGCCCAGTCGCTGCGCGGGCGGATGAAGGCACCGCTGGTCTGCGCCGCCGCCATCGGGGTCGTCGCGCTGGCGCGGATGCCCTGGTACCCCGATCCCTCGTCCTCCACGTCGTGCAAGCCGACGACGCGGACGACGTCGGTGTCGCCCTCGAGCACCGCCACCTCGACGTGGGTGGCGCCGTGGCCGACCCAGACGGGGCCGACGCCGGGGTTCGTGAGCGCCTCGCCGTCGGGGGCGTCGTCCGGGGAGGCCTCGACCTCGATCCAGTCCGACCAGGTGTCGGCGTTGCGGCTGCGCACCGCCAGGTGGGTGCCGGCGGCGACGTCTTCGAAGATGACCATCTCCGGGTTGCTCGGCAGCGACACGACGCCGGAGCGCAGGGCGACGTCGGCGTGTCCGTGCTCCTCCTGGTCGTCCACGGGCACGAGGTCCAGGTGGCGGCCGTCCACCGCCAAGGGGAGCACGACGACGTTCTCGGTGAGCAGGTCGCCGTCGGCATCGGTGTGCCCGGCTGCAGGTGCGATCGCGTCGACGACGGGGGCCTCGGAGGCGCCGTCGGTGACACCGGCCCGGGCGGGCTCGAGCGCGGCGACCGGTGCGGCGAGCAGCGGTGCGGTCAGAGCGCCGACGAGTGCAGCAGTCCCCAGGGTGCGGAGCATCAATGAATCCTCAAGTCTGGGAGCGCGCCAGTGGCGCCCCTCGCCGATCGCCGCCCGCTCGGAGCAGGCTACCTGTCGGTCTCGGACGGATGTGGGCGCGACTTGAGGGTTGCGCCCGGTTCGTAGTGGGAGGGCGCCACGCCGAGCTCGAGCTCGATGCGCCGGACGCGCTCCAGCGTGCGCTGGGACACGGCCCGGTGGGCGGCGACGAGGTCGGCCAGCACGCCGAGCACGAACACCTGCACCGACGCCATGAAGAGGACGCCACCGAGGATGATCGACTGCAGGTGCCCGCCCCGGTCCCCGTTGACGATCCAGTCCCACAGGAACGGGCTCCAGGCGCCGATCGCGGCGACCAGGAGGACCACGGCCAGCGCGGTGAAGACGAACAGCGGCTCCCAGCTCGTGTAGATGCGGAAGATCGCCAGCATGTTGCGCCGGATGTAGGTCCACATCGAACCGAACAGGCGCGACTCTCGGGTCTTGTCGTTGGTGCCCACCGGGACGTGGGTGACGGCGGTGAGCGACTTGCCGGCCTGGATGAGGGATTCGAGCGTGTAGGTGAACTTGGACACGACCACCAGGCCGAGGGCGGCCTCCCGGTTGTAGGCCCGGAAGCCCGACGTGGCGTCGGGGACGTCGGTGCCGGACGCCCGGCGGACCACCCAGGACCCGGCCCGCTGGAGCCGCTTCTTGGTGGGGGAGAAGTGGTCGATGGTCATGACCTGGCGGTCGCCGATGACCATGTCGGCCCGACCCTCGAGGATCGGCGCGACGAGCGCGGGGATGTCCTTGGCCGAGTACTGGTTGTCGGCGTCGGTGTTCACCACCACGTCCGCCCCCAGCTTCAGGCAGGCATCGAGCCCGGCCTGGAACGCGTGGGCCAGGCCCTTGTTGTTGGTGAGGCGGACGACGTGGTGCACGCCGAGCTCGCGCGCCACCTCGACGGTGCGGTCGGTGGAGCCGTCGTCGATGATGAGGAACTCGACCGTCTCGAAGCCCTCGACCTCGCGCGGGAGGTCGGCGATCGTGCCGGGGAGCTGGTCCTCCTCGTCGAGGCACGGGATCTGCACGATCAGCTTCACGGGGCCGAACGGTACTGAACCGGGCCTCAGTCGATGGCAGCCCGCACCGCATCGAGGAGCGGGGCGAGGTCGTCCTCGGCGGCCAGCGCGTGCGCTCGCTCGAGGGCGGCCGCCGCCATCTCGTGGGCCCGACCTGGGTCGTCCCGGAGCTCCGACACGGCCGCGGCGACGGCGGCGGGGTGGGGCTCGACCACCAGCGCGGCGCCGATGCCCGCGGCCAGCTCGACCAGGCCACCGCCGTCGTCGCAGACGATGACCGGTCGACCGTGGGCGAAGGCCTCGAGCACGGTGAGGCCGTAGTCCTCCCGCAGCGCGGGGGCGATCACGACCCCGGCGCGCCGGTAGGCGTCGTCCCGGGTGGCGTCGTCGACCTCGCCGTGGAGCCGGAGGCGCCCGCCGAGGTGCTCGCTCGACCCGTCCATGGCCGGGCGCTCGTCCGGGGCGAGCAGCCACGTGCCTCGGTTCCGCCACGTCGCTTCGGGCGGGTCCTGCCCGGCGGCACCCGGGTCGTCGGTCCAGCGCTCGAGCAGGTGGCGCACCCAGGCCAGCCGGCTGCCGCCGCCGACCAGCTCCCAGGTGCCGTCGCTGCCCGCCGCTGCCTGGGCGACGAGCTCGGTCCGCTTCGGCCACTCGTGTCGGCTCACGCACACGGCCGGCCCGGCCGGGTCGTAGGGGCCGAGGTCCGCGGCGGGCGGGGTCTCGGCAGACGCGCGGAACGGCGTGGTGCCCTCCAGCCCCCACCACTCCCGGAGCCGGTCGGCGACCTCGTGGGAGCCGGTGAGCCACGTGTGCACACCGCTGATCCGACCCCGGTCCAGCGCCCGGACCTGCTCGACCGCGGCGGCGTGCACGGCAGGGCGCACGTAGCCGGCGGCGGTGAACTCCTCGGCGAGGTCGTAGAAGACGCGGGCCTGGTGGTAGGTGAGCGCGACGACCCGGGGGTGGCGGACCAGGTAGCTGGGCGGCTGGGAGGTGACGACCACGTCGAAGTCCGACAGGTCGAGGCGGTCGAGCCGTTCGGTGGCGGCCAGGTAGAGGAAGTACTCGTCGTGCCAGTCCCGGGTGCCGTCGTCGATGCGCACGCCGTGGAGGCGGTCGGCCCGGGTGCGGGCGTCGAAGCCCACGAGCGACACGTCGACGCCTCGCTGGTCGAGCCGGGCGCGGCACCGCTCGGCGAGCCGCTCGAACCCGCCCACGCCGCCGTGGTCGGGCTTCAAGAACGCGACCTTCACGACTCGAGCCGGCCTCGGAGCTCGTCGACCTCGGCTTCGAGCCGGCGGATGCGCTCGTCCTGCCAGCGGAAGCGGTGGTCGAGCTGGTGGAGGGCGTCGACCACGGCCTCGTTGTAGCTGCGCTGCTCGTCCAGCAGGGGCGCGTTGGCGCGCTCGGCCAGCTGGCCGACGCGGGTGCGGGGGCGCACGCCGGCGTGGGCGGTGGCCGTGCCGAGGTCCTCGCCGAAGCGCTCCACGACCTGGAGCGGGTGGGCGAGGCCGTCGAGCTGGGCCCCCCGGGCCCGGCGGCCGACCTCGGTGACCACCCGGACCACCTGCTGCTCCACCTCGTCGCGCTCCGGCACGGCCGGCAGGGTACCTGCCTAGGTTGTGGCGATGGCCTTGACGGGACGCCGACCGAACGTGCTCGTCGTGCTGTTCGACGACGTGGGGTTCTCCGACCTGGGCTGCTACGGCTCCGAGATCGCCACCCCCACGATCGACCGGTTGGCCTCGGCCGGCGTGCGGTACTCGGGCTTCCACACCACGGCCATGTGCTCCACGACCCGGGCGGCCCTGCTCACCGGCCGCAACCACCACAACGTCGGTGTCGGCTGCCTGGCCAACTTCGATTCGGGCCTCCCCGGCTACCGGGGCAAGATCAGCCGGGAGGCGGGCACGCTCGCCGAGCTGCTCGACCCGCACGGCTACCGCTGCTACCTCACCGGCAAGTGGCACGTGACCCCGCTGACCGAGACCGGCCCGACGGGCCCCTACGACGGCTGGCCGCTGCAGCGCGGCTTCCATCGCTTCTACGGCTTCCTCGACGCCGAGACCGACCAGTACGCCCCCGAGCTGGTCCACGACAACCACCACGTGGACCCGCCGGCCACCTTCGAGCAGGGCTACCACCTCTCGGCCGACCTGGCCGAAAAGACCGTGGAGTTCCTCCGCGACCACCGCTTCGGGGTGCCCGACGAGCCTTGGCTGGCCTGGCTCGCCTTCGGCGCGTGCCACGCCCCCCACCAGGCCCCGCGGCAGCTGATCGACCACTACGAGGGGGTGTTCGCCAAGGGCTGGGACGTCACCCGCCAGGAGCGCCTCGAGCGCCAGATCGCCCTCGGCCTCGTGCCCGCCGGCACCGAGCTGCCGCCCCGCAACGACCGGGTGCAGGCGTGGGACGACCACAGCCCCGACGAGCGTCGCGTGTTCACCCGGTTGCAGGCCGCCTATGCCGCCATGCTCGACCACGCCGACCAGCAGCTGGCCGAGGTCGTGGCGTTCCTGGAGGAGACCGACCAGCTCGACGACACCCTCGTGCTCGTGCTGTCGGACAACGGCGCATCCCAGGAGGGCGGCCCGTCGGGGTTCGTCAACGCCATGGGGCCCTTCAACGCTCAGCCCGAGCCGATCGAGGCCAAGCTCGCCACCCTCGATGCCGTCGGTGGACCCGGGAGCCACGCCAACTTCCCGTGGGGCTGGGCGATGGCGGCGAACACGCCGCTGAAGCGCTACAAGCAGAACACCCACGGCGGGGGCATCCGCGACCCACTCGTCGTGTCGTGGCCGTCCGGCATCGAGGCGCAGGGCGAGATACGCCACCAGTTCTGCCACGTCGTGGACATCGTGCCCACCATCCTCGACGTGCTCGGCGCCGAGCCCCCGCCGGAGATCGGGGGCGTGCCCCAGCTGCCGATGGACGGCGCGACGCTGCGCTCGACGTTCGACGACCCCGCCGCGCCCGCGCCCAAGGGGGTGCAGTACTTCGAGATGTTCGGCCACCGGGGCATCTGGGCCGATGGGTGGAAGGCGGTGGCGTACCACCCGCCGGGCACCCCGTTCGAGGACGACGCCTGGGAGCTGTACGACCTCGAGCACGACTTCGCCGAGAACCACGACCTGGCGTCCGAGCAGGCGGGCCGGCTGGAGGCGCTCCAGGCCGAGTGGTGGCGCCAGGCCGAGGACAACAAGGTCCTGCCCCTCGACGACCGCTTCGCCGAGCGCTTCGCCGAGAACGCCGAGCGCCACCGGGCCGGGCGCACGCACTACGAGCTCTGGGCCGGTCTCGGCCACGTGCCGACGGATGCGGCGCCGGACCTGCGCAGCCGCAGCTACACGATCACCGTCGAGATCCTCGAACCCGGCGACGGGGTGCTCGTCGCCCACGGCGACCAGACGTCGGGGTACTCGCTGCACGTCGCCGACGGCCACCTGGTCCACGACCTGTCCGTCGGCGGGCACCACCAGGTGGTGCGGTCCGACCGCCCGCTGCCGGACGGTCCGTGCACGGTCACGTTCCGCATGGAGCGGGGCGAGCCCGTGCGTGGGCGGGCCCCGGGGACCGGGACGCTGTCGATCGACGGTGCGGTCTGCGGGCGCTTCGAGACCGACCGGATCTTCGTGGTGACGATCTCTTGGAGCGGCCTCGACGTGGGTCGGGACCGGGTCTCACCGGTGGGGGACTACTCGTCGCCCAACGCCTTCACGGGGCGCATCCGCCGGGTGGTGTTCGACCTCGATGACGACCAAGACCTCGACCACCAAGCGGTGGCCGAGGCCGAGTCGGCGAGGGAGTAGGGAGAATCGCTGGTCAGAACCAGTGGTTGCGACCACCCACGGCCCGGCCGGTGGAACCCAGCAGGGCGAGGATGGCGCCGATCACGGCGAGGATGACGCCGAGGGTGACGAGGATGCCGATGTCGGCCAAGAGGCCGACGAGGAGCAGGATGAGTCCGAGTACGATCATGGCGCCTTCGGTACCCGACGGACGGATGTGTCAGACCAGCTGACGTGAGCGGGCTCGTCCGACCCACCGGATGGTCGGCATGCTGTCGGTCGTGTTCCCCGCTGTCGACGACCGCCTCGCACGCGACGTGCTCGCCGCCATCGGCGCCCGGCCGGAGCACGACGTGGAAGCGGTCGTGCAGGCGTTCCGTGCCTGGATGCCCGCCGGCTCGACCGCCAAGCGGCTCGCGGTGGACGCGGGCCGGGTGCCGCCGGGTGCCGATCCGACCGCGCCGTTGGAGGCCCGCCTCGCCGGGTCCCTCGAGTCCTGGTCGTGCTGGGTGTTCTGCACCGCCGTCGGCGCGCTGCTCGCCGGCCGCGGTCACGACGTCAACGTGGTCGTCGAGCACCACCGCACCGCGTCGGTGGTCGACTTCCACAGCGTGCTGATCGTGGACGGCTCCCTGCTCGACCCGTACCTCGGTCCGTCGGCGCCGGTGCCCCCGGGCCACGACGTGACCCGACGGGATGCATGGGTGTCGTGGGTGCCCGCCGACGTGCCGGGCGGTCGCTGGGACCACCTCGGGCTGCGCGGCGGCGGCTCGCCCTACCGCTACCGGGTGCTCGGCGAGCGGCTCGACCGCCACGACGTGGCCGCCTTCTGCGAGATCTCCGCCACCCACTCCGGCGTCGGCCGTCGGCGCAACGCCCACTGGTTCGCCGGCGACCGGCTCTGGTTCGTGCGCGAGGGCGACGATGGCACCGGTGAGCTCCGGGTCGCCGAGGGGCCAACCCCCTTCGAGCAGCGCCGTCGGGTGGTCGCTCGCGGCCCCTACGAGGAGCTGCGCGCTCACATCGACGCGTCCGTGGTGGCCCCGTGACCGCCACCGCCGCGCCGCCCATCCCCGACCTCGAGCAGCGCCAGCGGGACATCCGCCGGGCCAAGCGCCGCGCCACCGGGCTGCTGGTCGTGGTCACCATCGCCTTCCTCGTGGTCGCGACCACCACCGAGCGGGAGGGCGCCACCGGCTACTTGCGGGCGGCGCTCGAGGCCGCCATGGTCGGCGGCCTCGCCGACTGGTTCGCCGTGGTCGCCATCTTCCGCCACCCCCTCGGCATCCCGATCCCGCACACCGCCGTCATCGTCGCCCGCAAGGACCAGTTCGGCCAGACGCTCGGCCAGTTCGTGCAGGAGCACTTCCTCAACGCGCCGACCATCGGCGAGCGGGTGCGCAGCATGGGCGTCGCCGACCGGGCCTCGTCGTGGATCCTCGAGCGCGATGCGGGCGGCGCACCCGTGAACGCCGAGCGATTGGCGGGCCACGCGGCCGAGCTGGTGGTCCGGCTGGCCGAGGCCGTCGAGGACGACGACCTGGTGCACGCGGTCGAAGCCGCCGTGCGAACCCGCCTCGCCGACGTCGATGTGGCGCCCCTCGGTGCCCGCCTGCTCACGGTGGTCACCGAGGAGGGCCGTCACCGCGAGGTGGTCGACGCCGTGCTCGTCGGCCTCGATGGCTTCCTCGCCGAGAACGAGGTCCTGCTGCGCCAGCGGTTCGCGTCGGAGTCGCCGTGGTGGGTGCCCGACGTGATCGACGACCGCATCTTCGAGCGCCTGCTCGCCGGGGTCCGGGCCATCATCCGCGGCGACACCGTGGGCGGTTCCGACGAGCTGCGCAGCCGCATCGACGTGGCCATGGCCCGCATCATCGGCCGGCTCGAGCACGACGAGGTCTGGCAGGACCGGGCCGAGGGGCTCAAGCAGGAGCTGCTCGACCACCCGGCGCTGCGCAGCTTCCTCGACTCGCTGTGGGTCGACGCCAAGGCGTCGCTGCGGACCCAGGCGTTGGACGGTGGCTCTGCGCTGCGCCAGCGGCTCACCGATGTCATCGTGTCCGCCGCCGAGCGCTTCCGGGCCGACGAGCGTGCGATGTCGCGCGCCGACGAGCTGGCCGAGCAGGCCGCCCGTGCCGTGGTCGACACATTCGGCGACGAGATCACCCGCCTCATCTCCACCACCATCAGCCAGTGGGACGGCGAGGAGACCGCCTCGCGGATGGAGCTGCTGCTCGGCCGGGACCTGCAGTTCATCCGGATCAACGGCACGATCGTGGGCGGGCTCGCCGGCCTGGTCATCCACGCCGTGGGTGAGCTCGCCGGCTGAAGCCGTCAGCCGATGACGCCGAGCAGGTCCGCGAACCAGAAGCCCGCGAACACAGTGTAGAAGAGCCCGGCCAGCCCGAGTGCGCCCTGCACCACGGGTCCGGGGCGGCCGACCTCGGGCAGGCGTCGGTTGAGCGACAGCGTGGCGAACACGATGAAGGGCGTGTGCAACGTGGCCACGATGCCCGACACCGACATGATCGCCACCGGGTCCTGGACCACCACGACGACGATCGCCGGGAGCAGCCCGGCGATGACGAGCGCGTAGAGGATCTTGAGGGCCAGGCGCGGTCCCATCGACTCCGGGCGCCACGAGGTCATCCACCGCAGCAACCGGGGCCCATCCCGTTCGGCCTGGTCGTCGCCGCCCTCCTCGTGCCCCTCCAGCGGGAGGAGCAGGGTGATGTCGGCGAAGGAGCGGGACCAGCCGTCCTGGTTGGCGAGGACGCTGCCGCCGAGGGCCACGACGATGGCGACGGTCATGAGCCAGAAGCCGGTGCGACCCCACACCTCGGACAGCAGCCGGGTGAGCTCGGTGGCCACCTCGACGCCGTCGGGGACGATGCCCTCGGGCCCGAGCAGCTCGGCACCGAGCACGAGGAAGGACGTGATGATGAGCGTGCCGGTCAGCACGCCCAGCAGGGCGGTGTTCGACATCGTGCGCAGCCAGCCGTCGAACCGTGGGCCGCGCTCGCCGGCCGGCGCGACCTCCTCGTCGGGGTGCTCCTCGTCGATCTCCCCTTCGCCCAGGCTGGCGGCGCCGCCGCCGTAGCCGCGGGTGGCGGCCCAGTACGAGTACCAGATGACGCCCATGGAGCCGGCCAGGATCGTGCCGATCCAGGGCAGCACGAACGGCACGTCGACCTCGGCCGGCGCGCCGGGCACGAGCCCGCCGCCGAAGTCCCCCACGGCGGGGAAGACGGTGGCGGCCGCGACGACGGCGATGGCGACGAGGACCAGCGCCAGCACGAGCGCGGCGCGGGAGACCGCCCGGTACCCGCCCGACACGACGGTGGCGGTCGAGGCGGCGAGCGTCAGGAGCGACCACAGGACGATGCCGCCGGGCAGCACGCCGGCGAGGGCGCTGCCGACGAGCGCAGCCAGGCCGCCGACACCGACGACGGCGGCGAGGAGCTGGGGGATGAACACGAACCAGAGCACCCAGTTGCGGGGTCCGGGCAGCGTGCTGAAGCCGTCGAGCAGCGTGCGCCCGGTGAGCACGGCGAAGCGGCCGGCCTCGCGGATCATCACCCACATCAGCAGGGCGACGCCCCACAGCAGCCACAGCAGCTCGTAGCCGTACTCGGACCCGACGCGGGGCGTGAACAGGATCGAGCCGGAGCCCACGGCGGACATCGCCCACAGCAGCCCCGGCCCCCACCAGCGGACGCGATCACGTCCCTGGGGCGGTTCGGGCACCCGTGGGCGCAGGCGGATGGTGGTGGTGTCGTGTGCTGGTGCGTCCATCTCCTGAGCGACGTACCCGATCACCGGGGAGTGCTACCCCCGCTGGTGCGTCAGCGGTCGTCGAGGAGGCGGTCGGCGGCGATGGTGGGGAGCTGGCGGCCGGCCACGACGTCGAGCTCGGCGCTGCGGACCGCTTCGCCCGCCTCGGCCACGAAGCGCTCGACCAGGCCCTCGCGCAGCTCGGTCCAGAGCCACTGCCGGGCCTGCTCGCCCCGCAGGGACTGCAGCTCCCCGGAGTCCTCGAGCGCCTGCCGGTGCTCGACCACGGCGTCCCACACCTCGGCCAGGCCGATGCCGGTGTGCGCGGAGGTGAGCAGCACCCGGGGCGACCAGGCGTGGTGGACGGGGCGGAGCAGCTGGAGCGCGTGCTTCAGGTCGGCTGCTGCCCGCTTCGCCGCCGGTTCGAGGTCGCCGTCTGCCTTGGTGACCACCAGGAGCTCGGCCAGCTCCATGACGCCGCGCTTCACACCCTGGAGGTCGTCGCCCGCACCCGGCCCGGCCAGGAGGCAGAAGAGGTCGACCATCTCGGCCACGGCGGTCTCGGACTGGCCGACGCCGACCGTCTCCACCAGCACGGCGTCGTAGCCGGCGGCCTCGCACAGCAGCATGGCCTCGCGGGTCCGGCGGGCCACGCCGCCGAGCGTGCGGCCCGCGGGGGAGGGGCGGATGAAGGCCTCGGGCCGGCGGGCCAGCTCCTCCATGCGAGTCTTGTCGCCGAGGATCGAACCGCCGGAGCGTCCTGACGACGGGTCGACGGCGAGCACGGCCAGGGTCGTCCCCTGGTCGATGACGTGGCACCCGAAGGCGTCGATGAAGGTGGACTTGCCGACCCCGGGTGCGCCCGACACGCCGAGGCGGATGCCGGTGCCGGTGTGGGGCAGGACGGCCTGGAGGAGCTCGACGGCGTCGGCCCGGTGGTCGGCGCGCGTCGACTCGACCAGCGTGATGGCCCGCCCGAGGGCGCGCCGGTCGCCGGCCAGGACGTCGTCGGCCAGGTTCATGGGCGCGGGGTCACCCCTCCAGCAGATCGAGGACGGTGCCGGCTGCCTCGAGGATGTTGGTGCCCGGGCCGAACACGGCCGAGACGCCGGCGTCGCGCAGGAACTCGTAGTCCTGGGGCGGGATCACGCCGCCGCACACGACCAGCACGTCGTCGGCGCCGGCCTTGTTGAGCTCCTCGATGAGCTGGGGCACGAGCGTCTTGTGCCCGGCGGCCTGGGACGACACGCCCACGATGTGCACGTCCTGCTCGACGGCGTCGCGGGCAACCTCCTCGGGCGTCTGGAACAGCGGGCCGACGTCGACGTCGAAGCCGAAGTCGGCGAACGCGGTGGCGATGACCTTGCCGCCGCGGTCGTGGCCGTCCTGGCCCATCTTGGCGACGAGCATGCGGGGGCGGCGGCCGTTGGCCTCGGCGAACCCGTCGACCCGGGCGAGGAGCGCGGCGTAGTCCTCGTCGTCGGCGTAGGCGGCGCCGTACACGCCGTGGATGCTGCGGACCTCGGCCTTGTGGCGACCGAACACGGCCTCCATGGCGTCGCTCATCTCGCCGACCGTGGCCCGAGCCCGGGCGGCGTTCACGCACAGCTCCAGCAGGTTGGCGTCACCGGCCGCCCCCTCCTTGAGGGCGAGCAGCGCAGCGTCGCAGGCGGCCTGGTCCCGGCTGGCCCGGATCTGCTCGAGCCGGCGGATCTGGGACTCGCGCACCTCGGCGTTGTCGATGTCGAGCACGTCGACCATCTCGACGTTGTCGGGCACGTACTTGTTGACGCCGACGATGACGTCCTCGCCCCGGTCGACCCGGGCCTGGCGCTTGGCGGCCGACTCCTCGATGCGGAGCTTCGGCATGCCGGCCTCGATGGCCTTGGTCATGCCGCCCATGCCCTCCACCTCCTCGATGAGCTCCCACGCGGCGTCGGCGAGGCCGGCGGTGAGGGACTCGACGTAGTACGAGCCGGCGAGCGGGTCGACGACCTTGGTCACGTCGGTCTCGTCGCCGAGGATCAGCTGGGTGTTGCGGGCGATGCGGGCCGAGAACTCAGTGGGCAGGCCGAGGGCCTCGTCGAAGGCGTTGGTGTGCAGCGACTGCGTGCCGCCGAGCACGGCCGACATCGCCTCGTACGCGGTGCGGATCACGTTGTTGTACGGGTCCTGCTCGGTGAGCGACACGCCCGAGGTCTGGCAGTGGGTGCGCAGCATCAGCGACTTGTCGGCCTTCGCACCGAGCTGCTTCATGACCTTGGCCCACAGGAGGCGGGCGGCCCGCAGCTTGGCGATCTCGCCGAAGAAGTTCTGCCCGATGCAGAAGAAGAACGACAGCCGGGGAGCGAACGCGTCGATGTCGAGGCCGGCCTCCTGCGCGGCCCGCACGTACTCCATGCCGTCGGCGATGGTGAAGGCCAGCTCCTGCTCGAGCGTCGCCCCCGCCTCCTGCATGTGGTAGCCGGAGATCGAGATGGAGTTGAACTTCGGCATGTGCGTCGCCGTGTAGCCGATGATGTCGGCGACGATCCGCATGGAGGGGGCCGGTGGGTAGATGTAGGTGTTGCGGACCATGAACTCCTTGAGGATGTCGTTCTGGATGGTCCCGGCGAGCTGGTCCTGGCTCACCCCCTGCTCCTCGGCGGCGACGATGTAGTTGGCCATCGTCGGCAGCACGGCGCCGTTCATGGTCATCGACACCGACATCTGGTCGAGCGGGATGCCGTCGAAGAGGATCTTGGCGTCCTCGACCGAGTCGATCGCCACGCCGGCCTTGCCCACGTCGCCGACGACCCGGGGGTGGTCGGAGTCGTAGCCGCGGTGGGTGGCGAGGTCGAAGGCGACCGACAGGCCTCGCTGGCCCGCGGCGAGGTTGCGCCGGTAGAAGGCGTTGGACTCCTCGGCGGTGGAGAAGCCGGCGTACTGGCGCAGCGTCCAGGCTCGGTTCGTGTACATCGAGGCGTAGGGCCCGCGGACGTAGGGGGCCTGGCCCGGGAGCCCGCCGATGTGGCTCAGGCCCTCGAGGTCGGCCTCGGTGTAGAGCGGCTTGACCTCGATGCCCTCCGGCGTCGTCCAGGTCAGCTCCTCGAGGGGCTTGCCCCGCAGCTCCTTCTCGGCATCCGCCTTCCACCGGTCGAGGTCGGGGGCGTCGAAACCTTCGGCATGATCGGCCATGGCCCGGAGGTTACGGCCCTGGCAACAGCCGCAACCAACGGCGGGAACCAGGGGCGCGGGCCCGACGTCAGACTGCTGTGGTGATGCTCCGTCTGTCCTCGATCGTGGTGCTGGCGCTGGTCCTGGCGGCCTGCGGCGAAGACGACGAGGCTGCGGTGCGCAGCGATGACGTACCGAGCACGTCGGGCACCGGGACCGAACCCGGACCGCCCGGTGGCGATCTCCCCTTCGGCCTCCAGCGCTGCCCGGCGGAGATGACCCTCGTGTCGGCCCCGGAGGACTGGTACCGGGACGAGCCGGTCTACATCGCGAACGAGATGCCGGTGGAGCAGGTCCGGGCCTGGGCGGTGGACCAGCCCGGCTTCGAGGACATCTGGATCGACCGGGAGCACAACGGCTGGCTGTCGGTCGCGTTCAGCGAGGGTGCCGAGGCGCGGCAGGCCGAGCTGGAGGAGCGGTTCCCCGGGGTCGGCGTCGTCGCCGTACCGGTCGAGTGGACCGAGGCGGAGCTGGTCGCGCTGCGGGACGAGGCGTTCGGCGCCATGGAGGACGCCGGCTTCCAGGTCGGTGGGAGCCACGGCGTCCACACCGGCCTGGTCGAGGTGTGGGTCGGCGAGCTGATCGAGGAGCGGCTTGCCCCGCTCGCCCCCTTCGCCGGACCCCGGCTCTGCGTCACCGGCGTGGAACCCGAGGACGTGATCCGACCGGGGCCGCAGCCGGAGTCAGGGGACGGGTGGCGCCTCCTCGGCACCGACCGGACCGGCGCCTCCTACCGCACCGGCATCGCCACGACCGACGAGCAGTACGCAGCGCTGTGGCGGCAGGCGGGTCTGGACGGCGAGCCACCGAGCGTCGGCTTCGACGATGAGGTCGTGATCTGGTTCGGCGCGGTCTACGGCTCGGGTTGCGAGATCCGCATGGACGATGTCGTGTTCGACCTCGAGCGGCGGATCGTGCACGGCGACTTCGTGATCCCCGGCGTGCACCAGGGCTGCAACGACGACGCCAACCCGGAGGCCTACGTCGTGGCGGTCGAGCGGTCGGCGCTGCCGGAGGCGCCCTTCGACGTGCAGCTCGACGCCGACGACCCGCCCGCCGGCGCGCCCGAGGAGCGCACGACGGTCACCGAAGACCTGCGGTCACCGGGGGCGACGATCCCGGGCTGAGGCTCCCGGCCGACCGAGGAACGCGAGCCGTGGCCAAGCCGTTCGCCAGGTGGACGAGTTCCTGTCAGACCCCCTTTCGTACGATTCGTCCCATGACCGGTTCCGCCTCCTACGCCCGCTGCGCCGACACCGCAGCCTCGGCGCGGGAGCGGCTGGACCGGGCCGCTGCGGTTGCTTCGGCGATGGAGGCCGGGCAGCGGTGGATGATCGCGGCGTTGTTGGAGCTGTGGCGCACCTCGGCGTGGATCGCCGCCGGCGCGTCGTCGGCCAAGGCCTGGCTGCTCGCCTACACCGGCGTCTCCGACCGGGAAGCACACCGACTCGAGCGCATCGCCGGGCTCTGCCACGCCCACCCGGCGCTGGCCGATGCAGTCCTCTCCGGGGACCTGTCCCTGCGGCGGACCGAGAAGCTGGCCGCCCTGGTCACGAAGGAGCGGGCGCCGTTCCTGGCCGACTTGCTCCCGGCATTGCTCCGGTTGAACCGTCGCACGACCGATGACACCGCGTTCGACGAGGCGCTGCGGTTCTGGGCGGCCCGGGTCGATGAGCACCTCGAACCCCGACGGGACCACCCCCACAAGCTGGTCGCCTCCCAACGGTTGTTCGGTGGCGGGGAGATCCACGCCGACCTCACCCCCTCTGCGTTCCTCAACGTCATGTCGGCGGTCGACGCGTGGACCCAGGACCCCGACCCAGCCGGCGCACCCCACCAGCGGACGTTGGCCGAACGCCGCGCCGACGCCCTCGACGACCTGGCGCACTTCTCCCTCACCGGCCACGACGACACCTGCACCGACCCCGACGACACCTGCACCGACCCCGACGACATCGATCCCGAGGATGAGGAGGTGTGGGCCGGGGACACCTTCGACGGCGTCCACCCCACCGACGACCTCGACGAAGCCCTCGACCCCACCCACGACGACGCGGACGTTGCGGATGAGCCGGACGAGCCGGTCGAGCCGGTCGACCCGATGGTCCTGCTCCGCCGGCGTCTGCGCCGAGCCGAGCAGCACCGGCGACGTCGGGTCCGCCGGCGGGTCCGGGCCCGCTCCGGCGTGGTCACCAACGTCCACATCGACCTGCGAACCCTGTCGGGCCTTCGTGATCACGACGACCTCGACGACCTGATCCTGCGCGGCGAAGGCTGGGCCGTCACCAAACAGGCCGCCGAACGCCTCCTGTGCGACTCGGCCCTGGTCGCCACCCTCTTCGCCGGCCACAACCAGGTCCTCGACGTCAACGACGCCGCCGAGCAGTTCTCCCGCCGACAACGCCGCGCCCTCGCCGCACGCGACGGGCACTGCGTGTTCCCGTCCTGCCAACGGCCACCACGCTTCTGCGACGCCCACCACCTGCAACCCAAAGACGAACACGGCCCCACCCGCACCGACAACGGCGCCCTCCTCTGCCGCTTCCACCACCGACTCGTCCACGAACACGGCTGGACCCTCACCATCGACGACACCGGCCACTGGACCGCCACCGACCGCCACGGCACCACCTGGACCGGACGCCCAGCACACATCGACCCCAGACCGGGAACCCCGCCGGACCGAAGTCCCACCCACCAACGCTGAACCGGCCCGACCACCACCAGGTCGGGCCACCAGCGCGCCCGGACGTGGAGTGCGACTACCGATCTACGGTCTGAACCGTGCCTTCGCTCGATCTGGGTCCGTGGCAACCGGCCTCCCTCGACGAGGTCGTCGAGCGCTTCGCACTCGCACCGTTCCGGTGGTGGATCGCCGGCGGCCATGCGCTCGACCTGCACGTTGGTCGGTCCTGGCGTGCGCACGCCGACACCGACGTCGGCATCTGCCGGACGGACGCCCGCCAGCTGCCGGGCGTGCTGGACGGGTGGGAGATCGCCGTGGCGGCGGCGGGCGAGCTCCGCCTCTGGTCCGGCGAGGCGCTGTCGCTCGACCGTCATGAGAACAACCTGTGGGCCCGTTCGGAGGCCGATGGGCCGTGGGAGCTCGACGTCATCGTCGGCGAGGGCGATGCCGAGGGCTGGCGCTACCGCCGGGACCCGCGCCTGCGCCTCCCGTGGGAGGAGGTCGTCCTTCGAACACGAGATGGTGTGCCGTACCTCGCCCCCGAGGTCCAGCTGCTCTTCAAGGCGAAGGGGCTGCGGCCGAAGGACGAAATCGATGCTCGACAGATCGTGCCGACGCTCGCGCCCGACCGGCGAGCCCGGCTACAGGCGTGGCTGGACGACGGGCACCCATGGCAGAAGTTGCTGCGAACCGACCTCTGATAGCGATCCGTCGTCGGTCGTGTTCCGTGACCGCTGCCAGAACGCAGGACGGGCGATACTGCCGGGGTGCTGTTCGAGTTCGACGACGTCGTGGTGCGCTTCGGCGAGGACGTCGCGCTCGACCACGTCACGGCCCAGGTGCCCGACGGCGGATCGGTGACCTGCCTGCTCGGGGCCTCCGGCTCCGGCAAGTCGACCCTGCTCCGGCTGTGCAACCGGCTGGAGGTCCCCACGAGCGGGACGGTCCGGTTCCGGGGGCAGCCGCTCGACGACCTCGACCCGCTCCGGCTGCGGCGCACCGTGGGGATGGTGTTCCAGCGACCGACCCCGTTCCCCGGCACCGTCCGGGACAACCTCCTCGTCGCCGACCCCGACGCGACGGAGGACGCCATGCACACCGTCCTCGAGCAGGTGCACCTCCCGGTGAGCTTCCTCGACCGGGAGGCAGACTCGCTCTCCGGCGGTGAGCAGCAGCGTGGCTCCCTGGCCCGCACGCTCGTCACCGGTCCCGAGGTGCTGCTGATGGACGAGCCGACCTCCGCCCTCGACCCCACCTCGACCAAGGCCCTCGAGGAGCTCGGCCGCGAGCTGGCGGACAGCGGGATGCCGGTGCTGTGGGTCACCCACGACCTGGACCAGGCCGACCGGATCGGGGACCGCCGCATCGTGCTCGTCGGCGGCCGGGTGGCGGACGAGCACCAGGCCCAGCACTACCTCGACTCCGAGGACGCCTTCCACCACCACCACGGTGACGAGACCCACCAGGGCCACGACGACCCGACCGAGCACGACGAGGGAGCAGACCGTGGAGCAGGGTGACGTCGGCTGGTGGGGCCTGGCCATCTCGCTGCTGCTGGTGGCGGTGGCCATCGGCATCTCGATGTGGCGGCGGCTGGGCCTCGAGCAGTCGATGCTCGTCGCCACCGGTCGGGCGCTCGTGCAGCTCCTGGCGGTGGGCTACGTGCTCGCCATCATCATCGACCCGGACCAGCCGATCGCCTACGCGTGGGCGTGGCTGGCCTTCATGGTCCCGTTCGCGGCGTGGACCGTCTCCCGTCGGGCACCGGAGGTCCCGGGCGTCTTCGGGCTGGCGCTGGCGTCGCTCACGGCGTCGACCGTCGTGACCGCAGCGGTGATCTTCGGCCTCGGGATCTTCCCGGTCGAGGCCCGGGCCATCGTGCCCATCGGCGGGATGATGGTCGGGAATGCCATGACGTCGACGGTGCTCGCCGGCCGACGGGTCGTGGAGGAGTTCTCCGAGAAGCGCCACGACGTGGAGGCCCGCCTCGCCCTCGGCCAGCCCTGGACCGAGGCGTCCCGTCCGGGCCTGCGGAGCGCGCTGCGGTCCGCCATGACCCAGCAGATCGAGACGACCAAGGCCGTCGGGCTCGTGTTCCTGCCCGGCGCCATGACCGGCCTCATCCTCGCCGGCGTCGACCCCGTCGATGCCGTGCGGGTCCAGGCCGCGATCATGTTCCTGATCCTCGGTGCCGTGGCCATCAACGTGGTCGTGATCGGCACCGGCGTCACCCGGCGGCTCTTCACCGACGACCACCGCCTCGTCCGCATCGCCCGCACCTCCGGCTGATCGCGGGGGCGCCGGTACCCTGCTGCCCATGGCCCTCAGCTTCGTGATCATCGGCGGTGGCCCCGGCGGCCACACGGCGGCCAGCCACGCGGCCAAGCTCGGGGCCGACGTCACCCTCATCGAGCGGGAGATCGTCGGCGGCGCCGCCAACCTGTGGGACTGCATCCCGTCCAAGGCGATGATCGCCACCGGCTCGGCGCTGAACATGATCGACAAGTCCGAGGAGATGGGCCTCACCGACGTCAAGGCCCACCTCGACTTCGACGCCCTCCGCCAGCGGATCGTGTCCATCGAGGACCGTCTCGAGCACTCGGTCACCTCGCTGCTCCAGAGCCAGGGCGTGCGGGTCCTGCGTGGCACCGGTCGGATGGTCGGCCCCCACGAGGTCGTCGCCGACACCGCCGAGGGCGAGATCACCGTCCACGCCGACGCCGTCCTGCTGGCGACGGGCTCGCGCCCTCGCATCCCCGAGTGGGCTGCCCCGGACGGTGACCGCGTGCTCACGACGCGGGATGCCTACCCGCCCAAGGAGCTCCCCGAGCACCTCGTCGTCATCGGTTCGGGCGTCACCGGCGTGGAGTTCGTCTCGATGTTCTCCAGCTTCGGCTGCGACGTCACCCTCATCGTCTCCCGTCAGCAGGTCCTGCCCCAGAAGGATCCCGAGGTCGCGGCGGCGCTCGAGACCCACTTCCTCGATCGGGGCGTCCGGCTCTACAAGGGCGCGCGGGCCGAGGGCATCGAGCGCACCGACGACGGTGGCGTCCGCATCCTCTGCGACGACGGCCGGGTCGCCACCGGCAGCCACGCCCTGCTCGCCATCGGTTCCATCCCCAACAGCGAGGGCCTGGGCTGCGACGCCGCCGGCGTCGAGGTCAACGCCTGGGGCTACCTCGACAACAACCACCACCTGCAGACCAACGTCCCGCACATCTACGTCGCCGGCGACCTGTCCGGTCGCCTGCCGCTGTCGTCGGTGGCGTCGATGCAGGGCCGCAAGATCGCCGAGCACGTCATGGGCCTGCACACGCGCGAGCACCGGCACCTCGACTACGACAAGGCCGCCTCCGCCATCTTCACCGAGCCCGAGATCGCCGACGTGGGCCTGGCCGAGGCCGACGCGTTCGCCGAGGGGCGCAAGATCCGGGTGACCAAGGTGCCGTTCTCGACCACGGCCAAGGCCCTCATCAACAACGCACCCCGGGGCTTCGTCAAGATCGTCTCCGATCCGGCCACCGGCGTGGTGCTCGGCGGATCGATCGTGGGTCGCCACGCCGCCGAGCTCATCTCGGTGATCGCCCTCGCCGTCACCGCCGGCCTCAACGTCGAGGACATCGTCGACAGCCTCCTCGTCCACCCCAGCCTGTCCGAGGCCCTCGCGGAGGCCGCTGACTGATGCCCTACACCGAGATCACCGCCGAGCAGTTCACCGCCACCGAGGGCCTGGGCGACTGGCGGGTGGTGCTGCGCACCGCCGAGGCCCGCTTCCGGGCGCCGTCGTTCCCCGCCGCCGGCCGGCTCGTGGCGGCCATCGCCGACGCCGCCGAAGCCGCGGACCACCACCCTGACGTCTCGCTGACCTACCCCGGCGTCGTGCGGGTCGCGCTCACCACCCATGCGGTCGACGGGCTCTCCACCCACGACACCGACCTGGCCCACCACATCTCCCAGCTGGCAGCCGACGCCGGCGCCATCGCTGAGCCGATGGCGGCCCAGATCGTGGAGATCGCCATCGACACGATGGACGCCGACCGCATCAGGCCGTTCTGGGCGGCGGTGCTCGACTACCGCGAGCAGCCCGACGGCAGCCTGTCCGATCCTCGAGGGTTCGGGGCGCCGGTCTGGTTCCAGCAGATGGACGAGCCCCGCACCGAGCGCAACCGCTTCCACCTCGACGTGTCCGTGCCCCACGACCTGGCCCAGCAGCGCCTCGACGAGGCCCTGGCCGCCGGCGGAACCCTGGTCACCGACCAGCACGCCCGGGCCTTCTGGGTCCTGGCCGACGCCGAGGGCAACGAGGTCTGCATCTGCACCTGGCAGGACCGCGGCTCGGGCTGAGCCGCCGGTCGTTCAGCCGAGGCTGCTGACCGAGGTCTCCACCGCAGCGGACAGCGTCGACGTGCCGCCGACCAGGACGACTTCGCGCAGCGCCGTGCGCGTGCCGAGCCACGCCAGCGGCTCCGGCGAACCGGCGAGGTCCACGCCGTCCACCAGCAGCAGCACCGCGCCGGCGTGCGCCGCCGCCGCACCGGCCGCGAGGGCGTCGGGGAAGGAGCGACCCGTGGCGAGCCAGACCTGGCCGTCGTCGGCACCCGCGGCCACCGCGAGATCGGCCAGCTTCGTCGAGGTGTCGTAGCGGGTGCTGCCCCAGACCCTGCGGACCGTGGCGAGCTCGGATGTGGCGGCGGCGACGGTGTCGGACACGGCGGCGGTGCCGCCGACGATGGTCACGGTCCGGGTGTCGAGCTCCAGCAGCGCGGTGGCGGTCTCGGCCGGCAGCGCGCCGGACGTGGTGAGCAGGATCGGGCGCTCCTGCAGGGCGGCGAGGCCCGAGACGGCGACCGCGTCGGGCCAGCCCCGAGCAGCAGAGGCGTTGGCGCCCTCGACCAGGTAGACGTCGGTGCCGCCCAGCTCGGCGGCGATCAGGCGGGCGGTGTCGAAGCGGTTGGTGCCGGCGATCCGCCGCACGCTGATGCCGAGCGAGCGGAGGTCGTCGGCGACGTCTGCGGACAGCGCGCCGGTTCCGCCGACCAGGACGGCCTCGTCGACCCCGAGGCGCTGGACCAGGTCGGCGACGTTCGGGGGCAGTTCTGCGGATGGGCTGAGGACCACCGGGGCGCCGAGCGAGGCGGCGAGCGGCGCGGCGGCGAGGGCGTCGGCGTAGGCGTCGCTGCGGCCGATGACGATCCGGTCGGTTCCGTCGGGGAATGCCCGGTCGGCGAGGGCCACCGAGGTGGCGACGCGGTCGGCGCCCGCCGCCCGCACGACGACGGGAGCGGCGTCCGGCTCCGGCTCGGACTCCGGGTCGCTCGTGTCCGTGCTCCCGGTGTCCGTTCCGGTGCCGGTGCCGGTGCCGGTGTCGGTGCTGGTGTCGGTGTCGGTCGTGGCGAGGCTCGCAGCCACGGCGGTGAGCATCCGATCGGCATCGATGCGGCCGTGGGCGACCCAGGAGCCGACGGGCACGGCCGTGGTGCGCACGGCGTCCTCGACCTGCGCACCGGTGGCGCCGAGGGCCAGACCGAGCGCGACGGCCCCCGCCACCAGCGGCGTCGCCGACGAGGTGCCGCAGAAGTCGCCGTAGCCGCTCGTGGCCTTCGGGATCGGCGCGCCGTTGCAGCCGGGTGCGGCCACGTCGACCCACGAGCCGTGGTTGGACCAGCTGTAGCGACTGTCCGTGGAGGTGCTCCCGGCGACGCCGATCACACCGGCGTGGGCCGCCGGGTAGTTCGGGGTGGTCGAGCCGGCGTTCCCCGCCGCGGCCACGACGACCACGTCCCGGGCACGGGCGTAGGCGACGGCGTCCTCGATCGCCCGGGAGCTGCTTGGCCCGCCCAGGCTCATGACGACGACGTCGGCGCCTCGATCCGTGGCCCACGCGATGCCCTGGGCGATGTCGTAGCTCGACCCCGAGCCGTCGGCGGCCAGCACCTTGACGGGGAGGATCCGGCACGTCCAGCACATCCCGGCGACGCCACCGTCGTTGGCGTCGGCGGCGGCGATCGCCGCCACCGCGGTGCCGTGGCGCTGATCGTTGTCGTCGGCGGGGTCCGAGTCGTCGTTGACGAGATCGATGCCGGACAGCAGCTTGCCGTCGAACTCCGGCCCGGGGTTCACCCCGGTGTCGAGGACGGCGACGACCACCGACGATGCGCCGGTGGTGACGTCCCAGGCCGCCGGAGCGGACACCTGGCGGGGCCCCCACTGGTTCGACCAGAAGGTGTCGGTCGGGGTGAGCATCGCGGCAACCGGCTGATCGGCCTCGACGAACCCGATCCCGGGGGCGGCGGCGAGCGCGGCGCGGGCGGCGCCGGCGCGGCGGCCGGGCACCTCCACGCGGACCGCGTCGATGCCGGCGGCGACGTCGGTGACCTCGACGCCCGCGGCGGCGAGCGCGGCCTGGGCTCCCGGGCCCTCGAGCCCGACGATGAGGGTCTCCGTCGAGGGGTCAGCCGATGCCGGCGCGGCCTGGGACGCGACGAGACCGATGGTGCAGGTCAGTGCGGCGAGCAGCCTGGCGATGCGTCCCATGCTCTCCTCATCGGCATGCCGGGCGGCGTGCTTGACGGGAGATGGTGTCTCAGAATCGGCGCGAGCGGCTCACGCCACAAGGGGACCGTCAGGCGGGTCGCCTCGCCCGGCGGCTCAGCTCCTACTCGATGACGATGATCACGTCACCGGAGCCGACGGAGGCGCCCTCTTCGACGTTGATCTCCGTGATGGTGCCGGCCTTGTCGGCGGCGATGTTGTTCTCCATCTTCATGGCCTCGAGCACGCAGAGGACCTGGCCCTCGGTGACCTCGTCGCCGACGGCGACGTTGACCTTGACGACGGTGCCCTGCATCGGCACGGCGATGCGGCCGGACCCGGCGGTGGGTGCGGCGCCGCTGGTGCCCTTCGAGCGCTTGCGGGCCTTGGGCAGGCCCTTGCCGCCGCCGGCCGCCGCCACGGCGATCTGGTCGGCGGGCACGAACAGCTTCACGGCGAAGCGCTTGCCGTTGACCTCGACGTCGACGCTGCGCTCGACCTTCTCGACCTCGTCGTCGCCAGCGGGCGCCGGGGTACCGCGGACACCGGTGAGGTCGAGGGTGTCCTCCACCCACTTGGTGGAGTGCTCGCCGGCCTTGAAGTCGTCGTGGGCGAGGATCGCCTCGGCCGCGGGGATGGTCGTGGGCGGGCCGTCGAGGACGAACTCGTCGAGGCAGCGCAGCATGCGGGCGATCGCGGTGTCGCGGTCGTGGGCCCACACCACGAGCTTGCCGATGAGGTTGTCGTAGTACTGGCTGACCTCGTCACCGGAGTCGTAGCCGCCGTCCCAGCGCACGCCGTTGCCCTGCGGCGGGACCAGCGTGGCGATGGGGCCGGGGGAGGGGAGGAACTTGCCCTCGGCCGGGTCCTCGGCGTTGACGCGCACCTCGATGGAGTGACCGCGCAGCGAGATGTCGGCCTGGGAGAACGAGAGGGGCTCGCCGGAGGCGACGCGCAGCTGCTCGGCGACCAGATCGATGCCCGAGACCATCTCGGTGACGGGGTGCTCGACCTGGAGGCGGGTGTTCATCTCGAGGAAGTAGAACTCGCCTTCCTGGTACAGGAACTCGACGGTGCCGGCGTTGACGTAGCCGCACGCCTCGGCGACCTGCACCGCGGCTTGGCCCATGGCCTGGCGGATCTCGTCGGGGAAGTTCGGGGCGGGGGACTCCTCGACCAGCTTCTGGTGGCGGCGCTGGGCCGAGCAGTCGCGCTCGCCGATCCAGACGGTGTTGCCGTGGGTGTCGGCGATGACCTGCATCTCGACGTGGCGCGGCCAGGTCAGGTAGCGCTCGACGTAGCACTCGTCGCGGCCGAAGCCCTTCAGCGCCTCGGACTGGGCCGACTCGAGCGCGGCGTGGGCTTCGTCGGCGGCGTGGACGACGCGCATGCCGCGGCCACCGCCGCCGTAGGCGGCCTTGATGGCGACCGGCCAGCCGAACTCCTCGCCGAAGGCCACGACCTCGTCGCCCGAGCTGAGGAACTCCGTGGTGCCGGGCACGCCCTGGACACCGGCCTCCTGGGCCGCGATGCGGCTCGAGACCTTGTCGCCCATGACCTCGATGGCCTCGGGCGGCGGGCCGATGAAGGTGACGCCCATCTCGGTGATGGCACGGGCGAAGTCGGTGTTCTCCGAGAAGAAGCCGTAGCCGGGGTGCACCGCCTCGGCGCCCGACTGCCGGATGACGTCGAGGATCGCCTCGGTGTTGAGGTAGGACTCGGCGGCCGTCGTGCCGCCGAGGGCGTAGGCCTCATCGGCCAGGCGGACGTGCAGCGAGTCACGATCCAGGTCGGAGTAGACGGCCACGGACGTGACGCCGAGCTCCTTGCACGCCCGGATGACCCGGACGGCGATCTCGCCACGGTTTGCGATCAGCACCTTGGAAAACACTCCGTAGTGTTATCGCGGTGAAGGGTGACGACGCCATCCGCGGCCCCGGGCGCCTGTCCCGCTCCCGGTTCACCGACGTGCGACACGTCAAGGAGACCGGTTCGACCAACACCGACGTGATGGAGCTGGCCCGCCAGGGCGAGCCCGAGGGCGTCGTCCTCGTCGCCGACCACCAGACCGCCGGTCGGGGTCGGGCCGGGCGCACGTGGACCGCGCCGCCCGGAGCGTCGCTGCTGTGCACGATCCTGCTGCGCCCGCCGGCGCCGGTGGCGCCGCTGACCACGTTCGCCCTCGCGGTCGCGGCCTCGGAGGCGGTCGAGCAGCTCGCCGGCTTCGCGCCGGCACTCAAGTGGCCGAACGACCTCGTCGTCGAGGACCTCGACGACGAGGGCGCCGTGCGCACGCGCAAGCTGGCGGGGATCCTGGCCGAGGCGGAGTGGTCCCCCGGCTCCCGCGTCGCCGCCGGCTACCGGCCGCCGGCGCCCCACGAGCGGGCCACGGTCGCCGCCGGCATCGGGCTCAACGTGGCCTGGCCCGACGAGGTGCCCGACGACCTGGCCGACGTCGTCGTGGCCATCAACCACGTCAGCGATGCCCGCCCCACCCGCGACGAGGTCCTCGACGCGCTGCTCGAACGGCTCGACGTCCACTACGGCCACCTGGTGGGTGGTGGGGTCGAGCAGGTGCTCGACGACTGGCGGGTCCGCTCCGCCACCCTCGGCCGCCGGGTCCGCATCGACCTCGGCGCCGACGACCTGATCGGCACCGCGGTCGACGTGACCGCGGACGGCCACCTCGTGGTCGAGCCGCTCGAAGGTGGCCGGCGCACGATCGCCGTCGGCGACGTGGTGCACCTGCGGCCCGCCTGAACGACCTCAGACGAGCAGCTCCACGCCCTGGTCGTCGTGCCAGATGCCGAGCTCGAGCCCCTCGTCGGCGGCCAGGCGGGCAACGGCGTCGAGCACCCGTCCCTCGAGCCGGCGGTCGGTGCCCTCGAGCAGCTCGGCGGCCGAGCCGAGCCACTCCGGCGCCGTGCCTGGCAGGTGGTCGAACCGGCAGGTCCCCTCGGCGTCGCCGGCGCGCCACCGCACCACGAGGTGGTCGCCGGCCCGCTCCACCGACGCGGCGACGGGCTGACCTCGGCTCACGGGTCGATGTCCTTGGCGACCAGGTCGGCGAAGGCCTGGGCGACGTCCCGGGTGATCGGACCCGGTGCGTCGAGCACGTGGTCGTCGACGCGGTGCTGGCCCTGGACGTCGCGGGTGGAGGAGGTGAGGAAGACCTCGTCGGCCTCGGCGAGCACCGCCATCGGCAGGTCGTCCTGGGCGACGTCGGTCAGCTCGCACACCAGCTCGCGGGTGACCCCGGCCAGGCAACCGGAGGAGAGCGGCGGGGTGGACAGCCGTCCGCCGAGCACGACGAACACGTTGGACCCGGTGCCCTCGCACAGCTGGCCGGCGGTGTTGGCGAAGAGGGCCTCCGACGCCCCGGACTCCTTGGCCCTGGCGAGCGCGACCACGTTCTCTGCGTAGGACGTGGTCTTCAGCCCGGCGACGGCGGAGCGCTCGTTGCGGACCCAGGGCACGGTGACGGCCTCACCGGTCTCGGGCCAGGCGTCGATCGCCGATCCGGCCACGAAGACCGTGAGCGGCTCACCGGAGCGGGCCGAGCCGAGGGGTCCGGGCCCGCCGGTGACCGTGAGGCGCACGCGGCCTGCGCCCTCGATGTGGCCGGCGACCGCGTGCATTGCGTCCCGGAGCTCGTCGTCGGAGCGGTGCAGCTCGAGGCCGAGGCCGTCGAGGCTGCGGCGCAGGCGGCGCAGGTGCCGGGTGACGGCGAAGGGGACCCACCGGGTGCCGCCGGGCTCGGGGGCGGTGCGCAGGGTCTCGAACACGCCGTCGCCCACGGTGATCCCGTGGTCCGACACCGGGACCCGGGCGTCGTCGGGGGCGAGCAGGTGGCCGTCGAGCCAGACCGGGAGCACGGCGGCACGCTACCGGGATCGTCGGTTCCGGCCCGCCAGCGGGTATCGTCACTGCACCGCGCCGGGTCGAGCTCGCTCCCCGGACCACCTGCTCTTCGGAGCAGACCCACGCGGGAGGGCCACGAAGGGCCCGACGCTCCTCGACCTGACTGCTGTTCGGCACCACACCGTCGAGTGCGCCATCCAGCAACCCTGATCGAGAGAAACCTGTGCAATCCGGAACCCCCGCCCCGTCCTTCGCGGACCTGGGCGTCCCCCAGCGGCTCGTCGACGTGCTCGACGCCCGTGGCTTCACCAGCGCCTTCGAGGTGCAGGCCGCCACCATCCCCGACGCCCTCGCCGGCCGCGACCTCTGCGGCCGCGCCCCCACCGGCTCGGGCAAGACCATCGCCTTCGGCATCCCGACCCTGGTCAACACGGCCAAGGCCCGGCCCGGGCACCCCAGCGCCCTGATCCTGTCGCCGACCCGCGAGCTGGCCGACCAGATCAAGGACGAGCTCGCCCCGCTCGCCAAGGCGACCGACCGCACCGTGACCGCCGTGTACGGCGGCGTCGGCTACGGCCCCCAGAACCAGGCCATCCGCCGCGGCGTCGACGTCCTCGTCGCCTGCCCTGGCCGCCTCGAGGACCTCATCAGCAGCGGCAGCGTGAGCCTCGCCGAGGTGGGTGTCGTCGTCGTCGACGAGGCCGACCGCATGGCCGACATGGGGTTCCTCCCGGCCGTCAAGCGCCTGCTCGACCGCACCAAGAGCGACCGCCAGACGCTGCTGTTCTCGGCGACGCTCGACGGCGACATCGCCGAGCTCACCCGCCGCTACCAGCACGACCCCGTCCGCCACGAGGTCGGCGAGGTCGAGCCGGACATGACCGCCATGGCCCACCACTTCTGGTCCATCGACCACGAGAAGCGCGTCGACCACACGCGCGACGCCGTCGTCGCCGCCGGGCCGACCATCGTGTTCACCCGCACCCGCCACGGCGCCGACCGCCTGTGCAAGCAGCTCGGCAAGGCCGGCGTGGAGGCTGCGGCCATCCACGGCGGACGCAACCAGAACCAGCGCACCCGTGCGCTCGAGGCGTTCACCAAGGGCCACGTGCAGGCGCTCATCGCCACCGACGTCGCCGCCCGCGGCATCCACGTCGACGGTGTGGCCTGCGTCGTGCACTTCGACCCGCCCGAGGACGACAAGACCTACCTGCACCGCTCCGGTCGCACGGCTCGCGCCGGCGCTCAGGGCGTCGTGGTGTCCTTCGTGCGGGACAACAACCGCAAGGACGTCAAGACCCTCCAGCGCGACCTCGGCCTGGCCCAGGTCGTGACCACGCCGGACGCCACGCTCCTCGGCGACGGTTCCCGTCACCGCGAGGCCACGTCCCGCCAGAAGGCCCAGCCGGCCGCCAAGGCCCAGCAGTCCGCCCCGCCCAAGGGCGGCGGCGGCAACGGCGGTCGCAACCGCCAGCGGACCCGCACCCGCGACGGTGAGGACCGCGCCGCAGGCAAGAGCGCGCGACGCGACGACCGTCCGGCCCGCGACGGTGGCACGCCCCGCACCCGGACCAAGCCGGCCGAGCGCCGCGGGGCCGACGGCGTGGTCGACGTCGACCCCCGCCCCCGCAAGCAGCGCCAGTCCACCGACGGGCGCACCAACCCGCCGGCGAAGGTGCACCGCAAGGGTGGCGGCGTGAAAGCTCGGCGCGGATAGTCAAGTCCCGCTGCGACTCGGTCTGGCGGCTTCGCCGCCGTAGGGCGCCGTGCCCACGGGTCGCCTCGCCTGTCGGCTCGGCTCCTGGGCGCCAGGCCATCGAGGCGTCCCGCACCCGCTGATCGCTCCGGCGGTCATGCACCGCTCCGGCGGTCGCCTTCAGCCGGAGGCGACCGCCAGCAGCGTCCGGGCCTTGAGCTCGGTCTCGGCCCATTCGCCGGCCGGATCGCTGTCGTGGGTGATCCCACCCCCGGTGCCGAACCGCAGCGTCGGACCGCGCTCGCCGTCCGGGTCGATCCAGAACGTCCGGATCGCCACGTTGAGCTCGCCGATCCCCCGATCGGCGTCCACCCACCCGACCCCGCCGCAGTAGACGCCGCGTGGCACGGGCTCCAGCTGGCGGATGACCTCCATCGCCGCCAGCTTCGGCGCGCCCGTGATGGAGCCGGGAGGGAAGGTGGCGTCGAGCAGGCCGGGCCAGCCGACGCCGTCGGCCAGCTCCCCGGCGACGGTCGAAACGAGGTGCACGAGCCCGGGGTGGTGTTCCACGGCCAGCAGCGCCGGGACGCAGACCGAGCCGTAGTCGCAGACCCGTCCGAGGTCGTTGCGGACCAGGTCCACGATCATCACGTTCTCGGCCCGGTCCTTGGCGAGGAAGGCATCGGGGGTCGCTGCCGTCCCCTTGATCGGGGAGGACCACACGAGGCGTCCCTCGCGGCGCAGGTAGCGCTCCGGCGATGCGGAGGCGACGTGGATGCCGGCGGCAGGCACGCGGACGACGGCGGCGTAGGGCGCGGGGTTGCCGACGGCGAGCGCCGCACCGAGGGCAGCGACGTCGGCGTCGGGCGGGGCCGGCGCGGCCAGCTGCCGGGTGAGGTTGACCTGGTAGACGTCGCCGGCCTCGATGGCGGCGCGGATGGCGCGCACGCCCGCCTCGAAGGCCGCTCGGTCGAGCGAGCTGGACCACGCGCCCCGCTCCGGGCCGACCCAGCGCGGTCCGCGCCACGGGCGGGCGGGGCGCACCGTGGCGAAGCGGGCGAAGGTCGGCGGGGCGTCGTAGGGGACGACCACGGCCCAGAAGCCCTCGCCCTCCAGGCACGCGGGATCGTCGGTGACGTCGGTGAGGTCGGTGCACAGCCGTTCGCCGACCACGGCGAGCGGCGGCTGGTCGGCGAGCCGGGCCACGGCCGGAGGCTAGAGGGGCGGGCGCGGCTGCTCCCCGGCCGCTCGGTAGCGTGGGTCCGATGTCCGGCACGGAGACACGTCGGGCGAGGCGCAGCGTGCTCCAGAAGCTGGTGATCATCACGAACGTGCTCGCGATGGTCGGCTTCCTGTTCGCGGCGGGCTCGCTCGCCTACGGGTACGAGAAGTACGGGCAGATCCCGCGCGTCGAGATCGGCGAGACCCTGAGCGTCAGCGAGGACGACGACGGCCGCGAGGTCATCGCCGAGAACTTCCTCATCGTCGGCGTCGACTCCGCCGCCGGCTTGGACCCCGACGATCCCGTGGCGTCCAGCCGCACCGACGTCGCCGGCCTGCGCTCGGACACGATGATGATCCTGCGGGTCGACCCGACCTCCACCCGGGCCGCGCTCCTGTCGCTGCCCCGCGACCTGTGGGTGCCGATCCCCGGCCACGGCAACGGCCGCATCAACGAGGCGATCGAGCTGGGCGGCCCCGAGCTGCTCGTGGAGACGATCCAGGCCTACCTCGGCATCCCGGTGAACCACTACGCGCAGGTGGACTTCCACGGCTTCGGTCGCCTGGTCAACGCCATCGACGGGGTGGAGATCTGGTTCCCGAACCCGGTGCGCGACCAGCGCAGCGGCCTCGACGTGCCCGAGCCCGGGTGCATCACCCTCGACGCCCGCAACGCGCTCGGCTTCGTGCGCAGCCGCGCCTACCAGGAGTACATCGACGGCCGCTGGCGCACCGACCCCACCGGCGACCTCGGCCGCATCCGACGCCAGCAGCAGTTCATCATCGCCGCCCTCGAGCGCGCCGTGGACCGAGGGGTGCGCAACCCGGTGACGCTCGACGAGCTGATCGACAGCACCCTCGACGCCGTCACCATCGACGACACCCTCGACGGCGCCGACCTGCTCGCCCTCGGGCGGGAGTTCCGCCGCTTCGACCCCGCCTCCCTCGACGTGTACCAGCTGCCCGTGGTCGACGACTCCGTCGGGGGTGCCGCGGTGCTGCGCCTGGTCACCCAGGACGCCGAGCAGGTGCTGGACATCTTCCGCAGCTCCGACCCGACCCAGCTCGGCGAGGAGTCGGTCCGGGTCCGCGTGCTGAACGGCACGGGTGAGCCGGGTCAGGCGTCGAGCGCGTCCAGCGAGCTGCGAAGCGCCGGATTCGCACTCGGCGGCACCGGCGACGCGGCTCGACTGGGCGTCGAGCGCACCGAGATCCGCCACCCGGCCGGCAGCGAGGCCGCCGCCGACCTGGTCCGTCGCTGGCTGGCCGCCGACGCCGAGCTCGTCGTGGACGACGCGGTCGATGACATCACGGTCGTGACCGGCACCGACTGGCAGGGCCTGCGGGCCGAGCCGCTGCCGGCGCCGGAGCCCTCGGAGGAGACGGTGACGACGCTGCCCGCGCCGACCACCACCATCGACGACGAGACCACCACGACGACGGCGCTCGGCACGGTGTCGGGGACGATCCCCGACGACGTCGTGTGCGGCTGACGCCGGCGGCCACGGATGGCGCCGCGGCGCGCGTCTGCCAGGATCGGCGGTCATGAAGGGCATCGTCCTCGCTGGTGGGCGGGCAACGCGGCTGGGGCCGGCGAGCAGAGCGACCTCGAAGCAGCTCATGCACGTCTACGACAAGCCGCTCGTCTACTACCCGATCTCCACGCTGCTGCACGCGCGGATCAACGAGATCCTCGTGATCTCGACGCCCGAGCAGATCCCGGCGTTCGAGGCGCTGCTCGGAGACGGGTCGCAGTGGGGCTGCTCGTTCTCCTACGCGGTGCAGGCCCAGCCGCGGGGGCTCGCCGATGCCTTCATCGTCGGTGAGGACTTCATCGACGGCGACGACGTGGCCCTGATCCTGGGCGACAACATCTTCTACGGCGTGGGCCTGGGGGAGCAGCTGCAGCGCTTCACCACGCCGCGGGGTGCGGTCGTGTTCGGCCTGTGGGTCCCGGACCCGGAGCGCTACGGCGTGCTCGACCTGGCGCCCGATGGTTCGGTGCGGGGGATCCTGGAGAAGCCGGCGGAGCCGCCGTCGCCGTACATGGTGCCGGGGCTCTACTTCTACGACGGCTCGGTGGTGGAGGTGGCCAAGGGGATCAAGCCGAGCGAGCGGGGCGAGATCGAGATCACCGACGTGAACAACCACTACCTGGGCCAGGGTGCTCTGGAGGTGTGCCGGCTGCCGTTCGCGACGGACTGGTTCGACGTCGGCACCTTCGACGCGATGCTCGACGCCCAGACGTGGGTGGCCGGTCTGCAGCGTCGCAAGGGGCTCCTGATCGGCTCGCCCGAGGCGGCCGCGTACCGGGAGGGCTTCATCGGTGCCGAGGAGCTGGCTGCGCTGGCCGAGGCCGAGGTCCACGGCGGCGACCTGGCCAAGAGCGGCTACGGCGAGTCGCTGCTGCGGGTCCTGAGCTTCGAGGAGGCCGACGAGGTCGGCGAGGGTCCGGCATGGTGACGGTGGTGGACCTGTCGACCGAGACGACCGGCATCGACGGGCTGGTCGTGGTGACGATGAAGCAGGTCACCGACGAGCGGGGCACGATCCGCGAGTTCTACCGGGAGTCCGCGTTCGTCGATGCCGGCCTGCCGTCGCTCGGGCCGTGGGTGCAGGTGAACGTCACCGAGACCGTCCGGGGCGCGGTCCGGGGCATGCACGGCGAAGCCATGACCAAGCTGGTGTCCGTCGCGTCGGGGCGGGCGCACGGCGCCTACGTCGACGTCCGTCCCGGTTCGGCCACGTTCGGCGCGGTGGTGCAGGTCGACCTGGTCCCCGGCGTGCAGGTGCTGGTGCCGCCCGGGGTGTGCAACGGCTTCCAGGCGCTGGAGGACGGCACCCAGTTCCTGTACTGCTTCGACGTGGAGTGGCAGCCCGACATGGCCGGCGTGGCCTGCACGCCGCTGGACCCGGCGCTCGGCATCGACTGGCCCATCGCCGTGGACCCCGACGACCAGGCGCAGGTGTCGGCCAAGGACCGCAGCGCGCCCCGCCTGGCCGAGCTTCCGTAGCCTCATCGTCGTGCGACTCCTCGTGACCGGCGGTGCCGGGTTCATCGGTTCGAACTACGTGCGCTGGGTGCTGGCCAACACCGACGACGAGATCGTCGTCTACGACGCCCTCACCTACGCCGGGAACCTGTCGACCCTCAAGGACGTCGACGACGACCCCCGCTACTCCTTCGTGCACGCCGACATCTGCGATCCCGGCCCCCTCGAGGACGCCATGCGGGGCTGCGACGCGGTGGTGCACTTCGCCGCCGAGAGCCACGTCGACCGCTCCATCGAGGGCAGCGACGACTTCGTCATCACCAACTGCTTCGGCACCAACGTCGTCATGGACACCGCCCGCCGCCTGGAGGTCGACCGGGTCGTGCACATCGGCACCGACGAGGTCTACGGATCGGTCGAGACCGGATCCTCCAGGGAGGGCGACCCCCTCGAGCCCCGCTCGCCCTACAGCGCCTCCAAGGCCGGCTCGGACCTGCTCGCCCTCAGCTACCACGCCACCCACGGCCTCGACGTGCGGGTCACCCGCTGCACCAACAACTTCGGGCCCTACCAGTACCCGGAGAAGGCGATCCCGCTGTTCACCACCAACCTGCTCGAGGACCGCCCGATCCCGCTCTACGGCGACGGCCTCAACGAGCGGGACTGGATCTACGTCGACGACCACTGCGCCGGCGTCCACCTCGTCCTCACCGACGGCACGCCCGGTGAGATCTACAACATCGGCGCCGGCAACGAGACCCCCAACCGGGTGCTGGTGGACAAGCTGCTCGCCCTCACCGGCAAGGACGAATCCCTCGTCACCTACGTCGAGGACCGCCTCGGCCACGACCGCCGCTACTCCGTCGACATCACCAAGATCACCGAGCTCGGCTGGACCCGCCGGCGCACCCTCGACGAGGCCCTCGAAGCCACCGTCGCCTGGTACCGGGACAACCAGTGGTGGTGGAAGCCCCTGCGGGACGGGACCGCACCCTGATGCGGGTGCTCGTCGCCGGCGCCGTCGGCCAGCTCGGCACCGACCTCGTCCGGCGCTGCGAGGAGGCGGGCGACGACGTCGTCGCCGCCGATCGCTCCACCCTCGACGTCGGCGACCGCGCCGCGGTCGATGCCGCCGTGCTCGACGGTGGCTTCGACGTCGTCTTCAACGCTGCCGCCTGGACCGCCGTCGACGCCTGCGAGGCCGACCCCGAGCGCGCCCACCGGGACAACGCGCTGGCGTGCCGCTGGCTGGCCGATGCGTGCCGTCGTTCCGGCGCCCACCTCGTCCACGTCTCCACCGACTACGTGTTCGACGGGACCAAGGACGTGCCGTACCACGAGTGGGACCGCCCGAACCCGCAGTCGGTCTACGGCGCCTCCAAGTGGTCCGGCGAGCACGAGATCGCCGTGCACGCCGGCGGTGGCGCGGCGGTCGTGCGCACGTCCTGGATCTTCGGTGCGCACGGTCCGAACATGGTGGCCACGGTGCTCGGTCTCCGGGACCGGGACGAGCTCGCCTTCGTCGACGACCAGCGCGGGTGCCCGACCGCCACGGCCGACCTGGCAGGCATGCTGCGGACCCTCGCCGTCGAACGGGTCCCGGGGCTCTTCCACGTCACCAACGCCGGCGCAGTGTCGTGGTACGAGTTCGTGCGCGACGTGCTCGAGGCCGCAGGCGAGGACCCGGACAAGGTCCGCCCGATCCGCACCGCCGACCTCGACCCGCCCCGGCCGGCACCACGCCCCGCGAACTCGGTGCTCGACAACCGGGCGCTGCGCCTCTCGGGCCTCCCACCGCTGCGCCACTACCGTGAGCCGCTGCAGCAGGTCGTGGACGCCCTGCTGGGCTGATCGTCGGCGGAGGAGCGGACATGAGCAGGATCGCGATCATCGGCACCGGCTACGTCGGCCTGACAACGGGGGCGTGCTTCAGCGCCCTGGGCCACGACGTGGTGTGCGCCGACATCGACGCGGCCAAGGTCGAGCGGCTGAAGCAGGGCGACATCCCGATCCTGGAGGCCGGCCTCGACGAGATCGTGCGCGAGGGCCTGGAGTCGGGTCGGCTCACCTTCGTCCTCGGCGCCGCCACCGCGGCGGCCGACTGCGAGTTCGCCTACCTGTGCGTCCCGACCCCCCAGGGCGAGGACGGCTCCGCAGACCTGTCCTACATCGAGCAGGCGGCGCGCGAGATCGCCCCGGTGCTGCCGTCGGAGTCTGTCGTGGTCAACAAGTCGACGGTGCCGGTCGGCTCCACCCGCGTCGTGGAGCGGGCCCTCGGCCGCGACGACGTCGCCGTGGTCTCGAACCCCGAGTTCCTCCGCGAGGGCTCGGCCGTCCACGACTTCATGAACCCGGACCGCATCGTCATCGGCGCGGACGACCAGTCCGCCGCCATCAAGGTCGCGTCCCTCTACCTCGGCGTGGCCGCCCCGCTCATCGTCACCGACCCCGCCTCGGCCGAGACCATCAAGTACGCCGCCAACTCGTTCCTGGCCACGAAGATCTCCTTCATCAACGCCGTCGCCGCGATCTGCGAGGCGGTGGGCGCCGACATCAACGACGTCGCCCTGGGCATCGGCTACGACAAGCGCATCGGCTCGGAGTTCCTGAAGCCGGGACCGGGCTTTGGCGGAAGTTGTTTTCCAAAAGACACGCGGGCGATGGTCAAGATCGCCGAGGAGGGCGGTTACGACTTCCACCTCCTGAAGGGCGTCATCCAGGTCAACGACGAGCAGTACGACCGCACCGCCGAGAAGGCGATCGAGCTCATGGACGGCGACGTCGACGGCAAGCAGGTCGCGGCGTGGGGCCTCACGTTCAAGGCCCGCACGGATGACCTGCGCGAGTCGCCGTCGCTGGAGGTGCTCGGCCGGCTGGCCGCTCGCGGCGCGAAGGTCCGGGCCTACGACCCGGCGGTCTCCCACCAGCTCGACGGCATCGAGGTGGTCGCCGATCCCTACGACGCCTGCGATGGCGCCGACGTGCTGCTGGTGCTCACCGAGTGGGACGAGTTCAAGTGGCTCGACCTGGGCGAGGTGAAGGCCCGCATGGCCACGCCCGCAGTGGTGGACGCCCGCAACCTGCTCGACCGCTCCGCCCTCATCCGCCGCGGGTTCACCTTCCGCGGCATCGGGCGGCGCTGAGTGGCCCGCATCGTCGTCACGGGCGGCGCCGGCTTCCTCGGCTCCCACATCTGCGACCGGCTGCTGGCGCGCGGTGACGAGGTCGTCGTCCTCGACAACCTCATCACCGGCAGCGTCGCCAACATCGAGCACCTCTTCGGCACCCCGGGGTTCACCTTCGTCGAGCACGACGTCTCGAAGTTCATCTGGGTCCCGGGAGCGGTGGACGCGGTGCTGCACTTCGCCTCGCCGGCGTCGCCGAAGGACTACCTGGAGATGCCGATCCAGACCCTGAAGGTCGGGTCCCTCGGCACGCACAACGGCCTGGGCCTGGCCAAGGAGAAGGGCGCCACGTTCTTCCTCGCCTCCACCTCCGAGGTCTACGGCGACCCCCAGGTCCACCCCCAGACCGAGGAGTACTGGGGGCACGTGAACCCGGTCGGGCCCCGTGGCGTCTACGACGAGGCCAAGCGCTTCGCCGAGGCGATCACGATGGCGTACCACTCCCACCACGGGCTCGACGTGCGGATCGTGCGCATCTTCAACTCGGTGTTGGGTGATGAGCAGGTCCTCTTCGACGACGGCGAGGTCCTCCATCGCTGCCGAGCAGATGAAGTGGCCGCGCGGCTCGACGGCGCTGTCGACCTCGAGGGCTGGAGTGTCCCCGCGTTCGGTGGCGATGGCAGGGTCAGATCATCGGAGGCATCGGCCTTCGTCGGTCACCCGACGGAGGCGCCGTGCTTCGAGGTCCGAACGCAATATGGCCGATCGCTCCGGGTCACCGGTGATCACAGCTTGTTCGTCCGGGGAGCCGACGGGGCACCTGTTGCGAAGCCGGTCTGTGACCTGACGCTCGATGACCGGGTAGCGGTTGCCAGGCGCATCGAGGTACCTGAGCGCGATCGGTCGTTCGTGCGCATGACAGACGTCTGGGACGCCGCTGGCGGCGACGCCTGGCAGCTGCTGGTCCGGGCGGAGGGCCTCGGGGAGGTGGCGTGGAAGCGCCGTCGAGAGCTCTTCGACCTCCTGGAGGCCCGCCGGAGGCCAGAGTCACCCGTGTGGAGGTCGATCCTGTGGGGTGAGATCGCTCGGCACCGAGACCGCGACCAGCTGCCGTTGGCCGCGCTGCGGTTGCTGGGTCTCGACGTCCCCGTTGGGGCTCGGGTCCGGCGGCGGACGAGCGGAAGGTCCCACGAGCTTCCGGAGCTCGTCCACCTCGATGACGAGCTGCTGTGGGCCATGGGCCTGTGGATCGCCGAGGGCACGTGGGTCGAAGACCCTCCGAAGACCAACTGCGTCATCTGGTCGTGCGAGGACCACCTGCTCGATCGCGTCGAGAAGGTCCTCGACCGACAGCTGGGGCTCCCGGTCACCAGGACGCACGGTTCCTCGAAGCGATCTGCGGCTCTCCGCGTCAATGCATCGCTGCTCCTCACGCTGTTCCGTCACCTCGGGTTCGGGCCCGGTCCGCGGACGATCCCGGGCTGGATCCTGGGCCTTCCGCTCGAACGGCTCGGGCATGTCATCGAGGGCTACCGAGAAGGCGACGGCGTGCATTCGGGCGCGAAGTACGAAGAAGCGGTTCGCCACGAGTTCTCCACGACCAGCGTTGCCCTGAAGGACGATCTGGTCGTCGCTCTCGCACGATTCGGCATCTGCCCCTCGGTCGGCCGCTACGAAACGACCAACCGTGCGGTGAGCGGCGACCGCCGCTTCCCGTTCTGGCGCATCACCGTCCCGCGAGTCGAGCCATGGAGCCCGTTGGAGTGGCATCGCGGCGTCCGCCAGACGATGCAGTGCCCGAGTGATGGAGACCTGGTCTGGGCTGCGGTGCGTTCGATCGAACCGGTCGAGGCCACACCGCTCGTCTACGACTTCTGCGTGCCCGGCAGAGAGAACTTCTGGGCGGGTGGCGGCGTCATGGCGCACAACACCTACGGCCCCCGGATGCGGCCCAAGGACGGGCGGGTGGTCTCCAACTTCATCATGCAGGCGCTGCAGGGCGTGCCGATCACGATCTACGGCGACGGCAGCCAGAGCCGGTCGTTCTGCTACGTCGACGACGAGGTCGCCGGGTTCCTCGCCCTGCTCGACTCCGATCAGATCGGGCCCATCAACATCGGCAACCCGGGTGAGTTCACGATGGTGGAGCTGGCCGAGCTCGTGCTCGAGCTCACCGGGTCGTCGTCGGAGATCGTCCACGAGCCGCTCCCCGAGGACGACCCGACCCAGCGCAAGCCCGACATCACCAAGGCGCGCGAGCTCCTGGGCTGGGAACCCGAGGTCGACCTGCGGGAGGGCCTGCAGCGCACGATCGAGCACTTCGCCCGACTCGTGTAGCGGCGCGTACCTTGGCAACGTCCGTTGCCGACTCCTGAAGGAGCACCCCACGTGTCCGATGTCCTGCTGACCGAGCGCCGAGGCCGGGTCCTGGTCATGACCCTGAACCGCCCCGACCAGCGCAACGCGCTCAACGCCGAGCTGGCCGACGCCCTGAAGGCGTCGCTCGAGGAGCTCGACGCCGACGGCGAGCTCACGGCCGGTGTGCTCACCGCCAACGGCAAGAACTTCTGCGCCGGCATGGACCTCAAGGAGTTCGCCACCAAGGGCCCGCCCGCCTCGATGGGCGCCATCTACAACCAGCCGTGGCAGAAGCCCCTCATCGGTGGCGTCCACGGCCCCGTGCTGGCCGGCGGCCTCGAGCTCGCCCTGGTGTGCGACCTGCTGGTCGCGGCCGAGGGCTCCAGCTTCGGCGTGCCCGAGGTCAAGCGCGGCCTGCTGGCCGCCGGCGGCGCCCTCGTGCGCCTGCCCAGCCGCCTGCCCTACGCCGTCGCCATGGAGATGTCGCTCACCGGTGATCCGATCAGCGCCGAGGAGGCCAAGCACTACGGCCTGGTCAGCAAGGTCGTGCCCCAGGACCAGGTGCTCGACGAGGCCATCGCGCTGGCCGAGCGGATCGCGGCCAACGCGCCCCTGTCCATCGCCGCCTCCAAGCAGATGATCCGCAACTCCGCCGGTCGCACCGAGGAGGAGGGCTGGGCCGAGCAGGGTCCCCTCGCCGGCAAGATCTTCTCCTCGAAGGACTCCATCGAGGGTTCGATCGCCTTCGCCGAGAAGCGCCAGCCCAACTGGTCCGGCGAGTAGCACCACCGCTGCTGTTCCGTGGTCGCTGCCAGAACGATCTGGCAGCGACCACGGAACGCATCAGCCCTTGCGGGCGTGGCCGGAATGCGCGGGCAGCCGTCGGCGCAGCAGCTTCATGCGGGCGAACAGCAGCGCGAAGCGGGCGGACAGGCCGAGGGCGACGATCGGCAGCTTCGCCGACCGCCAGCCGTGGGAGTGCTTGCGCACGTAGCGGAACAGGTTGGTGTGGTGCTGCCACAGCTGCTTGGTGGGCTTGCGGGTGCTGCCACCCCAGGCGTGCACCGCCTCGGCCCGGGGCTCGAACCACAGCTCCTTGCCGGCGTCCGCGAAGCGGCGGCACAGGTCGAGGTCCTCGACGTAGAAGAAGAACCGCTCGTCGAACATGCCGACGTCGCGGAAGTCCGCGGCCCGGATCAGCAGCACCGACGCCGACAGCCAGCCGACCCGGCTGGGCCGGTCCTCGGGGGCATCGGCGCAGACGTAGGCCCGGGTGCCGGGGTTCCCGGGCCAGAACACCCCGATCGTGGAGTGCATGGCGGCCTGGGTCCAGCTCGGGAAGATCCGCTTGGACGGCTGCACCGTGCCGTCGGGGTTGGCGACGAGCGGACCGACCGCGGCGGCGAGCGGGTGGGCCTCGAGCGTCGCCACCAGGCTCGACACGGCATCGGGGGCCAGGGTGGCGTCGGGGTTCACCAGCAGGATGGCCCCGTCGGCGTCCACGGTGCGCACGCCGAGGTTCACGCCGCCACCGAAGCCGACGTTGCGAGCCGATCGGACCAGGCGCACATCGTCCAGCGCAGCGAGCTGGTCGACGCTGCCGTCGCTCGACGCGTTGTCGACCACCACCAGCTCGACGGGGTGGTCGCTCGCCCGCAGCGAGTCGAGGCACTCGAAGATGTCGGGCGCGGAGTTGTAGTTGACGACGATGGCGGTCACGCGCACGCGCGCCTCCAGACCTCGACGGTTCGAGCGGCCGTGTCCTCCCAGGTGTAGCGGGCGGCGCGGGCCGGTCCGTCGACGCGCAGGCGGGCCGACTCCTCGCCGAGGGCGCGCCCGATGGCGGCCGCCAGCGCCTCGGCGTCGCCCGGCGCAACCGTCAGCGCGGCATCGCCGGCGACCTCCTCGGGCGCGGAGCCGGTGGTGGTGACGGTGGGCGTGCCGCAGGCCATGGCCTCGAGCACCGGGAGGCCGAAGCCCTCGGCCAGCGACGGGTAGGCGAAGGCGTCGGCGTGGCGGTACAGGTCGGCCTTGGTGTCCTCGCTGATCCAGCCCGTGCGCACGATGCGATCCCGCACGGGGGAGGCGGTGATCCGGTCGGTGATGGCCTCCGCGCCCCAGGCGTCGGGGCCGACCAGCACGAGGTGGTGGGGGACCTCACCGGCGAGCAGCTCGAACGCCCGGATGAGCGTCGGCACGTCCTTGCGGGGTTCGAGGGCGCCGACCCACAGCAGGTACGGCCCGTCGCAGATCGAGCGCACCTCGGCCGGCCGGTCGCCGGCGGCCGGGCGGTAGCGGTCGTGGTCCACGGCGAGGGGGACGGTGTGCGTGCGAGCCGGGTCGGCGCCGGCGTGCTCGATGGCCCCCTGGCGGGCGGACTCGGAGACGCAGATCACCTGATCGGCCCGGGCGATGCCGGCCGGGATGGCCCGCTGGAAGTACAGCCGCTTGCTGGTCTCGTGCACCTCGGGCATGGTCAGCATGGTGGCGTCGTGGAACGTCACGGTCGCCGGCACCCGCAGGCCGCGCGGCAGCGTGTAGTGCACGCCGTGGAAGACGTCGGGGGCCAGCCGGTTCACGCGCCGCCCGTCCAGGGCCAGCTCCACCGCGAGGCGCAGCGGGCGGGGCAGGTCGCGCGACACGTGCACTGGCGGTGGGAAGTCCGCCTCGTCGCTGGCCTTGGCCAGCACCTCGAGGTCGACCAGGCGGGCCGCGTGCTCGGCGAGGCGCAGCACGTACTGGGCCACGCCCAGGCGGTGGCCCGGCAGCGGCCGGGCGTCGAGCAGGACGCGCATGGGCGACGGAGTGTAGGTCGGGTGCGAGACTTGCCCCGATGCGCGTCGCGATACCGCTGGAGCAGTGCTGGGCCGAGGTGCCGGGTGGGACGGCGCGCACCATGATCGACCTCGCCGCAGCGCTGGATGCACGCCCGGAGGTCGACGTGGTGGGTGTCGCGGCCCGCCACAGCGGACCGCCGCCGCCCGCCTGGCGGCCCACGGTGCCGGTCCACCACCTGCCGCTGCCCCGGCGCCTGCTCCACGAGACGTGGCACGCGCTCCGCCGTCCCCGGATCGAGCGGGCGACCGGAGCCGTCGACGTCTGCCACGCCGTCGGGGGTGCCATCCCGGCGACGGCGGCGCCGCTGGTGGTGACGGTCCACGACCTCGCCTTCGTCCACTACCCCGAGCTGTTCAGCCGCCAGGGGCGGCGGTTCTTCCACCGAGCGCTCACCCTGACGCGAGCGCATGCCGCGCAGGTGCAGGTGCCGTCGCAGGCCACCCTCGAGGACTGCGTGGCGGCCGGCATCGAGCGCGACCGGCTGCGGCTCGTGCCGTGGGGGTGCACCGTCACCGACCCCAGCGCCGAAGACGTGGCCGAGGTCACCGCCCGCTTCGGCCTGCCGGGCCGCTACGTGGTCTGCGTGGGCACGCTCGAGCCCCGCAAGAACCTGCGCCGCCTGCTCCAGGCCTGGGCACGCCTTGCGCGCCACGACGTCGAGCTCGTGCTGATCGGGCCCGGCGGATGGGGGGAGGAGAGAGATCTGTCAACTTCGGCGCGGAACGTGACGATGACAGGGTTCGTGGATCTCCGGACCCGTGATGCCCTGTACCGAGGCGCGGTCGCGTCGTGCTACCCGAGCCTGTTCGAGGGCTTCGGGCTGCCGGTGCTCGAGTCCATGGCCCTGGGATGCCCGGTCGTGACGTCGGCCGGCACCTCGACCGCTGAGCTGGCCGCCGGGGGAGCGGCGCTCACCGTCGACCCCCTCGACGTGGACGCCATCGCCGGGGCGCTCGCCGACGTGCTCGACGACGCCGACCTCCGCGCCCGCCTGATCGAGGCCGGCTCGGCGCGCGCCGGTGAGCGCACGTGGGAGCGAGCCGCCGAGCTGGCCGTCGCCGGCTACCAGGAGGTCCTGGCATGACCCGGCTGCGCGTCGGCGTGAACCTGTGCCGGATCGATCCGGCCGAGCTCCACCACGCCGACCACGCCCTGCTCGACTCGCTCACGGCCGTCGGGGCCGAGCCGCCCGACGACATCGAGATCGTGCTGTTCGCCTCCCGGTCCCTGATCAAGGCCCGCCCCGCCCTGGCGGCCGCCTTCGAGACCCACACCTTCCCGTTCCCGCCGGCATCGGCGACCGTGCGGGTGGCCGCCGAGCACAGCTGGCTGCGGCTGGCCGTGCGCAGGGCCGGGCTCGACCTCCTCCACGACGCCGGCGGTACCGCCCCCGGCTCGGTCGACCTGCCCCGCATCCTGTCCGTGCACGACCTCACCCCGATCGAGCGACCCGGCGGCGTGGGTTGGCTCCGCGTGCTCTACCACCGCCGGATGGTCCCGCGCGCCGTCGCCCAGGCCGCGGCGGTGATCGTCCCGTCCGAGTTCGTCCGGGACCGGCTGGTCCAGACCCTGCACGCAGACGAGTCCCGGATCTCCGTCGTCCCCTGGCCGCTGCCACCCCACGGCGAGGCGGCGCCGATCGAGAACATCCGTGCCCGCCGCGGGATCATCGGCCAGATCGTGCTGCTGCCGGCGAGCACCAAGCCCCAGGAGGAGCACCTGGTCGCGGTGCGGGCGATGCGCCACCTGGCGGCGCGCCACAAGGAGACCACGCTCGTCCTGATCGGCGGGGAAGGCCCGGCCGAGCGCCAGGTCCAGGAGGCGATCCAGGAGCTGCACCTCGAGGAGCGGGTCGTCCGACTCGACGCGGTGTCCGAGGCCGTCCGTTCCGCGCTGTTCGAGCACGCAGCCGTCGTGGTGTACCCGGCCGTCTACGGCAGCTTCGCCCATCCTGTCCTCGAGGCGATGGCCTGCGGCGTGCCGGTCGTGGTGGCCGATGCCGGCGCCGCGCCCGAGCTGGTCGCCGACGCCGGCGCCGTCATCCCTCACGGGGACGACGCCCAGCTGGCCGTGGAGGTCCACCGTGTGCTCGAAGACCCCGAGTGGCGACGCTCGATGGTCGAGGCCGGGCTGGAGCGGGCCCGGGCCTACACCCCCCGGCGGACCGCCGAGGGGCTCCTCCTCGCTTACCGCTCGGTGACAGCTGCCCTGTAACGTCGTTTGGCTATGGGCAAGGCCTCCTCGAACAAGAAGGTTGCACGGGCCGCGAAGGCCGGTGGCGGCCGCGCTCGCGCTGCGGGCGAGCGGAACATCCTCTTCCCGGCGGCGCTGGCCGCCGTGGTGATCCTGGGCACGCTGCTCGTCGTGTACGCACGCGAGGAGCGCACCGCCGAGGCCCTCGAGGCGCCGCTGGCCTTCGAGGACCACTGGCACTCCGCCTACGGCATCTACGTCTGCGACACCTTCGTGCCCGATCTGCCCGAGTTCACCGCCCCGCAGAACGGCGGCAACCACACCCACGGTGACGGCCTGATCCACGTGCACCCGTTCTCCCCGGCCCGCGCCGGCGAGAACGCCACCCTCGTGAACTGGTTCCTCGACGCCGGCGCCGTGCTCGGCGGGGGCGACGAGCTCAGCGACGATCGCCTCGGCGTGCCCGGCGGCGAGACCTACGTCGAGGGCGAGGACTCCTGCGACGGGGTCGATGGCGACCCGATCGTGCAGGTCGCGGTGTGGGACTCCGCGCTCGCCGCCTCCGAGGGTGATGACCCCGACCGCGTCGTCACCGAGGACTTCGGCTCGATCCGCTTCGACGACGACGGCATGGCGTACACGATCGCCTTCGCGCCCGAGGGCGCAGAGCTGCCGGCGCCGCCGAGCCTCGAGGACCTGGCGAGCGTCGGCTCCGACCTCGGCGTCGACCCCGAGGACATCCCCGACGAGGCCGAGCTCGACGAGGACTTCGGCGAGCCGACCGGCGAGGACGAGCCCGCCGAGGGCGACCAGACCGAGGAGACCACCGAGGAGGAGGGTGCGGACGAGTCGACCACCTCGTCGACCCCCACCACGGCCGACGACGGCTCGTGAAGGCCGTCATCCTGGTCGGTGGCTTCGGCACCCGCCTCCGCCCCCTCACCCTGACCACGCCCAAGAACCTGCTGCCCGTCGGCCACGTGCCGATGGTCGAGCGGGTCATCGGCCAGCTGGCCCAGCACGGGGTGACCGAGGCGGTGCTGTCGCTCGGCTACAAGCCCGACACGTTCCTCGAGGCCTACCCCGACGGCACCTGCGCCGGCGTGGAGCTGCACTACGCGGTGGAGGACGAGCCCCTCGACACCGCGGGCGCCATCCGCTTCGCCGCCGGTGAGGCCGGCATCGACGAGCGCTTCGTCGTGGTCAACGGCGACGTCCTCACCGATCTCGACGTCACCCGGCTCATCCGCTTCCACGACGCCTCCGGCGCCGAGGCCACCATCGCCCTGCACACGGTCGAGGACCCGTCCCGCTACGGGGTGGTCGTCACCGACGTCGCCGGCCAGGTGGAGGCCTTCATCGAGAAGCCCCCCGCCGACGAGGCGCCCAGCAAGGCGATCAACGCCGGCACCTACGTGCTCGAGCCCAGCGTGCTCGGCCGCATCCCCGTCGGCCGCAAGGTGTCGGTCGAGCGGGAGACGTTCCCCGGCCTCGTCGAGGACGGCTCGCTCTACGCCCTCGACGGCAACGCCTACTGGCTGGACGCCGGCACGCCCGAGACCTACCTCCAGGCCAACCTCGACCTCCTGCCGGCCGAGGGCTCCAGCGTGCACCCGGAGGCCTTCGTGGCCGACTCGGCCCACGTGGAGCGCTCCGTGGTCGGGGCCCGGGCCAGCATCGGCGAGGACGCCACCCTCACCGAGGCCTTGGTGCTCGACGGCGCCACCGTCGAGGCCGGCGCACGCGTGCACCGCTCCATCGTCGGGGCCGGGGCCACGGTCCGGGCCGGCGCCGAGCTGCTCGACCTCACGGTGATCGGCGCCGACGTCGACATCGAGCCGTCGGCGCGCCTCACGGGCGAACGGGTCCCGGCGGACTCCTAGCCGGGCGACCGGGGGCTGGCAGTGGAGGTCCTCGTGACCGGCGGCGCCGGGTTCATCGGCTCCGCGCTGGTCGAGCGGCTCCTGGCCGAGGGTCACCACGTCGAGGTCGTCGACGACCTCACCACCGGCTCGCTCGCCAACCTGTCGGCGGCCCGCGAGCAGGCCCGCCACGAGGAGGCGGGGGCGCTGCGCATCCACCAGGCCGACGTCCACGACGACGGCCTGGCCGCCCTCGTCGAGCGCCGCCACCCCGAGGTCGTGATCCACCTCGCCGGCGCCACGGCCAAGGCGGCCCGACGGGCCACGACCCAGGTGGTGCACGAGGTCGCCGGCACCGTGCACGTGCTCGACGCCGCCGTGGCCGCAGGGGCTCGCAAGGTCGTCTGCGTGGCCGGCGCCCGCGCCCAGGCCGACGTCATCCGCGGCATCCCGGCACGTGCCGTGCACGAGTACCTGGCGGCGTACCAGGACCGCCACGGCCTGACCCACACCACCGTCGTGATGCCCACCGTCTACGGCCCGCGGCAGACCCCGGCCACCGAGTCCAGCGTCGTCGCCGTGTTCGTGCAGCGTGTCCTGGCCGGCCAGACCTGCGTGGTCCACGGCGACGGCACCCAGACCCGGGACCTGCTCTACGTCGACGACGCGGTCGACGCCCTCGTCCGGGCCATGGGGCACGCCGACGGGGCGACGGTGGAGGTCGGCACCGGAATCGCGACCACGGTGTCCGAGCTGCACGCGACGGTCGCCCGGGTCGCCGGCGTCGACTGCCCGGCGGTGCCGGGGGAGCGCCGGGCCCACGAGCCGGGCGAGGTCGTCACCGACCCCCGCCGCGCCGCCACACTGCTCGGGTGGGAGCCGTGGACGGGCCTGGAGGACGGGGTGGCCCAGACGATCGAGGCGGCCCGCTCAGCCGGGACCTAGGGGAGGGGGCCTAGCGGCGCAGGAGGCCGTACCTGGCGATGCAGACGATGGCCTGGACGCCGTCGCGCCAGCCGATCTTCTTGCCCTCCTCGTAGGTGCGGCCGTCGTAGGAGATGCCGACCTCGTAGAAGCGGGCGCCGCTGCGGGCCAGCTTGGCCGTGATCTCGGGTTCGAACCCGAAGCGGTCCTCCTCGATCACCACCGACTGGATCAGGTCGCGGCGGAAGGTCTTGTAGCAGGTCTCCATGTCGGTGAGGTTCAGGTTGGTCACCATGTTGGAGGCCAGCGTGAGCATCTTGTTCCCCACCGAGTGCCAGAAGTACAGCACCCGGTGCGACTCGCCGCCGGCGAAGCGCGAGCCGTAGACGACGTCGGCGCTCCCGTCGAGCAGCGGCTGGAGGAGCTTGGCGTACTCCGACGGGTCGTACTCGAGGTCCGCGTCCTGGATGACGACGAAGTCGGCCGAGGCGTGGGCGATGCCGGTGCGCAGGGCGGCGCCCTTGCCCTGGTTCACGCCGTGGCGGAGGGTGGTGACCCGCTCGTCGGTGATGGCATCGAGGATGGCGGCCGTGCCGTCGGTGGAGCAGTCGTCCACGACGACGAGCTGGGCGACCCAGGGTGAGGCCAGGACCGCCTCGATGGCATCCGCCACGGTGGCCTGCTCGTTGTAGGCGGGCATCACGACCGAGAGGCACGGGCGGGGGTCGTGGTGGAGGGGGATCACCGGAACAGGTCCTCGCTTGGGTGTCGGACGAGGTCGGCGACGCTGCCGTCGCCGAGCCAGGCGGGGTCGATGCCCCGGCACAGTGCCACAGGCACGCCCGAGGCCTTGCCGCAGACGAGGTCGGCGGCACCGGCCAGCTCGTCCACGATGCAGACCTCGGTGACCTGCAGCTCGCGCCCGAGCGAGTCGGTGGAGCCGCGCAGGTCGGCGATGGGTCGGATGCCGGCGCAGCCGATGGCGACGTCGGTGAGGCCTCGTCGCCACGGGCGTCCGAAGGTGTCGGACACGATGACGGCGACCTCGATGCCGAGGCGGTGGCGGATGGCGTCGCGGATCCGCCGGGCCGAGCGGTCGGAGTCCACCGGGAGCAGGGCGGCGTAGCCGGCCTCGATGTTGGACAGGTCCACGCCGGCGTTGGCGCACACGAACCCGTGCGACGTCTCGGCGATGATCAGATCGCCTCGGCGGCGCAGGATGCGGACCGACTCGCGCTCGACGATGGCCTTGTGGCCGCGCGGGTCGTCGGTGTCGATGGCCTCGATGCGGTCCTCGGCCTTGGACACGATCTTCTGCGTGACGACCAGGACGTCTCCGTCGAGCAGCGAGGTGGCCGGCTGCGCGTTGCAGGCGTCGGCGATGATGCCGGCGAGGTCGTCGCGCGGGTGGATCTCGCCGATGCCGTGCACCGGCAGGATGCGCAGCTCGCCCGGCGCCGGCGGCGGGGAGACCGTCATCGGGGCGACTCGGTGGCGGCCAGCACGGCGCGGGCCAGGCCGGCCGCGCGCTCGGCATCGGACATGACCGTGCCGGTGACGATGCAGGCCATCCCCTCGGCCTCCACCTCAGGGGCGCGGGCTGCGTCGGCGTCGTCGATGACGAGCGTGGCAGCGACGTCGCGGTAGAGGCGGGCGACGCCGACGACGCTCGGCTCGTGGCCGAGCTCGGTGAGCATGCGGTCGGCGGGCCCCTTGAGCGCGGCCCCGGCGATGATGGGCGACACGGCGACCACGCGGGACCGGTGCTCCACGAGGGCGTCGCGGATGCCGTCGACGGCCAGCAGCGGGCCGATGGACACGATCGGGTTCGACGGGGCGACGACGATGCGGTCGGCGTCGGCCAGCGCGTCGAGCACGCCGGGTGCGGGGCGAGCGCGCTCGGCCCCCTCGAAGCGGACGGCGGTGATCGGCACCGCGTGCTGGCGGCCGACGAAGTACTCCTGGAAGCTGAGGTCGCCGTGCTCGGTGGTGACGAAGGTGCGGAGCCGATCGTCGGTGACGGGCAGGAGCGTGCACTCGAGGTCCCAGGCCCGGGCGAGGTGGGCGGTGACCTCCGACAGCGGCTGGCCGGCCCGCAGCCGCTCGGTGCGCACGATGTGGGTGGCCAGGTCCTTGTCGCCGAGGTTGAACCACGACGGGTTCCCGTAGCGCTCGAACATCGTCATGGCGTGCCAGGTCTCGTCGCGCAGCCCCCAGCCCCGGTCCGGGTCGATGGCGTCGGCGAGGGTGTAGGTCACCGTGTCGATGTCCGGGCTGATGTGGAGCCCGTGCAGCTCGGTGTCGTCGGCGACGTTGACGATCGCGGTCACCGACGACGGGGGGACGACGGCGAGCAGGCCGCGCAGGAACCGCGCCGCCCCCACGCCCCCGCAGAGGACCGCTGTATCGCTCAGTGGGAGATGCCCTTCAGGTCGCCCTTGAGCAGCGCGATGTCGGCATCGACCATCATCGCCACCAGCTCGGGGAAGGACGTCTTGGGCTTCCAGCCCAGCTGCTTCTCGGCCTTGGTGGCGTCGCCGATGAGCAGGTCGACCTCGGCGGGGCGGTAGAACTTCTCGTCGATCACGACGTGGTCCTCGTAGTTCTTGCCCACGTGCTCGAAGGCGAGCTGCACGAGCTCGCGGACCTCGTGGGTCTCGCCGGTGGACACGACGTAGTCGTCGGGCTCGTCCTGCTGGAGCATGAGCCACATGGCCTCGACGTAGTCGCCGGCGAAGCCCCAGTCCCGCCGGGCGTCGAGGTTGCCGAGGCGCAGCTCGTCCTGCAGGCCGAGGGCGATCTTGGCCACGTTGTAGGAGACCTTGCGGGGCAGGAACTCGTGGCCGCGCCGGGGCGACTCGTGGTTGAAGAGGATGCCCGAGGAGGCGTGGAGGCCGTAGGACTCGCGGTAGTTGATCGTGATCCAGTGGCCGTAGACCTTGGCCACGCCGTAGGGGGAGCGGGGGTACAGGGGGGTGGCCTCGGTCTGGGGGACCTCCTGGACCTTGCCGAACATCTCCGACGACGACGCCTGGTAGAAGCGGATGCTCGGGTCGACGACCCGGATGGCGTCGAGGACGCGGGTGACGCCGAGGCCGGTGATCTCGCCGGTGAGGACCGGCTGGTCGAAGCTGGTCGGCACGAAGGACTGGGCGGCGAGGTTGTAGACCTCGACCGGCTGGTGGTCCTCGAGCAGCTTGATCATCGAGTACTGGTCGAGCAGGTCGCCGAAGGCGATCTCGATGTCCTCCTGCAGGTGGGCGATCCGCTCGAAGGTGACGGTGCTGGACCGGCGGGCGACGCCGACGACGTCGTAGCCCTTCTCGAGCAGCAGCTCGGCGAGGTACGAGCCGTCCTGGCCGGTGATGCCGGTGATGAGGGCCTTGGGGGTGGTGCTCATGCGCTGCTCCGTGGGGTGCTCTTGGGGTTGCCGTGGGTGGCGACGTCGGACCGCGCCCGGGCCCGGCACTCGTCGAGCAGGTCGCCGAGGGTGTCGGCGATCGAGAACGACGGGGACCAGCCGGTGGCGGCGTGGATCTTGGCGTTGGATCCCCGCAGCACGGGGATGTCGACCGGGCGGTACCGGTCGGGATCGGTGACCAGCTCCATCGGGCTGGTGGCCATGCCGACGAGGGTGTCGGCCAGCTCCTGGATGGCGATGTCGCGGCCCGAGCACACGCAGTACAGCTCGCCGGCCTCGGCCTGGTCCATCAGGAGCCGGTAGGCGCGGGCCACGTCGCGCACGTCGGTGAAGTCGCGCCGGGGGCTGAGGTTGCCGATCGGGATCTCGGTGTCGCCGGTGAGCTCGTTGCGGGCGATGGCCGTGGCCAGGGCGGGGGCGACGAAGCCGGGGGACTGCCCCGGACCGACGTGGTTGAACGCCCGCACCTGGATCGTCTCGAGGCCGTGGCCGAGCCACGCCTGGCGGGCGACCTGCTCGGCGGCGAGCTTCGAGGCGGCGTAGGGGCTGGTGGGCCGCACCGGTGAGTCCTCGTCGAGGGGGAGCTCGTCCTCGCTGACCGTGCCGTAGACGTCGGCGCTGGACACGAGCAGCACGCGCCGCACGTCGTGGGTCCGGGCCGCCTCGAGCAGGTAGAGGGTGGCGGTGGCGTTGGCGTCCCACGTGCCGACCGGGTCGCGCCAGGACTCGCCGACGTTGGCGGCACCGGCGAGGTGGTAGACGACCTCGGGCCGGTGGGCGCCGATCAGCCGGGCGGCGGTCTCGGGGTGCGTCAGGTCACCGTCGTCGCGGTCGATGCCGATGACGTCGTCACCGGACTCGCGCAGGTGCGCGCACAGGTGGGTGCCGGCGAAGCCGAGCGATCCGGTGACCAGCGCACGCATCCGGGCGAGTCTACGTGCGGACCCGGGGCCGGCCGGAACCTGCGGCCGCCGCCCGGTAGATGTCGACGATGCCGTCCACGCACGCCTCCCAGGAGTACCGCTCGCACCGCAGCCGGCCCCGCTCGATGGCCTGCGATCGCCAGGTCTCGTCCGTCCAGGCGCTGGCGATGGCGCCGGCCAGGGCGTCGACGTCGCCCACCGGGACGATCCCAGCCGCGTCGCCGGCCACCTCCTGCAGGGCGGGCACGGCGGTGGTCACCACCGGCACGTCGCAGGACATGGCCTCGAGCACGGGGATGCCGAAGCCCTCGTACACCGAGGGGTAGGCGAACACCCGGGCGCCGGCGTACAGGTGCCCGAGCTGGTCGTGGGGTACGTGGCCGAGCCGGCGGACGCGGTCGGGGTGGCCCATGGCGGCCAGCGCCTCGTCGAGGCGCTCGACCTGCCAGCCGTCGCCGCCCGCGTGGACGAGGACCAGGTCCGGGTGCTCGACGGCGAGCCGGTCGACCGCGGCGACCAGCGACGGCAGGTCCTTGCGGGGCTCCACCGTGCCGACCGCCAGCACGTAGCGCTCGACGCCGGCCAGGCGCCGGCCGGTGGCCGCGTCCCCCACCGGCGGGTCGAAGCCGTTGGGGACGGCGACGACGCGCTCGGCGTCGATGCCGAGCTCGGCCACGACCTCGTCCCGGACGGCCTCGGACACCGTGTGGATCCAGGCCCCCTCCGCCGCGGCCCGCCGGACGATGTCGGGGAAGCGGAGCGTGTCGGCGTGGCACAGCTCGGGGTGGCGGAGGGTGGTGAGGTCGTGCACGGTGGCCACCCGCGCCGCCCGCGCCGGGGGGACCACGAAGTTGGGGCCGTGGACCACGTCGGGTCGGCCCACCAGCAGGTCGATGCGCGGGGTGGAGCGCCGGCGCCAGCGGGCGTGCAGCGCCCGGGCCGGCAGGGGCGGGGTCCGCACGCGCACGCCCGGCGGCGTGACGTCTCGCATGCGCCTGCGCCCGGAGAGGCTCACCGGGAAGGCGGTGACCTCGACGTCGTCTCGGGTCGCGAGCCCGCGCAGCAGGGCGTCGGTGAAGACCCCCACGCCGGTGCGCACGTCGAGCAGCGGCGTGGCGTCGACGGCGACTCGGAGGGGCACGGTGGTCGAGCCTACGAAGGCGAGCGATCGGGCGAGGCGACCGAGGTGCGGTCGGTCCACCCCCGGCGGGCAAGATGGGCTCGTGCCCGAGGACGCCACCCCCGCACCGGTCGTCGCCCTCGTCGAGGTCGGGGACACCCTGCGGGTGCCCTACGTCACGGGCATCCAGCGGACGGTCCGCGAGGTCCTGCGCCACTGGCCCGAGGACGCCGCCGTGCAGCTCGTGCCCGTGGTCCACACCGGCCGCCGGTTCCGCACGCTCACGCCGGAGGAGCAGGCCGCCCTCGCCGCCGAACCGGGCGGGCCGGACTCCGTGGCAGCCCGAGGCGGCTGGCGCGACGTGGCCCGTCGGGTGCCCGGTGCCGTGCGGGCCCACGCCCTGGCCACGAAGGCCCGGCACGCGCTCGCCCACCGGCGTTGGTCCGAGCTCTTCGTCGACTTCGACGAGGCCACGATGCTGTTCGACCTCGAGGCCACCTGGTGGTCGCCGGCGACCCGGACGGAGCTCCTGCCCGAGCTGAAGGGGCGTGGGGTGCGGGTGGCGACGCTGGTCTACGACCTGATGCCGCTGCGCAACCCGGAGTGGTTCGACCCGGAGAACCGAGCGGTGTTCGTGCCCTGGGCTCAGGCGCAGCTGGCCCACGCCGACCTGGCCATCTGCTTCAGCCGGTTCTGCGCCGACGAGGTCGCCGACCACGACGGACCGCCCACCGCGCTGTTCGTCCCCGGCGCCGACCCGACCGACCTGGTGGCATCCCGGCCGGGGGCCCTCCCCGACGACGACCTGCCGTTCGTGCTGACCGTCGGCACCGTGGAGCCTCGCAAGAACGTTGGGCTGCTGCTGGACGCGTTCGAGCGGCTCTGGGCCGAGGGCCGTGCCGCGCGCCTCGTCGTGGTGGGTCGGGAGGGCTGGCACGTCGAGGCGCTCGTCGAGCGCCTCCGTGCCCACCCCGAGCTCGGCCGACGGCTGATCTGGGTCGGGTGGATGCCCGACGCCGAGGTCGACTGGCTCTACCGCCACGCCCACGCCGTCGCCGTCCCCTCGCGCTGCGAGGGCTACGGCCTGCCCGTGGTCGAGGGGTTGCGCCGCGGCGCACCGGTCGTGAGCTCCACGGGCGGCTCCCTGCCCGAGGTGGGCGGAGATGACGTGACCTACGCCGATCCCGACGACGTCGACGCCTGGGTCGCCGCGCTGGGCTCGCACCTCTGCGGGGAACGAACGGTGGTCGGCGCCGGCGAGCTGCCGCCGGCGGTCACCGCGACCTGGGCGGGGTCGGCCCGGACGATCGCGGGCCACCTGGCCGAGCTCGCCGGCCGCTGATCAGCGAGCACGGCGAGGGAGATCAGCACCTCCGCGCCGGGCGTGCGCATCCAAGGGGGGACGGATGCGCCGGTGCCCGGCGTCGGAGGTGGGGCGACGACCGGGGCCATCGGGCAGCGGAGCTGCCGTCAGGGGCCGGTCGTCGCAGCCGCTCGACCTGCCGGGGGAAGCGGGTCGAGCGGAGGAGGGGTCAGGCCCGGTCGACCAGGAGCCGGAGCTGCTGGCGGGCGTCCTTGGCGACGCCGCGGGCCTGGGACATGACGAGGCGGGCCTGGGCGGGGAGCTTCTCCTCGACGTCGTCGAGCACGGCGTCGATGCGGTGCTCGACCGCTTCGAGGCGCTCCTCGACGGTCTTGACGCTGTCGGCCACGGTCTGGTGGGCGCCGCCGACGCCCTCTTCGAGCTGCTTGCGCAGCTCGTTGCGCTGGACCTGGGCCTTCTGGAAGGCGATCACGCCGAGGCCGACGGTCACGTAGAAGCTGTCCCGGACGGTCTTCTGGATGTCGTCGAGGGTGATCTCGGGGGTCATGCTTGAAAGACTAAGCAGATTTGCGAGGCGTGACAAGCACTTGTGAACGATGTCTCCTCGCGGGGCGAACCGGCCGACCTTCGCGATCCGGGCGACCCGGCCCGGTACCCTGCCGCACTCGTGGAGACGCCCGCCCCGAGCCGCCCCGCGGCCCCTGCGGTCGTCGCCGTCGTGGTGACCCGGGATCCCGGGCCGTGGCTCGAGCAAGCCGTGGACGCACTCGCCGCCCAGGACTACTCCAACCTGGCGGTGCTGTTCATCGATGCGGCGAGCGACACCGACCCGACCCCCCGGATCGCGCGCGCCCTCCCGAACGCCTACGTGCGGCGCCTGGACGAGGACCGCGGCTTCGGTGCCTCGGCGAACCAGGTCCGCGAGATCGTCGACGGGGCCGCGTTCTTCTGCTTCCTCCACGACGACGCCGCCCCCGAGCCGGAGGCCATCCGCACCCTGGTCGACGAGGCCGTCCGGTCCAACGCCGGCATCGTCGGTGGCAAGCTCGTGCAGCTCGACGACCGGCGCCGGCTGCTGCAGGTCGGTGAATCGGTCGACAAGACCGGCGAGCGGTCCACCGTGGTCGACCCCGGCGAGCTCGACCAGGAGCAGTACGACGCCGTGCGGGACGTCTTCGTCGTGCCCGGCGGCTGCACCCTCGTGCGCGCCGACCTGTTCGAGGCCATCGGCGGCTTCGACGAGGGCATCGACCTGCTCAACGACGACCTCAGCCTGTGCTGGCGGGCCCACGTGGCCGGCGCCCGGGTCGTGGTGGCGCCCGACGCGGTGATCGGCCACGCCGAGGCTCTCGGCGAGCGCTCCGACACGTCCCTGCGCCGCCAGCGTCTCATCCGCCACCGCCTGCGCACCATGCTCGTCTGCTACTCCCGCTGGCACCGGGTGCGGGTGCTGCCCCAGGCCGCCTTCGTGGCCGTCCTCGAGATCGTCTACTCCGTCCTCACCGGCCGCCGCCGCCAGGCCCAGGACGTCATCGCCGCGTGGCGGTGGAACTGGCGGCGCCGAGGGGAGATCCGGGCGCTGCACCAGAAGGTCGAAGGGTTCCGTGGCGTCCCCGACGCCGAGATCCGTCGGTTCCAGGTCCGTGGCTTCTCCCGCCTCAACGCGTTCCTGCGGGGCACGTCGTCCCGGGGTGCGAGCCCCTCGGACCGGGCGGAGGGTGCGTGGCGACGGTTCGTCGCCGGGCTGCGCTCCGGCGAGCTGCGCTGGCCCGTGATCGCCTGGGCGATCACCATCCTCATCGTCGCGTTCGGGAGCCGGCACCTGATCCAGCGCCCCATCGCCACGGTCGGCGGGTTCCTGCCCTTCGACGAGGGTCCGGGCGAGCTGTTCGACTCGTTCCTGTCCGGGTGGCGCACCACCGGGCTCGGCTCGTCCTCGCCCGCACCCACGGCCTTCGGGCTGCTGGCCGGCGCCGGGGCCCTCCTCTTCGGCGCCATGGGTGCGCTCCGCCAGGTGCTGCTGCTCGGTTCCATCGCCGTCGGCCTCATCGGCGCCTACCGCCTGCTCCGCCCGGCGGCATCGCCGCGGGCGCAGGCTGTGGCGCTCGTCGTCTACGGGGCGATCCCCGTGGCCTACGACGCCGTCGCCGACGCCCGCTGGGGGTCGCTCGCCGTGTACGCCGCCACGCCGTGGCTGCTCGGCCAGCTCGGTCGCGCCGCCGGATGGGCGCCCTTCGGCGCCGTCGACGGCGACGCCGGCCCCGGGGTCCGCCGCCCCGACCTGGTCGGCCGGGTCGCCTCCATCGGGCTGCTCCTGGCCCTGGTCGCCGCCATCGACCCCGCCGTCCTGCCCGTGTTCGCCGTCGTGATCGCCGCCTTGGCGCTCGGGTCGGCGATCGCCGGCGCACCCCACGGGGTGCTCCGCCTGCTGGTCGGCGGGCTCGGCGGCGTGGCCGTCGCCGTCGTGCTGCACGTGCCGTGGATGCTGGACTTCGTCCTGCCCGGCGCTCGTTGGGAGCAGGTGGTCGGCCACGCCGGCGTCGCCGAGACCCCGACGCTCGGCTCCCTGTTCCGCTTCGACGTGGGCCCGGTGGGCGGCAGCCTCCTCGCCCTCGGGTTCCCGATCGCTGCCACCCTGCCGCTGCTGATCGGGCGGGGCTGGCGCTTCGACTGGGCGGTTCGGGCCTGGACCGTCGCCCTGACGCTCATCGGGCTGACCTGGGCCGGTGGGGACGACCGCCTGCCCCTCGCGCTGCCGCCCGCCGAGACGATGCTGGCCCCGGCGGCAGCGTCGATGGCCATCGCCGCCGGCCTCGGCGTGGTCGCCTTCGAGGTCGATCTGCGCCAGTACCACTTCGGCTGGCGCCAGGTCGCGTCGATCGTGGCCGGCGTGGCCCTCGTCATCGGTGCGGTGCCCACCATGCTCGACGCCGGCAACGGCCGCTGGTACCTGCCCGGCGGCGACCTCGAGAGCACCTTCGGGTTCCTCGAGGAGGAGGAGCCGGGGTTCCGGGTGCTGTGGATCGGGCATCCCGACGTGCTGCCCCTGCCCGGCCACGGCCTCGACCTGCCCGATGGGGACGAGCCCACGTCCGACCACGTCGTCTACGCCACCAGCCAGGACGGGCTGCCCGGCATCACCGACGGCTGGCCCGGCTCCGAGGACGGACCGACCCGGCTGATCGAGGACGCCCTGGTGCTGGCGGCCCGCGGGGAGACCAGCCGGCTCGGCCGGCTCCTCGCCCCCATGGCCATCCGCTACGTGGTCGTGCCCAGCGCCTCGGCGCCCCGGCCCCTCGGGGGCGTGCAGCGGCCGGCCCCGGCCCAGGTCACCGGCACCCTGGCCGACCAGCTGGACCTGGCGGCGGTTCCGGTCAACCCGGCCTACACCGTCTACCGAAACGAGGCGGCGCTGCCGTCACCGGCCATGATCCCGGCCACCGCCGGATCCGGCACCGCGTTCGAGGTCACGGCCGGGGACCTGGTGGGCGCGGAGCCCGTGCTCTCGGCGCGGGTCGCTCCCACGACCTGGACCGGCGATGTGCCCGCGGGCGCCCGCATCCACCACGCCTCGGCTGCATCGGATCGCTGGGAGCTGCTGGTCGAGGGTCGCCCGGCCCCGAAGACCAAGCTGTTCGGCTGGGCCCAGGGCTTCGAGCCCGCCACCAGCGGCGACGCCACCCTGCGCTACGACACCGCCCCCGTCCGCTACGGCGTGCTGGCGTTCCAGGCCCTGTTCTGGCTCGTCGCCATCCACTTCGCCCGGCGGACGCGCCGGCGCGACCCGGTCGCGACGACCTCACCGACTCGGGTGACCCCCGCCACGCCGGCCGCGCCCGCGGAATCCGTCGTCGAGCCCGCAGACTGGTTGGCACCGGCCGAGGAGTGGCCGGCCGACCCCACGCCGGCCCTGCTCGACGAGCTCGAACCGGAGCCCGCCCCGGAATCGGAGCCCGAACCCGATCCGGAACCCGCCCCCGACCCAGACGAGGAGGATCGACCATGAACCGTCGCCTGCCCGTGCTGGTGCTGCTCATCGCATTCGTCGTGGCCGGGGTCGTCCTGGACCGCGAGGCGACCGACGACACCTCGGTCGAAGCGGTCACGGTGGTCCCCTCCGAGTTCCCGATGGCGCCATCGTCCACCGCGCTGGCCTCCACTTGGTTCTGCGCCGGCGGCACGGCCGACGAGGAGGCCTTCGCCGACCACGTCATCACGATGCTGAACACCACCGACGGTGCCCTCGACGTCGATGTCACCGCCTTCCCCGGCGTCGTGGCCGCGCCGGCCCCGGGCGGGGAGGCCGACGAGCTCGCCCCCGATGCCGATGCCGACCCGGACGACGAGGAGGCCGACGAGGAGGTCGACGAGGAGCCGGCCACCGACCCGGCCTCCGTCAGCGCCGAGCCGGTGGTGCGGCGCATCGAGATCGGACCCCGCAGCCGGGCTCGTCTGGCCCTGACCGACCTGGTCACCGCCCCGGTCGCCTCCGCGCTGGTGGAGTCCGTCGGCGGCGGGCTCGTCGTGGAGCACGAGGTGTCCAGCATCCACGGGATCGACGCGAAGCCGTGCGCCACCGGTGCCAGCGACGAGTGGCACTTCGCCTGGGGGACCACGGCCCGGGAGGCTCGCGAGCTGCTCGTGCTGTTCAACCCGTTCCCCGACGACGCCATCGTCGAGGGCGTGTTCTCCACCGAGGACACCATCCGCGAGCCGGGCCGCTTCGCCGGCGGCCTCGTGGTCCCGGGTCGCAGCACCATCGGCATCGACCTCGGCGACGACGTGACCCGCCGCGACGAGGTGGCGGCGTCGCTCACGACCCGCACCGGTCGCATCATCGTCGACCGCATCGTGCGGGTGAACGAGGACGGCGGCGACCGCGGCCTCACCGTCCAGCTGGGCGTGACCGAACCGCAGCGGACCTGGATCTTCCCCGACGGGATCGCCTCCGAGGAGTTCCAGGAGCGCTTCGTCGTCTACAACCCCACCGAGGAGCTGGCCGAGGTGGAGATCGACCTCCGCGTCGACCGTCCCGAGGAGAACGGCGTCCCCGCACCGGTCGAGCTGAGCATCGCCCCCGGCTCCCACGCCACCGTGGACATGAACGAGGACGGACGCCTGCCGGTCGGGGTCCCGCACTCCGCCGTGGTGCGCTCCGCCAACGACGTCCCCGTGGTGGCCGAGCGCGTGCTGTCGTCCCTGCGCACCTCGGGCCGGCGTGGCCTGTCCGTCACCACCGGTTCACCGGTCGAGGCCACCGAGTGGACCTTCGCCGCCGGCAGCACGGAGGAGCCCAGCGCCGAGTCCATCACGATCGTGAACCTGGATCCCCAGGTGCTCACCGAGGTGGACGTCGTCGCCATCGTGGGAGGCCAGGAGGTCCCCGTGGCCGACCTGCAGGGCGTCGTCGTCGAGGCCGGCGAGCGGCTGAACGTGGATCTCACCCCCCAGATCGCCAACCGGGACGACCTCGCCGTGGTCGTGCGGGCCACCGAACCCGTGGTCGTCGAGCGCATCCTGGCCCAGCTGGGGGAGGAGCAGCGCGGGATCTCCCTCGCGGTGGGGGTGCCGTCGCCGGACGGCGCGCGCGTCCCGGCCGACCCGGTGGACCTCGGCGTCGAGGCCGACCTCGGCGACGAGCTCGAGGAGGCCCCGACCGAGGACGACGAGGGGATCCCGGTCGCCCCCGACGACGTGGAGCTGCCGGCGCCCGACGAGACCATCGTCGTCGATCCCGACGACGAGTCCGAGGTCCCGGCCGACGACGCGGAGGACGGGGAGGGCTGATGGAGCGCCTCGTCATCGTCGCCGTCGTCGCCGTCGTCGCGGTGGTGATCGCGCTGGTGGTGCAGCGCCGCCAGCCGGCCGCCGCACCGGTGCGCACCGGCTACAACGTTCCCGGCCAGCTCCACCGCCCCGACTTCACGCGTCCCGACGCCGAGTGGCTGGTGGCGGTCTTCAGCTCCGCCACGTGCGACACCTGCGCCGGCGTGTGGGACAAGGTGCGGGTGCTCGAATCCGACGCCGTCGCCGTGCAGGAGCTCGAGTTCTCCGCCCACAAGGTGCTGCACGACCGCTACCGGATCGACGGGGTGCCGACCACCGTGGTCGCCGACGCCGAGGGTGTCGTGCGGGCCAGCTTCCTCGGCCCGGCCACGGCGACCGACCTGTGGGCGGCCCTGGCCGAGCTCCGCGAGCCCGGGTCCGTGCCGGACGGCTGCGGCAGCCATGAACACGTCCACGACGAGGACGACGCCTGACCAGTGCTCGGCTCCGTGCCGCTGCCAGAAGCGTTCTGGCAGCGACTGCGGAACGGCAACGGCGGTTCAGTCGGTTGTGACCGACTCCCGCTCCGGGAGCTCCTCGGCCGTGCCCCGGCCGAGCTCGATGAGCCGGCTCACCTCGGCGCCGTCGATGGTCTCGCGCTCCAGCAGGGCCCGGGCCACGAGGTCGAGGCCGTTGCGGTTCTCGTGGAGGGTGTCGCGGCAGCGCTGCTGCTGCTCGCGCAGGATGCGCTCGACCTCCTCGTCGATCACCCGGGCGGTGTCGTCGGAGTACTCCTTGGAGGCCATCATCGACTCGCCGAGGAAGACCTGGTTGCCGCCGCTCCACGCCTGGGGGCCGACCCGCTCGGACATGCCCCACTCCCGCACCATCTTGGTGGCGAGGTCGGTGGCGCCCGTGAGGTCGTTGTTGGCGCCGGTGGAGTAGACGCCGTAGACGACCTCCTCGGCGATCCGGCCGCCCATGCGGACCACGAGGGAGTCCTCGATGTAGTCCTGGCGGTAGATGTGGCGCTCCTCGGGGAGCTGCTGGGTGACGCCGAGGGCCATGCCCGTGGGCAGGATCGTGACCTTGTGGACCGGGTCGGCGTGGGGGAGCACGGCGGCGCACACGGCGTGGCCGGCCTCGTGGTAGGCGATGACCTCCTTCTCCTGGTCGGAGAGGGCCATGGACTCGCGGCGCTGGCCCATGAGGACGCGGTCGCGCGCCATGTCGAAGTGGCGGTTGTGGATCTCGTCGTCGCCGGCGCGCACCGCGTAGAGGGCGGCCTCGTTGACCAGGTTGGCCAGATCGGCGCCGCTCATGCCCGGCGTGCCCTTGGCCACCGTGTTGAGGTCGACGTCGGCGGCCAGGCGCTTGGACTTGCAGTGCACCTTGAGGATCGCCAGGCGCTCCTCGGACTCGGGCAGCGGCACGACCACCTGGCGGTCGAAGCGACCCGGGCGGAGGAGGGCGGGGTCGAGGATGTCGGGGCGGTTGGTGGCCGCCATCATCACGATGCCCTCGGTGGCCTCGAAGCCGTCCATCTCCGACAGCATCTGGTTCAGCGTCTGCTCGCGCTCGTCGTGGCCGCCGCCGAGCCCAGCGCCGCGCTTGCGGCCGATGGAGTCGATCTCGTCCACGAAGATGATGGCCTTGCCCATCTTCTTGGCCGTCTGGAACAGGTCGCGCACGCGGCTGGCGCCGACGCCCACGAACATCTCCATGAAGTCCGAGCCGGTGACCGACAGGAACGGCACGCCGGCCTCACCGGCCACGGCCCGGGCGATGAGGGTCTTGCCGGTGCCGGGCGGGCCGACGAGCAGCACGCCCTTGGGGATGCGGGCGCCGATCTCGGCGAACTTCTCGGGATGGCGCAGGAAGTCGACCACCTCGGTGATCTCCTGCTTGACGCCCTCGTACCCGGCGACGTCGTCGAAGGTGGTGCCGGGGCGCTCGGTGTCGTAGGGCTTGGCCTTCGACTTGCCGATGTTCATCACGCCGCTCATCTGGCCCTGGGCCCGGCGCTGCATCCAGATGAAGAAGCCGATGAACAGGCCGAACACGATGATGTAGGGGAGGATGGCGGCGATGAAGCTGGGCGAGGGCGTGACGTAGCTGACCTCGACGCCCTGGTCCCGCAGGATCCGCAGGTCCTCGTCGGGGATGCCGCCGTCGACCGGGCCGGTCGTGGTGAAGAGGGTGCCGTCCTCCAGCTCGCCGTCGATGTCGCCGTTGTTGTTGTCGATCTCGATGTCCTGCACCTGGCCGTCGAGGACGGCGGTGCGGAACTCGCTGTAGGTGAGGTCCTCCCGGGGCTCGCTCGGGAAGAACCCGGCGAGCACGAACCCGAGCAGGAGGACGCCGACCAGGACCCAGAGGGACCAGCGGGGCAGCCCGCCGAGCCGGGCGCTGGCGCCCCGCGCGCCACCCTTGGACTCGCGGCCCGGCGGCGGGGGAGGCGGCGGAGGCGACTGCGGCTGCATGGGCCCAGGATACGGGTCGGGGCCGACGGTCGGACGTGCAGCCCGGTCGGTCCGGTGTCCACCGCTGCCGGCGCGGCCCTGGCTACCCTGCTCTCCCGTGAGTGCCAGCTGCTCTCGTCCTGCGTGCCAGCGGAGCCCGGCCGCGACCCTCACCTACGACTACGCGTCCCGGGTGGCGACCGTGGACCACCTCGCCCCGTCGCACCCGATGCAGTACGACCTGTGCGTCGAGCACACCGAACGGCTGTCGGTCCCCAACGGCTGGTCCCTCGTCGACCGGCGCATCGGCTCAGTGGTCGACCTCCACGGCCGCATCGCCTCCTGAAGGTCCAGTGACCGATCCGGCCCCCCGCTGGGGCGCGGTCGACCTCGCGGTCGCCTTCGTCGTGGCCCAGCTCGCCTCCGCGCTCGGCTTCGCCCTGTTCGCTGCTGCCCAGGGCATCCCGATGGGCGAGCTCGACACCGATGCGCTGACCATCGGCGAGGTCGCCCTCCTCCAGGTCCCCCTGTGGCTGGGCCTGCTCGGCGTCCCGCTGCTCGCCACCCGGCTCCGGGGCAACGGGCCCGTGCGCGACCTCGGGCTGTGGACCACCCTGCGGGACGTGCCCGTCGGCCTCGCGATCGGCGTGGCCTGCCAGCTCGTGCTCGTGCCGCTGGTGACGCTGCCGATCTTCATCTTCACCGACACCGACCAGGAGGCGCTCGAGGCGCCGGCTCGCGAGCTCACGGACAAGGCCCAGGGCCCGGGCGTGCTGGTGCTCGTGCTGGTCGTGGTCGTCGCCGCACCACTCGCCGAGGAGGTCTTCTTCCGCGGGATGCTCCAGCGGACCCTGGCCCGCCACCTGCCGATCTGGCCGGCGATGCTCATCACGTCGGTGCTGTTCGGCATCAGCCACTTCCAGGCGCTGCAGCTGCCGGCCCTGGCCGCGTTCGGCCTCGTGCTGTCGGTGCTGGCCCACCGCACCGGCCGGCTCGGTCCCAGCATCTGGGCCCACGTCGGCTTCAACGCGACCACGGTCGTCGCGCTCGTCGCCGGTGGGTGATCGGTCCGACCCGGGACCGGGGTGGGAGGATGTCTCGCCGATGAGCCCGGTCGCCCGCCGAACGATCGACGCACTGGTCGTCGCGGCCAGCGCCCTGTTCGTGTTCTGGCAGCTCCACCCGGACCTGCTCCTGGCCAGCACGACGCCTGCGGGTGGCGACATGGGCGCCCACGTGTGGGCGTTCGCGTACCTGCGGGACCACCTCCTGCCGGACCTGCGACTCGCCGGCTGGACCCCCGACTGGTACGCCGGCTTCCCCGTCTTCCAGTTCTACATGGTCGTCCCGTTCCTCGGGATGGTGGCCCTGAACGCCGGCCTCGGCGGGGCGCTCGCCATCCTCCCGGCCGCGGCGTCCCTGCTGATCGCCGGTCGGGCGGCGGGCCGATGGGTCCGCGACCGCACCGAGCTGGCGGTCACCGCCGGGCTCGCCCTGGTGGCGCTCCTCGCCGGGCTCTGGGGCGGCTTCGGCCCGACGTTCGACCTCGTGCTCATCGTCGCCGGCGTGGCCGCCGCCGTGGTGGCCGGCCGCTACGGGCGGCACCCCCGACGGGTGCCCCTGGCCGTCGCTGCCGCGCTGGTGGTCGTCCTCGGCGTCGCCGTGCCCTACGGACCTGCGTTCAAGCTGGTGTCGGTGGCGGGCGTGGTGGCCATGCCGGTCGCCGCCTACGCCTTCGGCCGGCTCGCCCGGTTCCCGCACCCGACGCCGGCCCTGCTCGCGGTCACCACGCTCGCCTTCCTGTTCGACAAGTCCTTCACCATCTACGGCGGCAACATCGCGTCGACCATGGCCGGCGAGTTCGCGTTCTCGATCAGCCTGGCGCTGGCGATCGTCTACCTGGGCGTGGTGGTCCACGGCCTGCGCATCGGCACCCACCGGGCCACGGCGGCGGCGCTGCTCGCGCTGGTCGGCCTCTGCCACCTCATCCCCGCCTTCTTCGCCCTCGGGGTGACCCTCGTGCTGCTGGTCGTGCACCTCGTCGCCGAACCCGCGGGGGAGGGTGCGCCGGCCCGCCGCACCGTCCTCGTCGGCGCGGCTGCCGCCGCGGTCGTCGTGCTGGGCGGTGCGGCCGCGCTCGTGACCGGCCTGGCGGGCACCGGGCCGACGGTGGCCGTCACGCTCGTGCTGCTGGTCATCGTCGCCCTCGTCCTGCTCACCCGGGAGGGAGCCGAGCCGACCGACCCCGGCGCCGAGCGCCGTCCGCTCGCCATCGGCCGGCTGTGGTGGCTGCTCAGCACCGGCGTCGTGGCCGCCCTCCTGGCGGCCTGGTGGGTGCTGCCGTTCTTCTGGCGCCGCACCTACGTCAACGACATGGGCTGGGAGAAGATCGCGGTCCACCGGGACGGCACCGGCCTGTGGTCGTGGTTCTCCGACCAGGTGTGGCCCGAGCTGGTGCCGGGCGACCTGCGGCTCTTCGCGGCCCTCGCGCTGGTCGGCGCCGTGCTCTCGGTGGCGTTCCGCAGCCGCGTCGGCGTCGCGCTGGTGGTCGCGGGCCTGGGCCTCGCGCTCGCGTTCGTGTTCCTGCCCCAGGGCCGGCTGTGGAACGCCCGCCTCCTGCCGTTCTGGTACCTCGTCGTCTACTGGCTGGCCGCCGTCGGCGTCGGGGAGATCGCGCGGGCGCTGGCCCAGGTGCTGGCCCCCGACCCACGCCGGCCGCGGCGGTGGGTGACGGTCGCGGCTGCGCCGCTGGCGCTGCTGCTGCTCGGCGGGTTCCTGGCCGGCCAGCTCCGCAACGCCCCCGGCGGTGCCACCAACGCGGACGGCACCTACCGGCTCGTCCGCTCGGTCGGCGTCCCGGGCCTGTTCTCCCTGCGGGTGCCCGACGCGCTGGGCATCGACGTCGCCGGCCGGAACTTCGTCACCGACTGGGCCCGGTGGAACTACAGCGGCTACGAGCGCAAGGAGGCCTACCCCGAGTACCGGGGGATCGTCTCGACCATGGCCGAGGTGGGGGAGACCAACGGCTGCGGGCGCTCGCTGTGGGAGTACAGCTCCGACCTGAACGACTACGGCACCCCGATGGCCCTCATGCTCCTGCCCCACTGGACCGACGGCTGCATCGGCTCGATGGAGGGGCTGTACTTCGAGGCCTCGTCCACCACGCCGTTCCACTTCCTCATGCAGTCCGAGCTGTCCCAGGCGCCGAGCCGGGCCCAGCGCGACATGCCGTACCGGGAGCTCGACGTCGACGCCGGCGTCGAGCACCTCCAGCTGATGGGGGTGCGCTACTACCTCGCGCGCAGCCCGGAGGCGAAGGCGGCGGCCGCCGGCCACCCCGACCTGACCGAGGTGGCCGCGGACGGGCCGTGGCTCGTGTACGAGGTCGCGGGCGGCGCCTCGCTCGTGGAGCCCCTCGCCCACGAACCGGCGGTCACCACGGCATCGGAGGCCCAGGACGAGTGGCTCGGCTGCAAGGAGGGTGAGGAGCCCTGCCCGGGCGCCGCGCTCGAGTGGTTCCAGGATCCGTCCCGGTGGGACGTGGCCCTGGCGGCGGACGGCCCGGCCGAGTGGCAGCGGGTCGACCCCGGCGCGACCCCCGAGACCCGGGCGCTCACGCCGGCCGAGGTGTCGGACGTGGCGGTGGGCGACACCTCGATCTCGTTCCGAGTCGACCGCCCCGGCACCCCCGTGCTGGTCAAGGCCTCCTACTTCCCCAACTGGGAGGTCGCCGGCGCCGACGGCCCCTACCGGGTCGCGCCGAACCTGATGGTCGTCGTGCCGACCGACACCGACGTGCGCCTCACCTACGGCCGCACGGGGATCGACCTGATCGCGATCGCGCTCACCCTCGCCGGCATCGCCGGCCTGGTCGTCCTCACCCGCCGCCCGCGCGTCCCCGTGCGCGACCTGCGCCCGGCCGACGGCACCAGCGCACCCCGCACGCGACCCGAGCCGGACCCGTTCCTCGCCGACCTCGCACCGGTCGACCCGGTCGAGCCGGTCGACACCACGGCGCCGGCCGACGCATAGCGGCCGTGCCGCGTCGACTGCTCGCCTTCGCCGCCGTGTCGGTGCTGCCGACCGCGATCGACGTCGGGTTGCTGGTGGCGCTGCGCGAGGGGTTGGGCTGGCCGCTGCTGGTGGCCGACCTCGTCGCCATCGCCGTCGCGTCCACCGTGTCCTACGGCGCCCACCGGGTGGCCACGTTCCGGTCGAACCCGTACTTCCGCTGGGTCCGCCACCCCTCGGCCTTCGTGCTCCTCGCCTCGGTCGCCGCCGTCGTCGACGCCCTCGTGCTCCGGGCCACCTTCACCGCCTTCGGCTTCACCACGGTGACCGGCCTGCTCGCGGCGAAGGCGATCTCGCTGACCGTGGCCGCCGTGGTCCGGGCCATCGGCTACCGCTGGGTGCTGGGCGAGGCGATCCGAGAGCTCCACACGCCGTCGCTGCGGCCGCTGGAGGACGGGACGTGCCGGCTGACCGTGGTGATCCCCGCGTACCGGGAACCCGACCGCATCGGGACGACGGTGCGGCGCATCCACGACGAGCTGGCCGACGTCGCCGCGGACGGCGGCCTCGAGGTCGTGGTGGTGGACGACGGCTCCGGCGACGACACCGCGGCCATCGCCCTCGAGGCGGGCGCCGAGCAGGTCATCGTGCAGCCCCAGAACCGGGGGAAGGGGGCGGCGGTCCGCGCGGGGATGCTCGCGTCCCGGGGCCGGGTGGCGCTGTTCACCGACGCCGACCTCGCCTACGACCCGCCCCAGCTGCGGCGGGCGCTCGAGGCCGTCGAGGCCGGGTGGGACGTCGTCATCGGCAACCGCCGCCACGTCGACTCGGTGGTGTCCCGGGCCACCGGGCTGCGGGCCCTCGGCAGCCGGGTGGTGAACCGCCTGTCCGCCGCCGTGCTGCTCGCCGCCCCGCGCGACACCCAGTGCGGGCTCAAGGCCTTCCGGGGCGACGTGGCCCGCTCGCTGTTCGCGCACGCCCGCATCGACGGCTTCGCCTTCGACATCGAGATCCTGCACCTGGTCGAGCGGGCCGAGCTGTCCCTCGGCGAGATCCCGGTGCAGCTCGACGAGGCCGGTGCGTCGTCGACGGTGCGGGTCGGCCACGACGTGGTCCGCCTGGCGCTCGACCTGGCGCGGGTGCGGCGGTGGTCCTCGATCGGGGCCTACGACGACGTCGGCGTGGTGCCGACCTTCACGACGGGCGGGCCCTGAACGGACCCGGTCGGTGGGGGTCGTGGTGGACGGCCTCGCCGGTCTGCACCGCCCACAGCGAGGCGTAGGCGCCCTCGCGGGACACCAGCTGGTCGTGGGTGCCGGACTCCACGATGCGCCCGGCCTCGAGCACGTGGATGACGTCCGCGTCGCGAACCGTCGAGAGCCGGTGGGCCACGACGAGGGTGGTGCGCCCGGCGGAGATCCGCTCGAGCGACCGCTGGATGGCGGCCTCGGTCTCGTTGTCGACGGCCGAGGTGGCCTCGTCGAGGAGCAGCACGACCGGGTCCTTCAGCACGGCCCGGGCGATCGAGAGCCGCTGGCGCTGGCCGCCGGACAGCTTCTGGCCCCGCTCGCCGACGATGGTGTCGTAGCCCTGGGGCAGCGTCTGCACGAAGTCGTGGATCTCGGCCACGGTCGCGGCGGCGACCACGTCCTCGATCGGGGCGTCCGGGCGGCCGTAGGCGATGTTCTCGCGGACCGTGCCGTGGAACAGGTACACGTCCTGGCTCACCAGGCCGGTGAGCCGGCGCAGGTCGCCGAGGTCGAGGTCGCGCACGTCGTGGCCCTCGATGCACACCTGTCCCTCGTCGACGTCGTGGAAGCGCAGCAGCAGCCGCATGAGCGTGGACTTGCCGGATCCCGTGGGGCCGACGACCGCCGTCGTCCGGCCGGCCTCGATGGTCAGCGTCACGCCGTCGAGCGCGGGGGTGGCGCCGGGCTCGTAGGCGAAGGTGACGTCCTCGAAGGACACCTCCCCCTGGCCGAGGTCGAGCGCGAGGCGCTCGGGGCCACCCGTGATGGCCGGTTCGGTGTCCACCACGTCGAGGATGCGGTTCGTGGATGCCATGGCCCGCTGGTACTGGTCGAAGGTCTCGCCGAGGCGCGTCAGCGGCCACAGCAGGCGCTGGGACAGGAAGAGCAGCACGCTGTACTGGCCGACCGACAGCGAGCCCGACCCGTCGGTGGCGGTCTTGATCGCCTCGTAGCCGCCCCACACCATCGTCCCCGTGAAGCCGATGAGGATCGCCATGCGGATGAGCGGCACGAACGCCGACGACAGCGAGATGGCCCGACGGTTGGTCTCGCGGTACCGGTCGCTCTCCCTGGCGATGCGGGCCGCCTCCCGGTCCTCGGCCGTGAAGGACTTCACCGTCGAGATGCCGAGCAGGTTGTTGGCCAGCTGGCCGTTCAGGAACCCGGCCTGGTTGCGGACCGCTTCGTAGCGGGGCTCGAGCCGGCGCTGGAACCAGAACGAGCCCCACAGGACCAGGGGCATCGGCGCGATGGCGAGCATCGCCACCGACGGGTCGAGCACGAAGAAGATCGCGCCCACCGCCACCACGGTGGTCAGCACCTGGATGATCTCGTTGGCGCCGATGTCGAGGAACCGCTCGAGCTGGTTGACGTCGTCGTTGAGCACCGCCATGAGGTCGCCGGTGGCCCGCTCCTGGAACCAGGCGTGCTCGAGCTCCTGCACGTTGCGGTAGGCGTCGAGGCGCAGGTCGTGCTGGAGGTCCTGGGCCAGGTTCCGCCACGCGATCTGGTGCAGGTACTGGAACAGGGACTCGAGCGCCCAGACCAGGAAGGTGAGGAGCGCGATCGCGACGATCTGGGCTCGCTGCGTGGTGAACCCGATGCGGTCGAGGGTGGCGTCGCCGTCGTTGGCCACCACGTCCACGGCGAGGCCGATGAGCAGGGGAGGGGCGAGGTCGAAGAGCTTGTTCAGCACCGAGTGGGTCGTGGCCCACCCGGTTCGTCGGCGGTACGGCGCCCCGTAGTGCCAGAGGCGGCGCAGGGGTGCCACCCGTTCGTCGTCGGTCGGTCCCGGCATCCGACGAGTCTGGCCCCACTGGATCCGTTCGCCGCGCGCGAATCGACCATGGATGGTCGATTCGCGCGTGAGGAACCGGAAGGGGGCCGTTCGTTGCGCGCGAGTCGACCACCGGCGGTCGATCGGCGCGCAGGGAACCGGGTTGGTGGGTGCGGGTGCCTACGATCGCCGGCCGTGCCAGCCGCCGTCCCCGACCTGCTCCGACGGCTGGCCGCCCTCCGCTCGTGGGCGTCCACGCCCGGTCGCCGGCGGATCGCGTACGCGGTCGCCGTCACCATCTTCGTCGGCTCCACCGTGGCGGCCTGGCAGGCGCTCCCATCCGATCGGGGCGACATCGACTGGTCGCTCATCGCCCTCGCCGCGCTGCTCGTGGTCCCGGGTGCGGTGGTCAACGCCGAGGAGTACCGGGTGTCGGCCCGCATCGTGGGCCAGCGGGTCGCCTTGCCGGCGGCCCTGCGAGTGTCCATCATCGCCGCCGCGTTCAACCTCCTGCCCGTGCCGGGGTCGGTGCTGGTGCGGACGCGGGCGCTGGCCAAGGGCGGCTCCTCCACCGGGCAGGCCGTGACGTCGACCCTGGCTGTCGGCCTCGCCTACATCGCCGTCGCCCTCGTCATCGTGGCCGCGGTGCAGGTGGGGGCGGCACCGGTGCAGGCGGTCGTGCTGCTCGTCATCGGGCTGGCCATGCTCGGCGGTGCGGCCGTGCTGGTGCGGCGCCTGGCCGACGGGCCGGTCGGGGCGGTGCTGCAGCGACTGGTGGCCGTGGAGGCCCTGTCGGTGCTGGTGAAGGCGGTGCGGCTGTACCTGACCATCGAGGCACTCGGGTTCGAGCCGAGCATCGCGCAGGCGACGTCGCTGTCGATGGCGACGGTGGCGGCCTCGGCCATCGGCATCTTCCCGGGCGGGCTCGGCATCCGGGAGCTGCTCTCGGGCCTCATCGCGCCGGCGGTGGACCTGCCCGCGTCCGTGGGCCTGGTCGGCACGTCGATGGACCGGGTCATCGGCCTCGCGACGCTGTCGGTCCTGGCCGCGATCGTGCTGTTCGCCACCCGGGAGCGCTTGCCAAGGCCCGACCACGGCAGCCACCCTTCCGTCGTGGCCGACATCGATGCTGTCTTCAAGGCGTACGACATCCGGGGCATCACCCCGGACCAGCTCGACGCCGAGCTCGTCCGCTCCATCGGCGCGGCGTTCGCCCGGTTCGTGCGCACGCAGCCCGAGCCCCACGACCGAGTGCTCGTGGGCCGGGACATGCGCCCCTCCGGCGTGGAGCTCGTGGCCGCCTTCTGCGAGGGGGTCACCAGCCAGGGCATGGACGTCACCCGCATCGGGCTGGCCTCCACCGACATGCTGTACTTCGCCGCCGGGAGCCTCGACGCCCCCGGTGCGATGTTCACCGCCAGCCACAACCCGGCCCAGTACAACGGCATCAAGATGACGCTGGCCGGCGCCAAGCCCATCGGTTCCGACACCGGCATGGACGAGATCAAGCGGATGATCCTCGAGGACGACCTGTCCCCGCAGGGCGAGCCGGGCACCATCGACGACATCGAGCTGCTCGATGCCTTCGCCGACCACGTCCGCGGCTTCATCGACACCTCGGCGCTCGTGCCCGTGAAGGTCGTGGCCGACACCGCCAACGGCATGGGCGGCCTCGTCGTGCCCGCCGTGTTCGAGGGCCTGCCCGTGGACCTCGAGGTCATGTACGGCGAGCTCGACGGCACCTTCCCCAACCATCCGGCCGACCCGATCGACGTCGAGAACCTCCGCGACCTGCAGGCCCGGGTGCTCGAGGTCGGCGCCGACGTGGGCCTGGCCTTCGACGGCGACGCCGACCGGGTCTTCCTCGTCGACGACCTCGGCCAGCCGGTGTCGGGCTCGATCACCACGGCCATCGTCGCCAAGGGCATCCTCGAGAAGGAGCCCGGGGCGACGATCCTGCACAACCTGATCTGCTCCAAGACCGTGCCCGAGGTCGTCCGCGAGAACGGCGGCACGCCGATCCGGACCCGGGTGGGGCACAGCTTCATCAAGGCCACGATGGCCGAGACCGGCGCCGCGTTCGGCGGCGAGCACTCCGCCCACTACTACTTCCGCGAGAACTGGCGCGCCGACTCGGGCTGCATCGCCTCCCTGGTCGTGCTCGAGCAGCTCAGCCGCACCGGCCAGAAGCTGTCCGAGCTCCGCAAGCCCTTCGAGCGCTACGCCGCATCCGGCGAGATCAACACGACCGTCGACGATCCCGCCGCGGTCATCGACCGGGTGGCGGCGGCCTACGCCGACCACGACCAGGACCGCCTCGACGGGCTCACCGTGGACCTCGGCGACTGGTGGTTCAACCTGCGTCCCTCCAACACCGAGCCGCTGCTGCGCCTCAACCTGGAGGCGGCCACCCGGGAGCAGTGCGACGCCAAGGTGGAGGAAGTTCGCTCGCTCTTCTAGCCGGGTCGTCAGCTCAGAGGCTTCCTTGCAGACGGGCCTGACCCCCGCTGGTAGAAAGCATCCATGGCACTCGACCAGCTGCTGCTCGACATCCTCGCCTGCCCCGAGGACAAGGGGCCGCTCTACTACTTCGAGGACGAGGACCTGCTCCTCAACCCGCGGCTCAAGCGCACCTACGCCATCCGCGACGACATCCCGATCATGCTGATCGACGAGGCCACCGCCATCGACGACACCGAGGTCGAGCGCCTGCTGGCCAAGGCCGAGAGCCAGGGCATCACGCCCACCTTCGATCCCGACGACGGCGCCTGAACCCGTGTCCCCCCTGCTCCCCGAGGGACCGATCGACAGCCTCGGGGTCCTCGACGCCGTGCTGGCCACCCCCGAATCGGTGGCGGCCGCGGCGGCTGCACCGGTCGAGGTCCCTCCCTTCGCCGGGGTGCACGGCATGGTGCTCGTGGCCTCCGGGCCCGATGCCCTGGTGGCCGAGGCCGCCCAGGCCCTCGTCGCGCCGTGGTCGCCCGTACCGGTCTTCGTCCACACCGGGCACGGCCTGCCCGACTTCGTCTCCGACGAGTGGCGCTGCGTGTTCGTGTCGCGGGCCCCGACGTCGGAGTCGACCTCGGCGCTGCAGGCCGCCGTGGACCACCGGGCCGTCCTCACCGGGGTCGGCAGCGGCGACGTGGTGGAGGCCATCGCCGAGCGCGACGGGGGCGTGGTGCGCTGCACCGACGAGGTCCCCGCGCCCCGGTTCGCGTTCGCCTCCACGCTGGTGAGCACGCTCCGGCTGCTCGACGGGCTGAGCGCGCTGGCCACCCCGCTCGGCGGTCCCGGCCTGGACGAGACCATCGACGCGGCGGTCCACCAGCTCACCCGGCGACGCGACCAGCTCGACCGCCCCGATGGCGACGCCGCCGTGCTCGCCCGCCGCATCGGGCGCACCATGGTCCTGACCCTGGGGGCCGGGCCGGTCGGCGCGGTCGCCGCCCGACGCTGGAAGCAGCAGGTCAACGACAACGTCAAGGCCCCCGCCTTCGACCTGGCGCTGCCCCAGGCCCGCCACCACGAGCTGTCCGGCTGGGGTCAGCACGGCGACATGACCCGCCAGGTGTTCTCCCTCGTCGAGCTCCGGCACGACCACGAGGACACCGACGACGCTGCGGTGCTCCCTGCCGTCGAGGCCATGCTCGAGGAGGTCGTGCACGCCCGTCACGAGGTGCACGCCGAAGGAGAGGGCCCGCTGGCCCAGCTGCTGGACCTGGTGCTCACGGGTGACCTCGTCAGCTGGCACCTGGCCCAGGAGAACGAGATCGACCCGGGTCCCCGGGGCGTCGACACCCTCGGCGCATGACGATGCTGGACCCGCGCCACCGGATCTCCATCGCGTTCTGCGTCCCGTGAGACTACGTGCCGAGAGCCGTCGGTCTGGCGGACGAGCTGCTGCGGGGCTGGGCCCCGATCATCGAGACCCTGGAGCTGGTGCCGGACGGCAAGGGCCGCTTCGAGGTCACCCTCGACGGTGAGCTGATCTTCTCCAAGGCCGGCCTCGGCCGCCACGCCGAGCCCGGCGAGGTCGTGGCCCTGGCCCGGGAGCGCATGGGTCCCGAGATCGACCGGGGGTCGAACTAGCGTCGGGCCCGATGGCGACCCCCCCGCAGCGCAGGTCGCACCGCGCGGCGTGGGCACTGGTGGTCGTGGCCGCCCTCGCCTCGCTCCTGGGCCGGCTCCTGCTGGCCCGCTCGGTCGTGTCGCCCTTCATCTTCCAGGACGAGGGCGGCTACGTCGGGGTGGCCCGCCTGCTGGCCGGTGACCCGCCGACCCTCTACGGGCCGGCGTACCTGCCCGGCTGGGGTGCGCTGCTTGCGCCGGCGGCCGCGATCCTGGAGCCCGGCGCCTTCCAGAACGCAGCGCAGGGGCTGAACGCGGCGGCCGCCGCCGCCGTCATCCCCGTGCTGCACCTGATCGGCACCCGGCTCGCCGGTCTCCGCCCGCTGCTGAGCGCCGGCGCAGCCATCGTGGGCGGCTCGATGGCGGCGTCGATCCTGCAGGCCACGATGCTGTTGCCCGAGGCACTGCTCGTCCTCGTGGTCGCCGTCGGCGTGGTGCTGGTGCACCGGGCCCTGGAGGCCGGCACCGTGCCGTGGTCGCTGCTCGCCGGGATCGCCGTCGGGGCCTCCTACGCCGTGCACCCCCGCTCGATCGTGGCGGTCCTCGCCCTGGCCCTGGTCGCGGTCGCGGCCTGGCGTGCCGGGGTGCTGGCGCCGCGCGTCGCCGCCGCGCTCGGCGGAGCCGCGCTGCTGGTGGTGCTGCTCACCCAGGTCCTGCACGCCTGGGCCACGGACCGGCTCTATCCGGCCGGGACGATGCCGTCGCTGGCCGGGTCGCCGGTGGGTGCCCTGGGGGAGCCGATCGGCGCCGCCGTGATCACCGCCGGGCAGACCTGGTACCTCGTCGTCGCCACGCTCGGCCTCGTGCCGCTCGGGATGCTGGTCGGCGCCCGTGTCGGCTGGAACGAGCGCGGCACGGCGCGCGGTCTGGCGATGGGCTTCGTGGTGCTCGGTGCGCTCGGCAGCCTGGCGCTCGGCACCATCGGGTCCTACCAGGTCGGCATCGGCACGGACGTGAGCCGCGCCGACCTGCCCGTGTACGGCCGCTACCTCGAGCAGTGGGTGCCGGTGCTCGTCGTGCTGGCCCCCGCGCTGCGGCGCCGCTGGGCGTGGCCCGGCATCCTCGCCGCTGCCGGCGCGAGCGCCGGCATCGGGTTGGCCCTCGATGCCGTGTACGCCGACGACGTGTGGGAGCAGCCGATCGCCTGGCACAACATCGCCTCCCTCCGGGTGCCGGTCGAGCTCTTCGGCCGCGACCACGTCGTCACCACCGGTCTGCTCGCAGCCGTCGTCATGCTCCTGCTGGGCGCGGCTGCCCTCGTGCGCCGCGACCGGTGGGGGTGGGCGCTGCCCCTCGCGGTGATCGCCGGGCTCAACGTGTTCGCCGGGGTGTCGCTCGTCCAGGAGTGGGCCGGCCCGGCCTCGGAGGCCTGGGCCGGCCGGCACCGCCTCGGTCCGGTGCTCGAGGAGGTCGACGAGGTGGTCTGGGTCGACCGGGACGAGGACCTGCACGTGTACTGGGCGTACAACACCCAGTTCTGGCACCCCGACGTCGACGTCTCCTACTTCGTGGGGGACCTGCCCGACGGTGCCGGGCTGGTGCTGGCCGGGGAGTCCACCCCGCCGGCGGAGGGGGCCGAGCTCCTCGGGACCGAGCGCGACGGCGATCTCGGACTGTGGGCGGTCGACGGGTAGCGCCTGGGACCGCTCAGCAGTCGATGCGGTACACGCCCCCGGGGAAGTTCCCGACCCCGATCACGGGGGCCAGGCCCTCGTCCTCGAGCGTCGGTGGCCCGACCGTGTACGGGGAGACGTCGCACGACGGAGGATCGGTGAGCACGGCGTCGGGGTAGCCGAGTCGGTAGTGCAGGACGTTTCGGACTTCGTGGCGGAGGTGCGGGGCGTACTGGAGCACCTCAACATCGGCGTCGGCAAGGACTCGGGCTGCCTCGCGGCCGGTCGGCTCCCACTGGTCGGTGAACGGCTTCAGGTTCCCCGCCGATCCCGCCGCCACCGTCGCGGCGCCGGCCACCACCACCACCGCGGGGCCGAGCCAGGCCCGCCAGCTCGCGGCGCCGGCCACCACGACGACCACCGAGAGGACCACGGCCGTGATCGGGAGCACGTGGATCCCCTCGGTGAAGGGTTCGCCCCACCCGGTGACGACCATGTCGAACGTGGTCAGGGTCGGGGTCGTGAACTTCTGCACGTTCCCCGTCAGGCGTGAGCTCTCCAGCGAGACCGACAACACGAAGCCGCTGACGGCGAGGACACCCGCGCTCGCGAGCACCCACGACCGGACCGGAGTCATCCGTGCAGCGACCGCGCCGGCGCCGATCATGACGAGTACGGGCGCCGTGGCGGCGAGGTAGCGCTCGTAGACGAGCTGGTCGGCGCGGATGCCGTTGGCGAGGAAGAGGACCGAGGTTCCGGCAATGGCGGCGAGCGCCAGGAGCAGCACCGTGGAGAACACGACGTGGCGCCGGGCTCGAACGGTCCAGAGGAGGAACAGGCAGCCGACGCCGGCCAGGACGAACGTGGTGGCGAGGAACGACCAGACGTGGCCGATGGCAGCGGGAATCCAGTCCGTCGAGAGCAGGTTCTGGGCCTTGTCGAGGCGACTGCCGGACGTCGTGCCGTCGTAGAGCGTGTCGACGACGTAGGCATCGAGGGCGAGCGCCCCTGCGGCCGCTGCCACGCCGGCGACCTCGGCGAGCACGAACGAACGCCAGGGCACCGCACGCGCCCGCACTCGGAGCGGTTCGTCCGTCCGTCGAACGAGCGGCGCCAGCGACCACACGGCGACGGCGCCGAGCGTGATCAGCACCACGATGCTGGACCGACGGTGGACGGCCAGCATGCCGCCGGCGGCGATGGTGAACGGGAGGGCACCGATCGCAGGTCCGTGCTGGCTGTAGCGCAGCAGGAGCCAGGCCCACAGCGTGAACGCGAACGCGATGCACACCTCGGCCCAGGCCCGCGGTGCCTGGAAGACCACGGACGTCGCCGTGGCGCCGGCGATGGCCACGACGGCGGCGGCGATGCCGCGGAGACCGAAGAGCCGCCGCGCCATGGCGTGCAGCAACGGCCCGAGCGCAGCCAGGAGGACGACGTTGACGCCGACGGCGATCACCCAGGGGTCGAAGGGGAGGATGCTGACAGGCAGTGCGAGCAGCGCCGGGTAGCCCGCGGAGTAGAACGGGATGCCGGCCAGGAGCGGGGCGCCGTCGCGGGTGGAGAAGAACACCGCTTCGCCGAGGAAGCCGAGCTCATCGTCGAACATCGTCACCCCGCCGGCACGCTGCAGAACGATGGTCGCGAGGGCGAAGGTGAGGGGTGCGACAGCCGTCGAGGCCCACAGCAGACGATCGCGCACGACGGACGACACTACCGTTCGATGCCGGATCGGCGGTCCCGCATGGCCTCCTCGGGGCCGTGACCGCGTAGCCTTGTGCTCCGGCCGGCTGTCACGAGAGGCGCCAGTTGCGTCCAGCCGCCCCGCCCTTTTTCGAACATCGAACGCAACACGAGGAGCTGGCGCGCCATGACGACGCTGGAGACCGACGGCCACGACTTCAAGGTCGCCGACCTGTCACTCGCCCCCTGGGGCCGCAAGGAGATCGAGCTGGCCGAGGTGGAGATGCCCGGCCTGATGGCGCTGCGGGCGGAGTACGCCGACGCCCAGCCGCTGGCCGGCGCCCGGATCATGGGCAGCCTGCACATGACCATCCAGACGGCGGTGCTCATCGAGACGCTGACCTCGCTCGGCGCCGAGGTGCGCTGGGTCAGCTGCAACATCTTCTCCACCCAGGACCACGCGGCCGCCGCCGTCGCCGTCGGCCCCGACGGCACGCCGGACAAGCCCCGCGGCGTCCCGGTCTTCGCCTGGAAGGGCGAGACGCTCGAGGAGTACTGGTGGTGCACGGAGCAGGCGCTGCGCTGGCCCACCGGCCCCCACGGCGAGACCGGCCCGAACATGATCCTCGACGACGGTGGCGACGCCACGCTGCTCGTCCACAAGGGCCTCGAGTACGAGAAGGTCGGCGCCGTCCCCGAGGCCACCGACGACGACTCCGAGGAGTGGACCGAGGTCCTCGCCCTGCTCACCCGCCTCCAGGCCGAGAACCCCAAGCTCTGGCACGGCATCGCCCCCGACATCAAGGGCGTCACCGAGGAGACCACCACCGGGGTGGCCCGCCTCTACCAGATGCACCAGGCCGGCCAGCTGCTGTTCCCTGCGATCAACGTCAACGACTCGGTCACCAAGTCCAAGTTCGACAACCTCTACGGCTGCCGGCACTCCCTCATCGACGGCATCAACCGGGCCACCGACGTCATGATGGGCGGCAAGGTCGCCGTGGTCTGCGGCTACGGCGACGTCGGCAAGGGCTGCGCCCAGTCGCTCCGCGGCCAGGGTGCCCGCGTCGTGGTCACCGAGGTCGACCCGATCTGCGCCCTGCAGGCCGCCATGGACGGCTACGAGGTCACCACCCTCGAGGACGTGGTGGACCGGGCCGACATCTTCATCACCGCCACCGGCAACAAGGACATCATCCTCGCCGGGCACATGTCGAAGATGAAGCACAACGCCATCGTCGGCAACATCGGGCACTTCGACAACGAGATCGACATCGCCGGCCTCAACCGGATGAGCGACATCACCAAGACCGAGATCAAGCCCCAGGTCCACGAGTACACGTTCCCCGACGGCCACTCGGTGATCATGCTGGCCGAGGGTCGCCTCCTGAACCTGGGCTGCGCCACCGGCCACCCCAGCTTCGTGATGAGCTGCTCGTTCTCGAACCAGGTCGTGGCCCAGATCGAGCTGTTCAACAAGACGGCCGACTACGCCCTCGGCGTGCACGTCCTGCCCAAGCAGCTCGACGAGAAGGTCGCCCGACTCCACCTCGACGGCCTCGGGGTCAAGCTGACGAAGCTGTCGAAGGAGCAGTCCGACTACCTCGGGATCCCCGCCGAGGGCCCGTACAAGTCGGACCACTACCGGTACTGATGCCTACTGGGTCGGCCCCGCGTCCGGGTCGGCGGTGACCTCGTCGGAGGTGCGGCGCTCGACCCGGCTGTCGGGCGCCGCATCCCGGGACGCCGTCCGCTCGTCTGAATCCTCGAGGATCGCCTCGGCCTGGGCCCGAGGTTCCTCGCTGCCCGCCGCCTGCTCCTCGGGGAGCAGCTCGGCGCGGTCGGCGACGCGGTCGGACTCGGGCTCGGTCTGGTCGGCCATGGAGCTGCCCCTACCCGGGGTGCGGGCGGCTCAAGACCGACGTCGGAGCAGCCGATGGTGCAGGTGATGCCGGCCTCTGCGCTCGCCGATGCCGCCGCTGCACAGCGGCTGGCCCGAGAGCGCTTCATCTGGCGCTTCCGCTTCGCCGCGGTCCTGTTCACCACCCTGCAGACGATCATCGAGCCCGGGGACCGGATCTCGCTCACCTGGGTCAACGTCGGCCTCTTCTGGAGCAGCGTCCTGTGGGGCTGGCTCGCCCTGCGAGGCGCACCCGACGACCGCACGGTCCGGCGCATCGGCGCGATCACGATGGCCATGGACGTGGCCGTCGTCGCGCTGATCCTGGCGAACAACCTCACCGATCCGTCCGAGCCGATCTACCTCATCGGCGTGCTCGCGATGCTCGAGGCCACCATGCGGTGGCAGGGCCGGGGTGGCCTCGCCGGGGGCATCGCCGCCGGGCTCGCCGCTGGCGTCTGGACGTTGGTCGTGTCCGAGCGAGCGCTGGGCCGCGTCGCCTTCGACTACGCGACCATGCGAGCCGGCACGATCATCGCCCTCGGCGTCTTCCTCGCCTCCGTCGTGCGCCGGCTCACCGAGCAGCACGACATGCTCCAGGGCATCCTCGACACGACGCGCGACCTCATCGCCGTGATCGACGTCGACGGCACCATCGTGTCCATCAACGCCGCCTGCGCGCCCATGCTGGGCTACACGCAGGCCGAGATGGTCGGGCAGCCGTACCGGAGCTTCTTCCACCCCGACGACGTCCGCACCGGTCCGCACAGCCAGCTCACGCTGCCCACGGATCGCCCGGTGCTCCACGAGCGACGCGTCATCGCCAAGGACGACTCCATCCGCTGGCTCGAGCTCAACACCGCAGCGGCACCGGGCGCCACGGTGATGCACGTCTCGGCTCGCGACGTCACCGAACGCGTCGACGCCCGGCGCCGGGTCGAGGAGAGCGAGCAGCGCTTCCGCTCGCTGTTCGAGCACAACACCGACGCCGTGTTCGCCTTCGACCTCGAGGGTCGCTTCACCATGGTCAACCCGGCATCGGAGCGGCTGACCGGGTACTCCGCCGAGGAGCTGTGCGGCGCCTCGTACGCGGGCGTGATGCACCCCGACGACCTGGAGCGCACGGTGGGGCACTTCGAGCGCTCGGCCAGGGGCGAGGCGCAGGACTACGAGATCCGGATCATGGATCGGACCGGCCGGGCGCTGGAGCTCGCCGTGACGAACATGCCGATCGTGGTGGACGAAGACATCGTCGGGGTCTTCGGCATCGCCAAGGACGTGACGGATCGCCGGCGCCTCGAGCGCGAGCTCGGACACCAGGCCACCCACGATGCCCTCACCGGCCTCCCGAACCGGTTCCAGCTGGAGTTGGCGATCGAGGCGGCTGCGACCGGTCCCGATCCCGACCGGACCCTGCTGTTCATCGACCTCGACCGGTTCAAGATCGTCAACGATTCGCTCGGCCACCGCACGGGCGACGAGGTGCTCGTGGTCGCCGTCGAGCGGCTCCAGCACAGCGTGCGGTCCACCGACCTGCTCGCCCGCTGGGCCGGCGACGAGTTCTGCGTGCTGCTCGCCCCGGGCACCACGCCCGAGACCGCCCTCACCATCGCAGGTCGCTTGCGCAGCGTGCTCGCCCAGCCGTTCCACGTCGCCGACCGTGAGGTCCGTCTGTCCGCCTCCATCGGCGTCGCCCGCTCCGACGGGGGCGACGGCGAGCGCCTCGTCCAGATCGCCGACCAGGCCATGTACGCGGCGAAGCGGGCCGGACGAGATCGCATCTCGGTGTACGTGCCGGGCACCGAGCGCACCGGGACGACCCAGATCGATCTCGAGGTCGAGCTGCGCCACGCCATCGACGGCCGATCCCTCGTCGTGCACTACCAGCCGATCGTCGAGTCGGCGACGGGCCGCATCGTCGGGCTCGAGTCCCTCGTCCGCTGGCCCCGCGCCGACGGCACGCTGCGGCCGCCCGACGACTTCGTCCCGATCGCCGAGGAGTGCGGCCTGATCCGCCCGCTCACCAGGTTCGTGCTGGAGGAGGTGTGCTGCCAGCTGGCCTCGTGGGACCGCGACCTGGGCACGCCACGGACGCTCCAGGCGTGGGTGAACGTGAGCGTGTCGGACCTGGAGGCTCCCGAGTTCGCCGACGACGTGGTGGCGTCGGCGACGCGAGCGGGCATCACCCCCGACCGCCTCGTGCTCGAGGTCACCGAGACCATGCTGATGCGCGACGCCGACCAGGTCGACCGCACGGTGTCGGCGCTGCGCCACGCCGGCATCAGCCTCGCCATCGACGACTTCGGCACCGGCTACTCCTCGATGAGCCAGCTGCACCGGCTCGACGTGACCGCGTGCAAGATCGACCGCGGCTTCGTGGCGGGTGCGTCGAAGCACCCCCGTGACGCCGCCATCCTGCGGGCCCTGGTCGACGTCGGCACCGCGTTCGGGTTCCCCGTCGTGGCCGAGGGCGTGGAGTGCCCGGACGAGCTGGCCGCGGTGCAGGCGAGCGGCTGCCCCCTCGTGCAGGGGTTCCTGCTGGCGGTCCCGGCACCACCCGAGGAGCTGGCCGGGGTGCTGATGACCGGTTCGGTGGTCCTGCCGGGAGCGGTACCTTCTGGCCGATGATGGCCAGGATCCGCCCGACCCACCCGAGGCTCGACCCGCTCCGCGACGACGAGATCGACGACGAGACCCGCGCGATCGTGCCGGCGGGTTCGCTCAACATCTTCCGCACGCTGGCCCGCCACCCGAAGCTGCTGAAGCGGTGGCTGGTGTTCGGGAACCACGTGCTGGCCAAAAGCACCCTGCCCGAGCGCGAGCGCGAGCTGGCCATCCTCCGGGTGGGGTGGCGGTGCGGCGCCGAGTACGAGTTCGGCCAGCACACGGTGATCGCCCGTCGCTGCGGCATCACCGACGACGAGATCGTCGCCCTCACCCGGGAGCTGGCCGACGGCGGGTGGAGCGAGGGCGACCGCACGCTGCTCGTCGCGGTCGACGAGCTCCACGACGACCAGTGCATCACCGACCAGACCTGGGGGGCGCTGGCCCAGCGGTGGAGCGACCAGCAGCTGCTCGACCTGATCTTCACCGTCGGCCAGTACACGCTGGTGTCGATGGCCCTGAACAGCGCCGGCGTGCCGCTCGACGACGGCGTCCCCGGCTTCCCCGACCGTGATTGAGCAGGGCCCGCACGTCCCTGACGGCCGGCTCGCCGGCAAGGTCGCCCTCGTCGTCGGGGGCGGGCAGACGCCGGGGGAGACCACGGGGAACGGACGGGCCATCTCGTGCCGGTTCGCGGCCGAAGGTGCGTCGGTGGTCGTCGCCGATCGGGTGTTCGCCCGGGCCGAGGAGACGGTGTTGATCATCGAGGGCGACGGCGGCCGAGCGATGGCCGTCGAGGGCGACATCACCTCGAGCGACGACTGCGCCGCCATCGTGGCGGCCACCGTCGAGGCCCACGGCCGGATCGACGTGGTCGTGGACAACGTCGGGATCGGCGGTGGCGACGGCGGCCCCGTCAGCCTCGAGGAGCACGTCTGGGACCGCATCCAGTCGGTGAACCTGAAGGGGGCGTACCTGCTCTGCAAGCACGCCCTGCCCGTGCTGCGCGAGCAGGGCTCCGGGTCCATCGTGCTCGTGTCGTCGGTGGCGGCGGTCTGCTCGACCGGGATGCTGGCCTACACGACCTCGAAGGCGGCGCTGAACGCGCTGTGCCACGAGGTCGCGATGGGCAACGCCGGCCGGGGCATCCGCTGCAACGCGGTGATGCCCGGGTTGATGGACACGCCCATGGCCGTCGATGCCCTCGCCGGCGCGCTCGGCGTCGACCGGGCGGTCGTGTCGGAGCGGCGCGACGCCATGGTCCCCCTCGGCGGCCGCCAGGGCACCGCGGACGACGTCGCCAACGCCGTGCTGTTCCTCGCCTCCGACGAGGCCCGCTTCGTCACCGCCGCCGTCCTCCCGGTCGATGGCGGCCAGTCCGCGCGCATCGGCTGAGCGCCGTTCGTCGGCCCTGGCGGGCCTCCTCACTTCTGGAGTTGTTCGCTGGCGCTCACAACTCCGCGCGTCCGATCAACCGGCGGCGGCGTCCACGACCCGGGCGGCGACCGCGACTGCTTCGTCGACGTCGGCCTCGCTCACGTCCAGGTGGGTGCAGAGGCGGTTGCGGTCGCCGATGGTGCTGATCTCCACGCCGTGCTCGCCCATCGCGGCGGCGAACGAGGCGGCGTCGAGGCCGACAGGGCGGGGGTCGACGTAGACCAGGTTGGTCTCGGGTGCCGTCACCTCCAGGCCGATCCCGGTGAGCCCCTCGGCCAGGCGGGCGGCGTTGGCGTGGTCGTCGGCGAGGCGGTCGATGTGGTGGTCGAGCGCATGCAGGCAGCCGGCGGCCACGATGCCGGCCTGGCGCATCGCCCCGCCGAAGCGGTGCTTCAGCAGCCACGCCTGCTCCATGACGTCGCCCGGCCCGGCGAGCACCGCACCGGTCGGGGCGCCGAGGCCCTTGGTGAAGTCGACCCAGATGGTGTCGACCGGCGCGGCCCAGTCGGCGGCCGGGACGCCGGAGGCGACGACGGCGTTCATGAGCCGGGCGCCGTCGGTGTGCACGGCCACGCCCTGCTGGCGGGCGAGGGCGGCCACGGCCCGGTACTGCTCGAGGGGCCACACCGTGCCGCCCGCGAAGTTGTGGGTCTGCTCGAGGCACACGAGCCGGGTCGGCGGGACGTACTGGTTGCCGGGCGTGAGGACCTGGGCGAGCTGGTCGGGGGTGAACGCGCCGCGCTCGCCGCGGATCGTCTCGATCACGCAGCCGTTCACCGCGGCGGCCCCGGAGGTCTCCGAGCGCAGGACGTGCCCGCTGTGCTCGAGCACGATGGAGTCGCCGTGCCGGGTGTGGGCGCCGATCGCCACCAGGTTGCACATGGTGCCGGTGGGGAAGAACAGCGCCCGTTCCTTGCCGAGCAGCTCGGCCATGCGGTCCTGGAGGCGGTTGACCGTCGGGTCGGCCTTGCGCTGCTCGTCGCCGACCTCGGCGGCGGCCATCGCGGCGCGCATCGCCTCGGTGGGCCGGGTCTGGGTGTCGGAGAAGAGGTTGATGGATCGACCGGTCACCCCGGCAGCCTGCCAGGGACCGGGGCTAGGACGTGAAGGGTGTGAGCCGGACGCGCAGCGACGTCGCCTGCACCACCCGTCCGTCCTCGGGGGAGCGGACCCGGTAGACGAGCACGCCTGCGGTCGGCTCCGAAGGGGAGGTGAACTCGATGGTCCCGGTGAACGGCCCGGCCGGGGGCACGCCGCTGCCGGTGACGACGCCTTGGCCCAGCGGGCTCGGATCGCCCTGGGCCAGCACGACGACCTCGACGGTGCCCTCGAAGGCGAGGGCCTCCCCGGTCGTCTCGAACGGGGTGGCGAGCGACGTGCCGGGGCCGGGTGCGGTGACGACGACGTCCTCGGTCTCGGACCCGATGACGTACCAGGCGCCGTCCTCGCGCTGCTCGAGGGACACCACCGTCGTCGGGCCGTCCTCGCGGTCCTGGATGGCGATCTCGGCCGCGCCCTCGCCCGTGGTGGTGGGGCCGCCGAGCACCAGCTCGGTGAAGCCGAGGACGTCGGTGGCGTAGGCCCGCGCCGCGGCCGGCGGCGCCTCGAAGCTGCGGCTGTCGGTCGGCGACGGGAACGCGACGCTGAACGGGTCGGTGGCGGGCGTGAACGGCTCCGTCGTGGTGGTCTCGGGTGGTTCGGTCGTCGTCGTGGTCGTGTCCTCCGGCGCCGAGGTCGACGTGGTGGTGTCGGTGGCGACGTCGGTGTCGTCGTCGTCGTCGTTGGCGGCCACGATGAGGAGGGCGACCACGAGGAGGGTGGCGACGGCGGACACGCCGGCGATCGTCCAGCGCTGGGCGTCGGTGAGTGGGGTGCGGGCCATGAGTCGCTCCTCGATGCGATCGAGCCCGTCGGGCTCGGGGTGGATGGTCTCGGCGCGGGCGTCGAGCGCCCGGCGCAGTCGTTCGGTGGTGTCTCGCTCGTCGGTCACGGTGCCTCCAGGATCCGGGCGAGGGCGGCGATCCCGCGGTGGGCGTGGGTCTTGACCGAGCCGGCCGAGATGCCGAGGGCGGTGGCGATCTCGGCCTCGGACAGGTCGGCCCAGTAGCGCAGCACCAGGACCTCGCGCTGGCGCCCGCTCAGCTCGTCCAGCGCGGCGAGCACCCGGCGGGCGTCCTCGTCGAGCAGCACGGCCTGGTCGGCGCCCGGGGCGGCGCGGTCGCGCTGGATGCTGCGGAGGTGGTTCCGGCGCACCCGACGCTTGCGCAGGGCGGACCGGGCGTTGTTGACCACGGCGGTGCGCAGGTACGCCTCGGGGTCCTCCACGCCGGCGGGTCCCCGACGGGCGAGCGCGACGTAGGCGTCCTGCACCGCCTCCTCGGCGCTGCCCTGGTCGTCCACCAGCAGGGTGGCCAGGCGCACGAGGTCGCGATGGTGCGCCCGGTGCAGCGCCACGAGCCAGGGTTCGGCCCGCCGCAGGGGAGGTGCCATGGTGGCCATCATCACCTCCGAGGACGCCCGAGGAGCGGATGGGTTGACACCGGACGTCGGATTCCTGTCGGCGGGCCGCACGTACCGTGCCGGCGGTGGAGCTGCTGCGAGGGGGGTGCGTCGTCTGCCGGAACCGGGGCCCGGCCCTGTGCGCGGCGTGCCTGCGGCGAACCGAGCCGCCCCCGTCCACCCGCATGCGCGACCTCGGCCGGGTGCACGCGCTCTTCGCCTACGAGGGGCACGGGGCTCGCATCGTCCAGGCCCTGAAGTACCGGGACGGCCGCCGGCTGGTGGCGCCCCTCGCCGACGAGCTCGCCCGGCGGTGGGCCGAGGTCGCACCGGCCGCGCCGGGCCTCACCGTCACCTGGGTGCCGACCTCGGGTCGGCGGCGGCGCGACCGTGGCTACGACCAGTCCGAGCTGCTCGCCCGGGCCCTCGCCCGCCGCCTCGGGGCGACCGCTCGGCCGTTGCTGCGCCGCCGCCCGGGGCCGGCCCAGACGGGCCTCGACCGCGCCGGTCGCGAGGCCGCCGCGGGCTACCGCGCCACCGCCCGGACGGGTGGCCCGGTGCTGCTCCTCGACGACGTCTGCACCACCGGTTCCACGCTGCGTGCCGCATCTGCCGCCCTCGCCGGCGCAGGGTCACCCCCGATCGGGCACCTGGTGCTGGCCCGGACGCCCTGACCCGACCGGGCCCTCCTGCCCACCCGGACGGGCGGAGTCGGTACCATGCGCCGCCTAGCACGTTCGGAGGATCAGTCATGGGTGAATGGGATGGGGACGACCCGGCGAGCGATGACATCCGGGTGATGATCTGCGACGATCACGCGCTGTTCCGGCGCGGGTTGATCATGGTCCTCGAGGCCGAGGACGACATCGAGGTCGTCGCCGAGGCCGAGGACGGCGAGGACGCGCTGGAGAAGGCCGTCGAGTTCGTGCCCGACGTGGTGCTCATGGACGTGCGGATGCCGGGGGTGGACGGCATCGAGGCCACCCGCCGCATCGCCGACAAGGTCCCCACCGCCAAGATCCTCATGCTCACGGTGAGCGACGAGGAGGAGGACCTCTACGAGGCGATCAAGGCCGGGGCCACCGGCTACCTGCTCAAGGAGGTCTCCATCGAGGAGGTCGCCCCCGCCGCCCGGGCCGTCGTCGCCGGCCAGAGCCTGATCAGCCCGTCGATGGCCTCCAAGCTGCTCGGCGAGTTCTCCAACCTGGCCAAGCGGGCCGAGGAGCGCAGCTCGGTGCCCACGCCGCGGCTCACCGAGCGCGAGCTCGAGGTCCTCCGCCTCGTGGCCCAGGGCAAGTCCAACCGGGAGATCGCCGGCGATCTGTACATCTCGGAGAACACGGTCAAGAACCACGTGCGCAACATCCTCGAGAAGCTGCACCTGCACACGCGCATGGAAGCGGTCATGTACGCCGTGCGCGAGAAGCTGCTCGAGATCCCCGGGACCTGAGCGGTCCGGCCGCCTACCCGCCGGCGGCGGCCACGACGAGGTCCCGGTAGACCTCCTGGCCCCGACGGGTGAGGTGCACGCCGTCCTCGACGAGCAGGCCCGGCTCGCTGGCCGAGGCCAGGTTCCAGTCGGCGAGGACCACGTGGGGGTGGGCGTGCACGACCCGCAGGATCTCGTCGTTCACCTGTCCCTCCCACCTGCGGGGCACCCGGACCGACACGAGCACGAGCCGGCGCTCCGGCCCGACGGCGGCGACCACCCGGTCGAGCGCACCCGGCGGGGCGACCCCGTTGTTGCCGAGGTGCACCACGACCACGGGCGTGAGGCGGCCCTCGGCGGCGAAGGCCTCGATGGCGGCCACGCCCTCGTCGAACTGGCGGGCCTCGATGGCGTCGATCTGCACGGTGTGGCCCCAGTGGGCCTGCAGCGCCGGGGCCGCCCCGAGGGTGACCGACTCGCCGATGACGGTGACCGGGTAGAACGCGGAGACAGGCAGCTCCGGCGGCGGAGGCGGTGCGGCTTCGGTCGGCGCAGGTGCGGTCGGCGGGGGTGCCGGGACCGAGCTCGGTGGCGCCTCGGGCGGCGCGACGTCGGCGGGCGCCGCGGGCTCCGTCGGGGTCGGTGGCGTCGAGGGGGTCGGCGGGGCCGGCGGCAGCGTGATGGCCGACGGCTGGTCGGCGACGGTGCCCACCGCGACCTCGCGACCCGGGTCGGGAGGTGCGGCGATGACCGCGACGGCGAGCAGGAGGCCGGCGAGGGCGGCGATGCCCACGGCACGACGGCGCCGCAGCAGGGCCGCCGGCGTCGGCAGGGTCGCCCCGCTGAGCCAGCGCTGGAGGGTGCCGTCGCGCACCGGCTGCTCCACGAAGCGGTAGGAGGCCTCGGCGAGCAGCGCGATCAGGACCAGGCGGGCGCCGAGCGCGGCGGGGCCGGTGAGCCCCCAGTCGACCCCCGGGCGGGTGAACACGATGACCGGCCAGTGCCACAGGTACACGGAGTACGACCGGCGGCCGAGCGCCTGCAGGGGGCCGCTGCCGACGGATCGCTCGAGCCGCGATGCCGGGTGGGTGACGGCGATGATCACCACGAGGGTCGCGACGTCGACCAGGAGGAAGCCCCACGGATAGGTCCAGGCATCGAACTCGCTGCGGGTGGCGTGCTGCCACGCGAGGAGCACCAGCGCGGCGACGCCGGCGCCCTCGATCACCCGCCGGGCGCCGGGCCCCACGTCGCCCCGGGCCCGCTGCGGCCGCCAGGCGAAGGCGAGGAGGGCGCCGGACAGGATGCCGAACAGCCGGGTGTCGGTGCCGTAGTAGGCCCGCTCGGGGGCGGTGATGTCCGCGGTGGCGGCCATGAGCACGACCGAGGCGGCGATCGCCACGGCCACGGCCACGACGGTGCGCCGTCGTCCGAGCCGGCGCAGGCCGAGGGGGAGGAGCAGCGGCCAGAGCAGGTAGAACTGCTCCTCGATCGCGAGCGACCACAGGTGGCGCAGCGGCGAGGGGCGGCCGAAGGCCTCGAAGTACGGCTGCTCGGTGAAGACGGCGTGCCAGTTCTGGACGTAGAGGAGGCTGGCGATCCCGTCGCCCCGGAAGCGGTGCAGCTCGCCGACGGGCAGGACCAGCGCGGCGTAGGCGAACACCAGGCCGACGAGCACGAACACCGCTGGCAGCAGGCGGCGGGCCCTGCGACGCCAGAAGGCGAGCAGGTCGATGGTGCCGTGCTCGCGGTGCTCGGCCAGCAGCAGGCTCGTGATGAGGAAGCCGGAGACGACGAAGAAGACCTCGACGCCGAGGTACCCGCCGGCCGCCCACCCCGCGTCGAGGTGGTAGGCGAGCACGGCGACGACGGCCAGGGCGCGCAGGCCGTCGATGCCCGGCAGGTACCCGACGCCGCGGCCGAGGGAGGGTCCGTAGGCCGGCGGCGGCTCGTCGATGCGGAGGGGCCACCGGCGGTCCTCGGGCGCGGTGCTGGGGTCGGCGAGGTCGGTCATGGCGTGCAGTCGCAGCGGACGTGGTCTGCGACGAGCTCGGCCAGGGCGGCCTGCCCCTCGTCGCCGGGGTGGACGATGTCGACGAGCCAGTCCTGGCCCTCGCTGGCCGCGAACCAGTCGATCACCCCGGCCCGTGGATCCCGGTCGGCGAGCTCGACCAGCAGCTGGTTGTTGGGGTCCTGCCAGGCGCGGGCGTCGACGCGGGTGGTGACCCACCAGACCCGAGCCAGCGGGCCGAGGGCGTCCATGGCCCGGGTCAGGTCGTCGGCCTGCAGCGCCGCGTTGTTGGCGATGACCACGACCGCGGCAGCGGTGGCGGGGTCGTCGACCAGCTCGGTCGCCGGCTCGAGGTCGTCGAGGCCGCTCGCGACCGGGGTGCCTGCCGGGACCCCACCGCAGGGCCCGGTGAAGCCGGCGTCGAGGCGTCGGCAGTCGACGGCATCCACGACGAGCGGGGCGTCGAGCTCGGCGGCCAGGTCGTCGGCGATCAGCAGGGCGACCGAGTCGCCGTAGAGCAGGACCTCGTGGGGCACCGCATCCGGGCTGGGTTCGTCGGGCGCTGGCACCTCGGCGCGCAGGGATCCGTCGACGGCGACGGGCACGCGGCGCACGACCGAGGTCGTGGTCGTGGCCGTCGGTCCGTCGGGGGCCGCGACCTCGGCAGCCGTGGCGCACGACGCGACGAGACCGGCGGTCAGCACGGCCCAGAGGAGGGGGAGGGCCCCAGCGCTCCGGCGTCCGGGACCTCGGCGCGAGGGGGGAGCGGCCACCGCTCCGATCGTACCGAGGCGGTCGCGGGCGTCCCGGGATGTCTCGCGCGCCCGCAGGGAGGAGTTCGGGCGGTTCGTGGCCAATGTCACCTCATGCGCTCCTTCCGTCGCCGCCCCGTCACCGCACTCGCCACCCTCGCCCTCGCCGCCACGGGGCTCGCGCTCACTGGGGCGCCGGGCGCGCAGGCCCAGACCACCTGGGCATCGCCGGCCGACGCGACGATCACGCCCGGGGTGCAGATGTTCACCGAGGGCGCCCAGTGCACGGCGAACTTCATCTTCGAAGACGCCGCCACCGGCTCGGCCTTCATCGGCTACGCCGCCCACTGCGCCGGCGCGGGTGGCGACGCCACCGACACCGACGGCTGCGTCGCCCCCAGCCTGGCGCCGGGCCACCCGGTGGAGATCGCCGGCGCCGACCACCCCGGCGAGCTCGCCTACTCGTCGTGGCACACCATGCAGGCGATCGGCGAGCAGGACCCCGTCACCTGCCTGTACAACGACTTCGCCCTCGTGGAGATCCACCCCGACGACGTGGCCAAGGTCAACCCCTCGGTGCCCCATTGGGGCGGGCCGACCAGCCTCGGCACCGACGGTCCCGCCGCCGGCACCACCGTCCACAGCTACGGCAACTCCAGCCTGCGGTTCGGCATCACGCAGCTGTCACCCAAGACCGGTCTGAGCCTCGGCACCGCCGGGAGCGGCTGGACGCACCAGACCTACACCCTCACCCCCGGCATCCCGGGAGACTCCGGCTCCGGCCTGCTCGACGCAGACGGTCGTGCCGTCGGGGTCCTCTCCACCCTGGCCCTCGCCCCGCTGGCCGGCTCCAACAACTACTCCGACCTCGGCTCGGCCCTCGACTACCTCCGGGCCCACACCGGCCGCGACATCGCCCTGGTCGAAGGCGACGTCGACTTCGACGGCGCCCAGCTGCCCCTCGGTCTCGGTCTCTAGGCCCCACCTCGCGGCCTCGGTGCGCTGACAGCGCGCCGATACACTCGCCAACCGCATGGGCATCCTCGATCGCGTCCTCAAAACCGGTGAAGGCAAGCGCCTGCGGGCGCTCCAGGGCCTGGTGCCCGAGATCAACGCGCTCGAGCCGACGTACCAGGCCATGTCGGACGACGAGCTCAAGCACCAGACGGTGCTGTTCCGGGAGCGGCTCGAGGCCGGTGAGGACCTCGACGACATCATGCTCGACGCCTTCGCGGTGTGTCGCGAGGCCGCGACCCGGGTGCTCGGGCAGCGCCACTTCGACGTCCAGCTGATGGGCGGCGCCGCCCTCCACTTCGGCTGGGTGGCCGAGATGAAGACCGGTGAGGGCAAGACGCTCACCTCGACCCTGCCGCTCTACCTCAACGGGCTGTCCGGCAAGGGCACCCACATCATCACGGTCAACGAGTACCTGGCCACGTTCCAGTCCGAGTGGATGGGCCGCCTGTTCACGTGGCTCGGCCTCTCCGTCGGCCTCATCGTGCCCGGCAACCGCGACGCCGACCACAAGCGCGAGCAGTACGCGGCCGACATCACCTACGGCATCAACAACGAGTTCGGCTTCGACTACCTGCGCGACAACATGGCCATGAGCCGCGAGCGCCAGGTCCAGCGGGGCTTCAACTACGCCATCGTGGACGAGGTCGACTCGATCCTCATCGACGAGGCCCGCACGCCGCTCATCATCTCGGGTCGCCTCGAGGACGCCGCCAAGCTCTACACGCAGTTCGCCGCCGTCGTGCGCGCCCTGCGCCGGGACGAGCACTACGAGGTCGACGAGGAGAAGCGCCTCGTCGTGCCCACCGAGGAGGGCATCGAGAAGGTCGAGCAGGCCCTCGGGGTGGAGAACCTCTACGACGGCGTGGCCCAGAACCTCGTCCACCAGTTCCAGGTCGCGCTCCGGGCCAAGGAGCTGTTCCACCGGGACAAGGACTACATCGTCGTCGACGGCGAGGTGAAGATCGTCGACGAGTTCACCGGTCGCGTGCTCGACGGACGCCGCTGGTCCGAGGGCCTCCACCAGGCGGTCGAGGCCAAGGAGGGGGTGCCGATCAAGGAGGAGAACCAGACCCTCGCGACGATCACCCTCCAGAACTACTTCCGGATGTACGACAAGCTCGCCGGCATGACGGGCACCGCCGTCACCGAGGCCGCCGAGCTCGCCGGCACGTACGGCCTGCAGGTCGTGCCGATCCCCACGAACAAGCCGCTCATCCGCGCCGACGAGGGCGACCTCATCTACAAGACGCTCGACGGCAAGCTGCAGGCCGTCGCCGACGACGTGGAGGCCCGGTACAAGTCCGGCCAGCCCGTGCTCGTCGGCACCGCATCGGTGGCCACGTCCGAGCTGGTCAGCCGCACCCTCGACAAGCGCGGCGTGAAGCACCAGGTGCTCAACGCCAAGCCCGAGCGCCAGTTCCGTGAGGCCGACATCGTCGCCCAGGCCGGCCGGCTCAACACCGTCACGGTCGCCACCAACATGGCCGGCCGTGGCGTGGACATCCTCCTCGGCGGCAACCCCGAGCTGCTCGCCAAGCAGGAGCTCCACAACGACGGCCTCGATGCCGAGGACCCCGAGCACGCCGAGCTCCTCGCCAAGACCATCGCCAAGTACGAGCCCCAGTGCCAGGCCGAGGGCGCCAAGGTCCTCGAGCTCGGGGGCCTGTACGTGCTCGGCACCGAGCGCCACGACTCCCGCCGCATCGACGACCAGCTCCGTGGTCGCGCCGGCCGCCAGGGCGATCCCGGCGAGAGCCGCTTCTACCTGTCCCTCGAGGACGACCTGATGCGCCTGTTCGCCACCGGCGCCGTGAACTGGGTGATGGGCAAGGCCCTCCCCGACGACGTCCCCCTCGAGGCCAAGATGGTCACCAAGGCCATCGAGCGGGCCCAGCAGACCGTCGAGCAGCGCAACGCCGAGATCCGCAAGAACGTCCTCAAGTACGACGAGGTCCTCAACAACCAGCGCAAGGTCATCTACGAGCTGCGCGACCAGATCCTCGACAAGACCGACCTGCGGACCAAGATCCACGAGAAGTACCTGCCCGAGGCCGTCGAATCCCTCGTGGCCACGTACTGCGTCGCCGACTTCAGCGAGGAGTGGGACCTCGAGGGCCTCGTCGCCGCAGTCGGCGAGTACTGGCCGAGCGAGGTCACCGTCGACCAGCTCGCCGCGCTGAGCACCTCCGACGACGTCTACGAGGTCCTCGTCGACGAGGCCATCTCCCGCTACGAGGCCCGCGAGGCCGAGCTCGGCGACGACACCATGCGCCAGGTCGAGCGCCAGGTCATGCTGCGCATCATCGACACGGCGTGGCGCGAGCACCTCCGTGAGATGGACTACCTGCAGGAGGGCATCAACCTCCGGGCCATGGGCCAGCGCGATCCGCTCACCGAGTGGCAGCGCGAGGGCTTCGAGATGTTCGAGGCCATGATCGCCCGCATCGAGCGCGACCTGGTCCGCTACGTCATGCACGTCCAGGTCAAGGCACCGGGGGAGTCCGACCAACCCCAGCAGCCCGCCGCGCCGGCCGTGGGCATGCGCTTCCAGACGTCAGACCAGAAGGCGCCGGCCGCCCCGCTGCCCGACGACGAGCCGGCCGTGTCCAACATGCAGACCTCGGGTCCGGCCGACCCCTCCAGCCAGGCCGGCGGCCTGTCCACGCTCGCCCGCACGCGGGCGCAGGTGGAGGGTGCGCCCGAGCAGGTGGACGAGGCCGCAGCGGCGTCGCACACCCCGGTGGTGAAGTCCGACTGGGACAAGACACCCCGCAACGCGCCCTGCCCCTGCGGCAGCGGCAAGAAGTTCAAGCTCTGCCACGGGCAGGCGTGACCTGCTGCTCGCCGTCACTGACGGCGAGCACCTCGGCGAAGCCCTCGGTCAGGCAGTGGAGGAACCGGTCACCGTCGGTGATCGCCGCGGTGTCCATGTTGACGCCGATGCAGCACGTCCCACGGTAGGAGAGCAGCGTGATGTTCACCGCCGAGCCGCCGGTGGGGCCGAACGGGTAGAACCGCAGCGCTTCGGCCCCGGCGAGGTGCACCGGGAAGGCCGGCCCCGGCACGTTGCTCGCCCCGAAGTCCATGTGCACCGCCATCGCCCGCACCGCGAGCGGCGTCACCGGTGACACGACCTCGAGGATCGCATCGGTGTGCGGCACCGCCGGTTCGTTGCGAGCCTGCGCCGCGGCGTCGTGGAGGGCGTGCAGGCGCACCTGCGGATCGACGATGTCCACCGGCACCGGGTAGCGCACGATGGCCACCCGGTTGCCGCCGACGGGGTCGCCGGCCTTGCGGGTGCTGATCGGCATGCTGACCCGCAGCTCGGCGACGGGGTGGCCGAGCTGCTCGTGGTAGCGGCGCATGCCGCCGGTGATGCCGGCGAGGAAGGCGTCGTTCAGGGTCGTGCCCGTCGTCTTGGCTGCACCCCGGAGCTCCGCGAACGGCACGTCGAGCACGCGGAACCGCCACGAGAGCCCCCGATCGGCCATCACCGGGGAGAGGGTCTCGCCCACCGGGCGCACCATCCGGGCGATCGATCCACCCGATCGGAGCCAGCCGCGGGTGGTGGCGACCGGGTCGCGCGCCAGGCGACCCAGGGTGGGCAACGCCGTCCCGGCGGTGCGAGCCCCCAGGTGAGCGGCGCGCCTGGCGTGGTGCACGACCGCCTGCCGGGCGAGCTCAGCGGACGTGAGCCGCTCGGGCGTCGGTGCCTCGGGCCAGTCCCCGGGTTCGGCATCGGGCTCGAGGTCGAACAGGACGAGGGCGAGCTGCATGCCGCCGACGCCGTCGGTCAGCGAGTGGTGGGCCTTGATGATCAGGGCAGCGCCGTCGCCGTCGACGCCCTCGACGAGGGTCGCCTCCCACAGCGGCCGGCTCCGGTCGAGCCCGGCCATCGCCGTCGTGCGAGCGATCTCCAGCACCGAGTCGAGCGTCCCGGGGGCGGGGGCCCGCACGCGGCGCAGGTGGTAGCCGAGGTCGAAGTCCTGGTCGCTGACCCAGCGGGGCGGGGCCAGGCGGAAGGGGGTGGAGACGACCCGGTCGCGGAAGTGCGGCGCGACCCGGGTGGCCTTCTCGAAGCGATCGACCAGCCGGTCCCAGTCGGGGGCGCGGTCGAGCACGGTGACGGCGGTGACGGTGAACCGCAGGAGGGGGTCCTGCTCGAGGTACCAGATCCAGGCGTCCGTGGGCTCCATGAAGCGGTCGGTGACCACCAGTACCTCCCCGGTCTCGGCAGCGGTTCCCCGAATCGTGCGCAGCGCGAGCTGTGGAGGCCAGGGCAGAACGTCCCGGCGTGACGAGATCCGGGCCCCGCATCCGTGCCCAATAGGCTGCACGTCTCCCATGCGCGACTTCTCCGACGACCTCACCGACCTGCGGCGCCGCCTCGAGGAGGCCGCGACCTACCTGCGCATCGAGGAGCTGCGGGCTCGGCTGCCCCAGCTCGAGACCGAGGCCGGTCGCCCCGACCTCTGGGACGACCAGGAGCGGGCCAAGGAGGTCAACGCCGAGCTGTCGGCCACCACCGACGACCTGGACGCCTTCGACGCCCTCGCCGGTCGCATCGAGGATGCCGAGACGCTGGCCGAGGTGGCCCGGGAGGAGGGCGACGAGAGCCTCGAGCCCGAGATCGCCCAGGCCATCGCCGAGATCGAAGGCGACTTCGACCGGATCGAGCTGCGCTCGCTGTTCTCCGGCGAGCACGACGAGCGCGACGCCATCTGCGAGCTGCACTCCGGCGAGGGCGGGGCCGACGCGTCCGACTGGGCCGAGATGCTGCTGCGCATGTACCAGCGCTGGGCAGCCAACCACGGCTTCGAGGTCGAGATGGAGGCCGTCACCGAAGGCACCGAGGCCGGCATCTCCTCGGCCACCTTCATCGTGAAGGGCCGGTGGGCCTACGGGTGGTTGCGCTCTGAGCACGGCGTGCACCGCCTCGTGCGGATCAGCCCGTTCAACTCCCAGGGCAAGCGCCAGACCGCCTTCGCCGCGCTCGAGGTCGTGCCGCTGCTGGACGAGGCCGAGACCGACGTCGAGGTCGACGACAAGGACCTCCGCATCGACGTGTACCGCTCCTCGGGTGCCGGCGGCCAGCACGTCAACAAGACCGACTCGGCGGTGCGCCTCACCCACCTGCCCACCGGCATCGTGGTGGCCTGCCAGAACGAGCGCAGCCAGCACCAGAACAAGGACCGGGCCATGACCATGCTCAAGGCCAAGCTGGCCGAGCTCGAGCGCCAGAAGCGGGTGGACGAGCTGGCGTCGATCAAGGGCGAGCAGCGCAGCGTGGGCTTCGGCTCCCAGATCCGCTCCTACGTGCTGCAGCCCTACCAGATGGTCAAGGACCTGCGGTCCGACTTCGAGGTCGGCCAGGTCGACACCGTCCTCGACGGTGACCTCGACCGGTTCATGGAGGCGTTCCTGCGCTGGGAGCGCACCGAGGGCCTCGAGCGCTGAGCGGCGTCAGCCCACCTGGTCGAGGAAGGCCAGCACCCGCCGGAGCGCGAGCGATGCCGCGCCCTCGTCGTGATCGGGGCTGCTGCGGTCGGTGAACAGGTGCCGATCGCCGGGGTACACGAACAGCTCGACCGGATCGGTGGTCGCCGCGACCTCGCGCGCGATGTCGACGTCGCCGAGGTCGTCGTCCTCCATGACGTGGACCTGGGCCGGCACGTCGGCGGGCCAGGTGCCGTCGCCGAAGAAGTCGAGCGGGACGCAGGCGTGGAGCAGCACGGCACCCCGAGCGCCCGCCCGCGTCTGGGCCAGCTCCTGGGCCGGCATCACGCCGAGCGAGAGGCCGACGTACACCAGGTCGGTGGGCAGACCCTCGGCCGCAGCCGCCCCGCGCGCCCGGATCGTGTCGAACCCGAGCTCCTCGGCGTGGTCGACGCCCTCACCGAGCTCGGTGTAGGTGCGCCCGTCGTACAGGTCGGGCAGGTGGACGACGTGGCCGGCCGCCCGCAGGTCGTCGGCCAGGGCCCGGACGCCGTCGGTGAGCCCGAGCGCGTGGTGGAACAGCAGGATCTCGGCCACCTCGGCGACGGTACCGGGGACAGCAGGCGCCCTGCTGGGGTACACAGGACCCATGATCCCGACGATGCCCTTCGGCCGGACCGGGCACGACAGCACCCGGGTGCTCTTCGGGGCGGCGGCCCTCGGGGCCATGAGCCAGCAGCGGTCCGACGCCACCTTGGAGCTCATCGCCGGGCACGGCGTGAACCACATCGACACCGCCGCCAGCTACGGGGAGTCCGAGCTGCGGCTGGCGCCCTGGCTCGCCGACCACCGCGCAGGCGTGTTCCTCGCCACCAAGACCGGCGAGCGCACCGGCCCCGCAGCCCGGGACGAGCTGGAGCGCTCCCTCACCCGGCTGGGGGTCGACCACGTGGATCTCATCCAGCTCCACAACCTGGTCGAGGAGGACGAGTGGCAGACGGCCTTCGCCGCCGGCGGCGTGGTCGAGGCCATGGCCGCGGCGCGGGACGAGGGCCTCGTGCGCCACATCGGGATCACCGGCCACGGGCTGCGCATCGCCGGCATGCACCAGCGCAGCCTCGAGGCGTTCCCCTTCGACTCGGTGCTGCTGCCCTACAGCGCGGTCCTGCTGCGGGACCCGGGCTACCGCGAGGACGTCGAGGTCCTGCGGACGACCTGCCGGGCGCGCGGCGTCGCCGTGCAGACGATCAAGGCCATCGCCCGGCGACGGTGGCGGGAGGACGACCAGAGCCGTCGGCTGTCCTGGTACGAGCCGCTCCGCGATCCGGAGGCCATCGACCGAGCCGTGCGCTTCGTGCTCGCCGAGCCGGACCTGTTCCTCAACACGACGAGCGACGCCACGCTGCTCCCGCTGGTCCTCGACGCCGCGTCGCGGCTCGACCAGCCCTTCGACGCACCGACCGACGCCGAGCTCGAGACCGACATCGAGGACCAGGGCATCGAAGCGATCTTCGACGGCGGCGCGCTCGAGCGCATCTAGCCGAAGTCGACCTCCTCGGCCTCGGCGAGGGCGGTGGCCCGATCGGCCTCGAGGACGAACCCGGCGTCGATGGCGCGGTCGAGCGCGGCCTCGTACTGCTCGAGGTAGCCGGCCCGACCGCCGTAGCGCTCGACGAGCACCTCGATCGGGAACGGGTCGGTGAAGCCGAAGAGCTGGCAGAGCACGCTGCCCCCGGCCGTGTCCCCGGACAGCGTGGCCGCCGGGACCTCCACCGCGGGGAGGCGGATGCCGCCGAGGGCGTTGCCGTGGTCGTCGCGCGCGATCTCGCCGTCGTCGCCGACCTCGATGGGCGTGCCGGACGGCGGCTCGGTGCCGTCGGCGACCCAGTCGACGAGGTGGGCGAGCGCCGCCTTCAGCGCCAGGTGCTGGGGCCCGTCGTTGACCGGTGCGGCGCAGCCCAGCGCCTCGCCGGCCGCCACCGGGTCGCCTCCGAGCAGGAACGCATCGGCGTGGGCGGTGCCGGCGACCTCCCAGGACCGGACCCGGTCGCTGTCGGGCTGGCGGGCCGGTGCGTAGCCGAGGAGGGTGAGGTCGGTCTCGGTCGAGAACACCAGCACCGGCACGTCGAGGTCGTCGCGGATGCGGATCTCGCCGGCGATCGACGACGCCAGCCCCTCCTCGGCCGAACCGTCGAGCGGCGCGGCGCCCCCGCCTCGGCTGTGCACGAGGAAGCCGTCGAAGACGGGGCGCAGCGGGTGGACGCCGTTGACGAAGGTGGTGAGGCGGAACGCCGACTGGGACTCCCCGATGGCGAGCACGTGGTCCCGGGGGAGGCCGGCCAGGGGGTCCACGCCGTCGGCGGGCACGTCGGACACGAGCGCGCCGATCTGGGCGAACAGGTCGTAGGAGTGGTCGTCGCCGGGGTGCGCCAGCTCGCCGTAGCGCTCGGGGTCGGCGACGGTGAGCGGGTTGCCCGTGCCGCCGAGGATGCCGCCCTCGCCGGCGTCGTCCACGCCGGCGGCCTGGGCGGAGACGGCGACGTGCACGTGCCCGGACCGGAGCAGCTCGGCGGCGGTGAAGGTCCAGTCCGGGGTGCCGTCGGTGCCGACCGACACGTTGTTCCACTCCACCACCACGACGCCGCTCGCATCTGCGGCGTCGGCCGGGCGCTTCACCAGGATCCGCGTCGTGTAGGGGGCCTCGTCCCGCACGGAGACGGACCAGCGGCCGTCGTCAGCCGGCTCGCCGTCGGCGTCGAAGGCCTGCGCCGTGCCGCTGACGAAGAACTCCTCCTCGACGTAGCCGGCCTCCTCGAGGCCGGCCGTCGCCGACGTCTGCGGGGTGCCCGCCACCGGACCGGTGACGGTGAGCTCGGGGCCGGGGTCCGGTGCGGTGGTGGTCGGAGACGCGGACGAGGTGGTCGTCGCCTCGATCGGTGCCGTCGTGGGGGAGGCGGGCTCGTCGTCGCCGCTGCAGGCAACCAGCGCGGCGGCGGCCACGAGTGCCAGGAGGGTGCGACGGGAGCGGGCGGAGCGACGACGTGGGACCGGCACCGCCGCAGGCTCCCACATCCGCCGGGGCGGCTTCGTCCGCCCGCTCGGGACCCGTGTAGCCTTCGTAACCTGTTCGCAACGTGGCCGGGCGTGCCCTGCCTGGTGTCCCCGTCCCCCTCCGGGGTCGTTGGTACCGTGCGAAAGCCCCTGTCCCCTGCACCTCGCTGGATCCGCCCGCTCCCCATGATCAAGCTCGAGAACGTCACCAAGACGTACAAAGGCGACGTCCCCGCGCTGCGCAACGCGGACGTGGAGATCGCCAAGGGCGAGTTCGTCTTCCTGGTCGGGGCCTCCGGATCGGGGAAGTCCACCTTCCTCCGCCTGGTGAACCGCGAGGAGCGACCCGAGCAGGGCCGCATCTTCGTGGCCGGCAAGGACATCCTCGAGCTGTCGTCGTGGAAGGTCCCGTACCTGCGCCGCAACATCGGTTCGGTGTTCCAGGACTTCAAGCTCCTGACCGGCAAGACCGTCTACGAGAACGTGGCCTTCGCCCTCGAGGTCATCGGGCGACCCAAGCACGTCGTCAAGACCCAGGTGCCGGCCATCCTCGAGCTGGTCGGCCTCGGCGGCAAGATGGACAGCTTCCCCCACGAGCTCTCCGGGGGCGAGCAGCAGCGCGTCTCGGTGGCGCGGGCCTTCGTGAACCGGCCGCTGATCCTCCTCGCCGACGAGCCCACCGGCAACCTCGACCCGGCCACGTCCGTGGGCATCATGCGCCTCCTGGACCGCATCAACCGCACCGGCACCACGGTGCTGATGGCCACCCACGACCGCTCCATCGTCGACACGATGCGCCGCCGCGTGATCGAGCTCGATCGCGGCGCCATCGTCCGCGACCAGCACCGCGGCGTGTACGAATGAGCCCGGAGCAGCGCTGATGGCCCTCAAGCTCGACTACATGGTCCGCGAGACCGGGACGAACCTGTTCCGGAACCTCTCGCTCACCATCGCCTCCATCCTCACCGTCGCGGTGTCGCTGTCCCTGGTGGGCGGCTCGGTCCTGCTGCGCTACTCGGTCGACAACGCGACCCAGCAGTGGCAGGGCGGCATCGAGTTCATCGTGTTCATGCAGCCCGAGGCCACCCAGGCCCAGTCCGACGCGGTGGAGCGCCAGCTCACCGAGTCCACCCAGGTCGAGCGCTTCGAGTACTTCGACCAGGAGCGGACCTTCGAGGAGTTCAAGGACCTGTTCCAGAACACCCCCCAGATCGTGGAGTCGGTGACGCCCGACATCCTGCCGCCGAGCTTCCGCGTGGTCCCCGTCGACAAGTCGGCCGAGACCATCGAGAGCCTGCGGTCGGTGTTCGTCACCCAGCCGGGGGTCCGCGAGGTGGTGGCGGCGTTCGACTCGATCCGCACCATCCGCAACCTGTCCAACCTCATCGGCGTGGGCCTCATGGTGGTGGCCGGGTTCCTGCTCCTCGCCGCCACGCTGCTCATCCTCAACTCCATCCGCATGGCGATGTTCGCCCGCCGCCGCGAGATCGAGGTGATGAAGCTCGTCGGGGCCTCGAACTGGTTCATCCGAATACCGTTCATGCTCGAGGGCGTGTTCCAGGGCCTCATCGGCTCGGGGTTCGCCATCGGCGTCGTCTTCGGCGTGCAGCGGGTGTTCGACAACATCGCGGCCGACCAGCGCTTCTCGCTGTTCTCCGGCCTCGTCGTGGACAACCAGCAGGTGATGACCACCAGCGTGTTCGTGATGGTCACCGGCGTGCTCATCGGTGCGCTCGGCTCCGCCTTCGCCGTGAGCAGGTTCTTGGACGTCTAGCTCGGTTTGGTCAGCGGAATGGTTTCGCTAACCTAACCATTCATGTCGAAGAACGATGCTGGCGTGCGCGCCGTCGCCCGCCTGGGCCGGGTGTTCGAGAAGCGCCTGTCCGACGAGGGGATGAGCCTGCCCCAGTTCCGGGTGCTGGCGTTCCTGTCCGAGGGCGAGTGGGCGGCGTCGAAGGTGGCCGAGTGGCTGGCGGTGTCGCGCCCGTCGCTGACGTCCCTGGTCGACGGCCTCGTCGAGCAGGGCTGGGTCGAGCGCCGGGAGCACCCCACCGACCGCCGCTCGGTCCTGCACTTCCTCACCGACTCCGGCCGGGCGCGCCTCGCCGAGGCCACCGAGCTGCTCAGCGAGGGCCTCGACGGCCTGCTCGAGCACCTCGACGACGACGAGCGGGCTCGTGCCGAGGACGGCCTCGCCCTCCTCCAGACGGCGATGCACCGCCACTACGAAGCGATGGTGACCTCATGAGCCTCACCGAGGACCGCACCGGCCAGGACGAGCAGACCGTCCCGGCACCGCCGCCCGGCCTCGACGTCGACGCCCCGGCCACCCGCTACGAGCCCCTGCCGCCGGCGGCGGAGTACCACCCGCCCCGGGGCCACATCCACCCCGACACCGAGCTGGGCTGGATCCGGCGCATGTGGCCCGTCGTGTGGGCCGAGAAGAAGCGGTTCGGCATCGCGCTCGCCATGGCGTTCATCGCCCTGCTCGCCAACGTGGCCATCCCGGCTGTGGTCGGCGAGGGCATCGACGCCATCCGGGCCCAGACCGACGTGCGCACCTGGGTGATCCTGCTGCTGGTGCTGTCCGTGGCCCGGGCGTTCTTCACCTACGGCTACCGCAGCCGGCTCTACAAGTTCGCCTACAGCATCGAGTACGACCTGCGCTCGCTGATGTTCCGGCACCTGGCCACCATGAGCCACGGCTTCTACGACAAGGTCCAGACCGGCCAGCTGGTGTCCCGGGCCAACTCCGACATCCGTGCCGTGCAGATGCTGCTGGCCTTCGCCCCGTTCATGGCGATGATGTCGATGACGTTCGTGCTCGCCTTCGCCTACATGCTCACCAAGCACGTGCTGCTGACGCTCGTGGCCATCTCGACGCTGCCGCTCGTCTACGTCTTCGGCGTGAAGCTGCGCGACATCATGTTCCCGCTCTCCTGGGTCGTGCAGGGCCGCCTCGCCGAGGTCGCCACCACGGTCGAGGAGAACGTCACCGGCGTGCGGGTCGTGAAGGCCTTCGCCGGCGAGCAGCGCCAGATCCAGCAGCTCGCCCGCCAGGCCCGGCGCCTGAAGTGGGCGGCGGTGAAGGTCACCGACTCCCGGGCCCGGTACGCGCCCCTGATGGAGAACCTGCCCCGCCTCGGGATGGCCCTCACGCTGCTCTACGGCGGCTACCTCGCCATCGACGGGAAGGTCACGGTGGGCACGATCATCACCTTCTCGTCCTACGTCCTGCTGCTCCAGGCCCCCTTCCGCATGCTCGGCTTCTTCATGATCATGAGCCAGCGGGCGGCGGCCTCGGCCGGGCGCATCTTCGAGATCCTCGACACCCCGGCCGAGATCGTCGACGACCCCGATGCGGAGGACCTGGTGGACCCGGCCGGCGCGGTCACCTTCGACCACGTCACCTTCCGCTACGGGGAGGACGACCAGCTCGTGCTGGAGGACTTCGACCTCGAGGTCCGGCCTGGGGAGACCATGGCCCTGGTCGGGGGAACGGGCTCGGGCAAGTCCACGGTCGCCCGCCTGCTGCTGCGCTTCTACGACGTCGACGAGGGGGCGGTCCGGATCGACGGTCACGACGTGCGCGACCTGACCATGGCCTCCATCCGCCACCACGTGGGGATGGTCACCGACGAGCCGTTCCTGTTCTCGTCCTCCATCCACGACAACATCGCCTACGCCCGGCCCGATGCGACCCGGGACGAGGTGGTGGCCGCGGCGAAGGCCGCCAACGCCCACCACTTCATCGGCGAGCTCGCAGACGGCTACGACACGGTCATCGGCGAGCGGGGCTACACCCTCTCCGGCGGGCAGCGACAGCGCATCGCCATCGCCCGCACGCTCGTGGCCAACCCGGCCGTGCTCGTGCTCGACGACGCCACCAGCGCCGTCGACGTCCGGGTCGAGGCCGAGATCCACGAGGCGCTCGAGCACCTCTCCGCCGACCGCACCACGATCGTGATCGCCCACCGGCTGTCCACCATCGCCCTCGCCGATCGGGTCGCCCTGCTCCAGCACGGCAGGGTCCTGGCCGTGGGCACCCACCAGGAGCTGCTCGTGCACGAACCGCACTACCGCGAGGTCCTGGCCACCGCCGATCTGATCGACGAGGAAGCCGACGTCGGGAGCGCCAGCGAGCAGTCGGCACGCGGCGCTGCGGAGCAGACCGCCCAGCAGCACGAGGTGGAGGGCTGATGGGCGGCTTCGGACCACCAGCCGGCTCGCCGTTCGGCCAGCCCGGCGCCACCGGCCTGCCCTTCGCCGGCGTACCCGAGGAGCTCCAGAAGCGCGTCGAGGAGCTGCTCGACGGCGAGCCCGAGCACCAGGTCGACCAGGTCGAGTTCTCCCAGTCCGACTGGGACTCCCGGCCGTTCACGCTGCGCCGCTTCGTCGGCGAGCGCCGCTGGGCGATGATCGGTGCCGTCGTGCTCGTGGTGCTCGAGACCGCCATGGTCTCCGCCGGCCCGTTCCTCACCGGTGAGGCCATCGACCGCGGCATCGTGCCCCGGGACACCGACATGCTCCTGCTCATCGCCGGGCTCTACGTCGCGTCGGTCGTCCTCGGCACCCTCCTGTCGGCCGCTCGCGTGGCCTGGACCGGTCGGGTGGGGGAGTCCCTGCTCGAGTCGCTGCGCGTCCGGATCTTCACCCACTTCCAGCGCCTGTCGCTCAACTTCTTCACCGGCGAGAAGGCGGGCGTGCTCATGACCCGCATGACCAGCGACATCGACGCCCTCACCGCGCTGTTCCAGGAGGGCCTGGTCAACATGTTCGTCCAGGGCCTCACCCTGGCGATCGTGGCGGTGGTCCTGTTCGTGGTGAGCCCCACCCTGGCGGCGGTGCTGTTCCTCGGCGTGGTGCCGGTGATGCTCGTGCTGACCATCTGGTTCCGCAAGGCCTCCGACGTCGCCTTCCTCGACGTGCGGGAGCGGATCGCGGACGTGATGTCGGACCTGCAGGAGAACCTGGGAGGCATCCGCGTGGTCACGGCGACCAACCGGGCCAAGCGCAACGTCGTGGGCCACGACAACGTGCTCGGCCGCCACCGCGACGCCAACGACCGCACCGCGGTGATCGGCGCCGTCTACGGCCCCTCCACCGAGCTGCTCGGCTACCTGGCCCAGGCGATGCTGCTCGGCCTCGGCGGCTGGCTGGTGAGCGAGGGCCGCCTGTCGATCGGCGAGCTGGCCGCGTTCTTCCTCTACCTCACGATGTTCTTCGCACCGATCCAGCAGCTCGTGCAGCTCTACAACACGTACCAGCAGGGCCGCTCCGCGGTGCGCAAGCTGGCCGACCTGTTCGCCACCGAGCCCGAGGTCATCGAGGCGCCCGACGCCCACCCGCTGCCCGACATGCAGGGGGCCATCGACCTCGAGCACGTCACCTTCGGCTACGACCCCGCCGTGCCGGTGCTGCGCGACCTCGACCTGCACATCCGGGCCGGCGAGACCGTGGCCTTCGTCGGTGAGACGGGGGCCGGCAAGTCCACCGTGGCCAAGCTGGTCAACCGCTACTACGACCCGGTCGAGGGCACCGTCCGCATCGACGGCCACGACCTGCGCGACGTCACCCTGGACTCGGTGCGGTCCCAGATCGGCGTGGTGCCCCAGGAGCCGTTCCTCTTCGCCGGCTCGATCAAGGACAACCTGACCTTCGCCGCCCCCGGGGCCACCGACGACCAGCTGTGGGAGGCCGTCGACGCCGTCGGCCTGCGGGACCTGGTGGAGCGCCAGCCCGAGGGACTCGACCAGATCATCCACGAGCGGGGCTCCTCGCTGTCCTCCGGCGAGCGCCAGCTGCTCGCCCTCGCCCGGGCGTTCCTCTCCCAGCCGCGGGTGCTCGTCCTCGACGAGGCGACGTCGAACCTGGACCTGCAGTCCGAGACCCGCATCGAGCGGGCGCTCGATGCCGTCCTCGAGGGGCGCACCGCCATCATCATCGCCCACCGGCTGGCCACCGCCATGCGGGCCGACCGCATCGCCGTCATCCACGACGGCGAGCTGGTCGAGCTCGGCAGCCACGACGAGCTCGTCGCCCGGGGCGGGCGCTACGCCGCGCTGTTCGACACCTGGATGTCCCAGGCGTCGGCGCCGACGTGATCCCTCGATGACCGCGGTGGCGGTGGTCGCCGTGCTGGTCGCTGCGGCACTCGGTGCCTTCGTCCAGGGCAGCGTGGGGTTCGGCCACAACCTCATCGCCGCACCCGTCTTCGCCCTCGCCGACGAGCGGCTCGTGCCAGGGCCGGCCATCGCGTCCGCCGGCGTCCTCGTCCTGCTCATGGTGGTGCGTGACCGCCGAGGGCTGCACCTGGGAGAGGTGGGCACCGCGCTGATCGGCCGGGTCCCGGGCACGATCCTCGCGGCTGCGACCGTCGCGGTGCTCCCCGCCGACGACCTCGCGGTGGTCTTCGCGGTGCTGGTGCTGGTCGCGGTCGGGATCACCGCCTCCGGCGTCGCCGTCCGCCCCACCCGCACGACCCTCGTCGGCGCGGGCGCGCTCTCGGGGTTCATGGGCACGGCGACCTCGATCGGTGGCCCGCCGATGGCCATGCTCTACGCCGGCGAGCAGGGTCGGCGGCTGCGCGGCACGCTGGCCGGCTTCTTCCTGACCGGCATCCTCATGAGCCTGCTCGCCCTCGTGGTCACGGGCAGCTTCGGCGTGGAGGAGCTGCGACTGTCCCTGCTGCCGGTGCCGGCGATCCTCGTCGGCTTCACCCTGTCGTCGTGGGGTGCCCGCCGGCTCGACGCGGGGCGGACCCGGCCCGCGGTGCTGGCCGTGGCGGCGCTGAGCGCCGTCTCGGTGCTCGGCGACGCGCTGCGCTGAGCATGTGCCCGGGCGGCGGGCCCGGCAGGGAGTGGCACCGACGGAACGGCCGGACAGGCGGGAGAGGGAGGGTCTGGCCGACCGCCCCGTCAAGATGCCACTTGGATCATCGTGCCGCCGGCCGCCGGACTTGAGGGCGGATTGTCGGAATGTCCGGCGCCCCCGGCGAGATCGGAAGCCACGGAAGCCCGGCACCCTCGGGGCCGCGGCGTGCCACGATGCAGCGATGGACGATCAGACTGCTCCCGCCGACGCCTACGACGAGATCACCTACGAGGTCGACGGCGCCGTGGCCACCATCACCCTCGACCGGCCCGACCGCCTCAACGCCTTCACCGTCCGCATGATGCAGGAGATGATCGCGGCCTTCGACGAGATCGACGCCGACGACGCCGTGCGCGCCGTCATCGTGACCGGTGCCGGCCGCGGCTTCTGCGCCGGTGCCGACCTGGCGGCGGGCGGCGACACCTTCGACTCCGATGCCCAGTCGGGCGGGAGCGCCCCGTCCGAGATGGAGGAGCGCGACGGGGGCGGCCTCGTCACCCTCCGCATCTTCGAGTGCACGAAGCCGGTGATCGCCGCGATCAACGGACCGGCGGTCGGCGTCGGCGCCACGATGACGCTGCCGATGGACATCCGCCTGGCGTCGACCCAGTCGAAGTTCGGCTTCGTCTTCGCTCGCCGGGGCATCATCCCCGAGGCCTGCTCCTCCTGGTTCCTGCCCCGCCTCGTCGGCATCTCCCAGGCCGCGGAGTGGTGCTACTCCGGCCGGGTGTTCGGTCCCGAGGAGGCCCTGGCCGGCGGGTTGGTCCGCTCGATCCACGAACCCGACGAGCTGCTCGGCGCCGCCCAGGAGCTCGCCGAGGAGATCGCCCACAACACCTCGGCGGTCAGCGTGGCCATGACCCGGGCGATGCTGTGGCGCATGCTGGGGGAGTCCCACCCCATGGCCGCCCACGAGGTCGACTCGCCCGGCATCGCCTACCTCGGCAAGAGCGCAGACGCCCGAGAGGGGGTCATGTCCTTCCTCGAGAAGCGGCCCGCTGCCTTCACCGACACGGTCACCGAGGACATGCCGCCCTTCTACCCGTGGTGGGAGGAGCGCGGCTTCCGCGACGGACGCTGAGCCGCTTGCCCACCCCCGTGCCGCCGGAGACGGCGCGCCCGCCCGCGCCCCGGGGCGACCTGGCCCTGCTCGGCGTCGCGGTGCTCGCCGTCTCCACCTCCGGTCCGCTCATCCGCTACGCCGCCGCGCCGGCGCTCGCCATCGCCATGTGGCGCAACGCGCTCGCCCTCCCGGTCCTGGCGATCCCGGCGTGGCGCGCCCGTCGGCCCGACCGCCGCGAGGCCCGCCTCATCGCCCTGTCGGGGGTGTTCCTGGCGGCCCACTTCGCCACGTGGGTGCCCTCGCTGTCCTACACGAGCGTGGCCTCATCGGTCGCCCTGGTGGCCACCCAGCCGGTCTGGGCCGCCCTCATCGCCCGCGCCCGGGGCGAGCACGTCCACCGCGAGGTCTGGATCGGGATCGGCGTCGCCCTCGTCGGGGTCCTGGTCCTCTCCGGCGTGGACCTGTCGATCTCGCCCCGGGCGCTGTTCGGCGACCTGCTCGCCATGGTCGGTGGGGCACTCGCGGCGGCCTACGTGTCGGTGGGCTCCGAGGTGCGCCGCTCGGTGGGCACCGCCGTCTACACCACCGGCTGCTACGGCGTGGCGTCGGCCCTCCTGCTCCTCGCCTGCCTCGTGTCGGGCCGTCCCATCGCCGGGTTCAGCACCGCCACCTGGCTCGCCATCGCCGCCCTGGTCGTGGGCCCCCAGCTCCTCGGCCACACCCTGGTCAACACCGTCCTGCGGTCCATCACCGCCACCGCCGTGTCCGTCGCCATCCTCTTCGAGGTGGTCGGTGCCACGGTGATCGCCGCCCTGTGGTTCGGTGAGACACCGCCGCTCGCGGCCATCCCCGCTGGACTCCTGATCTTCTCAGGCATCATCGTGGTGATCCGCGCCGGACGCCGTCGACCCGTCGAAGGAGCTCCCCTTGGCTGAACGTCCCTTCACCCCGCTCGTGGATCCGCCCACCGGAACCTCGGCGGATGCCCCGCTGGTGTTCACGGTCCGCGGTGACCAGGTGCACCTCGCGGAGGTGGACACGGTCGACCCCGACGAGCTCGGCGAGGGGCACCTGTACCTCGGCCAGCTCGGGGGCAGCGACTGCTGGGCGGTCGACGTGGACGGCGACGACGAGCCCGACGTCCTGCTCACCCCGCTCATGGCCCTCCACGCCAACGTGTCCGAGGCCGAGTGGCTGGTGGCCGGGCGGGCCGTGCAGCTGGTCCAGTGGCGGCGCACGCACCGCTTCTGCGGGAGCTGCGGCGGACCGACGGAGATGGTGCCCGGCGAGCGGGCGATGCGGTGCGAGGACTGCCGGCTGATGGCCTTCCCCCGCCTCGCGCCGGCGGTGATCACCCTCGTCACCCGTCCTGACGGTGCCGCCCTCCTCGCTCGCAACGCGGCCTGGCCGATGCCGATGTTCTCCTGCCTCGCCGGCTTCGTCGAGCCGGGGGAGACGCTGGAGCACGCCGTGGCCCGGGAGGTGGAGGAGGAGGTCGGCATCCAGATCGGCCGCGTCGCCTACCAGGGCTCCCAGCCGTGGCCGTTCCCGCACTCGCTCATGATCGGCTTCCACGCCGAGTACGAGTCGGGCGACATCGATGTCGACGGCGTCGAGATCGCCGAGGCCGACTGGTTCACCACCGACGAGCTCCCGCCGATCCCGCCCCGCCTGTCGATCGCCCGCCGCCTGATCGACGAGTGGATCGCCGCGAACTGAACCGCCTCGATCGCTGCCATGACCGCGCCCCCTTCCTCCGACGCGCCCGCCGGTCCCGCCGCGGACGACGAGCGGCTGCTCACGCCGCTCTTCGCGCTGCTCATCGCGGCCGGGCTCTGCTACTTCCTGTCCATCGCCGCGCTGCTGCCGACGCTGCCCCTGTACGTCGAGGAGGAGCTCGGTGGCAGCGGTCTGGAGGTCGGCATCGTGGTCGGCGCCTTCGCCGTGTCGGCGGCCCTGATCCGGCCCACGGTCGGTCGCCTCGGGGATGTGGTCGGGCGGCGCACGATGTCGATGGTCGGCGCCGGGCTGGCGGCGGTGGCCGTGGTCCCGCTCGGGCTGGTCCCGGCGATCTGGTTCCTCGTGGTGCTCCGCCTCGTGGCCGGTCTCGGCGAGGCGTGCTTCTTCATCGGCGCCGCCACCGCCGCCCAGGACCTGGCACCGGACCACCGACGGGGTGAAGCCGCCTCGCTGTTCTCGGTGGCCATCTACTCCGGCCTGGCCTTCGGCCCCACCGTGGGCGAGGCCGTCTACAAGAGCTGGGGCCCGACCTCGACCTGGCTGTTCGCCGGGGGCAGCGCCGCGATCGCGTTCGTGCTGTCGTGGTTCATCCCCCGGGAGATGGGCCGGGCCGAGAACCCAGCGCCGCGGCGGGGGCTGCTCCACCCGGCCGCGATCCTGCCCGGCTCCGTGCTGCTCATGGGCATCCTCGGGTTCACCGGCTTCGCCGCGTTCCTGCCGCTCTACGTCGACGAGGTCGGCACGGACCAGGCCGGGCCGTTCTTCCTCGTCTACGGCGTGATCGTCCTGGCCGTGCGCATCGTCGGCGCACGCGTCCCGGACCGGCTCGGCCCGGTGCGCACCTCGTCCTACGCGCTCGTGTCGATCGCCGCCGGCGTCGGGGTGGTTGCCGCCGTCGGTTCGGTGACCGGCATCTGGATCGGCACGGTGCTGCTCGCCATCGGCATGTCGCTGCTGTTCCCCGCCCTGTTCACCCTCGCCGTCAACGGGGCGCCGGCCGAGGAGCGCAGCCACGCCGTCGGCACCTTCTCGCTGTTCTTCGACCTGTCCCAGGGCCTGGGGGCACCGGCGCTCGGCCTGGCGGTCACCGCGTTCGGCACCGAGCGGGCGGCGTTCGTGGTCGGCGCGATCGTGGCGCTCGGCGGGCTCGTCCTCGCCAACACCCGGCTGCGGGCCGCGGCGCCCGTCAGCCCAGCGTCGAGCTGAGCGCCAGGGCCACCGCGGCCGCGGTGGCCACGTTGAGCGAGTCCACGCCCGGTGCGATCGGGATGCGCACCCGAGCGTCCGCCGCCGCCAGGGTGGCGTCGTCCAGCCCGGGGCCCTCGGCCCCGACCAGCCAGGCGATGCGATCGCCCCGGTCTCCGGCGAGCTCGTGCACGGTGCGGTCGCCGGACGGGGTGAGGGCGAAGGTGCGGAGCCCGGCGCGGGCGAGGTCGTCCAACGCCTCGTGCAGCGGCCCGATGCGGGTCCAGGGCACGTGGAGGACGTGGCCGAGCGACACCCGCACGGAGCGTCGGTAGAGCGGGTCCGCACACCGGGGATCCAGGAGCACGGCGTCGATCCCGAACGCCGCCGCGTTGCGGAACAGGGAGCCGAGGTTCTCGTGGTCGTTGACCGCCTCGATCACGAGCACGCGACGGGCGCCGGCCAGCAGGACGGCCGGGTCGGGGAGGGGCAACCGGCCGACCGAGGCGATGACCCCCCGGTGGATCGGGTACCCGGTGACGCCCTGCAGCAGCGGTGGAGGGCCGACGAAGACGTCGACGTCGGTGGCGCCGAGCAGGGCGGCGACCCGGTCGAGCTTGGGTTCGGCGACCAGCACGGCGCGCAGCGGGTGGTTCGAGCCCAGCACCGCCTCCAGGGTCAAGATGCCCTCGGCGACGAAGCAGCCGTGCTCGGCCTCGATCCGGGTCCGGGCCGCGGCGTCGGTCAGCTGGGTCAGCTCGACCAGGCGCGGGTCGGCCGGGTCGTCGACGGGCACGACCCGCACCTCAGCGCCCCGAGACCATGAGCAGTGTGCGACCCGGGAGCGCCCGGGCGAGCTGGGACGCCCGCCGGTCCAGCCCCGCCCGCGTGGCCGGCATACCCCCGATGACGATGTCGCCGGCACCGGTGTGGTCGGGCAGCGACTGCAGCGACGTGCGCTCCTCGGTGAACAGCTCGACCTCCTGGCCGATGACCTGGCCGACCAGGTTCGGGTGCTGGTCGGTGACCACGACGAAGGGGACGCCGTAGTGCCTGGCCAGGCGCCGGCCGACGCTGGCGCTGAGGTGGGTGGTGGGCCGGGCCGCCGGGCTGAGGTCCCGGTCGATCACGTCGAGGACGATGCGGTCGGGCTCGAGGTGGGCAGGGCGGCAGACGAGCACGGGCACCGGGGACAGGGTGATGATCGCGTCGGTGTCCTCGCCGAAGTGGTGCTTGCTGCGGGCGGCGTAGCCCTTCCAGCCGAGCAGGATGCTGCTGGCGCCGGTCTCGATCGCCGTGTGCAGCATCCCGGCGCTGGCCGTGACGTCGATGCGCACCATGGCCCGGAGGTCGGCCCCGCCGCCGAGCGCGACCGCCTCCACCGCGTCGGTCATCTCGGCACGGAGCTGCTCCACCTCGTCGGGCGCGGCGTCGAAGTTGAGGACCGTGAGGGGCACGACGACACCGCTGTCCGTGCGAGCGATGGCGGCCGCGATCTCGACCAGCTGCTCGGCTCGTCCGCTGTCGGCGATCGGCACCACGACGGTGGCACCGACCTCGGGGATCTGGCGGTCGGGGCGGGGGATGGACTGGGCGAAGCGCTCGGTGAGGGCACCGGACAGCACGCAGGTCAGCAGGATGACCAGCACCACGGCGTTGACCTCGGTGACGCCGATCAGGCCGATGTCGAGGGCGACGATGGCGGCGGCGAGGGCGCCGGCAGCCTGCGCGGTCGTGAGGCCGACCATCAGCCCGACCTCGGCCCGGCTGAGGGTGGTCACCAGGCGGATCGGGTACACGGCCAGGATCTTCGAGCCGACGGCGGCCACGGTGAGCACCGCGCCGAGGACGAGGCCCTCCGGGTCCGTCACCAGCTCGACGGGGTCGATGAGCATGCCGGTGGACACCAGGAAGATCGGGATGAGCAGGCTGCTGCCGAGGAACTGGATGCGCTCCATGAGCAGCGCGTCGCCGGGGACGAACCGGTTGAGCGCCAGGCCGGCGACGAAGGCCCCCACGATCGGCTCGATGCCGAGGACCTCGGCCAGGAGGGCGGCTCCGAACGCGAGGGCGAGGGTGAAGGAGTACCGAACCGTGCGGTCGGTGCCGAGGCCGGTGAAGAACCACTGGGCCAGGCGGGGCAGGCCGGTGAACGCAGCAGCGAAGAAGAGGACGATGCCGCCGACGAAGCCGACCCAGAACACCAGCCCGAGGGTGCCGCTGTGGGCGGCGGCGACCACGGCGAGCACGAGCAGCGCCACGATCGTGGAGACCAGGGTCCCGCCGAGGGAGATCACCGAGGCCCGGGTCTCGGCCAGGCCGAAGCGCTGGACGGTGGGGTAGGTGACGAGCGTGTGGGACGTGAAGGCGGACGCCAGCAGCGCGGCGGCCAGGAACTCGAGGCCGAGGGCCATGCCGGCCAGCGTCGTGATCACCAGGGGCAGGACGGTGGTGGCGATGGAGAACACCAGGGCGCCGTCGCGCTCGCGGGCGAAGCTCTCCCGGTCGAGGTCGAGGCCGGCCAGGAACATCAGGTAGAGCAGCCCGGCACCCCCGAACAGGGCGACGGTGCCGTCCCGCTGGAGGAGGCCGGCGCCGCCCGGCCCGATGGCCACGCCGACGAGGACCAGCCCCACGATGCCGGGCAGGCGGACCCACCGGGCCAGGATCGGCCCGACGAGGATGGCCAGGAAGACGACGACGAAGAAGGACGCCGGCTCGTCGAACGGCAGGCGCAGGGCGTCGGGCATCCGGCGACGCTAGCCAGGCGGCGAGGCCCGACCGGATCGCCGCCGCCCCCGGTTCAGGTGAGCTCGGCGATCCGTGGGGTCCGGGCCAGCGCGGCGGGCACCGGGGTGTCGGCCAGCCGGTGGCCGATGCGCAGCGCCGGCTCGATGAGGGCGGGCACCATGACGGTCATCACCACCGTCCCGGCCCCGAGCTGGCCGCCGAGGAGGAACCCGCCGACCACCAGGCTGCCGTCGAGGGCGAACCGCACGACGGCGGGCCGGACCTCGTAGCGGCGGTAGATCCCGACGAACAGGGCGTCCTGGGCGGACGGCCCGAGGTCGGCGGCGAGGTAGAAGGCCACCCCGACGGCGATGAGGGCGGCGCCGACGCCGAGCAGGGCGATGCGGGCGGCGAGCAGCTCCGGGGTGGACAGGACGTCGAGGAGGGCGCCGATGAAGACGCCGCCGAACGCGAGCACCAGCGTCGCGATCCACGGGCGCTCGCCCAGCCAGAACCACGCCAGGGCCAGCGCGGCCAGCGCCTCACCGAGCACGACCACGCCGAAGCCGAGACCGGTCGCCTCGACCAGGCCCGTCTCGAAGACCTGCCACGAGCCGACCCCGAGCTCGGAGGTGATGGCCAGCGAGATGCCCGTGAGCAAGCAGGCGACGCCGGCCACGAACACGCCCCAGCGGCGAGGCGTGCCGAAGGGCTGGTCAGGGAGGCTCGACACCACGGGCACGGTAGGGGTCAACACCGCCGGACCCGCGGTTCGTTCCCACCGGCGCCCGCCGGAGCCCGAGCACGACGTCGGCCAGCTCCTCGAGTGCGGCGATGCTGTGCCCGGACACGAAGTCGTCGACGTGGGGGAGCGAGGCCGCCAGCCCGGCTGCGGTGGGCTCGAAGCCCTCCCGGGCCTTGCGCGGGTTGGCCCACACCACCCGGTGGGCCAGCCGTGCCATGCGCCCCATCTGCTGCTCCAGGAGGGCGATGTCGCCGCGCTCCCACCCGTCGGAGAGCACGACGACCACGGCCCCCCGGACGAGGCCGCGCTGGCCCCATCGGTCCAGCAGCTCCTTCAGGAGCGGCCCGAGGCGGGTGCCGCCGCTCCAGTCCGGCACGGCCCGGCTGACGGCGGCCATCGCGGTGTCGGGGTCGCGATGGGCCAGCTCGGTGGTGACCCGGGTGAGGCGGGTGCCGAGGGTGAAGACCTCCGTCGGCGTGACCCCGCGCGCCGACGCGGCGTGCGCGAAGCGGAGCAGGGCCGTGGCGTAGGCCGACATGGAGCCGCTGACGTCGACCACGAGCACGACCCGGCGAGGCCGGTGCCGCCGCTCCCGGCGGTGGAGCCGACCGGGTTCACCGCCCTGGCGCAGGACGCTGCGCAGGATCCGGCGCCGGTCGAGGTCGCGCGTGCCCCCCGGCCGGTGTCGACGGGTGCGCCGCAGCTCGCCGGGGAGGCGCAGGCGGTCCAGCAGCAGGTCGACCATCGCCCGCTCGGCGTCGCCCATGGCGGCGAAGTCCCGGTGGCGGAGCTGCTCCGCGGCCGAGGCGTCGGGGACGGCGACCGGGACGCTGGCGTCGTCCTCGGCACCGTCGGGTGGCAGCGCATCGGCGAGGGAGGGGCGCAGGGAGCTGGTCCGGGGTGGCGCGATCGCCCGCAGGCGCTCGTGGGGCGCCTCGCCCCCGAAGTACGCCTCGAAGGCGCGGTCGTAGCGCTCGACGTCGTCGTGGCTCCCGCACAGGCTGGCGCGGCCGGCCCAGTACAGGTGGGCGCGGTGGGTGGGGTCGAGCACGGCCAGGGCGTCGATGAGCGACTGCACCCGCCCGGGTGTGGCGGGCACACCGGCGGCGCGCAGGGTCCGGGCGAAGCCGACGATCGTGTCGATCGCATCGGCGGGGCCGGTCCCGGCGATCACGCCCCGGCGACGGCCCGCTGGACCATCACCCCGATGTCCAGCGACCTGGCCCGCTCCTGGTCCTCCCGGTACTTCAGCACCGCGCCGAGCGTCTGGGTGGCCAGCTCGGCGTCGAGCGTCGTCGCGCCGAGCGCGACCAGCGCCTCGGTCCAGTCGATGGTCTCGGCCACCCCCGGGGGCTTGTGCAGGTCGGCGCCCCGCAGCGCCTGGGTGAGCCGGGCGACCTGCTCCACGAGCCGGCCCGCCGCATCGGGCACCCGGGCCCGGACGATGGCGGTCTCGCGTGCGAGGTCGGGGTGGTCGAGCCAGTGGTAGTAGCACCGGCGCTTCAGGGCATCGTGCACCTCGCGGGTGCGGTTCGAGGTGATGACCACCACCGGCGGGTGCTCGGCGGTGATGGTGCCGAGCTCGGGGATGGTGACCGACCAGTCGGACAGCACCTCGAGCAGGAACGCCTCGAACTCGTCGTCGGCCCGGTCGACCTCGTCGATCAGCAGCACCGACGGGCTGGTGCGCAGGGCGGCGAGGAGCGGACGGGCGAGGAGGAAGTCCTCGCCGTACACCGCCCGCATCACCTCGTCGGCGTCCACGTCGGCGTGCTCGGTGGCCCGCAGGTGCAGGAGCTGGCGGGGGAAGTCCCAGTCGTAGAGCGCCTCGGCCGAGTCGATCCCCTCGTAGCACTGGAGGCGCAGCAGGGGCGCGTCGAGCAGGGCTGCCAGGGTCTTGGCCACCTCCGTCTTGCCGACCCCGGGATCCCCTTCGAGGAACAGCGGTCGCGAGAGGCGCAGCGCCAGGAAGGCGGCGATGGCCAGGCCGTCGTCGGCGAGGTAGCGCAGATCCGCCAGCCGATCGCGCAGATCGGCCGGCGTCTCCACGCCCGCGGGCAGCAGCCCGGTCGGCGCCGGGCTCAACCGGTGGCTCGGGCCACGGCTCGAGCCGACAGCACCCGCGCCAGGTGCTGGCGGTAGTCGGGCTGGGCCGAAAGGTCGGCCGGCGGGCTGGTGCCGTCGGCGGCGTGCTGGCACGCCGCCCGGATGGCGTCCTCGGTGCGGTCGGCGCCGGCGAGCGCCTCCTCGCTGGCCGTCGCTCGCACCGGCACCGCGCCCATGTTGGTGAGCCCGATCCGGGCTTCGGCGACCGACCCGTTCTCCCGGCGGACCAGCGCGGCCACGCCGACGATGGCCCACGCCTGGGCGACGCGGTTGAACTTCTCGTAGGCGAAGCCCCAGCCGTCGTGCTTGGGGATCCGGACCTCGACCAGGACCTCGTCGGCTGCCAGGGCGGTCTCCAGGTAGCCCTGGAAGAAGTCCGCAGCCGCGATCTCCCGGCGTCCGCCGGGGCCCTGGGCCACGAAGGTGCCTTCCAGCGCCGACACGACGGCCGGCAGGTCACCGGCCGAGTCGCCGTGGGCGGTGGCCCCGCCGATGGTGCCCCGGTGCCGCACCTGGGCGTCGCCGACCATGGACGTGGCCTCGGCCAGCAGGCCGCAGTGCTGGCGGACGAGCGGGTCGTGCACGATCTCGTGGTGCGTGGTGCCCGCCCCGATGGCCAGGTGGTCACCGGCGTCGCGGACGCCGCGCAGCTCCTCGACCCGGCCGATGTCGACCACCATCGCCGGCACGGCGAAGCGCAGCTTCATCAGGGGCAGCAGGCTGTGTCCGCCGGCGAGCACCTTGGCGTCGTCGCCGTGCTCGGCGAGGGTCGAGACGACCTCGTCGACCGAGGTCGGGGCCACGTAGTCGAACGATGCGGGGATCACTGCGCACCACCCTTCTGTCCGGACTGGATCGCTCGCCAGACGCGCTCGGGCGTGCAGGGCATCTCCACGTCGTGGACGCCGTACGGGCGCAGCGCATCGACGACGGCGTTGACCACCGCCGGCGTCGAGGCGATGGTGCCGGCCTCGCCGACCCCCTTGACGCCGAGCTCGTTGGCCGCCGGCGTCTCGGTGCGATCGGTCGTGAACGAGGGCAGGTCGGGCGCGGCCGGCACCAGGTAGTCCACCAGGGTGCCGGTGACCAGGTTGCCGTCGTCGTCGTAGACGACGCCCTCGTAGAGCGCCTGGGCGATCCCCTGGGCGATGCCGCCGTGGACCTGCCCCTCCACGATCTGGGGGTTGATGACCTTGCCCACGTCGTCCACGGCGACGTAGGTGCGGATGGACGTGTGGCCCGTCTCGGTGTCGATCTCCACGGCGCAGAGGTGGGTGCCGTGGGGATAGGAGAAGTTCTCCGGGTCGAAGATGGCGTGCCCGGTGAGGTCCGGCTCCATGTCCTCGGGGTAGTCGTGCGCCGCGAAGATGGCCAGCGCCAGCTCCTGGATCGACTTGGACGCATCGGGCGAGCCCTTCACCGAGAAGGTGCCGTCGGCGAACTCGATGTCGTCCTCGGAGGCCTCGAGCAGGTGGGCGGCCAGCTTCCGGGCCTTGTCGACGACCTTCCCGGCTGCCTTCTGGAGGGCGATGCCGCCCACCACCAGCGACCGGGAGCCGTAGGTGTCGAGGCCCATCGGGGAGACCTGGGTGTCGCCGTGGAGCACCTCGATGTCGTCGAAGGGCACGCCGAGGGCGGATGACGTGATCTGGCTGAGCGTCGTCTCGTGGCCCTGGCCGTGGGGCGAGGAGCCGGTGACGACCTGGACCTTGCCCGACGGCAGCATCCGGACGGTTGCCGCCTCCCATCCGCCCGCGCCGTAGTCGAGCTGGCCCAGCACCCGGGAGGGGGCGAGGCCGCACATCTCGGTGAAGGTGGAGATGCCGATGCCGAGCTGGATCCGGTCACCGTCGGCTCGACGCTGCGCCTGCTCGGCCCGCAGGCCCTCGTAGTCGAACAGCTCCATCGCCCGGGCCGTGGCCGCCTCGTAGTTGCCCGAGTCGTAGGTGAGCCCGGCGACCATCTCGTAGGGGAACTCCTCGTGGGTGATCCAGTTCAGCTTCCGGAGCTCCATCGGGTCCATGTCGAGCTCGTCCGCGAGCTCGTCCATGATCCGCTCGATGGCGAAGGTCGCCTCCGGCCGTCCGGCGCCCCGGTAGGCGTCGGTGGGCGTCTTGGTCGTGAACACGCCGGTGCAGTTGAAGCGGTACGCGTCCATCTTGTAGATCGCCGGGTACATGAAGGCCCCGAGGATGGGCACGCCGGGCGTGACCAGCATCAGGTAGGCGCCCATGTCGGCCAGCAGGTCGACCTTCAGCCCGAGCAGCTTGCCGTCCTTGGTGGCGGCGATCTCGATGTCCTGGATCTGGCCGCGACCGTGGTGCATCGTCAGGTTCGTCTCGGACCGGGTCTCGGTCCACTTCACCGGGCGGCCGAGGCGCTTGGCGACCAGCAGGGCGATGACCTCCTCGCCGGTGACCTGCAGCTTGGCGCCGAAGCCACCGCCCACGTCGGGGGCGATGACCCGGATCTTGTGCTCGGGCATGCCCGTGACGACCGCGAGCATCGTGCGCAGGATGTGGGGGATCTGGGTGGCCGAGTAGATGGTGAAGTCGCCCGAGGCCGCCTGGGGGATGCACAGGACCGCACGGGGCTCGATCGGCGTCGGCAGCAGGCGCTGCTGGATGAACCGGCGCTTCACGACCACGTCGGCCCCGGCGAAGGTCTCGTCGATGTCGGCGCCCGTGGGCATCGAGAAGAAGAACGCCTTGTTCGTGCCCTCGTCCTCGTGGAGCACGACCTCGTCGGTGAGGGACTGCTCCATGTCGACCACGGCCGGCAGCGGCTCGTAGTCCACGAGCACCGTCTCGGCGGCATCGACCGCGCTGGCTCGGTCCCGGGCCACCACGACGGCCACCGGGTCACCGGCGAAGCGGACCTTGCCGACGGCGATGGGTGGGTGGGCGGGGTGCACCATGTCCGGGGTCACCGGCCACGCGCAGGGCAGGGTCGGGCACTCCTCGGCGAAGTCGGCGCCGGTGAACACGCCCACCACGTTCGGCATGCCGGCGGCCTCGGAGGTGTCGATCGAACCGATGCGGGCGTGCGCCATCGTGGCGCGCACGAAGGCCATGTGCAGCGTGCCCACCGGGGCGAGGTTGTCGGTCCAGGTCGTCTGACCGGTGACGAGGTGGGCGTCCTCCTTGCGCCACGGCGCGGTGCCCACGCCGCCGACGTCGGCCGGGCGGTCGTCGATGACGGTCATGCCGGCACCTCCTGGCTCTTGGTCGACCCTTGGCGGATCTGCACGGCGGCGGCCCGGACCGCCTTCACGATGTTCTGGTAGCCGGTGCAGCGGCAGAGGTTGCCCTCCAGGCCGTGGCGGACCTCGTCGTCGCTCGGATCGGGGTTCTCGGCGAGCAGGTCGAGGCTGGCCATGATCATGCCGGGGGTGCAGTAGCCGCACTGGAGCGCGTGGGCCTCGTGGAACGCCTGCTGGAGCGGGTGCAGCGACCCCTCTCCGTCCCAGGTGTCGGCCAGGCCCTGGATGGTCAGCACCTCCCGTCCGTCGGCCTGGATCGCCAGCATGGTGCACGACTTCACGGACTGGCCGTCGACGTGCACGGTGCAGGCCCCGCAGTTGGAGGTGTCGCACCCCACGTTGGTGCCGGTGAGCCCGAGCGCCTCGCGCAGGTGGTGCACGAGCAGCGTGCGCGGCTCGACGTCGTCGGTGTAGTCCGTCCCGTCGACGGTCACGGTGATCCTTGCCATGCGTCCCCCCATGGGCTGCGGTTCGTCCGGGGCACCGGAGCGGCCCCCGCTTGACGGTCCGATGGCGTCCCCTCCACCGGCCCGACGCCACTGAACCACATCCCCGCGATCCGTGCTCGTCGCGCGCCGGACGCGACGATCCCCCGCCACGGGGGGCGGGGGATCGGTCGGTCGTTCAGGTTCGAGCCCTCAGCGGGTGGTCAGGACGGCGAGGAGACCTCGGTGGTGTCGTCCTCGGAGTCGTTCATGTCGACACCCCGGAGGGCGAGGTCGATGAGCAGGTCGTCGAAGACCTCCTTCATCTCGCCGCGGTAGCGCAGCTGGATCTCGTTGCTGTCGCGGTAGCGGCCGAAGACGCTGTTGGCCTCGAGCACCTCGAGCCCGGCGGAGCGGGAGCTGCGCACGCGGTCGGAGGCGAGGATGAACAGATCGGCGTGGTCGGCGTGGACCGATGCGAGCTCCTCCAGCGCAGCGAGGACGAGGCTCTCCTCGATGGTGCCGGGGAGGCCACCACGGTCGTCAGCCTCGAGGCCGAGCGTCTTGGCGGTCGTGAGCACGTGCATCAGTTCCTCCTGTCCGGAATCGTGTTGCCACGATGCCCGCGTACGTCGGTGGACACAACCTGCCCCGCATTGCAGTGCAGTGAATCCTGTCGCAGCGATCTCCTGCACGGGGCCGGTCTCCTCCGAGGCTAGGCCCTCGGCGCCGGTCTGCTGCACCACCCCGGTGTCGCAGCCGCCACAGCGGCGTCAGGCCATGGCGTGGTGGCCCCCGTCGACCTGGAGGATCTCGCCGGTGATGGCGCGGGCCAGGTCCGACAGCAGGAAGCAGATCGCATCGGCCACCGGCCCGGCGTCGTGGGGGTCCCACCCCAGCGGCGCCCGCTGCTCCCAGGAGTCGAGGAGCAGCTCGAAGCCCGGGATCGCCGAGGCCGCACGGGTCTCGAGCGGTCCGGCGGCGACGAGGTTCGACCGCACGCGCCGAGGGCCGAGCTCTCGTGCCAGGTAGCGGTTCGCGCCCTCCAGCGCGCTCTTGCACACGCCCATCCAGTTGTAGGTCGGCCAGGCGCGGGAGGCGTCGAAGTCGAGCCCGACCAGGCTGGCCCCGGTCGGCGGGGCCGCGTCGGCGAGCAGCTGGCCGAGCCCGACGTAGGTGTGCACGCTGGTCCGGAACGCCAGCTCGACCGCCTCCGCCGGCACCCCGGTGACCGATCCGAGCGCCGCCTTGGGCGCGAACGCGATGGCGTGGAGGGCGCCGTCGAGCCCCCCGAGCTCGTCACGCACCCAGGTCGCGACGGCGTCGAGGTCGGCAGGGGAGGTGGCGTCCATCGCCAGCACGGCCACGTCGGCGTCGATGCCGGCCGCTGCGTCCCGAGCACCCTCGAGGTCGCGCGGCATGGCGGTGGTCACCACGGTGGCGCCGAGCTCGTGGGCCCGGGCGGCCGTGGCATGGGCGATGCTGCCTGCGTTCGCGATGCCCGTGACGAGGATGCGCTTGCCGTCGAGCACGGTCACATCGAGCTCGGACGGGCGCAGATCGATGCCGGAATCATGCTGCGCATGTTGACGGCCAGCGGGGATGCCGGTCAAGCGATGCCGGCATCCTGGTACCGGATTCGCGTGACCGGTGTCGGGGCTACGATGGCCCCGTGGCCACCGAGACGGCGTCGTGGACGTTCCTGACGAACCACGGCCACGTGCTCGTGTGCATCGCCACCAACACCGAGGTGCGGATCAGCGAGATCGCCGACCAGGTCGGCATCGGCGAGCGGGCTGCGCAGGGGATCGTGACCGACCTCGTGGAGGGCGGCTACGTCACCCGCACCCGGGTGGGGCGACGGAACCACTACGTCGTGAACACCGACCTCCCGCTGCGGCATCCCCTGGAGCGGGACCACGCGATCGGTGAGCTCCTGCGCGCGGTCGCCTCGCCGTCGCCCGCCGAGGACTGATCGCAGGCCATGTCCGCGACCACGCCGCGGTCTGGATCGGGCGGGGCGGTGCTCGGGTGGCCCATCGATGACGCCGAGCTGCGCGCGCTGCAGCACCAGCTGGCGCAGCGGGCTGACCTCGCCCGTGCGCAGGACCGCGTCGTCGTGTCGGGCGAGATGCTGCTGGGCGGTTGCTTCGTGGCGTTCGCGCGAGGCGAAGCCGGCCCCGGGCACCCGGGCGACCGCGCCTGGGCTGCCGCCGTGACGTGGCATCCGACGGAGCGGATCCGGGACGAGGGGGAGGCGCTCCGGGGTCGGTCCCATGCACGGGGCCCGCGCGTGGCGCGGGACACCGCCGAGCAGGTCGTCGTGCGCGACACCGTCCCTGCGCCGTACCGAGCCGGGCTGCTCGCCGAGCGGGAAGGCCCGATCCTCGAGCGTGCGGTCGGCGCGCTGGCCACGCCGCCTGATGTCTTGCTGGTGGACGCCACGGGCGTCGACCACCCCCGACGAGCGGGCCTGGCCATCCACCTCGGGGCCGTGCTCGGCGTCCCGACGGTCGGCGTGACCCACCGCGTCCTGCGCGCGACCCAGCCGGCGCAACCGGCACGGCGACGGGGATCGTCGGCGCCGGTGGTGCTGGGGGACGAGGTGGTCGGCCACCTCGTGCGGACGCGGGACGATGCGAAGCCGGTGGTGGCCCATGCCGGCTGGCGGACCGACGCCGACGATGCCCGGGAGGTCGTGCTGCTCGCATCGACCCCCGCCTCCCGCACCCCGGTCCCGCTGGGCGAGGCCCGCCGGGTCGCCCGGGAGGCGCGTGCCATCGCCTCGGGCGAGTGGGGCTGACGTCGTCCCCTCAGGCGGCGGTGACGCTCCAGGTGGACGCGTCGACGAGCCGGCCGAGGTCCACCGAGAGGCGCAGCGCCTCACCTGCAGCGATCTCGCGATCGAGGCGGAACATGCGGTTCCCCCAGCTGGTGTTCGTCGCCAGGGGGGAGGTCGTCAGGGTCACCTCGTCGTCGAAGATCGCCTCGAACCAGACGCACGCGCCGTCGACGATGGCGTCGGCGTCGGCCGTGCGCTCGACGACGTGCTGGGTCGGCAGCGAGTCGAGGCCGTCCAGGGTCTGGAGGTCGAGCTCGAGGACGGGCTGCGGTGTGCCGATGGTCCTGGCGACGGAGCCGGGGCGGACCCAGAGCTGTTCGTTGCGGCCGGTGTCGAACCGGGCGGCGATCGGCGATCGCTCCATCGCCGAGAGGTCGATGCCCTCCGGCAGCTCGATGTTCCAGAAGCGGCGGACCCGCATGGCCTCGTGCATCGAGATCGGTTCGACGAAGAGCCGGAACCGCGCGGGGAGGATGCGGCCGCCGGGGCGCAGGACCCGGTCGCGCAGGTCGAGCACGTTCTGGACCATGTTCTCGTTGAAGAGCTCATCGCCCATCTGCTCGTGGAGCACGAGGTCGATCGGCTCGGGGGGCGAGAACTCCCGGCTGTTGGCCTGGACGAACTCGATGTTGGTGAACCCGTTGTGGCGGGCGAGCTCCCGGGCCACCTCGATCACGTCCCCGTGCTCGACGGCGTACACCTTGCCGGCCCCGGCCCGGCTGGCCAGGAAGGCGAGCAGCCCGGTGCCGCTGCCGAGGTCGACGACCACGTCACCGGCGGCGACGTTGCGTGCGATCGCCCGGTGGTACGCCTCGACCCGGACCGAGTCGCTGAGCATCTCCTCGTGCTCGGCGAGCCCGCCGAAGTTGGTCTCGTTCATCAGGTCGTAGACGAGGTCCATGAGGCGGTCGCTCGACGCCACCCGTTCGGCTGCGAACCCGACGGCCGATCGGACGGCCCTGGTCGCCACCCGGCGCGCTCGCTCCCGCATGGGACGAGGCTAGGGGTGCGTGCCGAGCGGGGCGGAACCGACCCGTGGCCGGCAGGGGCGCACCGCAACGTGATCGCAACAGCACGTGGCTGCGGACCGCCAGGAGGTCAGGATGGTGCCATCCGCTGTTCACAGGCCGTTGGCCGTGCGCCCGTTGACGTGCCCCGTCCACGTCCGTAACGTGATCGACACATAGTTCGAACCGAGCAGGGGGACCCGTCATGGCGCACGGAACGCGAGCAGCGGCAGAGCAGCTGGTGCCTGGCAACCCCGTCGAGGTGCGCACGCGCTTCGACGGCACCTGGGTCCCCGGCTACCGGGTCTGCGGTGAGCGCGACGGCCGGTACCAGCTCGAGCGGTGCAGCGACGGCGTCGAGCTGCCGGTGGACTTCGACCTGGCCGAGCTGCGCCCGCCGTCGCCGACACCGAGCTGATCGGCCTGTGTCAGACGCCGGGGGGTAGGACCTGACCGGTCTGGGCATCCCACCGACCGAAGTCCGGGTGCACGCGGATGTCCGCAGCGGTCGCCAGCTCCATCAGGTGCTCCTGGACGCGCTGCTCCGAGGGCGTCAGCTCGGTGCCCTCCTCGCCCTCGCTGGGGGTATCGTCGGCCGAGCCGTCGTCGCCGGCCGCCTCGTCGAGGGCGTCGGTGATGTTCTCGACGGCAGCGACGCCACGGAGCTCCAGCTGGAGCAGGTCCTCGGACAGTCCCTGCTGCTCCATCGCCGCCGCCAGACCCTCCGGCCCGCCTGCCTGCTCCTCGACCTGGGCCCGTGCCGCGTCCACGTCCTCCTCGGTCACCGGGGCATCGAGGTCCTCGGCGCCCGAGACCAGGATCGAGGACTGGATGGCACTCGACAGGATCTGGGCGCCGAGCTGCGCTCGGGCTGCGTCACCCTCCTCGCCCTGGAACTGCTCGGCGAGCTGGGGGTTGGCGGCGAAGTCCTCGACGTGGCTCTCGATGCTCGCGGCGGCGATCTCCTCGCCGTCCACCACGGCGGCGACGTCGTCGCCGAGCGATCCGGCCTCACCCGATGCACCGTCGTTGTCGTCGGCGGCGTCGGCGGTCGTGTCCGTCGGCTCCTGGTCGGCTCGCTCCTCGCTGTCGGTGTCGTCACCGCATCCGGCGAGGAAGGTGACGGCGGCCAGGAGGGCCAGGGCGATCGTGCGTGGGCGCATGGGGGTGCGGCTCCAGGGGGTCGCGTGCAGGGTTGTCGACGCTACCGCGCGCTCTCCGCAGGGCCATGGTGACGTCTGTCGCCGGGGGCTGGCCGCCGGAACGCCTGCCGAGCCAGTGGCAGGACCGGGTGGTCGGTGGTGAGGGCAACTCGACCGCTTGACTACGCGCCGTTCTGTGCGTATGGCGTTGCGCAGGCGCAACAGCCCCGGTCTGTTCCGGGCGCGGCTCTTGGCCCGATACGACAAGGGATCGGGCAGCTCCAACAGCGCTCAAGCCGGTTCGGATTGAGCGCTCTTGGAGCTGGGGGGAATCGAATGCTCTAAGGAGTGATTCCGTCGCCGCTGGTCAGAGGGTGTTTGCCCAGGTCAGCAGCGATTTTCTGATCACGCCGGATCACGCCGTTTCACAGTGATTCTGGGCTCTTTGTGTCGCCCTCGTGTCGCAGAAGGCCAGCTTCGGATGGGCTGCACTACTGAGCGGGCCGGAGGCCAAGCGTGGAGTCGTGCAGATCTCGGATGAAGAGATCGAACTCCCGGGTGGCCTCCCTCATCGTGTCGCGGTTGGCGAAGAAGGGTTCCTCAGGAGGGCACTCCGGTCCGTTGAGCAGCCCGAGTAGCGGCGAGACATGCGCGACTCGGTGGCGATACTTGATCAATCTCTGCACTCGCTCAAGGCGCTGGGATGTGGTGTTGGTTAGATCGCCGAATCGGAGGCCATACCCGCGGTTGAACGCCTTCTTCGCGTTGGCGTAGTTCTGGAAGTTGATCCGGTCCGCCAGCGCGGCCGAGCGGCTGATCCGTCTACGAATGGCGTCCTCCTCGAGCGCCGTTCGATTACCCGCCTTCATCCGGCTGCGTTCCTCTGCCGAGAGGAAGGCTGCGGCGACGCTGCCGAAGTCGAGCGGAACCCCTTCGTCGTCCAACTCAACGAATCGGCCCGACGTGTAGGTCTCGAAGCCCGTCACAAGCATCCCGAGCACCGCGTTTGCTGCGACGACCTCAAGTAGGTAGCCGGCCGTTGACTCACCGTCGAGCAGGGTGTCGGCGGCCGATCGCGTGTCGCTCCATGTGTCGATCGCCGACGGTGAAGAAGTCTCGGTGCCAGCGCGATACATCCTTGCTCCCATCACTTCGACTCCAGGCCCACCGACCTCCACGACGCTGCCGTCACTAGCCACCTGGAGCGCGTACGACGCCGGGACACCCGACCCTTGGAGCAGATGCTCACCACCTGCAGCTCCGAGATGCAGCCGTGTAGTTGTCGGAGACCACACGAGAGCGAAGAAGAAGCGTCCGTGCTCCTCCTGCTCACCGAGCTCTGCGAGGGAAAGCGCAGCTTCGTGGGTTCCTTTGCCGGGGGTTGCGTGCACGAATCGCAGCGTGAGATCACCGTCGCGAACCAGGCGGAACACGATTCTGCCGATGACGATCTCGAGCAGAAGGCCTGAACGACCATCGTCGACCAGCAGGTCGGGATACGTCCCGATGAAGGTGATCGTTCCCTCTGGCCGCTGCATCGCTTCCGCGATTGCCTCCGCCTTCGCCTCTGGTACCCCAGGTATGTGGAGCCGGCTCATGGCATGTCTGTCCGCATCGTGGGCACCTCAGCCGGCGTCGAGGTACTGCCGCAGAGCTTCACGGACGACCTCCGAGGCGGGCCGACCATCGTGTTCGGCGCGCTCGTCGAGCGCAGTCCGCAGGTCGGGATCGAGACGCACCGGGAACGATTTCGCTGGCGCCGAACCCATCGGAGGCCTTCCTCGAACGACCCTGAGCTTGTCGAGGTCGTAGCCACGCTCGGCCTCAGCGACGTACTCCTCGATGAGCTCGTCGGTGATCGGCTTGCCATCCCTGGTGGCGCCGTAGGTCTTCTTCTCAGGCATTGGGCTCTCCGAGACCTCGGAGCTGGGTTCGGTACTTCGGGCGCATTCTCATGGCGTGGATCACGAGGTCGATCTCGTCGTCGATGGCAAGCGTGACGACTTCGAGCATGTTGCCGGCCTCATCCGGGCCGAGGTGGAGGAGGCGTTGCTCGTCGAGACGGGCGATGACCAGTGCGTGCTCGATGGCGTGGAGGAGGTCGTCATCGTCGATCCCGTGCTTCCGGGCGGTGTGGTGGATCTCGTAGCGCATTATCGTATCGCGAAATTCACTCGTCGTCTCTGTCCGGATCCGGCTGCCCGGCTCCTCGGCCGAGGTCATCGAGGGCGTCGGTGAGCTGCTCCTCGAGCGAGGGGAACAGGTGGCCGTAGAGGTTCAGGGTCACGCCGATGTCGCTGTGCCCGAGCCGCTCCTGGATCGCCTTCGGGTGGGCGCCGAGGCTGATGAGCAGCGATGCGCACGTGTGGCGGAGGTCGTGAGTGCGGACCTTTGGAGACAGGCCAGCATCTTCGAGCGCCGGCACCATGACCCACTTGCGGAAGCTGTCGCGGTTGAGGCCCTCGGAGGCGTCCTGCTGGTTGCCGAAGACCCAGTCGTCAGGTTCGAGTGGCCGGCCGAGCTGCTCGGCGCGCATCCTCAAGTGGGCGGCGCCTTCCTCCATGACGAACTGCGGGACTGGCACGGTGCGGATCTCGTAGGACTTCGGCGGGCCGCTGATCAGCTCGCCCGAGATCGGCTGGAGCGTCTCAGCGACGTGGACCCTCCGGCGGGCCGTTTCGAGCCGGCGGACGCGGAGTCCGCACATCTCGCCGGGGCGTAGTCCGCAGTAGGCGGCGAGCAGGACGAAGAACCGGTAGTCGGACCGGATGGCGTCGGCGACCCGGGCGACCTGGCTGGCGTCGAGAAAGTTGGGCTCCACACGGCTGGTCCTCGGTAGCCGCACGCCTCGCACAGGGTTGTCTCGCATCGCCCGAGCGTCACGAGCGAGGTCGAGAACCTGGGCCAGGACCGACACGACGTTACGGATGCGAGCAGGGGAGAGGCCCTCGTCGGTGAGCTCCGCTACCCACTCGCGGACCTCGGCCCGGTCGATCGATCCGAGTGGTCGTTCGCCCCACCGGGGGAGCACTCGCCGGTTCAGTGCCTTGCGGTACCCGTGCCGGGTCGATGGCTTGAGGGGGGCGGTCGTGGCGTACCAGGACTCGGCCCAGGTGGCGACGATCGACTTCTGCAGCTGAGGGTCGGCCCACTCGCCTCGCTGCATGTCGGCGCCGATGCGCTCGAGGTACTGGCTGGCGTCGACCTTGCGGTCGAAGGTCTTGCTTCGTGACCGCCCGGACAGGTCCCGGTAGCGGGCTCGCCAGCGGCCGTTGGGTGTGCGCTCGATCGACGACACGTGGTCCTCCACGCAGGGCCCGACCTCGTGGTCGGGCATCGTGGCTGGAGGGCGACCTTCACTCCGGCGCAGTCGCCGAGCGCCGATGGGTCGAGGTTACCGATGGCCTCCGACGACATGGCGGTCGATCCAGGCGTCGACGTCATGCCGTCGGTAGCGGACGTGGCGGCCGACCTTCACGAAAGCTGGGCCTCGTCGCTGGTACCGCCAGTTGGCCAACGTGCCGATCGGGACGCCGAGCACCTCGGCGACCTGCTCCGGCCACAGCAGCCGGTCCTCGAGATCGAGCTCATCCATCAACCCACTAGGCCTTCCAGGCCGGGGTTCGAGGTGACAGATGGGCCCTGTGGTTGATGGTCATGCTGCTTGGCGGCGGCGGTGGGTGTCGAGGATCTCGGAGGGCTTGCGG
>JAMYFF010000005.1 GCA_024128875.1 Salinilacustrithrix flava
ATGGTGATGGGTTCCTTTGGATCTGTGGAAGGAACCACAGGGTCCATCACCAGGCCCCTCTGTAGAGGGACCTGCAACCTCAACCCCCGGACAGCAAGGCCTAGGCCTTCCTGTCCGGGGTCGGCTCAGGGCCGCTCGGCACCGGCGAGGCGGTGGCCCTCGTCGGAGGCCGCCTGCGGCGACACCACGAGCACCGGGACCGTGGAGTGCCGGACGGTCCGGGCCGCGGTGCCGCCGAGGACGTTCGGGCGACCGGCGCTACGTCCATGCGAGCCCAGCACCAGCACGGCGCCCGGCTCGAAGCGGACGTGGTCGATGAGCGCCCGGGGCACGTCGTGGCCGTGGAGCACGTCCCAGCTGCGCACCGGCGGATCGACCCGCAGGGCGAGGCGGTGGAGCTCGGCGCTCTCGGCAACGTCGCTCGTGTAGGCCATCTCGTCGGTGACCTCGACGAGCTCGATGGGCACGCCGAAGCGCCGGGACAGGCCGGACGCCACGTCGAGAGCACCGAGGGAGTCCGACGAGCCGTCCACGGCGACGGTGAGGCGGCGCAGCTCGCCCACCGGCTCGCAGACCGGACCGATCAGCAGCGTGGGCGCAGAGGACGACCGGACCAGGTCGGCGCTGACGCTGCCGAGGACCAGCTCGCCGAGGGGCCCGCGCCCGTGGCTGTCGAGCACGACGAGATCGGGATCGGTGCTCGTGATGTGGTGCAGGAGGACGTCGACCACGCCGGGGCCCTCGAGCCGACGGACCTCGACGGCGGCGCCGGGGAAGCGATTGGCCTCCTCGGCGAGGAAGGTGTCGACCACCTCGGCCGGCAGCCCGGCGGTCGTGACCGCCACCAGCTCGACGGTCGTCGCCGGGGTCGCGAGGGCGACCGCGATCTGGGCTGCCGGCATCGACGGGTGGGCCGGGTCGAGGGGGACGAGGAAGCGCAGCGGGTTCATGACCGCTCCTTCGGGACGACGACGACGGGGACGGTGGCGTGCTCGGTGACCTGGCGGCTGACCGAGCCGAGGAGCATCCCGGCGAGCCCGCCGTGACCCCGCGCGCCGACCACGAGCAGGGAGGCGCCGCGACCCGCTTCGACCAGCACGGTCGACGCCGGTCCTTCGATCACGAGCTCGCGGACCGGTTCGACGAGCTCGCCGGCGTCGACCTGGTCGATCACCTTGGTGAGCACCGCTTCAGCCGCATCCTTGAACTCGGCGGGGTCGAGCATGAGCGGCATCACCGATGCAGCTCCGACGTAGGGGACGTGGAAGGCGCTGACGGCTTCGACCACGGCACCACGCAGGACGGCCTCGGCGACCCCCCAACGCAGCGCGGCGACCGAGCCCTCGGACCCGTCCACGCCCACGACGATGCGTTCCATCACTGCCTCCTGCGGCCGGTGGACGATCGCCACTCGGCTTCAGGGCCAGCATCGCCCGGGAGCGGACGAGGGGCACAGGGTCTGCGGTCCCGGCTTCCCCGGGCCGAACGGTCGCCGCCGATCGGCGGCGAGCATGCCCCTGGGTCCCGTTCAGCGCCGATGCTCCCGGCGCCGGCGGCGGGTCAGCGGCCGGTGAAGGCGGCTTTGCCCGGACCGTGCTCCCGGAAGGAGGCGACGCCGATCTGGCTGTCCTCGGTGCGGAACGAGTCGGCGAACAGGCGCTGCTCGAGCCGGAGGCCGGCGGCGAGGTCGCCGTCGAGGCCCTCGTCGATGGCCTGCTTGGCCAGGCCGACCACCGCACCGGGACCGGCGGCGAGCTCGACGGCCCACGCCATGGCGGACTCCTCGAACTCGTCGGCGGGGACGACCCGGTCGACGAGCCCGATGCGCAGCGCCTCCTCGGCGCCGACCTGTCGACCCGAGAAGATGAGGTCCTTGGCCCGGGCCGGGCCCACGAGCCGGGCGAGGCGCTGGGTGCCGCCGCCCCCGGGGATGATGCCGAGGAGGATCTCGGGCTGGCCGAAGCGGGCCCGATCGCTGGCGATGCGCAGGTCGCAGGCGAGGGCGAGCTCGCAGCCCCCGCCGAGGGCGTACCCGCCGATGGCGGCGACCGTGGCGCGCGGGATGGCGGCGACCGCCTCGAGCGCGTCGAGGAAGGCACCGCCCACCGTCTCGGCCTCCTCCGGCCCGCCGAACTCGCTGATGTCGGCCCCGGCGGCGAACACCTTCGGTCCGCCGGTGACCAGCACCGAGCGGGGCGGGTCGTCGATCAGCGACCGAGCGGCGTCGCGCAGCTGGTGCAGCAGCGCCGAGGACAGCGCGTTGACCTTGGGGTTGTCGAGGGTGATGACGGCGACACCGTCGTCGCGTCGTTCCAGGTGCACGAGGTCAGCCACGCCGGCGGACCCTACCCACCGAGGAGCTCGTCGGCGGCGGCCCAGGGATCGGTGCCCCGGGTCTCCACATCGTCGAGGAGGGCCTCGTAGCGATCGCCGTCGGATGCCTGGCGGGCCCGCTCGAGCAGGCGCTCGGCGACGATGCGGGTCAGCTCCTCGCGGGCGCGGCGTCCCCGGCGCCGGCCGAGCTCACCGGAGGACTCGAGGTGGGCGCGGTGGGCGAGGATCTGCTCCCACAGCTCGGAGACGCCGGTGCCCTCGGTGGCCACGGCATCGACGACCGGTGGACGCCACTCGCCGTAGTCGGTGAGGTCGAGCATGCCGTCGAGGTCGCGGCGGGTCTCCTCGGCACCGGGCCGGTCGGCCTTGTTGATGACGAAGACATCGGCGATCTCCATGAGCCCGGCCTTGTTGGCCTGCACGGCATCACCCCAGCCTGGGTTCACCACGACGACGGTGGTGTCGGCGGCACCGACGATCTCGACCTCGACCTGGCCCACGCCGACGGTCTCCACCAGCACCCAGGGGAAGCCGGCGGCGTCGAGGACGCGCACGGCCTGGGGGGTGGCGAGCGCGAGACCGCCGAGGTGGCCCCGCGTGGCCATCGAGCGGATGAACACGCCGTCGTCGAGGGCGTGGTCCTGCATGCGGATCCGGTCGCCGAGGATGGCGCCGCCGGTGAACGGCGACGAGGGGTCGATGGCCAGCACCGACACCCGCTCACCGCGCGAGCGAAGCTCGCCGAGCAGGGCGGAGGTCAGCGTGGACTTCCCGGCGCCGGGCGCGCCGGTGATGCCGACGGTGTAGGCCGCGCCGCTGCGGGCGTGAGCGAGGGCGCCTGCGGCGCGAGCGTCGTCACCGCCTCGCTCGACCATGGAGAGCAGGCGCGCCACCGATCGGCGGTCGCCCTCGGCCGCGGCATCCATGAGCTGTTCGGCATCCCGTCCGGGTCCGGTCATGGACCGAACTCTTACAGGCTGACGGAGCTCTCGATGAAGGTCTCGCCGATGTTGCGCACCTCGGTGACGCCCTCGACGCGGTCCTTCAGGATGCGCTCGATCCCGGCCTTGAGGGTGACGGTGGAGGCGGGGCACGACACGCAGGCCCCGACCAGCTCGACCTCGACGATGCCGGTCTCGGTGTCCACGCTGCGGAGGAAGACGTCGCCGTTGTCGGCCTGCACCGCCGGACGGATGGCTTCGATGACCTTCTGGATCTGCTCTTCCACCGGAACGGGGCTCCTCACGGGGGCGGGGGTCCCTCAGTCTGGCGAGGGGCACCTCTGCTGAACAACGTGGGGGTCCCGCGTGTTCCCGCATGGCTGGGAGCGATCACGCCGCGGATGGGACAGTGTGCCGGTGAACCGGACCGGTGCCCCCTCCCCCGCCGCGGCCGGATGACCACCGTCGAGGTCACCAGAGCCGTCGACGACGAGGAGCTGGCGGCGTTCCTGGCCCCCCGAGACGACGTGGTGCGCGAGGCCCCGCCCACGGGCCCGCCGGACGACCTGCGCTTCGGTCTCGACGTCGGCCCGTTCCAGCGCTACGAGCGCCGGGTACAGGTGCGTGAGACCGCGGAGGGCACCCGGGAGGTCACCCAGACCACCGAGTTCGTGCTCGGCATCGGCTTCTGGTCCTTCCTGTTCCTGCCCCTGATCCGCCGGGCGACCAGGCGCCCCGGCGGCGCGAGCCCGTGGTGGGCGCCGCCGCAGGTGCTCGACGCCCAGGCCGGCGCGTCGCTCGCCTCGCTGGCGTCGCTCTCCCTGATCGGGGGCTACCTCGGCACGCTCATCACCCAGACGCTGACCTACGCAGCCGACGAGTTCGACGTGGGCGAGCGGGCCCAGAGCGACACCTTCGCCGCCGTCCGGATCGGCGTGTTCCTGGCCATGGCGGTGGCCGCGTGGGCGGACCGCAACGGGCGGCGCCGGGCGCTGCTCTGGTGCGCCGGTGCGGGCATCGTGGCCACCTCCCTCGGCGCGCTGGCGCCGAACATGGTCGTGCTCGGCGGCACCCAGCTGGTCGCCCGGGGGCTCTCGACCGCGCTGGCGCTGCTCATCGTCGTGGTCGTGGCCGAGGAGATGCCCGCCGGCTCCCGGGCCTACGGCGTCAGCCTGCTGACGATGACCGCCGGCCTCGGCGCCGGCAACGTGCTCTGGCTGCTGCCCCTCGTGGAGCTGGACGAGCGGGCGTGGCGGATCCTCTACGTCGTCCCGCTGCTGTTCCTGCCGCTGATCAAGATCACGGCGCCGCTGCTGCCCGAGTCCCGCCGGTTCGTCCGTCGCCACGCCACCGCCCGCTTCGCCGGCCACGGCGGGCGCCTGGCCCTGCTCGCCGGATCGGCCCTGGCCCTGGCCGCGTTCAGCTCGCCGGCGTCCCAGCTCCAGAACGAGTACCTGCGTGAGGACTTCGGCTTCTCCGCGGCCCAGATCACCGCCTTCACCATCCTCACGATCACGCCCGGCGGCATCGGCATCGTGCTCGGCGGCCGCCTCGCCGACGTCCGGGGCAAGCGCCTCATCGGCGGCATCGGCGTCGCCGGCGGCACGATCTTCACCGCCCTCATGTACCTGACGGACTCGCCGCCGCTGCTCTGGGCCGCCTCCGCCGTCGGGTCGATCATCGGCGGCCTGGCCGTCCCCGCCCTCTCCGTCTACGGGCCCGAGCTGTTCCCCACGTCGCTGCGCACGAAGGCCAACGTGGCGATCACCGCCCTGGGGGTCAGCGGCTCGGTCGTCGGCCTGCTCATCGCCGGCCGCCTGGCCGAGCGGTGGTCGCTCGGCCCGGGCGTCGCCGCCCTCGCCGTGGGCCCGGCCATCGTGGTCCTGCTGCTCCTGCCCCGCTACCCGGAGACGGCCCACCGCGAGCTGGAGGAGCTGAACCCCGAGGATGCCCTCGGCACGCCCGGCGTCGGAGGCATCCTGTGAGCATGCAGGGCACCGCCGCGGCCGAGGGCGCGCTGCCGAGGCCGCGGCTGCGCGGCGTCATCCACCGCTACGCCTCCGTCGGGTTCGCCGTCGGCTTCGTCGTTCTGGTGGTCGTGGCCGACGCCGGCGACCGGTCCTGGCTCGCCGTCTACGGGCTGGCCGTCACCACCATGCTCGCGGTGAGCGCGGCGTACCACAGCGGGCGGCTCTCCCCCGCCGCCCAGGGCGTGTTCAAGCGCATCGACCACTCGACGATCCTGCTCGCCATCGCCGGCTCCTACACCGGCATCGTGGGCGTCGGCCTGGACGGGTCGGCGCGCACCCGGCTGCTGGTCGCGGTCTGGGTCCTCGCCGCCATCGGCATGGCGATCCGCATGCTGTGGCTCCACGCCCCGTACCCGATCGTGGCCGTGGTGTACGTGGCCGTCGGGTGGGTGGCCGTGATCGACATCGGCGCCCTCACCGATGCGCTCACCGGAACGGAGCTCGCGCTCGTCGTGCTCGGTGGCGTCCTCTACTCGGTCGGCGCGGCCGTCTACGCCCTGCACGCCCCGAACCCGTGGCCGGCCACGTTCGGCTACCACGAGCTCTTCCACGCCGTGGTCGTGCTGGCGGCCGCGGTGCACTTCGGCGCAGTGTGCTCCCTGGTCGCCACCGGCTAGGACTGGGACATGACCTCGTGGATGGAGATCGTGGCCGAGAACCCGGGCCACTCGAGCTGGTACATCGAGCGGTTCCGCACGATGGCCGCGAACGGCGACGACCTCGAGGGCGAGGCCCGCTTCGTCGACGCCATGGTGCCGCGAGGCGCTCGCATCCTCGACGCCGGCTGCGGTCCGGGGCGCGTCGGTGGTGCGCTGCACCAGCGGGGCCACCAGGTCGTCGGCGTCGACGTGGACCCGGCGCTGATCGAGGCGGCGGAGCAGGACCACCCCGGCCCGACGTGGCTGGTCGGCGACCTGGCCGAGCTGGATCTCCCCTCCCGCGGCATCGAGGGCGGCTTCGATGTCATCGTCTGCGCCGGCAACGTCATCACGTTCATCCCGGCCGCCGACCGTCGCCCGGCCCTCGAGCACCTGGGGCGGCACCTGACCGACGACGGGCGCATCGCCATCGGCTTCGGCGACCACCGCGGCTACGGCTTCGACGAGTTCCGCGCCGACGTCGACGCCGCGGGCCTCGCGATCGAGCTCGAGCTGTCGACCTGGGACATCCGGCCGTTCCGCGAGAGCTCGGACTTCATGGTCGCCCTCCTGCGCCGGACCTGACCCGAACTGGCAGTGCTGGTGTCGCGGTCAGCCGTCCAACCAGCCGGCGACCGCAGCCACCACCGCCGCGTCGTCTCGGGGTGAGTGGGGCTCGCCCTCGAGCCAGACGAAGTCGACGGGGCCGGTGATGGCACCGGCGTGGCGCTCGAGCTCCTCGGGGCTGGCGAAGGGGTCCTTGGTGCCGGACACGAACAGGGTCGGCGCCGTGATGTCGGCGAAGTGGTCGATGCGCAGGTCGTCGGGCTTGCCCGGCGGGTGCAGCGGGTAGCTGAGCAGGACGAGCCCGGCCACCGGCTCACCGGCGGCGACCAGCATCGAGCACATGCGCCCGCCGAAGGACCGCCCGCCGATGGCGAGCTCTGCGGTGTCGACGCCGAGGCGATCGGCGAAGTCCTCCATGTCCTCCCGGAGCTGCTCGTGCACCTTGCGCACGGCCCGGCCGCGGATGGTGATGCGCTCCACCGGCACGCCGAGCCCCTCGTCGAGGGCGACCAGGGTGCGGTTGTCCCGGTCGGCGCTGGCCCCGGGGGTGACGAGCAGACCGGCGACCGCCGGGCGCGCGGGCTTCTTCCTCGGGCTCACGACAGCAGGATCCTCCTGGCCTCGGTCAGGTCGTTGATGCGCTTGGCGGCGTCGTCCGTGGCGCCGCCGTGATCGGGGTGCGCGGCGCGCAGGGCGTCGCGGAAGCGGCGCTGCACGAGCTTGCGGTCGGGCATGTCGGCGTCCGCGGCAGCGCCGCCCGTCGCGGCCTGCATGCCGAGGGTCAGCAGCGCCCAGCGGACCGGGTCCTCGTAGACGTCGGCCGACCACTCCTGGCCGCCGTCGAGGCCGGAGAGGTGGGCGTAGAGCCGCCGGTCGAGGGGGCCACCCCACCGCAGGCCCTTGCGGATGGCATCCATGACCGCCCGTCGGGGGCCGGGCTCCATGCCGCCGGCGGTGTACACGGCACCGAGCATCAGCTGCAGGCCGGTGCCCTTGTTCTCGAAGTCGATGACCAGTCCCCCGTCCTCGCGGCGGAGGCGGGCGCGGGAGCGGGTGAGCCCGTGGCGGTCGTCCTGGAAGCGGTGGCGCATGCGGGGCTGGACGATGCGCTGACCCTCCTGGAGCTGGAGGGTGAGCTTCAGCAGGCTCTCGAAGAGGTCCTCGTCGAGCTCGTTGCGGTGGTGGGCCACGATGCCGCCGAGCAGCACACCGCCGGGACCGGGGGCCGGATCGACCGGCAGGTGGCTCGGGGCGAGGGCGAGGCGACGGGTGGGAGCGAAGGGCCGGGAGTGGTAGATCGCCAGCTCGGCCAGGGCGTCCATGGATCGACGCTACCGGTCACACCAGGGGGCGCAGGCGTCGCCGCAGGCGGTAGGCGGCCTCGGTGATCTCCTCGGCGGGGCCGGCAGCGTGGAACAGGTCGATGATCTCGTCGACCTGGTCGACGACCTGGCCCCACTCCTTCTCGTCCAGGCCGTAGGGCGGGTGCTCGCCGATGCGCTCCGCCGCGTCGAGGAACCCGTTCACCGCGTCGGTGCTGGCGCCGCCCTGGAGCCGGTCGGCGGCCGTGAACAGGTCGCCGAGGACCTGCACGTCGGTGTCGTCGCCGTCGTCGGCCTCGGGGGGGAGCTCGTCGGGGAAGCGGATCGTGGGCAGCAGGGCGTCGACGCGCGCCTCGTCCTCGACGTGCACGACCACCTCGTAGCCGTCGGCGACCCACTCGTGGGGAAGGCCGAGCTCGTGGAGGATGTCGTCGAGCTCGTCGAGCTCGGTCGGGTCCCACTCGAACAGCTCGTAGCCGACCTGCTCCTTCGCATCGTCGAGCGGCGGGCAGTCGTCGCTGTCCGCGGTGGCCTCGGCCCGGGGATCGGGGCCGTCGAGCATGGACGTGTCCAGCTCCAGGTCGCCGTCGTGGTCGTCCTGTCCGGGCTCGTTCAGCACCCCTGCAGGCTACGTCGGTCCCGGGCGGTCGCCCCTAACCGCCCACCAGGCCGGTGAGGGCGCCGGCCTCGGTCGCGACCCGGTCGCGGAGGCCGTCGGCGGCGGCCACGTCCAGCTCGAGCAGGTCGAGCGCGTGGTGCCGCCCGGTCTCGGCGGAGATGAGCTCGTCCGCGGCGGCCACCACGATGGTGGTGGGGGCCGAGCCGTGGAACGGATCGTGGTGGTCGGCGACGGCGTCGGCGATCACGTCGGGCACCCGCCAGTCGAGGAGGTGCTCGGCGCCGGCGAGGGCGTGATCGGTGCCGAAGACCCGCTTCTCGGCCCGGAGCTGGTCGGCGTGGGTCTCGAAGGTGGCGTGGAGGCGGGCGTACTCGCTGGGGCTGTCCTGCAGGAGCAGCAGCTCCCCGATGTCGTGGAGCAGGCCGGCGGCGAAGGCGTCGTCGGGGTGCACGCCGGCGGCCGGCGCCAGCAGGCGGGCGGCGATCGCGACCCGGACGGCGTGGTCGTGGGCGTCGGCGACGAACGCGCTGGTGTCGACCAGGGCGGCGGTGTTGGCGATGGCGAGCGTCTGCACCACGCCGGTGCCGACGACGGTCACGGCCTGGGCCAGGTCGGTGACCCGACGGCACAGCCCGAACTGCGACGAGTTCGCCAGAGCCAGGACCCGTGCGGCGAGTCCGGGGTCGTGCCCGACCACGGACGCCACCGAGGCGGCGGTCGCCGCACGGTCGGCGATGGCCTCCATCAGCACCGGAAGGGTGGTGGTGGACACCGGCGGCTGCCGCTTGGTGTTGATCATGCCGGGTCCTCCTGACGCATGCAGCACCATCGGCACCCATGGTGGGGATCTTGAGCACTCTGCGTGGTCATCCGGGCTGGCGCTGCCCGCACCGGCCGCGGGTACGGTTCGCGCATGCCCCAGCCCCAGGCTCCCGACCGCAACCTCGCCCTCGAGCTCGTCCGCGTGACCGAGGCCGCGGCCCTGGCCGCCAGCCGCTGGATGGGCCGCGGGGACAAGGAGGGCGCCGACGGCGCCGCCGTGGACGCCATGCGCATCGTGCTCGGTTCGGTGCCCATGGACGGCATCGTCATCATCGGCGAGGGCGAGAAGGACGAGGCGCCGATGCTCTACAACGGCGAGCACATCGGCGATGGCAACCCGCCCAAGGTAGACATCGCCGTGGATCCCATCGACGGCACCACGCTCACCGCGCTCGGGCGCAGCGGGGCGATCTCGGTCATCGCCATGTCGGAGCAGGGCTCGATGTTCGACCCGGGGCCTTGCATGTACATGGAGAAGATCGCCACCGGGCCCGAGGCGCGCGACGCGATCGACCTCAACAAGAGCCCGACCGAGAACCTCAAGGCCGTCGCGGCGGCCAAGGGCGACGCCGTGCGCGACCTCACCGCCGTGATCCTCGACCGCGACCGCCACAAGGACCTCATCGCCGAGGTGCGCGAGGCCGGCGCCCGGGTGCGGCTGATCCCCGACGGCGATGTGGCCGGTGCCATCTCCACCTGCTGGCCCCAGTCCGGTGCCGACATCCTGTTCGGCATCGGCGGCACCCCTGAGGGCGTCATCACCGCCGCTGCGCTCAAGGCCATGGGCGGCGCCCACCTCGGGCGCCTCTGGCCCCGCAACGAGGCCGAGCGCCGGGCCGCACTCGATGCTGGCTACGACCTGGACCGGGTCCTCACCGAGGACGACCTGATCCGCAGCGACAACTGCTTCTTCGCCGCCACCGGCATCACCGACGGCGAGCTGCTCCGCGGCGTCCACTACGACAACCGGGGCGCGTCGACGCAGTCGCTGGTGATGCGCTCCAAGTCGGGGACGGTCCGCCTCATCGAGGCCCAGCACAAGATCGACAAGCTGGCCGCCTACGCGAGCGTCGACTTCTGAATCAGCCCAACCCGAAGCGGTAGGCGATGTAGGGATCCCAGCCCCGGTCCACGTTCTCGAGCACCGTCACCCGGTCCAGCTCGACCTGCACCCGGAACCCCGCGAGCAGGTCGAGCGCCGGGTCCGGCCCGTCGGTCGGACCGCCGTCGATGTCGACGGTGCAGTGGGGGTGGAACGGACGCTTCTCCGGGCGGTCCAGCACGTCGGTCCAGCACGACCGGTGCAGCTCGACCACCGGCTCCCAGGGATCGACGGCGAGGAACCGGACGGGCGAGGTCTCCGCGAAGGTGTCCACCGGACCGAGCGTGAGCGCCATCGGCCCGGCGGCCCGGGCCGCGGCCTGCACCACGGCGAGCGCGTCGCCGATCTGGTCCTCGTGCAGGTTGATCGGCGGGATGATCGTGATGTGGGGGTCGATCCGGCCGAGCTGGCGGTCGCCCAGGGCGCGCCGCAGGCCGTCGATCTCGATCGAGACCGGCGGCGGGACCACCAGGGCGACGGCGAAGCGACGACGGGCCACGTCGTCAGCGCTCCGCCCCGCTCAGCGGCTCAGTGCGGGGTGTGGCCGGCCGCTTCGAGGCGCACGTGCGCCCGGCGCAGCGCGGCCTCGGCCTCGGTGTCGTGCTCCTGGCGCAGGTGGAGCTCGGCCTGCTCCTTGGCCCGGCGGGCCCGCTCCACGTCGATCTGGCTGGCCATCTCCGCCACGTCGGAGAGCACGGTGACCGAGGAGGACTCCGCGGTGCCCGACACCTCGACGAAGCCTCCGTGGACGGCGACCTTCTCGTCCGCGCCGCCGCCGGCGGGGCGGACGGTGAGGATGCCGGTGCCGAGGGCGCCGACGAAGGGGGCGTGCCCCGGCAGGAACGCGATGTCACCGCCGCCCACGGTGCGGGCGATGACCATCTCAGCCTGGCCGGACCACAGGATGCGCTCGGGCGAGACCAGCTCGACCTGCATCGGCACCCCGATCACTCCCCGCCGGTGGACTTGCGCAGCTGCTCGGCCTTGCGACGGGCGTCGTCGGCACCGCCGACGTTCAGGAAGGCCTGCTCGGGCAGGTCGTCCAGCTCGCCGTTGATGAGCTGCTCGAAGGAGTCGACGGTCTCCTCGGCGGGGGTGAACACGCCGGGGAGGCCGGTGAAGACCTCGGCCACGAACATCGGCTGGGAGAGGAACCGCTGGATCTTGCGGGCCCGGGCCACGAGGATCTTGTCCTCCTCGGACAGCTCGTCGAGACCGAGGATGGCGATGATGTCCTGCAGCTCCTTGTAGCGCTGGAGGATCTCCTGGACCCGGGTGGCGACGCCGTAGTGGCGGTCGCCGACGACCTCGGGCGACAGGATCGACGAGGTCGACGCGATCGGGTCCACGGCGGGGTAGATGCCGAGGGCGGCGATGTCGCGGGACAGCTCGGTGGTGGCGTCGAGGTGCGTGAAGGTCGTGAACGGGGCCGGGTCGGTGTAGTCGTCGGCGGGCACGTAGACGGCCTGCAGCGAGGTGATCGAGCGACCCTTGGTCGAGGTGATGCGCTCCTGGAGGGTGCCCATCTCGTCGGCCAGCGTGGGCTGGTAGCCCACGGCGGAGGGCATGCGGCCGAGGAGGGTGGACACCTCGGAGCCGGCCTGCACGAACCGGAAGATGTTGTCGATGAAGAGCAGCACGTCCTGGTTGCGCTCGTCGCGGAAGTACTCGGCGATGGTGAGGGCCGACAGGGCGACGCGCAGGCGCACACCCGGGGGCTCGTCCATCTGGCCGAACACGAGGGCGGCCTTGTCCAGGACCGACGTGTTCTCGTCGATCTTGGTCTCGCCCATCTCGATGAAGAGGTCGGTGCCCTCACGGGTGCGCTCGCCCACCCCGGCGAAGGCGGAGACGCCACCGAACTGGGAGGCCACGCGGTTGATCATCTCGGTGATGAGCACGGTCTTGCCCACGCCGGCGCCACCGAACAGGCCGATCTTGCCGCCTCGCAGGTACGGGGTCAGGAGGTCGATGACCTTGATGCCGGTCTCGAACACCTCCTTCTTCGGGGCCAGGTCGGCGAAGTCGGGGGCGGCGCGGTGGATCGGGCGGTAGCCGTCGATCTTGGACATGTCGAGGGAGTCGACGTCGAGCGGCTCGCCGAGCACGTTCAGCACGTGGCCGAGCACGCCGTCGCCCACCGGCATCTGGAGCGGGTGGCCGAGGTTGCGGACCTCGGTGCCGCGGATGAGGCCGTCGGTGGGCTTCATGCAGATGGCCCGCACGCGGCTGTTGCCGAGCTGCTGGGCCGTCTCGGCGACGACGGTGATGTCCTCGCCGCCGACGTTGATGGTCATCTCGAGCGCGAAGTTGATGTCGGGGAGCTCCCCGGTGGGGAACTCGACGTCGACCACGGGGCCGGCGATGGCCACGATGCGGCCCGACTTGAGCTGGCCGGCTTCTTGGCTGGTGGGCTCGGTGACGGTCACGGGGTGCTCCTAGCGGTTGTAGTCGACGGTGTCGACGAGCAGGTCTCGGATGCTGAGGGCATCATCGGGGATCAGGTCCATGCCTTCGCTCTTGCTCTGGCGGAGGGCCTCGGCACCACCGACGATCTCCATGATCTCGGTCGTGATGGAGTCCTGGCGGGCGCGGTTCATCTCGCGGGAGAGCTTGGTGATGAGCTCCTCCGCGTTGTCGGTGGCCGACTTCATGGCGCGCTGCTGGGCGGCGAAGAAGGACGCCGCGCCCTCGAGGAGGGCGGAGAAGAGGCGGGCCTCGGCGTAGCGGGGCAGCAGCCGGTCGAGGATCTGCTCGGGCCCGGGCTCGAAGTCGTAGTCGGCGGACGGGCCGTCGGCGGCGGTCTCGGTGATGGCCGAGGTGTCGAGCGGCAGGAACTGGCGGGTGACCACCTGCTGGGTGCCGGCCGACAGGAACTGGGTGTAGACGATGTCCACCCGGTCGTAGGTGCCGTCCTCGAACTTGGGCACGACGGCCTCGGCGATGCGCCGGGCGTCCTCGTAGTGCGGTTCGTCGAGGAAGCCGGTGAAGGCATCGGCGATGTCGTAGCCGCGGAAGCGGAAGTAGCTCTCGACCTTGCGGCCGACGGCGATCAGCACCGTCTCCTTGCCGTCGCGGCGCTGGGCGGACATGTTGCGCTCGCCCATGCGGATGGCGTTGGAGTTGTAGGCGCCCGACAGGCCGCGGTCGCCGCCGACGACGATGGTGGCGACGGTCTGGACCTGCTCGCGCGGGGCGAGCAGCGGGGCACCGCCGCCGGCACCGGCCGCCGCGAGGTTCCGGATCACCTCGGTGATCTGGTCGGCGTACGGGCGGGCGGCGAGGACGCGTTGCTGGCTCTTGACGATCCGACTGGCGGCGATGAGCTCCATCGCCTTCGTGATCTTCTTCGTGGTCTGCACCGACTTGATGCGCCGGCGCAGGACGCGCTCCTTGCCACCTGCCACTACGACTCCTCGGTGCTGACCGTGGTCTCGAACTGGTCGGTGAAGCCCTGCAGCGCCGCCTTCAGATCGTCCTCGGACTCGATCTTGCCGGTGGTGCGGATGCTCTCGAGGAGGTCGCGGTGGCGAGCCTCGAACCAGGCCAGGAGGTCGGCCTCGTAGCGCTTCACGTCCTCGACCGGGATGCCGTCGAGGAAGCCGTTCGTCCCGGCGTAGAGCACGATGACCTGCTCCTCGACCCGCAGCGGCGAGTTGAGGTCCTGCTTGAGCAGCTCCACGAGGCGGTAGCCCCGATCCAGCGTGGCCTGGGACACGGCGTCGAGCTCGGAGCCGAACTGGGCGAAGGACTCGAGCTCGCGGAACTGGGACAGGTCGCCCTTGAGCGTGCCCACCGCGGTCTTCATGGCCTTGATCTGCGCGGCGCCACCCACACGGGACACCGACTGACCCGTGTCGAACGCCGGCCGGATGCCGGACTTGAAGAGGTCCTCCTGGAGGAAGACCTGGCCGTCGGTGATCGAGATCACGTTCGTCGGGATGTAGGCCGAGATGTCGCCGGCCTTGGTCTCGATGATCGGCAGGGCGGTGAGCGAACCGGCGCCGAGCTCGTCGGAGAGCTTGGCGGCCCGCTCGAGCAGGCGGCTGTGCAGGTAGAACACGTCGCCCGGGTAGGCCTCGCGGCCCGGCGGGCGGCGGAGCAGCAGCGACACCTGGCGGTAGGCCTCGGCCTGCTTGGACAGGTCGTCGTAGACGACGAGCGCGTGCTCGCTGTTCTCCATCCAGTGCTGGCCCATGGCGCACCCGGCGTAGGGGGCGAGGTACTTGAACGGCGCCGGATCGGAACCGCCGGCCACGACCACGACCGTGTAGTCCATCGCGCCGTGCTCGGCGAGGGTGCTCACGGTCTGGGCGACCGTGGACTCCTTCTGGCCGATGGCCACGTAGATGCACTTCACCCCGAGACCCTTCTGGTTCAGGATGGTGTCGATCGCGATGACGGTCTTGCCGGTCTTGCGGTCGCCGATGATCAGCTCTCGCTGGCCACGACCGATCGGGGTCATCGAATCGATGGCCTTGATGCCGGTCTGGAGCGGCTCGTGCACCGGCTGGCGGCCCATGATGCCGGGGGCCTGGATCTCCATGCGGCGGGTGCTGACGTTGGTCAGCGGGCCCTTGCCGTCGACGGGGTTGCCGAGGGCGTCCACGACGCGGCCGAGGAGGCCGTCGCCGCAGGGCACGGAGAGGATGTCGCCGGTGGCGCGGACGGCCTGGCCCTCGTTGATGTGGTCGACCTCACCGAGCACCACGGCACCGATCGACTCCTCGTCGAGGTTCAGGGCCAGGCCCTTGGTGCCGTCTTCGAACTCGAGCAGCTCGTTCACGGCGCAGCCGGGCAGGCCGGTGACGCGAGCGATGCCGTCGCCGACCTCGGCGATGCGGCCGACGGTGGCCGTGCCGATCGACGGGTCGAACCCCTCGAGGTTCTTGCGGATGGCGGCGGCGATGTCGCCGGAGTTGATGTTCAGATCAGTCATTGGATGAGAGCCCCTAGATGGCTTGCTTCAGCAGGTCGAGACGCCGACGGACGGAGCCGTCGATGACGGTGTCGCCGACCTGGGCGACCAGCCCTCCGAGCACGGAGGGATCGATGACGACGCGGATGTCGACCGGCTTGCCCACGGCCTGCTGCAGCGCAGCGGCCAGGCGGGCCTTCTGGTCGTCGGTGAGGTCGATGGCCGACCGCACCACCGCGACGTCGCGGCCACCTTCGGCGGCACCGAGCGCGACGAGCTCGTCGGCGATGCCGGTGAGGTCGCGGGCGCGGCCGGCGGCCACGACCATCGACACGGTGGCGATGGTGGACTTGGACACCTTCCCGGCGAGGAGGTCCTCGACGATCTGCTGTCGACGGGCGACCGGCACCTGGGCGTCGGTCAGCGTCGACAGCAGCTCCTCGGAGCCGCCGAGCGTGCGGGACAGGCTGAACAGCTCGTCCTGCACCTTGTCGAGCTCGCCCTCGGCGCGCCCCACGGCGGCGATCGCCATGGCGTATGCCTTGTCACGCTCGGTGCCCATGCTCAGCCCTGCCCGTTGCCGGAGGGTGCGGCCTGGACCCGGTTGATGTAGTCCTCGATGAGGCGGGTCTGGGCGTCGCGGTCGAGGTTGGCGCCCACGACGCTCTCGGCTGCGCCGATCGCGATGGTGGCGACCTCGCCGCGGAGCTCGGACATGGCCTGGCCCTTGGCGGCGTCGATGTCGGCCTGGGCCTGGGTGCGAGCAGCAGTGAGCTCCTCGTTCAGGCGGGCCTGCTGATCGGCGCGCAGCCGGTCGGCGTCCTGTCGGGCCTCTTCGATGATCCGGCCGGCTTCGGCCTTGGCCTCGGCCACCTTGGACTCGTAGTCGGCCTTGACGGCTTCGGCGTCGGCCTTGGCCTGCTCGGCAGCGTCCAGGTCGCCCTGGATCTTGGCCGTGCGGTCGGTCATGGCCTTCTTGGCGGCGGGGAAGCCGAACTTCATCATGAAGAACAGCACGACCAGGAAGCCGATGCCGCCCCAGATGACCTCGTTGATCTCGGGGAGCAGCACGTTGGGAGCCTCGATGCAGTCAGCGACCGCTTCCTCGGTCTCCTCGGAGATGGCCTCGTACTCGGGCGTGCCGGGCTCGAGGCCCTCCTTGCCCTCGAGCATCTCCTGCACCGCTTCGATGGTGCAGCCCTCGACGGATTCGCCGACCGCGCCTGCGGGCGCGGCGGTACCGACCAGGGCGGCGACCCCGAGCGCTGCGATCAGCAGCAGTCTCGTGATTCGTCGCATGCGGTCCTCCGCTCAGGCCTGGCCGAGGAAGAAGACCACGAAGCCGATGAGGGCCAGGGCCTCCACGAAGGCGATGCCCAGGAACATCGTGGTCCGGACCATGCCGGCGGCCTCGGGCTGACGGGCCATGGCCTGGACGGCCTGGCCGACCAGGTAGCCGATGCCGATGCCGGGGCCCAGGGCCCCGATGCCGTACGTCAGTGCAGCAAGGCCGGTGTCGGTGATTTCGGCGAGGATCATGAGAGGTCCTCTCTCCTTGTGTGGGTTGGGTTGGGACTTGGAATTGAGAAGGTGATCAGTGCTCGTGGCTGGTGGCCGAGTCGATGTAGACCGCGGTCAGCAGCGTGAACACGTACGCCTGGAGGAACGAGACCAGGATCTCGAAGGCCACGAAGAAGATCACGGCGAACAGCGGCAGCGGCAGGAACACCGCGTACCACTCCGTGGTCCACAGCGCCGCGGTGAGCACGGCGAAGGTGACGAGGAGGATGTGGCCGGCCAGCAGGTTGGCGAAGAGTCGCACCATCAGCGAGAAGGGCCGGACCAGGAAGTTCGAGACGAACTCGATCGGCACGATGATCGGCAGCAGGCCGACGGGCACGCCGGGCGGGATCAGGCTGTGCTTCAGGTAGCCGATCGGGCCGTGCTCGATCATGCCGGCGATGTTGAACACGAACCACACGAAGATGGCGAGGAACATCGGCAGGGCGATGCGGGCGGTGCCCGGCATCTGCACGCCGGGGATCACCTCGAAGATGTTGTTGAAGAAGATGAAGAAGAACATCGCAGTCAGCAGCGGCGCCCACTTGAGGCCTCGGGGCCCCATGGACTGCATGATGATCCCGTCCTCGATGAAGTTCACCGAGGACTCGGCCAGGTTCTGCGCACCGGTCGGGACGAGCTTGCGCTGGTTGCCGAGCACGAAGACCAGAACCGTGAGGATGATCGCCGCGAAGTAGACGAGGACGACCTTGTTGATCCCGAACGCCGTGTCCTCGAAGAGGAAGACGGGCCAGTCGACGATGTGGCTCAGCGGCGGGAACTCGAGACCGAAGATCACTGGGCTCGCTCCTTGGATGCGAAGGTTGCGGGGGCGGTCGTGGGCTTGAGGCCCGGGTGGGCGAGGCTGGCCGACACGTACCGGAGCTCCCAGAAGAGCAGACCGAGGTGCGTGATGACGAGCGTGAGCCCGAGGCTGGGGAGGTGGATCCAGTCGAGGTCCTGCAGGAGGAGCACGATCAGGAAGAGCAGGCCGATGCGCACGGCGTAGCCGCCGAGGGCGACGCCCATGAGCAGGCCGAGGCTGATGCGGCCCGCCCAGACGAGGCTGGCGGCGGCGAGCAGGAGGTTGCCGGCGACGAGGGCGACGCCCACGCCGGCGGAGAGGGCACCGTCGAGGCCGGCGAAGATCGCGGCCACGGCCACCGCCACCGGGGCCACGGGGAGGGCCTTGCGGAGCAGGTCGCCCACGAGCTCGTACTCGGGCGCCTCACCGGCGGGGGCGGCGACGGGGATCACGCCTGGGCCCGCCGATCGGACCAGAGGTCGACGTCGTCGGCCGGGGCGGCACCCTCGGCCGGACGGCTGCCGCGGGCCCACCGGCTGGTGGACTCGAGCTCGCGCATCTGGGCGTCGTAGGTGAACCACAGCTTCGCGATGGTGCCGGCGAGGGCGAAGGCGGCGAGGCCGAGCGTGAGCCAGGGACCGGTGCCGAGCCAACCGTCGACGAGCCAACCGAACCCACCGAAGACCACAGGGGTCACGGCGAGCTCGATGCCACGGGCCGACTCGTCACCGAGCAGCTCGTTCAGGGCTGGCTTGTCGCTTCTCGGGGACACGGTTCGAGGGGATCCTTCGGCGCCGCTTGTGAATCGTTTCGCAATCTATGAAAGCAGGTCGCGAGACGGCAAATCCAGGGTCCCCCGACGGCTCGGCGCAACGTAGCAAAGCGGTGCTTCACACGTCCGTGGTGCGCCTCGCCCGGCGCTCGGTGCGGGCCCGTGGGTGCAGCACCGTGTAGAGCAGCAGGGCGAGGGCGGCGATGCCGATGGGCAGCGCGCCGTCGTCGGAGTCGGTGTACACCGGGTAGAGCACGAGGCCCGACAGCAGCGCGGTCCAGAGCCAGAGGATGGCGACGCTGCGCCGCTGGCCGTGGCCGAGGTCCATGAGCCGGTGGTGGAGGTGGCCCTTGTCGGCCTCGGCGAAGCTCATCCCCTTGCGCACCCGCCGCACGATCGCGTAGGCGGTGTCGAAGATCGGCACCCCGAGGATCACGAGCGGGATGAACAGCGGGGCGAAGAAGAAGAACGTCTGGCTCGAGGAGTCGGCCAGCGAGTTGCCGCCCACGGCGATGGACGAGGCGGCCATGAGCAAGCCGAGCAGGAGGGCGCCGCCGTCGCCCATGAACTGCGACGCCGGGTTCCAGTTGTGCGGGAGGAACCCGACGCACGCGCCGCAGGTGGCCAGCGCGACGAGGGGCGCCACGTTGTCGGCCGGCAGCTGGGCCACGTTCGGGTCACCGAGCTTGTCGGCGAAGAGGAACAGCGCCCCGGACGCGATGGCCACGATGCCGGCGGCGAGGCCGTCGAGGCCGTCGATGAGGTTGATGGCCTGGCACATGCCCACGACCCACAGGACGGTGACGAGGGCGGCCAGGTCCGGGGACAGGTCGATGAGGCCGACCTCGGGCATGCGGAACAGCAGGATCGACACGCCGGCGATGTTGAGGATCGAGCCGGCGAGCACGGTGCCGGCGGTCTTGGCCGGGGCCGAGATCTCCCGGACGTCGTCGATGGCGCCGACGAAGTAGACGATCACGGCGGCCACGACGACCCCGAGTGGGACGGTGGGCGCGGTGAAGATGGCCCCGAAGCCTCCGCCCCGCCAGCCGACCAGCATCCCGGCCAGGAACCCGGCCAGGATGCCGAGGCCGCCGAGGGTGGGCGTGGGTCGCGCGTGCACCCGACGGTCGTCGGGGACGGCGATGGCGCCCAACCGAGCCGCGAGCCGCCCCGCCAGCGGGGTGAGCACCAGCGTGGTGAGGGCAGCGGCGGCGAAGACCAGGAGCGCGTCCATGGTGGAGGTGCGCCGGCGGCGGCCGGCGCCGGCGGATCAGACCGGGTAGGGCTCGAACTTGCCGCAGAGGGTGCGGACCTCGTCGCGGACCGCCGCGATCTCGGTCTCGTCCTCCCGGCCGTCGAGCGTGCGCACGATCAGCCCGGCGATGACGTCCATCTCGCCCTCACCCATGCCCTGGGTGGTGACCGCCGGCGTGCCGATGCGCAGGCCGGAGGTGATGTAGGGCGGGCGGGGGTCGTCGGGGACGGTGTTCTCGTTGAGCGAGATGCCGGCCCGGTCGAGGGCGAGGCGGGCCTTCTTGCCCGACAGCTCCTCGTCGTAGGAGCGCAGGTCCACGAGCAGCAGGTGGTTGTCGGTGCCGCCGGACACGAGCCGCAGGCCCCGACCGGCGAGGCCCCTGGCCAGCGCCTCGGCGTTGCGCACGATCTGGGCGGCGTAGTCCCGGAACTCCCCGGTGGCGGCCTCGGCGAAGGCGACGGCCTTGCCGGCGATGACGTGGTCGAGGGGGCCGCCCTGGAGCCCGGGGAACATGGCCTTGTCGATGGTGGGGGCCAGCTCCTCGGTGCACAGGATCGTGCCGCCGCGGGGGCCGCGCAGGGTCTTGTGCGTCGTGAAGGTGACGATGTCGGCCACCGGCACCGGCGAGGGGTGCACGCCACCGGCGATCAGCCCGGCGATGTGGGCGGCGTCGAACATGAAGTAGGCGCCGATCTCGTCCGCGATGTCCCGGAAGGGCTGCGGGTCGATGATGCGGGGGTAGGCGGTGGCCCCCGCGACGATGATCTTGGGCCGGTGCTCGAGGGCGACGTCGCGGACCTGGTCGAAGTCGATGCGCTCGTCGGAGGGGGTGACCCCGTAGGACACGAAGTCGTACAGCTTGCCGCTGGCGTTCACCGGCGAACCGTGCGTGAGGTGGCCGCCCTGGTCGAGGCGCAGGCCGAGCACGGTGTCGCCCGGGTCGAGCAGGGCGAGGTACACGCCCATGTTGGCGTTGGCGCCGGCGTGGGGCTGGACGTTGGCGTGGGCCGCGCCGAACAGGGACTTGGCCCGCTCGATGGCGAGGGTCTCGACCTCGTCGATGACCTCGTTGCCGCCGTAGTAGCGCTTGCCGGGGTACCCCTCGGAGTACTTGTTGGTCAGCACCGAGCCGGTGGCCCGCATGACGGCCGGAGAGGTGAAGTTCTCCGATGCGATCAGCTGGATGGTGGTGTTCTGGCGCTCGACCTCCCGGTCGATCAGGCCGAACAGCTCGTCGTCGTCGATCTCGGGCCAACCCATGGCCCCATCGTGCCACCGATGTCGGTGGCCGTCGTGATCGCCGGGGTCAGCCGGCGGTCCCCCCGTTGCCGTTCTCGATGGCGTGGATGCCGTCGACCCGCCGCTCGTGGCGACCGCCCTCGAACGGCGTGGTGAGCCACAGCTGCAGGATCTCGTCGGCCAGGCCGGGTGCCACGATGCGGGCACCCATCGCGAGCACGTTGGCGTCGTTGTGCTCCCTGCTCATCCGCGCCGTGTACAGGTCGTTGCAGAGCGCGGCGCGCACGCCGCGCACCTTGTTGGCCGCGATCTGCTCGCCCTGGCCCGAGCCACCGAGCACGATCCCCCGGTCGGCGTCGCCGCTCGCCACCGCCTGGCCCACGGCGGCCATGATCGGCGGGTAGTCGACCGACTCGGTCGAGTCGGTGCCCATGTCGATGGCCTCGTGGCCGAGGTCGGAGATGGTGGCGAGCAGGTGCTGCTTGAGGTCGTAGCCGGCGTGGTCGGCGCCGATGGCGATGCGCAATGGGGGCTCCGGGTCGAGGTGGATCAGGGGAACAGGTGGGAGACGACGACGTCGAGGAGCTCGTCGAGGGTCTCGGCGGTTCGACGGTACGCGGCGGCAGGTCGGCCGTACGGATCCGGCACCTCGTCCTCGGGGGCGACGCCGAGCACGTCGGCCGGCCGGCGTCCGGCACCGATGCGCCGGAGCCAGTCGCGCACTCCCTCGCCGTCGCGGCGCGGACCGTGGGCTTCGGCCCGGCGGGCCAGGTCCGGGAGCGTGAACGTGCGCTCGAAGGCGTCCCGGTCGAGGACGGCGACCTCCCGGACGTGCATGCGCTCCATGCACAGGATCAGGTCGGGGTCGCCGAGGTGGTCGACGGTGACCCGCTGGCTGCGGTGCGCGCGCAGGTCCAGGCCGCGCCCGGAGAGCAGCTCCACCGCGGGCGGCGACGCGGGACGGTCCTCGGTGACGAAGCCGGCGGAGGTGATCTCGGCCGGGACGTCGCGCTCGTCGAGGCGCTGGCGCAGCATGGCCTCGGCCATGGGCGATCGGCAGATGTTGCCGGTGCAGACGACGAGGATGCGGACGGCGGAGGGGTCGATGCCGCCGGAGGCTACCGGTGCGGGTTGCCCACCTCGGCGCCCGGGCTCCTACATTCTTGACCGTTCGGTCAAGTCTTTTCGGAGGTACCCGTGTCGCTCGATCCCCGCACCCCGGTCATCATCGGCGTCGGCCAGCGGAGCCAGCGCGTCGACCGCGGTGAGCCCGAGCTCGAGCCGGTGGACCTCATGGTCGTCGCCGGCCGGGCCGCCCTCGAGGACGCCTCCGTCACCGATGCCTCCGCGATCGACTCGGTCCGCACGGTCGGGCTGCTGTCGTGGCGCTACACCGATCCCGGCTCGCTCGTGGCCGAGCGCCTCGGCGTCGGGCACCCGATCGACAGCGGCATCTCGGCCATGGGCGGGAACTCCCCGCAGATGCTGCTCAACCAGACGGCGCTCGACATCCAGGCGGGCGAGGTCTCCTGCGTCCTGCTGGCCGGCGCCGAGTCGTGGCGGACCCGCTCCAAGTACCGCGCCACGGGCGAGAACCCGCCGTGGACCACCGAGCCGGAGGGCACCGAGCCGGCCCGGGAGATCGGCACCGCGGTCGAGATGAACCACGAGGCCGAGACCGCCCTCGGGATCTTCCTGCCGATCCAGGTGTACCCGATGTTCGAGCAGGCCCGTCGCCACCACCTCGGGCGCACCATGGACGAGCACCTGCCGATCCTCGGCGGGCTGTGGTCGCGCTTCTCCGAGGTCGCGGCGAAGAACCCGCACGCCTGGATCCAGGAGGCCATGACCCCCGAGGAGATCGTCACCCCCTCCCCCACCAACCGCATGGTGGGCATGCCGTACACGAAGGTCATGAACTCCAACAACGCGGTCGAGCAGTCGGCCGCGGTGCTGGTGTGCTCGGTCGAGGTGGCCGAGCGCCTGGGCGTGCCCCGCGATCGCTGGGTGTTCCCGCTGGCCGGCTCCGATGCGCACGAGCACCCCTACGTGTCCCACCGCGACACCCTCTACACCGCGCCCGCGGTCGGCATCGCCGGCCGGGCCGCGCTCGCCGAGGCCGGCCTCACCATCGACGACATCGACCACGTCGACCTCTACTCGTGCTTCCCGGTGGCGGTGCAGGTCGGCGCCGACGAGCTCGGCCTCGACCTCGACCGCCAGCTCACCCTCACCGGCGGGCTGAGCTTCGCCGGCGGGCCGTGGAACAACTACGTGATGCACTCCATCGCCGCCACGGTGGACGCCCTGCGGGACGACCCGGGCAGCACCGGCCTGGTGTGGGCCAACGGCGGCTACCTCACCAAGCACGCCTTCGGCATCTACTCCACCGAGCCGCCGGCCGAGGGGTTCCGCCACGCCCACCCGCAGGACGAGATCGATGCGCTGCCGTCCCGTGAGGTCGCACCCGACCACGAGGGCGAGGCCACCGTCGAGACCTGGACCGTGATGCACGGCAAGGACGGCCAGCCCGAGCAGGGCATCGTCGCCATGCTGCTCGACGACGGCCGACGCGCCTGGGGCACCACCGACGACGCCGACACCCTCGCCACGATGGTCGCCGAGGACATCATCGAGCGGCGCGTGCACCGCACCGCCGAGGGCCGGGTCAGCCTCCTGGACTGACGCCGCGCCGCAGATCTCGTCGGGTCAGTGGCCCGGGGGGCGGGGCCGCTCGTCGTCGAAGCCGATCTCCAGGTTCTCGGCCCGGAAGCGCTCGTCCCGCTCGTCGAGGGCGGCGCGCGCATCGGCCGGCATCTCGTCGACGATCTGGCGGAACTGCTTCGACGCGTAGCTGATGAGCTCGACGTCGGTGAGCGCGACCAGCGTGGCCGAGCGGGGACGCAGGTCGAGCAGCGCCATCTCGCCCAGCACCGAGCCGCGGCCGGCCGTGCCGACGACGTGGCCGTTGACGATGATCTGGACCTCGCCGGAGACGACGACGAACGCCTCGCGGCCGACCTCGCCCTGCTCCATGAGCACCGCGCCCTTCTCGGCTTCCACGGTCTCGCCCATGGCGGCGATCTTGTCGAGCGCGGCACGGTCGAAGCCGGAGAAGAAGGAGATGGTGGAGAGGTCGATGTCGGGCATTGGTGGCGGCTCCCTCGAGGTGTGGTCGGACCGGGAGGCTAGGCGTCCGGCGCGTCGCTCGCGTCGATGTCCACCGCGCCCTGGCGCAGCACCCGCGGGCGCTCCCCGGTGAGGTCGACGACGGTGGAGGGCACGCCGGTGAGCGCACCGCCGTCGAGCACCAGGTCGATGGGCCCGAGCAGCTGCTCGGCGGCCTCGGTGGCGGACGCCGGCGTGGGCTGGCCGTGGCGGTTGGCGCTGGTGGTGGCCAGCGGGCCGACGCGGGCGGCGAGGGCGCGCACCAGGTCGTGGTCGGGGCAGCGCAGGCCGATGGTGTGGGTCGGCTCCCCCAGCGCCCACGGCAGGCCGGCCCGCCGGGGCAGGACCATCGTGAGCGGCCCCGGCCAGTGGGCCGCGGCGAGCGCCCGGGCCAGCGGCGAGACCGACTCGGTCAGCGCCAGGGCCTGCTCGGCGTCGGCGCACAGCACCGCCACCGGCACGGCGGCCCCACGGCCCTTGCGCTCGAACAGGGCACGGGTCGCGTCCGGGTCGGACGCCAGCGCGGCCAGGCCGTAGACCGTCTCGGTCGGCAGGACCACGAGGCCACCGCCGAGGAGGGACTTGGCGGCGCGCTCGACGGCACCCGGGTCGTCCGCGGCGATGACGGGTGCGGTCACCGCCGGGCCACCAGGAAGCGCTCGCGGCCGGCGAGGTCGGTGCCGGTGCGGATCTCGGTGAACCCGGCGCTGGCGGCCAGCGCACGGGTGACCGGTCCCTGGTCGTCGCCGTGCTCGACCACGAGCGCGCCGCCGGGAGCGAGCCACTCGACCGCCTCGGCCACGATGACCCGGATGTCGGCGAGCCCGTCGTCACCGGCCCGCAGTGCGTCGATCGGCTCCCAGCGCTCGACGTCGTCGGGCAGCTCGGCCGCGTCGGGGACGTAGGGCGGGTTGGACGCCACGACCCCGACCTCGCCCCGCAGCTCCTCGGGCAGGGCGGCGAACCACGAGCCCTCGACCAGGCGCACCGTGCGGGCCTTGCGACCGAGCCCGGTGCAGTTGGCCCGGGCCACGGCCAACGCGTCCGGTGACCGCTCGACGCCCCAGACCTCGGTGCCCGGGCGCTCCGACGCGACGGACAGGGCGATGGCACCGGAGCCGGTGCCGAGGTCCACGACGGCTCCCCCGACCCGGGCGTGCTCGTCGAGGACGGCATCGACGACGACCTCGGTCTCAGGACGCGGGATCAGCACCCGGCGGTCGACGAAGAGCTCGAGCCGGCGGAACGGCCACCGCTCCAGCACGTACTGCAGCGGTTCACCCGCTTCGCGCCGTTCGACCATGAGGCGCCAGTGGTGGTGCGAGCGGACGGTGACGGGCTTGTCGGCGACCAGGCGGTAGGGGTCGCCGGCGGCACGCTCGACGATCCAGCGGGCTTCGTTCGACGCGTTGTCGACACCGGCGGCGCGCAGGCGCTCGACGGTCTGCTGGTGCAGCTCGGCCCAGCTCGTCGTGTCGGTGTCGGCGACCATGGAGCCGTCGATCCTACGAGCACCCCTTCTCGTTCTGGCAGTGCTCGTGTTGCGGCCAGGTAAACCTCGGGACGCCCTCGTGCGTGTGCTGGGGTGTGGATGCAGTCGGCGGGATCGGAGGTGCGGCGGTGAGCAGCGAGGCGCTGGACCCCGCGGTGGTCGTACTCCACGATGACGGGCCGTCCTTCGACGACCTCTACCGGCGCGAGCACCGCCCGCTGCTCCGCCTCGCCTGGACCCTGACCGGTCGCCGCGACCTCGCCGAAGAGCTCGTCCAGGACGCCATGCTCGTCGTGCACCGGGACTGGGACCGGGTCCGGCGCTACGAGTCCCCCGGCGGCTTCGTCCGTCGGGTGCTGCTCAACGCGGCGACCTCGGCCGCCCGCCGTCGCGCCGCGGAGGGCCGGGCAGTCGCCCGCGTGCCCACCGACGGCGTCCACCGCGACGAGCTGCCCCCAGACGACGCGTTCTGGTCCGCGCTGCGCTCGCTACCCGAGCGCCAGGCCCACGCCGTGGCGCTGCACTACCTGGAGGACCTCCCCGTGTCCGAGATCGCCCGGGTGCTCGAGATCGCCGAGGGCACCGTCAAGGTCCACCTGCACCGGGGCCGGCTGGCGCTCGCCGAGCTGCTGCGCGACGAGCTGGAGGAGGGCTGATGGAGGGCACCGAGCTGCTCGATGCGCTGGATCGCCGGGCTCGCCGAGCCGTCAGCGCGCTCGACGCCGGGTTGGGTGATGCCGAACCCGCTCCCCTGCCGATCGACGCCGGAGGCGGTCGCCGGCGCCCGTGGGTGCCCCTCCTGGTCGCGGCTGCGCTCGTCGTGGTCGCGCTGGTCGGGATCGGCCTGGCGCTGGACGCTCGGGACGACGAGCAGGGCACGGTGGCCGACGACCGTGACGTGCCCGTGGAGACCGGCGCCGACGTGACCGGGTTCGCGCTGCCCGAGCCCGAGGCCCTCGGCTACGAGGTCCGGGCGGCGTTCGACGGGCCCTCCGTCGCGGTCGATCCCGCCAGTGGACAGCCGGGTCCGCCCTACACCGCGCACGGTCCCACCGGCAGCGACGATCCCTGGCAGCAGGCGATCGTCACCCAGACCACGCCGTGGGACGATCGGGTCTACGGCGGCGAGCTCATCGACCTCGGTGGCATCGAGGGCCTGTACCGCACCTCCGGGAGCTCCCAGCAGATCGCCTGGCAGGACGGGGACACCGCCCGGACCCTCATGTCGAGCGCCCTGGATCGGGATGCCCTCGTGGAGGTCGCCCGCGAAGCAGTTGCCGCGGGGTGGTCCGCCGACGGCCCGCTGCCCGGGCACGACGTGCTCCACGAGGGCACCTACGATCAGTTCAGCCCCGTCATCGAGTACGGCGCCTCGGTGCGCAGCGACTGGCAGGGAGTCGCCTACGACGCCACCTCAGGCGACGACGACATCGTGGTCGGGTGGCGTCCGGGAGGACCGGGCCTGCTCGGCGCGCTGCACGTGTTCAGCGACGAGGTGGAGCGGGTCGAGGTGGACGGCCAGGGGATCTCGGTCTCCAGGTCGACCGTTGGAGGCCCGTCGCACGCGTCGTGGCAGCCGGTCGAGGGGACCGTCGTCGCCCTCGTCACGTACGGCGACATCGATGCCGTCCTCCGCCGGGTCGTCCCCGGCCTCAACCCCATCGACGCCGCAGCCTTCGACGCGATGGTCGGCGCCCACCCCGCATCGCCCGAGCTGGCGCTGCTCGACGCTCCCGCATCGAGCTTCGAGGCCGAGGGCGAACCCCTCGCGAGCATCGAGATCCCGGATCGTGCCGGTTTCACCTACCGGCTCCGGATCCTCGAGGACGACGACGCCAGGTACGCCCTGATGCAGGAGATCGCCGAGGGCAACGGCACCAGCGGCTCGGGTGGACCGCTGGCCGATCTCTCGACCACGGCGCTTCAGTCGGGCAGCCTGTCGAACGAGGAGACGGGGTCCGGCACGCCGGTGATCGTCAGCGGTGTGCTGCCCGACGGCGTCGCTCCGGACCTGTCCACCGCCCGCTTCGTCGACCGCACGACCGGTGCCGAGGTCGCCGTGCTGGACTTCCTGACCGGCTCCATCCCGGGCTCGTCCCGCCTGCTCGGACTCGTCTTGCTCGACGCCGACCCGACTGCCGCGATCGACGCCACGTTCCAGACGGCCGACGGCGAGCGGACCTGGCGACTCTGACGTCGCCCTGTCGGGCGGATGCAAGTCGTCCAGCCGCTACACCACGACTGCCAGTTTGCTGGGGGCGGCGCCGCCCGGCTCCAGGGGTCAGCCGGCGGTGGCGTCGGCGAGGCGCTCGGCCTGCTCGTCCTGGACGAGGGCGTCGGACACGTCGTCCAGATCGCCGGCGAGGACCTTGTCGAGCTTGTAGAGCGTGAGCCCGATGCGGTGGTCGGTGATCCGGTTCTCCTTGAAGTTGTAGGTCCGGATCTTCTCGCTGCGACCGCCGCCGCCCACCTGGTCCCGGCGGGCCGACGACAGCTCGGCCTGCTGGCGGTCCTGCTCCAGCTGGAACAGGCGGCTCTTCAGCACCCGCAGGGCCTTGGCCTTGTTCTGGAGCTGGCTCTTCTCGTCCTGCATCGACACCACCAGGCCCGACGGCTTGTGGGTGATGCGCACGGCCGAGTCGGTGGTGTTGACCGACTGCCCGCCGGGGCCGGAGGAGCGGTACACCTGGATCTCGAGGTCGTTCTTCTCGTCGATGTCGATCTCGACGTCGTCGATCTCGGGCAGCACGGTGACCGTGGCCGACGAGGTGTGGATGCGGCCCTGGGCCTCGGTGACCGGCACCCGCTGGACGCGGTGCGGCCCACCCTCGTGCTTCATGCGGGTCCAGGCGTTGGCCCCCTTCACGACGAAGGTGATCTCGTTGTAGCCGCCCATGTCGGACCAGTCGGTGTTCATGACCTCGAGCGTCCAGCCCATGCGCTGGGCGAAGCCCTGGTACATCTCGAACAGGTCCTTGGCGAACAGGTTCGCCTCCTCGCCGCCCTCGGCGCCGCGGATCTCCACGATCACGTTGCGACCCTCGTTGGGGTCCTTCGGCAGCAGGAGCAGCTTGAGCTCCTCGGTGAGGCGGCCCACCTCGAGCTCGGCCTCCTCGGCTTCGGCCCGGAACAGCTCCTTGTCGTCGCCCTCGGACTCCTTCGACAGCTCGCGGGCCGTCTCGGCGTTGCCGATCGCGGCTCGGAGGCGGCCGCCGACGTCGACGATGTCCTCGAGCTCGCTGTAGCGCCGGGTCGCCTGCGTGTAGCGGGTCTGGTCGGCGATCAGCTCGGGGTCGCCGAGGCGCGCCTGCAGCTCGGCGTACTCGCGCTCGAGCGTCTCCAGGCGGTCCAACATCAGGGCGAGGCTACCGGTGGGGTGCCCCCGGACCCGCAGGGCCGTTCCGCCCCCGCTGCCAGTTCCGGGAAACCGGCAGCGACCACGGAACGTTCAGCGGCGCCAGTCGCCCTCGACGGGGGCGACCTCGGCCGGTCGGCGCAGGTCCGCCACCATCGACGTGATGGCGGGCAGCACGTCGCGTGCCGGCAGGGCGAGGAGCAGCGGCGCGTCGGGGTCGACCAGCAACCGGGTGTCGGCCGCGAGGACCACGGACTCGAGGTCCACGCCGACGGTGCAGACCACGACGACCGGTTCGCCGTCGCGGGTGCCGGTGGCGGCAGCGACGCCCCGGGGGCGCAGGCGGTCGCGCGGCTCGGCGGCCGGGGCGGCGAAGAGCTCGTCGCAGCCGACCAGGCCGGGGTCGGCGATCAGGGTCGTGCGCAGCCAGCGCTCGGGCACGAGCGTGGCGAGCGGGTGGTTCGGGGGACCGTCCGGACGGCGGATCGAGCGCAGCTGCTCCACGACCCGGGCGATGGAGGCCCGCCCGTCGAGGTCGCCGTGCATCATGGCCGTGAGGGCCCGGTCGTACTTGCCGACGCCGACCTCGAGGATGGGGGCGCCGTCGTCGAGGGCCCGCACCACGCGGACGACCTCCAGGCCGCGGTACTCCCCGGCCAGGCGGTCGCCCTCGACCACCACGTCGAGGCCCTCGGACTCCATCAGCGCCACGAGGTCGGGCGCGTCGGGCGGGCCGTCGCCGGGTTCGACCGGTGCCGGCTCGGCCGCCACCAGCTCGCGGCCCGACGTGCGCCAGACGTGGATGTCGGTGGCGAACTCGCCGGCCTGGCGGGCGACGACGCCGGGGGCCTCGTCGGCGATGACGTGCACCTCGGTGGCGCCGGCGCGCCGCGCCCAGGCCAGGGCTGCGCCGAGGCTGTGGTCGCCCTCGACGAGCACGAAGGCGCGCCCGTCGGCGGCCATGGCCGCGCCGGTGCCGACGTTGGAGCGGGGCGCGTCGACACCCCACCGGTCGCGCACGAGGGCGGCGAGCTTGACGGCGTTGCGCGCCGCCTGGCGCTCGACGGCCTGCGCGGCCTCGGCGGGGGTCGGTTCGTCTGGGAGGTGGGCCCGGTCGCTCAGGACCGCACCCTCAGGACTCGGAGTCGGCGCTCTCGGCGTCGGCAGCTTCGGCGTCGGCAGCAGCAGCGGCCTCGGCGTCAGCGGCGTCGCCCAGGGCGGCCGCGGGGCCCTTGTTGCGGCGGCCGTAGCGGCGCTCGAAGCGGTCGATGCGACCACCCGTGTCCACCAGCTTCTGCTTGCCGGTGTAGAAGGGGTGGCACTCGCTGCAGAGCTCCACGCGCAGGTCCTCGCCCGTGGAGCGGGTCTCGAAGGAGTTGCCGCACGAGCAGGTCACCGTGACGGTCTTGTACTCGGGATGGATGTCGGTCTTCATCGGTTCTGCTCCAGCAGCTCGTCGTTCGATCCGGTGCTCCGAAGGCGTTCGAGCAGGCCGTCCAGCGCATCACTGTGACCGCTCGCCCGGTCGGCGGGCAACTCCTCCAGGCTACGGCGCAGGGCGTCCCGTGCCTCAGCCCCGTCGTCGCCCACGAGCCGCTCCTCGTGGCGGGTGCCGGTGGCACCCACGTCGATGGCCGGGAAGGCCCGGCGCTCGGCGGCGGCCCGGTCGAGGCGGATGTGGGTGCTGGCCGCGCCCATGACGGCATCGACCACTGCGGCGTCCACGTCGGACCCGGTGTCGACCTTCGCGGTGGCCACCAGGGTGACCGAACCGCCCTCTTCGAGCTTGCGCCCGGCACCGAAGCACCGCTTGGCCGCCTGGACGGCAGTGACGTCGAGACCTCCGAGCGAGCGCCCGGTTCCGGGCGACGACGCGTGGGCAGCCCGGGCCAGGCGGGTGAGGCCATCGACCAGGAGCACGACGTCGTCGCCGGCTTCGGCCATGCGCTGGGCACGGGCGAGGGCCAGCTCGAGCACGGCGACGTGCTCGTCGGCCGGCTTGTCGAAGGCGGAGCCGTAGACGGTGCCGGTGGTGACCAGGCGCTCCATCTCGGTGATCTCCTCGGGGCGCTCGTCGAGCAGCACGACCACCAAGGACGCGTCGGGCTCGTTGACCTCGACCGACCGGGCCATCGCCTGCAGCAGCGTGGTGGCGCCGGTGCGCGGCGGGGCGAGGACGAGCACGCGGCTGCCCTTGCCGATCGGGGCCAGCAGGTCGATGGCACGGGTGGTGCGATCGTCGGCCTCGTCGTCGAGCGTCAGCGCGATGCGCTCGGTGGGGAACACGGCGGTGAGGTCCTCGAAGTGGGGACGCTCGGTGCCGGGCTCGAGGGCGACCTCGTTGACGCTGTCGATGTGGAGGATCGCCGGGTTCTTCTCGTTGCGGAACGCGGGACGGGAACCGCCGGCCACCACGTCGCCCTTGCGCAGGCCGAACTGGCGCACCTGCTTGACCGACACGTAGCAGTCGTCCTTCGACGGCAGGAGGCCGTCGACCCGGAGGAAGCCGTAGCCGTCGTCGCGCAGGTCGAGCACGCCGACGACGGGGACGGGGTCCCCGCTGTACTCCTCCTGGCTGGGCGCGCCGTCGCGGTTGCGGCCCCGGCGGCGGCGGCGCTTGCCGCTGCTGTCGGTGTCGTCGCCGGACTCGTCGCGGTTGGCGCCGCCCTGGTCCTGGCCGCGTCCCTCGTCCTGTCCAGCCTTGGCCTGCTTGGTGTCCTGGCCGCCCTTGGACTGCTTGGCGTCCTGGCCGCCCTTGTCGTCCTGGGCGCCCTTGTCGGTCTGGTCGCCCTTGGGCTGCTTCGCGCCGCCCCGGCCCTCGTCGGCCTTGGCCCCGGCTCGGCGGGCGGCGACGCCCGTGCGGGCCCGCTCGGGGGCCGGCTCCTCGGCCTCGTCCTTCGTGCCGGTGTCGGGCGACTCGGCGGCCGGCGGCTCGGACCGGGTCTCGGCCTCCGGCTCGCTGGCGGCGTCGTCGGACGGCTGCTCCTGATCCTCACCGGCGGGCGAGACGCCCGTCAGCTCGAGGATCTGGTCGATCAGGTCGGCCTTGCGCGTGCGGGTCGTTGCCTTGCCGCCCAGCGCGCCGACGATCTTCTGCAGCTCGTCGCGGTCCTTGCGTTCGAGGGTCTCCCGCTCGAGGGCGTTGGCATCCACGCTCATCGTGCTCGTCGTGCTTTCGTCGTGTTCGGATGGGGTCCGCGCCGGTCGCGCCATGGACGGGCCGAGGACGGAGAGGAGGTTCGCCCGTGGGACCACGATCCCCTGGCCGGCTCCGTGCGCCGGACCCGAGCCGGTGTGCCGCGCACGCCAGACCAGGTCGCACGGGACGATACCCCTCCGCCGACGGTGCCTCCAACACCACCCCGGCGCCGACTACCGGGCCGTGGTGTACCCATCGAGCAGCGGCGGGCTGCTCTCGAGCAGGTTCAGGAGGGCTCGTTCGCCCCGGCCGTACCACTTGGAGCGGCGGCTGGCTCCCCACACCTCTGCGACCTGGTCGTCCTCGGCGTCGAACACCGCCGGGTGGACGTAGCTGTCGCGGGCGACCGTGCGGGTGTTGTGCAGCACGGCCGCCGCGGCGTCGGCGATCTCGGGCTCCTTCTCGGCCCCCTCGGCCCGGGCGGTGAGCGCCGCCGCGCTGCCACCCCAGGTGCGCAGGTCCTTGCAGTCGAGGCAGCCGGCGCTGTGCTCGTCGAGGTAGGCGTTGGCGTCGACGGCGTCGATGACCGTGCCATCGACCTCGAAGAGCCACTCGGCCGCGTCGGCCTCCAGCTCGGCGATGGCGGCGACGAGGTCACGGTCCACGATCGTGACGCCGTGCTCCACGCCGCCCTTGCCGGTGAACGACAGCCGGACCGAGCGGCGGGACACGTCGATGTTGGAGGGCGCCAGCGTGGAGATGCCCCGGCTGCCGTGCTGCTCGACGGAGTCCGGGTTGCCGATCCGCTCGAGGCTGGTGTCGAGCAGGCGCACCATCGTGGCCAGCGCCCGGGTGCAGCGATCGTCGGCCTCGAGGTCCTCGGCCACGGCGCGGCGCACGCCGGCGAGGGACTCCCCCACCTGGGTGAGGCGGTCGAAGTTGGCCGCGGCCCGGGCCTCGGTCCAGCGGTCGTGGTACCGGTACTGGCGTCGGCCGGCGTCGTCGGTGCCCATCGCCTGGAGGTGTCCGTCAGCACGCCGACAGACCCACACGTCGGTCCACGCCGGCGGGAGGACCAGCGCCTCGCAGCGCTCGCGGTGAGCGCCCCGGACGACCGAGCCGTCGGGCCAGCGGAAGCTGAAGCCCCGGCCCTGGCGGCGCCGGAGGATGCCGGGCTCCTCCGGGTCTGCGGCGCGGAGGCCGATGGCCGCTGCGAAGTCGTCGTCGGCGCTCGTCATGGGCGCTTCCATTCGCCAGCGGCGCGCCCGGCCAGACCTCCCGGGCACGAATCGCGCCGATTGCACCCATCCGGATCGGGATCGGCTCCGGAGACGAGGTGACGCCTACCGAAAGGTCAACTCGATGTTGATGAAGAAGTCCCTGATCGGCCTCACGGCCGCCGCCTGCGGCGCCGTGCTGCTCGCCGCACCCGCATCCGCCGCCCACGAAGACCAGCTGCGGCGGGTCTACACCGCCGACCTCGGCGCCCTGAACGGCACCGGCAGCGGTGGTGACGTGACGGTCGAGGTGTTCAACCAGCGCACCGCCATCGTCACCATCGAGGCCGAGGGCATGAGCCCCGACGCCGCCCCGCACGCCCAGCACCTCCACGGCGAGTTCGGGACCGTCGCCGAGTGCCCCACGCCTGCCGCCGACACCGACGGCGACGGCTTCGTCTCCGTGATGGAAGGCGGGCCGTCCTACGGCACCATCAAGACCTCGCTGACGACCGAGGGCGACACCTCGCCCCAGTCCGGCCTGGCCGTCACACGCTTCCCGGTCTCCCAGGACGGCACCTACTCCTACATGCGCGTCTTCCCCGTCACCCAGGACGTCGCCGACAACATGGGCAACCTCGCCGTCGTGCTCCACGGCGCCGACCTGGACGGCAGCGGCGAGTACGACGGTGAGAAGCGCAGCTCGATCACCGACGACCTGCCCTTCGAGGCCACCGTGCCCGTCGCCTGCGGCGAGCTCGACCTCCAGGAGATCATCGTCCCCGCCCCCTACGGCGATACCGACGGCACCGAGGGTGCCGTCGCCCGCTACTACGCCGCCCTGCTGAACCGGGCGCCCGACACCTCGGGCTTCCAGTACTGGGTCGACACCCTGCCCCAGGCCGGTGCGGTCGAGGTCGCCAAGGCCTTCACCCAGTCGACCGAGTTCCAGGCCCGCTACGGCCCGATGCTCGATGCACCCTCCGGCGACCTCGTCGACTTCGTCTACACCGCAACGCTCGGCCGCCAGGCCGACCCGAGCGGCAAGGCGTACTGGGTCGACGCCCTCGATCGCGGCGCCATCACCCCTGGCTGGCTCGTGGCTGCGTTCTCCGAGTCCGACGAGTTCATGGCGCTGACCGGCACCCGCTGACGGTCCTCGCCTGACGAGCGTGCCGGGTCCTTCGCGGGACCCGGCACGCTCGCGTCCGGGCCCGGGATCGGGGTCAGTGCTGGATCAGCCGGCGGACGAGGGCCTGCACGGCAGGCAGGTCGGCGCTGACCTCCACCACGCGCTCCTCGCGCTCGTAGAGGTCGGCGTAGTGCGGTGGCAGCGGCGGCCGCACGCCGGTGGCGGACTCGACCGCGTCGGGGAACTTCGCCGGGTGCGCCGTGGCCAGGCACACCACGGGCGCGTCGGGCAGGTCGGCGACCCGGTCGACCGCACCGACGCCGACGGCGGTGTGCGGGTCGAGCAGCATCCCGGAGCGCTCGTGGTGCTCGGCGATGACGGCCCGGGTCTCGGCGTCGTCGAGGCGGGCACCCCACCAGCCCTCGGGCCGGGGCGCCTCCACGTGCCCGGTGGCCCGGTACTCCGACAGCAGCTCGGCCGTGGCCCGGCCGTCGCGATCGAGCAGGTCGAACAGCAGGCGCTCGAGGTTCGACGAGACCTGGATGTCCATGCTCGGGCTGATGGTGGGCACCACGGGCTCGGCCGTGATGGCACCGGTCTCGAGCCACCGGGTGAGGACGTCGTTGGCGTTCGAGGCCACGACGAAGCCGGCCACGTCGAGGCCCATCTCCTGGGCGACCCAGCCGGCCAGCACGTTGCCGAAGTTGCCGGTGGGCACCGAGAAGACCGGTGCCTCACCGGTCTCGGCGCGGACGGCTCGGGCGGCGGTCACGTAGTAGACGACCTGGGCCATCACCCGGCCCCAGTTGATGGAGTTCATCGCCGAGAGCTGCACCTCGTCGCGGAACAGCCTGTCGGCGAAGGCGCCCTTCACGATGTCCTGGCAGTCGTCGAAGCTGCCGCTGGCGGCGACGGCGTGCACGTTCGGGGCGTCGATCGTCGTCATCTGGCGGCGCTGCACGTCCGAGACGCGCCCGCCGTCGGGGAACAGCACCACGCAGTCGAGGGCGGCTCGACCGACGGTGGCCGCCATGGCCGCGGAGCCGGTGTCGCCCGAGGTGGCCACGAGGATGGTCGCGCGGCGGTCCCGCTCCTGCAGGAAGTGGTCGAAGAGGCGACCGACGAGCTGGAGGGCGACGTCCTTGAACGCCATCGTCGGGCCGTGGAACAGCTCGAGCATCCAGCGGCGCTCGTCGAGGCGGACCACCGGGCACACATCGGGGTGGTCGAAGGTGGCGTAGGCGTCGGCGACGATGGCGTCGAAGGCCGCCCGCTCGATGGTGCCGTCGAGGAACGGCCACATGACCGCCCCGGCGACCTCGGCGTAGGACTCGGCACCGGCGAGATCGGGCAGCCGCGGGAACTGCACCGGCACGTACAGGCCGCCGTCGGGCGCCAGGCCGGTGAGCATCGTGTCGGCGAAGTCCAGCTGGGGTGCGTCGCCGCGGGTGGAGACGTAGTGCAGGGCGCTGGTGGTCGCCGTCATGCCCCGAGCACCCGCAGCACCGTGTTCACGTTGCCCACGTCCTCGTGCTCGCGCAGGTCGTCCAGGGTGGCGCGCAGGTCGGCCTCGCGGGCCGTGTGGGTGATGAACAGGACCCGGGCCTCGGCACCCATGCCGACCTGCTCCATGGCCCGGATGGACACGCCGCGCTGGCCGAAGATGCCGGCGACCGCGGCGAGTGCGCCGGGCCGGTCGTGCAGGTCGAGGTTGAGGTAGTACTCGCAGCGCAACTGCTCGATCGGCACGATGTGGGCCGGCTCGGCGGTGTAGATGCTGGCGTGGGTGTGCTTGCGCAGGTTGCCTGCGGCGTCGATGAGGTCGCCGAGCACCGCGCTGGCCGTGGGCCCGCCGCCTGCGCCGCGGCCGTAGAACATGAGGTCGCCCACCGCGGCGCCCTCCACGAAGATGGCGTTGAACGAGTCCCGCACCGCGGCGAGGGGGTGGGTCTCGGGCACCAGCGTGGGATGGACCCGGGCCGCGATGCCGTCGACCCCGAAGGACTCCACGATCGCCAGCAGCTTCACGACGTAGCCGAGCTTGGTGGCCTGCTCGATGTCCGACGGCGTCACGGTCGTGATGCCCTCGACGTGCACGTCGTCGATGACGATGCGGCTGCCGTAGGCGATCGAACCGATGATGGCGGCCTTGGCGGCCGCGTCGTGGCCCTCCACGTCAGCGGTGGGGTCGGCTTCGGCGTAGCCCAGGGCCTGGGCCTCGGCCAGGGCGTCGGCGTACTCGGCGCCGTCCTCGGTCATCTTGGTGAGGATGTAGTTGGTCGTCCCGTTGACGATGCCCATGACCCGGGAGATGTGCTCGCCGGCGAGGGACTCGCGCAGCGGGCGGATGAACGGGATGCCGCCGGCGACCGCGGCCTCGAACAGCAGGTCCACGCCGGCGGTGTCGGCGATGGTGAACAGGTCGGCGCCGGCGGCGGCGAGCAGGGCCTTGTTCGCCGTGATGACCGGCTTGCCGGAGGCGAGCGCCTTGGCCACCAGCGTGCCCGCCGGCTCCACCCCGCCCATGAGCTCGACGACGACATCGACGTCGGGGTCCTCGACGACGGAGATCGCGTCGGTGGTGAGGTGCGACGGGTCCACGTCGGCGGCGCGGGCCTTGTCCAGGGAGCGCACTGCGACGGGGCCCAGCTCGAAGCGCAGCCCGGTGCGGGCCTCGATGTCCTCGCCGCGGGAGGCCAGCAGCCCGACGAGGGATCCGCCGACGACGCCGCAGCCCAGCAGCCCGACGCGGATCGTGGTTGGTGCCATGGCCGGTCACGGTAGCGAGCGCCCCCGGAGCGGCCTGCACGCGAAGCCACCACCTCACGTGCCCTCTTGACGTTCTCATGCATTTTCGATGTATGTTGTCCGCCGTGCAGTACCACCGCAGCCGCACGGCCGGGCACGGGCCCGACGGCCCCGTCGAGGAGGTCGTGCCCGACCGGCTGGGGGCCGCACCCCTCGCCCGCCGGACGGTCCCGGTGCCTGCCGGGCCCCGCCGCCACCGGCTCCGCGACGTCGCCGAGTCGCTCGCCCGCCTGGGCCACCCCTGCATCGCCTCCGTGGTCGACGTGGTCGACGTCGACGACCAGCACGTGCACGTGCTCACCACCTTCGGCGACGGCGGCACGCTGGCCGACCGGCCGGGCCCGCTGCCGGCCGACGAGGTCCGTGCCCTCGTGCGGGAGCTGGCCCACGCCCTCGACGCCGCCCACCGGGTGGGCGTCGCCCACGGCCACGTCGTCGACACCAACGTGGTCCGCGCGGAGGGGCGGCTCCTGCTGACCGACTTCGGCATCAGCGAGGCCCGCACCGGCCGGCCCCGCGCCCACCCGTTCCGCGACGACGTGCGCGACCTCGCCACCCTCGGCCTGGGCCTGCTCGACCCGGCCGACGGCACGACGGCCGCTGCCTCGCTGCGCGCCCTGCTCGGGTGGGCCGCCGACGATCCCGACGCCGACCTCGCCGCGCTGCGCGCCGGCGTGGAACCGGCGTCCGAGCCCGACGGGCCGCCACCCCCACCACCACCGCCGGCCGAGCCGGCCACCGACCTCCCGTCCGAGCTCCCGTCCCGGCGACACGCCACCCACGCCGTGGCCGGTGCCTCGACGCTCGTGCTCGGGCTGGTCGCCGGCGCCGCCGTCGCGCTCGGCCCTGCGGTGGGCCGCAGCGCTCCGGTCGAGGCCGCGCCGCTGGCGTGCGCGCCGGTCGCTGCGGACCTCGCCGCCGACGTGGACGGGGACGGGTGCGAGGACCCCCTCGACTGGCGATCGGACGCCGCCGAGGTCGCGTACTCGGCCGAGGACGGCAGCCGGCTGCGCTTCCGCATCGGGCGCCCCGGCGACGAGCTGGTGGTCGGCGACTGGGACTGCGACGGCATCGCCACGGCTGCCGTCGTGCGTTCGAGCACCGGGGAGACGTTCCTCTTCGACGCGTGGGCCGGCGAGGGCGAGACGCTGATCGCCGAGGCGGGCCCGTCGCTGCCCGTGGGCTCGTCCGCCGCCGTGGCGCAGGATGGCGGGTGCGATCGGATCAGGCCGGCTGCGTCCTAGACGACGTCGTTGCGGACCAGGTCGTCGAAGGACTCGCGGCGGACGACGAGCCGGGCGTCGCCGTCGCGGCAGAACACCACGGCGGGCCGCAGGATCTTGTTGTAGTTGGACCCCATCGAGTGCCCGTAGGCGCCGGTGACGGGGGTGGCCAGCACGTCGTCGATGGCCACGTCGTCGGGGACCCAGCCCTCGCGGACGAGGAGGTCGCCGGACTCGCAGTGCTTGCCCACGACGCGCACCGGCTTGGTCCGCTCGGCGTCGGTCGCCCGGGGCAGGAAGGTCTCGTAGCCCGACCCGTAGAGCACCGGGCGCGGGTTGTCCGACATGCCGCCGTCGACGGAGAGGAACGTGCGCACGCCGGGGACGTCCTTGATCGTGCCGACCGTGTAGAGGGTGACGGCAGCGGCGGCGGCGATCGATCGGCCCGGCTCGGCGGTGATCCTCGCCGTGATGCCCGCCTCGCGGGCGGCGGCCTGGATCGCCCCGCCCCAGTCGGCCATGGTCGGCGCCGACTCGCCCTCGACGTAGGGCACGCCGAGCCCGCCACCGATGGAGAACTCGGGCAGGTCGTGGGTGGTGACGAAGGGGACCATCGCCTCCACGGCGTCGTGGAACGAGTCCGCCACGAACACCTGGGAGCCGATGTGCATGTGGATGCCGACCAGGTCCACCGCCGGGGAGGCCGACGCCAGCTCGATGGCGCGGCCGGCGGCACCCGAGCGCAGGCCGAAGCCGAACTTGGAGTCCTCCTGGCCGGTCATCACGAACTCGTGGGTGTGGGCCTCGATGCCCGGCGTGATCCGCAGCAGGACCTTCGGCGCGTAGCCGTCGTCCTGGTGGAGGCGGGTGAGCCGCTCGAGCTCGTCGAAGCTGTCGACCACGATGCGCCCGACGCCGACGGTGCGGGCGTAGGCCAGCTCGGCCAGCGACTTGTTGTTGCCGTGCAGCACCAGCTTCTCGGCCGGCACCCCGGCGGTGAGGGCGACGTGCAGCTCGCCGCCGGTGGCGACGTCGAGGTCCATCCCCTCCTCGTGGACCAGCTTCGCCATGGCCACGCACAGGAACGCCTTGGTGGCGTAGGCGACCCCGTCGGGGAAGGCGGCGACGGCCTCGCGGCAGCGGTTGCGGAGGTGCTGCTCGTCGTACACGAACAGCGGCGTGCCGAACTCGGCGGCGACGTCGAGCAGGTCGCAGCCCCCGATCGACAGCCGGCCGTCGGCGGCGATCTCGGAGTGCTCGGGCAGCAGGTGCGTGGGCAGCGGGCCAGCCACTACATCGACTCCGGGGCCGAGACGCCGAGCAGGTCGAGGCCGATGGCGAAGCCGACGCGGGCCGCGTCGACCAGCCACAGCCGGGCCTGGGTGAGGTCCGCCGGCACGTCACCGATGACGTAGCAGTCGTGGTAGAAGCCGTGGAACCGGTCGGCCAGCTCCCGGACCCAGTTGGTGACCGTGTGCGGGGCCCGTTCCCGGGCGGCCCGGGTCAGCACCTCGGGCAGCTCCGACAGCGTGCGCAGCAGCTCGATCTCGCGCTCGTGGGTCAGCACCGACAGGTCGGCGTCGGCGAGCGGCGCCCGGACGATGCCGGCCGCGGCCGCCTTGCCCATGATCGAGTGGATCCGGGCGTGGGCGTACTGCACGTAGAAGACCGGGTTGTCGTTGGAGCGGCTCGTGACCAGGTCGAGGTCGATCGCCTGCTGGCTGTCCACGGACTGGAGCAGGTAGGTCAGCCGGGCCACGTCCGCACCCACCTCGTCGATGAGGTCGCGCAGCTCGATGATGTCGCCCGCCCGCTTGGACAGGCGGACCTCCTTGCCCTCCCGCTCGAGGCGGACGATCTGCACGATCGGCACCTCGAACTCGTCCGGGTCGTGGCCGAGCGCCTCGATGCCGGCCCGCATCCGGGGCACGTAGCCGTGGTGGTCGGCACCCCACACGTCGATGAGCAGGTCGAAGCCCCGGGCGAACTTGTCGCGGTGGTAGGCGATGTCGGGCAGCAGGTACGTCGGGTCGCCGTCGGACTTGAGCAGCGGACGGTCCTTGTCGTCGCCGAACTCGGTGGAGCGCAGCCAGGTGGCGCCGTCGGCGTCGTAGGCGTGGCCCCGCTCACGCAGGTCGGCGAGCGCGGCGTCCATCGCCCCGCTGTCGACGAGGGCCTGCTCGGACGACCACACGTCGAAGTGCACGTGGAAGGCGGCGAGGACCTCACGCTGGTCGGCCAGCGCCCGGTCGTAGCCCCAGGACCGCACCGCATCGATGCCGGCGTCGGCGACGTCGTCGGGCATCTCGGCCGCCCAGTCGGCGACGTACTCACCGCCGTAGCCGTCCTTCGGCACCGGCTCACCCCGCTTGCGGGCGAGGAGGGACTCGGCGTAGCGGGCCATCTGGACCCCGCGATCGTTCAGGTAGAACTCCCGCGTCACGTCGAAGCCGGTGCGCTCCATGATCCGGGCCACCGAGTCGCCGTAGGCCGCCCCGCGGCCGTGGCCGGCGTGCAGCGGCCCGTTGGGGTTGGCCGAGACGAACTCGATGTTCACCTTGGTGCCAGCGCCGACGTCGGGCCGGGCGTAGCCGTCGGTGCCGCCCTCCACCACCTCGACCAGCACGTCGTGCAGCCACGACGGGGTGAGCCGGAAGTTCACGAACCCGGGGCCGGCGATCTCCACCGAGTCGACGTGGGCGATGTCGGCCTGCTCGAGCGCGGCGACCAGGTCGCCGGCGATGTCGCGCGGCGCCCGTCCGGCGGCCTTGGCCGACGCCATGGCGATGTTGCAGGACCAGTCACCGTGCTCGCGGCGCGCCGGGCGCTCCATCGTCCAGGTGACGGCGGCGGGGTCGAGGCCGATGCCGGCGGCTGCCGACTCGACTGCAGCAGCGAGCGTGTCGCGGATCAACAGGGTGCTCCAGTGTCGTGGGGGGTGTGCGGTGGTCAGCCGCTGCGCAGCAGGACGGCGCTGACGCGGTCGATCAGGTCCAGCGGCTCGAACGGCTTGGTGACGTAGTCGTCGGCGCCGGCGTCGAGCCCGAGGCGGACGTCGGCGCCCTGGGCCTTGGCCGACAGCAGGATGACCGGGATGGCCTTCGTGTCGTTCGTGGCCTTCAGCGCCCGCACCAGCTCGAGCCCGGACATCTTGGGCATCATCACGTCGGACACGATCACGTCGGGACGCGACTCGCGCGCCACGGCCAGGCCCTGCTCGCCGTCCTCGGCCCGCAGCACGATGTAGCCCTCCATCTCGAAGTTCACCTCGAGGAGCTGGAGGATCGTGGGATCGTCCTCCACCACGAGCACGGTGGGCGCGGGCATGGAACGAGCCTACGGGGGTCCGTGCGGGGCGGCCGAAGCGGATGCGGCGCCCCCGGCGACCCGCGCTACGATCCGGAGCGCTCCGCCCTCGTAGCTCAGCGGATAGAGCATCGCCCTCCGGAGGCGTGTGCGGGCGTTCGAGTCGCCCCGAGGGCACCACAGATCTGCGCAGTGAGTCACGTCCGCCGGCGGTCGATCGTGACGGCTTCGCCGCCACAGGGCACCGTGACATGGGTCGCCTCCCCTTCGGCTCGGCTCCGAGTCGATCTGTCTCAACCTGGCGGCGAGCGGGTACCGACCCCGGGGTGACCACGACACCGGGTGAACGGTTCCGCCACCACGCCGAGGAGTACAGCGAGGACGCCGACGACGAGCGTCCCCTCGGCGCCTACTCGGTGCTGCTCGTGGCCTACATCAGCGTCGTCACCGCGCTGGTCGTGCTCGGGCGCAAGCGGCTGCCCGGAACGCTCGCCCCGTCGGACCTGGCCCTCGGCGCCGTCGCCACCTTCATCGGGACGCGGACGATCACCAAGCACCCGATCGCCAGCCCGATCCGCATGCCGTTCACGAAGTTCGCCGGCGTCAGCGGTCCCTCCGAGCTGGCGGAGGACGTCCGCGCCAGCGGCTGGCGCCACGCCATCGGCGAGCTGCTCACGTGCCCGTTCTGCCTCAGCCAGTGGATGGCCACCACCCTCGTCACCGGCGTGGTCGTCGCCCCCCGACTGACCCGCACGGTGATGTCGGTGCTCGCGATCGTCGGCGCGTCGGACTTCCTCCAGCTCGCCTACGCGCGGGCGCAGGACCTGGCCTCCGACTGAGCTCGAGGCGCTGGGGCTCCGATCGCTACCGCCAGGAGTCGAGCAGCAGCCGGGCGTCGGTGGCGTCGGCATCGAGCGGGATGCCGTACCAGATGGGGAACAGGAACCCGAGCAGCGCCACGGCCACGGCGAGGACCGCCCACGGGGCGACCTTCGCAGCCCGTCCGGGCAGCGACCGCGTGCCGGCGACGAGGGCGAGCGCGGCGAAGGGCACGAGCGGCGCCAGGTAGAAGAGGTAGCCGCGCCCGAGGCCGAGCCAGGGGACGTACAGCGACGCGGCGAGGGCGAGCACGCCGATCAGGGCCCGATCGCGCCGCCGCACCACCTGCCAGGCCACGAGGGGCAGCGCGGCCAGCATCGTCCACCACAGCGCCGGGTTGCCGACCATCACCACCCGGGCCGTGGTGCCCTCGGGGACGACGCAGGGGGTGTCGTCGGTCGTGGGGCAGCGCTCGAGGTACGACAGCACGGGTCGCTGCAGGATCGGCCAGGTCGGCGCCGAGGAGCGGTACGGGTGCGTGTGCTCGAGCTCGCGGTGCATCCGGTACAGGTCCCGGTGGTGGAAGACGAGGCCGGCGACGCGCTCGCTGACCGAGGCCTCGCAGTCGAGCTCCGGGCAGCGCTGCTCGTACACCTTGGAGTCCGTGTAGTTGAGGAGGAAGCCGCCGTAGCTGGCCAGGTACACGGTGACGGGCACGACGACCAGCGGCAGCACGGTGGCGACCCCGCCCTCGAGCACGGCGCGCCCGACGCCCCGTCCCGGTCGGCGACGGCGCACCTCGGTCCACCCGACCAGCACGACGGCGACCGCGAGCATGGGGGCGGCCGACCACTTGGTGCCGACGGCGAGGCCGAGGGCGACCCCGGCCAGCCACAGCTCGGGTCCGGCCGGCGTGAAGCGCCCGGTGACGGGAGCTCGGGCCCGGAGCCGGTGGTGGCGCAGCAGGAGGAGCAAGGCCAGAGACACGAACAGGGCCAGGACGGCGTCGAGCATGGCGATGCGGCTCGTCGTGATGGCCAACCCGTCGACTGCGACGAGGAGCGCCGCCGCCGCCGCCAGCCACCGGTCCCGCAGGAGGAGCAGCCCCGCCCCGTAGGTGGCCAGCACCATCGCCGTGCCGGCGACGGCGGAGCCGATGCGCCAGCCGACCGGATCGAAGCCGAGCATGGCGATGCCGGCGGCGAGCACCCACTTGCCGACCGGCGGGTGGGCGGGCCGTTCGATCTCCACGCCCCGCTCGACCAGCGCGTGGGCGTCGTTGGCGTAGTAGCTCTCGTCGAACTGGATGCGATCGATGTGGCCGAGATCGACCAGCCGGAGCAGCCCGGCGACGGCCAGGACCACGAGGGGGATCGTGACCGCGACCCAGCGGCGGCGGGCGGGCACGGTCAGTTGGCGAATCGCAGGAACGGGCCGAACGGGCCCCGCTCGAACGTGATGCCCTCGGGGTCCGGGTAGCCGTCGACCTCCCTCGGATCGATCAGCACCCGCTCCAGGCGGAAGGCGCCCTCGGTGCCCTCGAAGGACAGCCGGTCGATGGCGGTGAGGCGGGAGCCGTCGAACTGGAGGAGCTGCATCTCGTAGGGGAGATCCTCCGATTCGGTCAGGGCGCCGACGCCGGTGGCGCCCGCGCTGCCGCTGTGGAGCACCGCCGTGCCGTCGACGTACTCGAGGTCGAAGCGATGGGTGTGACCGGCCAGCCCCACGTCGAAGTCGCCGAGTGCCGCCTCGAGCTGGAGGGAGTTGTGCACGGCCACGACGTCGGGACGGGTGAGCTGCACCCGTCGGGCCAGCGACTCCGATGCTCGGGCGAGCCGGTCGTTGTAGTCGTCGCGCGCCAGGCGGTTGTCGGCCGTGAAGGCGGGGTCGCCGACGCCCAGGATCCGGACGTCGCCCACCCGCGCCACCCCGGGATCGAGCACCTCCACGCCGGCGTCGACCAGCGCGCGGCGGATGCTCGAGTGATCGTGGTTCCCGGGGACGACGTAGTACGGCACGTCGATGCGCGAGATCCGCTGCACGACGAGCGATTCGACGCTGGAGCCGAAGCTGGTGACGTCGCCGGTGTCGATGATCGCGTCGACCTCGAACCGCTCGGCGGTCTGCTCCACCAGCTCGATGCCGACCGGGTTCGAGTGCAGGTCCGAGACGTGCAGCAGCGTGGTGTCGGTCAGCGAGGGGCCGGTGCCCTCCACCGACCGGTACAGCCCCACGAGGCGAGCCGAGAGGGCCTCGAGGCGCGACTCCACGACGCCGACCTCGTCGATGTGGCGCTGGACCGTGTTGACGATGTCGGGAGCGGCAGCGAGGGTGCCCTCGAAGCGGGGCTGGTCGAAGGAGCTCGGGGAGAAGCTGGCGAAGGCCATCGCGCCAGCGACCACGACGAAGCCCAGCGACCCCGCCGTGGTCGCGGCGACGTAGCGCACCCGGCGGCGCGGGAGCACGAGGCCGACGACCACGCCGGCGGCGAGGGCGACCGCCAGGCTGCGCAGGATCAGGCTCTGCAGCAGGGGTCGCATGTCGTCGTCGATGTCGGCTCGGAGACGCTGCGCAGGGTCCGATCCGCGCGCCAGTTCACCGGCCAGGGCACCGGCCTGGGCCAGGTCGATGCGGTCCACGCGCACGTCGAACCCGACCGGACCGCGATGGCTGTCGGCGACGATGTGGCCGAGCGGCGGCAGATCGACGTTGGTCTCGCTGGATCGGACGCCCACGTCGATCGTGACCGACCCCGGACCGAGCGCACCGACGGTGTCGGGTTGGAGCGAGAAGCTGAGCGCGCCGGCCAGCGCGCCGAGCACCAGGCACGCGGCCAGGGCGAGGCCCGCGGCGCGGTGCCGCCGCACGAGGTCTCCCAGCCGATCCACGACCCCATCTGTACCCGCTGCCCGGGCGGTCCCGCATGGCGCGGTCACGAGCGGGGCGACCGCACGTCGTCGGCTGCGGCGACCAGCGTGCCCAGGAGCTCATCCAGCGGCGCCCCCTTGCTCACGTGGGACGTGACCTCGCCCGTCGCCACCGCTCGCCGCGTCGCCTCGTCGAGCGCGGCGGAGAAGACCACGATGGCGGGAGGAGGGTCGACGGCCCGCATGCCGGGCACCAGGTCGAGCCCCCACGCCCCACCGAGTCGCAGGTCGACGAGCGCGACGTCGGGTCGGTGCTCGACCACGGCCGAGAGCCCGCCTGGCCCGTCCCCGGCGGTCGCGACGACCCGGAGCACGGGATGACCCTGCAGCGCGGCGACGAGGGTGTCCACGAGCAGGTCGTTGTCGTCGACGATCACGACCCGGACGTCGCGACCTTCACGGGTGTCGTCCGTACGGTCCACGACTCCATGCTGCCTGCTGACCGCTAGGCGTGGTGGGACAGCGACGGACGTGCGATCATCGTGCCGTGTGGGACATTCCGGACATGGCCGAGGACGACCGCCTCGGGCGACTGCGCGTCCACCTCGAGACGGTCCAGCGCATCGCGGGCCTCGGGAGCTGGGAGGCCGACGTCCGCACCGACGAGCTCACCTGGTCGGCCAACGTGTACCGGATCCTCGGTCTGCCCGGCACCGTCGAGCCGAGCTACGAACGCTTCCTCAGCGCGGTGCACCCCGATGACCGCCGTCGGATCGTGCGCGTCCACGCCGATGCCCTCGAGGGCCGGGCTGCGTACTCGATCGAGCACCGCATCGTGCGACCCGACGGCTCCATCCGCCACGTGCACGAGGAGGCGATCACCGAGCACGAGGACGGGGAGGTCGCCCGGCTGCTCGGGACGATGCAGGACATCACCGAGGAGATGCAGCTGACCCGCAACCTCATCGACACCGAGTCCCGCCGCCGCGAGCTCCTCCACCGCCTGGTCCGGACCAGCGAGCAGGAGCGGGCCCAGCTCGCCGGCGACCTCCACGACGGGCCGATCCAGATGCTGACCGTGGCGGCGATGCGCCTCGAGCACCTCGGCATGGTCGAGGCCGACACCCCCGACTGGCTGCCCGCCGCCGTCGACACCGTCCGCGACACCGTCGTCAAGCTGCGCGACGTGCTCGTGGAGCTCCATCCCCGGGCCGGGGCCGGGGCCGGTCTCGACGCCACCTTGACCCAGCTCGCCCTCACCGTCGTGCCCGACCTCGACGTGCGCGTCGAGGTCGAGGCCGAGACGAGCGACGCCGAGGACCGCGCCGTCTTCGGCATCGTGCAGGAGGCCCTGTGGGACGTGCGGGAGGGCGAGCCCTCGAGGCACCTCGACATCCGCGTGGCCGCCGACGAGACCGACCTCGAGGTCGTCCTCACGGGTTCGGCCGAGCCGGGGGGCCCTGCGTCCGAGCTGCTCGGCCGAGCCGGCCTGCTCGGTGTCCGGGAGCGGACCGAGGGCGTCGGCGGCCGCTGCACCGCGGAGGCCGAGGACGGCACCGTCGCGGTTCGCTGCCTCCTCCCCCGCGTCGACCGGCGGGCGGTCGCCGCCCGTGGCTGAGTCCGCCGAGCTGCGTCGGGTGCTCCTCCACCTGCAGAGCGCGCACCGGCTCGCCGGCATCGGCAGCTGGGAGGCTGACCTGGACGGGGCACCCCGCCTGCGCTGGTCGCCGGAGGTGCACGAGATCGCCGGGCTCCCGCTCGACCAGAAGCCGACGTTCGAGGACTTCGTCGCCATGGTCCACCCCGACGACCGTCCGCTCTTCCTCGAGGCCCGATCCGCCGCGATCGCCGGGGAGCGGCCGTATGCGATCGACCTGCGGGTGGTCCTCCCGAACGGCGGCCAACGCCAGATCCACATCGTGGCCGAGGTCATCCGAGACGAGGACGGCACGGCGGTCCGTCTGGTCGGTGCCGTGCAGGACCGCACCGACCAGCTCGAGGCCCTGCGCCGACTGCGACTCACCGAGGTGGCCCGCCGCGACCTGCTGCAGCGCCTGCTCGACACCGCCGAAATCGAGCGCAAGCGTCTCGGGCGGCACCTGGAGAGCGGGCCGATCGACCGGCTCGCAGAGATCGAGCAGCGGCTGGCTGCCTCGATCGCAGCCGATGCATCGCCACGGTGGACCGATGCCCTGACCGCCATCCGCAAGGCCATCGACTCGCTGCACGACACCCTCACCGACATCCAGGCCGAACCGTCGACGGGCGACCTGGCCGAGACGGTGGGGATCCTCGTCGCCGAGACCGTGCCCGACGTGGACGTGACGATCGACGTCGACGTCGACATGGCGCTCCGCCCTCCGGTCCGGGCCACGCTGCTGCGCGTCGTGCAGGAGGCGCTGCACAACATCCGCAAGCACGCGGGTGCCGGTCGCGCCAGCGTCACCTGGTCCGTCCAGAGCGGGTGCGCCCACGTGACCGTCGCCGACGACGGTCGGGGCTTCGACGTCGGTGCCACGCAGCGCCAGCCGGGGCACCTCGGCATCGTGGCCATGCGCGACCGCGTCGTCGCGCTCGGCGGCGAGCTCGACATTCGGTCCCGTCCGGGCCGGACGGTGGTCGACGCTCGTCTCCCCCTCGCGTGACCCGCGGGCTCAGCCGCCGGAGCCGTCCCGACCCACCGAGACCAAGCCCTTGGATGCGGCGATCACGACGGCCTCCAGCTGGGAGCGGGCACCGAGCTTGCCGAGGATGTTCCGCACGTGGTTCCGCACGGTGTGGTGGCTCAGGTAGAGCAGCTCGCTGATGTCGATCGTCGTGCGACCCTCGGCCAGGCAGCGCAGCACGTCCAGCTCCCGATCGGTGAGACCGACCGGCGCGCCGGTGGGACGGTTGAGCCAGCCGATCGCGGCGGACAGCGTCTGGGCATCGAAGATCGCTTCGCCACCGTGCACGCGCAGCACGCCGGCGGCGAGGTCGTCGAGATCGGCGGACTTGCGCACGAAGCCGGAGCAACCGGCCGCCACCGCCTCGGCGGCCGACTGCACGCCCTCGCTGGCCGTGAGCAGGATCGTCCGGGTGGGCGGGTCCCCCTCGTGGATGCTGATCGCCAGCTCGATGCCGGTGCCGTCGGGGAGGGCGTAGTCGAGCACGGCGACGTCGGGGTGCAGCTCCTGCACCATGGCGCGCCCCTCCCGCACCGACGCGGCCGACCCCACGACGTCGATGTCGGATGACCGGCCGAGGGCCAGGGCGATCGACTCGCGCACCATGGCGTGGTCATCGACGATGACCACCCGGCAGGCTGCGCTCCGCGTTTCCTCGATCACTCCCACGACCCCTGTCCTGCCCGGCCCGGACCGTGAGGCTACCCACCGGACGGCACGGTGCCGACGGGGTGGGCCGGATACGGTCCGCTCGATGGACGACGGTCGGGACCGCCACGCACGCCACGTGCGAGGGTTGGTCGCGGCCGGCGACGTGCTGGCTCGCCCCGGCCTCTCGGCTCGGAGCCGGCTGCGCCGGCTCTGCGACATCGCGCACGCCGCCCTCGACGGCCACCGCACCGCCGTGGTCGTGACCGACGAGCGCGGCGCCTTCCGCATCGACCACCACGTCGGGCCGCCCCTCGCCGACGACGACGAGGTCTTCGACCTGGCCCGTCTGCACGCTCCGGGCGTCGCCGAACGCCTGACGAGGCGGGAGGCGATCGTGGTCGGCGGCGGCACCCAGCCGCAGGGGCGCGGCGTCCTCGCCCTGTCTCCCATGACCCTCGACGGCGAGCTGTGGGGGTGCTTGTGCGTCGAGGGGGTCCCCGACGGAGGCCAGGCGGTGGACGACCTCACGCTCGACACGCTGCGGGGCCTCGCCAACATGGCTGCGCACGTCGTGCTGGCCGAGCGGCTCCGCATCGACCGCGCCGAGATCCTGTCCCGGGAGCTGCTCACCGAGCAGCGCAACCGCCGCCGGCTGTCCAATCGGCTGCACGACGGGCCCCAGCAGATCCTGGTGTCGCTGCGGATGCGCCTCCAGATGCTCCAGAGCGACGCTCCCGACGAGCTCGCCGCCGAGCTCGGCGTGCTGGCCGACCACGTGTCGGCTGCGCGCGACGAGCTGCGGGCGCTGATCCTGGATCTCGACACCATGACCGGTCACGCCGTGCTCTCGAACGCCCTGCGGTCGCTGCTCGAGACGAACTCGACCATGGCGGCCTGGCAGAGCTCCTTCCACGCCGACGACGGCGTCGACGACGTGAACGAGGAGGCCCAGCTCACGATCGAGCGCGTCGTGCAGGAGGCGCTGGCCAACGCTCGCCAGCACGCGGAGGCGTCGACGGTCGAGGTGCGCCTCACCCGTGCGGACGGGCTCGTGACCGTCGTCGTCGCCGACGACGGTGTCGGCCTGCCGGCGAACGTCTCCACCACCGGCACCGGCCACGGCGGCATCCGGGCGATGCACGAGCGGATCTGGCTGGTCGGCGGAACCCTCCACATCGAGAGCGACCCCGGGCGGGGCACCCGCGTCGTGATCACGGCGCCGCGCCACGCGTGACCGACCGGGGGGCACCGCCCTGGCCGAGATGACTCATCTGCGCCTTGTGGGCACGACGGAAGCCGCCGACACTCAGTTCGTGCATGTTCCACGCCCGGCAGCCGCCGGCGAGCAGCTCCTGGCCCCGCGCGTGACCAGCGTGGCGCTGATCGAGGACCAGCAGGTACTCGCCGGCGCCATCCAGCGCTCGCTGTCGATCATGACCGACCTCCGCGTCGTCGGGTGCGCCCCGTCCCTGGGCGAGGGCGTCGCGCTCGTCCGCCGCACCCAGCCCGACGTCCTCGTCAGCGACTACCGCCTCGGCGACGGCGACGTGCCGGCCCACCTGGGTGAGATCCTGGCCGAGTCCCCCGACACCCGGGTCCTGGTCTTCACCGGGTGGCCCGACGAGAACAGCTTCCTCGAGGCCATGGCGGCGGGGGCCTCCGGGTTCCTCGACAAGGCCGGGCCCTTCGAGGAGTTCATCGACGCGATCCGACGCGTCGCTGCCGGTGAGGTCGTGGTCGCTCCCCGCTTCCTGCCCGCCCTCACCCGCCGGGCCACCAACGCCGACAGCAGCGCCCTGTCCCGGCGCGAGCTCGAGGTGCTGCAGCTGCTGGCCGAAGGGCTCAGCACCTCGGAGGTCGCCGACCGGTTGATCCTGTCGGTGAACACGGTCAGGAACCACATCACCCACGTCCTGACCAAGCTCGATGTCCGGTCCCGCCTCGAGGCGGTCAACGTCGGCGTCCGTCGCGGCCTGATCCGCTTCGACCCGCCGGCGTAGGCCCGGCCGTCACTCCGCTTCGGCGAGGTCGCCGAGCAGCGCGGCCGGCTGGCGCCACTGGCGTCGTGCGGTGAAGCGCACGATGGTGCTCGTGGCGTGGAAGGCCCCGAACGCCACGGCGTGCGGCCGCTCGGCCAGGTCCACGTCCGCGACGGGCAGCCGCAGGCCGGACGCCCGGAACGCGACGGCCTCGACCATGCTCCACCACCGCGAGAAGTCCGTGCCCGTCAGCGTCCCGACGTGGGTCGGGAGGTGCTGGACGAGCAGGTCGGTCGGCACCGGGTAGCGCGAGCGGTTGCGAAGCCGCTCGAGCGCGGCCGCACCGGCGGCGATGAGGACCTCGACCATCTCGGCCACCATCCGCGGATCGCGGATGGACGCGACCAGGCGGCAGGCTTCGGTGTGGTGGCCGAGCAGCTCCTCGTGGAGGGCGTCGAGCGCCAGCTCACCTCCGAAGCCCCCGGTCGGCGCCAGGCCCGGCATCGAGCTCGCCCCGACCGTCCACGGCACCGCCCCGCAGCGGTAGCTGCGCCACAGGTCGGCCACCCCGTCGTCTTCGCCGTGCACGGCGAAGACCTCGGCGCCCTCCGGCAGCACCGAGGCCCATCCACCGCCGCTGGCATCCACCGCCTCGACGTCGGCGGCATCGACCGCGGCGATCGCCACCGGCTCGGCCCGGGCCAGGTCCAGCAGGGCGGCGACGCTCGGGAGGCGGCGCACCTCGAGGCCGGCGGCCCCGAGTGTGCCGAGCACGGATTCGTCGGCGGCCGCGCCGTCGCCGGCCACGGCGGCGATCGGGCCGCGCACCGAGGCGAGGGGCCCGCTGGCGTCGGGGAGGCTCATGGGTCGGTCCTGTTCATCGACGGGTGCTGCCGAGGACATCGGCACCGGCGTCGCGGGAGCGCAGACGCAGGCAGACCTCCGTGACCGATCGATGTGGATGAGCAGGCCTGGTGCAGGTGCACCACGACGAGGGCGCGACCGTGCGGTCAGGCGCAGCCGGATCCGGGTGGGGGCTCGGGGACGTAGCCGACCTGGGTCGTGGTGGTGGACGACGTGGTGCCACCGTCGCCGCCGGTGGCGGCGGTGGTCGAGGGCAGCTCGGGCACGGTGGGCGAGGGCTGCTCGTGCAGGGTCGTGAAGTCCTCGCCGGCGACGAGCACGACCTCCCCGGGTGCGAGGTCCTCGTCCAGCCCGAACGCCACCGGACCGGAGACGTGGCGAGCGAGGAGGACAGCGGCGCCCTCGTCGCCCGGGGCGTGGTAGATGGTCGTGCTGGTCTCGGGCTCGACGGTGTCGCCGGGCGTTCCGGTGGTGAAGCCGATCTGGTCCAGGGCGGCGGTGACGTCGCCGGCGAGGCCGGGCTCACCGATCCCGTTCAGCACGGTCACCTCGACCAGGCCGGGCGTGAGCTCACCGGGGTCCAGCCCCCGGAAGATGTTGAAGATCCGCTCCGCTTCGCGCTCGTCCAGGTCGAGGACCGAGGCGCCGCCGGCCGTGCGGAAGGGCTCGGCGGGGACGCTGAACGTCTGGAGCGACTCGGCATCGAAGGAGGCGAAGCGGCGGCCGAGGGACACGATGTCGCTGGCCGACAGGGTCGGGTCGAGCCCGACGAACTCGACACCGACCCCCACCAGCTCGTTCAGCGTCACCGGGTTCGTGAGGCCCTTGGACACGGCCTTGCTGATCGCCCGGCGGATGAACTCCTGCTGGCGGGTGATCCGTCCGAGGTCGCCGCTCGGGTCAGTGCGCCAGCGGCCGGTGTCGGGGTCCTGGATCTCGAGGTGGCGGGAGCGGGCGAAGGCGAGGGCCTGCTGGCCGTCCAGGTTCACGCAGCCCGGCGAGTCGACCCGGAGCTGGGAGAAGTCGTCGCGCACCGCCTCGCTGAAGTAGACGGGCACGCCGCCGATCGCCTCGACCAGGCCGCGGAAGCCAACCAGGTCGACCTCGACGTAGTGGTGGATCGGGATGCCGAAGTTCTCCCGGATGGTGTCCACGAGCACCTCGCGGCCCCGGGAGAACGCCACGTTGATGCGGTTGTTCTCCCCGGTGTCGGCGATCGGCACCCACAGGTCCCGGGGCAGCGACAGCAGGTAGGCGTCGCCCGCCTCCGGATCGACCCGCAGGATCATGATGGTGTCGGTGCGCTGGACCGTGCCCTCGGTGAAGGTGCCCTCGTCGTCGAAGAACTGGGCGTCGGCGGGGTCGTCGGGGTCGAGGCCATCGCGCGTGTCGGAGCCGACCAGCAGGTAGTTGCGGGGCTCGCCTGCGTCGGCGGTGTCGATGGCGACGTCGAGGCGGGAGATCTGCCCGAACCGGACGTTCAGGTACGACGCACCGGCAGCCGACAGGAGCAGCACGAAGGTGAGCAGCGCGCCGGCGGCGATGATGGCGCGCTGGCCGAGGGAGCGCCGCCGTGGGGCGACGAGGTGCTTACCCGACACGTCTGACGACGGTACTGGCGGGCTTCCGCGGTCACCCAGTCGCCGACCAGCCGGCCAGACGTCGACGCAGCGTCGTCCCGTGCGCGCCCGCCGCAGCGAGCGACCCCGCGACCAGCGCGAGCTCGACCCGGAGGACCAGGTCGTCGCCCGCCGCCAGCACGACCGCCGCCACCGCCACGCCCACGGCCCAGCCCGCCGTGACCCGGACGTGGCCGGCGAGCGCGATCGCGGCGTGGGCGAGCACGTGGGCGAGCATCACGGCCCCCGCCGCGGCGGCGAGGAGCGCCAGGTCACGACGTCCGAGCGCGAACGCCGGCCCGAAGCCGAGCCGCACCGCCCACGGTCCCAGCGCCCACGAGCCCGCGACGGCGAGCACCCCCAGCCCGACCACGAGCGCCGTGAGCCGGCGCACCAGGTCGATGAAGCCGGCCCGGTCGCCCACCGCCTCGAGCCGGGCCAGCCCGGGGAGGAGCGACGACTGGACGGCCTGGAAGAAGAACAGCGGGATGCGGGCGATGAGCAGCGCAGCGAGGAACCGGCCGGCGGCGGCCTCCTCCCCCGGCGCAGCCAGGAGGGCCACCGCGATCGGGCCGCCGTTGACCAGCACCTGGGCGAGGGCCTGGCCCCCGACGAGGGGCAGGACGTGGGGGCGCAGCGGCGGTGAGGGCGGTCCCGGTGCCGCCGCCACCTGCCACTGGCGGCGGAAGGCCACGACCGGCACGAGCGGAGCGATCGCCACGGCCAGCGCGTAGGGCACCGGGTCGTCGACGCCGGCGAGGGCGAGCGCGACGGCGAGCCCGAGGCGGGTGGCGGAGTCGAGTGCGATGCACAGGCCGTAGCGGCCGAAGGAGCCGCTGCCCGCCAGCGCGGCCCGGGTCAGGTGGTTGGGGGCGAAGGCGGCCACGGCGACCACCAGCGCGACGGCGACGCCCGTCCGCCCGTCGAAGAGGCTGCCGTCGCCGGCGATGGCGACCAGGGCGACGAGCGCCACGCCGGGTGCACCGATCTCGATCGCAGCGCGCGCCCCGGCCCGGGCGACCGGCCGCGCCCCCTCGCCTCGTGCCGCCCGGGAGCCGACGAGGCGCGCGACCTCCTGCTCGACCGGGATCCAGATCGTGGCGGTGACGAGGAACACCGCCGACCACAGCACCGAGATGGGCGCGTACGCCTCGGGACCGAGGGCGCGCGCCGCCACGGCCAGGAACGCGTAGGTGGTCGCGCTCGCCGCGACGAGGCCCCCGCCGACGGCGAGGGCCCCGGTCGGGAGCGCGGGTCGCGCCCGCAGCGTCCGCTCAGCCGTTGGGGAGCTCGTTCTCGGGCTTGGGCTCCTTGGGCAGCCCGAGGACCCGCTCCCCGACGATGTTGCGCTGCACCTCGGCGGTGCCGCCCCAGATCGTCTCGGACCGGGAGAAGAAGAACTGTGCCTGCAGCGGCGAGACCGGGTACTCCCGGGCGGCGTCGCGCTTGCCGATGCCGGGCACGAAGTCCGCCTCGGCGTCGCCGGTGAGGATCTGGCCGTGGAGGCCGAGCACGTCGATGGCGAGCTCCATGGTGTCCCGGTGCGTCTCGGACCAGAACATCTTGTTGGTCGCCCCGAGGGCCGCCACGCCGAGGTCCTTCTTGCCGGTGAGCGACGCCGACAGCGTCCGCAGGCCGTTGACCCGCATGATCTGGATCTTGGACCACTGGTGCACGAACCGCTGGCGGACCATGGGGTCGTCGACGGCGCCGTTCTCCTGGGCGATGTCGAGGATCTGGTCCAGCTCCTTCTCGAAGCGCCGGTGCCCGGTGGTGGCCGACGAGCCGCGCTCGAAGCCGAGGGTGGTCATCGCCACCTTCCAGCCGTTGTTGACGCCGCCGACCACGTTGTCCTTCGGGCAGCGGGCGTCGGTGAAGAAGACCTCGTTGAACTCCGCCGAGCCGTCGGGCTGGACGATCGGGCGGATCTCCACGCCCTCCTGGTCCATGGGCACGAGCAGGTAGGAGATGCCGGCGTGCTTCTTGGCCTCGGGATCCGTGCGAGCGAGGAGGAAGCAGTAGTCGGCGTGCTGGGCCTGGGTGGTCCAGACCTTCTGGCCGTTGATGACCCACTCGTCGCCGTCGAGCTCGGCCTTGCACTTGAGGCTGGCGAGGTCGGAGCCGGCGTTGGGCTCGGAGAAGCCCTGGCACCAGGCCGTCTTGCCCTGGAGGATGCCGGGCAGGAAGTGCTGCTTCTGCTCCTCGGTGCCCCACTGCAGGATGGTGGGGCCGACGAGGGTGTCGCCGAAGAAGTCCCCGCGCATCGGCGCGTTGACCCGGGCGAACTCCTCGTTGAGCACGACGCTCTGCATCGTGGTGAGGCCCTTGCCCCCGTACTCCTTGGGCCACGAGGCGCAGATCCACCCACCCTCGAAGAGCTTCTCGTTCCACTGCTCCGAGAACGTCGCCTTCTCCTCGGCGGTCATCTCCCGGTCCCCCCAGTCCTCGGGGAGGTTCGCCTCGAGCCAGGCTCGGATCTCTCCGCGGAACGTCTCGGCCTCTTCGGGATACGTCAGGTCCATGTGCCAATCGTGGGAGCACTCCCGAGAGGCGGTCAAGTCCGGTCGGCCCGGGCGCTCCACCTAGAGTCCGGCCATGGCTCTGACCGACGTCGTCACCGGAGAGACCGCTCGCTGGACCAACCAGTGGCTCGAGCTCAAGGCAGAGGTCATCGACACCGGCCTGTGCACGGGCTGTGCCGGCTGCGTCGTGGCGTGTCCCCATGACGTGATCGGGTACGAGCACGCCTCGGGCGCCTACAAGCCGTTCCACCTCGAGGAGGAGCTCGGCCCCGACGACTGCATCCACGGACAGAAGGGCTGCACGTCGTGCACCCGGGCCTGCCCCCGCTTCCGGAGCTGGGAGCCCGAGGCCGACGAGCACCTCTTCGCCCGGTACCGCAAGGACGACGAGCTCTCCGGCATCTACCAGGACATCCTGCTCACCAAGGCCTCCGACGAGACGGTCCACAAGATGGGCCAGGACGGCGGGCTGGTCTCGGCCATGCTCCTGTGGCTGCTCGAGGAGGGCTACATCGACGGCGCCCTCGTCAGCTTCCTCGACGGAGACAAGGGCGACTGGAAGGCCAAGCCGGGCGTGGCCACCAACAAGGACGAGGTCCTCGCCGCCGCCGGCAGCCGCTACACGTACTCGGCGAACACCCTGGCCATCGACGAGGCCATGGACCGCGGCCTGTCCAACCTGGCCCTGGTCGGCATGAGCTGCATGACCTCGATCCCAGCGGTGATGTGGCACCGCAAGATCGGCAAGATCTCCAAGCCGATCAAGTTCGTGCTCGGCCTGCTGTGCTCCAAGACCTTCGATGACGCCATCTTCGAGGAGCTGTTCGAGACCAAGTACGGCATCCCGAAGCAGCGGATCACGAAGATGAACATCAAGGGCGTCTTCCAGCTGTGGACCGACGACGGCGGCTACCACGAGATCCCGCTCAAGGAGTGCCACGCCTGGACCCGCGAGGGCTGCACCCACTGCCCGGACTTCGCCGCCGAGCACGCCGACGTCTCCACCGGCGGCATCGGCAAGGAGAACGACTGGACGCTCACGATCGTGCGCACCGAGCTCGGCCGCGAGGTCATCTCCCGCATGATCACCGCCGGCGTGATCGAGGCCCGGCCGGGCGACGAGGACCCGGGTGCCATCGCGCTGATGCACAAGCTGGCCGAGAAGTCCCGCAAGCGCTGGCCCGAGTTCGCCGTGGACTTCCCCAAGGCCAAGCGCGAGGTCACCTTCGCCAGCGAGGCCTGATCAGGCGGCGGCGAGCTCCCGGGCTCGCCGCAGCACGGCGTCGAGCATGGGCTCGGTGAGCGTGCCGGTGAAGGTGTTCTGCTGGCTCACGTGGTAGCTGGGCACGATCCAGCGCGGCGGGTCGTGCTCCTCGCCCGGCACCGCCACCTCGATGCCGTGGCCGAACTTCGGGCGGGGCCGCACCCCGAGGAACCGGCAGGTCGCCTGGTAGCCGAACTGGCCGAGCGGCACGAAGACCCTGGCCTCGGTCAGCAGCGTCAGCTCCCGGTCGAGGAACGTGGCGCACGTGTCGCGCTCGAGCGGGGTCGGCTTGTTCGCCGGGGGCGCGCACTTCACCGGTGATGTGATCCAGACGCCGTCCAGCTCGAGCCCATCTCCGGGGCGGATCGACTCGGGCTGGTTCGCGAAGCCGGTGCGGTGGAGCGCGGCGTAGAGGAAGTCGCCGGAGCGGTCGCCGGTGAACATCCGACCAGTGCGGTTGGCGCCGTGGGCCGCCGGCGCCAGGCCCACGATCACCACCGTCGCGGCCGGATCACCCCAGCCCGGGACCGGCCGGCCCCAGTACTCCTCGTCCCGGAACGCGGCCCGCTTCTCGGTCGCGACCTGCTCCCGCCAATCCACCAGGCGGGGGCAGGCGCGGCAGGTCGCGACGTCCTCGGCCAGGGTCTGGAACGGATCCATGGCCGATAGCGTGGCCCATTGCATGGCTGCCACGCGCACGACCAAGACCTCGACCAAGAGGACGAAGAAGGGCGACAGCGCACCCAAGCCGACGATGGTGCTGCTGGTCCGCCACGGGCGCACCCCCACCACCGGCAGCGTCCTGCCCGGCCGGGCCAGCGGGCTGCACCTGGCCGACGAGGGCCGGGCCCAGGCCGAGGCCGTCGCCGAGCGGATCCGGTCGCTCCACGACAAGCGCACCGCCTCCAAGGACGGCATCGGCGTCACTGCCGTCTACGCCTCGCCGATGGAGCGCACCCAGGAGACCGCCGCGCCGATCGCCAAGGCACTCGGCCTGCGCACCCGCACCCGCAAGGGGCTCATCGAGTGCGACTTCGGCGAGTGGACGGGCCGCAAGCTGGCCGACCTCTACAAGCTGCCCGAGTGGAAGACCGTGCAGCGCCACCCGTCGGGCTTCCGGTTCCCCAAGGGAGAGTCCTTCGGCGAGATGCAGGCCCGCATGGTCGACGCGGTCAACGAGCTTGTCGCCGCCCACCCCGGCGAGATCGTCGTCGCCGTCTCCCACGCCGACACCATCAAGGCCGCGGTCGCCTCTGCGCTCGGCACGCCGTTGGACCTGTTCCAGCGAATCGTGATCGGCCAGTGCGCCGTCTCGGCGATCCTGTACGGGGCCGAGGGCCCCACGGTGCTCGCCGTCAACCACACCGACGACCTCGTCTCCCTCGTCCCGTCATGAGGAGGCCGGCATGAGCGAGTACCTCGACCCCGCCGCCTTCACCGCAGGCGCGATCGGACCGCCCGGCCAGCGGGTCTTCTACCTGCAGGCGTGCGACAACGGCTCGATCAGCTCCGTGCGGCTGGAGAAGCAGCAGGTGAGCGCCCTCGCGGAGTACCTCGCCGGCATGCTCCACGACCTGCCGGCACCGGCCGGCGTCCCTGCTGCGCCGGAGCTGCAGGAGCCGGTCGAAGCCGACTGGATCGTCGGCAACATCGGCGTGGCCTACGACAACGACCTCGATCGCATCATCATCGTCGCCGAGGAGCTGGTGGCCGAGGACGAGCCCGACGGCGACACGCTGCGGGTCATCCTCAGCCGCTCGCAGGTGCGGGCCTTCATCGAGCGGGCCGGCGAGCTGCTGGCCGGCGGGCGCCCGCCCTGCCGGGTCTGCGGTGCGCCGATGGACCCCGAGGGGCACGCCTGCCCCCGGGCCAATTGACGGCCCGCTCGCGCTCGCGGCTGCCGACGCGCCAGGATCATCGGCGATGCAGGACCCGGTGCGCACCGTCCTCGAGGCGGGGGAGATCGAGATCGAGGGCCGGATGCCCTGGTCGTCGAACGGCACCTTCCTGGTCACGGTCACCCTCGGGGACCAGTGGCTGCGGGCGATCTACAAGCCCCGGCGGGGCGAACGACCGCTGTGGGACTTCCCGAGCGGGTTGGACCGGCGCGAGGTGGCCGCCCACGAGCTGAGCGAGGCCCTCGGGTGGGGGTTGGTGCCCCACACCGTGCTGCGGGACGGCCCCCTGGGCCAGGGATCGGTGCAGCGCTTCGTCGAGGCCGACTTCGAGCAGCACTACTTCACGCTGTTCGAGGCCGGCCGGCACCACGATCGGATGCAGGCCATGTGCGCGTTCGACATCGTGGCCAACAACACCGACCGCAAGAGCGGCCACTGCCTGGTCTCCGTCGGCGACGAGCTGTTCGGCATCGACCACGGCCTCTGCTTCCACGAGGACTTCAAGCTCCGGACGGTGATCTGGGAGTTCGCCGGGGAACCCGTGCCCGACGGCCTGCTCGAGGACCTCGCCCGCCTCCGCAGCTGCGGCCTGCCGGAGCCGCTGGCGGCACTGCTCGAGGAGCACGAGCAGGCAGCCGTGCTGGATCGGATCGACCTGCTCCTGCGACTCGGCCACTTCCCGCTGGACGAGAGCGGCCATCGCTACCCCTGGCCCCTCGTCTGAGGGATCTGGCAGCGACTGCGGAACGCGCGATCAGCGCTCGCGGTCCGCGATGCGGTCGGCAGCGCTGGTCTCGGCCTCGCTCGTCGACAGCTCGGCCATCCGGACCGGGCGATCGGCGATCCACTGCTCGAAGGCGGTCACCGGCATGGGGCGGCTGAGCAGGTAGCCCTGGATCCGGTCGGCGCCCATCTCGGCGAGGCGGCGTCGGACCTCGACGGTCTCCACGCCTTCCACCACGACGGTGAGGCCCAGGTGGTGGCCGAGGTCGACCATCGAGCGGACGATGGCCTCGTCGCTGTGGCTGGTGGTCAGGTCGAAGACGAAGGACTTGTCGATCTTGATCTCCGACACCGGCAGCTTCCGGAGGTGCGCGAGCGAGGAGTAGCCGGTGCCGAAGTCGTCGATCGAGAGCGAGACGCCGAGGTCGTGGATGGCGGCGAGGGTGTTCATCGCCCCTTCGGCCTCGGTCATGATGCTCGACTCGGTGAGCTCGAGGGTGAGGGCCGCCGGGTCCAGGCCGGTCTCGTCAAGAATCGACTCGACCATGTCGGCGAAGGTGACGTTGGCGAGGTTGCGAGCGGAGAGGTTGACCGAGACGTCGAGATCCCAGCCCTGCTCCCGCCAGCCCGCGCACGTGTGGGCGGCGACGGAGAGCACGTGCTCGGTGAGGGCGTCGATGGCGCCGGTGTACTCGGCCGCGGCGATGAACTGGTCGGGGCGCAGCTCGCCCAGCCGCGGGTGACGCCAGCGGACCAGCGCCTCCGCGCCGGTCACCAGACCGCTCTCGATGTCGACCTGGGGCTGGAAGTGCACCTGCAGCTCACCGGCCGGGATGGCGTCGCGCAGGTCGGCGGCGATCGCCAGGCGCTGCGGGTCGTAGGGGTCGCGGTCGGCAGCCCAGGTGGTGACCTTGGTGCCCTCGACCCGGGAGCGACTGGCCGCCAGGCTCGCCCGGCGGAGCAGGATCTCGGTCTCTCGGCCGTGGTCCGGCGCCAGCACGATGCCGATGCCGGCGGTGATGGCGAGCGCCACATCGGCGCACTGCACCGGGGCGTCGAAGGCCTGGATGACCTGCTCGGCCATGCCCTGGGCCTCGTCGTAGCCGCCCCGGACGACGATGGTGAACTCGTCGGTGGCGGTCTTGGCGCACCACCCGGCCTCGGTCAGCGGGCTCAGCCGCGACGCCGCCTGCTGCAGCAGCTCGTCGCCCATCGCCCGCCCCAGGGTCTCGTTCACCTCACGCAGGGAGTCGATGCGGATGGTCAGGACGGCCAGGCGAGAACCGGAGAACAGCGGCCGCTGCAGAGTCTCGGCCAGACCACGGGAGTTCGGCAGGTCGGTGACGTCGTCGTGGAGCGCCTGGCGGGCGCGGACGGTCGCCTCTTCTCGGAGCTCCCGAACGAGTTCGACATTGTGTATCGCAGAGGCAGCGTGTCCGGCTGCAGTCTCCAAGAGCTGAAGATCTTCGTCATCGAAACCGCGAGCGTCTGACAACCGTCCATCCGCAAGCACAAAGCCACTGGACGCAGGTAGCCGAACTGCAATGCGCGGCTGCGACCGACGGCTCAGCCGAGAACTGACCGCCTTACGACCTGCAACCTGGGGCGCTGCTTGGGCAAGTGGTCCGGCTGCTTCAAACTCGGTTTCGAGGACGGAGTGCGATCCCACTCGTCTTTCGACCTCCCCTTCCAAGTATTCGAAGATCTCTGGACCATCCTGAGAAGCGACACACAGAACGAGTCGGCTCGCACCCAACAGTTCTGCGAGCCCCACCACGATGTGCGAACAAATCTCAGCGTCAGCGGCGCGTTCCTCCAGAGAGTTCGTGAATGTGTTGAGACGCGCCAGCGCCTGATGACGCTCCTTGATCCGCAGATACGAGATGAAGAAGTAGCCGAACGCTGTTCCAATGCCCAGGAGCAGGATCCAGGCTCGACCGTCCCGCCACAAGACGGCTGCGGCACCGAGGGCAACGGAGCATTCAGCGATTGCTGCTGGTCCTGACACGGCCAGTACTGACAGAGCCGATTGCGGAGTTACCGGCGCGCCTGCGAGCCACATGACGACCGAGACGCAGGCCCATGTCACCAGGTGTGAGACCGAGACAGCTATCGCAGCTGCAATCCATCCGTGAGGATCGATCGGGTTGGCGCTACCAAGAACCCAGAAGTACAGCGACAGGGCGACTCCGGCCTCGAGTGCAAAGAGGCCACAGTTGAAGACCACCTTGACTGGCGAGGGACGCCGAAACAGCGCCACCCCGGTCACACCGCCGAGAACTCGCCCCATGATCAGACTCAACGGATCCGCGAAGACGAGACCAACAGTTAGCACTAGCTCGGAGAATGTCAGGGCGTGCGCTTCGCGACGCACCTCAATGTCGACCGCGTACCGCTCCGTCAGCCCAAAGCCGATCGTGAGCACCATCCAGTTCAGACCGAATGGGGGGTCGATTCGCTGAGTCACCTGGGTAGCGGCCAGGGCCGCCACACAAAGCCCGAGTGCGGTGAGACCGAGCGTGAACGTCCAGGTTGCTTGGTGCGCCCGCTTGTCCACCGCCCTCACCTCTCCCACTGCGCGCGCTAAGTGAGACGAAGAGTACGTTCAGAGCACGAGTATCGCAAGGGTGACGCCTCAGCGTGCTGCCGAGCGGTCAGAGTCAGGCCCAGGCGAGGCCCTTCCAATGGCTGCCCTTCCAGTGACTGCCCGACCACTCCAGGCCGGACCACTCCAGGCCCTTCCAATGGCTGCCCTTCCAGTGACTGCCCGACCACTCCAGGCCGGACCACTCCAGGCCCTTCCAGTGACTGCCCGACCACTCCAGGCCGGACCACTCCAGGCCCTTCCAATGGCTGCCCTTCCAGTGACTGCCCGACCACTCCAGGCCCGACCACTCCAGGCCCTTCCAATGGCTGCCCTTCCAGTGGCTACCCGACCACTCCAGGCCCGACCACTCCAGGCCCTTCCAATGGCTGCCCTTCCAGTGGCTACCCGACCACTCCAGGCCGGACCACTCCAGGCCCTTCCAATGGCTGCCCTTCCAGTGACTGCCCGACCACTCCAGGCCGGACCACTCCAGGCCCTTCCAATGGCTGCCCTTCCAGTGACTGCCCGACCACTCCAGGCCGGACCACGCACGGGCTCCGGCGGGAGTCAGGGACTGGGGTGCTGCGTCACGGAAGAGGCCGGAGGCGAGCAGGGCCAGGGCCAGCTCGAGGTCCATGGCGCCAGCGCCGGCGGCGGGGTCGTCGACCCGGACGGCGGAGGTGCACAGGATCTGCTTGACCTCGTCGGGAGTCAGCGAGCCGTCGGCCTCCAGGAGGAGGGCGGCGGCACCGGCGGCCACGCCAGCGGCCTGGGACGAGCCCGAGCCCTTCACGTGGTCGGGGCCGACGAAGGAGGACTCGGGGGCCTCGACCGCACCGTGGACGACCGGGCCGACGACCGAGCGACCGGGGACGAGGAGATCGGCACGCTGACCGTCACGGCCGACGTTGCTGAAGTCGCAGCGCTGCCAGGAACCGTCCACCAGCTCGCCAGCGCCGACGGTGAGGACCTCGGCGATGTGGGCGGGGGTGGGCAGCGGGGCGTCACCCTCGTTGCCTGCGGAGGTGACGACGACGAGGCCGGCCTTCCAGGCCCGGGCGACGGCCTCGGCGAGGGGGTCACGGCCGGACTCGAACTGGTCGGCACCGAAGGCGAGCAGGATCACGCCGAGCTGGAGCTGACGGCGGTTGGCCACGGCCCAATCGATGGCGGCGATGACGGCCATCGGGTCGGTGGCGCCACCCTCACCCGCGACCTTGAGGTTGACCACGTGGGCGCCAGGAGCCACGCCGGTGCGGGCACCAGCGGCCAGGCCGGCGAGGTGCGTGCCGTGGCCGGTGCGGTCCCGACCGTGATCGTCGGTGGCGCCGTCGACGGTGAAGTCGGGGCCGACGACCAGCCGGTCGCCGAACTCCTCCGGAGCGGTGACGCCCGAGTCGATGACAGCGATACCGACACCGCGACCGGTGAGGCCTCGGTTGTGGAGGCTCTGTCCGGCGGCGGGAGCGATGGTGGCTTCGATGGGGGTGGTCGAGTGCATCGTTGTTCCTCGTTGCGATGTCGTGTGGTGTGGTCGAGTTCTGCCTCAGCGCACTGAGGAGTTCGGCCGCTGGGGACCATGAATCCCCACGGGGAGTCGCCGCTCAACACGCAAAATCGTCAACGTGTCGGAGCTGCCACAGAGAGCGCGCAGCCCTCGATGGCCCCAACGGCCCGAGAATCCAGCAGAACGGTGCCTGGCAAGGGCGTGCGACGCCCGCATCCGAAATGTCGCTATCCAGCTCAATTGATCACGAAGAGTGGACACCTGAACGCAACACGCGTTCAGTACGCAACGGAGGGGGGATCGCACTATCCGTAGTCGTCGGCACACCGGACGCCCGGCTGTACGGGACGTCCGCGAGATGGCGGAGACCCGCGACGAAACCGGAAAACGGCGAACGGCCGCCCCTGCTGGGACGGCCGTCCTGAACGGTTTCGATTGGATCGCCGCCGAGCGGCGGCGAGTCAGGGCGTGATCAGCCCTTGGCGTTCAGCGCCTCGATGAGGGCCGGGAGCACCTTGTGGACGTCGCCCACGATGCCGAGGTCGGCCACCGAGAAGATCGGGGCCTCCGGGTCCTTGTTGATGGCGATGATGTTCTTGGAGCCCTTCATGCCGACCAGGTGCTGCGTGGCACCGGAGATGCCGGCGGCGATGTAGACGTCGGGCTTGACGACCTTGCCGGTCTGGCCGACCTGCTTGTTGTAGGGCACCCAGCCGGCGTCGACGATGGCGCGGGTGGCGCCGGTGGCGGCCCCGAGCTTCTTGCCGAGGGCTTCGATGTACTCCTCGAACTTGGCCGGGTCGCCCAGGCCGCGGCCGCCGGACACGACGATCGGGGCAGAGTCCAGCTGGGGACCCTCGCGCTCCTCGACGTGGGTGGCCAGCACGGTGGCGCTGGGGGCATCGCCGGGGACGTCGACCGAGCTGACCGAAGCGGCACCGCCGCCGGACTCGCTGGCCTCGTAGGACTTGGGGCGCACCAGGCACAGCATCGGACCACCGGCGGTGAACTTGGTCTTCACCAGCTTCTCGCCGCCGAACACCGGCACGGTGGTGACCACCGCGTCGCCGTCGAGGTCGATGGCGGTCGTGTTGGAGATCACCGGCTTGTCGAGCTTGACCGAGGCGACCGCGAAGGCATCACGGGCGTCGTAGGACGTGCCACCGAGCACCAGGTCGACGCCCTCGGCGGCCGCGGCGAGCGCCGCACCGACCGGAGCACCGAGCAGCTGGCCCTCGATGGGGCCGGTGGCGTGCACGGCCGTGGCGCCGAAGGCACCAGCGGACTCGGCGATGTCGTTGCCGTCACCGGCGTAGAACGCCTCGACGGTGTCGCCCAGGTCGCGCGCCTTGGTGAGCAGCTCCTTGCTGAGCGTCGTCAGCGAGCCGTTCTCGTCGGTCTCGGCGAAGACCCACACCTTGGAAAGAGCCATGTCGTTCTTCCTTCTCTCTTGGGGTCGTTCGCTCAGATGACCTTGAGCTCTTCGAGCTTGGCCACGATCTTCTGGAAGCCCTCACCGTCGTCTTCGACGATCTCGCCGGCCTGGCGAGCGGGGGCGTCCTCCACTGCGGTGATCTCCTGCCCGGCGCCGGCCCAACCGACGTTGCCGCCGTCGATGCCGAGGTCGCCGAGGGCGAGCGTGTCGACCGGCTTGGACTTGGCCGCCATGATGCCCTTGAAGGACGGGTAGCGGGGCTCGACGACGCCGGCGGTGACCGACACGACGCAGGGCGTGGGGGCCTCGACGTCCTGGGAGCCGGTCTCGGTCTGGCGGGACACCTTGACCTTGCCGTCCGCGACCTCGACCGACTTGGCGAAGGACACCATCGGGTGGCCGAGCTGGGCAGCCAGCATCTGGGGGAGCACGCCGGTGTAGCCGTCGGAGGACTCGACGCCGGAGATCACCAGGTCGTACTCGCCGGCCTTGCCGATGGCCGCAGCCAGGGTCTTGGCCGTCTCACGGGCGCCGGACCCGGCGAGGGCGTCGTCGGAGACGAGCACGCCCTTGGCGGCACCCATGGCCAGCGCCGTGCGCAGACCCGAGACCTCACCGTTCGGGGCCATGGAGACCAGGGTGACCTCACCACCGCCGGCCGTGTCGACCAGCTGGAGCGCCATCTCGACCCCGTAGGAGTCGGACTCGTCCAGGATGAGCTTGACATCGCGCTTGAGAGTGAAGTCAGCGTCCAGAGCGCCGGGATCGGCGGGATCCGGGATCTGCTTCACGCAGACGACCACGTTGAGAGCCATGTGCGGAGTCAAGCATCAGGCCCCTCCGCTGGTCGAATTGCACTAGGACAGGGGCGTGCGAGTCCTGCTCATCGTGAACGCGTTCGCCTCGTCGGTCACGGCCCGATCGATGGTCGTGATCCGCAAGGCGTTCTCCGCCGACCACGACGTCGAGATGGTCGAGACGAGCCGGCGCGGCCACGCCGCCCGGCTGGCGAGGGGCGCGGCGAACGACGGCGTCGACGTCGTCGTGGTCATGGGCGGCGACGGCACCCTCAACGAGGCGGCCAACGGCCTCGTCGGCACCGACACCGCCCTCGGCGTGCTGCCCGGCGGGTCCACCAACGTGTTCGCCCGCACCCTCGGGCTGCCGAACGACCCGGTCGAGGCCACCGGGGTGCTGCTCGACGCGCTGGCCAAGGGATGCATCCGCCGGGTGGGCCTCGGCGCGGTGAACGGCCGGTGCTTCCTGTTCCACACCGGCCTCGGCTTCGACGCCGCCGTGGTCGAGCAGGTGGAGCGCCGGTCCTCGCTCAAGCGCTACGCGGGTCACCCGCTCTTCGTCTACGCCGGCTTCGCCACCTGGTTCCGCCACTACGACACCTCGCGCCCGCGCCTGGCCGTGCACCTGCCCGACGGGCGCATGGTCGACGACGGCTACATGGCGATCGTGCTCAACACGAGCCCGTACACCTACCTGGGCAACGTGCCCCTCGACCTCGCCCCCGAGGCCACGCTCGACACCGGGCTGTCCGTCGTCGTCGTGCGCACGATGCAGTTCGCCCGGGTGCTGGGCCTGATCGGGTCGGCCCTCGCCTCGGGCCGCCACATCCGTTCGTCCCGCTACGCCCTGCTCGCCCACGACCTCGACGAGCTCGAGGTGACCGGGCACGGCCCGCTCCCCTACCAGGTGGACGGCGACTTCCTCGGCGACGGCGACGTGTTCCGGTTCGAGCACCGGGCCGACGCGCTGAACCTGGTGCTGCCCGCCGGGCCCGCCGACATCTGATCAGGTGGCGAGCGCGGCGAGCGCCGCCGCCGGCACGTTCGTGACGATGCCGTCGACGCCCCACGCCGCCAGCTGGCGGATCTGGTCGGGGTCGTCCACCGTCCAGACGTTGACCGCCAGGCCGTGCTGGTGGGCGAGCTCCACGAAGGCCTCGTCCACCGTGGCCACGTGCGGGTGGATCGCCTGGTGCCCGTGCCGGGCGGCGAGCTCGATGGCCTGGGGCCCCATGGGCTCGATGAAGGTGAGGAAGCCGGTGGGCACGTCGGGGTCGATGGCCCGGACCCGGTCGATGGTGGGCAGGCCGAAGCTCGACACGATCACCCGGTCCCGTCCGCCGCGCTCGTGCAGCAGGGCGACGACGGTGTCGGCCAACCGGCACTCGGGGTCGTGGTCGGGGTCGATGGAGACGTTCTTGATCTCGATGTTGACCACCATCCCCTCGCACACGTCGAGGGCCTCGGCCAGGGTGCAGGAGGTGTCAGGCAGGTCGGCCCGGGTCAGCTCCACGATGCGCCGGCCGTCGGCCAGCTCGGCGTCGTGGTGGAGGGCCATGTCGCCGTCCCGGCAGCGTCGGACGTCGAGCTCGACGCCGTGCGCGCCCTGGGCCCGGGCGAGGGCGAAGGCCTCGACGGTGTTCTCGGGCGCATCGGCGGACGCACCGCGGTGGCCGTAGACGAGCGGGGTGGACATCTCACCTGGAGTGAACAACGTCTCGGGAAACCTCCGAAGAAACCCTTGTGACGGGCGTGTTTCGACGTTACTTTGGTCGACGGCCCTGTGAGACCTCAGCGAGTCCGCAGAGGCATGTGAACGCCGTCACAAATCGGGTCCTCTGCATTGCCAGCACGACCCCTCGACCCTTGGAGGCCCCGTGGCCCTGACCACGACGCGCTCGATCCCCCTGACGCTCGAACGAGACGAGTGGCGCCAGTTCGCGGAGTGCCGCGACACCGATCCCGACCTGTTCTTCCCGGTCGGCACCACGGGCCCCGCCCTCGAGCAGATCGCCAACGCCAAGGCCGTCTGCCGCACCTGTGACGTGCAGGGCCTGTGCCTCGAGTACGCCGTGTCCACCAACCAGGACAGCGGCGTCTGGGGTGGCACCTCCGAGGAGGAGCGCCGCCAGATGCGTCGTGCCCGCCAGCGCCTCGAGAAGCAGCAGCGCAGCGCGTAGCCACGCAGATCCCGTGCCGGCGTTCCGGCAGTGACACGACCTCCCTCCGGGGAGGTCGTTGCGCGCCCGGGCCCATCCGCGCAGCCACTAGAAGTGCTTGGTGGACACCACGACCTGGACCTCGGTGCCGTGGCGGGGGCCGGACTCGTGCACCCGGCGCATCGTGATGTCCCCGGCGAGCTCGGTCTCCACCAGGGTCCGCACGATGGACAGCCCGAGACCGGTGGACGCGTCGAGGTCGAACCCCTCGGGGATGCCGACGCCGTTGTCGGTGACCCGCACCGTGAGCTGGTCCTCCTCTCGCTCGAGCAGGACGTCGACGTAGCCGGGCTCCTCGGCGAGGTCGACCTCCTCCGGGAAGGCATGGTCGACCGCGTTCTGCAGCAGCTCGTTGAGCACCACCGACAGCGACGTCGCCGGGGCCGCCGGGATCGTCCCCGCCTCCCCCGAGAACCGCACTCGGAAGGGCCGGTCCGGGTTCATCAGGCTCTCGTCCACCATGCGCGACAGCTCGCGGGCGATCTCCACGAACGGGACGTCGTCGCCGGCCTCGCGGGAGAGGATCTCGTGGACGACGGCGATGGAGCGGATGCGCCGGGCGGACTCCTCGATCGCGGCCTTGGCCTCGGCGGAGTCGAGGCGGCGGCCCTGCAGGCGCAGCAGCGAGGAGATGGTCTGCAGGTTGTTCTTCACCCGGTGGTGGATCTCCCGGATGGTGGCGTCCTTGGACAGCAGGAGCCGGTCCCGCCGGCGCAGCTCGGAGATGTCGCGGACGAGCACGACGGCACCGGACACCTCGCCCCGATCGGTGATCGGCAGGCTCCGGAACACGACCGTGATCTCGCTGCCCCGCTCCACCTCCACCACGGTGGGCTGGCGCTTGTGGAACGCCATGCGCACGGCGCTCTCGTCGAGGCCGAGCTCCCCGAAGCGCAGGCCCTCGGCGTTGGCGTGCACGCCGACGCGGTGGAACGCCGACACCGCGTTCGGGGACGCGTACTCGACCCGGCCGGCGGGGTCGACGAGCAGCACGCCGTCGCCCACCCGGGGGGCCTCGGCGGTGTCGTCTTTGTCCTCGTAGGGGAAGTCGCCGGACGCGATCATGCGGGCGAAGCGGTTGAAGATGTCCAGGTACGTGCGCTCGAGCTCGCCGTGCTGTCGACCGATCGACGGCGCCGCCTCCCGGGTGAGGACGCCGATCACCTTGCCCTCGCGCCGGACCGGCACGCACAGGACCCGCACCCGCTCACGCACGACCGACAGGTGGATCTCGCCTTCGATGATCTCCCCGTTGCGGTACGAGCGGGCCACCAGCGGACGCTCGTCCTCGTCGAGGCGGGTGCCGACCCAGTCACCCCGGTAGACGGTCTGGCCCGTGGTCGGCCGCACCTGGGCCAGCACCACGAACTCGCCCCCGTCGAAGTCGCCGACGGGCGCGAACAGCAGCAGGTCCGAGAAGCAGAAGTCGGCGAGCAGACCCCACGACGCGGCGAGCCGCTGCAGCTGCTGGGCCTGGGGGGTGTCCAGGGGCGTGAGCGTCCGGGCCAGCTCGATGAGGGAGGCCATCAGCGACGCCTCGGGGCGGTCATCGCCAGATCTGCTCGCCGAGGCGGACGAGCCCGGCGAGGTCGAAGATGTCGCTGTCGAAGTACGGCACGGTGGCCAGCACGTCCGGCGTCCGTCCGAGCTCCTTGCGCTGCTCGGCCTCGCGGCTGGCGACGACCCGGAAGTTGAGGAAGCTCTGGCTGATCTCGGCCACGACCCGCGCCGCCGCCTCCGGGTCGCCCAGATCGTCGAGCGCAGCGGCCGCGGCCTGCGGGTCGGCACCGAGGCGGCTGGCCGCTTCGGCCGCGCCCGAGTCGAGCAGGTAGGACGGCAGCACCTTGTTGAGCACCACGGCGCCGAGGTGGAAGCGCCGCTCCTCGAGGGCCGCCATGAAGTACTCGGCCTCCCGCAGCGGGGCCGACTCGAGCGTGCTCACCACCACGAAGGTCGTGCGCTTGTCCTCGAGCACCCGCTGGACGGCGCGGGCCCGCTCGACGAAGCCGTCGTACATGGTCTGGAAGAGGAGGAAGAACTCGGCGATGTCCTCGAGGAACGCGGAGCCCAGGATGGTGTCAGCGACCTTGTAGAACGGCTTCGTCGCCATGTTCACCAGGCGGGACCGGTAGGGCACGGTGAGCCAGCGCAGCAGCCGGGACGAGAAGAAGTCCGCCATGCGCTCGGGGGCCTCGAGGAAGTCGAGCGCGTTGCGGGTGGGCGGGGTGTCGACGATCACCAGGTCGTAGCGGCCCGACGCGTGGATCTCGTAGAGCCGCTCCATGGCGATGTAGTCGTGGCTCTGCACGAAGCGCCCGGTGATGTTCGTGTACAGCGGGTTCGACAGGATGGCGTCGCGGGTCTTGGCGTCGGGCGCGTGCTGGCGCACGAGGTCGTCCCAGGACTGCTTGGTGTCGAGCATCGCCGCCCACAGCTCGCCCTGGCACTCGATGCCCGCCTCGGCGAAGGCCGAGTCCGGGACCCGGGTCTCGACGTTGCCGAAGGACTCGAGGCCGAGCGCGTTGGCGAGGCGGCGGGCCGGATCCACGGTGACGACGAGGACCTTGCCGCCGAGCCGGGCCGCGGCCATCGCTCCGGCTGCCGCCGCGGTGGTGGTCTTGCCGACCCCGCCGGAACCGCAGCAGATGACGATCTCCTTGGCGGCGAGCAGCTGCTCGAGGGTGCCGGCGGCCCGGCGCGTCGTGCGGGCCATCAGAAGCCCAGCTCCTCGCCGAGGTGCCCGGCGATGCGGTTGGTGGCCCGGACCCCGTGGCTGCGCTGGAACAGGTAGGGCACGTACAGCATCTCGGTGCCGGCCAGCTCGGTGCGCAGCTTCTGCAGGTGCCCGGCCCGGGAGCGCCGCAGGCTCACGGCCAGCTCCGCTGCGTCGAGGATCGGCTCCACCGGCCCGCCGCCGACCTCAGCCAGCGCGGCGACGAGGCCGTCGTCGTGGCGGAGCCGCTCGAACAGCGCCTCCTCGCCGGCGTTGAACAGCTCGGGCAGCACTCGGTTCACGACGACGGCGGCGAGCTCCACGACCGTCTCCTCCCGCAGCCGGCCGGCGAGCTCGATGGTCTCCTGCACCGGCATCTCCTCCGGTGCAGCCACGATCACGACGCCGGTCTGGGTCGGGTCACCGAGGATGTCGAGCATCCAGCCCGTCTGGTCCCGGACCAGGCCGACCTGCACCAGCTCGTTGATGGCATCGGGTGCGGCGAGCTGGCCCACGATGTGGCCGCTGGCCGACGCGTCGACGACGACCAGGTCGTAGTGCTGCTCGCGCACCTCCCACGTCAGCTTGCCGACCGTGAGGATCTCCTTCACCCCGGGGGCCGCCGTGGCCACGAAGTCGAAGGTCCGGGCGAGCGGCCCGATCCGAGCGATCACCGGGATCTTGAGCTGGAGGCTCAGGTACTCCTTGAGCGACTCCTCGGTGTTCATCGACATCGCCGAGAGGTTCTCGGAGATCGGCAGCGGGTCGAACCCGGTGCGGCCGGCCTCGAAGAAGTCCGACAGGTTCCCCTTCGCGTCGACCTCGCAGACGAGGGTGCGCTTGCCGTGGTCGGCGGCGAGCGTGCCCAGCGCGGCGGCGATGGTGGTCTTGCCCACCCCGCCCTTGCCGGTGACGAACAGCAGCCTTCGATCGAGCAGGGGCGTCATGGGGTGACCGGGCCGATCAGCCCCCGAAGCCGATGCGGCGGGCCGCCTCGGAGGTGCCGATCTCCACGTAGGCGATCTTCTCGGTCGGCACGCCGACCCGACGTCCCTTGCGATCGGTGAGCCACAGCACGAGGTGGTCTCCGGCGATGGCGGCGTCAACGTCGGCCTGGAGCTGGGCCGGATCGGCATCCTCCGCCAGCTCGAGGTCGATCTCCTTGGCCGTGTAGGTCACACCGATCCGGACGTCCACTTCGCACACCTCGTGTCGACTGCGTTTGGGGACGCCAACCTATCCGGTGGGTACGCTTCGTCCGCCATGACCGCACTCGGACCCGAGGCCCTGGAGTTCGTCCGCGACCGGGTGATCCACGTCGTGGGCCACGAGCTGCGGACGCCCCTCACGACGGTGCGCGGTCTGGCCGAGCTGCTGGTCGACGCCCCCGACGAGGAGCTGCACGAGACGCTGATCCCGGCGCTGATCCGCAACGCCCGCCGGGCCGAGCGGCTCCTCGACGACCTGCTGATCGCGGCCGAGATCCACACGGCCCGACCGACGGACCCTGCCGCCCCGGTCGACCTCGGCGCCCTGGTCGCCGATTCGACCGCCGACACCCCCATCGCCGTCGAGGGGGCACCCGCTGGCTCGGCGCTCGCCCACCGCGACGCCGTGGCTCATGCCCTCGACCACCTGGTCGACAACGCCGAGCAGTACGGCGACGCGCCCTCCACGGTGCGCTTCGAGGACGACGAGGGGTCGGTCACCGTCGTGGTCGAGACGCCCGTCGACCACGAGCTGGCCGACCTGCAGCTGAGCTTCGAGCTGTTCTTCCGCGGCGAGCAGGCCGTCACCAGGGCGGCCGGGCTGGGCATCGGCCTCCCCGTGGCCCGGGCGCTCGCCCAGATGGACGGCGGCGACCTCACCATCGGCCAGGACGGCGACACGGTCGTGGCCCGCCTCACGCTCCCCCGCGCCCGATGACCCAGGCACCGCGGGCGGAGCCGCCGGAGCAGATCGATGTCGTCGTCGCCGACGATGAGGTCGACATCCGCCTGCTCCTCAAGCTGCAGCTGCGCCAGGCGGGCATCAACGTCGTGGGCGAGGCCGCTGATGGCATCGAGGCCATCGAGCAGTGCGTCGCGCTGCAACCCCACGTCGTGGTCCTCGACCTGCTCATGCCGAGGCTGAGCGGGTTCGACGCGATCGACGAGCTGAAGGCGCGCAGCCCGGAGGTGCGGATCGTCGCGTACTCGGCCGTTGCCGGTGACTTCGCCCGCACCGAGATGGCCCGCCACGGGATCCCGCTGCGCCTCAAGAACGGCGACGCGGAGCCGCTGGTGCGCACCATCCGCGAGCTGGCCGGTCACCCGGCCGACGAGCACGAGGTGCGCTGACCCTCAGGTGATCTTCAGCTCCGGGTGGAAGCGCTTGGTCGGGGCCAGGTCCTCCACGATGGCTCGTGCGATCTCGTCGAAGGCGCCGGCCGCCTCGGACTCCGGGGAGCTCACGACGATGGGCATCCCGGTGTCGGAGCCCTCGCGGAGCTCGGGGACCAGCGGCACCTTGCCGAGGAGCGGCTTGTCGAGGCGCTCGGCCAGCTCGTCGCCACCACCGGAGCCGAAGATCTCGTAGCGGGTGCCGTCGTCACCGGTGAACCACGACATGTTCTCGATGACGCCCTTGACCTCCAGGTTCACCTTCTCGGCCATGAACGCGGCCCGCTGGGCCACCCGCTGGGCGGCCGGCTGGGGTGTCGTCACGACGTACACCTCGGCGCGGGGCAGGAACTGGGCCAGGGAGATGGAGATGTCGCCGGTGCCCGGGGGCAGGTCGACGACGAGGAAGTCGGGATCGTCCCAGTAGACGTCGGTGAGGAACTGCTCGAGCGCCTTGTGCAGCATGGGCCCACGCCAGATGACGGCCTGGTCCTCCTGGGCGAAGAAGCCCATGGAGATGCAGGACACGCCATGGGACTCCGGCGGGATCAGCATCGAGTCGATGACGACCGGGGGCCGGTCGATGCCGAGCATGCGCGGGATCGAGAAGCCCCACACGTCGGCGTCGACGATGGCGGTCTTCTTGCCCCGCTTCGCGAGGCTGACGGCGAGGTTCGTCGTGACCGAGGACTTGCCGACGCCGCCCTTGCCGGACGCCACCAGCAGGACACGCGTCTTGGAGCCGGGCTCGGAGAAGGGGATGGCCCGGCCCTCGGCGTGGCCGTGCGCGGCCTGGCTGCCGGCGGTGGCCTTGGGGTCCCCGACCATCATCTCGCGCACGCGGGCGCGCTCCTCGTCGGACATCACGTCGAAGGTGACCTCGACGGACTGCACGTCGTCGAACGCGTGCACCGCCTCGCCGACTCGCCGCTGGATCTCGTTCTTGAGCGGGCAGCCGGGCACGGTGAGGGCGATCTCGACCTTGACCGACTGACCGTCGATCCGCACGAAGCGGACCATGCCGAGGTCCACGATGCTGCGGTGCAGCTCGGGGTCCTCCACCGGTCGGAGCGCGTCGATGATCTGGGCTTCGGTGGGCACGGGGGCACCTTCCAGGTGGGCTGGGGGTTCGTCCGAGGGATTTCCCCTATCGGCGTAGGTAGAATACCGATGTGGATGCGGACTCACCCACCCCGCTGAGCGCAGCCGACTTCTCGTCGGCGGTCACGGCGATCACCTCGGCCTTCGGGGACCCGACCCGTCGGGAGATCTACCTGTGGCTCCGTGATCAGATCGACGGCGTCACCGCGTCCGATGTGGCCGAGCGCTTCGAGCTGCACTCCAACGTGGCCCGCCACCACCTCGACAAGCTCGCAGGTGGTGGCTACGTGGAGGTGTCCACGGCCCGCCTCGCCGGCAGCGGCGCCGGCCGCCCCTCGAAGCGGTACAAGGCCATCGGGAACGAGAACCCGATCGAGTTCGCCGTCCGCCACGACGACCTGCTGGTCAGCCTGCTCGGCAAGTCCCTGGCACTGCTGCCCGGCGACGTCGCCGCCCGCATGGCCGAGGAGGTCGGCGTGGAGTACGGCCGGTCGCTCGCGGCCTCCATGGGCTCGGGTGAGCACGTCCAGCGCTCGTTCCGGTCCGCCCTGCACGCCGTGGCCGACGCCCTCACCTCCCACGGCTTCGCCGCTCACGCCGAGAAGCAGGGCGACGAGCTGCGGATCGTGGCCCAGCACTGCCCCTTCGGCGACGCTGCCATCGAGCACCCGGTGATCTGCGCCGTGGACCGCGGACTGGTCAAGGGGATGCTCTCGTCGCTGTACGGCGACACCGTGCCGGCCACGGAGACCACGCAGGCGCTCGGCTCCGAGACCTGCGTCACCGTCGTCACCTCCCGCTGAGCCGGCCCTCCGTGACCGTCGAGCAGCCGGCCCTCGGCCACTACCTGGACCACGCCTCCACGTCGCCGCTGCGCCCCGAGGCCCGCGCCGCGATGGTCGAGGCGCTCGGCAGCCCGCTGGGCGATCCGTCGCGCATCCACGAGCCGGGGATGACCGCGCGGGTGATCCTCGAGCAGGCGCGCGAGGTCGTCGCCGGCTTCCTCGGCGCTCGCCCCCGCGAGGTGGTGTTCACGTCCGGCGCGTCCGAGTCGATCGCCGCCGTGTGCTGGGGCGTCGCCGAGCGGGGACCGTCTCAGGTGCTGTCCGCGGTCGAGCACTCGGCGGTGCGCTTCGCCGCGGCCCAGCACGGTGACGCCGTCGTGGTCGGATGCGACCGCACCGGACGGGTCGACGTCGACGAGCTCCTGGCGGCGGTCAGCGACGACACCGCCGTCGTGCACCTGCAGCTCGGCAACCACGAGGTCGGGACGATCCAACCCGTGGCCGAGGCGGTCCGTGCGTGCCGCGAGCGCGGCGTCCTGGTCCACGTCGACGCCGCGCAGGCCGCCGGGCGGGTCCCGCTCGACTTCGTTGCCCTCGGCGCCGACCTGGTCTCGATCAGCGGCCACAAGCTGGGTGGACCGGCTGGGACCGGGGTGCTGCTCGTGCGGCGCGGCCTGCGGATCCGACCGCTGATCGTCGGCGGTGAGCAAGAACGCGCGAGGCGGGCGGGGCTCGAGGACGTGGTCGGCGCAGTCGGGCTCGCCGCCGCCGTCGGCGCGATGGACGTCGACGCCGAGGCGCACCAGCAGGCGCAGCTGGCCGACGGTCTCCGAGCCGCCCTGCAGGCGGTGGACGGCGTCGAGCTGTTCGGGCACCGCACCGAGCGGCTCCCCCACCTCGTCTGCGCCGGCATCGCCGACATCGAACCCCAGGCCGTGCTGCTCGGCCTCGACCGCCGCCACGTCCGGGCCCACTCCGGGAGCGCGTGCGCGTCGGAGGGGCTCGAGCCGTCCCCGGTGCTCGAGGCGATGGGCGTGGACGCGCACCGTTCGCTCCGGGTGTCCGTGGGCTGGTCGACGACCAAGGCGGATGTGGCGGCCTTTGCGACGGCCCTGCCCGAGGTCATCGCCGACCTGCGCGCCCTCCGCCGCTGACCGCTCGCTCACGGCGGTGGCGCCCACGGCCGCGACTGCTCCGGCAGCCTTGGGCGGCGATTCGTCGACGAATCGCCGCCCAAGGGCTCAGATGTCGGTGCGGCAGGGTCAGGCGCCGTGGGGCACTCGGGTGCGGGGTCGGGCTCCCGCTGACGGCCGGCGGCCTCGCGGTCGGCGGCGCCCTCGTGCATCGGCTCGGGGCCGGGTACCGGCTCGGGACCGGATACCGGCTCGTCACCGGGCTCGGCCGGGACGTCCCCCTCGGTGGGCCAGGCGGCACTGGACCAGAGCTCGGGGTCGGTGGCGACGTCGGGGTCGATGTGGGGTGGCCCTGGATCGGTGATCGGTCGATCCCACGGGAGGATGTCGTCGAGCGCAACGGTGGGCGGCACGTAGCGGGTGGGGCCGGGGTGCGGCTCGACGGCCTCGTAGACGCCCCGCTCCAGCCGGACGACGCGACCCTGTCGCAGCTCGTAGGCCATGGCATCGCCGAGGCGCTGCACCGGCCGCACGCTCTCGATGCGGTAGCCGTACAGGTGGATGAGGCCGTGGAGGTCCCGCAGGCGCTGCGGTCCGTGGCGGCGCAGGATCGTGAGCGCGACCGAGCGGAGCCCCACGCCCTCGACCGGCCGGGCCTCGTTCGTCGCTTCGGGGAACGGGGCCTCGTCGACGCTGGACCGCCGGCGGGAGTGGCGCCTGCCCCACCGGGGTCGGAGCTGGTCGCGGCAGTCGACCAGGACGTCGAGGCAGGCCAGACGCTCGTCGACGAGGCTCTCGATGACCTCGTCGATCGCACGGACCCGCACCATCTGATCGGCGTGGAGCTCTCGGGCCTCGGAGAGCAGCCGCCGACGCGCCATGGGGCGGTGCCGCTCGGCCCGCAGGCCGCCAGGTGGGCGGCGGGGCGGTCGAGGCGGCTCCGACGCCCGGAAGCGGAAGCGATCGGGTGGATGGGACACGGCGTCTCCCACGGTCGGGCAGGGAGAACCTGCCGCACGACGGGAGCGAGGACGGCGCTCCGACCCACCGCGAACGCTACGGACGGGGTCTGACAGCGGCCGCAGGGCGGCAGTACGGCTCAGTCGCCCCAGTGGCGCTGCTCGAGGAACGGGTCGCCGTCGTTGTGGTAGCCGTTGCGCTCCCAGAACCCGGGGCGGTCCTCGGCAGCGAACTCCAGCACCCGGAGCCACTTCGCCGACTTCCAGAAGTAGCGGTGGGGCAGGACCAGGCGCACGGGGTGGCCGTGCTCGGGTTCGAGCGGCTCTCCGTCGAAGGCCCAGGCGACGAGGACGTCGTCGCGCCGGAGGTCGGCGAGGGGCAGGTTGGTGGTGTAGCCGAACTCGGCGTGCTCGATCAGGTGCGTGGCCTCGGGCTGCACGCCGGCCAGCTCCATCAGGGTGGTGAGGCGCACCCCGGTCCAGCGGGTGTCGAACTTGGACCACTTCGTCACGCAGTGGATGTCGAAGGTCTCCTCCACGGTCGGCAGCGCCCGGAGCTCGTCGAAGGAGAGCGTCGTGGGGTTCCTCACCAGGCCGGTGAGGCGCAGGTCCCAGTCGGAGAGGTCCTCGGCGTAGCGGGGCACGTCACCGACGTGCAGCACCGGGAAGCGGTCGGTGGAGTACTGGCCGGGCGGGAGCCGATCCGGGTCGATGCCCCGGGCGGCGAGCTGCTTGCGGTTGCGGTCGAAGAACCCCACGGCGGGCGACGGTAGCCGTGCCCGTGGCGAGGCAATAGCGTGCGCAGCCGTGACGCTCTACGTGGTCCGCCACGCCCATGCCGGCCGCCGATCGGAATGGACCGGCGACGACCGGACCCGACCGCTCTCGGACCGCGGTGAGCTCCAGGCCAAGGGGATCGCCACGACGATCGACCAGGATCGCGACCGTGCGGCGGCCCTCCGCATCCTGACCTCGCCGGCGGTCCGCTGCGCCCAGACCGTGCAGCCCGTCGCCAACCAGGCGGGGTGCGACGTCTCGGTCGACGACCGGCTCTTCGAGGGCGCGGGGTCGAGCGAGGTCGCGTCGCTGTTGGACGAGCTCACGGGCGCCGCCGACGACGGCTCCGACGTGGTGGTGTGCAGCCACGGCGACGTGATCCCGATGCTGCTCGACATGCTCGTCCAGTCCGGCATGGATCCGGAGCGCAACCTGGTCTGGCAGAAGGCCTCGATGTGGATCGTCCGGCGCGATGCCGGGAGCTGGGGCGCCGGGCGCTACCTGCCGCCGCCGGATCGAGCCTGATCGCCGCCGCTACTGGCCCGGGCGCGCCGGCAGCGGGTCCTCGCCGGCGTCGATGGCGGCGCGCACCTGTTCGGCTGCGGCCTGCTGCGCGGGGGGTGCGTCGGTGCCGGCGAAGGTCTCGAGGTCAGCGCGGGCGCCCTCGATGTCACCGAGGTGGGCGCGCAGGGCGGCTCGGAACACGTAGCCGGCGGAGATCGACGGGTCGGCGGCCAGGCCGTCGTCCAGGCGCTGCAGGGCCATGTCGTCGTCGACGCCGCTGCGGGCGATGAGCCAGCCCAGGTAGATGCTGGCCGGGGCGTTGCCCTCGTCGACCTCGAGGACGTCGGTGTAGCACTGGAGCACGTCGGCGACCGGCAGCGTGCCCTCGACGTCGCCGTCGATGCAGGCGTCGAGCGCGGCGCTGACGATCGTCTCGGAGAACTGCGCCGCGAGCTCCGCCTCGTCGTCCGCGGGATCGTTGGCGTAGAAGGCGGCCAGGTCGGCGACCGCGCCGGGGGCGTCGCCGCTGCGAGCCCGGCCGCTGGCCCGGAAGATGTACGGAGCGGTGGCCTCCGGCGCCAGCTGGATGGCGGCATCGAGGTCGGCCAGCCCGTCCTCGGCGTCGAACTGTCGCACCTGGAGCCAGCCCCGGAAGGTCAGCGCCTCCACGTTGGCCGGCACCGCGTCGAGCACATCGTCGTAGCAGCCGAGGGCGCCGTCGGCGTCACCCGCCTGCTCCAGCTCCTGGCAGTCCGAGATCCGGCTGGAGGCAGCGGTGACGTCCAGCCCGGTGAGGCTGCCCGAACCTCGCCGACCCGACGACTGGGCGACGAGCACGCCGGCCAGGACCGCGACCAGGGCGATGCCGGCGATGGTGGCGATGCGGCGACCGCGGGACGAGGCCCGCACGCGCCCGGACCGGGGGGCGGGCGTTGCTGCGCCGGCGTCGACCGTGCGGTCGAGCGATCGCAGGACGGCGGCGGCCCGGGCGGTGTAGTCCGCCTTGAGCGTGCGGTAGTCGTGGTCGTCGACGTCGCCGGCGGCCCGCTCGCGCTCGAGGTCGTCGAGCGAGGCGAGGAGGAAGTCCCGCTCCTCCTCCAGCGCCGCCCGCTCGTCTGCATCCAGGCTCACGACCGTGGGGAGCGTCTGGCCTGCTCGACCAGGACGCGGTCCTCGTCGGACACCTCGACGTCGTCGGGCACCCGCCAGCGGCGGAACAGCACGACCAGCCCGCCGACTGCCGCGACGAGGCCGGCGACGGGGAGGAACCAGATGAGGCCGGCGACGCCGTCTCGGGGCGGGGTCAGCAGGGCGTCGTCGCCGTAGATGCCGGCGATGTGGTCGCGGATCTGCTGGTCGGTCTCCCCGGCCTCGATGCGGCGGGCGACCTCGGTGCGGATGGCGCGTGCCGACGGTGCCGCGGAGTCGGCGACGGACTGGCCCTGGCAGGTGGGGCACGCGATCGACTCCGACACGGCCCGGGCCCGTTCGGCCGTCGTGCGGGGCCCGCTGTCGCCGAGGGCGGCCACGACCAGCGCGCCGGCGAGCAGGGACAGCAGGAGGATCCAGGGCCAGCGGGCCCGGCTCAGGTCCTTCACGACGCGTCCGCCTCGTCGTCGTCACCGAGGTGCTCGCCGTCGACGTCGGACACCTGCACCTGCTCGAGCAGGTCGTCGAGCGCCGATGCCGTCACCCCGCCCTCGATCTTGATCAGCACCGTGCCGTCCGGGGCGAGCAGGTAGGACTCGGGCACGCCGGTGACGCCGTACTCGAGCGCGGTGCGCCCGTCGGGGTCGAGGACCACGGGCCAGTCGCCGCCGTACTCGGCGAAGAACTCCCGGACCTGCTGGGGTCGGCTGTCGAAGACCACCGACACCACCGAGGCATCACCGGTCTCCCGGTGACGCTCCTCGAACTCGACCAGCTCGGGGTGCTCGCGGATGCAGGGCACGCACCACGTGGCGAAGAAGTTGACCACGACGAACTCGCCCCGGTACTGGGCCAGGTCGTAGCTCGCGCCGTCGATGGTGTCGCCGGCGATGCCGGGAGCCGGGCGGCCGATGAGCCGGGAGCGGACCCCGTCGTCGTCCCCGCCCGTAGCGAGGACCCCGATGAAGGCGGCGAGGACGACGAGGACCGCGCCGGCGATCCAGGGACCGATGCGGCGACGCTCGCTCATGCGGATGCCCCGACCATCTCGGGCTCCGGGTCGGGATCCGGCACATCGGCGGGCTCCGACGTGGGCTGCGTCGGGCGGCGGCGCTTCCCGGGGAAGGCCGCGAGCGCGGTGCCGAGGCCCATCACGCCACCACCGATCCACAGCCAGGTCACGAGCGGCTGGATGACGACGCGGATGACCGCCGGGTCGCCGGGCTCCTCCGGCACGTCGAGCAGGGCGAGGAACACGTCCTGGCGCAGCCCCGTGGACACCGACGGCGTGCCGATCGTCTGGCCGCCGAAGACGTACTCGTTGATGGCCGGGGCGTACACCTGGCCGTCCACCCGCACCTGGGCCGCGATGGTGGTCTTCTCCGGGTCCTCGCGGGTCTCGATGCCTTCGAACACGAGGGTGTGGCCGTCGACGGTGGCGACCTGGCCCTCCTCCATCCGCAGCTCGACCTCGGAGGAGTACGACTGGGAGGCAGCGAGGCCCACGGCGATCATCACGACGCCGAGGTGCACGATCATGCCACCGTTGGTGCGACCGACCACGCCGCGCCAGCCCTGGCGGCGGGAGGCGAGGACGACCTGGCGGATGGCCGCGCCGCCGGCGAAGGCCCCGAGCCCGAAGGCCAGGACGGGGGCGACGCCCCGGGCGCCGGCGACCACGGTGGCGACGACGGTGACGGTGGCGGCCACGGCCGGCCAGAACAGCCGGACCCGCAGCAGCTCCTGGGAGGCCTTGCGCCACGGCAGGACCGGGGCGATCGCCATGAGGAACAGGATGAGCATGCCGAGCGGCATGGTCATCCGGTTGAAGTACGGCACGCCGACCGACAGCTGCTCGCCGTTGATGGCCTCGACGACGAGCGGGAAGACCGTGCCGAGGAGCACCACGAAGGTGAACGCAGCGAACAGCACGTTGTTCGCGAGGAAGGAGCCCTCGCGCGAGATCGGGGAGTCCATGCTGCCGGGAGCCCGGAGGCGATCGCCCCGCCAGCCCACCAGGCCGACGGAGACGACGACGATCAGGCCGAAGAAGCCGAGCAGCCAGCCGCCGATGTCGGACTCGGAGAAGGCGTGGACCGAGTCGATGACGCCCGAGCGGGTGAGGAACGTGCCGAGGATGGTGAGCGCGAACGTGGCGCACAGCAGCGAGATGTTCCAGACCCGCAGCATGCCGCGGCGCTCCTGGACCATCACCGAGTGCAGGTAGGCGGTGCCGGTGAGCCACGGCAGCAGCGAGGCGTTCTCCACCGGGTCCCACGCCCAGTAGCCACCCCACCCCAGCACCTCGTAGGACCACCAGGCGCCGAGCATGATGCCGACGGTGAGGAACCCCCAGGCGAAGAGCGTCCAGCGACGGGTCGCGAGCAGCCAGCCCTCTCCCACCCGGCCGGTGACGAGCGCAGCGATGGCGAACGCGAACGGCACGGTGAAGCCCACGTAGCCGAGGTAGAGCATCGGCGGGTGGAACGCCATGAGGATGTGGTTCTGCAGCAGCGGATTCGGGCCGGGCCCGTCGAGGGGAACCGGGCTCACCGTGGTGAAGGGGTTGGCCGGGCCGAGCATCAGCCCGAAGAAGAAGATCCCCACGACCAGCATGGTGAGCAGCGCCCAGCCGACGAGCGGATCGCTGAGGCGGGCCCGGAACTTGTGGGCGATCAGTGCCGTGTAGCCGGCCAGCACCAGCGCCCACAGCAGGATCGACCCCTCGAGGGCGGCCCACATGGTGGCGACGTTGAACAGGGCCGGGGTCCGGCTCGAGCCGTTGTTCGCCACGAACTCGAGGGAGAAGTCGCGGGTGATGAGCGCCCGCTCCATGGCGATGGTGGCGAGGATCGCACCGGCGAGGGCGAGGAAGGCGTACGTGCGACCGGTGCGGATGAGCGCGGCGCGCTCGCCCCGGAGCCCCACGACCATGGTGACGGCACCCGCCACGCATGCGATGAGGCCGAGGGTGACCCCGGCGGTACCGAGTGCGGCGTTCACTCGAGCGAGGTCCCTTCACCCACGTAGTCGTCGGTGCGGTCGGGGTTCTCGGCCTCGTAGTCCTCGGTGTGCTTCACGAGGATGCGATCGCTGGCGAACCAGTCGCCCTCGTCGCTCCACGCACCCTCGAGCACGACGGGGATGTCGGGCTGGAACAGCTCGGGCGGGTCGCCGAGGTGCACGACGTCGGCGCGGACCCCGCCGTACTCGACGGCGAAGCGGACCGAGGTGCCGTCGGACTCCAGCGAGCCGTCGACGACGGAGCCCTGGAGGCGGAAGCGCTTGTCGCCCAGCTCGTCGCGCTGCTCCACGGCCTCGTCCACGTTGCGGAAGAAGACCGTGGCGTTGTTGAGGCCCTGGTAGGCCATGAACACCAGGGCGACCACGAGCACGCCCAGGGTGCCGAGGACGGCGACGCGCTTGCCCCGGTCGGCCGAACCGCCGCCGACGGGCGGGGCCTGCCGGGGTGTGAGGTCGATGCCGTCGACGTCGTCGGTGTCCTCGAACGGCGCGTGGGGATCGGGGGTGGTGGGCGGGGTCATGTCCAGCGGCGCTCCTCGGGAGGGACGACCTGCGAGAGCCGGCGGCCCTTGCGGATGGTGGCGGCCGCGTACCCCCCGAGCAGCCCGACGGTGGCGATCCAGCCGGCGGCGACGTAGCCGGCATGGGTCATGGCGAGGACGGTCGAGGTGAGCATCAGCGCGGACCCCCCACGGCGACCCCGGCGGAGGGGTCGGCATCGGCCCGGCGGTCGGCCAGGGCGGCGTCGAGGTGGTGGCGCTCGGCCCGGCGCTCGAGCCAACCGACCCGGAAGCGGTGGACGAGCAGCCAGGCGCACACGACGCCCATGACGATGAAGCTCACCGCCAGCGTGAACAGCATCAGGCCCTCGATGGAGACGTCGATCTTGGAGACGGTGGCGTCCTGGTGCAGGCCCCGCCACCAGTCGACCGAGTAGTGGACGATGGCCGCGTTCGGCACGAGCAGCAGCCCGAGCACGGCAGCCATGCGGGAGCGGGCCTGGGGCTCGGCCGGGTAGCGGCGCAGCGCCTGGTAGCCGAGCAGGAGGACGAAGAGGATGGCGGTGGAGGTGAGTCGGGCGTCCCACACCCAGTACACGCCCCACGTCGGGCGGCCCCACACCGCGCCGGTGACCAGGCCGAGACCGGTGAGGATGGTGGCGATCTCGGCGGCGGAGGCAGCGAGCACGTCCCAGCCGTCGGTGCGCTTGCGGAGCCACATGAACGAGGCGAAGGCGCACAGGAACACCGCGACGTACATCCACGTGACCGCGGGCACGTGCACGTAGATGAGGCGCACGGAGTCCTGCTGCACGACGTCGGGTGGGGAGGCGACCAGCCCGAGCCAGCCGACGAGCACGACGCCGACGGCGGACAGTGCGCCGAGCACACGGGTGAGCGGCGAAGCCGTGCTCGTGGCGGGCGCAGCCGCCGGCGAGGCCTCGGTGGGGGTGGTTGTCACGTCTCCTCCAGGAGCGTGCCGAAGAACGTCATGCCGAGCATCGTGTAGAGCACGGCGAACACCGCCAGCAGCCCGCACCACGACCAGCCGTCACCGACGCCGTTGCCGAGCGCCGATTCCGACGCCCGGGTGGCCCCGAGCAGGACCGGTGCGAGGACCGGGAGCAGGAGGAGCGGTACCAGCGTGTCACGCACGGCCAGTCCCGCAGCAAGTACGCCGTAGAGGGTACCGGCCGCGGCGATCCCCACGGTCGCGGCCAGGCAGGTCGCGAGCAGGAGCAGCGGCCCCTGCAGGTCGGCCGAGTAGAGCACCACGACGCCGACGCCGAGCACCGCCTCGAGCAGCAGCAGCTGGACGGCGATGGCTGCCGCCTTGCCCAGGAACCAGGCGGCCGGGTCGAGGCCGGAGAGCCGCATCGCCTCGCGGACACCCGGCGCCGCTTCGAGGGCGAACGCCCGCTGGACCGCGAGCAGGCCGGCGAAGAGGGTGGCGACCCAGTAGAGGCCGGCGGTGGCGCGGGTGAGGATGCCCCGGTCGGGGTCGAGGGCGAACGCGAACAGCACGAGCACCAGGACGGCGAAGGGCACCATCTGGCCGATCCCGACCCGGGACCGCCACTCGATGCGGAGGTCCTTGCCGGCGACGAGGCGGGCGTCAGCCAGCACGCTCGGCCCCGATCGGTCCGGCCGGGGTGGCGCTGTCGTCGCGGATCTGGCCGCCGGCGATGGTGACGGCACGGGTGGCCAGGCCCTCGGCCCGGTCGAGCTCGTGGCTGGCGAACAGCACGGTGGCGCCGGCCGCGGCGGCGTCGCGGACGAGGCGGTCGACCAGGTCGCGCCCGGCCCGGTCCAGGCCGGCGTGGGGCTCGTCGAGCAGCCACAGCTCGGGGCGGCGGGCGAGCAGTGCGGCGAGGGCGGTGCGGCGCTTCTGCCCGGCGGACAGGCGAGCGGCGGGCACGGTGGCGAGGCGGCCGTCGAGGTCGCAGCGGGCGAGGGCGGATCGGGCGTCGTCGAGGTCGGCGCCGGCGGCCCGGGCCCAGAACCGCACGTTGTCCTCGACCGTCAGGTCGGCGTACAGGCCGTCCTGGTGGCTGAGCATGCCGACGCGCCGACGGACCGATCGCGGCGTCGCCACCAGGTCCTCCCCGAGGACCTCCACCGTGCCCTGCACGACCCGGGCCAGACCGGCGCAGGTGCGCAGCAAGGTGGTCTTGCCGGCGCCGTTCGGGCCCCGCAGCAGCACGATCTCGCCCCGCGCCACGTCCAGATCCACCCCGGCGAGGGCGGGGAAGCGGTCGAGCAGGACGACGGCGTCGCGCATGCGCACCGCCGAGCCGACCGCAGGGGGGCGTGCATCGGCCACCGCCCAACGGTACCGACGAGCCGAGAAGCCGACCAAGGCACAGCCAGCCGGCTCCCCTACGCTCGGCGCGATGCGGCTCGCCAAGGTGCTCAGCGGCGTCGGCCGGACCCTGATCTGGTCGGGGGCCATCGTGCTCCTCTTCGTCGCCTACCAGCTGTGGGGCACCGGCCTCGCCCACGCCCAGGCCCAGGACGACCTGTCCGACGACTTCGCCGCGCTCCTCGAGACGACGACCACCACGTCGTCGACCACCACGACGACCGAGCCCGAGGACGAGCCGGCGACCACGACGACGACCACCACCACCGCACCCCTGCCGCCGCCCGCCGACGGCGAGGCGGTCGCACGGATGGTCATCCCCAAGATCGGGGTGGACGAGATCGTGGTCGAAGGCGTGAGCCGCGACGACCTGAAGAAGGGGCCGGGCCACTACCCGCAGACGCCGATGCCGGGCCAGCCGGGCAACTCGGCCATCGCCGGGCACCGCACCACCTACGGCCAGCCGTTCCACCGGGTCGACGAGCTCGTCCCGGGCGACGAGATCATCGTCACCACCCTCCAGGGCGAGTTCCGCTACGAGGTCTCCGGCACCGAGATCGTGCTCCCCAGCCAGGTGGAGGTCATCGACGACCAGGGCGACGACCGCCTGACGCTGACGTCGTGCCACCCCAAGTACTCGGCGCGGCAGCGCATCATCGTCTCCGCCCTGCTGGTCGACGAGCCCGCCCCGGCCACGCCGACCCGACCCGAGGTGGAGGCCCCCGAGGAGCTCGCCGACGAGGACGTCGAGGACGGCGGCAGCATCGATGAGGGTGCAGACGAGGTGGACGACGACGAGGTCGAGGAGGCGGGCGTCCCCGTGGACCTCGAGAGCCTGGACGGGGTGGACGAGCGCACCGCCGGACCCGCCGTGCTGTGGGGGTCGGTGACGGCGGCGATCTGGCTCGCCTTCTACGCCCTGTCCCGCCTCTGGCGCCGGTGGCCCGCCTACGTGCTGGGAGCGCCGGTGTTCGCCGTCAGCCTGTTCGTGTTCTTCGGGGCCTTCTCCGAGCTCCTGCCCGCCAACTACTGACCCGGTACGGTCCGGAGCCATGCCAGGCCGCAACCGGGGAGCCGTCGCGCTCGGCTCCGTCGCGCTCGGCGCGACCTCGCTCCTCGGGGCGTGCGCCGGCGACGACGGCGCCGCCGGCGCACCCGAGAGCCCGTCCCCGTCGACGGTGCAGGAAGGCCCGGTGGCGGCCACCGCCGTGGCCGTGGGCGACTGCCTCAACGGCGTGGTCATCGGCGCCGCCGAGCGAGCCACCATCTCCTCGGCCGACGTGGTGTCCTGCGACCGGGCCCACGGCCTGGAGGTCTACGCGACCTTCACGCTCCAGCCCGACGACTTCGGGCTGACCGACCCGGCCGAGTACCCGGGCCCTGCTCGGGTCGTGCGGGCCGCCGACGAGCGCTGCGCCGAGCGGATCGAACAGGTGGTGGAGGACCCCGGCGCGTTCGGCCTCATCGCCCTGTGGCCCTCCCAGGAGTCCTGGGCGGCAGGCGATCGGACCGTGGCGTGCGCCGTGTTCTCGCCCGACGGCTCGACCTTCGAGGCCCGCCAGATCTGACCGCTACGCGCCGCGGAACCGCGGAGCGCGCTTGTCCTGGAAGGCCCGGATGCCCTCGAGGCGGTCCTCGCTGGTCCAGACGCGGTCGAAGGCGGCCTCGACGTCGGGGTCCGAGACCTCCCGACCGGAGAGCCGATCGAGGGCCAGCTTCTGCCCGGCGACCGACAGCGGGGCCAGCGCCGCGATCTCGACGGCCCAGGCGATCGCGGCCGCTGTGTCGCCGGCCCGTTGGGCGAACCCGGTGCGCAGCGCCGCCTCGGCATCGATGGTGTCCGCGGCCAGCAGCACGGCCCGGGCGGGTCCGTGGCCAGCGAGCAGCGCCAGCTTCTCGATGGTCCAATGGTCGACCATCAGCCCGAGCTTCGCCGACGGGATCCCGAACCGGGCGTCCGGCCCCACGACCCGGAGGTCGCACGACAGCGCCAGCTGCATCCCGGCCCCCATCGCCGGTCCGTGGACGGCGGCGATGGTGCAGATCGGCAGGCCGCTCAGCGCGTCCAGCGTCGAACGGACCAGCGCGGCCGCCTCCCGGTCCTCGACGTGGGTGAGGTCGGCACCGGCGCAGAACGCCGATCCGGCGCCGGCGAGGACCAGCGCCCGTGCGTCGCCGACACCCTCGAACGCGGCGCGCAGGCCGTCCAGGTGCTCCGCGTCGACGGCGTTGCGTCGATCGGGCCGGTCGATGGTGCAGACCAGCACCTCGTCGTGTCGCTCGGTCCGGATCATCGTCGCATCTTGGCAGGTGCCCCCGGGTGGCCTGGCTACCCTCGCCCGGTGCGCCACCGGCTCCTCGTGCTCGTCCTCGCGCTGGCGCTCGCGGGGTGCGGTGACGACGAACCCAGCACCGAGGAGCGCCGGGCCGAGGTCGTCGACCAGCTCGCCGAAGACCTCCGGACCGAGGCGAGCACGCTGACCGCGGGGCAGGCGGACTGCGTCGCCGAGGCGCTCGTCGACACCGTCGGTGAGGAGCGCTTCGACGACCTCATCGCTGCCGCAGCCGAGGACGGAGACCCCGAGCTCCGCGGCCAGGTCATCGACGTGTTCGCCTCGTGCGACGCGCTCGAGCCGGTCCAGGACGGCGGCTGATCCGAGGGTTACCGTTTGGGCCGTGCTGACCGCATTGCTCGCCGCCGTGGTCGGCGTCGTCGTCGGTGCACTCCGCCGTCCGCTCGGCGCCCACCTGGCCGACCCGCGGGTGGTCGCACCCGGCATCGCCGTCGTCGCCGTCGCGATGCACCTCTCGCTCGGCCTGCTCGGCAGCAGCGTAGCCGGTCCCCTGCTCGGTCTGTCCCTGTTCCTGCTCACCGGCTTCGCCCTGCTCAACCTGCACCTCGTCGGCATGGGTGTGCTCGGCATCGGCCTGGCGGCGAACGCCGCCGTCGTGCTGGGCAACGGGGCCATGCCGGTCCGGGCCAGCGCGGTGGTCAGCGCCGGCGTGGCCCGGCCGGGCGAGCTCGTCCTCGTCGACCTCGGCGCCGGCCGGCGCTTCGAGGCGACGGGCGACTGGCTGCCCGTGCTCGGCGACGTCATCCCGGTCGAGGCGCTGGGCGCGGTGATGTCCTTCGGTGACCTGATCGTGCTGGCCGGCATCGGGGCGGTGGCGGCCGATCTGGTCCGCTACGCCCGCCGCCCGCGCCCGGGCTCAGCCCGACTCGCCCGCCGGGGCGGGCTCGCGGCGCAGCTCGTCGGCGAGCACGGCGTCGACGGGGAGGCGCTCCGGGTCGGCGATGGCCCCCTGCACGGCCAGGAACTGCACGGTGGCGGGGACGTCGTGGACGCGGAAGACGGTCTCGGGCACCGCCGTCGCCACCGCGCCGACGGCCGCCAGGGTTCCGGCGTCGCGCCGGCGGGGCGTCGTGGAGGTGATGGCGCCGATGAAGTCCTTGCGGGACAGGGCCAGCAGCAGCGGCCGGCCGAGCTCGGCCATGCGGGCGATCCCGTGGACGAGGTCGAGGGACTGGCGCGGCGTCTTGGCGAAGTCGACACCCGGGTCGAAGAGCACCTGCTCACGTGACACACCGGCCGCCTCGAGGCGGTCGATGGTGCGGTGACCGAAGTCGAGGACGTCCTCCACGACGTCGCCGTACAGGTCGCCCTCGAGGATCTTGACCTTCGGCGGCCCGACCGTGTGCATCAGCACGAAGCCGGCGCCCCACTCGGCGACGACGTCGGCCAGCTCGGGGTGGTGCAGGGCGGAGACGTCGTTGATCACGTCGGCCCCGGCCCGCAGGCAGGCGTCGGCCACGGCCGGCTTGTAGGTGTCGATCGACAGGAGCCCGTCGATGCCCGCGGCTCGCACGGCCTCGATCAGGGGCACCAGGCGGGCCGTCTCCTCCTCCACGACCAGCTCGGGCGTCTTGGTGTTGGCCGACTGCCCGCCGAGGTCGACGATGAGCGCCCCGGCGTCGAACTGGGTGCGCACCTGGGCGACCTGCTCGTCGAGCGAGGTGCCGCCGTCGCCGGAGAAGGACTCCGGGCTGGCGTTGACGATGCCCATCGCCGCGGGCGCGTCGATGGCGAGGGTGCGGCGGCGGGTGCGGAAGGTCGGGTCCACCCGACCGACCCTAGAGAGGTCAGGCCGCGCCGGAGCGGTTGATGGCGGACTCGTCGGTGCCCAGGTAGGACTCGACCACGGCGGGGTGCGAGAGCACCTCGTCGGGCGTGCCGGTGGCGATGACGGCGCCGGTCTCGAGGGCGATGAGCTGGTCGCAGATGCTGGACAGCAGCGGCATGTCGTGCTCGATCACCAGGATCGAGCAGCCGGTGCGCTCCCGGACCCGGAGGAGCAGCGGGCCGAGGGCCTCGGTCTCCTTCTGCGCCACGCCGCCGGAGGGCTCGTCGAGCATGAGCACCGACGGGCCCTGGGCGAGGATGCAGGCCAGGTCGACGATGCGCCGCGACCCGGTGGACAGCTCGCCGGTGAGCTTCTCCCGGTAGGCGCCGAGGCCCATGAGGTCGATGAGCTCCTCCACCTTGAGGGCGATGTCCATCTCGACCTCGTAGGAGGCGGGCAGGCCGAGCGTGGAGGCCATGATGTCGTGGTTGGCGAGGTGGCGCTCCCGGGCGACGGCGATCGTCTCGGCCACGGTGAGCGACGGGTACAGCCGGGCGTCCTGGAAGGAGCGGCCGAGGCCGGCCCGGGCCCGCTCGTGGGGCTGCCACTCGGTGACGTCGAGGCCCTGGATGCCGATCCGGCCGGCCTCGATCTTGAGGAACCCCGAGATGCAGTCCATCAGCGTGGTCTTGCCGGCCCCGTTGTGACCGATGAGGCCGATGATCTCGCCGTCGCGCAGGTCGAGGTCGACGCTGTCCACGGCGGTGATGCCGCCGAAGCGCTTGATGACGCCGCGGCACTGCAGCACGGCTCGGGCGTCCTCGGCGATGGTGGATGCTCGCTTCGGCTCCGCCTTCGGCGCGGCGTCGTCGGCCTCGTCGGCGTTGGAGCCGGCGATGAACACCGAGCGCAGGATGTCGGGGCGGTCGAGCAGCTCGCGGGTCGGGCCGGTGAAGCGGAACTCGCCCTTCTCCATGAACACGGCCCGTTCGGCCAGGTTGAGCGCCACGTTGACCGACTGCTCCACCACGATGATGGTGGTGCCCCGGCGGTGGATCTCGTCGACCACCTCGAGCAGCCGGGCCACGATCGTGGGCGCGAGGCCGAGGGAGAGCTCGTCGATCATGAGCAGCTCGGGGCTGGTCATGAGCGCCCCTCCGAGGGCGAGCATCTGCTGCTCGCCGCCGGACAGGTCGCCGGCGAGCTGACCGGACCGCTCGGACAGGATCGGGAACAGGTCCAGGACCTCGGCCTTGGTCTCCTTCACCCGCTGGGGGTCGTCGCGGATCAGCCACGAGGCGAGACGCAGGTTCTCGGCCACGGTGAGGGTCGGGAAGATGCCCTTGCCGCCGGGCATGAGCGCGGCACCCTTGCCGGCGACGAGGTCGGCCGACAGGCCGGTGATGTCCTCGCCCATGAGCTCGACGGTGCCGGCCTTGGGGGCCTTGAGGCCGCAGATGGCCTTGAGGAGGGTGGACTTGCCGGCGCCGTTGGTGCCGAGCAGTGCCACGACCTCGCCCCGCTTCACCTCCAGGTCGACGCCGAACAGGATCTGGACCGGCCCGTAGCTCACGTCGATGCCCGAGCACCGCAGGATCGTCTCGGTGTCGGCTGCCGGCTCGGTCGCCCGGCCGTTGGTCGCCACCGTCGAGGGGGTGCCGTGGTGGCCGTTGCCCGACGGGGCGTCCAGGACCAGCGTCTGGTCGGCCCCCAGGTCGGGCACGCCGTCGGCCTCGGCCCGCAGCGGGGCCCGGCGGCGTGGTGCGGTGGTGCTTCGTCCGTCGGTGGAGGTCATCGGGCGCTCCCCACGAGCTCGTCGTGTGCGGTGGTGGTGGGTTCGTCGTCCTCGCCGCCGAGGGCACCTCGCAGGAGGTTCTCGTCCTCGCCCTCGTCCTCCTCGTCGACCCGCTTGTCGGCCACGAGGGACGGCACGAGGATGTCGTGCCGCTCGGCGATGCGGCGCAGGAAGCGGTCCCGGACGTTGGCAGCCAGCTGGGCGAGGCCGCCGGGGAAGACCAGCAGGACGATGAGCAGGCCTGCGCCGGAGATCAGCTGGCGGATCTCGCCCAGGGCGGTGATCGAGCCGAGCCACTGGAACAGCAGGACGCCGCCGATGGCCCCGGACACCGAGCTGAGCCCGCCGATCACAGCGGTGGAGAACACCTCGAGGCTCATCTCCGGGCTGTAGGTGCCCTGGTTCAGCCCGTGGAGGATGGTGACGTGCAGGGCGCCGGCGATCCCGGCGATGGTGCCGGCGACGAGGAAGGCGGCCAGCTTGATCCGGGTGGTGGGCACCGATGCCGAATCCGCCGCCCGCTCGTTGTCGCGGGTGGCGATGATGACCCGGCCGGCCCGGGTGCCACGGACGCTGCGGGCGGCCAGCACCGACAGGAGCAGGAGGGCGAGGCAGAGCGCGTACATCGGGTAGCCCCGCTCCAGGTCCCAGCGCTCCCAGAGCACCGGGCGGGTGACGTCGCCCGGGATGATCGAGGAGAAGTTGTCCCGGTTCAGCACGTAGCTGTTGAGAGCGACCGCGAAGGCCAGCGTGCTCACGGCGAGGAACAGCCCGCGGATGCGCAGGGCGGGGAGACCGACCACCAGGGCGGTGAGGGCACCGACGAGGCCGGCGCCGGTGAGCACGACGAAGTAGTCGATGTCGCCGCGCTGCAGGACGTTGCCGGCGAGCAGGCCGCCCATGCCGGCGATGGCGAACTGGCCGAGGCTGATGTGGCCGCCCCACCCGGTGAGGATGACGAGGGACACGGCGACCATCGACCAGACCATCGCGATCGCGGCGAGCAGCTGGTTGGACGGACCCCACGACAGCGGCACGAACACCAGCAGGGCGAGCACGCCGAGGGTCATGACCACCTTGGCGATGCGGATCTCGGGCAGGTGGCGCAGCTCCAGCGGCACCGGCTTGATCACGCCCTCGGAGCTGAAGGCCGCGCTCTCGGAGTTCATCGCCCGGGACAGCGAGGCCCGCTGCAGCAGCAGGGCGATCAGGATGACGGCGAGGAAGAACATGGTGGTGATCGACGGGCTGCCGGTGCCGTTCCAGCGCACGAGCTGGTCGAGGATGCCGAGGCCGATGCCGGCGGCGAAGGCCATCGGCAGCGACTCGAGGCGGGCCACGACGGCCGCGGCGAGGGCGGGCAGCAGCACGGCCGGGCCGGCGGAGACCACCGAGGGGGACACGCCCGAGGAGGGGGCCTGCAGCACGTAGGTGAGCGCAGCGAGGCCGCCGGCGATCATCCACACGATGCGGCCCAGCTTGTAGACGGGGATGCCGAGCAGCAGGGCCCGGTCCTCGTTCTCGGCGGCGGCACGGATGGCGACGCCGGCGTCGGTCTTGAGCAGGAACCAGGCGAGCCCGGCGATCACCGCGGGCACCACGGCGATGATGAGGATCTCGTCGCCGGTCATGGTCTTGACGTCGAGGGTGAAGCGGACGTCGAGGGGGATGGTGAACCCGCCGGCGAGGGAGATGAACCCGATGGCCTTGTTGGCCAGCAGGCTCAGGACGCCGAAGATCTGGGCCAGGCCGATGGAGGCCACCGTGAGGATGAGGCGGCTCGCCCCCTTGAACCGACGGATCAGCAGCTCGGTGACGAACCCGACGCCGACACCGATGACCACAGCGAGGGCCAGGGCGGCGAAGAACGGCAGGCCCTGCTCGAGGTGCAGGCCGAGGGCGAACGCCCCGGGCAGCGCACCCATCGCCGCGTAGGAGAAGTTCACGAAGCGGTTGGTGCGGTAGATGAGGATCAGGCCCATGGCGAGCAGGGCGGTGGTGGTGCCCTGCACCGTGCCGATGAACAGCACGCCGTAGGGGGCCTTGTCCCGGAGGAGGTCGCCCGTGCCGGGGAGGACGTAGAGCAGGGCGTAGCCGAGGACGAGGCCGGCGACGGCGAGCGTCGCCTTGGCCTTCTTGCTCAGCCCACCCAGCCCACCGGCGCCGGGCACCCGGTCGAGGACGGCGGTCATCAGCCGTTCCTCGCCGGGATGGCGGGGTCGCCGCCGGGGATCTGGCCGGTCTCCCAGCGCTCCCCACTCGTGCCGATGTAGGCGCCCTGCTTGCCGTTGTACGGGGAGATCGCGTTGGTGTCGAAGTAGATCTCCCGCACATCGTTGGCGGCGGTGCGGTCACCCGGTCCGAACTTCCAGAGACCCACCGGGCCCCGGCGGGCCGGGTAGTTGAACATGCCGTCGGAGAACGACTGGGGCGTCAGGTTCGGGCCGGCGCCCTGGACGCCGATGGCCAGCATGTACATCTGGTAGTAGATGAGGTCGACCGAGAACGCCGGCTCCTCGTTGGGTCGCACCGTCTTGAACGCCTCGTAGGCGATGGTCTGGGTCGGCGGCACGAAGTCGGTGAGCGAGGACACGCCGAAGGCCTGGCGGGCGAAGGCGGGCTCCCACAGCTGGCCGACGATGTCGGTGTCGGTGAGGGCGGTGCCGGCGATGATGAACTCGGGGTAGTACTGCTCCCGGTTGGCCACGCCGGACAGGAACACCGGCAGCACCGGGTCGCAGCCGCAGACCACGGTGGTGACGCCCTCGTTCTTCAGCTTGGGGATGATGTTGTTGGCCTGGCTCGACATGGTGGACAGGTCGAGCTGGTACTTCACGTTGAGGCCCGGGTCGTTGCCGGCCTCCTCGGTGATGCGGCGGGAGTTGTTCACCGACTCCTGGTACCAGGAGTTCTCCGGCGCGATGGTGGCGAACTTGCGGGGCTGACCCTGCAGGTTGCCGGCGGCGAAGGCCGCTGGCTTGCCGTGGAGGCGCTTGTTGGCGTACTCGGCGGCCAGCTCGGACACCCGGGTGCCGTCGGTGGCGAGGGACCAGGCGAAGGGCGCCCGCTGCTCGTGCCACTCACGGGACAGATAGGGGGTGCCGAACCCGATCACGCCTCGGGAGGCGAGGGCACCGGCGTAGGGCTCCGACGTGGCGGACAGGTCGGCGAAAGATCCGATCTCCTCGGCCACCTTGGTGGCGTCAGCCTCGGCCCGGTCGCGGCCCTTGCCGAGCAGCTCGTTCGTGTTGGAGCCCTGCCCGTCGTAGAACTGGACCTTGATCTCGCGGCCGTAGAACTCGAAGCGCTGGTTGAAGTACTCGGCGAAGGCCGTGATGGTGTTCTGGATCGTCTCCGGGGTGTCGGACAGGCTGGCGCCGGCGAGCTCGGCCAGCGTCTGCTGGAAGCCCTTCTCGCCGCCGAGCACCCGGTAGGACACGAGGATGGTGTCCCCGGTGACGCCCTTGGTGGTGCCCCCGCCGTTGTTGCCCCCGGCCCAGGCCACGCAGGGCGGGCTGTAGGGGTCGCCGGGGATCTGCTCCTGGCGGTCGGGGCAGGCCTGGACCCCCTCGATGGGGGCGATGCCGCTGCCCGCGCCGTCGCTGGCGACGCCGCCGGCGTCACCCCCGCCGCCACCACCGGCGGCAGCCGGGTCGGCGCCACCCTGGGTGCCCGGCGTGGTGCTCGGCGTGCCGGGGGCGGTGGACCCCGTCGTGGCGCCGTCGTTGCTCTGGGCGCCGAACCCCTGGCCGGCGGCGGGAGCGCCGCTGCCGCCGCTCGAGACCTGCTGGTTCGGGACCGTGGTGGGCACCACCATGGCCATCAGGACGAGCATGGCGGCGAAGACCGCCAGCGGGCCGTAGCCCCGCAGGATGCGACGGTTGACGGGGAAGGACCCCTGTGGCGTGGGTTGCGGGGTGGGCGCGGACATCAGCTGACCTCCATGAGGGTGGAACGCTGCGCACGACGCATCTGGGAGCGATCGGCGGCGGCGAGTGCAGCGAGGAGTGCGAGACCGCCGAGGCCGACGCCCGCGAGGGCACCACCTCGGCTGCCGGAGAGCGGTTCGATGTCGGCGATGGCCTGCTCGTCGCCGGCGACCGCGCCCGTGGTGGCGGCCACGGTGGTCGGAGGCGTCGTGGCCGCGGCGCCGGCGGGGGCCGACGACCCACCGGACAGCGAGGGCGAGCTGGCTCCGCTCGACGACAGCGACGGCGAGGAGCCGCCCCCGGAGCTGAGCGGGGGCAGGGACGGCGGCGCACCGAGGGAGCCGAGGAACGAGGTGAACTCGATGTCGTCGGAGGTGGCGGTGACGCCGCCCAGCTCGAGGCTGAGCGACCCGGCGCCGCTCACGGAGCCGAGGACGAGGTCGAGGATCGTCAGGTAGGCGGCGTTGCTGCAGTCGGCCTCGATGATGGCGTCGAAGAGGCTCTCGCGCACCGGCTGGATGGCGTTGAAGACCGGGCCGAGCACCGACTCGCGCGTCGTGCTCGGGATGATGCTGATGCGCATGGCGTCGACGAACTGGATGCCGGACTCGGTGCGCACCGTGGGCGGCGTGATGCGGAAGCCGAGGGGCTCGAGCACGGCGTTGGCCTCGGCGAGGGGGGCGAGCGGGTTCTCCTCGGGGATCGGCAGCGCCTGGCCGGCGACCTCGATGCCCTCGATGGTGAAGGACCCGGTGGACTCCTCGGCGGGTGCCGTCTGGTAGGCGGCCTCCCACTTCAGGCCCTTGAGCACGACCTGGCCGCCGCCGAGGCTGACGCGGCCGATCTCGGTGACGGCCCGGGCGATGCGCTTGCCGTCGATGATGCCGGACTCGGTGCTGCTCTGGCTGGCCCCGATCTGCAGCACGGCGGCCTCGCCGGCGGCGGCGGTGGTGGCCACGGAGCGAGCGAGCGGCTCGGCGGTGGCGATCACCCGCTTCTCCACGCCGTTCTCGGACTCGACCTGCTCCTGGCCGGCGCCCTCCTCCGTGGAGCGGGCGACGAGGGGCTGGGGCTGGTCCTCCTTCGGCAGCGTCGGGTCGCCGCCGTCGCAGCCCTCGCCGCCCAGGGTGACGCCGATGACACCGAGGTCGGCGGACCGGGCCTCGGCGATGGCGACGGTGTTCTGGTGCCCGGCGAGGGACATGCCGTAGGTGATCCCGAAGCTCAGGCGTCCGCTGCGGGGATCGACCTTGATCCCCTGGGCATAGGCGTTGCCGAGGCCGGGCTCGACGCCCTCCTGGCCGGAGGCGGCGGGCGACGTGGCCAGAAGGCCGCCCATGGCGACCGTCCAGACGGCTCCCATCGCCAGCGTCCGCTTGAACGCGTTCAGCTGCATCTGCACGAACCACCCCGTGTTCGTCTGCGCAGGATCCGACCCCCGTGGCCCGTCCTGCGAACGGTTGTTGTGTTCCGGAACGTTCTTCGTGACGGGTGGCACTGACTCCTGTCCATCGGTGCAGAAATCTGACCGCCGGTAACCCCTGTGCCGGCCTCGGTCGCGATCAGCGCGGTGTGGGACCATTCCTGCCGTGCCCGATCCCGCTCGCCCCGACCGGAGCGACCCCGTGCTCGAGCGCCGGCGACGCATCGCCGGGCTCGTCCGCACCGGCCAGCGCCTCGGCTACGGCCTGTTCGGCCTGGCCATCGTGCTCTTCGCCGTCGGCCTCGTCATGGGCTTCGGCGGGGTCGTGACACCGGGGATCGTGGCCGCGATCGTCATCGGGTCGATCGTGCTCGCGCCGGCGATCGTGTTCGGGTACGCGGTGAAGGCGGCCGAGCGGGAAGATCGCGAGCAGGGCCGCACCACGCTGGGGCGGCCCGAGTAGGCGAGGGCCGCCGCTACCAGCCGCGCTCGCCGGCGCGTGGCGGCAGGATCTGCTGGAAGCGGCGCCGACGGGCCTTCACCGCGAGCAGGTCGGCGGCGAGCCGGGTCGCCGGCAGGGGACGGATCGGCTGGGCCGGGCGCCGCGTCGTGGCAGCGGGAGCGCGGTTGCGGCTGGGCACGACCGAGGGTTCGCCCGGCCCGCCCCGCACTCCTTCCCCCAGCGTCGAGGAATTCCCGGGACCGCTGCGACGTGGGATGTGCCTCGGCGGCGGCGGCGGTGGTAGCCACGTCCCATGTCGTCCCGGCTCCCCGCGGCCCGCCGGCGGGAACAGCTCCTGGAGGTGGCCCTCCACGTGTTCGCCGCACGCGGCTTCCACCAGACCTCGATGAACGACGTGGCCGAGGCCGCGGGCGTGACCAAGCCCGTGCTGTACCAGCACTTCACGTCCAAGCGCGCCCTGTACCTGGAGCTGCTGGAGCTCGTCAGCCTCCGCCTGATGGCGGCGATCGACGAGGCGACGAGCGCGGCCGCCGGGCCCCGCGAGCAGGTCGTGCGAGGCCTGCGGGCCTACTTCCGGTTCGTGGTCGACTCCCCCGACGAGTACCAGCTGATGTTCGGAGGCGGCACCCGACGGGATGCCGAGTTCGCCCAGGAGGCGGCCCGCCTCGAGCGCAGCATCGCCGAGGTGATCGCCGACCTCATCACGGTCGACGGCCTCGCCGAGCACGAGCGGGTCCTGCTCGCCCACGGCATCGTCGGCCTCGCCGAGGGCGCCACGCGCCACTGGCTGGGCGACGAACTCGATCTGGACGCGGACGAGATCACCGATCGCGTCGCCGACCTGGCCTGGCGCGGTCTGCGGGGGATCCGCAGCGAGCCCCGGTGAGCGACCCGGGCGATCCGGGCGGGCCGGACGACGTCGGCGTCGGTCCCCACCCCGAGCCCTGGCCCGACGACCCCCGCCTCGACCCCGAGCTGCTGGCCGCCGGCGACCGGCGCAACGTGGTCGACCGCTACCGGTACTGGCGCCTCGAGGCCATCGTCGCCGACCTCGACCAGCGGCGGCACCCGTTCCACGTGGCAGTGGAGAACCTCCAGCACGACCTGAACATCGGCACCGTCGTCCGCAACGCCAACGCGTTCCTCGCCGAGGCCGTGCACATCGTCGGGCGGCGCCGGTGGAACCGACGGGGCGCGATGGTCACCGACCGCTACCAGCACGTCCAGCACCACCCCGACGTGGACGCCCTCGGCGAGTGGGCCGCCGGGCGCGACCTGCCCGTCGTGGGCATCGACAACCTGCCCGGCAGCGTGCCGCTCGAGCAGGTGGCGCTCCCCCGGCGGTGCGTGCTGCTCTTCGGCCAGGAGGGCCCGGGCCTGTCGGACGCGGCCCGCGAGCGCCTCGACCTGGTGTGCTCCATCGCCATGTTCGGCTCCACCCGGTCGATCAACGCCGGTGTCGCCTCGGGCATCGCGATGCACGCCTGGATCCGGCAGCACGCGCTCGGCGAGGATGCCCGGCCATGACGGTGCCACCCATGACCACCGCGGACGTCGACGTGCTGCGGACCCGCCTGTCGAACTGGGACCGGTGGGGCGCGGAGGACCAGCTGGGGGCGCTGAACCACATCCGCACCGAGCACCGCGCCGCCGCAGCGGCCACCGTGCGGCGGGGTCGTACCGTGTCCTGCGCCCGGCCCCTGCCGACCCTCCCGGCACCGGAGAACCCGTCGCCCGCCGAGCACCACATGATCGGCACCCACACCGAGGGCTACGGCGCCGACTGGATCGGCGTCGCGTCCCACGGGTACGCCACCAGCCACCTCGACGCGCTCTGCCACATCTTCTGGGACGGCCGGACCTACAACGGCCACCCCACCGAGGTCGTCACGGCCCACGGGGCCGAGCAGCTCGGCGTGCACCACCTGCGCGACGGCGTCGTCGGTCGGGGCGTGCTCCTCGACATCCCGCCGGTCCGGGGGGTCGAGGCCCTCGAGCCGGGCACCGCGATCACGGTGGAGGACCTGGAGGCCGCGGAGGCCCGAGCCGGGCTCACCGTCGGCACCGGCGACATCCTGCTCGTGCGCACGGGCCGCTGGACCTGGCACCGCGAGCACGGCCCCTGGGACCCGCGCCAGCAGCTCGCCGGGCTCCACGCATCGTGCCTGCCGTGGCTGCACGAGCGCGAGGTGGCGATGCTGGGCTCCGACGGGGTCAGCGACGTCCACCCGTCCCACGTCGAGCCCACCGACGGCGTCCCGACCCGGTTGCCGGTCCACACCGTCGGCATCGTGGCGATGGGACTGCACCTGCTCGACAACCTCGACCTCGAAGACCTCGCCGCCGCCTGCACCGAGGAGGGGCGATGGGCGTTCCTGCTCACCGTGGCCCCGCTCATCGTCGTCGGAGGCACGACGTCGCCCGTCAACCCGATCGCCGTCCTGTAGTGCTCATCCTCCTGCCGCCCTCCGAGGGCAAGGCCGTCGGCTCCCGGGGCGCACCGCTGGACCTCGACCGGCTCTCCTTCCCCGGGCTCACCGGCACCCGACGGCGGGTGCTCGACGCCCTGGTCGCCGCCTCAGGACAGGCCGACGCCCTGGCCGTGCTCGGCGCGCCGAAGGGCGCCGCCGACCGGGTCGCGGCCAACACCGAGCTGTGGACGGCCCCGACGCTGCGGGTCGCCGACCTCTACACCGGCGTGCTCTACGACGCCCTGGACCTGGGGACGCTCGATCCGGCCGCCAAGCGGCGCGCCACCCGCCGCCTGGTCGTCGTCTCCGCCCTGTTCGGCGCCCTCCACCCGAACGACCGGGTCCCGTCGTACCGGCTGTCGATGGGCGTCGACCTCCCCGGGGTGGGTCCCCTGGCCCGGGCGTGGCGGGAGCCGCTGGGCGAGGTGCTCCCGGGAGCTGCGGGGCGGGGCGTGGTGGTGGACCTGCGCTCGTCCACCTACGCCGCGGCCTGGAAGCCGACCGGGGCCCTCGCCGAGCGGACGGCGGCCGTCCACGTCGTGCGGGACAGCCCCGGCGGGCGCACGGCGGTGAGCCACATGGCCAAGCACTCGCGGGGTCTCGTCGCCCGGGAGCTGCTGGCCTCCGGCGCCGACCCGCACACGCCCGACGAGCTGGTCGAGGCCCTCGGGTCGGCGTTCGCCGTCAGCATCGACGAGGCGAGGCCCGGTCGACCCCGCCGGCTCGAGGTCGTCGAGCCCGGCTGACCCCCCCGCTTCCGGGCCGCGGTGCACGCCTCGGTGGCGGGTGTCGCATCCCGGTTCCGGGGATCGGCTGGTAGGAAGACCCGGTGGACGGAGTCGACACGGTGCCGCCGATGGATGCCCGCCAGCGGGAGCAGGACCTCGCCCGCATGCGCGACGAGATCTTCGACATCGTCGTGATCGGCGGCGGCGTCACGGGTGCGGGCGTGGCGCTCGATGCCGCGACCCGGGGCCTGTCGGTCGCCCTCGTCGAGCAGCGCGACTTCGCCGCGGGCACGTCGAGCCGGTCGTCCAAGCTCTTCCACGGCGGCCTCCGCTACCTCGAGCAGCTCGAGCTCGGCCTGGTGACCGAGGCGCTCCACGAGCGGAACCTCATGCTCAACCGGCTGTGCCCGCACCTGGCCCGACCCGTGACGTTCCTGTACCCGCTCACCCACCGGGTCTGGGAGCGGGCCTACGTCGGTGCCGGCATCGCCCTGTACGACGCGCTCGCCGCGTTCGGGTCCAACCCGCTCCCCCGCCACCGGCACCTGTCGAAGCGGGCGGCCCGGCGACTGGTCCCGTCGCTGCGCGACGACGTGCTCACCGGCGCCATCACCTACTCCGACGCCCAGGTCGACGACGCCCGGCACACCATGAGCCTGGTGCGAACCGCCCACCACCACGGCGCCGCGGTGGCCGCGTCGGTGCAGGTGGTCGACCTCCTGCGCGAGGGCGGGCGCGTCACCGGCGTCCGGGCGCGCGACGTCGAGACGAACGACGAGCTCGACATCCGCGGCCGCCAGACGGTCAACGCCACCGGCGTGTGGACCGATGAGATCCAGGACATGGCCGGTGGCGCCACCCTGCGGGTGCGGGCATCGAAGGGCGTGCACCTCGTCGTGCCCCGCGACCGCATCGACGCCGGCGCCGGGCTGATCTGCCGCACCCCCACGTCGGTGCTGTTCGTGATCCCGTGGGGGGACTTCTGGCTGGTCGGCACCACCGACACCGACTGGAACCTCGACCTGGCCCGGCCGGCGGCCAGCGCGGCGGACCTGGACTACCTGCTCGGGCAGGTCAACCGGTGGCTGCGCCCAGCCCTCACGCACGCCGACATCGTCGGCGTGTACGCCGGCCTGCGTCCGCTGCTGCACGGGGAGTCGGACAGCACGTCCAAGCTCAGCCGGGAGCACGCCGTCACCACCGTCGCCCCGGGGCTGCTGTCCGTGGCCGGTGGCAAGTACACGACCTACCGGGTGATGGCGGCCGACGCCGTCGATGCCGCGGTGGCCGCCATGGGGGTCGACGCCCCGGCCTCGTGCACGGAGTCGGTGCCGCTGGTGGGCGCCACCGGGTACGAGGCGATGCGCAACCGCCGGGAGCAGCTCGCGGCGGAGTCAGGGCTCCCCGTCGAACGGATCGATCGCCTGCTCGGGCGCTACGGCTCCGAGCTCCCGGTGCTGCTCGAGCTGCTCCGCACCGACCCGGCCATGGCCGAGTGCCTGCCCGGCACCGACGACTACCTCGCGGCCGAAGCGCGCTTCGCCGTGGACCACGAGGGCGCGCTGCACCTCGACGACGTGCTGACCCGTCGCACCCGCCTGTCCATCGAATCGCCCGACCGGGGCGTCAGCGCGGCGCGCGTGGTCGCCGGGATCATGGCCGATGTGCTCGGCTGGGACGAGGCAACCGTGGCCCGCGAGATCGACAGCTACGACAAGCGCGTCGAGGCCGAGCGGCAGAGCCAGCAGGCCGTCGACGACCACACCGCGGATGCCAGGCGGCTGGGCGCCGAGGACGTCCGCGGCACCCTGGGCTGAGCCCGACTCAGTCGCCGGGGGACGTGGCGATGACGGCCGATCGCTGCGGGCCGTCGCCGCGCACGGGCGCTTCCACGTTCACGTCGTCCTCGACCATGTCGTCGACCTCGGTCACGACCCGTTCGACCACGTCCTCGGCGAGGCCGGGCATCGAGCGCTCACGACCCCGGAGCCACACGGTGAGCTTCACCTTGTTGCCCTTGGTGAGGAAGTCGGCCACCTTGCGGGTCTTGGTGGCGAAGTCGTGGTCGCCGATGTTGGGGCGGTACTTCATCTCCTTGACGCCGCCGCCGCTGCGCTTCTTCTTCGACCGGGCCTTCACCGACTGCTCGTACTCGTACTTGCCGTGGTCCATGATCCGGACCACCGGCGGACGGGCCTCGGGGGCGACCTCGACCAGGTCCAGCCCGGCTCGACGGGAGGCCTCGAGCGCGGCGGGCAGCGGCATCTCGCCCACCTGCTCCCCGGTCTCGTCGATCAAGCGGACCCGTTCGGCGCGGATGGCGTCGTTGGTGCGGTGCTTGCTCTCGGGGCGGCGGGCGAAGGGCGTGCGACGTGCGATGGTTCGTTCTCCTCGTGGTGGTGCGTCAGGGATGGGTCGCGCCGGAGGCGCACCCGGGTTCCTTCCACGCGACCGTCGCGCGCAGAACCCCGCGCCTCAACCCCCCTCGACGATGCGGCGCAGCGCCGGCCAGGCCGCAGCGAACCCGGCGTGCACCGGGAGCCCGTCGACCTCGTCGAGGCGGAACCAGCCCACGGCGTCGGTCTCGAAGTTGGCGCTGAAGCCGAAGCGGCCGTCCACCTCGACCACCACCGTGGTGTAGGACCAGTCGTCGGCCGGGGCGAAGACGTACTCGCCGACGAAGCGATGCGCCGGGATCTCCCCGACTTCCTCGCTGGCCTCCCGCAGGGCCGCCTCGGCCGGGGTCTCCCCCTCGTCGAGTGCCCCGCCGGACACCGACCAGGTCCCGCCCTCGTGGGCCCACTGCGAGCGCTTCTGCAGCAACACGTGGACGCCGTCGGCCTCGCGGTGCACGAACAGCACGCCCGCCGCTCCGTACCGGCCCCAGCGGACGTGGCCGTCGCCGCAGCGGACGAAGCCGTCGCCGCTGCCCCTCATCACGAGCGTTCCGGAGAGCTCACGCCACTCCGGGCATCGGATGGCGGCTCCGCCGCCGAAAACGAACCGTGCTCATGGGTCCCCTCGCCTGGCGGCTCGGCTCCTGGAGACCGTCCCGTCCCGAAGCCCTCGGGGTTCTCCCGCTGCCAGCGCCAGTGGTCGGCGCACATGTCGTCGAGCGTGCGCGAGGACGACCACCCGAGCAGCTCCGTGGCCAGCGCCGTGTCGGCGAACACGCAGGGGGCGTCGCCGGTCCGTCGCCCCACCACCTCGTGGGGGATCTCGTGCCCGACGGCCCGTTCGGCGGCCGACAGCACCTCGAGGACCGACGAGCCCGTGCCGGTGCCGACGTTCACGGCCCGGCAGCCCTCGACGCGAGGTAGGGCCCGCAGGGCGGCGAGGTGGGCGTCGGCCAGGTCGACCACGTGGATGTAGTCGCGGATGCAGGTGCCGTCGGGGGTGTCGTAGTCGTCGCCGAACACCCGCAGCCGGTCGTGGCGTCCCACCGCGACCTGCATGATGAACGGCATCAGGTTGTTGGGGAGGCCGGCCGGGTCCTCCCCGATGCGGCCGCTGGCGTGGGCACCGACCGGGTTGAAGTAACGCAGCAGCGCGATGCGCCAGGGCGAGCGACCCTCGAGCGCACCCGCGGCGGCGACGTCGCGCAGGAGCTCCTCGATGAACAGCTTCGTGCGGCCGTAGGGGTTGATGGCGCCGACCGGGGCGGCCTCGGTGATGGGCACCTCGTCGGGCACGCCGTAGACGGTGCAGCTGGACGAGAAGACCAGGTCGCGCACCCCGGCGGCCTCCATCGCCTTCACCAGGTTCGTGGTGCCGACCAGGTTGTGGTCGTAGTACGCGATGGGCTGCTCGACGGACTCCCCCACCGCCTTGCGCCCGGCGAAGTGGATCACGGAGTCCACCGGGTCGTCCCGCAGGAGCGCCTCGATCGCGGCGCCGTCGCGCAGGTCGAGCACGTGGAACGTGAGGCGAGGATCGTCGTCGGCGAGGCCGGCGAGCTCGCGCACCCGGTCGATGGCGACGGGTGAGGCGTTGTCGAGGTTGTCGACCACGACCACCCGCGACCCGGCCTCGAGCAGCTGCACGCAGGTGTGGGAGCCGATGTAGCCGGCTCCCCCCGTGACGAGGACGGTGCCGGTGGGCGCGGGGTCGACCATGGCGGCCGAGCCTACGGCTGCTGCGCGAGCGCTCCGTGCTGGGTGCGGGACCGGACGAGGAGCAGCGCGAGCAGGGCCCCGGCGACGCCGGTGAGGACGAAGTGGACCGGGCCGAGGCCGTCACGCACCCCGGTCACGCCGAGCCAGGCCAGGACCATGCCGGCGAACGGGCTCAGCAGGAGCACCCGCCGGGGGCTGTAGGTCATCTGCCCCCGGGCGACCTGGGCGAACTCGAGGCCGGCTGCGATCGTCAGCGCGAGCACCAGGCCGAAGTCGCCGGCCTGCAGGGAGTCGCGCCAGGGCGACACCAGCAACGCCACGGCCGGGACGAAGCCCACGAGCATCGCCGAGCACCGGCGGCACACGTGCGCCCGCCCGACGCGCACGCAGCGGTCGGCCTCGTGCTCGGAGTGGTGCGACAGCCAGACGGGGTGCAGCGACGTGCTCACCCGTCCTGCATCGGCACCAGTGCGGTCCATCTGAAGCGTTCTGGCAGCAGCCACGGAACACGACCCCAGCTCCGGACGGGACCGGCAGCGGACATGTCGTTCCGTGCTCGCTGCCAGAACTACCCCAGCTTGTCGTGGAGGAACTTGGTGACCTTGGGCCAGATCTCGGCGACCTTCTCGGGCTGCTGGGTGCCGAGCGCGTTGTGCGGCGCCATGAATGCGTGGCCGGTGCCCTCGTGGACGGTGATCTCGACGTCCTTGCCGAGGCTCAGCAGGTGGGCCTCGAGCGCAGCGGCCTGGTCCGGCGGGAAGAAGTCGTCGTGCTCGGCCATGTGGCCCTGGATCGACGCCTCGATCTTCGACAGGTCGGCGGGGCCGTCCTCGATGGGCGGGAAGCCGTAGAAGGGCACGGCCGCCTTCACCTTGTCCGGGCGCTCGGCGGCGAGCACGAACGTGAGCATGCCGCCCATGCAGAACCCGACCACGCCGATGCCGTCGCCGGTGGTGGCCTGGTGGTCGGCGAGGAAGTCGACAGCGCCGCTCATGTCCCGGGCGGCCCGGTCGATGGGCAGGCTCTGCATGAGCTCGCCGGCCTTGTCCATCTCGTCGTGGGCGGCCAGCTCGCCGTGGTACAGGTCGGGCGCCAGCGCGACGAAGCCGGCCGCCGCCAGGCGATCAGCCATCTCCTTGGTGCCCGAATCGAGGCCCCACCACTCCTGGACCACGATCACGCCCGGGCCGGTGCCCGATTCGGGCAGGACCAGGTAGCCCCGTGCGTCGTTGCCGTTGCTCGCGAACTCAACCATCTCAGCCATGGGTCGGAACCTACCCCCGATCGGAAATCTCGTGGATCGGTCACCACCGGTGGGGCGTATCCACGAGATTTTCCCTGGGGTGGCGGGGCAGGATCCGGTCGTGCAGATCGCCATCGCCCTGTTCCCCCGCCTCACCGCGCTCGACGCCATCGGCCCCTACGAGGTGCTCCAGCGCCTGCCGGATGCCACCGTGACCTTCGTGGGCGAGCAGACCGGCGAGGTGCGCAGCGAGAACGGCTTCCTCGGCCTCCGCGTCGATGCCACCTTCGACGACGTGCCGGACCCCGACGTCGTGGTCGTGCCGGGCGGCGTGGGCACCCGGGCGCTGATGGCCGAGGGATCCGCCATCCACGACTGGCTGCGCACCGCCCACGAGACCAGCCGCTTCACCACCTCGGTGTGCACCGGTTCGCTGGTGCTCGGCGCCGCCGGCCTGCTCGACGGCCTCACCGCCACCACGCACTGGAGCGCCTACGACATCCTGCGCAAGACCGGCGCCGAGCCAGCCGGCCAGCGCGTGGTCGAGCACCTCGATCGGCGCATCATCACCGCCGCCGGGGTGTCCGCCGGCATCGACATGGCGCTCCGCCTCGCCGAGCTGCTGGTGGACGCCGACGCAGCGCGGGCGATGCAGCTGATGATCGAGTACGACCCGCAGCCACCGTTCGACGCCGGGAGCGTGGACAAGGCCGGCGAGGCGGTCATGGCCCGGCTGACGGAGTACTCCGCCACCAAGGACTGACCGCTCGAGAGCACCCTGCGCCGTTCCGCAGCGGCTGCCAGGTCGTCAGGCGTCGGGCGGGTTGCTGCGGTCCGACGGCGACACGACGACCACGATCGTGGCACCGCAGCGGCGCAGCAGGCGCTCCACGGTGTGGCCGAGGAAGAGGCGACCGTCGACGTCGCGACGGGTGGCACCCACGATGACCAGGTCGGTCTCGTGCAGCTCGACCAGCTGGAGGATGCCGGCAGCGGTGGATTCGGCGTCGGTGATCGCGGTGATGGCGCGGGCGCCCACGGTGGCGGCCCGTGCGGCGGCGTCGTCGAGCATCTGCTGACCGGCGATGCGCGTGGTGTCCCCGCCCCGGTGGAGCACGTCGGGACCGCCCCACCGGCGGGTCCGACGGACGTTGCCCTCGTCGGGCTCCTCGCCGCCGTCGTGGTGCACGACGTGGGTGAGGATCGCCTCGGTGCCGATCGCCCCGCTGATGGCCAGGCCCACCTCCTGCGCCGCGATCGACGACGGCGTCCCGGTGACCGGGATGAGGACGCGTCCGTAGGCCGGTGGCAGGCGGCTGGTGACGTCGAGGCCGCGCCGGACGACGGTGACGGGCACCGGGCTGCGCAGGGCGAGCTCCTCCGCGATGGGGGAGAGCACGCGGTCGCCGTCGGGGGACGACGTGCCGATGACGGCGGTGCCGTACCCGAGCCGGAGCTCCTCGACGAGCGCGTCGACGACGTCGTCGTCGCCGAGGAGGCGTCGCTCCACGCTGCGCAGGTGCAGCACGTCCTCGAGCACCCGCAGGTTCGGCGCGTCGCCGGTGGCGTCGACGGTGGCGAGGGTGACCCCGACCTCCTTGGGCCAGGCGAGGTCGACCAGCTGGGCCGCCATGATCGAGTTCATGCCACCCCGCGTGGGGATCAGCACCGGCTCGTTGCGCACGATGATGTTGGCGGCGAGCGTCTCCTCGCGCAGGAGGCGCTCCTGCTCCTCGTCCGTGCCAGCCCAACCGGAGAGCACCCGGCGCAGCAGGGGCGGCGCTGCCATGGAGGTCGCCAGCGCCATGAGCACGATGACCGTGTAGGACGCCTGGTTCAGCACCCCCAGGGACAGGCCGACGGTGGCGATGACGATCTCGAGGGCGCCGCGGGCGTTGAGGCCGATGCCGAGGGCGGCGCCCTCCCGGTTGGGCAGGCCGGCGATCTTGGCGGCGACGATCGAACCCGCGAACTTGGCCAAGCTGGCGGCGGCGAGGACGATGCCGGCCCAGAGCAGCACCTCCGGGTCGCCGAGCAGGCCGAGGTCGACGCGCAGGCCGGCGGTGGCGAAGAACACGGGGGCGAGGAAGGTCGTGGTGAGCGACTCGATGGGCTCGATCGTCTTGTGGTTGCGCAGGCGACTGCGGCCGAGGAGCACGCCGGCGACGAAGGCGCCGAGCACGGCCTCCACGCCGAGCCACTGGGTGATGGCGCCGGCGGCGAGGGCGAAGAGGATCACGAGGCCGGTGGCGGCATGCACCGGGGCCCGGGCGACCAGCAGCAGCTTGAGGCCCCAGTCGAGCGCCCGCTGGCCGATCGTGAAGGCGAGGCCGAAGAACAGCGCCAGGCCGGCGAGCGTGGTGAGGATGGCGCCGATCTCGATCGAGCCCGCCTGGGCCAGGCCGGCGACGATGCCGAGCAGCACCCAGCCGACGACGTCGTTGGCCATGCCGGCGGCCAGCGTGAGCTGGCCGAAGTCGCGGCGCATGAAGCCCATCTCGCTGAGGATCTTGGCGATCACCGGCAGCGAGGAGATCGACAGCGCGGCGGCCAGGAACAGTGCGAAGACCGTGCGGTCACCGGACTCGCCCAGGAAGAGCGACGGCATCACGAGGCCGACGCCGAGCCCGAAGACCATGGGGACGACGAGGCTGCCGGTGGACACGATGCCCGCTGCGCGGCCGAGCCGTCGGATGAGGGCCAGGTCGGTCTCGTAGCCGGTGACCACGAGCAGCATCACCACGCCGAGCCACGCGACGGTGAAGAGCATGGCGGTCTGGACGTCGTCGGCCGGGAAGAGCCACTCGAACGCGTCCGGTGCGAGGCGGCCGAGCACGGATGGCCCGAGGACGATGCCCGCCGCGAGCTCGCCGATGACCGCGGGCTGGCCGACCTTGCGAGCGAGGAGACCAAGCCCCCGGGCCAGGGCGACCACGACGACGAGGCCGACCCAGAAGATCAGCAGCTCGTGCTCGCCGGGCGGGTTGAGGTTCATGCTCGGGGCCTCGCGGAGGTCGGGTACCCGACGGCGGTGGTCGACGGGTCGGTCGGCATCGGGCGCGAAGGCTAACTGGCCCCGGCCCGCTCGCTACCCCGGACCTGGATGGGGGTGTGTGGTGCGCGGCATGGTGGATGTGCCACCGTCGGGGCCGGCGTCCCCCAGCCACGCCGCCTCCCCATGACCGTGACCATCCCCGGAGATGCGCTGCGTTGATCGCGACGCTCTCCCTCCACCTCGCCATCGGAATCGGGATCCTCCTCGCAGCACCGGTGCTGCGCAGATGGGCCGCGCCCCTCGCGGCCGTCCCGTCGCTGGCCAGCCTGGCCTTCGCCATGACCATCGCCCCCGACGTGCTCGACGGGGAGCCGTGGACGGCCACCTTCACGTGGGTGCCCGGCCTGGACCTGTCCGTCGACCTGTTCGTCGACGGGCTGGGGCTCGTCATGATCCTGCTGGTCTCGGGCATCGGTCTCGCCATCGCCGCATACTCGGGCTCGTACTTCGCCCCCAACGCCACCGCGGCCCGCACGGCCGGCCTGCTCGTGCTGTTCGCCGGCGCCATGCTCGGCCTCGTCACCGCCGAGCACGTGGTGATCCTCTACCTGTTCTGGGAGCTCACGTCGATCCTGTCGTGGCTGCTCATCGGCCAGCGCCACACCGACGCCGCGGCCCGGGCCGCGGCCACCCACGCTCTCGTGCTCACCGGCTCGGGCGGGCTCGCCCTGCTCGGTGGCCTGGTCATCCTGGCCCGGGAGGCCGGCACCTGGTCGGTCGTCGAGCTGCTCGCCGACCCGCCCGGGGGAACGGCAGCCGGCGTCGGCCTCGGGCTCGTGGTGCTCGGCATCGTGACCAAGTCGGCGCAGTACCCGTTCCACGCCTGGCTCCCGGGGGCGATGGTCGCCCCCACGCCGGTGAGCGCCTACCTGCACTCGGCCACCATGGTGAAGGCGGGCATCTACCTCGCCCTCCGCCTGGCCCCCGCATTCGTCCACCTCGACGCATGGCAGCCCGTGGTCCTCACGATCGGTCTGCTCACGATGGTCGCCGGCGGCCTGCGCGCCATCCGCCAGGACGACCTCAAGCTGCTGCTCGCCTTCGGCACCGTGAGCCAGCTCGGGTTCCTGTTCGTGCTCACGGGCGCCGGGTTCGAGTACGCCACCATCGCCGGCGTCACGCTCCTGGTCGCCCACGCCCTGTTCAAGGCCACGCTGTTCCTGGTCGTGGGCATCGTCGACCACCAGGCCCACACCCGCGACCGCCACGAGCTGGCCGAGCTGCGCCTCGGCACCGGGTGGGGCCCGGTGCGGGTGTGCGCCGTGCTGACCGCGGCGTCGATGGCCGGCGTCCCGCTGATGGCCGGCTTCATCGCCAAGGAGGAGGCCTACGCCGCCTTCATCTACGAGGGCGGCACCGTCGGCCTGGTCGGGATCGTCGGCATCGTCACCGGCTCGATCCTGACGATGGCCTACAGCCTCCGCTTCGCCTCCGTCTTCTGGCGGCGGAGCGACCGGAACGACGCCGACGTGAAGTCGCCGTCCTGGACCTTCGGTGCGCCGGTGTACGTGCTCACCGCCCTCACCATCGGCATCGGCCTCGTGCCCGCGCCGATCATCGGCGACCTGGTGGACGTCGCCTCCGGCGACCTGCTCGGCGCCGAGGTGGCATCCGAGCTGGCCCTGTGGCACGGCGTGAACACCGCCCTCGTCCTGTCGGTGCTCACCATCGCGGCCGGCGTCCTGCTGTGGCGCCTCACCGACCCCTTCGTCCGCCTCACCGGCCGGGCTGCCCCGCCGATCGACGGCTACCGCGCCTTCCAGATCGGGCTCGAGGGCCTCTTCACCCTGGCCCGCGTCACCACCACCCGGATCCAGACCGGCTCGCTCCCCCGCTACATCGCCATCATCTTGATGGTCGTGGTCGGTGGGCCGGCCCTGGTCGCCCTGACCACCACGTCGCTGCCCGACCTGGCCGATCCGCTGGACGTGCCCGTGCAGCTGGCGCTCGCCGGGTTCATCGCCGGCGCCGCGCTCGCCACCATCTTCGTACCCCGGCGCCTCGGGGCGGTCGTGGTCCTCGGCGGCGTGGGCTACGGGATGGCCGGCCTGTTCGTCGCCCAGGGTGCGCCCGACCTCGCGCTCACCCAGTTCGCCATCGAGACGCTCACGATCGTCGCCTTCGTCCTCGTGCTCCGCCAGCTGCCGGCCCGCTTCAGCCGCAGCGACGACCGCGCCGGCCAGATCCGCCGCATGGGCGCCGCCGCGGTCGTCGGGGTGGGGGCCTTCGTGCTCGTGCTGGCCGTCAGCGGCACCGACCCGACCACGCCGGCGTCGGACCTCGCCGTGGCCCAGGCGCTGCCCGAGGCCGAGGGCCGCAACATCGTCAACGTCATCCTCGTGGACTTCCGCGGCCTCGACACGCTGGGCGAGATCGCCGTGCTCCTCGTCGCCGCCGTGGGCGTCACCACCCTGGCCCGCGTCGGTCGGCGACCACCGCGCACCGGCGTCCCGCCGCTCCCGGAGGTCGACCCGCTCGACCCGACCACGATGGACAAGGACGCCCGCACGTGAAGCGGTCCGTGATCGTCGACGTCACCGCCCGGCTGATCCTGCCGTCCGCGCTGCTGTTCGCCCTGCACCTGCTGCTCTCCGGCCACGACCGGCCCGGCGGCGGCTTCGTCGGTGGCCTCGTCGCAGGCGCCACCATCGCGCTGATCTTCGTGGCCGGCGGCATGGAGGACGTGCGCTCGGTCGTGCCCGTGCGGCCCTGGACGATCCTCGGCGGTGGGCTGGCCGTCGCCGCCTCCGTGGCGACGGTGCCGATCCTGCTCGGCAACCCGGTCATGGACAACTGGAAGTTCTACGTCGACCTGCCGCTGCTCGGTGAGGCCAAGATCAGCAGCGCCCTGGTGTTCGACATCGGCGTGGCGGCCGTGGTGATCGGCACGATCTTCATGGTGTTCGAGGCCTTCGGCGACGAGGAGCCCCCCGAGTACCGGGGCGAGGTCCGCCAGGGGCCCGGCAGCGGCCAGCACCCGGAGGTCGGGTCGTGACCACCGTCTTCGCCGCCCTGGCCGGGGCCCTGTTCGCCACCGGCACCTACCTGGTGCTCCAGCGCGAGCTCACCCGCATGCTCATCGGGCTCGCCCTGCTCAGCCACGGCGCCAACGTCGTGCTCCTCGTCGCCGCGGGCGACCCCGGGCGGCCGGCGTTCCTCGACGGCCGCGACGAGCCCTCGGCGTTCCTCGACCCGCTCCCCCAGGCCTTCGCGCTCACCGCCATCGTCATCACCTTCGGCGTCACGTGCTTCCTCCTCGCCCTCGCCTACCGGAGCTGGGTGCTCACCCAGGACGACACGGTGCAGGACGACCCCGAGGACGTGCGCGTCCGCGAGGAGCCCGACGCCGACATCGAGCGCTCCGGTGCCGACCAGCCGACGATCGAGGCACAGGACCGATGACCCCCTGGATCGCCCTCCCCGCGGTGCTGCCGCTGCTGGCCGCTGCTGCGTCCGTGCTGGTCGGGCGGTCCCGCGCGGCGCAGCGCATCATCGGGCTGGGGACGCTGACCGCGCTGCTCGGCCTCGCCGTCCGCCTCCTCATCGAGACCGACCGCAACGACGTCATGACCACCCAGGCCGGCGGCTGGGTCGCGCCCCTGGGCATCACCTTCGTCGCCGATCGCCTCTCCGCCATCATGCTGCTGGTCGCGATCGGCATGTTCCTGGCCGTGCTCGTCTACGCCATCGGCCAGGGCGACGAGGAGAGCCGCCACGTCGGGTTCCACCCCGTGTACCTCACGCTGGTCGCAGGCGTCTGCATGGCGTTCCTCACCGGCGACCTGTTCAACCTGTTCGTCGCGTTCGAGGTCCTCCTGGTCTCCAGCTACGTGCTGCTCACCCTCGGCGGACGCCTCGCCCAGGTCCGGGCCGGGACGACCTACGTGGTCATCAGCCTGCTCGCCTCCATCACGTTCCTCATGTCGCTCGGGCTGCTCTACCGGGCCACCGGCACGGTGAACCTGGCCGACCTGCCGGCGGCGATGGAGGCCCTCGACCCCGCGCTGCGCCGCGTCTTCCTCCTGCTCTTCCTCGGCGTGTTCGGCATCAAGGCCGCCATCTTCCCCCTGTTCTTCTGGCTTCCCGACAGCTACCCCAACGCCCCGACCGCGATCACGGCCGTGTTCGCGGGCCTGCTCACCAAGGTCGGCGTGTACGCCATGATCCGCATCCAGACCACGATCGGGCCCGACGACACGGTCGTGGGCACCGTGCTGCTCGTGGTCGCCGCGCTCACCATGGTGATCGGCGTCTTCGGCGCGATCTCCCAGCAGGAGATCAAGCGGATCCTGTCGTTCCACGCGGTCAGCCAGATCGGCTACATGGTCTTCGGCCTCGGGCTGCTCACCGTCGCCGGCCTGGCCGCGGCGATCCTCTACATCGCGCAGTACATCGTCGTGAAGACCACGCTGTTCCTCACCGGCGGGCTGGTCGAGCGGGCCTCGGGCACCGGCCACCTCGACCGGGTCGACGGCATGCTGCGCACCCGTCCGCTGCTCGGCATGCTCTTCCTGCTGCCGGCGCTGAGCCTGGCAGGCGTCCCGCCGCTGTCGGGCTTCGTGGGCAAGTTCGCCCTCGTCGATGCCGGCGTCGACTCCCGGAGCTGGGTGCTCGTGGGTGTGAGCTTGGCGGTGAGCATCATGACGCTGCTGTCGATGAACAAGATCTGGGCCGGCGCGTTCATGGGCGAGCCGACCGCCAACGCCGAGGCAACCCGCCCGCTGCCGACCGCGATGGTGGTCGCCACCGGCGTGCTGGTGGCGGTCAGCATCGGCATCGCCCTCGGCGCCGGACCGATCTACGCCTACGCCGAGCGGGCCGCAGAGACCCTGCTGCCACTGGCCGGGAGCAGCGCCCCATGAGCTTCATCGGCCCCACCATCTGGCTGACCGCCCTCTGGATGATCCTGTGGCGCAGCACCACGCCGGGCACCGTCGTCACCGGCATCGTCCTCGCGGTCGCCCTCACCTGGGCGGTGCGACGGTCCGACGTCCACCGGCGCCACCACCGGGTGCACCTGCTCCCCCTGCTGCGGTTCTTCGGGCACATGGCCGTCGCCCTCGTGAAGTCCAACATCGCGCTCGGCTTCGAGGTCCTCACCCCGACCGACTACACCACGCCCGGCCTGCTCGAGGTCCGCCTGCCCACCTGCTCCGAGCTGGTGCTCACCGTCATCGCCAACAGCATCACCCTGACGCCGGGCACCATGACCCTCGAGCTCCGACCGGAGACGTCCACGTTGCTGGTGCACGTGCTGCACCTGCGCGACGTGGACGCCGCCCGCGACGAGATCCTCGAGCTGCACCGGTTGGTCAGCGCCGCCCTCGTCCCGGTGGCAACTCCCGACGAGCGAGGAGCCGAGCTCACGTGATCGTCGCCACGTTCGTGCTGCTCTCCTGCGCCGCCGCGCTCTTCGCGTACCGCGCCGTGCGGGGCCCCTCCATCGTCGACCGGGTCGTCGCGGTCGACGGCCTCGTCATCATCGCCATCGGCGCGATCGCCGCGGACGCCGTCCGCTACGACGACGCCCGGTTCGCCGACGCCGCCATCCTGCTCGCCATCATCGCCTTCGTCGGCACCGGCATCGTGGCCCGATTCATCGAACGCCGGGGAGGTTGACCGTGGACGTCGTCGCCGACGTGATCATGCTGGCCGGGGCCCTGTGGTTCCTCCTCGCCGGGCTGGGCGTCGCCCGGTTGGGCGACTCGCTCGCCCGGGTCCATGCCGCCACCAAGGCCACCACCCTCGGGATGATGCTGGTCGTGCTCGGCGCGGCGCTGCAGCTCCCCCTGGACGACGGGCTGCGCATCGCGCTGGCCATCTTCCTCATCGCCCTCACCAACCCCCTCGGCGGCCACCTGCTGGGCCGCGCGGTGGAGGCCAACCCGGGCACGGCCGAGATGCGCATCGACGTCCGGGCGACGCTGGACGACGACGGCAACGACGAGGGCACCGAGCCGGAGCCCGAGCACTAGCGCCGCGAACGACGGGCTTCGGCGTGCTCGAGGGTGGTGTTGGTGCCGAGGGCGTTGACCTGGACCCCGTGACGGGCCACCTCGGCCGCCACGTTGCGGACGAGGTGCGTGGCGCCGGCCCGGACCGCCGAGTAGAGCGGCGCCCCGGACGTGACCCGGTTCCCGGCCGCGCTCGTGAGCAGCAGGACCTGCCCGCTGCCCTGCTCGACCATCGGCGCGACCACCGCGCGCAGGAAGTGGTACGGCGCCTCGAGGCAGCCGGCGACGACGGCGCTCAGGTCCTCCACCGAGGACTCGAGGAACCGGCCCGTGACGACCCGCCCGCTGAAGGCGGCAGCCGCATCGATGCGCCCGAAGCGGTCCAGCGCGGCATCGACCAGCCGGGACGAGGCGGCCGGGTCGGTGAGGTCGGCCACACCCTCGACGACGGCCACCGTGGCCCCGCTGCCTCGAGGTCGTCGACGAGCCCGGGTTCGGGGTCACCGACGACCAGGTCGTGGCCCTGCTCTCGCGTCGCTGGTGGTTGCTCCCGGCATGGCTAGCAGTCAGCCGGTGGCCGGGTCGGCTCCGGTGCGCCGGACCCAGAGCGCGTGCCCGGCAGCCGAGAGGGCGGCGGCGAGGGGCACGAAGAGCAGGGCGCCGGCGATGCCCCACAGGGCCGCCCCGGCGGTGACGGCGATCAGCACGACTGCAGGGTGGAGCGGGATGGTGCGACCCATGATCCACGGCTCGATCACATTGTTGCCGATCTGCTGCACGACGACGACCAGTGCGACCGTCAGCGCAGCGGTGGCGAACCCACCGGAGCTGTAGGCGACGGCGACGGCGACGGCCCCGGCCACGAAGGCCCCGATGGTCGGGATGTAGGACGCCACGAACTGCAGGACGGCAAGGGTGATGACGAGCGGCACGCCGAGCAGCACCAGGCCGACGGCGATCCCCACGGCATCGAACGCCGCGACCACGGTCAGACCCCGGACGTAGGCGCCGACCGTGCCCCACGCGGCACGCGCTGCCGCGTCGACGTCGTCCCTGGCCCGGCCGCGCAGCTTGGTCACGAACCACTCCCAAATCGAGGCCCCGTCCTTGAGGAACAGGAAGGTGAGGGCGAGGCTCAGGAAGAGGCCGAACAGCACCTCACTGCCGAGCCGCAACAGCTCCGTCGCGTCGGGGACGATGCTCGATGACCCAGACCCCGAACCCTCACCGGAGCCGCCCATGGCCGGCAGCTCCAGACCGAACCGGTCCTCGATGTCCTGCGCCGCCGAGCGCAGGTCCTGCTGCAGCACCGGCAGCTGGTCGTTCAGGCGGACGCCGACCCCGCCCACCATGCCGACCACGAGGATCACCATGGCCAGCACCGCCAGCAGCGGCGCGACCCAGCTCGGCCACCCCCGCCGGTCGACGCGCGCCACCACCGGGTGCAGCACGCCGGTGGCGAGCAGCGCGACGAGGACCGGCAGCAGCGCGACCGTCAGCTTCTGTGCCAGCTCGGCGAGACCCCACACCACGAGCCCCGCGCCGACGAGGTACCACATCGTTCCGCCGATCGTGCGGAGCCAGTTGGGTACCGACGGAGCGGTGGAGGACGGATCGGGCGCCATGTCCGCCACTTACCCCGAAGCCGCTCCTCGTCAGCTCGGGTGGTCGCCGGCGGCCACCCGGGCGATCGCATCGACGATCTCGCCCAGGCGCGGCGCCGGCAGATCGTGGGCCATGTCGTTGAACATGAGCAGGCGGGAGCCGGGGATGGCCTGGGCGGTGGCGATGCCACCGCTGGGCTTCACCAGCGGGTCGATCAACCCGTGCACGACGAGCGCCGGGACGGCCAGCCGGGACAGGCCCTCGGTGCGGTCGGCGCTGGCCATGACGGCCGCGGTCTGGCGGGCGACGCCGTGCGGGCGGAAGCTGCGGGCAACAGCGGCCTCGGCCAGGGGCCGGTACTCCTCCGCCCGGAAGTGGGGGCCGCTGATGCGCTGGAAGGTGGCCACGGCCTGGTCGACCGCGTTCTCCGGGGTCGGGTCGTCCCGGCGGGCGAACGCGAGCAGCACCTTGGCGGTCGCGCCGCCGCTGCCGTCGCCGGGGTTCGACATGATCGACGTGAGGCTGGCAACCCGTCGGGGATGGGCGATGGCGAGGGCCTGGGCGATCATCCCGCCCATCGAGGCACCGACGACGTGGGCGCGGTCGATGCCCAGCGCGTCGAGCAGGCCCGCCGCGTCGTCGGCCATGTCGTCGACCACGTAGCCGGTGGGCACCGGCCGGCGCAGCAGGCGACCGATGAAGGCGCGCACCGGTGACGGCGGTTCCCAGTCGCACTCGGAGCTGAGCCCGATGTCGCGGTTGTCGAAGCGGATCACGTCGAAGCCGGCATCCTCGAGCAGCTGCACCATCTCCGCCGGCCACGCGGTGAGCTGGGCGCCGAGGCCCATGATCAGCAGCAGCGGTTCGCCGGCGCCGCTCCGCTCGTACTCGAGGGTGATCCCGTTCACGTCGACCGATGGCATGGGTCCAGTGTGGCGGGACCTTCGCCTCTGTCCCGGATCGGGTGACTCGTCCTACGTTCGACCTACGCAACCGAACGATGGAAGGAGCACGCCGTGCCCGCCCACGTGACCCCTGTCCCCGTCGACGCCGACGCAGCGACGGCGTTCCTGCGATCCGGCCGTCTCGCGGTCGTCGGGGCCTCCGACGCCCGCGACAGCTTCGGTCGCACGATCTACGAGGCGCTGCGTGCGCAGGGCGTCGAGGTGGTGGCCGTCCACCCCGGGGCTGGCACGGTCGCCGGCGACGCCTGCCACCCCAGCCTCCTGGACGTCCCCGGCCAGCTCGACGGCGCCATCGTCATGGTGCCGGCCCCGGCGTCGGTCGACGTCGTGCGTCAGGTCGCAGCGCGGGGCATCCCGCGCATCTGGCTGTTCAAGGGCGTCGGTGGCCCCGGCGCCGCCAGCCCCGAGGCCATCGCGGTCGCCGAGGAGCTCGGCCTCGAGGTCGTACCCGGGGCCTGCCCGCTGATGTTCCTGGAGCCGGTCGGCCTCGTCCACCGCGTCCACCGGGTCGTGCGCCGGGCCCGAGGCCACCTGGCCTCCTCGTCGAGGTGACCTCCGTCGACGGTGACGCAAACCACCTCAAGTCCGCACCGGGCGGCACCGATGCTCTGGTGTGACATCCGACGCGCGCGCCGTCCCTGACCGGTCCATCGCCAGTGCCTCCGGCGAGCTCGAGGAGCTGGCGCGCCGCCTGCTGGACCTGCTCGGCCGGATCACCGGGCTGGAGAGCACGTACCTGACCTCCATCGACTGGGAGGGCGACCTGCAGCAGGTGCTCTACGCCCGCAACGTCGGGACCCTCGACATCCCCGAGGGGCTGCAGGTCGAGTGGTCCGACACGCTGTGCCGGCGGGCACTCGAGGGCGGTCCGGCCTGCACGACCGACGTGGCGGCCACCTATCCGGAGAGCGCAGCGGCGCGCGACCTCGGTCTGAGCACCTACGTCACGGTGCCGGTTCGCGGCCCGGCCGGCGAGGTCTTCGGCACGGTGTGCGGCGCCGACTCGCGGCCGGTGGAGCTGAGCGACGACGCGCACGCCGTCATGGAGGCGCTGGCCGAGATGGTGGCGCTCCAGCTGGCCAACGACGCCGCTCGGCGCGAGCTGGTCGCGGCGAACGACGCGCTGTCCGAGCTGGCCTACCTCGACGGGCTGACCGGCCTCGGCAACCGCCGGGCCTTCGACCGCGACCTGCCGCGTGCCTGCGAGGGCGAGATGTCGATCGCGCTCATCGCGGTGGACATCGACCGCTTCAAGCAGATCAACGACACGCTCGGCCACGCAGCGGGTGACGAGGTGCTGCGCGCCATCGGTCGCCGGCTGGTCGCACACTGCCGGGTCGGCGACACCGTCGCCCGGCTCGGGGGCGACGAGTTCGTCGCCGTGCTGGCCGACACGGACCTGGGCACCGCGGCCGCCGTCGCCGAGCGGTTGCGAGCCGACGTGTCGGGATCACCGATCGTGACGGTGGCCGGTCCGGTCGACGTCACGCTCAGCGTCGGTGTGGCCATCGGCACCGGGGAGGCAGCGACCTCCCTGCTGCGTCGGGCCGACGAGGCGCTCTACGCCGCCAAGTCGGCCGGACGCGACGCGGTCCACGCCCCCGCCTGAGGGGTGGACCAGGGGGCGCTCAGTCGCCGCCGATGAACCCGACCGGGAGCGCGGTCGCCGCCCACGTGGACCCGTCGGCACCGCCGTCGACGGCTGCGACCACCACGCCCCATCCGCCTCCGGGGTTGTCCCACTCGATCTCGCCGGAGAAGGTCTCGAGCTCGCCGACGCCACCGCCGGTGACGAAGCCCTCACCGAGCACCGCACCGTCCGTGCGGTCGTGGACGCGGATGCCGATCTGGCCCTCGAACCCCCGGCCCCAGCCCTCGACCTCGAGCGGCGTGTCGATCGCGCTGCCTGCGGTGGGCAGCAGGAGCTCGACCTCCGACGTCGCGGCGAACAGCACGTAGAAGCGATCGTCGCTCATCTGGCGCACCCCGACGGTCGTCACCGGCCCGTCCGCCGCGGCCCGGATCTCGACCTCACCGGATCGGGAGTCCCCCTCCTGCAGATCGCCGACGAGCGGGTCCTCGAAGCCGAGCACCTCGGTCGCGAACTCAGCCGCGACCTCGACCGGATCGTCGAAGCCCGCTCCCGCGAGCGGATCCGGCCAGGCCACCGTCACCGCTTCGGCATCCGTGACCGCGCCGGGGGCCGTGGTGGTCGACGCCGTCGTCGTGGTCTCCGCAGCCGTCGTCGTGGTCTCCTCGGCCTCGGTGGTGGTCGTGGAGTCGACGACGCTGGTGGTGGTGTCGTCGGTCGCCACGTCGTCGTCGTCATCGTCGGAGGCCACCACGACGAGGACGATCACGAGCGCGACGACGACCGCCAGCGCGCCCAGGATCCAGGGTGTGCGGGAGCGATCGTTCGTGGGTTCGCCCGGGGGCCGGGATGGCGTGTCGGAGTGCGGTTCCATGGACCCATCGCGCGCCCGAGGTGCCCTCGGGCACCAGAGGCTCCAGGCACAAGCGGTCCGGGAGGGTCCGATCCCGCTTGGACGGGGACGTTCGCCCCTTGCCCCGGGCCGGTCCCGCCCGCACACTCGGGCCAGGACGACGAGGAGATCACACCATGGAACGCATCATCGTCGGGGTCGACGGCTCTGAGTGGAGCGCGGACGCCCTCCGCTGGGCTCAGCACGAGGCCCGCATCCGAGACGCCACGGTCACCGCGCTGCTGGCGTGGAACTTCCTCGACCAGCACCACGTCGACGGCGAGACCACCTTCGATCCCCACTACGGGGAGGCGGAGGCCCAGCGGGCGCTCGACGTGCTCGTGCAGCGGGCGCTCGGCGACGACGCCGACGGCGTGCGCCGCGAGGTCGTCTGCGACCTCCCTGCCACCGCGCTCCTCGATGCGTCGAAGGACGCCGACCTGCTCGTGGTGGGCGCCCGCGGGCTCGGAAGCTTCCGCGGGCTGGTGCTCGGGTCTGTCAGCCAGCGGTGCCTGGAGCACGCCTCTTGCCCGGTCATGGTCGTCCACGGCACGCCGGACGATGCCGATCAGGGCCGCGTCGTCGTCGGGGTCGACGGGTCGGAGCCGTCGGCGCTCGCGCTCGAGTGGGCGCTGGAGGAGGCCCGGCGGCGCGGCGCGACGCTCGAGGTCGTCCACTCCTGGGACGTTCCCTACGCCGCCGAGTTCACCTTCGTCGGTGATGCCTACGACGCCGCCCAGGGCAGCGCGACCGATCTGGTGGACCAGATGCTCGTGGCCGCCGGGCTCGCACCGGCCGACGTGGTGCGCACGGTCGTCCAGGGATCCCCCGTCGTCGTCCTCACCGACGCGGCCGCCGGCGCCGACCTCGTCGTGGTCGGCTCCCGGGGTCGTGGCGGCTTCGCCGGTCTGCTCCTCGGTTCCGTCAGCCACCAGGTGAGCCGCCACGCCGAGCGACCCGTCGTGGTGGTCCCGGATCCGAGCCGGGCCGACGACGGCTGAGCCTCCGGTTCCCACCTCCGAGGGCGGCCAGGGTCAGTCGATCCGGACGCGCTCCCGGTGGGTGGGCACGACCACGGTCCATCCCTGCGCCTGGGTGATCGCATCGTGCATCGCCGCGCTGGCCTCGGCCTCGCCGTGCACGACGTAGGCGACATCGGGCGACCGGGGGGCGGTCGACAGCCACGCCAGCAGCTCCGGCTCGTCGGCGTGGACCGAGAAGCAGCGCAGCGTCAGGACCTCGGCGCGGACCGGCACGTAGCGCCCGAACATCTTCACCGTGTCGGCGCCCGACGACAGCCGCTCGCCACGCGTCCCCGGCGCCTGGAACCCGGCGAGGACCACGGCGTTCCGTGGGTCCGGGAGGCGGTTCGCCAGGTGGTGCAGGACACGTCCCCCGGAGGCCATGCCGGACGCCGAGATGATGATCGAGGGGTACGGCACGTCGTGGAGGGCCTTGGATGCGTCGGTGTCCGGTACCTCCTGCAGCTCCCCTGCGGCAGCGAAGGGGTCGTCGTCTCCGAACCCGGCGCGGATCTCGTCACTTCCCGCCACCATGGCCCGGCGGTAGACGTCCAGCACGGCGAGCGCCATCGGGCTGTCGGCGTAGATCGGCAGCCGGGGGATGCGTCCCTCCCGGACCAGGCGGCCGAGCGCCAGCAGCACGACCTCGGTCCGGTCCACGGCGAACGCCGGGATCACGATGGAGCCGCCGCGCGCGGCGGTGCGTCGGATGAGGTCGGCGAGCTGCTCGATGCCCTCGTCCATGTCGTCGTGGGTGCGCCCCCCGTAGGTCGACTCCGTCACGAGGACGTCCACGGCCGGCATCGGGGGCGGTGGGCGCAGGATCGGGTGGTTCGGGCGACCGAGGTCGCCGGTGAACAGCACCCGTCGATCACCCACCGCCAGCTCGACCGTCGCGGACCCGAGGATGTGCCCGGCTGGTCGCAGCCAGGTCCGGAACCCGTCGGCGACCGGGTGCTCGGCACCGAAGTCCACCGACCGGAGCAGCTCGATCGCCGCCTCCGCGTCCTCCCCCGTGTACAGCGGACGAGGGGGGTGGTGCTTGGAGTACCCCTTGCGCTGCGCGTAGGACGCCTCCTCCTCCTGCAGGCGCGCCGAGTCCCGCAGCATGATCGGGACGAGCTCCGCCGTCGCCGGCGAGCACAGCACCGGCCCGCGGAACCCGTCGCGCACGAGGGCAGGGAGGTACCCGCAGTGGTCGATGTGGGCATGCGTCAGCACCACCGCGTCGATCGAGTCCGGGTCGGCCGGGAACGGGGCCCAGTTCCGGAGTCGGAGCTCCTTCCGGCCCTGGAACAGCCCGCAGTCGACCAGCACGCTCGTGCCTGCGTGCTCGACCAGGAAGCGACTGCCCGTGACGGTGCCCGCCGCGCCCAGGAACGACAGGATCGGTGACGCGCGCTTCATCTGGTTCTCCCTCATCGGGTCAGGGTGTCGGTCTCGGATCGGTCGACCGCTCCGGTCGACGTCGTCGGGTAGCGCCGGCGCAGCAGCGCACGGTTGTAGCGCTGGAGCATCACGGGGTAGCCGTTCATCACCACATCGAAGACCAGGGTCAGCGCGGCCGCCGTCCACCATCCGCGCGCCGCAGCGTGCACCACCACGCCGAGCGTCGCGACGAACAAGACGGCGTGGCTCGCCTCGGCACCATCCATGCGCTGCTCCAGCCGGGCCAGGTGCTCGGGCGTCCGCTCCGCCGGCAGGTGGAGGTGGGGGTTGAAGAACGCGAAGGGCCCTCGACGGAGCAGTCGCTTCGCCGCCCGGACCCCGACGCGCTCGTAGATGCGCCCGTCCCGTTCGAACCCGCGCAGCTGGTGGTACGAGGCGGGAAGCCGCGGCTGAGCCACCCGGCTCACCGTCCCGAGCCACGTCATCGGCACCCACACGACGAGGAAGGCGAAGACCGCCGAGCGAGGACCGAACGCCTGCCAGCCCCACAGGACCAAGGCGGCTCCACCGGTGGTCACGGCGACGATGGCGGCTCCTCTGCGCACCTGTCGATCGTGAGGCCACATCGCGGTCGCCACCAGAGGCGTGAGTCCCGATCGACGCCGACGAACCCGTGGTGACCGGACGGACCGCCCGAGTCCCCACGGGTTCATGGGATCAGCCGTGGGAGACGGGGATCCTCTTGGCCTCAGCGGTCGCGGTGTCGATGGGGATGCGGACCTCGAGGATGCCGTCGGTGTAGGTGGCCTTGATGTCGGCTTCGGTTGCGCCGGCAGGCAGCCGCAGTGAGCGGGAGAAGGATCCGTAGTGGAACTCGGAGCGGTACCCCGCCTTGTCCTCCGTCTTGGTCTCGGATCGCCGTTCGGCCCGCAGGTTCAAGATGTCGTCGGACACGGTGATCTCGACGTCCTCGTCAGGGTCGATGCCGGGCATCTCGGCGCGGACGACGAGCCGCCCATCCTCCCGGAACTCCTCGACCTTGAGCTCGGGTTCGGTTCCCATGAGCTCGGTCCAGGACTCGGGCCAGTCGAACAGGCGTCGGGTGCTGAACCAGGCCGGCAGCTCCGGTTCGGTTCGCGTGCGTCGCATGAGTGTCATGTCGCTCTCCTTGGTGGTCTGGTCTGTGGTGGGTTGTGGTCGAGCGGGGTTGCCGAGTTGTGGGCCCCCGGGGGGACGATCAACCCGATGTGTGGGACCTCTGGGCTCACCAGATCATCGGATGACCGGTCCCCGACGACCGTCCAGAGCCGAAGGTCCCGGTCGTCGCGCTGCGGGGCCCGGACGCGCCATCATCGATCAACGCCAGCCAGGCGCCTGCCCGTCGGCGCGAAGGCGATCACCGTGCGTTGCATGTCGACCGCGACCGCCGAGGCCCGTCTCGTACCAGGCCCTGCACCGACGCCGCCGCAACGCGGTCACGCATCGCTGGCCGTCGGGACGTAGGTCATCCCGCGGCTGCGACGGGGCCGGGCGGATGGAGGATGCGGGCGATGTCGTCGGCTTCGAGTGTTTCGCGCTCGAGCAGCTCAGCGGCGACAGCGTGGAGTGCGTCCATCGACTGTTGCAGCTCGGTGCGGGCACGCTGCGCCTGTTCCTCGAGGATGCGCTCGACCTCCTCGTCGATGACACGTGCCGTCTCGTCGGAGTAGTCGCGGGTGTGGACCAGGTCCTCGCCCAGGAAGACCGGGCCCGCCGAACCCCAAGCCATCTCGCCCAGGCGCTCGGACATGCCCCATTCGCGCACCATGCTGCGGGCGAGCTGGGTCGCTGACGTCAGGTCGTCGGCCGCGCCGGTGGTCACCTCACCGAACACGAGCTCCTCGGCGGCCCGACCGCCGAGGCGGACGGCGAGGATGTCGTCGAGCTCGCCGCGCCGTCGCAGCTGGCGTTCCGTCACCGGCACCTGTTGGGTTGCGCCGAGCGCGATCCCCGCCGGCAGGATCGTCACCTTGTGCACCGGGTCCGAGTTGGGCAGCACCGACGCCAGGACCGCGTGGCCGGCTTCGTGGTAGGCGACCGTCCGCTTCTCCTCCGGCGTGAGGACGAGCGCACCGCGGGGCACCCCGAGCAGGACCCGGTCACGAGCGGCGTCGAGGTCACCGGCGGCGATCTCGTCAGCGCCGCGGCGCACCGCGATCAGTGCCGCCTCGTTGAGCAGGTTGGCCAGATCGGCGCCGCTCATGCCGGGTGTGCCCCGGGCGACGAGGTCCAGGTCGACGTCGCCGGCGAGCTTCTTCCCGCGGGCGTGGACCTCCAGGATCGCCAGTCGCTCCCCCGCGGTCGGCAGGGGGATGACGACCTGGCGGTCGAACCGGCCAGCCCGCAGCAGTGCCGCGTCGAGGATGTCCGGTCGGTTGGTCGCGGCGAGCAGGACGATGCCTTCGGTCGTCTCGAACCCGTCCATCTCCGCGAGGAGCTGGTTGAGCGTCTGCTCCCGCTCGTCGTGTCCGCCGCCGAGCCCGGTGCCGCGCTTGCGGCCGATGGCATCGATCTCGTCGACGAACAGGATCGACGGCGTCTCCTTGCGCGCCGTGGCGAACAGGTCACGGACACGAGCGGCGCCCACACCCACGAACATCTCCAGGAACTCCGACCCCGTGATCGAGATGAACGGCACGCCCGCTTCGCCGGCCACCGCCCGGGCGAACAGGGTCTTGCCGGTGCCAGGCGGGCCGACCAGCAGGATCCCCTTGGGGATGCGGGCCCCGATCTGCTTGAACTTCGACGGATCGCGCAGGAAGTCGACGACCTCGCTGATCTCGTCCTTCACCGTCTCGTACCCCGCGACGTCCGCGAACGTGGTGTCGGTCCGTTCACTGCGGTGGACGCGAGCCCGGCTGCGCGTGAACGCGGAGGCACCGGTGAGCTGGTTCGTCGCCCGACGCGAGAGCCACACCAGCACCCCGATGATCAGCACGAACGGCAGCAGGTACAACAGGATGCTGCCGAGCGGGTTGGAGCTCTCGGCCACGTAGTTGCGCTCGACCTCGTGTTCGTCGAGCAGTGCCGTGTCGGCATCCGGGACGCCCCCCGGCGGCCCCTGCGCGGTGAACGACTCGCCCGAAGCGAGGGTTCCCTCGACCTTCCCGCTGCCCTGGTCGATCTCGACCTCCTCGACGTCACCGGAGATGACGAGCTCCCGGAACTCGGCGTAGCCGACCTCGTCGTCCTCCGTCGTCGACGGCTGGGCGAAGAGCCAGGAGAGCAGGAGCGCGGCGGAGACGATCGCCCACAGCCACGGCCAACGGCCGCCGAAGCGCTGATCCGGAGCGAGCACCGGACCGGCCGGCCGACCACGCGGAGGATCAGGGATCGTCCTCACCGGAGGTCACCACGTCGTGCTGCCTTGTCCCGGTAGAGCGCAGCGTCGGCATCGCCCGTGGCGCTGCTCGCCGTTCCGGCCTCGATGGTCGAGACCCCGACGCTCGCTCCGACCGTGTAGCTGGCCTCGGCCTCCACGACGACGATCTGCTCGATCGCGGCGCGGAGCGACTCGGCCAACGGGGCCATGGTCGCTTCGGTGCCGTGCGGGACGAGGACCGCGAACTCGTCGCCGCCGACCCGATAGGAGTGATCCGAGAGGCGCACCCGGCTCCGTATCGCTCGCGCGACCTCGATCAGGACCCGATCTCCCACCTCGTGGCCACCGCGATCGTTGACCGCCTTGAACTCGTCGAGGTCGATGAGCACCAGCCCGGTGGTGTCGCCGTAGCGCGCCGCCGAGCGGCGGTACGCCTCCAGGTCGGCGTCGAAGACGCCGCGGTTCAACAGACCCGTCAACGGGTCTCGGCGCGCCATCCGGGTGAGCTCCTCTTCGCGGCGCTTTCGGTCACTGATGTCCTCGATCTGCGCGATGAAGTGCACGGGTTCACCACGCGCCGAGCGCACGATGGAACCGGACAGCTGCACCCAGACCACGTGACCTCGGCGGTCGTAGTAGCGCTTCTCCATCTGGTACTGGTCGATGTCGCCGGCCACGAGCTGCTCGGCCTGCGCGACGTCGAGGTGCAGGTCGCCGGGATGGGTGATGTCCTGGAACGTGAGCTCGACGAGCTCGGCTGCCTGGTAGCCGAGGAGGACGCACAACGCAGCGTTGACCTGCAGGAACCGACCATCGAGCCCGACCAGCGCCATGCCGATCGGCGCGGCGTCGAACGCAGTTCGGAAGGTCTCCATCGCCAAGGACAGCTGCTTCTCGGTCTCGCAGTAGGACGTCACGTCCTCGACCGTCACCAACCCCAACGGGGTCTCCGCCGGCGCACTGATCGGCGCAGTCCTCACCACGAGCCGTCGGCCCTCGAGGGTGATGTCGACCGATGCAGCTCGTCCGGCCAGCGCATCCCGGTAGATCGGCGTCACCGCCTCCACGATCGGCTCCGGGAAGAGCTCGGCCACCGTCGACCCGAGCATGCCGCCCGCAGTCAGCCCCACCAGAGGGAGCACGGCGCCACCGACGTACACGAATCGGAGCTCGGCGTCGTAGAGCGCGATCGCTCCGTTCGGGTAGCTGTCGAACACCGCACGGCACAGCGCCGAGGGTGCTTCCACAGATTTCACTTCGACCCACGGATCTCGGCCATGCCCTGACGCTGCCCCTCCCCATCCCCCTGCCGATAGAGGCCAACGGCCCCGAGCTCCGAGGACCCGATCGCGGCGGTCCGCTACCCACGTTCGACGGCAGCGAGCGCGGTGTCCAGCGACGCCGCCGGTGACGACGCCGTGCTGATGGCCGCAGCCCCATCCCATGGCTCGAAGGAAGCGGCAAGGGCCGAGGCGATCGACGCGTCCGCGTCCGAGACGTCGGCTCCCGTCCGGGCGCGCGCGGCTGCGCGCTGGCGGGCCGTCTCGGCGTCGACGACGCAGCGCAGCTCGACGAGGTCGGTGCTCGTGGCTTCGGCGACGGCGCGAGCCGCACGGCGACGCTTCCGCTCGGCCCAGGTCGCATCGAGCACCACGCACTCACCGCGGGCCACCAGACGGCCGGCTCGGCGGAGGAGCTCGTCGTACGTGCGGTCGGTCCACGCCTCGCTGTAGATGCCCGACCGCAGCTCGGCAGCGCAGTCGTCAGGAACCGATCGCCCGGCCAGCTCCTTGCGGATCTCGTCGGAGCGCAGCACCGTCGCATCCAGGCGATCGCCCAGTCCGGCCGCGATCGTCGACTTGCCCGTCGCCGGTGAGCCCCCCACGAGCACCATCCGGACCCGGGCTGCAGCGGCGTGACGGGTTGCGATGTCGAGCAGCTGCGCAGCCTGTGCACCCGCCGCGGCGTCCCCCTGCCCGGCGCGCACGCAGGACACCAACGTGCGGACCTGGGCGCGGTAGGCCACGTGGTGGTGCGCGAGCGACGGGGGCCAGCTGTCGCCGGTCATCTCCCGGTGCAGCTCGAGCAAGCGCCAACCGAGGTCCGCCCGGCCGAGGCGCTCGAGGTCCATGGCCAGGAACGCCATGTCGGCGAGCACGTCACCGACCCGGAGCCGCTCGTCGAAGTCGAGGCAGTCCAGCACCCGCGGTCCGTCGTCGAGGCAGAAGACGTCCTCGGCCAGGAGATCCCCGTGGCCGTCGCGCGCCCAGCCACGGGACACGCGCTCCTCCAGGAGCGTGGCCCGCCCGCGGAGGTACGCGCTGGCTCGCTCCAGTAGGAGCTCGGCCGCCTCACCGTCGATCCACTCCCCGAACGCCGGCCGCATGCGCTCGTGGTTGACCTCCCAGCGTCGGAGCGTCTCCGCAGGTCCGGCTGCCGCCGCAGCGGCCGACGTGGTCGCGCCGCGCAGGTGGAACGCCGCGAGCTGGTGCGCCAGCGCTCGGAGGGCGTCGTCGACGTCTCGACCCTGCGCCACCAGCGTCGAGAGGCGTCGGTCGGCCGGCAGGCGACGCATCACGAGAACGGGCTCGCCGTCGCCGCCCGGGACGGGGAGCAGACCGGTGCCGAGGTACACATCGGGAGCGAGGCGCCGGTTCAGCGACAGCTCGTCCTCGATCGCGCGCAGCCGGTCGGCCCGGCTGGTCCAGTCCAGGAACCCGACGGACACCGGCTTCTTCACCTTGTAGGCGAGATCGCCGACGAGCAGCACCGCTCCGGTGTGAGTCTCGACCGCCATCGCGTACGGCTCGGCGCCCCCGGCCTGCGTTGGTGGCCGGGCGGGGGTCATGGCAGCCCTGCGCTCCGAGCGTCACGGCGCGCCGCATCGAGCAGGAGGCGTCGCTCCGCTGAGGCGACGACGCGACGCGCCGCATCGACCGCGTCGGGGATGACCGAGATGGAGTCGATGCCGAGGCGAACCAGGTACTCGGCGAAGTCCGGCTTGTTGGACGGTGCCTGGCCGCACAGCGACGAGGTGATGCCGGCGGCCTGGCACGCACCGATGATGCGGCCGATCGCGTCGAGGACCGCCGCATCGGACTCGTCGAACAGCTCTGCGCAGACCGTCGAGTCGCGATCGACGCCGAGCATGAGCTGCGTGAGGTCGTTCGAGCCGATCGACACCCCGTCGATGCCCATGGCCGCGTACTCCGGGATCCGGTAGGCGACCGAGGGGACCTCCGCCATGACCCAACGGTGGAGCCCCCGCTGGCGACCGAGCACGCTCGCGTCGATCGCCTCCAAGGCGGCCTCGAGCTCCCAGGTGGTGCGGACGAAGGGGATCATGAGGTGGAGGTTGGGTGTCTCCTCTCGCACCCGGCCGAGCAGCTCGAGCTCCAGCGCGAACAGGTCGGGCTCGCGCACGTAGCGGAAGCAGCCCCGGTAGCCGATCATCGGGTTCTCCTCCACCGGCTCGAACGCAGCCCCACCTTCCAGCCCTCGGAACTCGTTCGAGCGGAAGTCGATGGTCCGGTAGATCACCGGCCGTGGGGCGAACGCCCGCGTGATGCGCAGCAGCGACCCCGCCATCCGGTCGAGGAACTCCGCGCGACCGCCGCGCTCAAGCAGCGCTCGCGGGTGGACCCCGCCGAGGGCATCCGTGATCATGAACTCCGCCCGCAGCAGCCCGACCCCGTCCACGGGCTGGGCTGCGACGGCCTCGGCGTGGTCTGCGATGGCCAGGTTCACGTAGATGCGCGTCGCCAGCGCCTCGCCGGACGGCACCACCGACGGCGCCGACGCTGTGGCGGGCACCGTCCGAGCCCCGACCCGATCGCCTTCGTAGACCTCCCCGGCACCGCCGTCCACCGTCACGACATCGCCGTCCCGCAACCGGGTGGTGGCGTTCCGGGCACCGACCACGCAGGGCACGCCGAGCTCGCGGGAGACGATGGCGGCGTGGCACGTCATGCCGCCGCCGTCGGTGACGACGGCTGCCGCACGTCGGATCGTCGGGACCCAGTCGGGGTTCGTCATGGGGGCCACCAGCACCTCCCCCAGCTGGAGGAGGTGCCCCTCCGCGGGCGAGGCCAGCACCCGCACCGACCCGGCCACCACCCCGGGCGAGGCGGACAACCCGCGGACCAGCGGCACGGCGACATCAGCCGCATCGGCTTCCGGCAGCGATGCAGCGCCGGGTGCGACCAGCGTGGTGATGGGACGGGCCTGGAGGAGGTAGAGGCGCCCGGCGGCGATCGCCCACTCCACGTCCTGGGGCTCTCCCCCGTAGTGCGCTTCGACCTGCAGCCCGAGTCGGGCGAGCTCGAGGACCTCGTCATCGACCAGAACCCGAGCGTCGGCCTCCGCGCCATCGAGGTCGACCCGGGTGACGGATCCGTCCGCCTCGGCGACGAGGCGGTGCGTCTTGTGGCCGATCCTCGCCTGCTGGATGCGGGGACCGTCCTTGCCGACCACGTAGGTGTCCGGCTCCACCGCCCCCGACACGACGACCTCGCCCAGACCGAACGCGCCCTCGATCACGAGGCGGCTGCGGTCGCCGGTGGAGGGATCCGCCGTGAAGAGCACGCCCGCCCGGTCTGCCGCGACGAGGCGCTGCACGACGACGGCGATGACCGGCTCCTCGGTCATGTGCTGGCTCGCCCGGTACGAGATGGCGCGCTGACCGAACAGCGACACCCAGCAGTCGACGAGCCGGGCGAGGACCGCATCGTCGCCCACCACGTCGGTGAAGGTCTCGTGCATGCCCGCGAACGACGTCCCACTCGTGTCCTCGGCCGTCGCGGACGACCGGACGGCGACCGGGATCCGGTCGCCCAGGCGGTGGTACGCCTCCAGGATCACGGAGCGCAGCCCGTCCGGGACGCCGGCCTTGCGCACCAGCGACTGCAGCCGCTCGGCGGCGTCGGCCAGGGCGGTCGGCGTCGAGGCCTCGTCGCAGGCTGCCGCGAAGGCGGCCTGGAGCTCGCTCCGCACCCCACCCTCATCCATCGCAGCCAGGTAGCCCTGGGCGTTGACGACGAAGCCGTCGGGCACCGGGAGGCCGGCGCGCGCGAGCTCACCGAGGTTCGCCCCCTTCCCACCCGCCGTCGCGGTGTCGGTCCGTGACAGCTCGTCGAACCAGGAGATGGCCGTGGTCATGTCGACCTCCTTCGCACTGATGCCAGTGTCGGGCCGGATCGCAGCCCCGGGAAGAGCCGAAGGTCCTCGACCGGCCCCTCCTCACACCACCATGACGGCGGCGCCCCGGACTCGGTCCTCGGCGAGGTCGAGGAGGGCACGGTCGACATCGTCGAAGCCGTACGGCGTGGTCTCGACCTGGATGCCGATGCGCGATGCGATGGCCAGGAACTCCTCGCCGTCGGCGCGGGTGTTCGCGGTGACGCTCACCAGCTCCCGCTCCTGGAAGAGGTGGTCCTGGTAGCGGAGCACCGGGATGTCGCTGAGGTGGATCCCGGCGATCGACAGGCGCCCACCCCGATCCAGGGCCTCGAGCGCCACCGGCACCAGCTCACCGGCCGGCGCGTACAGGACCGCCCCGTCGAGCGGCACCGGAGGGCGGTCAGCAGCTCCACCCACCCAGGTGGCGCCGAGCTCGTGGGCCAGGGACCGGGCGGCCAAGGACCGCGTGCACACGTGGACCTCCACACCGGCGGCGATGGCGACCTGGGCCGCCAGGTGGGCCGAGGCCCCGAAGCCGTAGATCCCGAGGCGTCCGCCCGGGGGGACGTGGGCACGCACGAGGGCGCGGTACCCCACGATCCCCGCGCACAGGAGCGGAGCAGCCTCCTCGTCGCTGAACTGTTCAGGAAGCGCGTAGGCGTATGCCTCGTCGACCAGGGCGCGCTCGGCGAACCCGCCGTGGTCGTGCCAGCCGGTGAACCGCGGGTGCAGGCAGAGGTTCTCGGCCCCGCGCCGGCAGGGTCGACAGCTGCCGCACGTGTGGCGGAGCCACGGGATGCCGATCCGGTCCCCCGGCTCGAACCGCTCGGCGCCAGCGCCGCGCTGCACCACCCGTCCGACCACCTCGTGCCCGGGTGTCACGCCGGGCGCCATGGGGCGGAGGTCGCCCTCGGCGAGGTGGAGGTCCGTGCGACAGACCCCGCAGGCCGTGACCTCGACCACCACCTCGCCGGGCCCGGCGAGCGGCTCCGGTCGGGAGACCGACGTCAGCGGACCCCCGGCGATCGGTCCGGGCGAGCGGACCGCCCACGCCCGCACCGGTCAGCTCGCGGTCGCCGGGACCGGGCCGGCCTCGATGGCCGACCTCGGCGCTCGTCGGACGATGGTCCGCTCGCCGTCGGTGGCGCGCATGATCCTCCTCGGATCGGTCCTGTGAGGTCCCATCAGACCGCCGCTCGCCGGATCAGGGAAGGGCCGAAGGTCCTGCGCCACGGCGGCCGCCGACCACCGCCGGCTGGGCCTGCGGGGCGTACCGGCTAGCGGTTCTGGCGCAGCGGGTCGATGCGACCCTCGGAGATCGCCCGGGCGACGATGCCCTGCTGGATCTGCTCGGTGCCCTCGAAGATGTCCATGATCTTGCCAGCATGCAACTACAGTGTTGTGACCAGCGCATCAATGCAATCTTGGAGGGTAGTCATTGCATCTTATTGCAACACGAACTTCGTTCCGGTGCGCTTCGGTGCGGTGGCTGCCAGGTAGGAGACGCCGCGCACAGTCCGGCCACATGACCGCCACCACCCTCTCCCCCGCGCATGTGACCGACACACCGATCGAGCGGCTGTGGACCACCACCGACGTATGCGCCTACCTGCGCTGGACCGCCAAGCACCTACGCGACGTGCGCCGTGACGATCCGACGTTTCCGCAGCCGATCATGCTCGGCGCCCGCTCCCACCGTTGGCACCGAGCGGAGCTCGAGGACTGGCTGAACCGCCAGCCTCGGGCCCCTCGCCCGTCCGTCGAGGACGACGGGACCGGCATCGATCAGTGGGCGGCGTAGATGGCCGGCAAGCCCCGCTCGCAGCGAGACCCGTACGGCGTGTCGATCAACGCCCGTCACGAGGTCTGGTTCAGGAAGCCTGACGGCAAGCGAGCCGTCGTCAGATGCAAGACCCGCTCCGAAGCTGAACGGGTCGCTGGCGACAAGCGCGCCGAGGCTGCAGCGCTCGCTGCGTCGTCGCAGGCCGGAGCCGAGCTCGGACACCAGACGATCCGTGACGTGACCGAAGCGTGGCTCGACAGCCTCGACGGGCCGGAGGGGACACTGCGGCAGTACCGCTCGGAGGCGGACACGCTGCTAGTCGCGTACCTGGCTCGTATGCCGTGTTACAAGGCGACGCCGCAGGTGTGGCGGGAGTGGACGGCGAAGGTGACGACCAATCACGGACCGCGACGGCTCGACGCGGCGCAGCGTCTTCTGAACAACGTCACGAGCTTCGGGCAGGAGAACGGCTACTGGCCTGCGGACACCGACCCTTGGGGGACGGCCTCGGCGCGGCGGCCAACGCTGAAGCGGGCCCGGAAGCAAGCTCCAAAGAACGGCGCGTACCGACGCCTCTGCCCACGCCTCGCTGACGTGGAAATGCTCGCAGAGGCGTGCGCAGCCCGAGAGGGCGTCTGGCTTGAGCGATTCGTGTGGGCACAGGCCGGCACCGGGTGCCGACACGCCGAGCTCCTCGGCGCACGCTGGGATCAAGTAGACCTCGACGCAGAGACGATTTGGATCCCTCACCAGGCGAACCGCTACCAGCCGTGGCCTGCGCTCGCCCCCGTGAAGGGCGCGAGCGAGATCCCGGACAAGGCCCGCACCGCCCCCCTACTCACCTGCGCCGTCACTGCGCTACGAGAACAACACGCCGTGACCGGCGACCAGCAGTGGGTGTTCCCGCCAACGAGCGAGCAGCGCCGCTGGGTCGATGCGTCGAGCAAGGCGACGGAACGAGCACGGGATGGCCTCGGACAGTGGGACCCGCAGACGGGCGCATGGACCGGTCACTGGTTGCGTCACTGGTACGCAGTCACCATGCTCGATCCACTTGACGCCGGTGGAGAGGCGGCGCCGCTTCCTGACGTATCCGCCTGGCTCGGACACGAGCGCCTCTCCACCACGCAGGACTACTACGTGAACACTCGAGAAGACAGCGCCCGAGCGCTGATCGAGCGCCGACGAGCTCGGCAGTAGCTGCCGAGCTGAGGAGCAGCAATGTTCACACCGTCTATCGCTCAGCAGGGCGCGAAGGGAGCGTGTGGGTGGATATGCGCGCTTCGCGGATCTGCTGATCTTGCGACTCCGCACAGGCCATGAACTACCGACACCGATGAGAGCGTGAAGTGATGACGCCTGGCAGGCGGCTGCTCGACGGCGGTCGGGTGCTCGATGCGCAGCCGTGGCGGGCAGGTCGCGTTCCTGGCCAGCGCGGAGCGTGATGGGTCGGGACCACCCGAGACGCTGACTGATGGGGCGTTCGGGTCCGTCACCGGGGACTGGCACCTCAGACGGGGTCGCACGGAGCCGGTTGGCGATCGTGGGAGACGGCGGCGGGCTTCGGGCCTAGGTCGTTCGAGTTCGATGACGACTGCACGGCTGGCGGCCGAGCAATCTAGGCGGCCACCGTCCCGCGATCGAGGGCTAGGAGGGCTCGGCCGCCGGACACCCGGGGGAAGGGGGTGCCCGGTCGACCGGCCCGATCGCAGCCCATCGCTTCCCGTGCGAGGGGCAAGGATTGTTCTCCGATGGCGAATGACTCAGCTGGGAGCCTTGGAGTTCGTAGGCAGCGTGATCCGACGTCACCTCTCAGTGCCTCTCCGCTCAGCGGCGGTTGGCGAGGTACTTCTTGTAGGTCTCCGCCGACTCGCGCAGCTCGGGGCGGGCGTCGAGCACGGGCTGGATCTTCTCCCACGCCTCTTCCTTCTTGTACGGGATGAACTCCCGGGGGAAGTAGCCCTCATGCGGGCGGTAGTCCTTGAGCACCCGGCGGGCGACCGTGGACTTGTGCACCTCGTCGGCGCCGTCGGCCAGGCCCATCGTGGGGGCGCCGGCGTACATGGCCTGCAGCGGCGTCAGGTCGGTGGTGCCGAGCGAGCCGTGGATGTGCAGGGCGTCGAAGGAGATCTCCCGCAGCACCCGCGCCATCGTGAACTTCACCGCGGCGATGTCGGTGCGGCACTCGGCGCTGGACGTCTGGTCCATCTTCCAGGCCGTCTCGAGCACGTAGAGCCGCAGCATCTTCAGCTTGGCGTAGGACTCGGCGATCTTCTCCTGCACCATCTGGTGCTCGCCGATGATCTTGCCGTGCGACTCACGGGACAGGGCCCGCTCGCACATCATGTCGAAGGCCAGCGTGCACTGGGCGATGGTGCGCATCGCGTGGTGGATGCGCCCGCCGCCGAGGCGCCGCTGGGCCAGGACCTTGGCGCCGTCCTCGGGGCCGAGGAGGTGGTCGTCCGGCACGCGCACGTCGTTGTAGATGATGTGGTTGTGGTTGCGCGGCTGGGGCTGGATCTCCACGCCCGGGGTCTCGCGGGGCACCACGAACATGCCGTTGGTGCACATCACGAAGAGGATGTCGGCGACCCGGCCCGCGGAGGTGAACCACTTCTCACCGTTGATGACCCACTCGTCCCCGTCGCGGACCGCTGTGGTCCGGAACAGGTTCGGATCGGAGCCGCCCTGGGGCTCGGTCATCGAGTAGGCGGAGAACATCTCCTGGTTGAGCAGCGGCTCGAGCCAGCGCTTCTTCTGCTCCTCGGTGCCGTAGGCGGCGAGCATCTCCATGTTGCCCGTGTCAGGCGCAGCCGCCCCGAACATCTGCGGGGCGCCGGAGTAGCGGCCGATGACCTCGTTCAGGAGGCCGAGCTTCAGCTGCCCGAAGCCAGGACCACCCAGCTCCTCGTCCAGGAAGATCGCCCACAGGCCCTCGTCCTTGACCTCCTGCTGGAGCTCTCGGACGTAGGCCTTCACCACCGGGTCCGGCGAGCGGACCGCGTAGGGGAAGACGTAGTCGAGCGGCTCGACCTTCTCCTTGCAGAAGCTCTCGACCCAGTCGAGCTTCTCCTGGAACTCGAGTTCGGTTCGAAAATCCCATGCCATCAGTCGTTCCCAACTCCGTGCCGAGCCCTTTGGCCGTAGTCGCCAAAGGGAGCATCTCGCTCGGCAGTTGCCTGCTTCCAACCCGTCTGCTCCGCACGATCGACGAAGTCGAGCCCCTCTTGGGTGTGACGTGCGACGCCGTCAAACAGATACCCGAGCATGCGGCTGGACTCCGGCGCGTACTGCTCCCGAGCCACGTCGTTCAGCAGCCACTTCATCATCTGCAGCTGGTTCAGCGGCAGACGAGCCATACGCTCGGCCAGGTCGCTTGCGCGCTGGAGCAGGTCGTCATCAGAGGTGCACTCCAGGATCATGCCGATGTCCGCGGCACGCCGACCGCTGATCTCGTCACCGGTGTACAGAAACCGTCGTGCCTGCTCGAGACCAAGTCGTGCAACCCAGACCCAGGGCGCTTCCGGTACGCCCCACACGCGGGCGGGCGGGTAACCGAATACCGCCGACTCGCTAGCGATGACGATGTCAGCGTTGAGAACTAAGTCGGTACCACCGGCGACACACCAACCTTGCACCGCTGCGATCGTCGGCTTGGAGATGTTGTGAAGCTTTGCGAACGTGTTTCCGAATCGGCTGATCATCTGGATGTCGGCCACGCTGTCCCAGACTCGCCCGCGCGTGCCGTCGCGGGTTGCCTGCCTCTCCGTCGACCAATCGAGCCCAAAGCCAGCGCAGAACGCTCGGCCCTCGGCGCGCAGCAGTACGACTTTCACCTTCTTGTCCGAGTCGGCCTTGTCGAGAGACTCGTCGAGCTCGTTGCGTAGGTCGGCGGTGATGGTGTTCATTTGCTCCGGCCGGCACAGCACCAGATGCCGAACGCCACCTTGATCGGAGATCGTGAGGCTAGGGGGCGGCATCGATCGCACTCGTTCCGTGGCGGCCAGCTCCGTTGGCGAACCGCTGAGCACCCCCACGGGTCTCCCCAGCCCGGATCGGCAGTAGGCCTCGCTCGACCTCATTCTTAAGTGCGTCATCGTTCGACAGCGACCATTGCTCATACGTCGACAAGCGGTCAGAGCGAAGACACATTTGCGGCAGTGCAGCCAGCTCCTGGGCAAGGGCTACGGCCTCCTTCAAGGCTGAACCGGGTTCGCACAACCGATTGGCAAGACCCCAGGAGAAGGCTTCCTCGCCGCTGATCGGTCGACCGGTGAGAATCATGTCCAGCGCTCGGCTCTGCCCAATCAGCCTTGGCAGACGAACCGTCCCGCCATCGACGAGCGGGACACCCCACCGACGGCAGAAGACTCCAAACGAAGCGTCCCGTGCAGCCACCCGCAAGTCGCACCAAAGGGCCAACTCAAGGCCGCCCGCCACTGCGAAGCCCTCGACGGCGGCGATCACCGGCTTAGACAGCATCATCCTCGTGCATCCCAGAGGACCTGGCTTGGCCATGTCACTCGAGACTCGGTTGCCGTTGCCCCGGCCGATCGCTTTGAGATCGGCACCGGCACAGAAGGTGCCTCCGTCCCCGGTGAGCACGGCGACCGAGAGGTCCTCGTCCTGATCGAATCGAGAGAACGCGCCGTGAAGGGACGTTGCCGTGCCTTGATCGACTGCGTTGCGCCGCTCGGTCCTGCTGACTTCAACGATCGCCACGGGGCCGTCAACGATGACGGTCACAGCACCGCTCTGGTCTTCGGTTTCATTCACCTGCATCGCGTTCCCTCTGTTCGCATACCGCTTGTCTGGCCGGTCTCGGTCATTGACCACCGGTCGTCGTGCTCAGACCCGACGGATGACCCCTTGCGCCTCAAGCGCTGAAAGACGGGATTCATCGAGCCCCAACAAGCCAGAGAGCACGCCGTCCGTGTGCTGACCCAGCCCTGGTGGGCGCCGAGTTGGCTGCAATGGCCAGCTCGTGGAGGTCATCGGATCTTTGGCCGTGTGAGCGACCCGACCGTCATCCAGTTCGATGGCCACCGGATTGCCATTCGCCTTGGCTTGCTCAGATTGAATCACCTCATGGAGCGGGTAAACTGGGTTGGCGATAACGCCGGCGGCTTCGAGTTTGTCGGCCCATTCGTCCAAAGGAGCGGTACCAAAGATCGCCTCAAGGTCAGCCGTCAGCTCCCCACGGTGCTCCAAACGGTCCGCATTCGTTTTGTAGCGAGGATCGTCCAGCCATTCCTGCTGGTCGATCACCTCACACAAACCACGCCAGGAGTTCTCATTGAATGCTCCGACGATCAGGGCGCGTCCATCGCCGCAGGTGAACGCGTCGTAGGGAGCGATCTGGGCATGCCCTCGGCCCATTCTCGGGATTTCCTCGCCTCTTGTTGCCGCCGCAGGGATGTAGTTCGCCATCATCGAGAACGCGACATCAAGCATGCTGATGCTGATGTGCTGCCCCTCGGGATGTTGCTCCCGCTGCAGGAGCGCGGTCACCACGGCGCCGTAGAGGTAGATCCCGGTAGCGAGGTCGATGATCGGCGGCCCGATTCTGACTGGGGCACCGTTCGGTTCGCCCGTCATACTCATGAGCCCAGACGTACTTTGGATGATGGTGTCATTGGCCGACCGTGATGCCCAAGGACCGGTTGGTCCGAACCCGGTAACACCGCAATAGATGACGTCCGGCCGCACCGCCTGGAGGTCTTCGAAGCCAAGGCCAAGGCGCTCCGCCGCGCCTGGACGCAAGTTCTGCACGACGACGTCCGCATGCGATCCGAGTTCAAGTACTAAATCACGGCCCCGCTGCTCCTTCATGTCGATAGCGACACTCTGCTTATTTCGGTTGACCGAGAAAAAGTAGTCCTTGTCGGGCGTGCCTTCCAACGGTGACCCAAGGTTGCGCACCAGGTCTCCGCCTAGGGGCTTCTCGACCTTGATGACATCCGCCCCCATATCGGCAAGTAGCATCGTGCCATATGGTCCTGCTACTGCGTGGGTGAGATCGAGAACACGAAGTCCCGAAAGTGGGCCGTTGGCCTCCATCACGCTTTTCCTCCTCGAATCATCGTGGCCCTTGTCGCCTACCTGCATGGTCATTGGATAGCCAGCACCTCCGTCTCAGCCCTCGCCGTCTGGCGGCGCAGTCCCTCCGTGCCACGAACGATGTAGAGGTTGATGGCATTGAGCGCATCTTGAAGCGCTCTTTCGCCGAGGAGGAGCTCCAGCATGTTGAAGAACCCGTGGAGCTGACCCGGATACGTGCGGTGGCTCACCAACGCGCCGGCTTGCGCCAACCGGGCCGCATAGGCCTCGCCCTGCGGGCGCAGCGGGTCAGCGCCTGCAGTGACGACCACCGCCGGCGGTGCACCCGCCAGCGTCTTCGCTCGCAGGGGGGAGACCTCAGGTCGGTCCGCAGATGCACCACGCCGGTAGGCCGCCAGGATCAGTTCGAGTTGACTGGCATCCAGTAATGGATCATCGGCATCGGCATCAGGCGTGGGGACGACAGCTTCCACGGCAGGGCAGATCAGCACCTGCAGCGCGACGTCCGTGCCGTGTACCGGCCCAGCGCCTGAGGCGACGGCAGTGGCAACACCTGCCCCCAACCCATCTCCCATGATGATCAGTCCACGATTGGGAGAACTCGCCGTTGGCATCTGGGCGGACATCCAGGCGAGCGCGTCGGCCACGTTCGCCTGAGCCTCTTGGTGCGTCCCCTTGGGGGGTCGTTTCCAATCGACGACCAGCACGGCGCAACCGCTGCGTTCGGCAATCTTGCGACAGATCGTGTCGTGTTCCCTAGGTCCGCCAGTCACCCAACTCGGTCCAAGGCCGGGCACATACACGATCGAACCACGTGGCCGAGGGATCGGCACGAGGAGCCGGGCCTGACCATCGGCTTCAGAGAAGACCCTCGGGATTGCGACATCTTCAGCTCGACTCATTCTCGGGGCTGGACCGTTCCGCTCGATGAGCAGCTGTCGATCGGCCAGCCGGTTCGAACCATCGAGATGATCGGCGAGCGACGTGATAAGTCGGCGGGAGGATTGATCCAACATCAGAGCTCCTACTGGGCCGAGCGGGTCGAGACCGAGGACTGCAGCCTGGAGTCCACAATCGCCTTTGTCTTCATAAAATGCGGATAACCCTGAGCAGCCTCCTCGTCGGTAGTCTTGCGATACATACCGAAGTGTCCAGGCGCCGAAAGAACCATGTGCGGCTTGCCCGGGATGTTCGAACCGTTCTGCCAGGAGTCCGAAAGAGTCTTCAGCGAGCGGTCTGCACGCCGGCGGATCCCCTGCACCCACTCCGACTCCAGATCCTCATATGGCTGGATCAGCTCGACGCCCTCTTGACGCATGTAGTCGATGCAGTCAGCGATCCACTCGACGTGGTGCTCGATAGCGACGGGAGCGTTGCCTTGAGCGCTGGTGGGACCGGTGATCATAAACATATTCGGGAAGCCGCTGGTGAGTAGACCCAAGTAGCCGCTCGGCCCGTCCCGCCATGCCTCTTGTAGCGAGAGACCGCCCTCTCCGCGAATGTCAATGTTGAAGAAGGGTCCGGTGAGAGCATCGAAGCCGGTTGCGAAAACGATGACGTCAAGGGCGAAGTGCCCTTCTTCGGTCTCAATCCCGTCTGGTGTCACTTCGATGATCGGATAGTGCTTGACATCGGCGAGGGTTACGTTTGTTCGAGAGAACGTCTCGTAGTAGTGCGTTCCGATGATGGGACGTCGCGCCATGTACGGGTGATCGGCGGGAAGCAGCTTCCATAGCAGGTCTTCATCCTGAACGAGCTCTCGAACCTTTGCCCGGATGAACTCCGAAACGGTGTCGTTTGCACGACGATCCATCAGGATGTCTTTGTAGGATCCGATGGCAAACTTCTGACCCCCTTCCGCCCAGAGACGCTCGTAGACTTGCCAGCGCTCGCGGTCATCGACGTCAAGCGCCGATAGGCCATTGTGCTGCCAAGGGAACCCTCCCGCGGACCACTTGGATCGTTCCCAGATTTCGGGGTAGTTGGCCTTTACCTCTGCAAGGAATGCTTCGTCGACCGTTTCGTGACAGGCCGGGACCACGTACTGAGGTGTCCGCTGAAAGACAACGAGGTGCTCGGCTTCCTCGGCGATGACAGGTATGGCCTGAACGCCTGTTGAGCCGGTTCCTATGATTCCCACCCGCTTGCCCTTCAGGTCGACACCCTCTGGCCAAGCCGACGTGTGGAACCACTCGCCGTCGAAGGACCTGAGTCCGGGCAGATCTGGGACATAGCGAGCGATCGTCAAATGACCGATGGCCGTGATGAAGTACCGAGCCCGCACGATTTCCCCGTCTCGCGTCTGGATCTCCCAGACGCGGTCCGCAGAGTTGAAGTGTGCTGCATCCACGAACGTGTTGAACGTGATGTCTTTGTTCAGGTCGTACCGCTCTGCCACGTGCTCCAGATAGCTCAAGATTTCTGGCTGGGTGGGGTACTTTCCGCTCCAGTCCCATTCTTGAAGGAGTTCTTCGTCGAACGAGTAGCAGTAGACGTACGCGTCGCTGTCGCAGCGCGCCCCTGGGAACCGGTTCCAGTGCCACGTGCCCCCCACACCGCTGGCCGCTTCGAGCACTCGGGTTTTCAATCCGAGGTCATCCCGCAGTTTGTGCAGCATGTATAGGCCGGCGAAGCCGGCACCAACGACTACCGCATCCACCTCGGCTTCGGTCCCTGCCTCGCTCGCCATGGTTCCTCCTGCTCGAATGCTTCGTGAGGCGCACGCAACCTGCTCAGCAGAGAGTTCGCCCGTTCGGCGGTGAGCGCTTGCGCCTTGGTGCGACCTCCCCCGAGATCGAACCGTTTTGGAAGTACATGTTCGTACCGTGGAAGCGAGTATGAATCCGGAGGGCGGCGGTGTCAACCACTCCCAGCGAGAACTCTCGCGATGGCTTGACGGGGCAGGGTCCGGACTGGCAGGATCGCTTTCACTCTACGAAGTTGGCGTTCCAGTTATTGGCCCGGGGGGACCGTATGAACGCGATTAGGGGACAGGGCGTGGACGTTCTCGCACTAGCGACCCGTCTCAGGTCCTCACCCACCATCCGTGCACTGATGCAACGCGTCGTGCAGCTTGTGGTCGTGTTGGGCGGCGTGAGTCTTCTCACGTTCTTGATACTGAACCTGCTGCCGGGCGATCCCGGTCTCGCGGTTCTAGGCGACAACGCTCCGCCAGAGGCCCTCGAGGCGTTTCGATCCCAGCACGGTCTCGACCGAGCGCTCCATGTGCGCTACTTCGACTGGGTTTCCGGTGCAGTCACGGGCGATCTCGGGACCTCGTTCCGGACAGACCAACCGGTGCTCGAGACCATCCTCGACCGCGTTCCGGTGTCTCTGCAGATCGTGGTCTTCGCCCAGATCCTTGCGCTGCTGATCAGCGTGCCCGCGGCGATCGCCTGCGTGTGGAAGCCACGAAGTTGGCTCGAGCGGACGATCAACACATCCGCGTTCGCCACGATTTCGGTGCCGAACTTTCTGGCTGCATACGTGTTGATCTTGATCTTCGCCGTGCACCTCGGGTGGCTCCCTGCAACGGGGTTCAGTCGCCTGAGCAACGGCGTTGTGGAGAACCTCCGCTCCATTGCGTTGCCCACCGTCACCCTCGCGCTCTCCCAGTTCGGTATCTACACACGAGTACTGCGCAGCGACATGGTCGACACGCTCGAGCAGGACTACGTGACGACGGCATACGGCAAGGGGCTTACGAACCGGCGGATCTTGGTTCGCCACGTACTACGCGGCTCGCTTCTCTCGCTCGTCACCGTCGTGGGCGTCAACATGGGAGTGCTGCTCGGTGGCGCAGTCATTACCGAAACGATCTTTGCGATACCTGGAATCGGCCGCCTGATGATCGAAGGGATCGCCCAACGGGACCTCATGGTGGTCCAAGGCGTGGTCCTCTTGGCCGCTACCGCCTACGTCGTGCTCAACCTCATCGTCGACGTTCTCTATACCGCCCTCGATCCACGAATCGAGCTGGGAGGACAGCGCCGTGCTTGACTCGACAGTTCCTTCGATTCGCTCTCGTGCTCGCAGGCTTGTCGGTGCCCGCATTCCGGTGGTAGTTCTAGCCGTTCTCACCGCTGCCGCAATGGTTGGTCCTCTTTTCGCTCCGGACAGCGGATCCCAGGATCTCCGCAACGCTAGAGCCGGGCCTCTCAGCCCAGGTCACCTCCTAGGCACAGACGGATACGGGCGCGACATGCTTGCGCGCACGCTCGAAGGCGCCCGCATCTCGATCTTCGTAGGCGTGGCTTCGGTTGCGCTGTGCTTGCTCATCGGAGGGACGCTCGGGATCACCGCTGGGTACTGGAAGGGCCGTATCGACGCCGGGATCATGCGGGTCATGGACATGGTTCTTGCGTTTCCCACGCTTATTCTTGCTCTTGCCATTGCTGCGTTCCTCGGTCCGAGCCTGCGAAATGTCGTCGTGGCAATCTCGTTCTCGACCTTGCCCCACTACGCCAGACTCGCTCGAGCTACCACCATGTCCATCACGCAGCGAGACTTCGTGAGCAGCTCAGCGCTCCTCGGAGCGCCACATCGGCACATCTTGTGGCGGCATATCGCACCGAACACCGTCAGCCCTCTACTGACATACGCCTTGCTCGCCATCGGCATGGCCATCATCGTCGAAGCATCACTCAGCTTCCTCGGGCTTGGAGTCCAGCCGCCGACGCCAAGTTGGGGGTCGATGATCGCGGAAGGACGCCCACACCTCCAAGGAGCACCTCATGTCGCTCTCGTCCCTGGGGCGTTTCTCTTCATGGTCATTCTGAGCCTCAATCTGCTCGCCGACTCCCTCCGGTCCGGCGCGCCCGCCGCAGGTCTGGGGCGGTAGATGCACTCCTCACTGTCGCCTTCTTCCGTGACCGACATCCTCGAGGTTGACGACCTCCACGTCGACTTCGAGCTTCCGCGAGGCCGATTGCACGCCGTCCGAGGAGCATCCTTCTCATTGGGCTCCGGGGAGAGTCTGGGGATCGTAGGAGAGTCGGGTTCGGGAAAGTCCGTCACCTCCCGCGCGATCATGGGACTCCTTCCGGCTACAACTGCACGGGTAAAGGCTCGGACGTTGCGCTATGGCCAACACGACCTGCTCGATGCCCCGGAGAGGGTCATGCGTCGCCTTCGAGGCGGCGAGATCGCGATGATTTATCAGGATCCGATGCGTGCACTGAACCCCATCATGCGTGTAGGTGACCAAGTCGCCGAGGCGATTCGGGCGCATGAACCGAGCCTCGGACGCAAGGAACTCAGCACCCGCGTCGTCGGCCTGCTTGACGCAGTACGCATCCCTGATGCCAACAAACGCATCAGGCTTTACCCCCACCAGCTCTCCGGAGGCATGCGACAGCGCATCGTGATCGCCATGGCACTCGCCGCAAACCCCAGCATCCTTATCGCCGACGAGCCGACCACATCGCTCGACGTGACTGTTCAAGCCGAAATCCTCGACTTGCTCGGCGACCTTCAGGAGGAACGCGGCATGGGAATGATCCTGGTCACTCACGACCTAGGTGTCGCTGCCTGGCACACGAACCGGATCATGGTCATGTACGCCGGCCGAGGGGTGGAGCACGCAACTACTGCCGACCTCTTCGAGGACATGCGCATGCCCTACACGCGTGCTCTGTTCGACTCCATCCCTCGCGTCGATATGCCGCCTGGCTCCCTACTGAAGTCCGTGGAGGGGCGGCCCGTGGACCCCTCCAATCCGCCGCCTGGGTGCGCTTTCCGAGAGCGATGCCATCTCGCAGTCGAAATCTGTGGGACCACTGCACCGCCGCGACGACAGGTAGGGAGCCACTGGTGGGACTGCTGGGACGACCAAGAGGAGAAGTCCGTCAAATGACCATCTCGCCTGGCGCGGCGGCTTCACCACCGGATACTCCGCCGACCCCACTCCTCGAGACCACAGGTCTCACCCAGACCTTTCGGCTTCCAACCGGAGCGGAGGTCCAGGCAGTGTCGGACGTTTCCTTCGTGCTGCATCGGGGCGAGACGCTTGGACTGGTCGGGGAGTCTGGCTGCGGAAAGTCGACCACCGTTCGCACGATCCTTCAAGCCCCACCACCCACAGCGGGGACGGTGACCTTCGGGGGCATCGAACTGACAACTACCCCACCGAGGCAACTGCGACGCTTGCGGCGCCGGATGCAGCTCGTCTTCCAGGATCCGCATGCGTCCATGAATCCGCGGTGGACAGTTCGCGATTGCATCGCCGAGCCGCTCCAAGTTCATCGAGTCGGCACATCATCAAGCCGAAACGATCGCGTACACGAGCTCATGGATCTCGTCGGCCTCGACGAGGGGTACTTGACGTCACGGCCAGGATCGTTGTCGGGTGGTCAGTGTCAACGGGTCGCCATCGCCCGGGCGCTCGCGCTTGATCCCGACCTCATCTGTTTCGACGAGGCAGTGTCTGCGCTCGACGTATCCATCCAGGCTCAGATCCTCAACCTCATTGCCAGGTTGCGAGCCGACCTTGAGCTCACCTCGATTTTCATCGCCCATGACCTGGCGGTGGTCAAGCTGGTTAGCGACAGGATCGGAGTAATGTATCTGGGGAAGCTCTGTGAGATCGGCCCAGCGGAAAGCCTCTACCGCTCACCTCGGCATCCGTACACGAAGGCGCTGCTCTCCGCGATTCCGAAGCCAGATCCGCGCCACCCTGATCGGCTGCGTCGAGTGAACCTGCGGGGGGAGCTTCCCTCACCTACCGACCCTCCCAGCGGGTGTCGCTTCCGAACTCGATGCGACCGCGCAGATGAGCGCTGCTCGCTGGATGTACCACCACTCCAAACCATCTCGCCGGGCCATCAGGTCGCTTGCCACTACCCTCTCTCCGCCAGTGCGCCCGTCGAGATGACACCTCTGCCAACACGGAGGGCGAATGGTGTCGTCGGGCAGTCGCCCACAAGATGATCGGTAAGTCAGTGTCAGACTCAAGCTCTCCGGCTACACCCGTTCGCTCGGTCTCCAGAGCGCTAAGCCTTCTCACTGCGCTTCGTTCGGACGGTTTGACGCTGACCGAGGCCTCCGAGCGGACGGGGATTCCTGTGCCGACGGCCTTGAGACTGATGCGAACGCTGGAGGCTGACGCCTTCGCGGTCCGACTCGCAGACGGCAGATATGTCCTGGGACCGGCGGCGTTGCGCATCGCATACGAAGCAGACCCTGACGGTCCGCTGCGGTGGATGGTGAGGAGCGCCGTGCTCCGCTTGCGGGATCGAACCAACGAGACCGTGTCCTTCTTCGTCCGCCGGGATGGTGAGTTGCTATGCCTTGAAACGGCAGAGTCCCGCGCGCCCGTTCGCTGGGTGTGCCCACGTGGTTCCCGTTCGCCGCTGCACCTGACTGCTGCAGGAAAGACCCTGCTCGCTCATGGGCCCACAAGGGAGCTGCTCGATCGACTCGCGGTCGACAACGGGACGTTCGAATGCGCTGGTGGGCGGGTCCGAACCCTCGCGGACCTCGAAAGTGAGCTCATGGAGATCCGCAGCGGCGCCCCCGCCGTGAGCGATCAGGAATCCTCACCCGATGCCTGGGACTTCGCACTTCCACTCATGGTCAAGGGTGTCTGCCTCGGCGCCTTCGCAGTCGGTTATCCGCGAAGCCGAGCGCCACGGACTGAGGGCGACCTACGCCAGCTCATCGACGTGTGCGCCGAGATCGTGACCGACTCGCTCGATGAGGCGCTTCTCACGTACGGGATCTGACTCCCCGGTTACTGCGTCAAACGTCGGCGAACGCCCGGGGGATCGGGGGCGAGATCAACAGCACGCGTGCTCACTATCCGGAGATCAACCCCATGACACGTGCTGCGTTGCCGCCGAGAAACCCACGCATCGCCTCGGGAGACAGATCCAAGCCACGTGCGGCGTCCAGTGCCCTCCGCAGCGGCAATAGTGGCGCATCGCTTGCGAAGATGAGACGATCCCTTCCTGTGGACGAGTCCATGAAGCGCAGCACCTCCGGCGCGAGGTAGTCAGCGAGCCAAGCCGAGTTCGCCAGGTGCAAACGCTCGTACTTGCGCATGAACCGGATCAGCAGCGATTCCCAGGGATGACCCATGTGTGCAGCGACAACGGTGAGTTCCGGGAAGTCGATTAGGACGTCATCCAGGAGCATGGGGTCCTGGTACTTGACACGCATCGGTGGCCCTGGGACCCCCACGTTCACCGACACCGGCACCCCGAGCGCTTCACATCGCTCATAGACTGGGTACAGGGCAGCAGCATTCACCGCGAGGTTGACGCTGATTGGGATCACGCGAACGACCCCAAGGCCAGGATGTGACGCGACTTCCTCGAGCTTACGACATACTGCAGAAATGCTCCCCATTCCGTCGATGTTCATTGCCGCTCGAAGGCGAGTTGGATGTTCAGTGCACCAACCCAAAACCTCATCGATCGTATAGTTGTAGCTGGGGTAAACCGGGTCAACGCCGACCATACCGGTCACGACTGACATATCAACACCGCATTCATCCATCTCGGCGACTACAGCATCTACGCTCCGCTCCTCCATTGCCTCTTGAGCCCCGAAGTAACCGGCCACCCTTTTCAACGCACCGTGGCTGCGCCACGCCTCTGCTGCTCTCACGGACCGCACATTCGTCCAGAAGTCGATGACGGGCGCTTTGGGGATCCCAGCCCCTGATGATGAAGTGACCACTCCTACTTCCTCTCCAATGACTCTTGGCGTCCACCCACAGTGGTATATGCGTCGCGATATTTGCTCAGAGCGTCGAGCAGATCGGCGGCGGCGGGCCCTTCCTGCAGTCCCTGGGCGAAATACAGACAGACGCGATCGACGAGGCCGGCGTATCGCCTCTGGATCTCCTCAGCGACACTGGAGGGCTCGCCAATCACTGCGAAGGTGTTGAGGACCTCGTCGTCAACACAGGCGGCCATGTCGTCCCATCGCTGCTGCAGCGAGAGCGCATGCAGTTCCGTCTGCAGTTCTCCCCACCCGTGGAGCTCGAGAACCTCCCGGTACGCCGGTGTTGATCCGTAGAAGGACACGCGACGCCGGTTCTCCTCCGCGATACGGGTGAGGTCGCTCTCATCGGATACGACCCCGACGAGAAGGGGCAACGAGACCACCACATCAGATCGCTGGCGCCCCGCCCGGGACAGCCCTCGCTGAAGGCTAGGAATGGTGCGTTCGCTGAGGTACCGAGCCGTCGTGAAGGAGTGGACACGCACTCCGTCGGCGACCTCGCCGGCGACTTCCGTCATCAGGGGGCCAACCGCAGCCAAGTGCACCTCAGGCCGACCCCACTCACGTACGGACGGGGAAAACGTCGGCGTCATTAGTGTGTGCGAATAAAAGTCGCCATTGAAGTCGAGCGGAGCACCGGTTTCCCACGTACTCCAGATCGCATCTACGGCGAGTAGGTATTCCCTCATTCGGGCCGCCGGACGAGACCAAGGCATCGAGTAGCGGCGCTCGATGTGCGCCTTCACCTGTGATCCCAACCCGAGCATGAACCGCCCGCGAGAGAGGGCGTTAAGGTCCCAGGCAATCTGGGCGACGGTCAGTGGGCTACGTCCAAACGCGACCGCGATAGCTGTACCCAGGCCGAGCGTCGAGGTGACCGGCGCTGCGACTGCGTTCGGCACGAACGGGTCCGTTCCTGCCTCCGCAAACCAAAGGGCATCGAACCCTGCTGACTCAGCGGCAATGGCCTCGGCAACGGTGTCTGTCAGCGGCCGATCGAGGCGCACATCAATCTTCATGGATCCAACAACTCACGGAGGTTATCTCGCATGATTAGCCGAACCTCTTGTTCACCTAGACCCGCAAGGGAATGCGCGAACTCGGCGGGAGACTTGGTTCCCTCCGGATGGGGGTAGTCCGACCCGAGAAGCACCATTTCAGGCCCAAGTATCTGCACCAAGCCAACACAGTCATCCTCGTGATACGGCGTGAGCTTCACATGTTGGCGAAAGTAGTTGGAGGGCCGATCGGCTGGCTTACCATTCGGCCAGGCCCCGTACCGGCCCATCTTCGCGCCCTTGTCTAACTGCTTAAGGAAGTATGGAACCCATGCCGAACCATTCTCGATGCTCATCACCTTCAGCTCCGGATAGCGTCCGAACAGGTTCTGATATATCAGCGAAGCAAGCGTCTCCATAATGGGACGATCCCCGAAGAAGAAGCCCCACTGGAGCGCGGAGACGGATCGAGCATTGGGTCGAGGCTCTTCTCCCCACATCGCCGACACATCGGTGTAGCCCGAATCGGCGAGATGGAAGGCGATGGGGATTCCCGCCTCCGCAATCCGAGACCAGAACGGATCGAAGTACCTATCGGCAATCGATCGTCCACCGATCGGAGCTGGACGGATGTGGATAACCCGCGCTCCCCTTTCAAGAAGCCGGTCCGTCTCGGCAACGGCCTCGTCAAGGTCGACCAAGGAGATCAGCGGGACACCAAGGATTCGACCGTCGTCCCCGAATCCCCAGTCTTCCTCAACCCAACGGTTGAATGACCGCAGGTTGGCGTAATGGGCGGGAACATTATGCAGCGTTTCCTGTTCCCATGCGACTCCGACCGTTGGAAGCAGGAGTGTCGTTTCCACCCCCTGCTCGTCCATCAGCTTCAGTCGCTCGCCGCGATCCTGAAACGCAGGGTGCATATTCTCTGAGGATCGCGCCTCTTCAAATGATCCATACTTCGTGCTGCGCAGAATGTCTTTCAAGGCTCCCGGAGGCTCACACTTATCAAACTTCACCGTCGGGAATATCAAACGCCGGTCGCCGAAATAGAGCACCTCCTCACCAGTCTCTAGTAGCTCGGGCCGGATAGCGGCGTCCCGAAAGCTGGCCTCGATGTGCCTCGTAAAGCAGTCGCGGGGTTCGTAATAGTGGTTGTCGGCATCGAAAAGCCGGTAGTTGAGCGGCGCAACCGCTTCCTTGACAGTCATCTGACAATCCTCCTGTTCGGTGTGCCCTGGCAGCTGTCGGACGGGAAGTTCGTCAACTCGAACGCGAGGCGGAGGTGAGCTTCACAACTCCATCCGGCGTCGAAGGGATACCGAGGATGTCTGCGCGGGCCACCCATGCGTCGTTATGGTTTGCCAGCAGCGCATAGGGCATGATCTCGGCGGCAACCTCGGCGATTTCGGCGAAGATTCCTGCTCGGTCATCATTACCGATCGTGGTGTCCGCAGCTTCCAACAGTTCGTCCATCCGAGGATCACTCATCTGTGCAGTATTCCGAGGGTTACCTGTACCGTATCTCGAAGCAAAAACTAGCGGTTCAATATCACCAGTGAAGGAGAACTGAGCTGCGTCGTAATCCCCTGCAGTGACCTGTTCGATGGCGGCAATGTTTTCGCTTCGCTGTACATCGACGTCCATGCCGGCCTCCATAAGCATCGCCTGTACAGCCACCGCCTGTTCGTAGACGAGTTCAGGTGTCAGCAGCGTGAAACTGATGCCCCCCAGATCTTCGACCAAGCCACGCGCGCCCTCGAGGTCGTACGTGGGATAGCTGTCGATTTCTCCCGGGTATGCCCAGGTATTGCGAGGGAAGATGCTGGTTGCAGGCTGGATTTGTCCCGCGTGCAAGGTTTCGTGCAAGGTTTCGAGGTCAAGGGCCATTGCAACGGCACGACGTGCCTCGATTTGGTCAAACGGAGGTCGTCCCATGTTGAAAGTGATGTAGTAGGAGCCGAACCCGCCGAACTCAATGAGTTGGAGATCATCGTTTCCTCGGATCTCCTGCCAACGCTGGTAGCTGTTCTCCCAGTACATGTCGACCTCACCCGACTGGATCGCCGCATAGCGAGTCGCTGAATCGGGGATGGCTCGAAAGGTCACCTCATCGAGGTACGGCAGGCCGTCTTGCCAATAGTCAGGGTTGCGCTCAACCCGGATCGAATCGTCCTGAATGGACTCGACGAACGTGAAGGGCCCCGTTCCGATGGGGAGGTCGGGCGACGTACCTGCAGCACCGATCATGCCTACGGGTCCCGCAAGGGTTGCCGGGAAGGAGGCGCTTGGCGCCTCCAGCGTGTAGGTCACTTGGAAGTCGTCCGTTGCTTCCACACTCGTGATGCTGGAAACACTGGCAATGCAGCGACAGTTGTTCTCGGGGTCCATGAGGCGCTCGGTGTGTGCGACCACACTGGCTGCGTCAAAGGTGGTGCCATCGTGGAACAGCACTCCTTCCCGCAGATCCAGTACCCAAGTGGCTCCGCCGTCGGGGGTCTCGAAGGACTCAGCGAGCAGAGGAACGATCTCTGCAGACTCATCGACTGTCACCAGCGTGTCGAAGATCGTGCGACCGACATCCTTGGCGGAGCGGGTAGTGATGCTCAGCGGATCGATCGGCTCAGGGAACGAGACCAGCGCGTAGGTGAGTTCCCCTCCGCGCCTCACATCGTTTGCGTCCGTGCTCGATCCGTCGACCTCACCCCCGCTTCCACTCGCCGCCGCGGGCGTGGCGGCCTCGGCCTGCTCGTTAGGTGAGTCGTCGTTACCGCATGCCGCTAAGAGCAGCATGCAGACGAGTAGCGCGCGGAGTTTCATGGGTGATGCCTCCTGTGCCCAAGATCCAGGCCTAGTTGTGTGATTCTTCTGATTGGCAGATGCAAAGGTTCCCGGAGGCTCGTTCCGACAACGAGACCTGGTCCGGTTCAGGTCGTTCGATCGTCGAAGATCGAGACCGGCTGAGAGTGTTCGACTGGAACTTCGGGCAGACCGTCTGACCGGGAAGGAACCAGAACGGTGGCGGAGCCAGCTGCGACGCTCTCGTGCCGCTGGTTCGTCGCTTGGAGCCTTAGATCCACTTCGCAGCCACGTTCAGTGAGTCGCTTGTCGGCGACGCTGCACGCGATCCGGTACAGATCGCCGTGGAATACGAAGCCGCGCAGCGATACTGCGAACCGATAGAGGAACGCATCGTCACCCATCCAGTTCGTGACTGCGTGACTCATCGCAGCGATCCGCTCGGGTCCGCTCTCGACTGGCGCGGGAAGTCCGACGCGCCTGGCGGCAAACGCATCATGATGAATGGCAGCTTCCGTCACCGGAATGCCCAACTCGTCGCGGGGGAACGCTGCGGGATTGGTCCTGCGAATCCTGACCGCCTCGGAGTGGGAGTAGTGAAAGCGGCTTGCGTGCAGGCCCGCGCCGCCGACGAACGTCAAGTAGGTCGAGGTTGTCCAAGGCCCCTTGATGAGGGGCGGCGCCTCGTCGCCCACGGTGACGTCTTCGTACCAGCGCGGTCTCGAGCCCTGGACGTGCTCCTGCAGGTACTCAGCGTCTATCTCCGCCAACTCATCGGGCTCATACACGTGCGAGAGGTCGAGAGAAGCGAACCGGTCAAGAGTCGGGCTGGCACGACGCTCCGAACGGATTCGACGTTCACTGATGACGCCCACCAGACGCCCCTCAGACGTCCATATCACCGTGTCATTCGTCTCGTGGACCGACCGACGGCCATCCTCCCGCTCACGAACTTCGAGATTGGCCAATCCTCCTCGTACCCGAAAGCGCTCACCGGGACGCACCGGACGGAAGAAGGTCATCGCTATCCCGGCGTACGCCCCAGCTGCGCCGGCCAACGGATCCGAGACATCACCCTCCGATACCGCAAGATGACCCTCCCCGTCGCCCACGTAGCGAAGGAACGTCGGGTGGCCGATCAGGCCCCTCCACCTCGAGGATTGCGCGTAGCCCTCATCGCGATAGAGAAGGTTCAGGTCACCGATGCCGCGTGAGTAGCCGGCGAGAGAATCAGTCGAAGCGAGCCGAACCCCCCGCATTGGCCCGGCCTGTGGCTCGCCGACGCGCGCCCGAAGGCAGTCGATCGCCTGCTCGGTGATGATCACGGGATCGGACTCCCCAATCCCTCCGACCCCCGCCGATGCGTCAAAAGTGGAGTCTTGGTTTCGTTCCACGAAATCGCATTGTGAAGGGCCGACCTGCCGTCGTCAAGGGCATTCTCCGCCCCCTACCCGAATCTTGGCCGTTCGGAGGGAAGGGCACGCCGGCGACCACGCTCGCTTTTCGCTCAGTGGTGCTCTGTTTTCACGCGCGCGGCGCCCCTGGCGGTTCCAAGCGTTGGCTCCTGTCGATCGCGACGGCCCGCCTCGTGCCGGCGGGATCTGCGCTTCGCTGTGCGCCTCGCACACTCGCCGGGCGGTGGTCGACCGGGCGCCGTACCGGGTGACCAGCAGCACGAGCGTCGATCCCTCCCGGCATCTCTAACGGACGGATTCCGGGGGAAGACCGCAGGTTCCAGTACGCCAGCTGTGCAGCCGCGTCGTTGCCGTCAGGCTCGAACCCGCACCTGCTCCACGACATGGTCCGGTGTGGCATGAACTTCCCGGCGCCAACCGAGGTCTCGGCGTCGCGCTCTGCCGTGCCCTGCTCGGGCGCAAGGACGGGTCTACGCCGGCGCGCGCGACCTCGCGACCGGGACACCACAACCGCTGCGTCAGCACCTACCTGGTCTATCTGCCGCTACGAGACTGCGGTCGATGACAGCCACGCAACTCGGCGCTTCAGCGCTCTAGGCACAGCCGTCTTGAGCCCTGTTTGTGGAGCCGGCCTCCGGCCGTCCGGTCGGGCTCCTTGCGCACGACTCAATGCACCTTGGGTTGCCTCTTCTCGTCGACGCAGGACGGTGAAGCTGGTGCATACCTTCACCGCCATCATCACCTTCGAACGCCAAGCACTCGTACCCGAGGATGTCGTAAGTGCAGTCACCGTCTCGCTAGCCCAGACGACGACCGTCAACCTCCGCGTTCTCCAGACACACGTCCATTCCGCTGGATGCCTTGAGGACGGCGAGATGGAGATCCACGACGACGGCAGCTGCTCCTACCTCGAGTGCGATCCCGTCGGCGACCTGCACCAAGTCATCTTCGCGGTGACCCTCCGGAGCTCAGAGCGCCGAACAGAACGCATCAGCAAGGTGGTCAGCGATGCCGCTATCACAGCTGATCCCTTGGGGCTATGGGTGACGACACTTCGGGCCCCGGTGGAGGCCAACGCTCGTATCCAGTGCGAGCCCGGGCCCGCATCTGCCTGACCCGACCTGCTTGCGTTCGAGCAGAGCGACGGGACAGTTGTAACAACCCACTCTTCGTAACGTTGTTTCCCGAGGGTGGGTTGTTACCGGACTTTGCAGGTTCGGAAGGCCCACGAACCCGACATCGCGGCGACTGCCGGGGCGTCTGCGACGGGCACCGAGGACTTTGACCGTGCCCGACTGAAGGAGAACATGGTGACGCGCCCGAGCGCAGGGAACGCACTGGTTGCGGTGGCTGGCCACGCCGTCGAACCACACACGACCATGGACGGGTGGCTAACCGCCGCCACCGCGACGCCCGCTGGTGTGGAGCAGCTTCGGGCGAACAACCGAACGCACTCCGAGAACAAGAAGAAGCGGCACACCGATGGAACGCGAGATTCGTATGACCGATGGTGGAAGCTCTTCGGCAGGTGGTTGACCGACCCGGCACGCCGCGTCCGGGGCCGGGCGCTCCCGGCGGCCACGGTCGAGATGGCGCTCGACCCCACGGACAGCCGCGGCGAGGCGCTGCTGCTGATGTGGTTATACGAGCTGACCTACGGGCCCGAGGATTCGCAGGCCGCCGCGGAGTGGCGAGAAGAGTTCGGCTACATCTCGCCCAACACGTTCAACATCGCCGTTGCCGCCATCAAGGCGCGATGCGAAGACGAGCTGGGACACCGACCGCAGTTCACGACCGACACCGAAACGGCTCTCACGGGCTGTCGGCAAGAGCTCAGAAAGCACTACGGGCCCGACGTGCAGGCGACACCGCTTCTCGGGATACACATCCGCACGATTGTCAGCTACCTGCATCGAGCGCGCCCATCCTGGCGTAGTGACGGAGGCGGCTGCACCCTCCGATGGTGACTGAAAGTCGAGGGTCTGTCGAGGGCGCTCGTGAACCACCTGGCGACCGAGGACGACGATGACGATGGACTGCGCGAGGCGTTCGTGAAGGTGTCCGCCCTCGCCATCATGAAGAAGGTGCGCGAGGCCGTCGACCGCGAGGCGGACGAGCTCGCTGAGAAGTGGTTCGCTGAGCACCGGGTGGCGATCAAGGAACTGCCCGACGAGCGTCAGCAGGAGTTCGAGGAAATCCGGGCCGAGGCGACGGAACCGACGAAGGGCGAACTGAAGCGACCGCGCACGCGCATGGAGGACTTTGCCGTCATTCTCGACGACGGCCAGACCGCCGTCGCCCCCGTCGCAACACGCCACCTGATGTCCGACGAAGACGGCGAGTTCCCCCTGAGCTCGTTGAACGAATGGGAGTACGAAGTCGTCAACGCCGAGCTTGCCCGCGCCTCATGCCGGGGGTGGTACCGCAACCCGCCGCGGGCGGCGGTCGACTCACTAGGGGTCAGCTACCGGGACCCGGTCGGCAACTGGCGGTCCATGCACCCCGACTTCATCTTCTTCAACGAGGTCGGCGACGACATCGTCGTGTCGATCGTCGACCCGCACGGCCACCACCTCGAAGACTCGCTGATCAAGCTCCAAGCGCTCGCCAAGTTCGCAGAGCAGTACGGATCGAAGTTCCACCGCATCGAGGCCCTCGCCAAAAGCCGCAACCAGATGCGTGTGCTCGACCTACAAGACGCCGCCGTGCGTGCCGGCATCCGGTCCACCGACAAGGCGCCGCTGGAGCTCTACGACAGCGAGCTGGCCGTCGACTACGACGCATCTGGTGCGTAGCCGGGCGTACGAGGCTGCTGCCGGCGGGCTCTAGGACAAGACTGGGCATATGGCGGGGCGGGTTGTGGACGGCTGGTCGATCGACGTCGACGCCTCCGGCGTGCGCGTCGCTGGGCCGCGAATCTCCTTCGAGGTCGACGCCGGCGAGGCCGATTCGACGTCGTTGCGGTGGGGAGTGTTCGGCCGTCGGTTGTGCCGGGCCGGGCAAAAGCCCGAGCGCATCCGGGGCATGCCGAGAGCGGTGGCCCAACATGTCCGTGCTTCGATCGCGAGGGTCGCCGTCGACTCGGAGTTGCGGGCATGGGTAGGTCGCTTCGACGACCTCCAGGCAGCGTGCGAAGGCGGACTCGCCGCCGGGCGGTGGGTGCCGTGGGACGTCCGCGACGCCTTCCTCGCCGACCGTCGATCCGACTTCCCGACACGCCTCCGTAAGTCGAACGCGCTGGCAACGCTCTCGACCCACGAGACCGAGGCGCTGGACTTCAGCGCCGACGACATGGCCGCGCTCGTGAATGCGACCAACGAGAAGGTCCTCAGACGCGAGCTGTCGGCGCAGCGGGACTTCTTCGCGTCCATTGAATCTCAGCCGCTGACCGACGAACAGGCTCGGGCTGTGGTCACCTTCGACAACCGCGTCCAGGTGCTCGCCGCCGCCGGGTCAGGCAAGACATCCGTAATGGTCGCCCGAGCCGCTTACGCCGTCGCTCGAGGGTTCGTGCGTCCGGAGCGGATCCTGCTACTCGCCTTCAACAAGAAGGCGGCGGACGAACTGCAGGAGCGGATCGAGGCGCGTTTCGCGGCGGCGGGTCTGGACGCAACCGGCGTTCGGGCATCGACGTTCCACTCGTTCGGTCTGTCCGTCATCGGCGCCGCGACCGGCCGCAAGCCGTCGCTCGCACCATGGGTTGCGGACGGCCGCGAGCTGCAGAAGCTCAGCGAGATCGTCGACCGTCTACGCGACTCCAACGTCGCGTTCCGGTACAAGTGGGACCTCTACCGGATCGTGTACGCCGCCGTCTCCCTCGACCCGGCGGGCGGACCTGCAGATGCCTACAACCGAGAGACACGTCAGTCGGGGTTCGAGACCCTCGACGGGAAGATCGTCCGCAGCGAGGGCGAGAGGATGATCGCCGACTGGCTGTTCCTGAACGGCGTCGACTACCGCTACGAGCACCCGTACGCCGTCGACGTCGCCGACGCCACACACCGCCAGTACACACCGGACTTCTACTACCCAGACATCGACGCCTGGCACGAGCACTGGGCGCTCGGGCGCAACGGCAAGCCGCCTGCGGAGTTTCAGGGCTACGAGGACGGGATGCGCTGGAAGCGCACACTGCACGAGCAGCACGGCACCGACCTCATCGAGACAACGTTCGCTGAGATCGTCCTCGGAGAAGGCGGGTTCATCGGGTTGGAGGAAGCGCTGACCAGCCGCGGCATCAATCTGGACTGGAACCCAGACCGTCCGATGCGGCGCGAGCCGGTCTCACACGATCAGCTGGTCAAGCTCGTCCGGACGTTCCTGAGCCACGTCAAGTCGTCGCGATCCACGGATGGCGACCTGCGAGACCTGCTCAAGACGTCCCGTAGCGAGCTGTCCGGCGCCCGGACCATGACGTTCCTCGACCTGTTCTGGCCGATCTTCGACGCCTGGAACGAAGAACTCCGCAAGGGCGGGTTCGTCGACTTCGACGACATGCTCGGGAGTGCCGCTGACTCGGTTGCCGACGGGTTCGACCCCGGCTACGACCTCGTGCTGGTCGACGAGTTCCAGGACTCGTCCCAAGCTCGCAGTCAGCTGGTGCAGGAGCTCGTCGCCCCGCCCGGCCGCTTCCTTATGGCGGTCGGCGACGACTGGCAGGCCATCAACCGCTTCGCCGGAGCGGACCTGTCGGTCATGACGGACTTCCACCAGCGGTTCGGTCCAGGCCCACAGCTGGCGCTCACGACTACGTTTCGATGCACCCAGACGATCTGTGATGTCGCCACCCAGTTCGTGTCCAAGAACCGTCGCCAGTTCGACAAGAGCATGCGTGCCCTGAACCAGGCCGACCGAGGCTCACCGGTCGAGGTCACTCACACCGACGTACCCGCCGACGCCGTCGCTGCACGACTACGAAGGTGGTCCGAAGAGGCGGGGACCGACGGTGCCAGCGTGTACGTCCTCGGTCGCTACAACTTCGAGCGCCGAGACGCTTTGCCGTCGGAGATCCCGGAGAACCTCCGCGTGGACTTCCTCACTGTCCACTCGGCGAAGGGCTCCGAAGCGGACTACGTCGTCATTCCAGGCATGAAGTCAGGCACTTACGGCTTCCCCTCGACCATCGCAGACGATCCCGTCCTCGACTTGGTGATGGGCGAGCCGGACACCTTCGAGCACGCCGAAGAACGACGGCTCCTGTACGTGGCACTGACGCGCGCTCGTCGTGGCGTCCACCTCGTCGCGTCCCCGTCACGCCCATCTCCGTTCGTGACCGAACTGCTGGACGAGGGTTCATCGGGTGACGGTCGGCTGGTCGTGGAGGTCGACGGACACGGCACGCACGTGCCTTCGACACAACGCGTGCGGCCTTGTCCGCAATGCAATGGCGGAGCCTTGGTCGCACGCACCGGCGGTCACGGCCGGTTCTTCGGTTGCAGTTCGTTCCCGGCATGCACCTACACAACCAACGACCCGATCGGTGGGGCGACCACAGCAGCCCCGCCCCGTCGATCCGCAGAAGCGACTACGCCAGCGTGTCCCAGGTGCGGACGAGGAACGCTTCGGAGGCGAAAAGGCAAGTTCGGTCCCTTCATGGGCTGCACCGAGTATCCAACCTGCCGGTACACGCGAAACGTCTGAGCACCGTCGGCCCGGCGCAATCCTCGTACCTCTAGTTCTTGCGCCCCTACCCAGCTCGCACCACTCGCCGATGACCCTCGACCCTGTTGCAACTGAATGCAACAGGGCGCAATCTCGGTGTAGGTCACGCACCATCGAAGCCGGAGACCAGCACTTCAAGATGCAACTCGACATTGCAAGAAGTTGCATTGCAACGGGCGCCAAAGTGCGCGTAGTGCTCGCTGACTCAGGACGCTCCGAGGGCTCCGACAGGATTCAGTCGGAGCCCTCGGTGACAGGACGCTGTCGCTAGGATGCAGACCAGGCCTGCAGGAGCGGCGTCCTAGCGGTTCTGGCGCAGCGGGTCGATGCGACCCTCGGAGATCGCCCGGGCGACGATGCCCTGCTGGATCTGCTCGGTGCCCTCGAAGATGTCCATGATCTTGGCGTCGCGGTGCATGCGCTCGACGTCGTACTCGCGGGTGTAGCCGTAGCCGCCCAAGATCTGGATGGCCCGTTCGGTGACCCACGTGGCGGTGCGGCCGGCCTTGAGCTTGGACTGGCTGCCCTCGGCGTACTTGTAGCCATCGCCGTTGCGGGACAGCCACGCGGCCCGCCACACGAGGAGGCGGGAGGCGTCGATCTCGGTCTTCATGTCGGCGAGCATGAAGGCGATCGCCTGGTTCTCGAAGATCGGCACGCCGAACGCCTTGCGCTCGTGGGCGTACTCGAGCGCGATCTCGTACGCGGCCCGGGCGATGCCGACGGCCATGGAGGCCACCGCCGGGCGGGTGGCCTCGAAGGTGGCCATGGCCGGCTGCTTCGCGCCGGTCGCCGTGCCCTCGCGGGCCTTGGCCAGCTTGGCGTCGAGCTTCTCCTTGCCGCCGAGCAGCATGGAACCCGGGATGCGGCAGTCGGTGAGGACGACCTCGGCGGTGTGGCTGGCCTTGATGCCGTGCTTCTTGTACTTCTGGCCCTGCTCGATGCCGGCGGTGCCCTCCGGGATGACGAAGCTGGCCTGGCCGCGGGAGCCGAGCGAGGGATCGACCGTGGCGGTGACCACGTGGAGGTGGGCGATGCCGCCGTTGGTCGCCCAGGCCTTGGTGCCGTTGAGGACCCACTCGTCCTTGGCTTCGTCGTACTCGGCGCGGGTGCGCAGCGAGCTGACGTCGGAGCCGGCGTCGGGCTCGGAGACGCAGTACGCAGCGATCTTGATGTCGTTCTCGTCACCGAAGCACTGCGGCACCCACTCCATCACCTGCTCGGGCGTACCGTTGCCGGCGATGCCGGCGGCGGCGAGGCCGGAGCCGAAGATCGACAGCGCGATGCCGGCGTCGCCCCAGAACAGCTCTTCGAGGGCGATGGGCATGGTGAGCCCGGTGGGGTCGGCCATCGACATGTTGGCGAAGAAGTCGAAGCCGTACAGCCCGATCTTGGCCGCCTCCTGCACGATCGGCCAGGGGAACTCCTCCTTGTCGTCCCACTCCTGGCCCGCCGGACGCAGGACGTCCTTGGCGAACTCGTGGATCCAGTCCCTGATCTGGATCTGGTCGTCGTTGAGCTGGAGCGAGAACTCGGCCATCGGGGTTCCTCCGGGGCGGGGGCGGATCGTCTCGGGCACCGCGGGCGCAGCGCCACCTCCCACGAAGTTACCGACGAGTAACCCTCGACGGCCAGCCGGTGCGTGCGGATCGACGATGACGCGGGCGATGAACCCTACCGATCTGTCCGGATTCAGGTGGTTCCACGCTGCTTTTGGATGACGAAAGGAGAAGATGGGAAGGACACGTGGGCTGAGGGGGCGAAGCCTCGACCCGGACCACTTCCGACCTCGGGGGCGACAGCATGCGGACCACGGACACCACCACGACGAACGACCAGGACCTCGTCGCAGCAGCCGGGCGCGGCGACCAGCCCGCCTTCGAGGAGCTGCACCGCCGGCACGCGCCGCTCGCCTACCGCCTCGCCCTCGCCGTCACCGGCCGCCCCGAGGACGCGGCCACCGCCGTCGCCGAGGGCACAGGTGCCACCTTCACCGCCGTCCGGGCCGGGCGCTTCCAGGCCAGCGGCCACGGCGTCGCCCTCGCCACCGCCAGCCGCAACGCCGCCCTGGACCTGCGTCGTGGTCAGGACGCCGTCGCCGCCCCCGTGGCCGCCGACGACGCCGACCCGTTCCTCGTCTCCGCGTTCGCCGCGCTGCCCGAGCGCTGGCGCAGCGTCCTGTGGCTCCGCGACGCCGAGGGCCTCGACGCCGAGGCGGTCGCGACCATCGTGGAGCTGACCCCCGAGGCCGTCGACCAGCTCGCCGTCCGGGCCCGCCGCGGCCTGCGGGAGCGCTACCTGAAGGGCCAGGCCGCCGCCTCCACCGATCGCGGGTGCACCCGCGCCATCGCCCGACTCGGCGCCCTCGCGGACGGCACGCTCAACGGATCCGACCAGGCGACCCTCGAGCGGCACCTCGCCGGCTGCGAGGCCTGCACCGCCCGCCGGGTCGGCATCGCCGCGATCCCCACCGCCCTGGCTGCGCTCGCCGCCGACGCCCCCGCCGACCTGGACGCGCGCTCCCGTGCGGCGTTCACCGCAGCGCTCGCCACCACCTCCTCCACCGGGCTGTCCCCCCGCACCGAGAAGATCCTCGCCGGCGCCAGCGCCTTCGCCGCTGCCGTCGGCGTGCTCGGCGCCACCCTGTTCGGTGCCGGTGGCGGCGAGGACCCCGTGGCCTCTCCGCTCGCCCCCCTCGTCGCCGACATCGACGCCCCCCGCCCCATCGACCTGTCGGCGCTGACGCTGCCGATCACCACGCCGGATCCGGTCACGACCACGGCACGCCGTTCGCTCTCGCCCGTCGCCCGCGCTGGCGCGCTCGGCTCCGGTTCGGGCGCCACGACGGGCGGCGGCGAGCTCGCCGCCCCCGCTCCCACCTCGGGGTCGACGGCACCCACGACCCCGGCGGCCGAGACGCCGTCGACCGCACCGCTCGACGACGCACCGATCGACGTCAACGTCGGTGAGGACACGAGCGTCACCGTCGGCCCGGTCACCGCCGACCTCACCCCCGAGCCCGACGAAGATCCGATCACGATCGACGAGCCCGAGGAGCTCTCGCCGGTCGTGGAGCCGATCGAGGAGACGGTCAACACCGTCGTCGAGCCCGTCACCGAAGCCGTCGCGCCCGTGCTCGAAGCGGCTGAGCCCGTGCTGGAGGCGACCGAGCCGGTCACCTCCGGTGTCGGCCAGGCGCTCGGCGGCCTCGGCCGCTGAGCCCGCCGGCCCGGCGGCGCGTCAGCCGGGCCGCACCGTGGTGCCGTCGGCGGTGTCCTCCACGACCCATCCGGCGGCCGTGAGCTCGTCCCGGATCTGATCGGCCGCGGCCCAGTCCTTGGCCGCTCGGGCCTCGTCGCGATCCCGGGCACGGGCCAGGACCTCGTCGGGCACCGACGCCGCCTCCCCCCGCAGCTCGAGGCCGAGCACACCGGCGATCTCGAACGCCGCCGCAGCCGCCTCGAGGTCGTCGTCCTTGTTGGCCCGGTTCACGGCGTCGAAGAGGGTGGCGACGGCGGTCGGCGTCTTGAGGTCGTCGTCCATGGCCGTGCGGAAGCGCTCGATGCTCGCCGGGTCGGCGTCGACGCCGTCCACGCGGCCGGCGAAGCGACGGGCGAACCCGTCGAGGCGGGCGATCGCCGCCTCCGCATCGCGCATCGAATCGTCGCTCACGTCGATGGGCGAGCGGTAGTGGGCGCGCAGGACCAGCAGGCGGAAGGCCCGGGGGTCGTAGGCGTCCATGAGGTCGAGCAGGTTGGAGACGTTGCCCAGTGACTTGGACATCTTCTCGCCGTCGATCTCGACCATCCCGTGGTGGAACCACAGGTTGGCGAAGCGCTTGCCCTCGGCCACGGCCTGGGCGCGCTCGTTCTCGTGGTGCGGGAACTGCAGGTCGTTGCCGCCGGCGTGGATGTCGAAGCCCTCGCCGAGGAGGTCCAGGCTCATCACCACGCACTCGGTGTGCCAGCCGGGCCGGCCGTCGCCGAAGGGTGCGGGCCAGGACGGCTCACCGGGCTTGGCCAGCTTCCAGAGCGCGAAGTCGAGGGGCGAGCGCTTCTCCTCGTTGGCCTCGATGCGGGCGCCGCTGCGCAGCTGGTCGAGCTCGCCGTGGGCGAGCAGACCGTAGCCCTCGACCTGGGACACGTCGAGGTACACGCCGTCGGAGGTGGCGTAGGCGACGTCGCGATCGACCAAGCGCTGGATCAGCGCGACCATCTCGTCGACGTAGCCGGTGGCGTGCGGGGTGTGGTCGGGGCGCAGGATGCCGAGGCGGTCCATGCCCTGGAACCAGACGTCCTCGCAGCGCCGGGTGATGTCCTGCCAGGGTCGCTCCTCGTTCCGGGCGCGCTCGATGATCTTGTCGTCGATGTCGGTGATGTTCGACACGAAGGTGACCTCGAAGCCGGACCACGCCAGGTAGCGGCGCAGCAGGTCGTAGGAGACCTGGTTGCGGCCGTGGCCGAGGTGCGGCGGCCCGTACACCGTCGGCCCGCACGCGTAGATCGAGACCTTCCCCGGCGTGGAGGGCTCGAACGGGACGACGGCCCCGCGTGCGGTGTCGAACAGGTGCAGCACGGGGCCGAGGGTACCGACGCCCCGTCGCCCGACCCAGGGAGAAGCGGCCCGCGCCCGGTTGGGCCAGACTGCACGCACGGCCGATGGGCCGTTCGACCACGATGTTCGGGGGGACCGGTGGACGACGAGGTGCAGCAGGGAGATGACGGTGCGCTGCGAGTCGGCGACGCGGAGCGTGAGGCGACCATCGCCGCGCTGCGCGACGCGGTCGGCGACGGCCGGGTGACGCTGGACGAGTTCGCCGATCGGGCCGGTGCGACCTACGCCGCCACCACGGTCGCCGACCTGCGGGCGGTGGTGGCTGATCTCGGGAGGCCCGACCGGCCTGCTCCCGCTTCGACCGGCCTCGCGGCAGCGCCGGCCGCACCACCCCGATCCCAACGGGTCGTCGCGGTGATGGGTGGCGCCGAGCGCAAGGGGCGCTGGACGGTCGGCGCCGAGCTGTCCGCGGTGGCGGTGATGGGCGGCGTCGAGCTCGACCTGTACGACGCCGCGCTGACCACCGAGGTCACCACCATCCGTGCCTTCGCGCTGATGGGTGCCGTCGAGATCCTGGTGCCGGAAGGGGTCCCGGTGCAGGTGGAGGGCTTCGTGCTGATGGGAGCGCTCGAGAACCGCACCGGACCCCACCGCGACCAGCGGCCCATGCTGCGGGTCGTCGGCCACGGCATGTGGGGTGCGGTCGAGGTGCGCCACCGCAAGGCGCGTGAGAAGGCCGCTCGGCAGGCCGACCGCACCCCCACACCGCGCCTGGAGCAACCCGTCGCGGCCGGCGACACCTTCACGCTCCTGTTCACCGACATCGTCGGGTCGACGGTCCTCGCCGAGCGCCTCGGCGACCAGCGCTGGTCCGAGCTGCTGCGCGAGCACAACACCCTGGTCCGGGACGAGATCAGCCGCCACGGAGGCGACGAGGTCAAGAACCAGGGCGACGGGTTCATGGTGGCGTTCCGTTCGGCCCGGCGCGCCCTGCTCGCCGCCATCGGGATCCAGCGGGCCCTGGAGGACCACCGCCGGTCCCACCCGGAGCACCCGCTCCACGTCCGGATCGGCGTGCACTCCGGCGAGGTCGTCGCCGACGACGGCGACCTCCACGGCCGCAACGTCGTGCTCGCATCCCGCATCAGCGACCTGGCCGGACCCGACGAGGTCCTCGCCTCTGCGCTCACCAAGCAGCTGGCCGACGCCGGCGGGGACCTGTGCTTCGGGGCGGGACGCCACGTCCCCCTCAAGGGCCTGAGCGGGGAGTGGCTCGTGCACCCGCTGGAGTGGTCCGCGAGCTGAGGTTTGTGTTTCGGGAGGATCGAGAGGCCGCCGGTACCCTCGGCGCCCGTGAGCAGCATCCCCGACAAGCCGACCATCGACGGGCTCGAGGCCAAGTGGCAGGCGATCTGGGACGAGCAGGGCACCTACCGCTTCGACCGGTCCAAGACCCGCGACGAGGTGTACTCCATCGACACCCCGCCCCCGACCGTGTCCGGTTCGCTGCACATCGGCCACGTGATGTCCTACACCCACACCGACACGCTGGCCCGGTACCAGCGCATGCGGGGGCGTGAGGTCTTCTACCCCATGGGCTGGGACGACAACGGCCTGAACGTGGAGCGCCGGGTGCAGATGCTCACCGCGACGCTCTGCGACCCGACCCTGCCCTACGACCCCGACTTCACCCCGCCCCAGCCCGACGCCAAGGGCAAGCTCCCGAAGGACCCGGTGCGCATCTCGCGCCCGAACTTCGTCGAGCTGTGCGAGCAGGTCGTCCAGGAGATGGAGGACGAGTACCACCGGCTGTGGGCCACGGTCGGCCTGTCCGTCGACTGGGAGCAGACCTACACCACGATCGGCCCGGTCGCGAGCCGCATCTCCCAGAAGGCGTTCCTCCGCCTGTTCGACGAGGACGTCGCCTACCGCTCGGGTGCGCCGACGCTGTGGGACGTCGACATGCAGACCGCGGTCGCCCAGGCCGAGCTGGAGGACCGCGAGGTCCCCGGCGCCTACCACAAGCTCGCGTTCGGCCTGCCGGGTGGCGGTGGCCCCCACGGCGACGTCGTCTGGATCGACACGACCCGCCCCGAGCTGCTGCCGGCGTGCGTCGCCATGGTCGCCCACCCCGACGATGAGCGGTACCAGCCGCTGTTCGGGCGCACGGCGGTCACGCCGCTCTTCGGCGTCGAGGTCCCGATCCTGGCCCACGAGCTCGCCCAGCCCGACAAGGGCACGGGCATCGCCATGATCTGCACCTTCGGTGACACCACCGACGTGATCTGGTGGCGCGAGCTCGGGCTGCCCATCCGCGCCGTCATCCGCCACGACGGGCGCTTCGAGCGCGACCTGACGTGGTCCGGCTCGCCCGAGCACGAGGACGACGTCTGGGTCTCCACCGATCCGGTCGCCGCCAACGAGGCCTACGCCGAGGTGGCCGGCAAGACGGTCTTCACCGCCCAGAAGAACATCGTCGCGCTGCTGTCGGAGTCAGGTGCGATGGAGGGCGAGCCCCGACCCATCACCCACCCGGTGAAGTTCTGGGAGAACGGCAAGAAGCCCCTCGAGATCGTCACCTCCAACCAGTGGTTCATCCGCTACCCACCGGCCGAGGAGATCATCGACCGGGCCAAGGGCCTCGCCTTCCACCCGGAGTACATGCGGGTGCGCTTCGAGGACTGGGCCAAGGGCCTGCAGGGCGACTGGAACATCACCCGCCAGCGCTTCTTCGGCGTGCCGTTCCCGATCTGGTACCCGATCGACGACGAGGGCCTGGTCGACTACCTCTCCCCCATCGTCGCCACCGAGGACATGCTCCCGGTCGATCCCACCACCATGGTCCCGCCCGGCTACGACGAGGCCCAGCGCAACCAGCCCGGTGGCTTCGCGGCCGACCCCGACGTCATGGACACGTGGAACACGTCGTCGATGTCGCCCCAGATCGCGTCGAAGTGGGAGGAGGACCCCGACCTGTTCGAGCGGGTGTACCCCATGGACCTGCGACCCCAGGCCCACGACATCATCCGCACCTGGCTGTTCTCCACCGTCGTCAAGGCCCACGAGCTGTTCGACGACCTGCCGTTCCGCCACGCCGCCATCTCCGGCTTCGTGGTCGATCCCGACCGCAAGAAGCTGTCGAAGTCCAAGGACAACGCCGAGGTCGGCCCGTTCCAGCTGCTCGAGATGTTCGGCGCCGACGCCGTGCGCTACTGGGCCTGCGGCGGCGGGCCGGGCCGCGACGTCGCCAACGACCAGGGGCAGATGAAGATCGGCCGCCGGCTGGCCATCAAGTTGCTGAACGCCTCCAAGTTCGCCCTGCTGCAGGGTGAGGCATCGCCCGGAGCCACCGTCACCGAGCCGCTCGACCGGGCCATGCTGCTCGGCCTGGCCGACCTGGTCGACGAGGCCACCCGGGTGTTCGACGACTACGACTACGCCCGGGCCCTCGAGCGGACCGAGACCTACTTCTGGACCTTCACCGACGACTACCTCGAGCTGGTCAAGGGCCGGGCCTACGGCCCTGCGGACGGTTCGGACGCCGCGGCCGACTCGGCCAAGGTCGCCCTGCGCCTCGCGCTCGAGACGCTGCTGAAGCTGTTCGCCCCGTTCCTCGCCTACACGACCGAAGAGGTCTGGTCCTGGTGGCGGGACGGCTCGATCCACCGCTCGCCCTGGCCCGTGGCCGACGACCTGCGGGCGGCCGCCGGCGGCGCCGACCCCGACGCCGCCCTGGCCCTCACCGTCGCCGGCGAGGTGCTGTCGCTGCTGCGCAAGGCCAAGTCCGACGCCAAGGTCTCCATGCGCACCGAGATCACCACGGCCACCGTCACCGACACCCCCGAGCGCCTCGCCGCGTTCGAGCGGGTCCGGGCCGACGTCGCCGACGCCGGCAAGGTCCAGCAGCTGCAGACCGCCGAGGGCGCGTCCCTCACCGTCGACACCACCCTCGCCGACACCTGAGCTTCTGGCAGCAGCTGCGGAACGCGTTCCGTGACGGCTGCCAGAACGGGTTGGGTCAGGTCTCGAAGTGCTTGGCCACGTTGACGACGCTGCGCTCGACGTTGGGCTGGTGCTTGGCCGGGAAGCCCATGAGCTTCAGCACCGGCTTGAGCGGTGACGTGGACATGTCGAAGGTCTCGGTGACGGTGCAGCCGCCGGTGGCTACCGGCTCGACCTCCCAGCGCCAGCGGTGCTTGCCCGGGTGGCACCAGGCGATGCGCCGCCCCTCCTCGTACTCCACCACCGTGTTGGTGATCCGGTACGGCAGGCCGTACATCTTCATCGACATGCCGAACGTGTCGCCCTCGGCGGCGAGCACCTCGGCCCCGTGCCGGGTGCCCTTGACGCTGCCGTCGCCGCTGATCTCGGCGTGGTTGGCGGGTCGACGGACGAAGTCGAACACCTCCTCGGCTGTCGCGTCGACGTGGGTGGTGGCGGATGCGGTCGCTTCGTCGGCCATGGCAGACGTTCTAACGCGCCCCGCTACCGTCGCGTCTGCATGAGCCCCGACGCCCACGGCACCGTCGGGCTCGACGGCCCCTACGACGTCGGGCTGTCGATGCCCTGCCTCGGCACCGCCTCCGACCCGACCTGGCGTGGTGACCGCACCCGGGTGGACCTGGCCGGCCGGACCCCCGAGGGGCCGGTGGCCGTCCGCGCCCGGACCGTTGACGAGCGCCTCGAGCTCGACGCCTGGGGCCCGGGTGCCGAGTGGATGGTCGCGCGGCTCGATCGGCTGGCCGCCCGCCACGACGACCCCCGCGAGCTGCACTTCGGCCATCCCGTCCTGGACGAGACCAACCGCCGCCGACCGGGGATGCGCCACGCCCCCACGGGTCTCGTCGTCGACGGGCTGCTGGCCCGGGGGCTCGGGCAGCGGGTGCTGGCCACCGAGGCGGCCCGCTCGTGGAACGCCATGTGCCGCGAGCTCGGCGGCCCTGCCCCCGGACCGCTGGACCTCCTCCTCCCGCCCGACCCGGAGCGGCTCGCCGAGATGCCGACCTGGTGGTTCCACGAGCGGGGCGTCGAGCGGGGCCGCGCCCGGACGGTGGTGGCGGTGTGCCGCGAAGCCCGACGCCTCGCCGAGGTCGTCGACCTCCCCCTCCCCCAGGCCTACGGCCGGATGCGAGCGGTCCCCGGCCTCGGCCCCTGGACGGTGAACGGGGTGGCCCGGGTCGCGCTCGGCGACCCGGACGCCATCGTCGTCGGCGACTACTGGATCAGCCACGCGGTGTGCTCGTTCTTCACCGGACGGGCTCGCGGATCGGACCAGGAGATGCTGGCGCTGGTCGATCGCTGGGTCGGCCAGCGTGGGAGGGTCGAGCGGCTCATCCGCCTGAGCGGGCACCGCGTCCAGCGCTTCGGCCCCGGCGTGCGCACCCCACGCATCGCGCACCTCTGACCGCGCCCTGCACCCGACGGCCCGGATCGACGCCGCACGGCCATCCGGAGTCGGCGTCGCCGCAACGTTCTCGTCACCACGACGTGATCCGATGGGCGATGATCCCACCGGGACCCGCGGCGACCGTCGGGGGACCGAGCGCTCGAGGAGCAGCCATGACACGCACGGCACGAACCCGACTGGGAGGTGCGCTGGCGGCTGTCGCCGCCGCCACCTTCCTCCTCCCCATCCCGGCCTCCGCCGAACACGTCCTCGACGTGCCCGACGATCCGGCCCTGCCCGCCGCGACGTTGCCGTTGCCCGTGGACGTCACCCGCGTCGGCGGTGCCGACCGGATCGCCACCGCGGTCCAGGTGTCGATGCACGCCTTCGACGCCGCCGGGTCGGTCGTGCTCGCCCGCAGCGACGACCCCGCCGACGCGCTCAGCGGCGCGCCGCTGGCCGGCCTGCTCGACGCGCCGGTGCTCCTGACCCCCACGGCCGACGTCCCGGCGAGCGTGCTCGCCGAGATCGAGCGCCTCGGTGCCGGCACCGTGCACCTCCTCGGCGGCACCGCGGCCATCTCCGCCGCCGCCGAGGCCACCCTCACCGGCGCCGGCCTCGACGTCGTGCGCTACGACGGCGCCACGCGCTTCGACACGGCATCCGCCGTCGCCGGCGTGGTCGTCCAGGGCGACACCGGCGGGACCATCTTCGTGGTCGAGGGCTACGACACCGACCCCCGGCGGGCCTGGCCCGACGCGGTGAGCGTCGGCGCCTACGCCACGTTCCTCGGTGCACCGATCATCCCGGTCGCCACCGACGAGGTCCCCGCCGCGATCGAGGGCGCGCTCACCATCCTCGATCCGGACGAGCTCGTGCTCGTCGGTGGTACGGCGGCGATCTCCACGGAGGTGGAGGCCCAGCTGACGGGTGAGGACGGCGAGGACGGCCCGAGCGTGCGTCGCCTCGCCGGCGCCGACCGCTACGCCACCAGCGGCGCCGTCTACGACGAGTCCGTCACCCGGGGCATGGACCCGACCGCCAAGTGGCTCGCCACCGGTGCACGGTTCCCCGACGCCCTGGCCATGGGTCCGGCCGCCGCCGATGCCGCGGCGCCCGCCCTGCTGGTGCCGCCGGATGTGTCCGGCGCGGCCAGCGCCGCCCGCATCCCGGCCAGCTGGGACCTGCTCACCGACGTCGTGGTCGTCGGCGGCACCGCCGCCATCACCCCGGCCGGCCTCGACGCAGTCGAGGCCCTGGTGGCCGACCCGGCGCTGCCCGCTGCCGACCTGTGCCTCACCGTCCTGCACAACAACGACGGTGAGTCCCAGGTGCTCGACGCCGGATCAGGCCTCGAGTCCTTCGGTGGAGCCGACCGGTTCGCCACCCGGTTCCTCACCGAGGTCGCGCGTGGCCAGCTGGACCGCGACGACTGCGCCGACAGCGCCGTGCTGCGGGTGACCTCCGGCGACAACTTCCTCGCCGGTCCCGAGTTCAACGCCAGCCAGGACCACGGCGTCCCGTTCTACGACTCCATCCTCCTGGACTACCTGAACTACGACGCCATCGACCTCGGCAACCACGACTTCGACTTCGGTCCCGAGGTCACCGCCGACCTCATCGAGGGCCTCGAGGACACCGACGACGCCGTGTTCCTGTCAGCCAACCTCGACTTCTCGGCCCAGCCCGACATCCAGGCCCAGGTCGATGCCGGCAAGGTCGCACCGTCGACCACCGTCGAGCTCGGCGGCCACACGATCGGTGTGATCGGCATCACCCCGCCGAACCTGCGCCAGATCAGCTCACCGGGACCGGACATCGTGATCAGCGGCGTCGCCGCCGACGGCACGACCGACGTGCCCGCGGTCGCCGACATCATCAACGACGAGGCCGACGCCCTCATCGCCGACGACGGCGCCGACATCATCGTCGTGATCAGCCACCTCCAGGACCTGCAGAACGACACCGAGCTGGTGCCGCTGCTCGACGACGTCGACATCGTGGTCGCCGGCGGCGGCGACGAGGTGCTGGCCACCCCCGGCGAGCTGCTGGTGCCCGGCGACGAGACGGCGGTGGCCACCAGCTACCCGACCTACGCCCCCGGCTCGGACGTCCCGGTCGTCACCACGTCCGGCAACTACAAGTACGTGGGCCGCCTCGTGACCCGCTTCGATGCTTCGGGTGACCTGCTCGGCGTCGACGAGCGGCTCTCCCGCATGGTGCGGGTCGCCGGCGACAGCATGCCCGACGCCGTGGCCCGGGACGCCTTCATCCTCGAGCACGTGGTCGAGCCGGTGGCCAACTACCTGGAGGACCTGGCCACGACGATCATCGGCACCAGCGCCGTCGCCCTCGACGGCGCCCGGGTCCACATCCGCACCCAGGAGACCAACGTCGGCGACCTGCTGACGGACTCCTTCATCGCCACGGCCCAGGCCGAGGCGGCCAGCTTCGGTCTGGACGAGACCGCCACGATGGTCGCCTTCACCAACGGCGGCGGGATCCGGAACGACTCGATCATCGGCGCCGGGGACATCACCCTCCTCGACACCTTCGACATCGCGCCGTTCTCGAACTTCGTCGTGGTGATCGAAGACGTCACCGTGGCCCAGCTGGACACGTTGCTGGAGCACGGGTACGCCGCGACGGACACAGCAGCCGGGCAGTTCGCCCAGCTCGGCAACCTGCGGGTGGAGGTGGACCGGGACGCCGCGATCGGGAGCCGGGTGTCGAACATCCGCACGGCCGACGGCGCCCCGCTCGCCGACGGCTTCAGCCTGGTGACCATCAACTTCCTGCCCGCGCAGGACGGTGACGGCTACCCGTTCAGCACCCTCGGCCTCGACGAGTTCACCTCGGTGGGCGTCACCTACCAGCAGGCCCTCGCCGACTACATCGAGGTCACGCTGGGCGGGTCGATCACCGCGGCGGGCTACCCCGAGGCCGGCGGCTACCCGGAGATCTCCGACCCGCCGACCGACGCGCTGCGGATCGAGTTCACCGACCTGTAGGCGGGCGCGCGACGGCCCCGGTCACCGCCGAAGCGGTGCCGGGGCCGCAGCACCCTCCCGAGGTTCAGTGCCCGCCCAGGCCCTCGAGGTCGACGTCGCCGACGGCGAAGATGCCCATGGCGCCCTTGCCGGCGTTCGAGAACTTGTGGGTCACGAACGGGTAGGCGCCGTCCTCGTCGAAGGTGAACTCGACGAAGCCACCCTGGGCCGGTTGCAGGTCCAGCGCCTGGGAGCCGCCCTGGCCGCCGTCACCGGGCCGGAGGTTGTAGGCGCCCTCCTTGTAGACGGTGTCGAAGATCGTCCCGACGATGTGCCAGGAGCTGTTCTCCGAGGGGCCGTTGTCGACGATCCAGGCCCGCACCCGCTCGCCGACCTCGATGCCGTCGATGGGAGCGTGGACGTACTGGTTGACGTAGCCGTTGAAGACCACGGCGTCCCACTCGTCGCGCTGCATCTTGCCCAGGTCGCCGGGCTCGCCCTCTTCGCCCGTGTAGTACTCGTGCTGGACGAAGATGTACTCGTGGTCGACCGGGGCCAGGTCCGGCGGGTCGATCACGACGGCGCCGTGCATGCCGTTGCCGATGTGGTGCAGCGTCGGGGCGGTGCCGCAGTGGTACATCCACGCACCGGCGTGCTTGGCCTCGAACTGGTAGACGAGCGACTCGCCGGGCTGGATGGTGCGCATCTCGTCGTTCCAGGCGACCTTGCTGGCGTGGAAGTCGAGGGAGTGGCCCATCTCGCCGTCGTTGGTGATGGTGACGGTGAAGATGTCGCCGACCTTGCCCCGCAGGGTCGGGCCGGGCACCTGGCCGTCGAAGGTCCAGACCTCCTGGGTGACGCCGGGGGCGATCTCCATGACCTCCTCGGTCATCGACCAGTTGATCTCGTGCTCGGTGCCGCCGGGCGCGGGCTCCAGCGTGGGATCGAAGGGCTGCCAGTCGCCCTCGGGGGCGGCGTTGAAGTCGATCTGGGCGCCGCCGAGGGCCGCACCCTCGACGCTGGCGCCGTGGCTGTCGCCGGCAGCCACGTCGGCGTCACCACCGGCCTCGCCCTCGACGGTGATCATCATGTTCATGCCGGCCTCACGGTGCCCGGGCACGGTGCACCAGGCCTCGGTGGAGGCGTCGAACGGGCCGATGGTGATCGTCTCGGACTGGCCGGGATCGAGCATCGCCGTGCCGTCCGTGCCGCCGACCTTGAGGTCGTGGGGCATGGCGCCGTCGTTGGTGACGTTGAGCGTCAGGGTGGCGCCGGCCGGCATGGTCAGGCTCGACGGCTCGACGAACAGGTCGCCGAGGCTGACGTCGACGGCCTCGGTCGCAACCGGGGCACCTCCGCCACCGCCGTCGTCGCCGCCGCGCACGGCGACGCCGGCGGCGAAGAGCATGACGATCATGGCCAGGGCGCTGAACGTCGCCACCAGCACCAGCCATCCGTCACGCTTGGCGGTCTTCTCGTGTCCTTGTTCTTGCAGTTCGATGCTCATCTCGAGCTCCTCGGGAAAGGGGTGTTGGGAACATGCTGGGGCCTGGGAGGGGCGGCAGCGGCGAGGACAAGTACCCCCAGCACGGGGACCAAGGTCCCATTCATCTAGCAACAACTAGAGAATCGAACTTCTGTTCACCCAGCGGACGGACGCCGTAACGTGGCCGTCAGTGGCCATCCCTACCATCGTTCCGATGCACGCCGGACCCGATCAGCTCGCCCGCGGCGTCGTGGTGGCCGACGGCGCAGAACCTCCGGCGTCGTGGGCCGGGGTGCCCGTCGTCATCGTCGACGAGGAGGCGCTGGCCCGGCCCGCTGCCGTCGTCGAGCGCCTCCACGCCGCCTGGGCGGGCCGGGAGCGGGTCGTGGTCGACCTGCGGGTGGACCCGGTCCGGTTCCGCCGTCCGGTCTCCCACACCGACGTCCCGTGGGAGCTGTCCCCCACCTTCGAGCCGTGGCTCGACCGCCTCCACTTCCTCGTCTGGCACAACAGCTACGACGCCCGGGGCGACGAGGTCGTGTGGTGGTGGGGCCGCAAGGCCGCCCGCATCGAGGGCACCGCCGCCGACGAGCTGCCCGACGGGCACGACCCCGTCGAGGGCGACGTCGTGCTGGCCGACGGCACGGTCGTGTGGATCGACGGCGGTCCGCCGGACGACGTCGATCCCGCCACCCTCGCACCCGCCCTGCTCGTCCGGGCCGAGTCCGTCGACGCCGGCCACCTCCGCCCCGTGCCGGCGTGGGTCGCGCCCAGCGCCGAGCTGGCACCCGACCAGCTGGCGGCGGTCGCCCACCGCGGCGGGCCGGCCCGCATCATCGCCCCCGCCGGCTCGGGCAAGACCCGGGTCCTCACCGAGCGGCTGCGGCACCTGCTCGCCGACCGCGGCCACGAGCGCGACCTGCTCCTCGCCGTCGCCTACAACCGCAAGGCCCAGGAGGAGATGGCAGGGCGCACCGCCGGCCTCGGCGCCCGCATCCAGACGCTGAACGCGCTGGGCTACGAGCTCATCGGCCGCCACGCCGGCCGCCGCCCCCAGATGCTGGACGAGCGCGAGGTGCGCCGTCGCCTCGAACCCCACCTCCCCAAGCTCCAGCACCGCCTCAACACCGACCCGATGGCGCCGTACCTCGAGGGGCTCTCGGTCATCCGCCTCGGCCTGCGCGACCCCGACGAGGTGGAGCTCGAGGCCGATGCGCCCGGCCTCGCCGCCGCCGTCGGCCCCTACCGGGAGGGGCTGCGCCGGGACTCGGTGCTCGACTTCGACGAGCAGATCATCCACGCCGTGGAGCTGCTGCTGTCCGACGGCGAGTTCCGCCGGCGGGAGCAGAACCGCCACCGGCACCTGCTGGTCGACGAGTTCCAGGACCTGACCCCGGCCCACGTGCTGCTCCTGCGGCTGCTGGCCGCCCCCACCTACGACGTCTTCGGCGTGGGCGACGACGACCAGGTGATCTACGGCCATGCTGGTGCGAGCCCGCAGTTCCTGCTCCGGTTCGCCGAGCTGTTCCCCGGCGCCCACGAGCACGCGCTCGAGGTCAACTACCGCTGCCCACCTGCGGTGGTCGACGCCGCCCGCCACCTGCTCGGCTACAACGACGAGCGGGTCGCCAAGACGATCACTGCAGCCCGTCCGGCCGGTCCGGGCGAGGCCCTCACCGTCACCCTCCACCCGCCCCAGGACGGAGCGAACCGGGTCGTCGAGGTCGTCCGTGCCGCCGTGGAGGCCGCCGGCGACCCGGGTCAGGTCGCCGTGCTGACGCGCACGAACTCCCTCCTGCTGGCACCCCACGTTGCCCTGCACGGCGCCGGCATCCCCATCGCGTCCGTGCTGCGACGCGACGTGCTCCAGCGGGTCGGGCTGCGGGCCGCCCTCGCCTGGCTGCGGGTGGCGACCGATCCCGGGTCGATCGCCTCGGCCGACCTCACCGAGATCCGCCGCCGGCCCAGCCGCGGCTTCCCCAACTGGATCGACAAGTGGCTCGGTCGCTGCCGCTCGGGCCACGAGGTCGCCAAGGCCGCCGAGCGCATCGACGACGCCCGGGTCGCCGACAAGCTCCTGGACCTCGCGGCCGACATCGACCGCCTCGGCGATCTCGCCCGGGGGGCCACCACCCGGGAGATCCTCCAGGCCATCCGCGACGACATCGGGCTCGGCGGGGCGATGGAGCTGCTCGACGGCCGACCGGGCGCCGAGGGGTCCTCCCACCTCGACGACCTCGACGCGCTCCTGCAGGTGGCCGATCTGCAGCCCGACCCCGACCAGTTCGAGGCCTGGTTGCGGCGGGCCCTCGACGGTCCTCGCGCCGCCGCCGGCGACCCCACCGCCGAGGCCGCGGCCGGCGTCACCCTGTCCACCGTCCACCGGGTGAAGGGCCGGGAGTGGCCCCACGTCGTCGTGTTCGGCGCCGACGCCGGCATCTTCCCCCACCGGCTCGCCGAGGACGTCGAGGAGGAGCGCCGCGTCTTCCACGTCGCCATCACCCGTGGCATCGAGGCGGTCACCGTGCTCGCCGACGACGACCGCCCCAGCCCGTTCCTCGCCGAGCTCGACGGCACCGCCACCAAGCAGGCCCCCCGGCGAACGGCCCGGGCCGGGGCGGGCACGGGCGGACGCCTGGCCGGCACCGGGAAGGCGACGAAGTCGACCAAGGCCGCCGAGCCGGACCTCGAGGGCGAGGACCTGGTCCTCTTCGAGGAGCTGCGTCGCTGGCGCAGCGAGGTGGCCAAGCGACAGGGCGGACCCGCCTTCATCATCTTCGGCGACGCCCCGTTGAAGGACATCGCCAAGGCCCGCCCGGCCGACCTCCGGGCCCTCAGCCGCATCAAGGGCGTCGGCCCCTCCAAGCTCGACAGCTACGGCGACGACGTCCTCGAGATCGTCGCCCGCTTCGCCACCTGACCCCTCTCGAACTGGCAGTGCTGACGTTGCGGTGACACCGGTCTCGTCCGGGTCTGGCCGCGCCCGGCGAGGGGAAGGGACCGCCATGCTCTGGTTCCTGCTCGTGCTCTTCTTCTTCGGGATCATCTTCGGAGCCATCGCCCGCCTGCTCGTCCCCGGCCCCGACCCGATGGGCATCGTCGGCACCTGGGCGCTCGGCGTCGCCGGTTCCTTCGTCGGCGGCTTCCTCGGCTACCTGATCTTCGGCGCGGACCTCGACGACGGTGCCGTCCAGATGGGCGGCATCTTCGGATCGATCATCGGGTCCATCGTCCTCCTCCTCATCGTGCGCAGCGTCCGTGGCGGACGTCGGCGCGCCGCCTGATCCAGCGCACCTACCTCGGCCGCGGGTCGAGGGCGCATCCGACCGGACTGCCCGCCCCCGGTCGGGTGCGCCCTGGGCCCGCGGCGGGCGCGTCCGTCCTCGGCATACTGCAGAGGTGACCCCCTCCGTCGACGGACCCCTCGAGCTGCGTTGCGCGCCGTGGACCCTGGACCAAGGCGTCGACCCGATCGGCTCCGCCGTGGAGCTCGACTGCCTGATCACCGTCGAGGTTCCCCTGCCGTGGCCGCCCGACGTCGCCGATCACCCGTGGATCGCGGCCCTCGACGCGCCCGCTGGCACCCGCATCCAGACGATCGTGCCCGATGTCGCCCGCCCCGACGGCACGGTGCTCGTCACCCGCTGGACCGCGGATGGCGCTCGCTTCACCGGCACGGACTGGCTGATCCCTGCGACCGACGTGCCCGACGCCCTGGCGGCCATCGCCGCCGGCGGTGACCCCGACGTGCCCGGCGAGGACGCTCCCGACGAGATCCTCGTGTGCGGACACGGGGCTCGCGACCGGTGCTGCGGTGGATCCGGGACCCGCCTGGCGGTCGAGGCCCGGGCCGCGCTGCCCGGGGTCCGCATCCGCCGGACCAGCCACCTCGGCGGCCACCGCTTCGCCCCGACCGCCCTCTCGATGCCCGACGGCCGGGTCTGGGCCTTCCTCGACGTCGAGGCGCTCACCGGGATCGTCGACCGGACCCTCCATCCCATCGACGCCCGGGACCACTACCGCGGCCACGTCGGGCTCTCCCCCTGGGCCCAGGTCGTCGAAGCCGTGGGCCTGTCAGAGCTCGGCTGGGCTGCCTTCGACGTCGACCACCTCGAGGCCGACGTGGACGTCGCACCGGACGGCACGTCCGCCACCGTCACGCTCCGCTGGGACGGGGCCACCGGTGCCGGCGAGCGCACGGCACGGGTCGGCATCCGGCGCCGCTACCCGGTCCTGCAGTGCGGACTGCCCCCCGAGGCGGCCAAGAAGGACGCCCCGGAGTACGAGCTGCTGTAGCTCTGCGCTGATCAGTCGGCGCGGGTCATCGACATCGGGTCGACCCACTCGTCGAACTGCTCGGCGGTGAGGTGGCCGGAGGCGATGGCGGCGTCCCGCAGCGTGGTGCCCTCGGCGTGGGCCTTCTTGGCGATCTCTGCGCCCTTGTCGTAGCCGATGTGTGGGTTGAGCGCGGTGACGACCATGAGGTTCTGCTCGAGGTTGTGCCGGATCCGGTCGTGGTCGGGCTCGAGCCCGCGCGCGCAGTGCTCCTCGAAGGAGGCGCTGGCGTCGCCGAGCAGGGCGATGCTCTCGAGCACGTTGTGAGCCATCACCGGCTTGAACACGTTGAGCTGGAAGTTGCCCTGCGACCCGCCGAAGGCGACGGCGGCGTCGTTGCCGAAGACCTGGACGGCGACCATCGTGAGCGCCTCGGACTGGGTCGGGTTCACCTTGCCGGGCATGATGCTCGAGCCCGGTTCGTTCGCCGGGATGCGCAGCTCGCCGATGCCGTTGCGGGGGCCGGATGCCTCCCAGCGGATGTCGTTGGCGATCTTCATCAGCGCGCCGGCGAGGGTGCGCAGCGCGCCGCTGGTGGCGACCAGCGCATCGTGGGCGGAGAGCGCGGCGAAGCGGTTGCCGGCCACCCGGAACTCGTGCCCGGTGCGCTCGGCCAGCTCAGCAGCGGCGACCGCGCCGAAGCGGGGGTGGGCGTTGAGCCCGGTGCCCACGGCCGTGCCACCGATGGCCAGCTCGAGCAGGCCCTCCTCGCTGCGCCGCACCTGCTCGAGGGCCCAGTCGATCTGGTGGACCCAGCCGCCGATCTCCTGACCCATCGTGATGGGGGTGGCGTCCTGCAGGTGCGTGCGCCCGACCTTGACCACGTCGGCGAACTCCACCGCCTTGTCCCGCAACGTGTCCCGCAAGGCCAGCACCCCGGGGTAGAGCTGGCGGTGCAGCTCGAGCACGATCGCGATGTGCATGGCCGTCGGGAAGGTGTCGTTGCTCGACTGGCCCCGGTTGACGTGGTCGTTCGGGTGCACGGGCGCCTTCGACCCGATCTCCCCGCCGGCCATCTCGATGGCCCGATTGGAGATGACCTCGTTGGCGTTCATGTTCGACTGCGTGCCCGAGCCTGTCTGCCACACGACGAGGGGGAAGTGGTCGTCGAGGTCGCCGGCGATGACCTCGTCGGCGGCCCGCTGGACCAGCTCGGAGATCTCCTCGTCGAGCTCACCCAGCTGGGTGTTGGCCCGAGCGCCAGCCCACTTCACCAGGCCGAACGCCTCGATGATCGGTCGGCCCCACACGAAGCGGTCACGGCCGATCGGGAAGTTGCCGATGCTGCGCTGGGTCTGGGCACCCCAGTAGCGGTCGGCGGCGACGTCGATGCCACCCATGGAGTCGGTCTCGGTGCGGGATTCGGAGGCCATGGGCCGACGGTATCGGCGCCCGCCCCCGGCGACTCCCGGGTACGGCACGGATGGCAGCGGTACGGTCATGGCCATGGTGGTGATGGTGCTGGCGCTCGTCGCGGTCGCGGTCGTGGCCGGCCTCTCCCTCCTCCGGGGCCGGCATCGTTCGCACACCTCGGCGCTGATCCACGTGGACGACCTGGCGGTCGGTGCCGGGCCGGCCGTGTGCGCCATCACCGGCGAGCCGACCGACCACTGGGTGCGGGTGTCATCGAGCGAGGGCGGGTTCCAGGGGTGGTGGATGATCCTGGTGCTGTTCGGCCCGGTCGGCTGGATCGCGCTGGTGGTGCTGGCGGCGATGGCCCGTCGACCGAACCGGGTGTCCGGCGTGCTGCCCATCTCCGCCGAGGCGCTCGACCGCTACAACGCCGCGGTGGCGACGTCGCAGCGAGCCATCATCGCCGCGGGTCTCGCCATGGTGGCCTGGATCGGGGCGGTCGTCTGGGACGGCGGCGGCATCGGAACCCCGGCGATCGTGGCGGTCAGCGCGCTCGTCGGCGTGGGCGTGGTGGTGTGGCTCGGGGCGAGCATCGCGGCGCCGTTCCGCTGGATCGACCTGGAGCTGGACGGCTCCGGCCGCTGGGTCACGGTCACCCGCGCCCACCCCGAGTACGCCGCCGCGCTCATGCGCCACAACGCCAGCGTCCACGTTCGCCGCTCGTGACCGGCGCTCCTGGCCGGGACCGGGATCGGCCGGTGCCTTACGGTGCGGCCGTGGCCCCCTCCCCCGTCCCGTTCCCATGAGCCGCCTCGACGAGGTCGCCGAGCAGGACGGGTGGCGGTGCTGGCTCTGCGACGAGCCGGTGGACCCCGACATGTCGGTGAACGACGCCCGGGGCCCGAGCATCGACCTGCGCACGACCAAGGCGAAGGCGAAGAAGAAGGGCGTCGGCGGTCAGGAGCGCCTGGCCCACCGGGGCTGCAACACCGGCAAGGGCGCCAAGGACCCGGTGGTGCCGTGGCCCGAGCACCTCTTCGTCGTGGATCCGGCCGTCATCCTCACCGCGGTCGAGCGCCTGGAGCGCAAGGGTGGCCGGGAGGTCATGGCCCGCTGTCCCACCGCCGAGGATGCTGACGCCGCCGCCGAGTGGCTGGCCGACCGGATCGGACGCCTGGCACCGAACCTGGGCGCCACCACCGAGGTGGACGAGGGCGGCGGCCAGTACCTCGTGTCGCTCCGAGCCTGACCAGGCGCTACACCGGCACTGCCAGTTCCCCCCCGAGGGTGGATCAGGTGGGCTCGCGGATGGCGATGGGGGCCGGGGGCGCCGCACGCTCCGGCCGGGACGCGAAGTAGGCGCCGACGACCACGAGCACCACGCCGACGACGGCGATGATGCCGACGCGGTCGTCGCGCACCAGCACCCCGAGGACCATGGCCACGACCGGGATCAGGTACGTGGCCATCGACGCCCGCGTCGAGCCCACCGATCCGACGAGCGTGGCCATGATCACGAAGGCGATGCCCGTGCCGACGGCACCGATGAAGGCCACTGACAGCGCCGGGCCGAGCTCGAACGACGACCCCGGGATCGACCACAGGCCGAACGGCGCGGTCCACAGCGTGGCCAAGGCGAGCATCCGGGCCATCACGGCCAGCGATCCGTAGCGGCGCTGGAGCGGGGCGGCGATGTTGATGGCGAAGCCGTAGCAGACGGTGGCGCCGAGGGCCATGAGCACACCGATCCACGCGTTGTCCCCCTCCCCGAGCTGGTCCAACGACACCGCCATCGTGCCGGCGAGGCCGACGACGAGGCCGGCGGCCTGCGTCGGACCGGGCTGCGTGCGCAGGAGCACGCCGGCGACCAGGGCGGCGAAGATCGGCATGGAGCCGTTGAGCATGCCGGTGACCGCGGAGGAGATGTGCTGCTCGGCCAACGGGAACAGCGTGAAGGGGATGCCGACCCACAGCAGCGACAGCAGCACCATGCGGAAGCGGTCCTCGGGGTCGAGCCGGGTGCGGGCCTTGGGCACCACGTTGAGCACGGCGGCACCCAACGCCACACGACCCCAGGTGATGAGCCCGGGCTCGACCGAGTCCAGCGCGATGGCGATGAACATGAACGACGAACCCCAGATCAGGGCGATGCTGACGAACAGGCCCCAGTCGGCCACCGAGAACGCCCCGGGGTTCAGGCTGGCGGTGGCCTCCAGCGCGCGGGCCCGGACGGGCCTGCTGGTCAAGCGCTCGGGGCGCCGGCCTCGTCGCCGGCGCCCTCCGAGCCGTCCTCGAGGGGGCCGCCGTCGCTGTCGGTGGAGGAACCCGCTTCGCGCCGCACCCACATGACCTGCTGGGGGAAGGGGATCTCGATGCCCTCCTCGTCGAAGCGGTCCTTGATGCGGCGGTTCAGCTCGCGGCTCACCGCCCACTGGCGACCGGGCTGGGTCTTGACGACCAGGCGGATGGCGATGCCGCTGGCACCGAGGGTCTGGATGCCCCAGATCTCGGGCTCCTCGAGGATGTCGACGCGCCAGGTGTCCTCGCGCCACAGCTCGTCGGCGACCTCCTTCACGACCTGCTCGGCCTTGCCGAGGTCCGTGGAGTAGGCGACCTCCACGTCGAGCAGGGCACGCGCCCACTGCTGGGACATGTTGCCGACCCGACGGATCTCGCCGTTCGGCACGTGCCAGACCGTGCCGTCGACCCCTCGCAGCTTGGTGGTGCGCAGGTTCACGACCTCGACGGTGCCGATGGCCTCGCCCACGTCGATGACGTCGCCCACGCCGTACTGGTCCTCGGCCAGCATGAACAGGCCGGAGAGGAAGTCCTTCACCAGTGACTGGGCACCGAAGCCGAGGGCGACGCCCACGATGCCGGCGCCGGCGATGAGCGGCGCCAGGTTGATGCCGACCTCGGCCAGGGCGGTGATGACGGCGATCGAGTAGATGACGATGCTCGCCGTGCTCTTCAGGACCAGGCCGATGGTCTGGGCCCGGGAGGCGGCCCGCAGCGGTTGCACGGCGATGGTGGACTGCAGCGGCCTCGGCGTGTACTTGCGCAGCCGGCTGCGAGCCTCTTGGCCTTCCTCGTCGGTCATGTTCGCCACGAAGGAGCCGATGGACTTGCGCACCAGGCGGTTCACGACCCACGCGATCACGAAGATGATCAGGATCCGGAGCGGCACGGTGGCGAGCCAGTCGGCCACCCGGGCGAGGAGGTCGTTCTCGGTCCACGTGTAGACGTTGCGGCACACGAGGCCGGCCTCTTCGGCGGTCTCGACCTCGCACGCGATCCGGATCTCTTCGGGGGTCACCTGGAAGAGGGTCACGGCGCGCACCGTAGCGACGGGCCCTGACAGCGACACACCCATCTCCGGCCACCGGTAGGTTCCCGCCATGGAGGCCGAGCTGACCCTGGGCGAGACGATCGACCCCGCCGAGCACGAGCGCACCGGCACGCCCCTGTCCATCGACGCATCGGACCTGACGACCCACGGCGTGATCGTCGGCATGACCGGCTCGGGCAAGACCGGGCTCGGCGTGGTGCTGCTCGAGGAGGCGCTGCGGGCCGGCATCCCCACCCTCGTCCTCGATCCCAAGGGCGACATGACCAACCTCGCCCTGCGCTTCCCCGGCCTGTCCACCGAGGAGTTCGCGCCATGGGTCGCGCCCGGCGCGGATGCCGCGGCGACGGCGACGACGTGGCGGGAGGGCCTGGCGGGCTGGGGCCTCGACGGCACCCACGTCGCCGAGCTCGAGGGGCGCAGCGACGTCACCGTCTACACGCCGGGATCGACGGCCGGGGTCGCAATGGACCTGGTCGGGTCCCTGTCCGCGCCCCCGGGAGCAGACGAGGAAGCCCGGGCCGACGAGATCGACGGCCTGGTCAGCGGCTTGCTGTCGATGGTGGGCATCGACGCCGACCCGCTCTCGTCCCGGGAGCACATCCTGCTCTCGAACCTGGTGCAGCGGGCGTGGTCGACCGGGGAGGACCTCGACCTCGGCCAGCTGGTCCACCAGGTGCAGGACCCGCCCATCCGCAAGCTCGGCGTGCTCGACCTCGACTCCTTCTACCCGCCCGACGACCGCACGGCGCTCGCCATGCAGCTCAACGGGTTGCTCGCGTCCCCGTCCTTCGCTGCCTGGTCCCAGGGTGTGCCCATCGACATCGGCTCGATGCTGTCGACCGAGGACGGCCGGGCCGCGTGCTCGGTCATCTACCTCGCGCACCTGTCCGAGGAGGAGCGCCAGTTCGTCGTCACGCTGGTCCTGTCCAAGCTCGTCACCTGGATGCGCGGCCAGTCGGGCACGCCGGACCTCCGGGCCCTCGTCTACATGGACGAGGTCTTCGGCTACGTGCCACCGTCGGCCGCCCCGCCGGCGAAGAAGCCCATCCTCACCATCCTCAAGCAGGCCCGGGCGTTCGGTGTCGGCATGGTGCTCTCCACCCAGAACCCGGTCGACCTCGACTACAAGGCCATCTCGAACGCCGGTACCTGGATGATCGGCCGGCTCCAGACCGAGCGCGACGTGGACCGCCTGCGCGACGGCCTGCAGGCGGCATCCGGGTCCGTCGACGTCGAGCAGCTGCGGGCCACGATCGCCGGGCTCGGCAAACGGGAGTTCGTCCTCCACTCGACCAAGGCGTCGGCCCCCTCGGTCTTCACCACCCGTTGGGCCCTCGACTACCTGGCCGGGCCGCTCACCAAGGACCAGGTCGGCGCCCTCCCGGGCCAGGCCGCCACCGCACCGGCGTCGGCGGCGACGACCACGTCCACGGCCAGCGCCACGCCCGTCGAGCAGCGGGCGGTGGAGGTCGGCGAGGACGAGACCCCGGTGCCGCCGGCGGTCGCCGACGGCGTGCCCGTCCGTTGGGTCGACCCCGCCGCGCCGTGGCTCCCGGAGGTCGGCGGCGATCCGACCTCCCCCCGCCACCGTGCCGGGCTGGCCGTCCGGATCAACCTGCTGTTCGACGAGACCAAGGCCGACCTGCGCCACACCGAGGAGTTCGAGTGCGTCCTCGTCGGGCTCGGCGAGCACCTGGACCCCGCCGAGCTCGTCACCGTCGACTACGACGACCGGGACCTGCGCGAGACCGCCCCCACGCCGGCCGTCTACGAGCTGCCGGCGGCGCCGATCGGCACGTCGACCTGGTTCCGGGATGCCCGGAAGGCGGTGGTCGACCACCTCCACGCCGAGCGCACGGTCACCGTGCTGCGCAACGCCGAGCTGAAGCTGTGGTCCCGGCCCGGCGAGTCGGCGGAGGACTTCGCCGTCCGCTGCCGGGCCGCGGGCGAGGAGGCCGCCGAGGCCGACGCCGCGAAGGTCCGGGCCAAGCTCGAGCGACGCATGGGCACCATCCGCAAGGCCATCGACCGGGAGCAGACCCGGGTCGCCGAGCTCGAGGCCCGCGCCGGCGACGCCAAGCAGCACGAGCTGATCTCCGCCGCCGGCGACCTGCTCGGCTCCTTCCTCGGCGGGCGTCGCTCGGCCCGCTCGATCGTGTCCAAGGTGAAGGGCGTCTCGTCCCGCCGGAAGCAGACCTCGGCGGCCGGGCAGCGCCTCGAGACCGCCCTCGCCGGCGTCGAGGCCAAGACGGTGGAGCTGGCCGACCTGGAGGCCGAGCTGGTCGACGAGCTCGCCGAGATCGAGGCTGGGTGGGCCGACGTCGCCGATCAGGTCGAGGAGGTCGAGGTCGGGCTGGAGAAGAACGACATCGACGTCCGCCAGCTGGCGCTGATCTGGGTCCCCACCTGACGATCTGCTCAGGTCTCATCGCGTTGCTGTCGGTGGGCGTCGTTAGGTTCGCCTCCGTGGCCCTCACCGCTCCCCCACGCCCCACGACCGCCGAGGTCGAGGCCGAGCTGACCGAGCACGTCCGCGCCCTCGCCGGACCCGACGCCGTGCCCCGGCCCGAGCAGGTCGCCGCCGTGCAGGCCGTGGTGGCCGACGGCCGGCGCACGCTGCTGGTGGCCCGCACCGGGTTCGGCAAGTCGGCCGTGTACTTCTCCGCCACCCGCATGCTGCGCGACCGCGGGTGGGGGCCCACCGTCGTGGTGTCGCCGCTGCTCGCCCTCATGCGAGACCAGGTCGCTGCCGCCCAGCGGCTCGGCCTCGTCGCCGAGACGATCAACTCGTCCAACACCGACGAGTGGGACCGCATCGAGGCTGCCATCACGTCGGACGCCGTGGACCTCCTGCTGATCTCCCCGGAGCGGCTGGCCAACCAGGGCTTCCGAGAGCGGGTCTTCCACCTGCTGCTCGAGCAGCCGATGGCGCTCGTGTGCGACGAGGCCCACTGCATCTCGGACTGGGGCCACGACTTCCGCCCCGACTACCTGCGCCTGCGCCACCTGCTCGACGAGCTCCCGTCGTGGACGCCGGTGCTGGCCACCACCGCCACCGCCAACCAGCGGGTCACCGACGACGTCGCCTCCCAGCTCGGGTCGGACGCGCTCGTGCTGCGCACCACGCTGGATCGCGAAGCCCTGCACCTCTCGGTGGTCGACCTGCCCGACGACGCCCACCGCCTGGCCTGGGTGTCCGAGCACCTTGACGAGCTGCCCGGTTCCGGCATCGTCTACTGCCTCACCCAGGAGCAGGCCGGCCAGACCGCCGAGTGGCTGCGGCTGCGGGGCCACGCGTGCGAGGCCTACACCGGCGGCACCGAACCCGAGCAGCGCCTCGTGCTGGAGGAGCAGCTCCGGGCCAACGAGCTGAAGGCACTGGTCGCGACGTCTGCGCTCGGCATGGGCTTCGACAAGGGCGACCTGGCGTTCTGCGTCCACCTCGGCCTACCACCGACGCCGGTGGCCTACTACCAGCAGATCGGCCGCGCCGGCCGTGCCCTCCAGCGAGCCGAGGTCGTCGCCCTCCCCCGCCCGACCGAGGACGCCGCCGTGTGGCGTTGGTTCGAGCAGGTGAGCCTGCCGCCGGAGTCCACCTGCGACGAGGTGCTCCTGCAGCTCTCGTCGTCCCGACCCACATCGGTGCCCACGCTCGAGTCCGTCGTGAACCTCGGACGCAGCCGGCTGCAAACGCTGCTCAAGATCCTCGAGGTCGACGGCGCGATACGGGCGGTGAAGGGCGGCTACCTGCTCGCCGACGAGGGCTGGACCTACGACCGCGACAAGGCCGAGCGGCTCCGCCGGCTCCGGCGGGAGGAGTCCGAGCAGATGCTGGCCTTCGCCGACCGTCCCGGCTGCCGGCTGCGGTTCCTGCGCGAAGCGCTCGACGACGCCGAGGCCGAGGACTGCGGCCGCTGCGACCGCTGCCTCGGCACCGTCCGCACCACCGACCTCGACCCGGAGCTGGTCGCCGAGGCCGGGCGGCACCTGCGTGCCGGCGACGTCGGCATCGAGCCCCGCCGCCAGTGGCCGACCGGGCTCGACGAGCCCAAGGGCCGCATCAAGCCCGACGCCCAGGCCCGGTGGGGTCGGGCGCTGTGCCGGGTGGGCGACGGCGGCTGGGGGCCGATGATCGACGAGGTCCTCACCGGGGATCGCCTGCTCCACGAGGACATGGTCCGGGCCGTCGCCGGCGTGCTGAAGCGCTGGGACTGGGAGCAGCGACCGGGCTGGATCTGCCCGGTGCCGTCCCGTCGGCGCCAGGGCCTCATCGACCGGCTGTGCTCGGGCCTCGGCCAGCTCGGCAAGCTGCCCGTCCACCCGGCCCTGGTCCGCATCGAGGACGGCGGCTTCCAGGCCGACCAGGCCAACTCCGCCCACCAGGTCGCCAACGTGTGGGGGCGCTTCACCGTGGACCCCGACCAGCTGCCCGAGGGCGGCCTGCTCGACGGTCCGGTGCTGCTGGTGGACGACGAGTGCGATTCCCGCTGGACATTGACGGTGGCGGCCCACCTGCTGCGGGAGGCCGGCAGCGGCCCGGTGCTGCCGCTGGTGCTGCGCAGCCGCTGAGCCCCGGCCATACGGTGCGCACCGTGGATCTCGACTTCGGGGACGCGCTCCGCGCCCACCTCAGCACCAACCTGGGACGGCACGACCGCCTCGGCTTCGACCTCGGCGAGCGGCGTCACGCCGCCGTGGCAGTGGTCGTGGTGGACAGCGACGCCGACCTCCACGGGGTCGACGACGAGCGCATCGACGCAACGCTGCTCGCCGACATCCCCGGGGCCGAGGACATGGCGCTCACCGGCAGCGTGGCCGGCACCGCCGGCGGGCCGGCGGTGCTGCTCACCCGACGAGCCAGCCGGATGCGGGCCCACGCCGGGCAGTGGGCACTCCCCGGCGGCCGCCTCGACGCCGGCGAGACACCGATCGACGCCGCCCGTCGGGAGCTGCAGGAGGAGCTCGCCCTCGACCTGTCCGACTCCGCGGTGCTGGGCGTCCTCGACGACTACCCGACCCGGTCGGGCTACGTCATCACGCCGGTCGTGCTCTGGGGTGGCGCCGACCCGGCGATGGAGCCGCAGCCCGACGAGGTCGCCTCCGTCCACCGGATCGCGTTCCGCGAGCTGTGCCGTCCGGACTCGCCCCGGTTCGTCACCATCCCCGAATCGGAGCGCCCGGTGGTCCAGGTGCCCATCGGGGGCGACCTCATCCACGCCCCCACCGGCGCGGTGCTCCTGCAGTTCCGACGGGTGGCGATCGAAGGGGTCCACGAGCGGGTCGACGGCTACGAGCAGCCGGTGTTCGCCTGGCAGTGACGGGCCGGCTGGTCGACGAGGCCCGGCCATCGACGCCGGACCCACGGCGTGCGATGATCCCGCGCATGGCGACGGTCGCGGAGCACTACGGGCGCTCGGGCGCCCTCGCCAAGGTCCAGGCGGGGCTCGATCGCATCGCCCCCGACGGCGGGGCGGTCTCCCTCGAGCAGCTCGCCGGGTTCGACCACTTCCACACCGGCGGCCTGCTGGCCACCGAGCGCATGGCCGCGCTGCTGGCACCGACAGCCGACGACCTCGTGCTCGACGCAGGTGCGGGGCTGGGCGGACCGGCCCGGCTGCTGGCCGACCGGTACGGGTGCCGGGTCATCGGGATCGACCTCACGGAGGAGTTCGTCGAGGTCGGGCGCCTGCTGAACCGCCGGACCGGCCTGGAGAACCTCGTCGACCTGCGTGTCGGCGACATCACCCGGATCGACCTGCCGGACGCGTCCGTCGACCACGTCCTCACCCAGCACGTGGCGATGAACATCGCCGACCGGGCCGGCCTCTACCGCGAGCTCCGTCGTGTCCTGGAGCCCGGCGGCCGCCTCGCCCTCTTCGACGTCGTCGCCGGCGACGGTGGCTCGCTGCTCCTGCCCGTCCCGTGGGCGACCGAACCGCACCAGAGCCACCTCGTCACCGCCGACGAGCTCCGCACGCTGCTGCGTGGCAGCGGCTTCACCATCGACGTCGACGAGGACCCGACGCCGGTCATGCTGCCGATGATGCGCCAGATGCTGGCGGCGCCGTCACCCGACACGCCGCTGTCCACCGCGATGTTCATCGACGACCTGCAGACCAAGGGACCTCGCTACCTGCAGAACCTGGCGGAGGGCCGGACCGGGCTCGCGCTGATGGCCTGCACCGCCACCTGAGCGGTGCTCGGCGCTACTCGACGAAGCGGCGGGCCTTCACCGGCTTGCCCCGCACCGAACCCTTGTTGAGCGCCTTGATGACGTCCTCCACCGCGCCCTCGGGGACGCCGACGACGGCGTAGGTGTCGCCGATGCGGATCGGCCCCACCTCGCGGCCGGGGATGCCCGCCTCGTTGGCGATGGCCCCCACCAGGTCGGCAGGGCGCACGCCGGCCTTGGAGCCGAGGTTCACGTACACCGAGCCGGTCGGGCCGTCGGGGGTGCGCCGGCCCCGGTCGCTGCGACCGGCGGGCTTGCCCTTGGCGCCCTTGTCCCAGCTGCCCTTGTCCTTGCCGCCCTTGCCGCCCTTGGGCCCCTTCATCGACGCGCTGGGGATCTCGGTCTCGTCGACCGACCCCTCGGCTTCGCGGAGGAGCTTGATGGCGGCGAGGGCGATGCTGCGGTCGTCGAACTCGTCGAGCGCCTCGAGCACCTCGCCGAACTCGTCGATGTCGCCGGCGACGAGCACGGCCTCCAGCGCCTCGGCGGTCCGCTCGATCTGGGTGGCGCGGAGGTCGTCGACGCTGGGGATCCGGGCCACCTCCAGGCGCTGCTTGGTCAGCCGCTCGATGTTCTCGAGCAGGCGACGCTGGCGTGGCTCGACGAGCGTGATGGCAGTGCCGGTCCGCCCGGCGCGACCGACCCGCCCGATCCGGTGCACGTACGCCTCGGGCGCGGCGGGTACGTCGTAGTTCACGACGTGGGTCAGGGTGTCCACGTCGAGGCCGCGGGCGGCCACGTCGGTGGCGATCAGCAGCTCGGCCGTGCCGTCGCGCAGGCGACCCATGACCCGGTCCCGCTGCTCCTGGTCCATGCCGCCGTGCAGGGCCTCGGCCCGGTGGTTCCGGCTGTTCATGGTGACGGTGAGCTCGTCGACCTCGGCCCGGGTCCGGCAGAACACGATGGCCGAGGTGGCCGCCTCCACGTCGAGGATGCGCCCGAGGGCGGCCGCCTTGTGGTGGCGGTCGACGACGTAGGCGGTCTGGCGGACCAGGTCGGAGTCGGTGCCGACGTCGCCGGCCTTGATCGTGATGCGCTTCGGATCCCGCTGGTGGCGCTCGGCGATCGCGGTGATGCGACGGGGCAGCGTGGCCGAGAACAGCACGGTCTGGCGCTCGCTCGGGGTGTGCTCGAGGATCGTCTCGATGTCGTCGGTGAAGCCCATGTCGAGCATCTCGTCGGCTTCGTCGAGCACCACGGTGGTGATGGCGTCGAGCTTCAGTGACCGGCGGTTGATGAGGTCGATGGCCCGGCCGGGGGTGGCGACCACGATGTGCGCGCCCCGCTCGATCGACTTGAGCTGGCGCTGGATCGGCTGGCCGCCGAAGACGGCCACGACGCGCACGCCGAGGCTGCGCCCGTAGTTGGACACCGCCTGCTGCACCTGCATGGCCAGCTCGCGGGTCGGCACGAGGATCAGCGCGGTGGGACGGGTCGCCGGCACGTCACCGAGCCGGTGGAGCAGCGGCAGCGCGAAGGCGGCCGTCTTCCCCGTGCCGGTCGCGGCCTGGCCGAGCAGGTCCGAGCCCTCGATGAGCACAGGGATCGCCTCGCGCTGGATCGGGGTGGGCTCTTCGTAGTCGAGCTCGACGAGGCGGGCGACGAGCTCCTCGCGCAGGCCGAGGTCGGCGAAGGAGGTGACGGGGTCTTCAGGGCTCACCCCCCAATGCTCACAGGCCGGGGCCGCTCAGGGGCAATCCCGGATCAGTGCAGGGCGGCGGCGACCTCACCCATGCGGGCCAGCGACCTCGGGTCGCCCTGGTGCATCTCCTCGGCGAAGTACAGGATCAGCCGGTCGGCGATGCCGTCGTACTTCGTGCGCAGCACGTCGGCCAGGTCGTCCCATGCGGCCTCGACGGCGAAGTGGGCGAGCATGTCATCGGTGATGAGGGCGGCCATGCCGGCCATGTCGCCGGCCTTGAGCTTGTCGTTGATCGCCGAGGACGTGCCCTCGAAGCCGAGCATGTCGAACATGAAGGCGTAGTTCTTCGTCGACCCGTAGAACGCGATCTGGAACTTGGCGCGCTCGCGCCAGCGGGCCCGCTCCTCCTCGGTGTCGCCGACGACGGTGAACACCGGCACCGACAGCGTCAGGTCGTCGAAGGTGCGGCCGGCGTCGTCGGCGCCCTCGCGGAGGCCGGGAAGCAGGTTGTCGTCGAGGTAGGTGCGGGAGTGGAAGGGGTGCACGTGCACGCCGTCGGCCACCGCACCGGCCATCTGGACCATCCACGGGCCCACCGCGGCGATGTCGACCGGGGGGTCGGGGTGGTCGATCGGACCGGGCGACCACATCTGGGGCATGAGCGAGAGCTCGTGGTACTCGCCGTCGAACTCGAGGCCGTGGCCCCGGAACGAGGAGAACAGCGCCTTCACCGCCTGCACGTACTCGCGCATGCGGGGGCCGGGCGGGTCGAAGTCCACGCCGTAGCGGCGCTCGATGTGGGCCCGCACCTGCGTGCCGAGCCCGAGGCGGAACTTCCCGTCGGTGATGTCCTGCAGCTCCCAGGCGTTGGTCGCCGTCACGGTCGGGCTGCGGGGGAACGCCACGGCGATCCCGGTCGAGAGCGACAGCCGAGGGGCGGCCAGCGCGGCTGCGGCGACCGACAGGTACGCGGTGCGGCCCGACTCGACGTAGACGATGCCGTCGAGGCCGGCCCCGTCGACCGCTCGGGCGAACTCCTGGACCTTGTCCAGCCGGCGTCCGCCGGCCATCACGTGCAGCTCCATGGGTGCTCCTCTCCCCTATCGGGGGTCCTGGATCGAGACGGTGCCCTGCGCTGCGGCTGCGAGGCGGGCGCCACCCTCGGGGGTGTCGTTGGTGACGTCGATGCGAACGACGGCCGTGCGGCGGCTCATCGAGATGATGTCGGCCCGGGCCCGGAGCACGCCGTCGCGCACCGGACGCAGGAGGTTGAGCTTGAACTCGGTGGTGGCCGCCCACTGACCCGACGCCATGACCGGGTACATCACCGAGCCGAGCACGTGGTCCGCCAGCGCGGACACCACGCCGCCGTGGGCGGTGCCGAACGGCGTGAGCAGGTCGGCCCGCACGTCGAGCTCGGCCTCGATCCATCCCGCACCGCACCCCGAGTGGCGGATGCCGAGGAACCCCATGAGCCCCGCCTCGAGCATGGGGTTGGTGCCGAGCATGCCCTCGGCGGTCTGTTCGGAGTAGTTCGGGAACTCCAGGGACGGGTCCGCCATGGCGACGGACCATAGTTGACCGATCGGTCAAGAAGCGGCGGGCTCGTCGGAGACGTGGCGTCGGACGACCCGGTACAGGCGGTAGAGGATGAAGGCACCGACGGCGAGCAGCATCGCGTTGGTGAAGTACGAGCTGTACTGGTCGACGGCGTCGTAGTTGTCGCCGAGGATCGAACCGAGCCAGGTCAGCACGCTCACCCAGAACGCCGTGCCGATCAGGTTGAGCACGAAGAACCGGCCCCAGCCCATGTCCTGGATGCCGGCGGGGATCGCGATGAAGGCGCGCAGCCCGGGGAGCAGGCGACCGATGACCACCCCCCACTGGTCGTGGCGGCGGAAGAAGTCCTGGCCCCGCTCGAGGTTGTCGTGGGTGAACCCGAGCCACCGCCCGTAGGTCGCCAGGAAGTCGTCGACCTGGTCCTCGGAGAACCGACGGGCGAGCGCGAAGAGGGCGAGCGACCCGGTCTGGCTGCCGGCGATCCCGGCTGCGCCCGCCATCCAGATGTTCAAGTCGCCTCGGGATGCCGTGAACCCGCTGAAGGTCATGACGATCTCGGACTGCACCACGGGGAAGAAGATCTCCACGATCATCAGCAGGTAGATGCCCGGGTAGCCGATCGTCTCGATGAAGGTGGTGACCCAGTCGCTCACCCTTGGCCCGTACCCACCCGTCTAGGTTCCGACCATGAGCGACGCCGGACTTCGCATCGACCGCCACGGCGACGTCGAGGTGCTGACCCTCGACCGTCCCGATGCTCGCAACGCCCTGACCTTCGAGCTGTACGACGCCCTGGAGACCGCTGTCCGGGAGACCTCAGCTCGCTGCCTGGTGATCACCGGCGCCGACCCCGCCTTCTGCTCGGGCGATGACGTCAAGCAGGTGATGGTGGGCGCCGGGGAGGCCACGTCGTCGAACCTGTCCCGCTCCCCTCGGCTCACCCCGGCTGCCGACGCGCTCCTGCACACCGACGTGCCGGTCATCGCAGCCGTCAACGGTGCTGCGGTGGGCTGGGGCATGGAGCTCGCGCTCATGGCCGACATCCGCATCGCCTCGGACCGGGCCAAGTTCGGTGAGCTGTTCGTGCTCCGGGGCCTGGTGTCCGACGTCGCCGGCATCGGTCGCCTCGCGCAGCTGGTCGGGCGGGAGAACGCGGCCCTGCTGCTCTACACCGGCGCCGTCATCGACGCGGAGCGCGCCGAGCGCATCGGCCTGGTCTCCTCGCTGGTCCCCCACGAGGACCTGCTCCCCGTGGCGCTGCGCCTGGCCGAGGAGATCGCGTCCCGGCCCCCACTCGCCGTCCAGTCCATCAAGCACGGGCTGCGCAAGGCGCTCGATCCGGACTGGACCGAGCTCGGCCGTTGGGTCTCCTCCACCCTCGCCGACCTGTTCCGCACCGAGGACCACAAGGAGGGCGTCGCCGCCTTCCTCGAGAAGCGGCCGCCCGAGTTCACCGGGCGCTGACCACCGAACCGAACCGGGCCGCGTCAACCGCCACTGCGTGCGTGCCCCGCGGCCCAGAACCGATCGTGAGCGAGCCTCAGCGGTCGGTGACGTCGACCGTTTCGGCCATGTCGTCCAGCACCTCGACGGCCTCGTCGTAGCCGATGTCGTAGCCGAGGTCGTAGGCGTCGAGGAAGAGCGTCGCGTCGCCGCGCACCTCCGACAGGTCGACCATCCAGCGGACGTAGGCCGTCCCCTCGGGGTACAGCCCCTCGGCCTCCTGCTGCCCCTCGACCCGCACGGCCGGGAGCCCGTCGATCGTGGTCTCCTCGCGCGCCCCGTCGCCCGGCGCAGGCTCGACGACCTGCTCGAAGGGAACCGGGTCGACGAACGCGCTCACCACGCCCGTCCGCTCGTCGGTCGCGGGCGCGGGCTCGTCCAGCGGTGCAGGCCCGAACTGGCCGCAGTCGCTGACGGCCTCCCAGTCGCCGGGGAACGAGATCGTGAAGCCGTCCAGCGACTCGCACGACTGGTCGAGCTGCGCCTGGTCGGCCCCGTCGCCGGCGGTGGTCGGCGGGGCGGTCGTGGAGGTGGTCGAGGTCGTGCTCGACGTGGTGCTGGTCGTCTCGGAGGAGACCGTGGATGGGTCGCCGGAGGCGGCGGGGGGCGTGTCGTCGTCGTCACCGCAGGCACCGGCGACGAGCGCGAGCGCGGCGAAGGAGAGCATCAGGCGTCGCATGGCCGGTCCCTAACCGAGGAGGACCGGGCGGTAGAAGGTCCGCCGGTGGGCTACCGGGGGACCTCCTTCCAGGGCAGGTCCTTGTCGACGCGCGGTTCGCCGGGCAGGCCGAGCACCCGCTCGCCGAGGATGTTCTTCATGATCTCCGACGTGCCGCCCTCGATGGAGTTGGCCCGGGACCGCAGGAACATCTTGCGAGCCGAACCGGGAGGGCCCTCGAGCCCGATGGCGTCGGCTCGGCGCATCTCGAAGTCGTAGTCGACGAGGCCCTGCGCGCCGAGCAGGTCCACGCAGTACGCGTAGATGTCCTTGTTCACGAGGGCGAGCATGAGCTTGGAGATCGACGACTCCGGGCCGGGGTTGCCGGCCTTGCGGGCCTGGCCGGCCCGGATGTTGGTGAGGCGCAGCGCCTCGGCCTGCACCCACAGCTGCATGAGCCGGTCACGGTGGGCGTCGGTGCGAGCCCAGTCGGGCAGGTCGTTCCAGATCCGCACGGCCTCGGCGATGGGGCCGGAGCCGGCCGGGCGGGGACCGCCGCCACCACCCCCGCCGATGGATGTGCGCTCGTTCATCAGCGTGGTCATCGAGACCCGCCAGCCGTCGCCGATGTCGCCGATGCGGTCGGCGTCGGGGATGCGGACCTCGTCGAGGTACACCTCGTTGAACTCGGCCTCACCGGTGATCTGGCGCAGCGGGCGCACGTCGACGCCGGGGGCGGTCATGTCGACCATGAAGTAGGTGAGACCCTTGTGCTTGGGCTGGTCGGGGTCGGTGCGAGCGACGAGCATGCCCTTGTTGGCCAGGTGGGCCATGGTGTTCCACACCTTCTGGCCCGACACGACCCACTCGTCGCCGTCGCGCACGGCCTTGCACGACAGGCCGGCCAGGTCGGAGCCGGCGCCGGGCTCGGAGAACAGCTGGCACCAGGCGTCCTCGCCCGTGTACATCCGGCGCAGGGTGCGGGACTTGAGGTCCTCGCTGCCGTGGCTGACGACGGTGGGGCCGGCGAGGGCGAGCCCGAAGAACTGGGTCTGGTCCATGCTCGGCCCGCCGGCCTCGCGCAGCGCCTTCTCGACGATGCGCTGGTGCGTCGGCGCCAGGCCCATGCCGCCCCAGCCCTCGGGGAAGTGGATCCAGGCCAGACCGGCGTCGTAGACGGCACCCCGGAAGGTGACCTTGTCGACCTGCTTCGGGTCGTGCTCGGCGAGCAGCTGCTCGACCGCCTCGGTCACGCGGGCTTCGTCGGTCGTGCTCATCGGTTCCCCCTGTGCGGCATCGCGAACTCGTGTCGCTGGCATCTGAGCCGGTGGCCACGCGGACGGTCAAGATCACCGACGCCGGTGCAGGAAGCCCGCGTAGGGTCCCGCCCCATGGCGCTCGAACCCACCATCGATCCCTCCGAGGTCGGCGTCGACCCCGGCCGGCTCGCCCGCATCGACGAGCTCACCCACGCCTACGTCGACGACGGGCGGTTCCCGTTCGTCCAGCTGCTCGTCAGCCGGCGGGGCGAGATCGTCCACCACGACCTGTACGGCTACGCCGACCGGGACAGCGACCGGCCGATCCGGGACGACTGCATCGTCCGCGTGTACTCGATGACCAAGCCGGTCACGAGCGTGGCGCTGATGATGCTCTACGAGCAGGGCAGGATCCTGCTCGAGGACCCGGTCTCGAAGTACCTGCCCGCCTTCGCCGATCCCCGGGTGTTCACCAGCGGCAACCAGCAGCGCTACGAGACCCGCGAGGCAGCCCGGGAGATCACGGTCCACGACGTGCTCACCCACATGTCGGGCCTCACCTACGGCTTCCAGAACCAGCACGCCGTCGACGCCATCTACCGCACGCACGGCCTCGGCGACTTCAGCCCGTCGACCCGCAGCCTCAGCGAGGAGATGGAGCTGCTCGGCAGCCTGCCGCTGCAGTTCGATCCCGGCACCAGCTGGTGCTACTCGATGTCCACCGACGTCTGCGGCGCCATCGTCGAGGTCGTCAGCGGCATGGCCCTCGACGAGTTCTTCGAGCGGGAGATCTTCGAGCCGCTGAAGATGCCCGACACCTCGTTCTGGGTCGAGGGCGAGGACCGCTGCGCCCGCTTCACCACGAACCACCTGTTCTTCGGGGGCACCACGAGCGTGATGGACCCGTGGGACAAGTCCCTCTACCACCGGCGCCCGCCGATGCTCTCCGGCGGCGGCGGCCTGGTCTCGACCATGGCCGACTACCACCGCTTCGTCCGGATGCTGGAGCGTGGCGGCGAGCTGGACGGCGTGCGGCTGCTGTCGCCCCGCACCGTGCGGTACATGGCCAGCAACCACCTCCCCGACGGCCGGGACCTCAACGACATGGGCCAGGTCGGCTTCGCGGAGTCGGCCATGGAGGGGATGGGCTTCGGCCTCGGGTTCAGCGTGTCCGTCTCGCCGCAGGAGAACCGGGCCATCGGCTCGCCGGGCGACTACGGCTGGGGCGGCGCCGCCTCCACGGCCTTCCGCATCGACCCGGTCGAGGAGCTGAGCTTCGTGTTCCTCACCCAGCTGCTGCCGTCGTCGACGTACCCGATCCGGCGGGAGCTGCAGTCCACCATCTACCAGGCGCTGGTGGACTGATGGAGCAGGCCTCCGGAATCCTCTCGGCCGCCGGGCTCGCCGACGACGTGCTCACCGGCGGCGACCTCGACGTCCGCACCCCGATCGACGGGAGCCTGCTGGCGTCGATCGCCACGGTCGATGCCTCCGACGTCGACGGCGCGGTGCAGCGGGCGTCCGATGCCTTCCGCACGTGGCGCGACGTGCCTGCGCCCCGTCGCGGCGAGCTGGTCCGGTTGCTCGGCGAGGAGCTGCGGGCCGCCAAGGACGACCTCGGCGCCCTCGTCTCGCTGGAGTGCGGGAAGATCCGCCAGGAAGGCCTCGGCGAGGTCCAGGAGATGATCGACATCTGCGACTTCGCCGTCGGCCTGTCCCGCCAGCTCCACGGCCTCACCATCGCCTCCGAGCGGCCGGGTCATGCCATGCGGGAGACCTGGCACCCGATGGGCCCCTGCGCGGTGATCACCGCTTTCAACTTCCCCGTGGCCGTGTGGGCGTGGAACACCGCCCTCGCGCTGGCGTGCGGCGACCCGGTGATCTGGAAGCCGTCGGAGAAGGCGCCGCTCACCGCGCTCGCCACCCTCGGCATCTTCCAGCGCGCGGCCGAGCGATTCGGTGACGCACCTGACGACCTCGTCCAGGTGGTGGTCGGCGACGCCGAGGTCGGTCGGGCCCTCGCCGAGCACCCCGACGTGGCGATCGTGTCCGCCACCGGCTCCACCCGCATGGGCCGGGCCGTCAGCCAGGCCGTGGCCGCCCGCCTCGGGCGCAGCATCCTCGAGCTCGGCGGCAACAACGCCATGATCGTGGCGCCCTCCGCCGACGTGGACCTGGCCCTGCGAGCGGTGGTCTTCTCCGCGGTGGGCACGTGCGGCCAGCGCTGCACCAGCCTGCGCCGGCTCATCGTGCACGACGACGTCGCCGACCGGCTGCTCCCCGCCCTCGAGCGCACCTACGCCGGACTGCCGGTGGGCGATCCCCTCGCCGACGGCACCCTCGTCGGTCCCCTCATCGACGGCGCCGCGTTCGACGCCATGCAGGCCGCCCTGGACCAGGCACGCGAGCAGGGCGGCACCGTGGTCGGCGGCGAGCGCATCACCGACGCGGTCCCAGCGGCAGACGACGCCGAGGGCTTCTACGTCCGCCCCGCCATCGTGCACATGCCGGCCCAGACCGACCTCGTCCGCACCGAGACGTTCGCCCCGATCCTCTACGTGCTGCGGTACCGAGACCTCGACGACGCCATCGCCATGCACAACGACGTCCCCCAGGGCCTGTCGTCGTGCATCTTCTCCACCGACGTGCGCGAGACCGAGCGGTTCCTGTCGGCCACCGGCTCCGACTGCGGCATCGCCAACGTGAACATCGGCCCGTCCGGCGCCGAGATCGGTGGGGCGTTCGGTGGCGAGAAGGACACCGGCGGCGGACGGGAGTCCGGCTCCGACGCCTGGAAGGGCTACATGCGCCGCCAGACCGCCACCGTCAACTGGTCCCGGGAGCTCCCGCTCGCCCAGGGCATCGTCTTCGACGTCGAAGGCGGCACCACCGTGCCCATCGATGGGGAGGCACCTTGATGCCGCTGCAGTCCGTCGCCGTGCTCGGCCTCGGCAAGGTCGGCCTGCTGGCGGCGCGCCTGCTCGACCAGCTCGGCTACGACGTGAGCGGCCACGACCTGCGCCAGCCGAGCGAGGAGCTGCCGTTCCCCGTCCTCGGCACCGACGTGTCCGACGCCGACGAGCTCGGCCGGGCCCTGGCCGGGTCCGACGCCGTGCTCTCCTGCCTGCCGTACCACTGCAACCGCTTGGTGGCCGAGGTCGCCCACCGGCTCGGCATGCACTACTTCGACCTCACCGAGGACACCGCCACCACCGAGGCCATCCGGGCCATGGCCGAGACCGCCACCGGGCTCATGGCCCCCCAGTGCGGGCTCGCCCCCGGCTTCGTGGGCATCGTGGCCGCCTCCCAGGTCGAGTCCTTCGACCACTGCCGGGCGATCCGCATGCGGGTCGGCGCCCTCCCCCAGCACCCCACCGGCCTCCTCGGCTACGCCTTCAACTGGTCCCCCGAGGGTGTGGTGAACGAGTACCTCAACGACTGCGAGGTCATCGAGGACGGGGTGCGCAAGTGGGTCTCGCCGATGGAGTGGAAGGAGGCCGTCTACGTCGCCGGCACCAAGCTCGAGGCGTTCACCACCTCCGGCGGGCTCGGGACGATGTGCGACACCTACCTCGGTCGGGTCGAGAACCTCGACTACAAGACCATGCGGTACCCGGGCCACATGGACCTGATGAACTTCTTCTTCCACGAGCTGCTGCTGCGCGACCGCCGGGAGCTGGCCGGGGAGATCCTCACCCACGCCAAGCCCCCGGTGGACGAGGACGTGGTGTACATCCACGTGTCCTCGGAGGGCACCGCCGACGGTGAGCTGCGCCGCATCGAGTACGCGCGGGCGCTGCTCCCACGCGAGGTCGCCGGCACCACCGCCCGAGCGATCGCGTGGACCACCGCCGCCTCGGTCGTGGCCGTCATCGACCTGGTCCGCGACGGCGTGCTGGTCGATCGCGGCTTCCTCCGCCAGGAGGACGTGCCGCTGCAGGCGCTGCTCCGCACGCCGAGCGGCAGCCTCTTCGAGCGACCCGGCGAGGGCCAGACCGTCTACGACGCCTGGTGGCGACCGGGCGCCGAACCGGGTTCGGCGTCCACGTAGACCCAGCGGCCGCGGTGCCGGGTGAACCGGCTCCGCTCCCGGACCGTCGCCACCTGGCCGAGCTCGTCCACCCGGGCCTCGAACGCCACGACGCCCTCGTCGTCGTCGGGGCCGCCAGCCACCACGTCCACCACGTCGAGGCCGAGCCAGCGCTCGGCGCCCATCTCGACCGCATCGGGCCGGGTCGAGGGGTGCCAGGACGCCAGCAGGTGCCGCTCGTCGTGGCGCACGTAGGCCGTGTAGCGGGAGCGCATGAGCGCCTCGGCGGTCGTCGCCGGCTCCCCGCGGAGGATGGGAAGGCAGCAGCGGGCGTCGCGCTCGCCCGACCCGCAGGGGCACGGCTGCACCACGGCGAACGACGGCTTGGGGGTCGACGAGGTCATCGCCGGGGAGTGTGCCAGCCGCTCCCGTCGGAGCCGAGACGTGAGACTCCTGACACACTGCACCCATGGCCGAACACGATCTCGTCATCCGCGGCGGCACGGTGGTCGACGGCACCGGCGCCCCCCGCCGCACCGCCGACGTCGCCATCAGCGACGGCACCGTCACCGAGGTGGGCTCGGTCTCCGGGCGCGGCGCCCGGGAGATCGACGCCGACGGCGCCCTGGTCACACCCGGCTTCGTCGACGTCCACTGCCACTACGACGGCCAGGCCACCTGGGACGAGCGGCTGCAGCCCTCGTCCTGGCACGGCGTCACCACCGTGGTGATGGGCAACTGCGGTGTCGGGTTCGCCCCCGTCCACGACCAGGACCACGAGCGGCTCATCCAGCTGATGGAGGGCGTCGAGGACATCCCCGGCGCCGCGCTGGCCGAGGGGCTCCAGTGGGGTTGGACCGACTTCGCCGGCTTCCTCGACGCCGTCGACCGCCGCCCGCACGACCTCGACGTCGCCGCCCAGGTGCCCCACGCCGCCGTGCGCCTGCACGCCATGGGCGAGCGCGGCGCCGACCACGAGGAGGCCGCGACCCCGGAGGAGATCGCCGAGATGGGCCGGATCGTGGCCGACGCCATCCAGGCCGGCGCGCTCGGGTTCACCACGTCGCGCACCCGGAACCACAAGACCAGCACGGGCGCCTACACGCCGACGCTCACCGCAGCGCGCGACGAACTGGTCGGCATCGCCGAGGCCGTCGGCGCCACCGGCACCGGCGTGCTCCAGATGGTCGGCGACTTCCTCGACCTCGACCACGAGTTCGGCACCCTCGTCGAGATGATGCGAGCCTCGGGCCGGCCCCTCTCGTTCTCGCTGGCCCAGTCGCCCCTCGCCCCCGACCAGTTCCGCGAGCTGCTGAAGCGCCTCGACGCCGCCGTCGACGACGGCTTCGACATGCGGGCCCAGGTCGCGCCCCGCGCCGTCGGCCTGCTGCTCGGCCTCGACTGCACCCTCAACCCGTTCCTGGCCAACCCGGTGTGGCGCGAGGTCGCCGACCGCCCGCTGGCCGAGCAGGTCGCCACCATGTCCGACCCGGAGTTCCGGCGTCGCGTGCTCGAGGCCCACGAGACGGGCAAGGCCAAGGGCAAGCTCGGCGGCGGCCTCATCGGCGCCTTCGACCGCATGTTCCCGCTGGACGACCCGCCCGAGTACGAGCCCGACCTCGCCGACGCGATCACCGGCCAGGCCCAGCGTGCCGGCGTCGACCCGGCCGAGTGGGCCTACGACTTCATGCTCGGCGACGGCGGCTCGGCCATGTTCTACGTGCCGTTCCTCAACTACGCCGAGGGAAACCTGGACACCACCCGGGAGATGCTGGCCCACCCCCGCACCGTCCCCGGCCTGTCCGACGGCGGCGCCCACGTCGGCACCATCTGCGACGGGTCGTTCCCCACCTTCCTGCTCACCCACTGGGGACGGGACCGCCAGCGCGGCGACCTGTTCGACATCGAGTGGCTGGTGCGCCAGCACACCCTCGAGACCGCCCGCACGGTCGGCCTGCTCGACCGGGGCGTGCTCGCCCCCGGCATGCGGGCCGACCTCAACGTGATCGACTTCGACCGCCTCGCCGTCTCCCGCCCCGAGATGCACCACGACCTGCCCGCCGGCGGTCGCCGGGTGCTCCAGCGGGCCACCGGCTACCGCCACACCGTGGTCGCCGGCGTGGAGACCTACGCCGACGGCGAGGCCACCGGCGAGCTGCCCGGTCGCCTGGTCCGCGGCGCCCAGCCCGCCCCCGGCTGACCCATCTGTTCGTTGGTGTGGAACCGACCACATCCGGTCACATCCGGACCAGCGAACGCTGGGTTCAGTGGCGCACCCGGCGGAGCAGGACCTCCTGCACGACCGTCGCGGCGTGCACGCCGGCTTGGGAGAAGACCTCGCCGATGGCCAGCCCGCGCGCGCCGGTGAGGTTGTGGCCGCGCAGCTCGTGCAGGTGCCACTCGGCCGGGTCGAGGGTCCGGTGGAACCAGATGGCGTGGTCGAGGCTGGCGTTCATGAACGTGCGCTCCCAGTCGCCTTCGTCTCGGACCAGCGTGCGATCGGGGTGCAGGGCGATGGCGCCATCGGTGGGGAGGTCGTCAGACACGTAGGAGATGGCGCACGCCCGCAGCAGGGGGTCGTCGGCGACGGGCTCCACCATGCGCAGCCAGGCCCGCGACAGGCCCGCGTCGGAGCGGCGCATGTCGCCCACGGGACGGCGGTCGAACACGTGGCTCCACCCGTCGGAGAGGTGGTCATCCGGCGACCCGGCGTCAGGCGAGAGGGAGACGGCCTGCACGTCGGCTTCGTCCTCGACGACGTGGAACGAGGCGGCCAGGTTGAAGATCGCCCCGATGGACTGGCGCGCCACGACGCGCCGGGTGACGAACGAGCGCCCGTTGCGGATGCGGTCGACCTCGAAGCGGATCGGCTCGGTGTGGTCGCCGGGCCGGATGAAGTACGCGTGCAGCGAGTGGGGCAGGTACTCGGGCTCGACCGTGAGGCCCGCCGCCCGGAGCGCCTGGGCCACGATCTGGCCGCCGTACAACCCGCCCCACGGGTAGCGGGGCCCGACGCCCACGTAGGTGTCGGCGCCGTGGGGCTCCAGGGCCATCATCTGGTCGAAGGTCGCCTGTTCGGTGTCGTCACCCACCCGGCGAGTCTTACCGCCGGTGCACCGCCGCCCGCCAACGTCCGGTGAGAGGGATGCGGGTCAGCGCCCGCGACGCGATCAGGGTCCACGCGAGGACCTGGTCGAGGGGGATGTCGATGGGCACCCACACGACGAGGCCCCGCTTGGAGTGGTCGGCCACCACACGCCAGCGGTCCGGGAGGGTGATGTCCTTCTCGGCCAGGTGGCCCATGGCGTCGGCACCCGTCCCGTGGAGGATGCCGATCGACATCGGCTCGGGCCGGCGCCGCTCGACATCGGCCGGGACCCAGGTGGCACGGGGCACGGCGGGGCCGCGCCCGGACACGATCTTGCCGAACAGGTTCTGCTCCGGAGCCGGGAACCGATCGTCGATGGCGGGGTCGAGGGTGACCCACCCGGCGCCCCCGGCGAGGTCGGCCATGGCGGACAGCACCTCACCGGGCGCGTCGGGATCGAACTCCAGGAACTCGACGTCGACGCCCACGTCGGTCAGAAGATCGAGGCGATCCGCTCCGTGGTGGCGTCGTCGAGGCGGCCCAGCACCTCGATCGCCTTCATGTTCTCGGTGACCTGCTCGACCCGGCTGGCGCCGGTGATGACCGTGGACACGTTGGGGTTCTTCGCGCACCAGGCCAGGGCGAGCTGGGCCGGGGTGGCGTCGAGCTCGTCGGCGATGCCCATGAACTCGCGCACCTTGGCGTTGACCTCCTCGTCGGTGACGCGGTCCTTGATCCACTCGTAGCCCTCGAGCGCGGCGCGGGAGCCCTCGGGGATGCCGTCGACGTACTTGCCCGTGAGCAGGCCCGACGCGAGGGGCGACCAGATGGTGAGGCCGAGGCCGATGTCCTCGTACAGGCGGGCGTACTCCTTCTCGACCTTGCGGCGGGCGAGCAGGTTGTACTGCGGCTGCTCCATCACCGGCGCGTGCAGGTGGTGGCGCTGGGCGATCTCGTAGGCGGCCCGGATCTCGTCGGCCGTCCACTCCGAGGTGCCCCAGTAGTAGGCCCAGCCGCGGTCGATGGCGTCGGACATGGCCCAGACCGTCTCCTCGATGGGCGTGTCCGGGTCGGCCCGGTGGCAGAAGACCAGGTCGTAGGCATCGAGGCCGATGCGCTCCAGCGACGCGGGGATGGCCTCCAGCAGGTACTTGCGGTTGAGCGTGAGGCGGCTGTTCGGGCTGTCGTGGATGCCCCAGTAGAACTTGGAGGACACCACGTACTCGTGGCGCTTCCAGCCGTTCTTGCGGATGGCCTCACCCATCAGGCGCTCGGACTCGCCGCCGGCGTAGGCCTCGGCGTTGTCGAAGAAGTTGACCCCGGCGTCGAAGGCGGCGCCCATGCAGTCGGCGGCCAGTCCCGAGTCGAGCTGGGGACCGAAGGTCACCCAGCTGCCGAAGGACAGCACGCTGACCTTGAGTCCAGAACGTCCGAGGCGGCGATATTCCATGTCCATGGCTCGCACCCTACGAGCGCCGCATCGGAGCCGCACCGCGAGCCCGTCGGTGGTAGGCACCCTCCATGACCGAGCAGCCCATGACCGAGCAGCCCAGCACCACCTCCGACGAGTTCGCCGGCCGCGTCGCCATCGTCACCGGTTCCTCGAGCGGCATCGGCGAGGAGATCGCCCGCCGGCTCGCAGCCGGCGGTGCGAACGTCGTGGTGAACTCGGCGTCATCGGTCGAGGCCGGCACGGCCGTGGCCGAGTCGCTCCCCACGGAGTCGATCTACGTGCAAGCCGACATCAGCGACGGCGACCAGTGCCGGGCGCTCGTCGACGCCACCGTGGAGCGGTTCGGCAAGCTCGACTACCTGATCAACAACGCCGGCTGGACCACCGTGGTCCCCCACGACGACCTCGACGCCCTCACCGACGAGGTGTTCCGGCGCACGTTCGACGTCAACGTGTTCGGCACGTGGTGGCTGACCAAGGCGGCCATGCCCCACCTCAAGGCGAGCGACGACGGCAACGTCGTGTCCATCACCTCGCTCGCCGGCGTGCGCCCGGTCGGGTCCTCCATCGCCTACGCCATGACGAAGGCGGCGCTGAACCACATGACGCTGCTGCTGGCGAAGTCCCACGGCCCGGTCCGGTTCAACGCCGTGGCGCCGGGCCTGGTCGACACGCCGTGGACGGCCGACTGGGGCCCGATGCACGAGGCGGTGTCGGCCATGGCGCCGGTGCCCCGCAGCGCCACGCCCGACGACTGCGCCGAGGCGACGCTGGCCCTCATCCGGAACCGCTACACGACGGGCCACGTCTTCCTGGTCGACGGCGGCCTCTCGCTCGTCGGTTGACCGCGCTCGCCGTCGCCGTCGCCGGTGCGCTCGGCGCGCTGCTCCGCTGGCGCATCGGGGTCGCCATCGGGCTGCGGTCGTTCCCGTGGGCGACGCTGGCGGTCAACGTCGTCGGCTGCTTCGCGCTGGCCGCCGTGCTCGCCGGCCCCGGAGCGACCCGCTGGTCGCCCACCACGACCACGGCGGTGGCCGTCGGCCTGCTCGGCGCGTTCACGACGTTCTCGACCTTCGGCTACGAGACCTTCACGCTCCTGCGCACCGACGAACCCGCCCGGGCGGCGGCGTACGTCACCCTCTCCCTCGCCGGCGGCCTGGGAGCCAGCGCCCTCGGCTGGGTCGTGGGCCGCAGCCTCTGAGAACTGGCAGCAGCCGCGGAACGCGTTCCGCAGCCGCTGCCAGAACGCTGGGGCGTGGGTCAGACCCGGGCACCGGCGATCCGGAGCGCGCCGGGCACGACCTCGCAGGTGACGGGGAGCGGGCCGAGCAGGTCGCCGTCGGCCCACATCTCCACCGCCGGGGCGTCGGCATCGGCGGCCTCGACCACCACGGTGCGACCGCGGTAGGTCGCGACGTCTGGGTGCTTCACGTGGCCGCCCCGGAAGACTCGCGGGAAGACGCGCAGGAACGTGCCCCGGCCGACGTCGCCGATCACGACCGCGTGGAGGAGGCCGTCGGCGGGCTGGGCGTCGGGGCAGATGCGCATGCCGCCGCCGAAGTAGGCCGTGTTCCCGATCGAGAGCATCGTGGTGTCGGCGTCGTGGGTCGTGCCGTCGACCGTGATGCGGGCGCGGATCGTGCGGAGCCGTGGCATCTGGAGCACCGTGGCCACCGTGTAGCGCTGCTGTCCGCGTGGCCAGCGCAGGCCGTTGGCCCGATCGGTCACGTCGCCGCTGAAGCCGAAGGTGGCCACGCTCGCCACCCAGCCGTGGTTCGTCCGCATGGCGTCGACCGGCACCGGGGCGGCGAGTGCCCGGCGCACGTGTTCGTCGAGCTTCCCGTCGAGCAGGCCGAGCGCACGGGCGAAGTCGTTCCCGGTGCCCTGGGGGACGATGCCGAGCCCGATCCCCGACTCGGCGACGGCGTCCACGGCGATGCGCACGAGGCCGTCGCCGCCGACGACGACCAGGCGATCGTGGCCGTCCGCCACCGCGCCGCGGGCGGCGGCCGCCGAGGCCTCGGCCGAGTCCGCCCGGAGGAGGGCTGCTCGCCGCCCACCGGCGCGGATCTCGTCGACGACGCGCTCGACGTCTCCCGTCCCGCCCCGCGCTGCGGGGTTCCCCAGCACCTGCACCTCGGTCACCTCTCGCACCGTAGGCCGCTACCGTCCCGCCGATGGCGACCTCCGACGCCGTCGAGCTCGAGATCAGCGGCCGCACGGTGCGCATCACCAGCCCCGACAAGGCCTTCTTCCCGGAGCGCGGCGAGACCAAGCTCGACCTGGTCGAGTACTACCTGGCCGTGGAGGAACCCTTCCTGCGGGCCGTGGGCGGGCGGCCGACCCTGCTGCAGCGGTTCCCCGACGGCGTGGGTGCCAAGTCCTTCTTCCAGAAGCGGGTGCCGAAGGGCGCGCCAGGGTGGCTGCGCACGACGACCATGAGCACCCCCAACGGCACCACGTCGAACGCGATGGTGCTGGAGGACATGGCCCACGTCGCCTGGGCGGTGAACATGGGCTGCCTCGGCTTCCACCCGTGGCCGTGCCGGGCCGACGACCCGGGGACCACCGACGAGCTCCGCATCGACCTCGACCCCTCCCCCGGCGTGGACTTCCCGATGCTGCGCGAGGCGGCCCAGGAGCTGCGCCGGCTGCTCGACGAGGACGGCCTCGCGTCGTTCCCCAAGACCACCGGCAACCGGGGCATCCACGTGCACGTCCCGATCGGCCCGGGCTGGGACTCCTACGACGTCCGCCTCGGCGCCGTGGCGGTGGCCCGGGAGCTGGAGCGCCGGCGACCGGAGCTGATCACCGCGGGGTGGTGGAAGGAGGAGCGCGGCAGCCGCGTCTTCGTCGACTTCAACCAGAACGCGCCGCACAAGACGGTGTTCGGCGCCTGGTCGGTCCGGGCCCGGCCCGGCGCGCAGGTGAGCACGCCCTTCCGCTGGGACGAGCTCGACCAGATCCACCCCGACGTGCTGACGATGGAGACCGTCCCGCCGAGGGTGGAGGAGAACGGCGACCCGTGGGATGGCATCGACGACGTCACCCAGTCGCTCGAGCCCCTGCTCGCCCGCTCCGCAGCCGACCGCCAGGCCGGGTTGCACGATGCGCCGTGGCCGCCCGTCTACCCCAAGATGCCGGACGAACCGCCGCGGGTGGCCCCGAGCCGAGCCGCCCGCTGACGTCGCCCGCGACGGGGTGGCGGCCCCGCCGCATCGGGTGCGAGGGTGACCGGATGGAACGAGGCACGAAGTACCTGCTCTCGAGCTCGATGCGGGCGCTGCACGCCGCCAACGCCCGCAACCCGATCTCCCGGTCGGGCCCCCTCAGCCTCCCCTCCTTCGCCTGGGGGCTCCCGGGCTCGGAGCTGCCCCGGCCGCACATGGCACTCCACGCGGCGTCGATGGCCTGGGCGATCGCCCGGGGATCGCACCGGACGCTGGCCGGGAAGGCCGGGCTCGCCCTCACGGCGGCGTCGATGGCGACCCTGTGGAAGGTCCACCAGCAGTCGACCGACGCCCAGCAGCTCGTCGAGCGTGCGCTCCGGGACCAGCTCGGCGACGACTACCGCAGCCGCATGGCGGAATCTCCCGTCGAGGCGACCCGCACCAAGCTCCCCACCCTGCCCACCCGCTCGGTGCGCAAGCGCTACGTCGACAGCGGCCACATCCAGTACAGCGAGTACGGCCGGCGGACCACCCTCGACGTGTGGAAGCGACCCGACCTGCCCGCCGACGCCGGCGCACCGGTCGTGGTGCAGGTGCACGGAGGCGCCTGGGTCCTCGGGGACAAGGAGGGCCAGGCGTACCCGCTGATGGCCCACCTCGTGGAGCGGGGTTGGGTCTGCGTCTCGGTCACCTACCGGCTCAGCCCCCGAGCGACCTGGCCCGACCACATCGTCGACGTCAAGCGGGCCCTGGCGTGGGTGAAGGACAACATCGCCGACCACGGCGGCGACCCGAGCTGGGTCGCGCTCACCGGCGGCTCGGCCGGCGGCCACCTGTGCGCCCTCGCCGCGCTCACCCCGAACGACCCGCAGTTCCAGCCCGGCTTCGAGGACGCCGACACCGCAGTGCAGGCCGCGGTCCCGTTCTACGGCGTCTACGACTGGCTCAACCGCGACGGCACCGGCCGCGACGACCTCACCAAGCTGCTGGTCGACCGGGTGGTCAAGCAGCCCTTCCAGTCCGCTCGGGACGTGTACGAGCAGGCCTCGCCCATGACCCACGTCGGCGACCACGCCGTGCCGATGATGCTGCTGCACGGGACCAACGACAGCCTCGTGCCGGTCGCCCAGGCCCGGTCCATGGTCGACATGCTGCGAGCCGAGTCGAAGCAGCCCGTCGTCTACGTCGAGTACCCGGGGGCGCAGCACGCGTTCGACGTGTTCTCCGGGAACCGCACCGACGCCGCGGTCGCCGGCATCGAGCGGTTCCTCAACGTGGCGCGCGGCGAGGCCGGCCAGCACGTCCACGAGTCGGCCAGCGAGCCTCAGCCCTCCTCGATCACGTAGCCGACGCCGGGCACCCACCGGGCCTCCGGCGGGATGTGCTCGGCGGACTCCACCACCCAGCCGACCCCGGCGACCCACCGGGTCGGGCCCGCCGGCGGCGACGGCACGTCCTGCTGCGTGGTCAGGTCGGCGTTGCCCCCGTCCCCCGGTCCTGGACGCGACGGCGACGCACCGACCTGCGTCGGATCCGCGTCGAGCTCCGGGTGGCGCCGACCCTGGGGACGGGGCTGGACGGTGGTCGGCGATGCATCCGGCCGGCGGGGCGGCACGGCTGGCGCCGGGCGGGACGCCGGCCGGGAGATGTCCCGGCGGGGCGGTGGTCCGCCGACGAGGCGGGGTTCGCGACGGGGGCGACGCTGCGGGGGCGCGGGTTCGGCCAGCAGCGCAGGCGCGGCCCGCCAGAACAGGGAGAGCACGATGCCGGCCGCACCGAGGGCGCCCAGGGCGATGGCGGGCAACCGGGTCTCGGCCACCATCGCCCCGACCAGGGCGGCGATGACCTCGGACTGATCGGGCGCCACGCGCCCGGCGAGCGCCGGGATGCCGTACGCGACCGCGAGCACGAGGGCGGACAGCATGACGGCCCAGATCCCGGCGCGCCGGATCACCGCCGGCCGGTTCGAGGTGATGACCAGGGCGAGGAGCGCGCCGACCGCGGCCACGCCGGCCAGGATCGGCACCGCGGTCAGCAGGCCCCTGCGAACCGGGCCGAGGTTCGGCACCCGCTCGGTCGGCAGCGAGACCGCGACCTGGGGGGCGGCCGGGAGCACGCCGTCCAGCTCCGGTCGGGCGGCGACGAGCGCATCGCGGCCGGCGCTGCCGAACGCACCGGGGTCGACCGTGCGCGGCACGTCGCCCTCGCCGAGCATCGCTTGGTGCGTGCGGACGAACGCATCGACGAAGACGGCCTCGACCGCCGGAGACTCGAGCGCCTGGGCGGCGCCGGCCTCGACGGTGGCGTCATCGACCGGGAACCCCTCGGGCAGCGAGGCCTGCACGCCGTCGGCGACGTTGGCCGCCAGGCGGGCCCGGACCGCCTCGTCCTCGTAGAGCGCCTCGGCGACGCGCTCGGAGCGATCCGGGTCGAGGACGGTGCGCGTCAGCAGGAAGCCGGACCAGGCGAGGGACCCGATCCACAGGCTGATGCCGAGAAGGGCGGCGGCGAGGGCGCGACGCACCAGCCCATGATGGGCCACCCGTGCCGCGGCAGCGCGGCAACCGGCCGTTCAGCGGTCGAGGAACCGGTCCAGGTGCTCGGCCAGCACCAGGGGCTGGTCGCCCTGGATGGAGTGGCCGGCGTCGGCGACGGTGACGATGTCGGCATCGGGCTGGCGCTCGGCGAACAGCGCTCGGTCGGTCTCGTCCACCACCGGGGAGCGGTCGCCGATCAGCAGCAGCAGGGGCACGTCGACGGCGGCCAGGTCGTCCCACATCGCGGCGAAGTCGAGATCGGCGCGCTGACCCTCGACCAGCTGGGTGCGCTGGTGCCGCCACACCCATCGGCCGTCGTCGCGCTGGACGGCGTTGTGCAGGATGCCCCGCCGCAGTGACGACTCGCTGCGGGTGGGGTTGAAGGCGACGGTCCGCTCGAGGATCTCGTCGAAGCTCTCGAAGGACTCGGGTCCGGCGAGGAAGGCGACCACGTCGGAGGCCTTCTCCCGGTCGGCGCCGGGGGTGACGTCGACCATCACGAGGCGGCGGACGAGCTCTGGGGCCACCACGGTGACCTCGAGCGCGGTCAGGCCCCCGAGCGACATGCCCACGACCGCGGCTGCGTTCGGTGCGTGCTCGCGGACGGCGACCGCGACGTCCTCGGCGAAGGACCGCGGCCCCACCGGTCGGGTCGGGTCCACGTCGCCGCTGTGCCCGTGACCGGGGAGATCCAGTGCGAGCAGCGGCCGGCCGAGGGCGAGGGCCACGGTGTCCCACGTGTGGGCGTTCTGGCCGCCGCCGTGGAGGAGCACGACCTGGGGCGCATCGGAGCCCCAGCGCAGGCCGCTGAGCATGCGTCCGCCGCCGAGGTCGGTCTCGACCCGGCGCACGGTCGGCGGGCCGTGCCAGTCCAGGCCGGCTTCTTCGGCGTTCTCGTGGAACAGGCCGAGCTCGTCGTAGCTGCTCGGATCGGAGGAGGAGGCGGCTGCCATGGCCGGACTCTAGGACCGTCGTGACCGACCCCCGGGAGCGACAGGCTCAGCGCCGCTCGCGCAGCACCAGCTCCAGCTGTCGCGAGCCGGTCGCGTCGCCCTCGCGGCGGCTCGGCTCGGTCGCCCAGGTGATGGTGCCCCCGCCGAAGTCCACGATGGCGATGACCTCGGGGGCGACGCTGAAGGCCAGGGCGGTCACCGCGTCGCGCACCTCGACGAGGAGCGACCGATCGGTGAGCACGACCACCGACGCCTCCTCGAAGACGGGTCGGCCCGCGATCGTGGCGCGCAGACGGGCCGGCTCGACCGGCTGGCGGAGCGCCACCAGGGGCGGTGCACGCCGGTCTGGATCTGGGGATGCTTCGAGGGCCACGGGTCTCCGCCGATCGTCGTCCCGGGCGATCGTACGGCAGCTCCCGTCCGCCGCTGCTGTCGGAGCCATGGCGGATCGGTGCCACGTGGGGCAGGCTCGGGGCACCCGACCCGGAGGAACCCGATGAGCGATCTCGCCCAGCGCATGCAGCAGGACCTGACCGACGCGATGAAGGCGCGCGACGAGGTGCGGGTGGCCACGCTGCGCATGGCCATCTCCGCCGTCCGCGAGGAGGCGGTCTCCGGCAAGCAGGCCCGGGAGCTCAGCGACGACGACGTCGCCAAGGTCCTGCGCACGCAGGTGAAGCGACGGGACGAGGCCGCCGAGGCCTTCCAGGCTGCCGGGCGCGAGGAGCAGGCCCAGCGGGAGCTGGACGAGCGGGCGATCCTGTCGGCGTACCTCCCCGAGGAGCTGGGTGACGACGAGCTCGAGGCCCTCGTCGACGAGGCCCTGGCCGCCGGTGGGTTCACCGAGCCCTCGCAGATGGGCCAAGCCATGAACGCGACGATGGCCGCCGTGGCGGGTCGGGCCGAGGGCAAGCGCGTCTCCGCGATGGTGAAGGCCAAGCTGACCGACCATGGCGGCTGAGACCGGCCGCACCACGGCTGCCGTGGTGCTCGGCAGCGGTGGTGCGCGCGGGTACGCCCACATCGGCGCGCTCCAGGTCATCCTCGAGCGCGGCTTCGACATCGTGTCGATCGCTGGTTCGTCCATGGGCGCGCTGGTGGGAGGGGTGCACGCTGCGGGCTGCCTCGACGAGTACACGGCGTGGGTCACCGGGCTCCGCCAGCTCGACGTGCTGCGCCTGGTCGATCTGTCGCTGTCGGCCGGCGGGGCCATCCGTGGGGAGAAGGTCTTCGCCATCGTGCGCGAGATGGTGGGCGACCTGCAGATCGAGGACCTCCCCATCGCGTTCACCGCGGTCGCCACCGACCTGCTCGCCCACCGCGAGGTGTGGTTCCAGGAGGGCTCGCTCAGCAACGCCATCCGCGCGTCGATCGCCATCCCGTCGCTGTTCACCCCGGTGGTCTCCGGGGACCAGCTGCTGGTCGACGGCGCGCTCATGAACCCGGTGCCGATCCTGCCGACGCTGTCGGCCAACGCCGACATCACCATCGCCGTGCACCTCTCCGGCGAGGTCCGCCGCCACTCCCCCACCCGCCCGAGCGCGCCGATCACCACCCCGGTGCTCGAGGACGACGCGGTGGGCGGTCCGGTCGATGCGCCGGGCCTGCGCCAACGGGCCGCCCGCTTCTTCGACTGGGAGGCGGTGCGAGCGATGCTGAGCCGGGATGACCCGAGCGATCGCCCGCCACCCGCCGGGGTCGACATCGCCGACGTCGGCCGCCTCGACATCGTCAACCTCGCCTACGAGGTCATGCAGGCGACCCTCACCAGCTACAAGCTCGCCGGCTACCCGCCCGACGTCCTCGTCGCCATCCCCAAGGCCAGCGCCCGCACCTTCGAGTTCCACCGTGCGCCCGAGCTCATCGAGCTCGGTCGGGAGCGGACGGAGCAGGCGCTCACCGAAGCCGGGCTCTGACTGCGAGACTGGCGCCATGATCGAGCACGAGTCCGAGCAGACCATGGGCCGGGAGGCCGCCGCCGACAAGCTGCGCGAGATCGCCGACCAGCTGTCCCGCCACAACGAGATCGCCTTCGACCTCGACGGGCTCAAGACGTCGGTCAAGGTGCCCAACGAGGTCACCTTCTCGGTCGAGGTCGAGGTCGGGGACGACGGCAACGAGATCGAGATCGAGATCTCCTGGTAGCCCCCCGCTGAAAATTCCGTTGATCCGAACCACCGGCGGTGACGGATCCACGGGATTTCGGTCGTCAGGCGGCGGTGACGGCCTCGTCCGGGTCGTCCACGATGGCGTCGCCCTCGGCCGCCAGCTGGCGGTGGCGCTCGTGGGCCCAGCCCGGGCCCCGCAGGACGAAGCCGAGGCGGTCCCGCCACGAGGTCGAGCCGGCGACGTCCCGCACGATGTCGCGGTACTCGTGGGTGGCCACCTTCACCGGGTTGTACGTCTCGATGTTGGTCGTGAGCCCGTAGACGACCCGTTCGTCCTCGCGCTCGAAGGTGCCGAACAGGCGGTCCCAGACGATCAGGATCGACCCGTGGTTGCGGTCGAGGTACTGGCGCTGGGAGCCGTGGTGCACCCGGTGGTGCGACGGGGTGTTCAGCACCTCCTCGGCCGTGCCGAGCGTGCGGATCGTCTCGGTGTGCACCCAGTACTGGTAGAGCAGGTTGAGCGCACGAGCCTGGGTGAGCAGGTGCGGTCGGATGCCGAAGCGAGCCATGACGCCGTACGGCAGCCACAGCCCGAGCACGTCGGCGACGGGCTGGCGCAGCGCGGTGGACAGGTTGTATCGCTCCGAGGAGTGGTGGACGACGTGGATCGCCCACAGCGCCCGGACCTCGTGCATGAACCGGTGGTTCCAGTAGTAGAGGAAGTCCCACCCGGCGATGGCGACGAACCACGGCAGCGGCCCGGTGCCCCTGTCCCGGTCCGCGCCGCCGGCCGCCCACTGCTCGTCGGCGTTCGTCCGGGCCGCGAACGACGTCGTGACGGCCAGCGCACCGGCGCCGACCGCAACCGGGCCGGTGACCCGGCGGGCCCGCCGAGCGAGGCGACCGAGGCGCTGGCGCGTGGTCGGTGCGGCCTCGTCGTCGGAGCGATCGGCCCGCTCGACCAGGCGATCGGCCACCGTCGTCGCGACGGCAGCGGCCGCTGCGACGCCGACGAGCACCTTGCCGTACCGGCCCTTCCCCGGCACCACGTGGCGAACCAGCTTCGGCAGCACCAGCGGGATCGCCAGCGAGCCGAGGCCCATCGCCAGTGACGTCGCCGTGTCCTGGGGCGTGTAGTCGGCCGGGCCGGGGCCCTGCTCGGCGGCGCGCGCCCGCAGGTAGCGGTGCTCGGCGGCCATCGTCCCGAAGTAGATCGGGATCGAGGCGACCGTGAGGTCCAACATCACCGGAGATCGTGACAGATCGGACAGGGCGGCACCGAGCCGGGCGGTACGGTCGCCTGGGTGGACGAGGTCCTCCGAACCGCGATCGCTGCCGCGCTCGGCGCCGAGCCGGTGACCCTCGCCGCCGTGTCGGGCGGGGACGTCGCCGCCGCCTCCCGGGCCGAGCTGGACGACGGGCGCCGCGTCTTCGTCAAGACCCACCACGACCCGCCCCCCGGGTTCTTCACCACCGAGGCCACCGGCCTGCGCTGGTTGCGCGACGTGGGCTCGGTGCTGGTGCCCGAGGTGCTGGCGGTGTCCGACGACCCGCCGTTCCTCGCCCTCGAGTGGATCGACGAGGGTCGGCCCGGTCCGGACACCGAGGCCGACCTCGGTCGCGGGTTGGCCGAGCTCCACCTCGCCGGTGCGCCGGCGTTCGGGCGCGAGGACCGCCGCACCACCGGCAGCCGGGGCCTGCCCAACGAGCCCTGCGAGACGTGGGCCGAGTTCTACGCCACGCAGCGCCTCCTCCCGCTGGCCCGCCTGGCGCGGGATGGCCGCGCCCTGCCGGACGCAGCGATCGCCGACCTCGAGCGGGTCGCCGCCCGGCTCGACGACCTCGGCGGTCCGGCCGAACCACCGGCCCGGCTGCACGGCGACCTGTGGGCCGGCAACCGCCTCGTCGACCGCGACGGACGCAGCTGGCTGATCGACCCGGCCGCCCACGGCGGCCATCGCGAGTTCGACCTCGCGATGATGCGTCTCTTCGGCGGGTTCGGCGCCGGCTGCTTCGCCACCTACGACGACGTGCACCCGCTGGCCGACGGCTGGGAAGCGCGGGTGCCGCTGCACCAGCTGGCGCCCCTCGTCGTGCACGCCATCAAGTTCGGCGGCGGCTACGTCGCCGGCACCGAGCGCGCGCTGGCCCAGCTCACCTGATGCGCTGGAGGCGCTCGCGGATGCGCTTCTCGCTCACCGACACCGCGGTGCCGAGCTGCTGGGCGAAGAGCTGGACGCGCAGCTCCTCGATCAGCCAGCGCACGTCGTCGAGCGCCGCGGTCAGGCCGTGGACCGAGACCGCCTCGGCGTGCTCGGCCTCCAGGCGGGCGATGGTCCGGAGTCGCTCGACGTCCTTGGCCGGCCCCTCCCGCAGCTTGTCGAGGCGGGCGTCGATCGCATCCAGGTAGCGGGGCAGGTGGGCGAGCCGATCGGTGCCGATGCTGACGACCATGCCGTCGAACACCAGCCGGGTGAGCTGGTGGGTGACGTCGTCCAGCGAGGCCGACCACGAGGTCGGCGCCGGCTGTGCCAGCCGCTCGCGTAGGCGCTCGGCGTGCTGCACCACGCCCGACAGCGTCGTCACCGCGATCACCAGGTCGTCGAGCCAGCGGTCCTGCACCCGCCGGCGGAGGGCGACGTAGCCGTCCTCGTCGAAGGGCGGGCCGCCGGCATCGAGCAGGAGCGCGTCGAGCACGCCGTGGAGCGCGTCGTCGACCGCGGCCGTGACCGTCCCGTGGGGCGCGGCGGTGAGACCGAGGAGCACCCGAGCGTCGAGCCGCTTCTGCAGGGCGCGAGCCGGCTTCCCCAGCTGCAGGGCGAGCAGCCGGCGGACGCCGTTCCAGTGCAGGGCCCGCTGCTGGTCGACCGACGCGAGGATGCGCACCCCGACGGAGTCCTGGGTGTCGATCACGGCCGGGTAGCCCTGCACGGTGAACCCGTCGACGGTGGACTCCACCACCCGCGGCAGGGTCCCGAAGGACCACGACGTGAGGCCGCTGCGCTCCAGCTCGGGCGCCTGGGACACGACCGTGGCGCGCACGTGGGCCCGGAGCCGGCGCTCCAGCTCGCGCAGGTCGTCGCCCTCGGCGAGCGTGCGCCCCTCGCCCACGACGCGGTAGCGGGGACGGAGGTGGCCGGGCAGCACGAGGTCCGACCACATGTCCGGGGTCACGGGCACGCCGGCCATCCGGCTCAGCTCGGCCGCCACGACCTCGCGCAGCGGTCCGTCGTCCGGGCCGACGCGCTCGAGCACTTCGGCGGCCCGGTCGGGTGCCGGCACGAGGGAGCGACGGACCTGCTTGGGCAGGGCCTTGATGAGGCTGGTCACGAGCTCGTGGCGCAGTCCGGGGACGAGCCACTCGAAGGGCGCGGGGTCGGTGCGGTTCAGCACGGCGACCGGCACCTCGAAGGTCGTGCCGTCCGATGCCTGTCCCGGCTCGAACTCGTAGTCGATGCGGATCTCGGCGGGCGCGTCCTCCCACCGGTCGGGGAAGGCGGTGTCGTCGACGTCGGTGGCACCGGGCACGACCAGGTCGGCGACGGTGAGGTCGAGCAGGTCGGGCTGGTCCTGCTGGGCGTCGCGCCACCACCGGTCGAAGCGGCGGACGTCGGTGACGTGGTCCGGGATGCGGGCGTCGAAGACGTCGAACACGTCGTCCTCGCCGACGAGGATGTCCCGCCGTCGGGCCCGGTCCTCCATCGCCCGGACCTCGGCGACCCGGTCGGCGTTGCGCTGGACGAACCCGTGGTGGCTCTCCCACTCGCCCCGCACCAGCGCGTGGAGGATGAACAGCTCCCGCGCCATGGCACGGTCGACGCGATCGAGGTTGATCGCCCGGCCCTCCACGATGGTGAGGGCGCGCAGCCGGACCCGCTCGATGACCTGGGCGGCACCACGGTCGGGGTTCCAGTGGGGCTCGTCGTAGGTGCGGGTGACCAGGTGGCCGGCGGCCTGCTCGATCCACGACGGCTGGATGGTGGCGGCGGTGCGGGCCCACAGCCGGTTGGTCTCCACGATCTCGGCCACCATCACCCAGCGGGGCGGGCTCTTCGACAGCACCGACCCGCGGCCGAGGGCGAAGCGCGCGTTGCGGGGCCCGACGTACTCGACCGGGCCCTTCGGGCCCCGACGTCCCGACCCCTTCGCCGGGGTCGGCTCCTCGCTGTCGTCGCGGTTGCCGACGTTGGCGAGCAGCCCGGCGAGCAGGGCGCGGTGGATGGCGTCGGCGTCCGCGCCGCCCCGGTCGATGCCGATCTTGAGGCTGCGCACCACCTGGCGGATCTGGGTGTAGACGTCCTGCCACTCCCGGAGCCGCACGAAGTGCAGCAGCTCGTCGCGGCACTCCCGCCGGAACCTCGACGACGACAGCTCGCGCTGGCGCTCCTTCACGTGGTCCCAGAGAGCGAGGTAGCCGAGGAAGTCGGAACCGGGCACCCGGAACCGGGCGTGGAGCTGACCGGCCCGCTCCTCCTGGCCGGTGGGGCGCTCGCGCGGGTCCTGGATGGAGAGGCCGGCCACGATGACCATGACCTCGTGCACGCACCGGTTCCGTTCGGCCTCGAGCACCATGCGTCCGAGGCTGGGGTCGAGGGGCAGGCGGGCCAGCTTGGTGCCGATCTCGGTGAGCCGGCGGTCGTGGGCCGGCCGGTCGGGCTCGAGGGCCCCGAGCTCCTCGAGGAGGAGGACGCCGTCGGCCACGTTGCGGCGGTCGGGGGGCTCGACGAAGGGGAACGACTCGACGTCGCCGAGGCCGATCGCCGTCATCTGCAGGATGACCGAGGCCAGGTTCGTCCGCAGGATCTCGGGCTCGGTGAACTCCGGGCGGCTGTCGTAGTCGTCCTCGGCGTAGAGGCGGATGCAGATGCCGGGCGCGACCCGACCGCAGCGTCCGGCGCGCTGATCGGCGCTGGCCTGCGAGATCGCCTCGATCGGCAGGCGCTGCACCTTGGTCCGCTTGCTGTAGCGGGAGATCCGTGCCGTGCCCGGGTCCACGACGTAGCGGATGCCCGGGACCGTGATCGAGGTCTCGGCGATGTTGGTGGCGATGACCACCCGCCGCTTCGTGTGGCGGGCGAACACCCGGTGCTGCTCAGCCGAGGAGAGCCGGGCGAACAGCGGCAGGACCTCGGTGCCGGGCAGCCGGAGGCCCTCGACCGCGTCGGCCATGTCCCGGATCTCCCGCTCCCCCGACGCGAACACGAGCACGTCGCCGGGACCTTCGCGCACCAGCTCCTGCACGGCGTCGGCCACGGCCTGCACGGTGTCCTGGGGCGGCTGGCCGTCGTCGTCGGGCCGGTAGCGGAGCTCCACGGGGTAGGTGCGGCCCGACACCTCGATGATCGGCGCCGGGCCCCGCTCGTCGGCGAAGTGCTCGGCGAAGCGCTCGGTGTCGATGGTGGCGGAGGTGACGACGACCTTGAGGTCCGGCCGCCTCGGCAGCAGCTCCTTGAGGTAGCCGAGGATGAAGTCGATGTTGAGGCTGCGCTCGTGGGCCTCGTCGACGATGATCGTGTCGTAGCCGAGCAGCAGCCGGTCCCGCTGGAGCTCGTTCAGCAGGATGCCGTCGGTCATCACCTTGAGCCGGGTGTCGGGGCCGACCTGGTCGGTGAAGCGCACGGCGTAGCCGACCTGGCCGCCGACCTCCACGCCGAGCTCCTCGGCCACCCGCTCCGACACCGACCGGGCCGCGATCCGGCGCGGCTGGGTGTGGCCGATGAGACCCCGCACGCCGCGACCCAGCTCCAGGCAGAGCTTGGGCAGCTGCGTGCTCTTGCCCGACCCGGTCTCGCCGGCGACGATCACGACCTGGTGGTCGCGCAGGACCTCGAGCAGCTCGTCGTGCCGGGCGGTGATCGGCAGCTCGTCGGGATACGTCGGCACGACCGCGGAGGACCGCTTGGCCTCCACGGCGGCGATGGACCGCTCCAGCTCGGCGGCGATCGAGCCGAGGGCCTCCTGGCGGGCCTGGCCCTTCTTCCGCTTCAGGTTCCCGAGCCGCCGACCGAGCCGGTGCGCGTCGGCGATCGAGGCCTCATCGAGGCGCTCGCGGAGCGTGGCGGGAGACGGGGCGGTTGGTCCCATGGCAGCCGCCCAGGATGCCATCGCCCGGCGGCGGTGCGGCCGTGCGGCTCAGCGCCGCCGGCGGATCGCGTGGCGGTCGGCCCATTCCGTCCACGGCTCACGGTGCTCCCGTCCCGCCGTGCCGAGCTCGTCGGCGGCGTCCTCGGCGTCGGGCTGCACGCCCGGCTGGCGCAGGCGGATCGAGACGTAGGCGAGGGTGCCGAGCGGGATGGGCGCCCAGAACGACAGGAGGCGCCAGCTGATGACGCCGAGGGTCGCGATGTAGGCGGGTGCGCCGAAGCCCACGAGCATCGGGATGAGCACCGCTTCGAGCACCCCCAGGCCCCGGGGTGTCACGGGCAGGGCGGCGAGCACGTTCACGAGCCCGAACGCGACCAGCACCGACACCGGGTGGCCGGTCCACTCGAACGCCAGCAGCAGCACCCAGAGGGCAGCGGCCTGGCCGAGCCAGTACGCGGCGGCCCAGGCCACCGCCCGCACGGCGAGGCGGCGGTCCGAGACCAGCTCGCGCAGCTGGTCGGAGAGCCGGCCGACGACGCGGGGCACCGCGTCGGCGTCCACGAACGGGATGGGTCGCAGGACCCGCGCCACGACCCGGGTGGTCGCCTGGGGCGAGCGGAGCAGCCCGATGACCACCGCCCCGACCGCGGTGAGGAGACCGGACCCCAGCACGGCAGCCGTCGTGTACCGGCCGTCGAAGCCCTGGGTCGGGATGGAGACGAGCAGGGCGAGCCAGAGGATGAGGTTGAGCACGAGGGCGGAGCCGATGCCCCGCACCCCGAGCGCGAAGCCCGCGGACGTGCCCTGCACGCCGGCCTGGGTGAGGAGCCGGTAGCCGAGGGCGGTGCCGGCTGCGGTCCCGCCCGGCACGGTGTGGCTCACCGCGGTCGTGGCCAGCTCCATGCGGACCATGTCCGACAGGCTCGGGCGCTGACCTGCGGGGAGGATCGCCCGCACCAGCTCGGCCTGGCCGGCAATGGACGCCGCCACCAGCACGCCGCCGAGCAGGACGTAGCCCATGTGCACGCCGGTGATGGCGTCGAGAGCCCGCTCGGCCTGGCCGAACTGCGGGATCACCAGGAACCAGATGACCAGGGCCATCACGAGCACCCCGAAGGCCGCACGCAACCACCGTGGGACCCAGCCGAGCATCGGCACAGCCTGGCAGCGGATCGCCCGATTCCCTGCACGGCGCCCGACGACTACCTTGACCGGTGGGTCAAGTCGACGACGCAGGGGGTCCCCGACCGTGCTCACGCTCCGCTACCGACGTGACGAGCTGATGGAAGACCACGACTACGCCGAGCCGCAGGTCATCGCCGGCCGACGCATGCACGGCGGCTTCCTCGCGGACGGCTCCTACCAGCCGCCGCGCACCAAGGTCCGCGGTCCCGCCATCGACGCCTGGACCAAGGCGCTGCGCGACCGCGGCGGCGAGCTCTTCGACGCCGATGCCTCGCTGCTCGACGGGGTCCGCCTCCCCAACGTCGCGCAGCAGCGGGTGCTGCTGCGCAACGGGCTGGGCGAGACGTTCTGGAACAACCTCACCATCATCGGCAAGATCGAGGCCAAGGGCCGCCTGCTGGCCGACATCACCTTCCCGGACCTGCAGGACGTGATCGTGGAGGACATCTCCGAGATGGCCATCGGCCACCTCAACGAGGGCCTCCTCGTCGCCCACGGCCTGGATGAGGGCGGCCTGCCCGACCAGGGCATCGGCGGCCACGACGAGATGTGGTTCGTGGCGCGGGACCTGGCCTTCGGTGCCGGCGCCCACCCCGACGTGGACCCGCCCGAGAACATCGCCCGCCCGGACGACGAGCGTCGCATCCCCGAGCTCCGCCCCGAGATCGAGGGCCTGGTGTCGTTCCTGGCCAACCTGTTGCTCATCGAGTTCCGGGCCGAGCTGGGCTTCTCCGAGACCCAGGCGGTGCTGCGCACCCCCGATCTGTGGGGCGCCCGCGCCGAGAAGGCGGACGAGGCCGCCGACATCATCGGCCGGATCCGCACCGACGAGGAGATCCACGTCTCCTCGCTGCGCCTCTACCTGGGCGAGATCCGCGCCTGCACGTTCCGCACCGTCGACGGCGGCACCATCAGCGGCGCCGAGGTGATCGACCGCTTCTGGCACGACCTGGTCCGCTGGGCCGTGGTCGACAAGCCCGCCCTCGAGGCCGACCAGCAGCGCCGGGTGCTCGAGGAGCGCATCCGTGCCCACGCCGAGGCCGACCGGGTGCTGCAGGAGTTCGACGCCGCCGCCGCCTGATCGTTCCGGGCCGCGTCGCACGCCCCCAGGGCGTGCACCGCGGCCCAGAACGGTTCAGCTGGCTTCGCGGGCTCGTTCCTCGCGTCCGTCGGCGTGGCGGGCGAAGCGCGCCGGGTCCCGCCCGTGGACGGGGTCGCTGCGATCCCAGGGCCAGCCGCCGAAGTGGTCGCGCTGGTAGTCCTCGAAGGCCTGCTGGATCTCGGCCTTGGTGTTCATGACGAAGGGGCCGTACTGGGCGACGGGCTCGCCGATCGGCCGGCCCTGCATCACGAGCACGTCCACGCCCTCGCCGAGGGCCTGCAACGGCGCCTCCTGGCCGCTGTCCAGAACGATGCCGGTGGGCACGTCGTGGTCCTGGCCGTCCACGGCCAGGCCGTCGCCGTCGAACACGTACAGGACGCGGACCGTGTCCTCGTAGCCCGCGGGTGGGAGCACGACGGAGGCGCCGGCACCGAGGCGGACGTGCCAGAGCGCCACGTCGGTGTCGCCTCGGGCGGCCCAGGAGTCCGGCGCCGGCGACGGCGGCACCACGAGACCGGACGGGCCGGGGACGGCCCCGGCGATGACGGTGAGCTCGCCCTCGCCGTCGACGGGTACGCGGGGGATCTCGTCGTCCCAGAGCATCTTGTAGCTGGGCTCGACCATCTTGTCCTCGGCCGGCAGGTTCAGCCAGATCTGGAACAGCTCCATCGGGTTGGGCCCGGACTGGTCGAGAAGCGGGAACATCTCGGCGTGCTGGATGCCCTTGCCGGCGGTCATCCACTGCACGTCGCCCTTGCCGTAGCGGGCGGCGGCGCCGAGGGAGTCGGCGTGGTCGACCAGGCCCCGGCGCACGTAGGTGATGGTCTCGAAGCCGCGGTGCGGGTGCGAGGGGAAGCCGGGCACGACCGAGCCGTGGTACATGTTCCAGCCGTCGACGCCGGCGAAGTCCTGGCCGATGGCCCGGCCCCGGAGGTCGGCGTCGGGGCCGAGGTGCAGGTTGCCCGCCGGGTAGGCGTCGACGTGGTGGACGCAGAACAGGAACGGATCGACCGTCGGCCACGGCGGGGCACCCAGGCGGATGGTCTGTCGGATCAGGTCGGCCATCCCTCCAGGCTACGGAGATCCGCCGGTCGCGCGCCCCGCGCTCAGCTGGCGAGGTGGCTGCCGGCGCTCCCGTGGACGGCGTGCTCGTGGGCGACGCACGCGGGTCCGCCCAGGTCGAGCTCGGCGGCCGGCAGGGGATGACCGAGGTGGAAGCCCTGGCCCACGTCGCAGCCGGCGGAGCGCAGGTAGTCGGTGGCGTCGCAGCTCTCGATCCCCTCGGCCACGACCTGCAGGCCGAGCCGGCGGCTCAGGGCGATGATCGTCTCCACGATGTCGTGGTCCACGGCGCCGCAGTCGTCGCCGATGAAGGACCGATCGATCTTCAGCTCGGTCACCGGCAGCATCCGCAGGTAGGTGAGCGAGCTGTACCCGGTGCCGAAGTCATCCACCGAGAAGCGCACCCCGAGGTCGGACAGCCGGCGCATCACGCTCAGCGCCGTCTCCGGATCGGCCATCACCGTCTGCTCGGTCACCTCGAGCACCAGCCGCTCGCTCGCGACGCCCTCCGCCACGAGGGCGGCCTGCACGTGGTCGGCGAAGGAAGGATCCTGCAGGCTCGACGGTGACAGGTTGACCGCCACCGACAGGTCGTGGCCCTGCTCCGTCCACGCCCGGGCCTGGGCCAGTGCGGTGTCGATGACCCACCGGGTGATGGCGTGGATGGCGCCGGTGTCCTCGGCCAGGGGGAGGAAGCCGTCGGGCGGGATGAGCCCCCGGGTGGGGTGGAACCACCGCAGCAGCGCCTCCGCGCCGATCAGCCGGCCGGAGGCGAGGTCGTACTTCGGCTGGTAGTGCAGCTCGAACTGGTCGAGCTCGATGGCATCGATCAGCTCCGAGCTGAGGGCGAGCCGCTCGATGCTCCGCTCCCGGTCACGGTGGTCGTACACCGAGGGACCGGAACGCTCCCGCTTGGCTCGGTACATGGCGGCGTCCGCAGCCCGCAGGAGGCCCTCGCCGGTCGTGCCGTGCTCCGGGGCGAAGGCGATCCCCACGGACGCGGACAGGCGGAAGCGGCTGTTCCCGTGCTCGATGGGTTCCTGCAGGGTGCTGACGATGCGGTCCACCGTGGCCCGGATGTCCTGCAGCTCGCCGGCCTGGGGCAGGACGAGCACGAACTCGTCGCCCCCGACCCGCCCGACCGTGTCGCCGGAGCGCACCGAGCGCCGGATCCGGTCGGCGATCTCGGCCAGCACCACGTCGCCGACGGCGTGGCCGAGGGAGTCGTTGATGTCCTTGAACCGGTTGAGGTCGAGCATCACCACGGCCGTCGGCCCCCGCTGCACCGCCTGCTTGATGCGGTCCTCGATCAGGGTGCGGTTGGCCAGACCGGTCAGGGAGTCGTGCAGCGCCATGCGCCGCAGGCGCGCCGATGCCGCGATGCGATCGGTCACGTCGCGGGCGTTCACCACCACGCCCGCGATGGCGGGTTCGTCGAGGCGCGACGTGGCGATCGCCTCCAGGTGCCGCCAGGCGCCGTCCTGGTGCCGGACGCGGAAGGTCGCGCTCGACCCCTCCCCCAACGGTCCGTGGCGGAGCCGGCCGATGAGGCGCTCGATGACCATCGTGTCGTCGGGGTGGAGCCAGCGGCGCACGTCGGTGCCGGCGACCTCCTCGACCTCGCGGCCCAGGACCGCAGCCGTCGCCGGGCTCACGTAGGTCAGGCGACCCTCGGCCGACACGATGGCCACGATGTCCGCGCTGTTCTGCACCAGCGCCCGGTAGCGGACCTCCGAGGCGCGCAGCTTGGCCTCGGCGTCGAGCCGGGCGGTGATGTCCTCCACCACCACGAGTGCGCCGGCCACGTCACCGAGCAGGTAGGGCGTGGCCGCTGCCGCCACCCACGCATCGGTCCCGTCGGCCCGCCTGATGCGGTACCGGTGGCGCTCGGAGGGTTCGCCGGCCAGGACGCGCACCATCTGCGCGACGACCATCTCGAGGTCGTCGGGGTGGATGAAGTCGACCAGCTGGCGGCCCTTCAGCGCCTGGAGGTCCTCGACCCGCACGAGGTCCACGACCGCCTGGGTCGCGAACACGATGGTGCCGTCGACGTGGATGAGCATCGGCATGTCGAGCTGCTCCACCAGCTCGCGGTACCGCCGATCGCCCGTGTCGCTGCCCGGCTGGACTTCGAAGAACATCGCTTCCGCCTATCCGGTCCCACCCGGCGCCGTCCGGCCCGCTGCCGGTCCTGTGGTTGCGCTGCCCGGTGCATCGGCACGGTGCGCCCGCGCCTGGATGTGACGTCCGCACCTCCCCGCATGGTCCAGGTGCACCATCGCGACGGTCCCAGGGCCGGGTGGTCACATCAGGCGGGCACCTCGATGCCGAGCTCGGCGGCCTTGGTCTCGACGGCGTCGGGGAAGATGTTCTTGATCAGGTAGAGGTCCTGGACGATGCGGTAGTCCGGCGCCATGCCCTTCGCGTAGCGCTCCATGTAGGCGAGCTGCTTGGCGACGAGCACCAGCTCACGCGGGCCCTTCGCGGCATAGCTGTCCATGAGGTCGATGCTCATCTTCATCATCTCGCCCAGGTTCATCCCGCCGATGCCGGCCTGGAGCATGGGGCCGAGGATCATCGAGAGGCGCATGCCGAGCTCCTCGTCGGAGCCGACGTCGTCGGGGAACACGCCGACCTTCCGGTAGGCCCGAGCGACGCGGGTGAAGTCCCCGTCGATCATGCAGGTGTAGAGGATGTCCTTGATCACCTCCCGGTACTCGGGGGTGAGCTCGCCCATGATCCCGAAGTCGAGGAAGCTGGCCCGGCCGTCGGGCAGGAACCAGATGTTGCCGGCGTGCATGTCACCGTGGAACGGGCCGTGCACGCACACCGACTCGATCCACACCTTGGCTCCCCAGCGCAGCATCAGCTCACCGTCGATGCCCTGGCGGGCCATGGCCTCGAACTCGTCGAGCGGGGTGCCGGTCATGCGCTCCATGCAGATGGTGCGGGGCCCGCACCAGTTCCAGTGCACCTCGGGCGCAGTGATGTTCTCGTTGTCGCCGAAGTGCCCGATCTTGTCCCGGAACGCCGCCTGGCGCGTGGCCTCGAGCGCGGGCACGAGCTCCTGGAAGTTGACCTCGGCCGCGTCCTCGATGATGGCGACCGGATCGACCGACGACAGCCTGTCCCACCGCTCGACCAGCCGGGCGATGCGCCACATGATCCGCAGATCGGCGGTGAACAGGGCCCGGATGCCCGGCCGCTGCAGCTTGAGCACCGCCTCGCGGCCGTCGGGCAGCACGCAGGCGTGGACCTGACCGATCGAGGCCGATGCCAGGGGCTCGTCGTCGAAGTGGCGGAACAGCTCCTCCGGCGGGCGGCCCAGGTCCTCCTCCACGATCCGGCGGGCCGTGGCGCGGTCGAAGGCGGGCACCTCGTCGAGGGTGCGCTGGCAGGCGTCAGCGAGCGGCGCCGGGAACACGCCCGGCGAGGACGCCATGATCTGGCCGAGCTTCACGAACGCGGGGCCGAGCCGCTCGAAGGCGTCGACGGCCCCCGCGGACGCGGCATCCCACCAGCCATCGGCTCCACGGCGACGGACGAGGGACCACCGGCGACGCAGCAGGGCGCGCACGATGCTCGACACCAACGTCCACCAGATGAGGGCACCGCGGCGGATCTCGGCCAGGCCCAGCACGGTGAGGTCCGGGGCGTCGACCCGCAGCGCCTCGGCGGGCGGGCCGTCGGCGTAGGGGCCGCGGAAGTCCGGGATGGGCTCGGGGGCGTCCGGTCCGATGGTGCCGACCGGTGCGGCTGCGCTCATCGAGGGTTCTTCGACGCCCCCGTCTCGGTGTCCTGGCTCTCGCCCGCCTCGGCGTCTGCCGGACGGCGCTGCCACCACAGGAACCACAGGGCAGCCGCCACGATCGTGAGCCCGCTCACCCAGATGTTGACCCGCACGCCGGCGATGCGGGTGGCGGTGTCGATCCGCAGCGCCTCCACCCACAGCCGCCCGAGCGCGTACCCGCCGACGTAGAGCACGAAGAGCTGGCCGGGGCGGAGGACCTTGCGGCGGCCGAGGACGACGAGGATCGCGGCGAGGACCAGGTTCCACAGCGCCTCGTAGAGGAACGTGGGGTGGAAGGTCTCCACCGCCTCGTAGCCATCCGGACGGCGGTCGGGATCGATCTCCAGACCCCACGGCAGGTCGGTGGGCCGGCCGAACAGCTCCTGGTTGAACCAGTTGCCGAGGCGACCGATCGCCTGGGCGACCGGCAGCGCCGGCGCGACGGCATCCATCAGCGTCGGCACGTCGTAGCCCTTGCGGCGGGCCACGGCGACACCGACGATGGCGCCCAGCAGGATGGCCCCCGGGATGCCGAGGCCGCCCTCCCAGACCTTGACGATGTCCTCGGGGGCGTCGTCGAAGCGGTGCCAGTCGGTGACGACGTGGTAGAGCCGGGCGCCGACGAAGCCGGCCGGGATGGCCCACACGGCGACGTCGCCGATGGCGTCGGTGTCGTCTCCGGTGAGCGACGCCCAACGCCGGCGGGCGATCCCGACGGCGACGATGGCGCCGATCGCGATGAACAGGCCGTAGGCCCGCAGCTCGAGCGGCCCGATCGAGATCGAGTTGTCGGGCGGGCTGGGCAGGGCGGCGAGGAGGGCGAGCATCAGCCGTTGCGCCCCTGCAGCTCGGAGGCGTGCGAGCTGAAGGCGGTGAGGGGATCGAAGTCCAGCTCCATCAGGGAAGCAGTCTGGCTCGCGACGGCGAGCAGCTGTCCGTCCTCGGTCCAGACGTTGGCGATGCCGTGCCCGTAGCTGCCCACGGCCAGGTTGGGCCGCAGGTCGAGCAGGATCCACTCGGTCTCCGCGGCCGCCCCGATGCGGATGGTGTTGTCGAGGCTGGTGCCGGCCCCGGTGACCCCGCAGCCCCGGACGATGGAGAGCGGCACCAGGTCGGCCAGGTACCCGGCGATGGCCGGCGTCACCGGGCCGCGGTCGCTGCGGCGGAGCCACAGGCAGACCCGCCCGGGCCCCGGGTCGGGGTGCCGGCGGATCTCGGCGGTGCGGACCTCGACAGCGGTGTGCCACCCCGCTTCGCCGTGCCGGCCGCTGGGCCGGAACCCCACGTCCCCCTCACCGGGCGGGCTGACCTCGGGCCGCTCCTCGAAGGTGCCGGCCAGCCCGTCGGCCTTCAGCACGCCGCAGGCGCCGAGGGAGGCGAAGACCACGCCGTCGTCGGTGGTCGCGGTCACACGGACCTGGCTCGTCCGTCGGCCGGCGGCCAGCACCTCGACCTGGAGGTCGACTGTGCGGCCGAGCATCGCGGTGGAGACGAACTGGGTCGTGCACCACAGCGCGTCCCGGCCGGTCTCGGCAGCGGCCGCGGCCACCGAGAGGGCCACGGCGGCGCCCCCGTAGAGGCGCTCGTCGGCGCGGGCCAGGCGGGAGGTGACGTCGAAGGCGAAGCGGCCCGATCCGACCTCGCGGAGCCCGAGGAAGTCCTCGTCGGCGGCGACCCGGGCGTCGTGGTCCATCGGCACGGCACCAGCATCGTCCATGTCCGGACCTGCGCCACAACCGGCGCGCCCCGCCGCGATGCGTCGGGGCGCCCGTACCCTTCGGGGGATGGTGCCCGACGACGACCGCTCCACCCGAGACGAGGTGCTGGCCGTGGTCCGCGCCGCGGCTGGGAAGGGCCTCGAGCTGGCCGGGACGGGTGCCGGCGCGCTGGGGAGCGGCGTGGACGAGGCCCTGCGGGTGCTGGTCGACCGGCGCGTCGAACGTGCGCTCCGCCCGTCTGCACCGGCGGTGTCGGCCACCGAGCTGGTCGATGCCCTCGGCACGAGCAGCTCCGCCATGTCGCCGTGGCTGGGCGCGGGTGCGGCCCGCCTGGCACGCAGCGGCCGCGCCGCCCGGTTCGTGGGCGGGCGCACCCCCGTGGGCCTCGCCGTGCGCTTCGGGCCGGCGCTCTTCCAGGCGGTCAGCGCCAACCTGCGCGGGCTCGACGCCGCCATCGCCCACCTCGTCACCCGGGCCCGCGACCACCGGATCGACCCCGACCCCCGTCGCCTCCGCACCGCGGTCGTGCAGGCCCTCACCGGCGACCCGATCGACCCCGACGCCGAGGCCGACCCGTCCGCCCTCGCTCGCGTGTGGCTCGGCGACGCCGGCCGGAGCGTCGTCCCCTTCGGGCTCGGCCGCATCAACGGGCTGAACCGGGGCCGCACCCCCGACGCGGTCGCCGCCGCGCTCGCCTCCATCGACGTGCGCCACCTGCGCGACTGAGCCGGCCCGCGACCTACACGAGGTCGCGGGGGATGGAGCGGTTCCAGTTCTGGGAGTGGACGCGCGGCTCCCCGTGCTGGCCGTACAGCTCGTACGCGTCCACCTGGGCGTTCACCTCGAACGTCGTCGGAGTGCAGGTGAGCACCGTCCGCGTGAGCACCGAGACACCCCAGTCGCCGCGCTCGATCCGCCGCTCCGTGCGAGTCTCACCGCGCGCCGAGCCCACGTCGTTGCCGCTGATCGAGAACCACTCGTTCGACACGCGGCGCACCACCGTTCCGGTCTCGTCGATGCGGAAGGCTCCCTGGTCGTTGAAGATCTCCATCGTCGACGTGCCGGTCGCCAGGTCGCGGGTGGTGCGCCAGTGGTGCTCGCCCGCCTGCAGCCGGGTCGTCGGGTCGGGCGGTGACCCCTCCGGCTCACCGAACGGGCGCAGGTCGTCGTCCTCGGGCCGAGGCGCCCGCACCGGCAGCTCCAGCCGGCAGCCCTCGGTGTGCAACGTGAGGGTCACGGGTTCCGGAGCCGGCCAGGCGAGGGGCCAGTACGAGCTCGAGATCGACACCCGCAGGTGGTGGCCGGCCGGGAATCGCTGGGCGATGCCGTTCAACGGCACCTCCACCTGGTAGTGCTGGCCCGGTCGGAGCGGTTCGGGGTGCTCGTCGCTGTCCCGGTGCGTCAGGTTGAGGAGCCCGTAGGTCACCCGGCTCGCCTCGCCGTCCGGCGCCACGTCAGACAGCCGGACGGCGACCATGGCGACCGGCTGGTCGGCAGAGACGTCGAGGGTCACCGACGGTCGACCGAAGATCTCGAGGTCCTCGACCAGCGCATCGCTCTGGAACACCAGGGCACCGCCGTCCTCCTCTCGCTGGTCCGACGGCAGGTCGGGAGTGGCGGCGTAGGACGCCCACTTGCCGGCGAACATCCCCACGCTCAGCGGCGACCGGATCTGGACCGGGCCGTCGGGGCGGTCGTGGTCGCGCCGGTCGCGCACGAGGCCGCCGTCGACCAGGTCCCACCCGAGCCCCTCGATGCCCGGCGACGGCCAGCTCGGCTCGGCCACCCACCGGCCAGGTCGGGTGCCGGGGACGGGGTCGGGCGGCGTGCTGTCCTGCATCCACGCCCGCACCATCGGCTCCTCCATGACACCGGTGTCGTGGCCCTTCAGCCAGTGGTCCCACCACCGCACGAGCTCCTGCAGGAAGCCGATCGCGGGACCGGGCACCCCCATGTGGGGGTACTTGTGCCCCCAGGGGCCGATGAGGCCCTTGCGCGGGACCTCGAGGTTCTCCATCAGCCGGAAGATCGCGTTGGTGTAGCCGTCGGCCCAGCCGCCGACGGCCAGGACCGGGCACCCGATGGCGCGGTAGTCCTCGCACACCGAGGCCGGCTTCCAGTACTCGTCGCGGCGCTGGTGTAGGAGCCAGGTCTCGAGCCACAGGCCGCTGCCCTCGAGCCGCTCGAACCACATGTCGCGCCACCGGTCGCCGACCACATCGGGGTCGGGCGGGAGGCTGTTGAAGGCGAGCATGACGGTGGCCTCGGACAGGTTGTCCGAGAGCAGGCAGCCGCCCATGTAGTGCATGTTGTCGTGGTAGAGGTCCTCCGTCGCCGAGGCGCTGACGATGGCCTTGAGCGCCGGCGGCCGGTGGGCAGCCACCTGCAGGGCGTTGAACCCACCCCAGGAGATGCCCATCATGCCGACGCTCCCGTCGCACCACGGCTGGTCGGCCAGCCAGGCGATGACGTCGCATGCGTCCTCGTGCTCCACCGGGCGGTACTCGTCCACGAGCACGCCGTCGGAGTTGCCGCTCCCACGCAGGTCGACCCGTACGCAGGCGTAGCCGTGGCCGGCGAGGTACGGGTGGTTGCGCGCGTCGCGGGCCCGCGTCATGTCGCCGTGGCGGTACGGGATGTACTCGAGCACTGCGGGGACGGGGCGCTCCTCGGCATCGACGGGCAGCCAGATGCGAGCGGAGAGGCGGGCGCCGTCTCGCGCCGGGATGAACGTGTGCTCGATGACGCGCACCTCGCGCGGGAGCTCGGTCACGGTCTCCATGCGTGGGTCCTCCGGATCAGCGATCGCCCGACGGGGGCGGGTCGAACTCGAACAGCAACGACGAGCTGAGCTCCTGCCAGCGGCGCTCCAGATCGTCGGGGTCGTCGCCGCCGAGGTACACGTCGCCGAGGCCGTAGTTGTAGGAGTCCTGGTGGGGCAGGTCGGCGAGCCGGTCGCCGGGCTCGACCTTGATGGTGAACACCGTCTCCGGGAACCGGCGCTCGAGCTCCGCCAGCTCCTGCTCGCTCGGCACGCGGGTGACCACCCCGTCCTCCCGGTGCAGGATGATGCACTTCGAGGCGACCTCGTAGGTCCCCTTGTCGTCCGGGATCCTCGGCTCCATCCCGAGGGCCACGTCGAGTGCGATCTGGTGGTTGGAGACGCCGTCGACCTTGGCGAAGAGGTCGCTGTGGGACTGGGAGATGCGGGTGTTCACCTCGATGATGCCGAGGCGGTCCCGTTCCTCGTCCCACAGGAACTCGACGTTGAAGCAGCCGTCGTCGAACCCGATGTGGCGCAGGAAGCGCTCGCTCGCCTCGGCCATGCGGTCCTGCACCCAGCGGGGGATCTTGCTGGCCGGGTAGTCCAGGGCGACGATGCTCTCGGCTCGCTCGTCGTAGTGCATGTCGAACACGCCGTGCACACCGAACCGGCCGCGCGCCATGCTGCCCTCCGGGGCGGTCTGGCGGCCGACCAGGATCTCCTCCGCCAGGCAGGCGGTGCCGCCGAGCTCGGCGATCTCGGGCGGCAGCTCGACCATGGCCATGACCTCGTCGAAGGCGCTGCCCACCTCCTGGACGCCGCCTCGCAGCTCGCGGACGGCGTGCGCGAGGTCGTCGTCGTCCTCGACGCGGAACCCGAGCTGGGACGAGTGCGACTTGATCGGCTTCACCCAGAAGGGGAACTCCAGACCGATCTGGTCACGGACGTCGTCGGCGAAGGGGTCGAAGGCGGCGAAGCCGGGAACGTGCTCGGGGACCGACGCGGCCTGCTCGAGCCGGCTCCAGTACTTGTGCTCGCACTTCAGCAGGCTGGTGAGCGACGGGGCTGGGATCCCCCACTCGGCCGCCAGGATCGGGGCCAGCAGGCTCGTCGGGAAGTCCCAGTGGGCGATGATCGCGTCGATGGTGCCGTCGAAGGCGTCGAGCTCGGCCCGGCCCTTCTCGAGGAGATCGTCGAAGACGAACTCGTCGGGCTCGATCAGCGGCGCGTAGCCGATGAGGTCGTGGAAGCGGAGGTGGTCGGCATCCTCCAGGGTCTCCAGCTCGTGGAGCTGCATCTCGGTCAGGCCGAGTACGAAGACGTTCTTTGGCATGGACCGTCGGTTACCCGCTTCGGCCCCGACCTACCACCTCCCCCGCGACCTACCCTCCCGGTGGTGGACGCCGTGGTCACGCTGAGCAAGCCCGACAAGGTCCTGATCCCCGCCGCGGACGGGCACGCGGCGGTCACCAAGGCCGACGTGTTCGACTACGCCACCCGCATCGCCGACCGGATGCTCCCGTACATCGCCGACCGCCCCGCCGTGCTGCAGCGCTTCCCCGACGGCACGGACAGCGAGGGCTGGTACCAGAAGCACGTCCCGAAGCACTTCCCCGACTGGATCCCCACCGTGGAGCTGCCCAAGCGTGGCGGCACCGTCCGCCACGTCGTCATCGACTCGGTCGAGGCGCTGCAGTACGTGGTGAACCAGGGCACCATCTCGATCCACGTCCTCGGCGGCACCACCTCGGCGCCCGACGTCCCCGCCGAGCTGCTGATCGACCTCGACCCCTCCATCGACGACCCGGCCCAGGTGGTGGAGGCGACGGCCGCGGTGCGGGCCCTGCTCGATGACCTCGACGTCACCGGGTTCGTGAAGACCAGCGGCTCGCGCGGCATCCACGTGCACCTGCCCCTGCGGGGCGATGCCCGCTTCGACGCGGTGCGGGCCCTGTCGAACCACCTCGCCGTCGTCCTGGCCGAGCGCCACCCCGACCTGCTCACGGTCGAGTTCGCCAAGGACGACCGCGGCGACCGGCTCTTCGTCGACGTGCTCCGCAACGCTCCGGCCCAGCACGCCGTGGCGCCCTACACGCTGCGTCCGAAGCCCGGCGCCCCGGTGGCCGTGCCCCTGCGCTGGGACGAGGTCGACAGCAGCTGGCACCCCCAGAGCACGCCGCTCGCCTCGCTGTTCCGGCGCCTCGGGGCGCTGGCCAGCGACCCGTGGGAGGGCTTCGACGCCGCCCGCCTCCCCGCCGCCGACATCGCCGAGCGGGTGCAGCGCGTTCACCCCTGAGCGCGGTAGGCCTCGATGACGGGCTGGAGCTGGGTGGGGGTGGCGCCGTGGAGGATGACGGCGTCGCAGCCGAGGGCGAGCTGGCCTCGCACCGCCGTCGCGCACTGCTCCGGCGTGCCGGTGGCGCTCGGGGCGAGCCACTCGTCGGGCAGCAGGGTGGCGATGTGCTCGAGCTGCTCGGTGGTGGCGACCCCGTCGATCGGGCCGCCGATGCCGGTGACGACCGGGTCGGCCCGGAACCGCTCCAGCACGGCCGGGTCCCACCCGTTGGTGCGGATCATCAGGTCGCCGTAGCCCTGCAGGTAGGTGGCCAGGCGGCCGACCGACTTCTTCAGGCGCAGCTCCTCGGGGAGGTGGTCGCCGATCGTGGCGAAGCACGACCACACGACGACGTCGTCGGGGTCGCGTCCGGACTGCTCGGCCGCCTCCTTGACCGTCCGGACGGCTCGCTCGGTCGTCTCGTCGGTGAAGAACGTGTGCAGCACGACCTCGTCGAAGCAGCGACCGCCGAGCTTCAGCGACTCGGGCCCGAAGGCCACGAGACCCATCGGCAGGTGCTCGTCGAGCGCCCGGTTCAGGTGCAGCACCGGCCAGGAGCCGGCCGGGCCGTCGTGGCCGACCACCACCTCGCCCCGGAACAGCCGGCGCATGATGCCGGCGAAGTCCTCCATCTGCGCCGTCGTGATCCGCGACATCCCGAACGCGTCCTGCATGGCCGGGATGCCCCGCCCGATGCCGAGCACGAAGCGCCCGCCGGTGAGGTCCTGCATCGTCCGGGCGATGCCGGCCGTGACCATGGGGTGCCGCGTGTTGTGGTTCGTGGTCGCGGTCTGGATGTGGATCCGCTCGCTCACGGCCCCAGCCGCCCCGCAGAGCGTCGCGGCCTCCTTGAGGTCGTAGCGCTCGGAGATGAACGCAGTGCCCAGCCCGAGCGCCTCGGCGTCGCGCACCTCGTCGATGAGGTCGCGGCTCGAGTCGGGCTGGCCGGCCAGGGCGTAGAACCCCAGCTCGGGGTGGGGTTGGACGTTGGCGGCGGTCATGTGCGCTCCGTCGTCGGGCCGAGGGTCGGCGGGGTCGGACCCGTCACCGTAGATTCCGCCTGTGCCCGCCGAGCGACCGACTGAACCGATGCGCGCCCGGTTCGACCGGATCCGGGCGAAGACCGAGGAGGCCACCGAGGCGCCGAGGGCGACGCTGCGCTTCGGCGTCTACGCCGTCGTCGGCATGGTCGTCGGCCTCGTCGTGGCGGGCATCCAGTGGATCGCGCTCGACGTGGTGCTCCACGAGCTGCTCGAGGCCCCCCTGTGGTTCCAGGCCCTCGCGCCCGGCCTCGGCCTCGCCGTCACCTTCGTGGTGCTGCGGGGACGCACGACCCCGGCCACGTCGGACGACTACGTGCGGGTGTACCACGACGGCGACGACCTCCGGCCGCGCCAGCTGGTGCCCAAGCTCCTCGGGGCCGTCGCCACCCTGGGCGGCGGGGGCGCACTCGGCGCCGAGGGTCCCTCGGTCTACGCCGGCGCCAGCATCGGGCAGCGCCTCGGCCTGCGGCTCACGTCAGTGCTCGGACCCCGCGGCCACCGGGCCCTGACGTCAGCCGGCGCGGCTGCCGGCGTGGCCGCCATCTTCCAGGCGCCGGCCACCGGCGTGCTGTTCGCCCTCGAGACGCCCTTCCAGCGCGACGTCGCCCGGCGCGCCCTCATCCCGGCCCTCATCGCCGCCGCCACCTCGTACCTCACCTTCGTGTCGATCTTCGGCGTGCACTCGTACCTGCCGGTGCCCCGGGGCGAGGTGCGCCTGCGCGACGAGGTCTTCGGGGCGATCCTGCTCGGCCTGTGCGCCGGCATCACCGCCCGCGGGCTGGCTGGGCTGTGGGGCGCGGCGAAGGGCCTGTCCGAGCGCGTCTCGCCCGTCGTCCGCCTGGCCGCCGGCGCGGCCGTCAGCGGGCTGACCCTCGTCGCGGCCCGAGCGCTGATCGGCACCAGCTTCACGCTCGGACCGGGTGTGGAGATGGTGGCGGAGATCGCCGTCGACCCCACGATCGGGCTCTGGGTCATCGTGGCCGCGTTCGCCCTCCGGGCCCTGGCGACGTCGGCCGCCCTGGGTGCGGGGGGTGTCGGCGGGGTGTTCATCCCCCTCGTGGTCCAGGGACTGCTGCTCGGCCGGCTCGTGGAGTCGCTGTTCACCGACGCGGCGCCGGGCCTCTACCCCGTCATCGGCCTCGCCGCCGTCCTGGGCGCCGGCTACCGCACGCCCCTCGCCGCCGTCATGTTCGTGGCCGAGACCACCGGCCAGGCCCAGTTCGTGATCCCCGCCCTGGTCGCCACCGCCGTGTCGCAGGCCGTCATGGGCGAGAAGAGCGTGGCGTCGTACCAGGTCACCGAGCGGGAGGGGATGCTCGAGCGGCGCCTGCGCCTGCCGGTGCGCAACGTCGTGATCGACGTGCCGATCCTGCACCCCGACCAGCTGGTCACCGACGTCATCGACACCTACGGCGATGCCCCGCCGGCCCAGGCGCTCCCGGTGTGCGATGACCGCTACCGGGGCCTGCTGATGCTGCGCGACATGGCCATGGCGCTGTTCGAGATCGGCCCCGATGCCACCGTCGGCCAGGCCATGCACGACGTACCGGCGGTGCGGGTGGACGTGCCGGCCGTGGAGGCGGCGCGGATCATGGGTGAGCTCGACAGCGCCGTCATCGCCGTGGTCGATGCCGACGACGTGGCCATCGGCGTCGTCACCGCCCTCACGATGACCGGCGCCCTCGACTACGACCCCGACGAGTAGGCCGCCGGCGAGGGCATAAGGTCGCCGCATGAAGCTCGGACTCTCCCTCGGCTACTGGGGTCGCGGCCCCAACCCGGACACCCTCGACAACGTGCTCGCCGCCGAGTCGATGGGCTTCGACTCGATGTGGACCGCGGAGGCATGGGGGTCCGACGCCCTCACCCCGCTGGCCTGGTACGGGTCGCGGACCACGACGATGAAGCTCGGCCAGAGCATCACCCAGATCAGCGCGCGCACGCCGGCCGCCACGGCCATGGCGATGCAGACGCTGCAGCACCTCTCCGACGGACGGGTCATCTGCGGCCTCGGCGTGAGCGGTCCGCAGGTCGTCGAGGGCTGGTACGGCCAGCCCTTCGCCAAGCCCCTGGCCCGCACCCGTGAGTACGTCTCCATCCTCAAGCAGGTCTGGGAGCGGGGCGAGCCGGTCACGAGCGAGGGCCCGCACTACCCCCTCCCCTACCCGTCCGACGCCGAGGGCTCGGTCGGCAAGGGCAAGGCGCTGCGCTCCATCACCCACCCGCACCCCACGCCGATCCCGGTGTACCTGGCGGCCGAGGGGCCGAAGAACCTGGCCCTCGCCGGCGAGATGGCCGACGGGTGGCTGCCGCTGTGGATGAGCCCGGACGAGTCGCCCTGGTACGAGGCCCAGATCCAGAAGGGCATGGACCGCGTGCCCGGCAAGAGCTGGGACGACTTCGGCGTGGCCGCCACCGTGCCCACCCTCGTGCTCGACGACCTCGACGCCGCCATCGACCTCATGCGCCCCAACCTCGCCCTGTACATCGGCGGCATGGGCGCCAAGGGCGAGAACTACCACTACGACGTGTTCGCCCGGATGAACGAGGGCCGCTACGAGGGGACCTGCGAGAAGATCCAGGAGCTGTACCTGTCCGGCCACAAGGACGAGGCCATCGCCACGGTGCCTGCCGAGATGGTCGACGACATCTGCCTCGTCGGCTCCGCCGACCGCGTGCGCGACCGCGTGCAGCGCTGGGAGGACTCCATCGTGGACACCCTCCTCATCGGCGGCCCCTGGCAGACCGTGCAGGCCGCCGGCGCCGCCCTCCTGGACTAGCTCGTCCGCTCGAGGCGGACGATGATCGACTTCGAGGTCGGCGTGTTGGAGGTGGTGGCCACCGAGTCCACCGGCACCAGCACGTTGGCCTCGGGGAAGTAGGCGGCCGCCGTCCGCCGGGCGATCGGGTACTCGACGACCCGGAACGAGGGCGCCCGTCGGTCGTCGTCGCCGGGCCACTCGCTGACGAGGTCGACCACGTCACCGTCGGCGAGGTCGAGGTCCGCCAGATCCTCGACGTTGCAGAACACGACCCGCCGGCCGCCGGTGATGCCGCGGTAGCGGTCGTCGAGGCCGTAGATCGTGGTGTTGAACTGGTCGTGGGAACGGACGGTCTGCAGCAGCAGCCGCCCCTCGGGGATCCGGATCGGCTCGAACTCGTTGACGGTGAGCTGGGCCCGGCCGGACGCGGTGGCGAAGGCGCGCTCGTCCCGGGGCCGGTTCGGCAGCGCGAACCGGGCGCCGCCGGCGATGCGCTCCTCGAAGCGCTCGAAGCCCGGCACCACCCGGCTGATCCGGGTCCGGATGCGGGCGTAGTCGCCGGCGAACGACGACCACGGGATCGTCGACCCGGGCAGCGTGGCCTCGGCCATGGCGCACACGATGTCCACCTCGCTGCGCAGGTGCTCCGACACCGGCTCCACCGACCCCTGCGTGGCGTGGACCTCGCCCATCGAGTCCTCCACCGTCACCGACTGCACGAGGCCGCCGGTGCGGTCGATCTCGGTGCGCCCGAGGCAGGGCAGGATCAGCGCCTCCTCGCCGCACAGGACGTGGCTCTTGTTCAGCTTGGTCGACACCTGCACCGTGAGGCCGCACGACGCCAAGCCGGCGGCGGTCCGCTCCGTGTCGGGGGCAGCGGACACGAAGTTGCCGCCCATGCCGACGAACACGTCGACGTCACCCCGGGCCATCGCCCGGATGGCATCCACCGTGTCGAGGCCGTGCTCGCGCGGCGGGTCGAAGCCGAACTCGCCGGCCAGCGCATCGAGGAACGGGGCCGGGGGCTTCTCCCAGATGCCCATGGTGCGGTCGCCCTGCACGTTGCTGTGCCCGCGCACGGGGCAGAGCCCGGCGCCGGGGAGTCCGATGGCACCGCGCAGCAGGTGGGTGTTCACGATCTCCCGGATCGTCGGCACCGACCCCTTGTGCTGGGTGAGGCCCATGGCCCAGCAGGTGATGAAGCGCTGGGTGCCGCCGAGGAGGTCCACGAGCAGGTCGACGTCGACCTGGTCCAGGCCGGTGGCCTCGAGCCGGGTGGCGTGGTCGAGGTCGGCGAGCGCCGACGACAGCGCATCGAGGCCGTCCACGCGAACGTCCACGAAGTCCCCGTCGAGCGCGCCCCGCGCGACCAGTGCGGCGTTCACGAGCTGGAACAGGGCGAGGTCGCCGCCGACCCGGATCGCCAGGTGGTGGTCGGCGAGACCGGTGCCGGACCCGAGGATGCCCCGCACCTTCTGGGGGTTCTTGAACCCGAGCAGGCCGGCCTCGGGCATCGGGTTGATCGCCACGATGGTGGCGCCCCGCTCCTTGGCCCGCTCGAGCGAGGAGAGCATGCGCGGGTGGTTGGTACCCGGGTTCTGGCCGACGATGAGGATGACGTCGGCGTCGTCGAAGTCCTGGAGGCGGACCGTTCCCTTGCCGATGCCGATGGTCGGCGTCAGCGCGCTGCCCGAGGACTCGTGGCACATGTTCGAGCAGTCGGGCAGGTTGTTCGTACCGAGGTCACGGGCGAAGAGCTGGTAGAGGAACGCGGCCTCGTTGCTCGTCCGGCCCGATGTGTAGAACACGGAGCGGTCCGGCGTGGTGGCCTGGAGGTGGCGGGCGATGACGGCGAACGCCGCGTCCCAGCTGATCGGCTGGTAGTGCGTGGCCGCGGGGGGCCGGTGCACCGGCGCGGTGATGCGGCCCTGCTGGCCGAGCCACCAGTCGCTGCGCTCGGCCAGCTCGGCGATCGGGTGGCGCTCGAAGAAGGTGGGGTCGACCCGACGGCGGGTCGCCTCCTCGGCCACGGCCTTGGCGCCGTTCTCGCAGAACTCGGCGTGGGACGCGTGGTCGGGGTCCGGCCAGGCGCAGCCGGGGCAGTCGATGCCGCCGGGCTGGTTGAGGTCCCGCAGGATGCGCACGCCGCGTCGGATGCCCACCTGGTGGCGGACCGGATCGAGGCCGTGTCGGACACCGGCGATGCCCGCGGCCGTCGACTCCGGCGCACCGACCTCGATGGCCGCGACGTCGTCCGCCGGGCTGGGATCGTGCTCGGGGGGCGGCGTCACCATGCAGGCATCGTGCCAGACGCCCCCGGGGCCGGGTCCGTCAGCGCATCCGCGAGGCACCCCGCACGATCACCCGCTGCACGAGGCCGGCGGGGAGGCGGGAGACCAGGTCCAGGGCCTTCGCGTCGGGGCCGATGAGCGCCCGGCGGCGGTTGCGCTGCACCGCCTTGACGATCTGGCGGGCCGCCTTCTCCGGCGTGGTCATGAACAGCCGCTCGAACTCCCGACGCGCCTCCTCGGGATCGTCGGCCATGGCGGTGACGCTGTCGTCCATGCGGGCGTTCTTCGCGATGTTCGTCTTGATCCCGCCGGGGTGCACGGTGGTGGCGCTCACGCCGCACGGATCGATCTCGAGCTCCATGCGCAGCGCGTCGGTGAAGCCCCGCACCGCGAACTTCGCCGCGTTGTACGCCGACTGCGACGGGATGCCGAGCAGGCCGAACACGCTGGAGATGTTCACGACGTGGCCGGCGCCGGAGGCCTTCAGGTGGGGCAGGAAGGCCTTGGTGCCGTGCACCACACCCCAGAAGTTGATGTCGATCAGCCAGTGGAGGTCCTCGTAGCGGGCGCCCTCGACCGTGGCGCCGAGGGCCACGCCGGCGTTGTTGAACACCAGGTTGACCTGGCCGTGATCGGCCACGACCTCGTCGGCCCAGCGCTCGACCGCCTCGCGGTCGGCCACGTCGACCCGGGCCGAGGTGACCTTGACCCCGAACCCCTCGGCCTTGGTGACCGTCTCGGCGAGGCCGACCTCGTCCACGTCGCTCAGCGCGAGGTGGGTGCCGGCCCGGGCGAGCTCGACGGCGAGGGCCCGGCCGATTCCGGACCCCGCCCCGGTGATGGCGGCCACGTGGCCACGGAGCTGCTCCACGTCCCGCCCCTTCACGCGGCTCGCGCCGCGAGCTTGTCGTTGAGGGTGCCCTCGTCGCCGAAGAGCTCTGCCCGCCAGCGGCTGACCAGCTCATCGGTGTCGCGGTCGTCGGGGTGGAAGTCCGGTGCGTCGTACTCCTTGAGCGTGCGCCACGTCTCCCGGGAGAGGAACGGCGACGCCTTGAGCTTGCGGAAGCTGCGCCACAGCTTCACCGGGTGGCGACGGGCGTCGCGGTCCAGCAGCACCGACACGATGACCTGCAGGCCCATGCCGACCACGAAGCCGAGCCGGATGAACTTCATGGTCCACACCCGCATGCGCTCGGACCCGCCGACAGCCTTGAAGACGTCGAAGGCGACGGCCTTGTGCTCGGACTCCTCGAGCGCATGCCAGAGGAAGAGGTTCTTGACCTCCTCGTGGCCGATCATGTCCCGGGCCCGCTCGTCGCTGAGGATGATCTCGGCCAGGGTCGCGGTGAAGTGCTCGAGGGCGGCCGTGGACGCCAGGTTCGAGATGGGCGGCGCAACGCGCTCCCGGAGCGCCAGGCCCTTCCTGGTGAAGCGCTCGGCGGCCTTGGTCGGGTAGCCGAGCTGGTCGAGGCGGTCGTTGAACTCGCGGTGCTCGCGCCCGTGCACGGCCTCCTGGCCGATGAAGCCGGAGACCTGCCGCTTGAGGTCCGGGTCGGTGATCTGGGAGCGGTAGTGGCGCACCGAGCGGACGAAGAAGTCCTCGCCGTCGGGGAACACCGAGGACAGCGACGCGATCAGGTGGCTGCCGATGATGTCGCCGTCCTCGGCGAAGTGCTTGGGCAGGTCGCGCAGCGCCTCCTCGAAGGAGATGCGCCGGGTGGGCACGTCTCGCGACGCGTTGGACGTCTGCGGGGCCGGGGTGGGTTCGGTGATGGTCATCGGGGGTCCTCCTGGGGGACGAGCAGGTACCGCTCGAAGGCGGCGATGATCACGGCGGTGAGGCGGTCGTCGGAGCTGACGAAGCCGTCGAGGGCACGGCGGCGGTTGAGGCCGTCGATGACGAGGTCGATGAACTCGACGACGGCCTCGGGGTCGATGTCGGGGCGCACGACCCCGGCGTCGACCGATTCCTCCAGCAGCGGGACGAAGGCGTCCACGATGCGGCGGTTGATGCGGCGCTGGGCGTGCAGGGCGTCCTCGGTGCCCGAGCCGGTGCGGAACGACGCCAGCACCTTGAGGTCGAGCACCCGGACGAGCTGGTCGACGAGAGACCGCACCACGCCCTCCATGGGGGTGCCGAGCTCGAGCTCGGCGTGCACGAGGGTCGTGAGCTCGTCGGTCTTGTGATCGACCACGGCGGCCAGCAGGGCCTCCTTGGAGTCGAAGTGGCCGTAGAACATGCCCGCGGAGACGCCGGCCTCGGCGACGATCGCCCGGGTGGTGAGCCCGTCGACGCCGTCGCGCTCGGCGACCGCGACGGTGGCATCGATCAGCCGCTGGCGGGCGGCGGCTCGCTGCTCCTCGCTGATCTTGGGCATGGACGGTCCTTCCAAACCGAGCGCTCGTTCTGTTTCCCATGTTCGCCGCCCGGATGCCGAATCCCTTCCGCAGTGGCATGAGCCACACCATCCGGTACGCTTCCGCACGTCACTTCGTGGGCGGAGATGACCTCTGAGGAGTCCTCCGTGCCCGCACCCGACCAGCACACGAGCCCGTTCTCCGAACCGGGCGACCTGTTCGCGTCCGTCGCCTTCATGGCCCTCGGCGCGTGCCGGGGCGCCGACCCCGACCTGTTCTTCCCCGATCGGGGTGAGTCACTGGAGCCGGCCAAGCGCATCTGCAGCGAGTGCGTCGTGCGCGACGAGTGCCTCGAGCACGCCCTCGCCAGCGGCGAGCGCTTCGGGGTCTGGGGCGGGACGTCGGAGCGCGAGCGCCGCCGCATCCGCCGCTCCCGCCGCACCGCCGCTGCGTGAGCCGCTACACCACAACTGCCAGTTCCGGTCCTCCCGAACTGGCAGTGCTCCTGTAGCGCGCTAGAGCCACTTGCCGGGGTTGAGGATGCCCTGGGGGTCGAGCGCCGCCTTCACCCGGCGGCTCAGGTCCACCACGTCGGGGCCGAGCTGGGTCGCGAGGTGGGCGGCCTTGAGCGACCCGACCCCGTGCTCGCCGGTGATGGTGCCGCCGAGGTCGAGGGCGGCGTCCATCACGGCGCCGAAGGCGGCATCGGCCCGGGCGACGGCATCGGGGTCCGCCGGATCGAAGGTCACGAGCGGGTGGAAGTTGCCGTCCCCGGCGTGGCCGATGACCGGGATGGCGGTGTCGTGGCGCTCGGCGACGGCGGCCACGGCGGCGAGCAGCGCCGGGATCTGCGGGATGGGCACGCCCACGTCCTCGATGAGCACGCTGCCGAGGCGCTCCACGCACGGGATGGCCATGCGCCGGGCCGCCATGAGCAGCTCGCCCTCGTCGGGATCGTCGGTGACGGCCACGTAGGTGGCGCCGGCGGCCTCGGCGTGCTCAGCCATGCGGGCGGCGGTCGAGTCCCCGGCGTCGGACTGGCCGAGGAGGAGGGCGCCGATCGAGGTGTCGAGCCCCATCGGCTTGACCGACTCCACCGCCGCGACCGCGGCGCGGTCCATGAGCTCGAGCGCCGACGGGCGCAGGGACGCCATCGTCGAGGCCACGGCGACGCCGGCGTGGATCGGGTCGACGAAGGTCGCCACCACGGTGGAGGACGGTGGCGGGGTGGGACGCAGGCGCAACGTGGCCTCGGTGATCACACCGAGGGTGCCTTCGGACCCGACGAAGAGCCGCTTGAGGTCGAGCCCGGCGACGTCCTTGATGGTCCGGCCTCCGAGCCGCGTGATCGTGCCGTCGGCGAGGACGACCTCGATGCCGAGCACGTAGTCGGTGGTCACGCCGTACTTCACGCAGCACAGGCCCCCGGCGTTGGTGGCCAGGTTCCCCCCGATGGAGCAGATCTCGTAGGAGGACGGGTCGGGCGGGTACCAGAGCCCCTCGGTGCGGGCCGCGGCCTTGACCTCGACGTTGAGCGCGCCGGGCTGGACCACCGCGACCATCGATCCCGCGTCGATGCGGACCTCGCGCATGCGCTCGGTCGACAGGGTGATGCAGCCGTCCACCGCGGCCGACCCACCCGACAGCCCCGTGCCCGCACCCCGGGTCACCACGCCCACCCCGAACCGGCTGGCCACGCGCAGCGTGACGGCGACCTCGTCGGTCGATCCGGCGCGCACCAGCGCGACCGGGGTACCCGGCACCACCGTCTTGGCCCGATCGAAGCGGTACCCGTCGACCACGTCGGGGTCGACGACCACCGACTCGGCGGGGAGCGCATCCTGCAGCGCGGCGACGACGTCGGCGTGGCTCATCGCTGCCGAGTCTGCCCTGCTCGGCGGCCCGCTCAGGCCTCGACCGCCTCCAGCAGGTCGGCCACCGTGCGCGGCTGCTCCAACGGGTGGCGCAGCGGGCGGTCGGCGATGACCTCGTACCGGTTGCGGCGGCCGACGCGCTGGCGCCGGACGTAGCCGCCGGCCTCCAGATCGTCCAGGATGCGCTGCACCGCACCTTGCGTGATGCCGACCGCCTGGCTGATGTCGCGCTGGCGCAGCTCGGGATCGCGACTGATGGCGACGAGAACGTGACCGTGGTTCGTGAGGAACGTCCACCCGAGGGCACGCTCGGGTGCCGGCCGAGTCGGTTCCGGACCGGCCGCCGTGAGCGTGGCCCCGCTCATGCGGCCAACGGGTCGTGGTGCCACTCGGCCCGCAACCGGTCGAGGTGCCGTCCGCAGCGGAGCGCCTCGGCCCAGACGTGGTCGTCCTTCGCCCCGCAGCGGGCCCGGAGCAGCAGGTGGCGGACCTCTCCCTCCAGCTTGCCGAGCACGCGGGGGGCGTCCCGGTGGCGAGGCGGCGGGGCCATGGTCCAGAGCCGCTCGATGATCCGGACCTGGCGCTCGAGCTCGTCGACGAGTGCACGCGATGGGGTCATGGAGAGAGCCAAACACACACACTGGAATAGGTCAATCAGATTGCGTCAGTTTCCATCGAGCCGTAGCATCTCCGACATGACCGAGCCCTTCTCCCCCAACACCGACGAGCTCCTGGCCAAGAACGCGGAGTACGCCGGCGCCTTCCACGACTCCGACCTCGAGGTCGCTCCCACCCGGAACCTCGCCGTCGTGGCCTGCATGGACTCCCGCATGGACATCTTCCAGATCCTCGGGCTCGAGAACGGCGAGGCCCACGTCATACGGAACGCCGGTGGGGTCATCACCGACGACGTCATCCGCTCCCTCTGCCTGTCGCAGCGCTTCCTCGGCACGCGGGAGATCGTGCTGCTGCACCACACCGACTGCGGCCTGTCCAAGGTCGATGAAGGCGACTTCCGCGAGGAGCTCGCCGCCGAGCTCGGCGTGAAGCCGTGGTGGTCGCTCGAGGCGTTCACCGACGTCGACGCGGACGTGCGCCAGTCGATGCACCGCATCGAGATGACGCCCTTCATCTCGCACAAGGAGCACGTGCGCGGCTTCGTCTACGAGGTCGAGACCGGACGCCTGCGCGAGGTCACCGGCTGAGTCGTTCGCGCCATCGGGCAGACTGGCCACGACGCCGACGACAGGAGCGCCAGTGGCCGAGGTGACCGAGACGCAGCTGCCCGGGGTGGGCGTGCGCTACGAGTTCAAGACGGGCGACAAGGACCACGTCGGGGTGGTGCACCACCACTCCGGTCGACGCGAGATCATCGTCTACGACCGCAAGGACACCGACGTGGCCCGCTCCGTCCTCGAGCTGAGCGCCGACGACAGCCGCACGCTCAGCGACCTGCTCGGTGCCAGCCAGGTCACCGAGGCCCTGGCCGCGGTCCAGCAGCGCATCGAGGGGCTCACCCTCGAGTGGATCGAGGTCGCCGAGGAGTCCGAGATGGCCAACCGGAGCATCGGTGACGGCCAGCTCCGCACCCGCACCGGCGCGTCGGTCGTGGCGGTGATCCGGGGCGACACCAGCGAACCGGCACCGAGCCCGGACTTCGTGCTCCTACCGGAGGACGTCGTGGTCGCGGTGGGCACCGCAGACGGACTGGAGCTCCTGCGGCAGGCGCTGCGCCCGTGACGCTGGTGCTGGCCGCGGTCAGCGGGGAGACGGCCGAGGCGTTCATCCAGATCGGTGGGGTCGTGGTCGCCCTGGCCGTGCTGGCGCGCATCGCCGGCCGCCTCGGCATCACGGCGATCCCGCTCTACCTCCTCGCCGGCCTCGCCGTCGGCGAGGGCGGCTTCACGTCGCTCGAGGCCGGCCAGGACTTCCTGGCCATCAGCGGCCAGATCGGCGTGCTGCTGCTGCTCTTCGCCCTCGGCCTCGAGTACACGGCGGACGAGCTTCGCCACGGTCTGCGCACCGGCACCGGAACCGGGGCGGTGGACGCGGTCGCCAACTTCCTGCCCGGCTTCCTCGCCGGGCTCGCCCTCGGGTGGGAGACCACCGCTGCGGTGCTGCTCGGTGGCGTCACGTGGGTGAGCTCGTCGGGCGTCGTCGCCAAGGTCCTCACCGACCTGCGGCGCCTCGGCAACCGTGAGACCCCGTCCATCCTGAACGTGCTCGTGATCGAGGACCTGGCCATGGCGGTCTACCTGCCGATCGCCGCCGCCCTCGTCGCCGGCCGGACCGCACTCGACACCGCCGCCACCGTGGGCATCGCGCTCGCCGCCGTGGGGATCATCCTCGTCCTCGCCCTCGGCAGCGGCGCCCGTCTGAGCGCCATGCTGGCCCCTGGTGGGGACGAATCCCTCCTGCTCTCGATCTTCGGCCTGACGCTCCTGGTGGGTGGCCTGGCCGAGCAGCTGCAGGTCTCCAGCGCGATCGGGGCCTTCCTCGTCGGTCTCGCCCTGTCGGGCGCGGTGCAGCACCGGGCGACCGTGCTCGTCGAACCGCTGCGCAACCTCTTCGCCCCGATCTTCTTCCTCTACTTCTCCTTCGGCATCGCCCCCGACTCCCTCATCAGCGTCCTGCTCCCGGCGCTGCTCCTCGCGGTCGCGAGTGCCGCCACCAAGATGCTCTCGGGCTGGCTGGCCGCGGCCCGGGCAGGTGTGGGCGTCCGGGGCCGGTTGCGCGCTGGTACTGCGCTGATCGCTCGGGGCGAGTTCTCCATCGTGATCGCATCGCTCGGCGTCGGCACGGTCGACGGCACCGACCTCGGCGCGTTCGCCGCGGCCTACGTGCTCATCACCGCGGTGCTCGGCCCGATCGCCGCGAAGTACGCCGACCAGATCCCGATCCCGGCACGACTGAACCGGCCGGCGCCGGCCTGAGCGCCGTCAGGTCCCCGGGGGGATGATCCGCCGGCCCGAGATCTCCTCGGCCCGGATCTGGACCCAGTCCTCCCGCTCGACCGAGTCGGCCCACGGGTGCAGCTCCAGCTTCTCGAGCTCCTCGGGGTCCTCGGCGAGGTCGGCGACGCCACGCACCAGCACGCTCCAGCCGGTTCGCTCGATGACGTCGAAGCTGTCGACCTGGAAGGCCACGGGCTCGGCCATGAGCGCCTCGTGGAGGAGCGAGCCGCGCAGCGTCCGGAACACGACCCGGTGTCCGACGACCGCGTGGTTGACGGGGAGCACCATGGGCTCACCCGCCTCGTTGAACGCGACCCGTCCCACGGGCGAGTCGGCGAGGAGCTGCCAGCACTCCTCCGGGGCGATGACCTCCAGGCCCTGGTGGTCGAGACTGGTTCCTCCGGTGCTGTCCATGTCCCGATCGTGCCGGTCGCGCCACCCCACGCGACAGGGTCCTCGGTCCCGACCCGCTACTCCTCCGCCACTCGCAGGATGTCGTCGACCACGGACTCCACAGGGGCCTCGCCGTCCACGACGGTGTGGTGCTCGCCCGACGGGTGCTCCAGGTCGGCGAGCTGGCTGTCGAGCAGGTCGGCGGGCATGAAGTGCTCGGTGCGGCTCGCCAGGCGCCGGGCCAGCTCCTCGGGTCCGACCTCGAGGTGCACGAGCGCCACGTCGGGTGCGGCGTCGAGCAGGCGGAGGCGGTGCTGGCGCCGCAGCGCCGAGCACGCCAGCACGACCCGATCGCCGGCCCGGGCCCGGTGGGCGAGCTCGGAGACCAGGGAGTCGATCCACGGGTCCCGGTCCGCGTCGGTGAGCGGCTCGCCATCGGCCATCTTCTGGCGGTTGGCCTCCGGGTGGAAGTCGTCCGCGTCGAGCAGGACCGCGCCGATCCGATCGGCCAGCGCGCGCCCCACCGTGGACTTCCCGGCGCCCGAGACGCCGGTGAGCACCAGCGTCTGGGGCGCAGCGGTCATGGACCCGAGGCTACGGGGCGGACGACCTCACGATGTCGGGACGATGACCGCCCGGCCCTCGATCTCGCCGGCCGCGAGGCGCTCGTAGACCGACGGGGCCTCGTCGAGGTCGAAGCGGGTGACGTGAGGGGTGATGATCCCCGACCGGGCCATGGCGAGCACCTCGTGCAGCTCGGGCAGGCTGCCCCAGTAGGTCGTGGCGACCGACACCTCGTAGGGGATGCTGAAGAAGCTCATCGGCAGCGTGCCGCCGGCGATGCCGACGATGGTGAGCTGTCCGAGCACCCGGCTGGCTGCGGCGCCGAGCGCGAGGGTCGCGTCCGCGCCGACGCAGTCCAGGACCACGTCCGCTCCCTGGCCGCCCGAGAGGTCGCGGATGGTGGCGGCGGCCTCGTCGTCGGAGACCACGCCGTGGTGCGCACCGACCGATTCGGCGAGGCGGAGCGCTTCCGGTCGCTGATCGACGGCGATCACCGTGGCGGGGCTGAGGGCCCGCAGCATCTGCACGGCCATGTGGCCGAGGCCGCCGACGCCGATGACGACCGCCGTCGTCCCCGGCGTCAGCAGCGGGAGGGCCCGCTTGACGGCGTGGTAGGGCGTGAGGCCGGCGTCGGTGAGCGGCGCCGCCTCCGCGGGGTCGAGGTCGCCGATGGGCACGACGTGGCGGACGGCCGGCACCACCATGTAGGGCGCCATGCCACCGTCGGCGCCGAGGCCGCCGACCGCGGCGCCGGTGAGGTCGGGCCGCTCGCAGTAGTTCTCCATGCCGAGCGCGCAGCGCCGGCAGAGCCCACAGCCCCACGGTCCATAGACGGCGACGGCCTCACCCACCTCCAGCCCGGAGACGCCCGCTCCGAGCGCCTCCACCCAGCCGGCGTTCTCGTGGCCGAGGGTGAAGGGCGGGTTCCACGGCATCATGCCGGGTTCGAAGTCGTGCATCAGGTGCAGGTCCGAGTGGCACGCGCCGGCGCCGCCGATGCGGATCAGCACCTCCCCCGGTCCCGGCTCGGGCTGGTCGACCTCGACCAGCTCGCCTGGCTGCTTGAACGCGGTCAGCTGCAGGGCCTTCATCGGACGTCTCCTCGATCGGTGATCCCGCCACCCTCGCGCACGGTTCCGACCTTGCCCAGGGTCTCGGGTCCCGGGCCCGTCAGGGGTCGGGCGCGTCAGGGGTCGGGCGGACCCCATCGAGGGCCCGTGCCGCATCCGGGTCATCGAGGTCACCTTCGTCGAGCGACCGCACCGCGGCGCCGGCGCGGATGGCGACGGCCACGAGCGGCACGGCGATGAAGGCGCCGGCGATGCCGGCGATGGCGGCGCCGGTCGTGAGGGCCAGGATCACGACCAGCGGGTGGAGCTGCAGCGCCTTGCCGTAGATGACGGGCGCGAGCAGGTCGTTGTCGAGCTGCTGCACCACGACCGCCACGATGGCCACGATGCCGGCCGCCGCCGTGCCTGCGGTGACGAGGGTGACGGACACGGCGATGATCCCGGCGGCGATGGCGCCGACGAAGGGGAAGAAGGCGGAGACGAACGTGAGGGCGGCCACCGGCAGGGCCAGCTCGGCGCCCACGATGAACATCGTGGCGCCGATGACGACACCTTCGACGACGCCGAGCGCGGCAGCGCCGCGCAGGTAGCCGCCGAGGGCGCGCCAGGCGCCGTTGCCCGCGGCGCGCAGCTGGACCTGGCGGGGCTCGGAGAACCGGGACAGCAAGGCCCGCTGCATCATCGGACCGTCCTTGACCACGAAGAACGTGACGACGAGGGCCAGCAGCAGCCCGGCGAGCACCTCGCCGGCCAGCGTCGCCCCGTCCACCACCGCGCCCTCGGAGATGCTGGCGCTGTCGGCCGCCTCCTCGATGCGCTCACGGGCATCGACGACGAAGTCCTCGCTCAGCCCGATCGGACCGTCGATGAGCCACTCCTGGACGTCGTCGGCCGCGGTCTCGAGGGTGGTGTCGAGGCCGGAGAACTCGTCGACGAGCGGGGGGACGATGACCCAGCCGACGAAGAACACGGTCCCGAAGAACACGGCGACGGTGCCGAGCATCGCGAGCGGCACCGGGACGCCGCGATCGGTGAAGAGCTTGCGCACCGGGATGAGGACGGTGGCGAGGAGCAGCGCGATGCCGACCGGCAGCAGCACGATCCGGAGCTGCGCGGCGATGATGCCCGTGGCGTACACGGCGAGGCCGATGATGAGGAGCCGCCAGCTCCAGGCGGTGAGCACGTCGAGCCAGCGGGGCACGCGCGGCGGCCCGGCGAGCTGCACCTGGTCGGGACCGTCGTCGGGGCGCGCCATGGGCGTCACCCTGCCACGCCGGTCACTCGTCGAGGTCGACGTCCCCGGTGCGGTCGATGCCGGTGGCCGCGGTGGTCGCCACGCTGATGAGGTTGGCGCAGATCCGCTTGAGGTAGCGGAAGAGCATGGCCCGGGGCACGGCGTAGCGCGCGGGGCCGTCGTCGTGGATGAGGGCGTTGACGAGGTCGTCGAAGGTGCCCATCAGCTCCTCCGCCCGCCGGTCGAGGCCGGCGAGGTCGGCGGCGTCGGGCTCCGCCAGCGCGTCGGCGGTGTCGGTGAACAGCTGGGACACCCGGGAGCGGAAGTCGAGGAAGCGGTCGTAGTCGTCGGCCTCGCTGAACCGGACCCCCTCGGCCGCCAGGTCGAAGATGTTCTTGGCCTGGTCCCCGACCCGCTCGAGCTTCTTCACCATGAGCAGCGAGGCGAGCACGGCCCCGACGTCGGCGCCCCCGTGGACGGCGGAGTGGACCACGAGCTCCCGCCGCACGCTCTCCTCGATGCCGTTGATGGCCCAGTCGGTGGCGCGCACCTCCTCACCGATGGGTTCGATGTCACCGTCGGTGACGAGGCAGCTCATCGCCAGGTCGAAGCTGTGCTGGCAGCGACCGACCATCGACACGATCTCGTGCTGGACGTGCTCGAGGCCTTCGTCACCGCCGCGGAAGAACGAGAACACCATGGATCAACACCTCATCGCAGGAGGATCACGCCGATGGCCGGGATGACCAGGAACGTGACGATGACATATCCGATCACCATCGAGCGCCGGCGGGCCGCCATCTCGGCGAGCCACTCGGCGATCCGGATCGGGAGCCGACGGAGCGCCGGCACCGGGTAGAAGAGCAGGATCCCCGCCAGGTTGAACAGCGTGTGGACCAAGGCGACCGTGAGCGCCTCGGGCCGGTCGGTGGCGAGAGACGCCAGCAGGGCGCTGATCGTGGTGCCCACGTTGGCGCCGAGGGTGACCGGGTAGGCGTTGGCCAGCGACACGACGCCGGCCGCCGAGAGCGGGATCATGATCGAGGTCGTGATGCTCGACGACTGCACCGCCACGGTGATGATGATGCCGAGCAGGATGGCGGGCGCGCCGCCGCCCTTGCCCAGCATGGCGTTGATCGAGCGCTCCACGCGGGCGGCGATCAGCTGGCGCATGTTCCTCGTGACGAAGGTGAGGGCCAGGAAGATGGCGGCGAGGCCGGTGACCACCAGCATCACACCGAGCAGGGTCCCCTGCAGGCCGACCACGTCTCCCCACAGCTCCTCGACCCAGCCGACGGGGACCTTGACGGCGGCCTTGAAGGGGCTGTCGAACTCGGCCCCGCTGCCCCCGAGGAGCAGCTCGGTGAGGAATCGGGCGGCGCTGGACAGCACGCCGGTGAGCAGCTCGATCGGGAGCAGGATGCTGACGGCCAGCAGGTTGAACGCGTCGTGCACGGTGGCGGCAGCGAAGGCCAACCGGAACTCGGCCGGTCGCCGCAGGTGGCCGAGCGACGCGAGCGTGTTCGTGACCGTGGTGCCGATGTTGGCGCCCATGATCATGGGCACGGCGTCGTCGATTCCGAGGAGACCGGCGCCGACGAGGCCGACGATGGTCGAGGTGGTGACCGACGACGACTGGGCCAGCACGGTGGCGAGGATGCCGACGAAGAGCCCGGCCATCGGGTTCGAGACGCTGGAGAACAGCTCCTCCTGGACGTCGCTGCCGAGGGCGTTGATGCCGGACTCGAGCAGGCCGACACCCACGAGGAACAGGAACAGCAGCGCGACGACGACGGCAGCGCGGATGGGCGCGGGGACCGGGCGCTCGGTCGCTGCGTCGGTGGTGGAGGGGCGGGTGCTGACCACGGGCGGCCTCGACGTCGGGGGACGGCGGCGTGACCCTTGCACACCCTCGTTCACCGATACGACATCTCCCGTCCACCTCCCGTCCACTTCGGGCTGAACGTGGTGGCGCCGGCGGCGCGGCCCGTCAGCGCGTGCTGGACCGTTGGTACCGGGAGACCGAGAGCGGCGCGAAGACCGCCACGGTGATCACCACCCAGATGAGGGTGTAGAGGACCGGGTTCTGCAGCGACCACGCCGTGGGCTCCGGGGTCCCGGGCGGGATGTTGCCGAACAGCTCGCGCGCCGCCTGGGTCACCGCCGAGACCGGGTTCCACTCGGCGAACGTCTGCAGCGGTCCCGGGAGGTCCTCGGCCGGCACGAACGTGTTGGCCACGAACGTGAGCGGGAAGATCACCATGAACGACGCGTTGTTGATGACCTCGACGCTCGGCACGAGCAGGGCGACCCAGGCCATCACCCACGAGATGGCGTAGGCGAAGAGCAGCAGCAGGGCGAACCCGCCGACGGCTTCGAGGATCGAGCCCCGGATGCGCCAGCCGACGGCCAGGCCGGTGAGGGCCATGATCGCCACCGAGAGCACGTTGTAGATCACGTCGCTGGCGGTGCGGCCGGCGAGCACGGCCGACCGGGACATCGGCAGCGACTTGAACCGGTCGATGATGCCCTTCTGCATGTCCTCGGCGATGCCCGCCCCGGTGAACGTGGCCCCGAACAGCACGGTCTGGGCGAAGATGCCGGCGATCAGGAACTCCCGGTAGGTGGTGCCCGGGATGTCGATCGAGTTGCCGAACACGTAGGCGAACAGCAGCACGAACATGATCGGCGACAGCAGCACGAACACGAGGACCTCGGGGACCCGCGTGATCTTGATGACGTTGCGGTGGGCGATCACGCCGATGTCGCTCAGGGTGTCCCGCCAGGAGATGCGCCCGCCCGCGCCGCCCGCAGTGGTGGGTTCGATCGCGGTCTGGCTCATGCCGTCACCTCTGCTCGGTCGGTGCGCTGGGCGTCGTCATCGGGTTCCTCGGCGACGTGTCCGGTCAGGGTCAGGAACACGTCGTCGAGCGTGGGACGGCGGATGCCGACGTCGCTGATCTCGATCTGGCGGTGCCGGAGCTCCTGGAGGACGTCGGTCAGCACGTCCACACCCCCGTCGATCGGCGCCTGCAGCGCCCGGGCCGGGACCTGCACCTCGATGTCGCCCGTGGCGTGGGCGGCGAGGACCTGGTGCGCATCGTCGAGGCGGGCTGCGTCGGCAACGACGAGCTCGATCCGCTCGCCGCCGACCTGGGCCTTGAGCTGGTCGGCGGTGCCCGACGCGATGGCGCGCCCGTGGTCGATGACGACGATGTCGTCGGCCAGCTGGTCGGCCTCCTCCAGGTACTGGGTCGTGAGCAGGAGCGTGGCGCCGCGGGAGACCAGCTCCCGGATCACGCCCCACAGCTCGATGCGGCTGCGGGGGTCGAGGCCGGTGGTGGGCTCGTCGAGGAACAGCACCGGCGGTTCGGCCACCAGCGCACCGGCCAGGTCGAGGCGGCGGCGCATGCCCCCCGAGTAGGTCTTCACCGGCCGGTCACCCGCGTCGGAGAGGTCGAAGCGCTCGAGCAGCTCGGCGGCACGCTGCTTCGACCGGGTCCGGCCGAGCCGGTAGAGGCGACCGATCATGACCAGGTTCTCCCGACCGGTGAGCACCTCGTCCACCGCCGCGAACTGCCCGGACAGCCCGATGCGGCGGCGCACCTCGCCGGGCTGCGTGCGCAGGTCGGCGCCGGCGATGGTGGCGCTGCCCTCGTCCGGTTCGAGCAGCGTGGTGAGGATCGAGACGGCCGTGGTCTTGCCGGCGCCGTTGGGGCCGAGCAGCCCGAGCACGGAGCCCTCCGGCACGGTGAGGTCGAGGCCGTCGAGGGCCACGACGTCGCCGAAGCGCTTGCGCAGGCCGGTGGCGACGATGGCGGGGGCAGCGGTCGTCTGGTGCATCGGGACGTGCTCCTGGAGCGGGGTCAGGGCGGGGGACGGATCGTCCCGGCGTGGAGACGGCTCTCGAACCCAGGAATCATCGGTGCCGGTCGCGTCCCGAGTTTTCGGGTACGCCGCGGCTGTGACCGGGGTCGGTCAGGCGAACCCGACGACCGGGTGCGGGGTGTAGGGAGCCTCCAGGGACTCGACCTCCTCGGCGGTGAGGGTCACGTCCACGGCAGCGACGGCGTCGTCGAGGTGGTGCGGCTTGGTCGCCCCGACGATCGGGGCGGTGACCGCCGGCTGGTGCAGGACCCAGGCCAGCGCGACCTGGGCGCGGGAGATGCCCCGGGCCTCGGCGACGGTCGCGACCTGCTGGACGATCTCCCGGTCGCTCGCGCTGGTGTCGTAGAGGGTCTTGCCGAACTCGTCGGTGCGGGAGCGCTCGGTCTCGGTGTCCCAGTCCCGGGTGAGGCGGCCCCGGGCGAGCGGGCTCCACGGGATGACGCCGATGCCCTGGTCCTGGCACAGCGGCAGCATCTCGCGCTCCTCCTCGCGGTTGAGGAGGTTGTAGTGGTCCTGCATCGACACGAACTTCGACCAGCCCCGCAGCTCCGCGGTGTACAGCGCCTTGGAGAACTGCCAAGCCCACATGGACGAAGCGCCGATGTAGCGGACCTTCCCGGAGCGGACCAGGTCGTGCAGCGCCTCGAGCGTCTCCTCGATGGGCGTGCGGGGGTCCCACCGGTGGATCTGGTACAGGTCGATGTAGTCGGTGCCGAGGCGACGGAGGCTGGCCTCGCACTCGGCGATGATCGCCTTGCGGGACAGCCCGGCGCTGTTGGGCCCCTTGCGCATCGGACCGAACACCTTGGAGGCGAGGACGATGTCGTCTCGGTTCGCGAACTCCTGGAGCGCCCGACCGACGATCTCCTCGCTGGTGCCGGCCGAGTACACGTTGGCCGTGTCGAAGAAGTTGATGCCGTGCTCGACCGCCTGGCGGATGAAGGGGCGGCTGGCCTCCTCGTCGAGGGACCACTCGTGGTTGCCGGCGTCGGGCGCGCCGAAGCTCATGCACCCGAGGCAGATCCTGGACACGTCGAGGCCGGTGCGGCCGAGCTTCACGTACTGCATGGGCCCACTCTCGCGGACGGGCCTCCGCCGGCGTCGGCCGGCAGCGCTTCCTATGGGTCGGGGTCGCCGTGGAAGCGGCGGTGGGGTCGGGCTCGGTTGTCGGGGTTGCAGGCGACGCGTCCGTTGTCAGGGCGGGTCCTGCCGCCGGCGGTGACCGCTTCGATGTGGTCGATGTCGCAGTACTCGGCGGGCCGGTCACAGCCCCGGGCGGTGCAGTGGCGGTCGCGGACCTGGATGGCCCGGCGGAGCTTGCCGGTGAAGAACCGGTGCCGTTCGTTGTACGCGATCGGGACCTGGCCGGGCCCGTACACGTAGCGCTCCAGATCCGGATCCGACTCCAGGATCCGGGCCAGCTGGCGGGCCGACAGCGGCGTCTCGTTCCACAGCTCGGCCAGCCCACCAGCCAGGGCATCCAGGCCGGACACCACCACGACCAGGGGTCGGATCCGGGCCGCAGCGGACGGGTTCGCGACATGCGCGCGTTGGGCCATGACCACCAAGGCATCCGCCCGACGCTGCGCCGGCGTGCGGGCCAGCTCACTCGACAGCGGCTCCCGGCCGAGGCGGGTCTTGGCTTCGGTCCAGTCGGCTTTGAACAGCTCTTCGACGATGCCGTCGAACACGGTCTTGAACGCGGCACCACCGATCGCATCCAACAGCCCATCGATGACGACGGCGCCTTGGAAGGTGGCCGACACATGCGCGTCGCGGTCCTGTTCGATCCGATCGGGCTCACCGGAGTCGGGGTCGACCTGCAGGCGCCACTTGGCCAGGACCTTGCGCAGGCCCCGCATGTCCAGATCCACGGCCTGCTGGGCGAGCCATCCCTCCCACTCCCCGAACGCCTCCCGCGTCTCCTCGGTCCGCACCTTCGCGATCGCCCCCGCATGCTCCGCACCCAGATCCCCGGCCGCCCACCGCGACGACACCCCGGGCATGTCGATGAGCACCCGACCCAGCTTCAACGACGTCGCCGCCGCCGCATCACCCATCCGCAACCGATCCCGACACCACTGCTTCGCCGTCCGATACCCGAGCGGCACGTGATCCCCCCGGGCCTCGAACGACCGCAGCAACCGATGGAACTCGAAGTCCAACCGGCGCAGACACCGGGTCAGCTCCTCCAACAGCTCCCCCAACCCATCCGCCGTGGGCACCTCGGACACATCGATGCCAGCCACGAGATCGATCGCCTCGTGCAACCGCACCGTCGCATCCCCAACTGGCATGCCCCCACCCTCGCGAGCGAACACACGTTCGTGCAAGGAAACCGGATGTTTCGGACACCGAAATCCCTGGATCAGTGCGGCTTGCGCAGGTCGTAGATCACGAAGATCGGGACCCGGAGGAGGTCCTCGTTGTCGGGCACCCGGGCCAGCTGCGCCTCGTCCGGCAGCGGCTCGTGCAGGCGGCGCAGATGGAAGCCGGCGTCGAGGAACCCGTTGATCGTCGTGCTCAGCATCCGGTGGTGGTTGGTGATGCGGTGCCCCGAGGGGAACGGGATGTCGCGCGGGCCCTCGTCGGCGTAGTCGTCGAGCACGTAGTGGACCTTGCTGCGGTCGGGCCGGCGGACCCAGGGGTCGTCGCCCAGCGCGGCGGTGGCCATCGGCGCCAGGTTGCAGACCACGAAGCGACCGCCGGGCACGAGGACGCGGAACGCCTCGCGGACCGCGGCGGCCTCGTCTGGCACGTCCACCAGCGAGATGTGGGACACAGCGAGGTCGAAGGATGCGTCGGCCACGCCGGTGAGGGACTGCAGGTCGCCGAGCTCGTAGGTCTCCGACGGGCCGACGAGCCTGCGGGCGTGCTCGACGAACGCCGGCTGCAGGTCGACCCCGAGGGTCCGGGCGCCGCGGGCCGCGAGCATCCGGCAGAAGCGGCCCTCGCCGCAGCCGAGGTCGATCACCGAGCGCCCGGCCACGTCGCCGACGACCTCGAGCATCCAGTCGTCGAGCAGGCCCTCCCGGGCCCGATCGCGACCGGCGGCCATCCGCTCGATCCACTCGGGGGCAAACGCCGCCCACTCCCCCGACAGGTCCGCCTCCCCAGCCACGGCGTCACCATACGCAGGCCCGGGCACCGGACCGTCAGAGCTTCGGGAGCACCTGGGGCCGGCCGATGAGATCGGCCAGCGGGTCACCCCGCTCCTCCAGGCGCTCGAGCGCGGTGCGCACCGTCCACCGGTGCGAGGTGAGGGCCGGATCGTCGAGCTCGTCCCACGTGATGGGCATCGACACCGGAGCGCCGGGAGCCGGTCGCACGCTGAACGGGGCGACCAGCGTCTTGTTGATCGCGTTCTGCGTGTAGTCGAGCCGAGCGAGGCCGCCCCGGTCCTCCTTCTGCCACTTCCAGCTGACCAGCTCGGGCACGGTCCGCCCGATCGCCTTGGAGAGGGCCTCCACCCACTCGCGGGTCTCGGCGAACGTGTAGCGCTGCTCGACAGGGATCCAGATCTGGAAGCCTCGCCGCCCGCTCGTCTTGGGGCACGCCGCGACGTCGAGGTGCTGCAGCGCGGTGCGGTGCAAGCGCACCAGCAGCAGCAGCTCCTCGGGCGTGGTCTCCGGACCGGGGTCCACGTCGATGAGCGCCCAGCTCGGACGGTCGGGCCGGTCGGCGGTGGACGTCCAGGGGTGGAGCTCGAAGGCGGCGAGGTTCGCCGCCCACACCAGCGACGGTGCGCCGTCGAGCACCGCGTAGCACTCGGTCTCCCCCTCGTCGGCGGCCTCGTTGCGCCACTGCGTGAGCCAGTCGGGCGCGCCGGCCGGGACCGCCTTCTGCCAGAAGCCCTTCGCTCCGGCGCCGTTCGGGTAGCGGTGCATGTTCACCGGGCGGTCGTGCAGGTAGGGCAGCATCCACGGGGCGATCCGGGCGTGGTAGGCGAGCAGCTCCCGCTTGGTCACCGGCGCCGCGTCGTCGTCCCGGCCGGGGAACAGCACCTTGTCGAGGTTGGTGACCTTCAGGGCGCGACCCTGCAGCTCCCACGTCCCGTCCGGACCGAGCCCGTCCAGCGCTCGGAGCGCACGCTCGTCCACCGCTTCGAAGCCGACACGGCGCCTGCCGGAGTCGGTGACCTCGGCGGCCTCATCGGCGGGCCGGTCGCTGTGCCACACCAGGTCGGGTTCTGCTGCCACCTGGTCGTTGGTGCGACCGCTCAGCACCGACCGCGGGTGCTCCTCGGGGTCCCAGCCCTCGACTGCGTCGTCGTCGCGCTTGTGGAGCAGCAACCACTGGGGCTTGCCCCCACCGTCGCCACGGCCCTTGCGCACGAGGACGAACCGCCCTCGCAGCTTCTCGGCCTCCACGTCGAAGTGCAGCGAGCCGTCGGCGAGCTGTCGGCGGGGGTCGGCGCCGTCGGCTGGCTGCCACGTGCCGCGGTCCCAGACGATGACGTCGCCGCCGCCGTACTCGCCCGCGGGGATCACGCCCTCGAAGTCGGCGTACTCGATGGGGTGGTCCTCGACCTCCACCGCCAGCCGGCGCGCGCCGGGGTCCAGGGTCGGTCCCTTCGGCACGGCCCAGCTGAGGAGGGTCCCGTCGAGCTCCAGGCGCAGGTCGTAGTGCAGGCGGGAGGCGCGGTGGCGCTGGACGACGAACCGGAGACCATCGGGAGCAGCCGATGCCGACGCCGCACCGGGTGGCTCCGGTGTGCGCTCGAAGTCCCGCTTGGCGTCGTAGTCCCGCAGTCGAGGGCTGCGGTCGTTGGGGGCCATCGGCGTGCTCCCTCGTCGGCGTGCGCCGGTGCTCTACCCGATGCGGACCGCGATCGGACTCGCCGTCTGCGCCTCGGGGTAACGGATGGCGATGGCGATCAACTCCGTGCGCTCGACCCTGCCCCCGGAAGCCGTGTTCGAGCACCTCCTGACCCCGTGGGAGTACCCGAAGTGGCTCCTGGGAGCGAGCAAGATGCGAGACGTGGACGACCACTGGCCGTCCGTCGGCTCCAGGTTCCACCACACGGTCGGGTTCGGTCCGCTGAAGGTGGACGACACCTCCGAGATCCTCGAGTGCGACCCGCCGCGGCGCCTGGTGCTCAAGGTGAAGGCGACACCCATCGTGCAGGGCATCGTCACCTTCACGCTGGTGCCCACGCCCCAGGGAGGCACCGTGCTGACGCTGCAGGAGGAGCCGGCGGTGCGGGCCGGCGGCCTGCTGCGCCCGGCCCTCGACCCGCCGACGCACGTGCGCAACGAGCGCTCGCTCAAGCAGCTCGCCGACCTCATGAAGCCGGGCGACGGCGACACGGCCTCCTGAGCCTCAGGTCGTCGCGGCCCGCCGGCCACCCGGTCGCGCTCACGGGAGCAGGCGGCTCCGGAACAGCTCGAGCACGTCGTCGAGGGCCTGGCGGGTGGGCTGCCCCGGCTCGTCGACGAGGTGCTCGGTGACCACGGAGTGCGGCGACATCGCCGCATCGGGGTTCGCCGCGTCGTCGTCCAGCTCCACCGCCCGGAACGCCGGACCCAGCTCGCGCTCGAGGAAGCGGAACCGCTCGGAGGGCACGAGGCGGTCCGAACGGAAGCGCAGCCCCAGCACCTCGAGGCCGTCGGCACAGCGACGCTTCACGACCGCCAGGTCCTCCGGGCTGATGTCGATCGTCGCCTTCCGCGACGCCGTCAGCGCGATCGGCATCGACGGCTGCGACAGGACGGGCGCGAGGAGCCGGTCGTCGGTCGCCATCGCCAGGGCGAAGCCGCCGGTGAAGCACATGCCGATGGCGCCCACGCCGGGTCCGCCGCAGCGCTCGTGCTCGGCGGCCGCCAGCGCTCGCAGCCAATCGATGACCGGTGACGTCCTCCCGGTCGCCCACACCGTGAACTCCTTGGAGATGCACGCCGGCACCATGCTCGTCAGCATGTAGCGCAGGTCCGGCTTGCCGTTCGGCGCCGGGTCGCGACCCGGCTCCCCGAAGAGGTGCGGCAGCACGGCCGTGCACCCGATGGCGGCGACCCGTCTGGCGAACTCGGCGACCTTCGGCGTGATGCCGGGCATCTCGGCGATGACCACCACCGCCGGCCCGGAGCCGAGCCGGAACACGTCGCGCGCCGTGCCGGCGTGGGTGAAGGTGGTCCGTTCGAAGTCGGTCAGTGCGTCGTCGGCCATGGCCGCAGACGCTACGACGGGCTCAGTGGCGGCGCTCGGCGTCGGGATCCACCGAGGGATCACCGGCATCGGCGACGCCCATCGGCTCGGCGTCGGGACCGGCAGGGCGGTCGGACCGGGGCTGGGCCGGCCGGCCACGCTCGTCGCCATCGGGGATTGCCGACCCGTGGCCGCTGAGGTCCTCCTGGTGCTTGCGCCCGCCGGCCCGTGCCACGAGCAGCATCACGACGGTCAGGAGCACGGCGATTGCGATGGTCAAGGCGATGGTCATGGACTTCCTCTACCCGCGACCCCCTCTGGCATGCTGGCGCCGTGAGGTGGACGAGGCGGACCGTGATCACATGCCTGGCGGCGCTGCTGCTGACGACCCTGCTGGGCACGGCTCCGGCCAGCGCCGCACCGACGGCTCCAGCGGCACCGTCGAGCGAGATCCCCGCCGGGGTGAGCGACTCGGTCGTGCGGCTCTACCAGGCCACGTTCGACCGGACCCCCGATGCCCAGGGCTTCCTGTACTGGGTCGACCTGTACCGCCGCGGCCTGCCGCTGACCACGCTGGCCGAGCACTTCATGACGTCGTCGGAGTGGCGGGCCACGGTCGGCAGCCCCGACGACGCCACCTTCGTGGACCTGCTCTACCGCAACGTCCTGGGCCGGCCGGCGGACCCGGATGGCGCGGCCTACTGGCAGGGCGAGCTGAGCCGGGGCTACCCCCGCGCCGCGCTGGTGGTCAGCTTCTCCGAGAGCCCGGAGCTGGTCGCCTCGACCGGCACGGCCCCGCCCGTCGCGCCGGCACCGTGGCCGAAGGCGCCCGCCAACAGCGGCTCGGGCAAGCGCATCGTCTACGGGAACAGCGCGCACCGGGTCTGGATGGTCGACAGCCACAACCTGGTCGTCGACACGTACCTGGTCTCGGGGAAGGCCGGTGTCCCTGCGCCGGGCAGCTACTCGGTGTACTCCAAGTCCGAGAACGCCTGGGCCGGCCACGACGGCATCACCATGAAGTGGATGGTCCGCTTCGCCCACGGCAGCCGCCTCGCCATCGGGTTCCACTCCATCCCGCGCGACGCCTACGGCCGCCCCCTGCAGACCGAGGCCCAGCTCGGCTCCTACCGCTCCTCGGGCTGCGTCCGCCAGGCCGACCACAAGGCCCAGGCCCTCTACGCCTGGGCCCCCATCGGCACCCGGGTGGTCGTGCTCCGCTGAGGAGGCGACCCCGAGGGGTCGGGAGCGCCGGGATCCGTGCCCGGATCCGCCCCACCGCCGTCGAAGCGGAACGGGGGGTACTCGTCCCGCATCAGCGCGACGTAGGCCAGCACCCGGAAGCACCAGCGGTTCAGCCCCATGACGAAGTGGAACAGCTCCCGCGGGTAGCGGCCCCGGAACGCGAGCACCACCACGCCGATCAGGGCGACGACGCCGATCAGCCCGCCGCCGCCGACGATCCGCCAGTCGTCATCCGCGCCGGCGCTCCAGCCACCCGAGAAGATCGACACGATCACGAGGTGGGGCAGCGCCAGCAGCCACCACTTCACCAGGACGAGCCCCCGGGACAGGCGCTCGGGGTAGGCGACGTCGAAGTCCGCCGGGTACTCGGGCTCGCGGGCCAGGCGGAACGGCGGGTAGCGGTCGGTGCCGAACGCGGCGAAGGAGTAGTAGCCGACCCGCCACGTCCAGCGCATGACCCCGACGTTGAAGTCGAACAGCGGGCGGGGATAGCGACCGGTGAACAGGATCGCCACCCCCGCCACGACCGTGAGGACGAAGGCCGCGACCCAGAGGAACGCAAGCACCACGACGTGCGGGATGACGAGGACGAACTTGACCAGCCACAGCCAGCGGCTGAGCGGCTCGTCGAGGCTCGCATCCAGTCGCGCCGGGTAGGCGCGGGCCGGGTCGGCGGCTGACGCCGGAGCGGTCGCTTCCGGCGCGCCGACGACCCCGGAGGCCGGAGGCACCGGGGTCGCGTTGCGGAGCCCGGCGATGAGGAGCACGGCCCCGACGACCAGGGACAGCAGCCCGGCGACGGCGAGGCCGATGGCGATCGGCGCGAGGAGGTCGGTCTTGATGCCGACGGAGACGTCGGCGCGCACGCCGGCGCTCCCGTCCGGGTTCATGACGACGACGGTCCAGTCCCCGTCCTCGACGTCCCAGCGCAGGTCCTCCCCCGTCGCGCTGGCCGCCCAGAAGGGCTGCTCGGTCGGCGGCGGCGGGGTGGCCTCGCCGGCGACGGTTCGGTAGTCGACCTCGAACGGGCGCATCGAGACCTCGTCGACCCGGTGGTGGGCGACGCCGTCGAGGTACCCGTCCACGTCGCGGCTGGGGCCGATGCCCACGAACAGGTCCGCGCCGTCTGGTGCGGTGGCCTCGATCCGCACGGTGCCGAGGTCGTCGAACGGGACCCAGTCGCCCTCGCGCACGTCGAGGCCGAGGTCGATGTGCTCCGACGTCACGGCATGGTCGGCGCTCTCGATCGGGTGCGAACCGGTCGCGTAGAAGCCGGCGTCGTCACGCTGGGTGCCGTGGGCCCAGCCGAGGACGGCGCCGGAGACGAGCAGGGCGAAGCCGACGAGAGCGGCGAGGGAGCCGATGACGACCAGGACGACGCGTCCGGCGCTCAGCGACGACCCGCGACCCGGTGCCGGTGGTGGGGGTGGAGGCGTGATCGCAGCCATGGGGCGAGCGTCCCCCGGCGCGCCTCGGCGGTGAAGAGCACTCCGTCACAGCGCCCACCGACACCGGTCAGGTGCGCTGCTCGCGGGGCGGACCGATCGCGGGACCGGCGCGGCGCCGGTGGACGGTGAGGTAGGTGAACCCCAGTCCGCCGGCCCGGGTTCGGCGGCGGGCGCCCTTGGCCACGTGCAGCGCGACGCCGGGGGCCAGGTCGTGGCGGTGGTCGTCGACCTCGACCTCGCCGGTGCCGTCGAGACCGACGAGCAGGACGTCGACGGCGTCGTTCACGTGGGCGCCGACCTCGTGCCCCGGGTCGAGGTGCACCAGGTTCACGTTCAGATCGGCATCCTGCTCGAGCGTCCAGTGGACGCCGTCGCCCGCGAGCGGGAGCATGGCCCCCAGGTCGAGCCGGTCCCCATGGTGTCGGCTCATCGAGGTCGCTCCACGGACCCATGGTCGGTGAGCAGGCGCACGCCGCGCCAACCGGTGTCGAGGGCCCACAGCCCGGCGGCCACGACGGCGGCCGTTCGCCAGTCGACCAGGAGGGCGACGGCGGCGACGTTGGCCAGGGCCAGCCCGGGCCACGACGCGGTGGTGGCGAAGCCGGCGGTGAGGCGCTGGTGGCCCCCGCCGCGCAGCACCGGCCCGAGGTAGGCGAGCGAGGCGACGAGGATCTGGGCGAAGCCACCCACGGCCAGGGCGGCGAGCACCCGGCCCTCGGTCGTGGCATCGGTGAGCCGCACGACGGCCAGCGCGACCACCATCGCCAGCCACCACAGGCCGCCGACGCCGAGCTGCACCAGGCGGGGACCGGCCCACCGGAACTGGCGTCGCCCCGGCACGGGCAGGGTGGTCGCCACGGCGACGAGACCGGCGGCGTACCCGAGCAGGCCGGCGGCCGCGATGCCCGGTCGATCGAGGAGGTGCCCGCCCGCGGCCAGGACGGTCGCCCCGGCCAGGACCGCCGTGCCGGCCCGGACGCGAGCCGGCCGGGCCCGCCGGGACATCTTCACACGGGCCTGCGTGGCCACGAAGTACGGCAGCGTTCCGGCCACGACCAGGCCGACGAGGCCGAGCACGTTCACGGCGAGGTGCGCTGCCCGCAGCCGTCCCCACCAGTCGCCGGCGGCGCCCGCCGCGATCGCCGCCCCCATCGCGATGCCGACGACGCCGAACCCGACGGCGACCACGTAGGTCTCGATGGCCGGGTGGAACCGGTCGACCGAGGACCGGCGTCGGATGCCGAGCAGGATCGCGCCGAGCAGCACCAGCCCGATCCCGAGCAGGAGCGCACCGGCCCCGGTCACCGCATCGAGGTCGACCTCCCGCCCGGTCGCCACGCCCAGCGCGCCGAGGACGACCGACCATCGCTGGGCCGCGACGATCCCATCGGCGGGTGCCGGCGAGGACGACCACGTGACGGCCAGCAGCTGGGTGGCGCCCGAGATGGCCGACAGCAGGGCGCCGACGAGCAGCAGGTGCAGCGGCAGCCACGTGCCCGTGTCGTGGGGCAGCACGGCCGTGACCGGCGCGGCCACGGCGAACACCGCCGCGGCCAGCAGCGTGGGCCGGGCCTGGCGCTGCGTGATGGCGACCCGGTGGGTCGTGCGATCGGGGGGTATTGTTCTAGCCGTGACCGGAAAATATCGGTGGGTCCGAGGACGGTCAACCCGGCGGGGGCCCGGCACGAGAGGTGCGATGCGATGAACACGCTGCAGCAGCAGGCCAAGGCCCTGGGGGATCCCACCCGCCACGCGATCTTCCGCATGGTCGCCGCCTCGCCCGAACCGGTGGACGTCGCCGCGCTCACCGAGCACTTCGGCCTGAACCACAACGCCATCCGCCAGCACCTGGCCAAGCTCGTGGCCGCAGACCTCGTGCTCGAGTCCCGCGCCGCCACCGGGCGTCCCGGCCGTCCGCGCCTGACCTACGTCGTGGACGCCGCGGCCGACAGCCGCTGGGGCGTCGTCGGCCCCTACGAGCGGCTCAGCCAGATGCTGTCGGAGGTGATCCGCACCGGCGACACGCCGGTCGAGGTCGGTCGTCGAGCCGGGCGTCGCGAGGCGGCGGCACGGAACCTCGATGGCGACGCCGAGGCCATGGTCGGCGCCGTCTGCGAGACCATCGCCCGCCAGGGCTTCGACCCCGAGCTGCAGCGCACGGGTGACGAGCTCACGGTGGCGCTGCGAGCGTGCCCGTTCATCGCCACCGCGGCCACGGACCCCGAGACGGTCTGCGCCATGCACCTGGGCATCGCGCAGGGCATGACCGAGGGCGCCGACGGCCTCGTCGTCGACGAGCTGGTGGCACGCGACCCCCGGCACGAGGCCTGCGAGCTGCGGATGCACGTCGAGCCGCGCTGAGCGGCTCAGTTCCCGAAGTCCCAGCCCTTCTCGGCACCGCGGTACTGGCCGAGGATGTTCTTGGCGATGAGGATGCGGTGCACCTCGTCTGGCCCGTCCGCCAGGCGAAGCGTCCGCGCCCCGGTGTACATCGCCGACAGGGGCAGGTCCCCGGTGACGCCGGCGGCGCCCCAGACCTGGATCGCCCGGTCCACGACCCGGTGGAAGGCGGCCGGCACGAAGACCTTGATGGCCGAGATGTCGGTGCGAGCGTCCTGGCCGGCGGCCATCTTCTCGGCGCAGTCGATCGTCATGAGCCGGGCCGACTGCAGGTCCATGTAGGAGTCGGCGATCATGCCCTGGACCATCTGCTTGGTCTCCAGCAGGCCGCCGTGCACCTCTCGCTCGGTCGTGCGCTCGACCATCAGGTCGAACGCCCGCCACATGGCCCCGATGGAGTTCATGCAGTGGTACACCCGGCCGGCGCCGAGGCGATCCTGGGCGGCCTGGTGGCCCGAGCCCCGCTCCCCCAGCGCGTTCTCCACCGGCACCCGCACGTCGTCGTAGATGATCTCGCAGTGGTCGCTCGGCCGACCCCACACGTTGATGCCGCGCACGATCTCGACCCCGGGGGTGTCGGTGGGGACGATGATCTGGGTCATCGACGCGTTGCGGTCGGCGCCCCCCTCGGCGTCCTCGGTGCGGCACATCACGATGTAGAAGTCCGCCCGCAGGCCGTTGGACGTGAACCACTTGTGGCCGTTGATCACCCACTCGTCGCCCTCGCGCCGCGCGGTGGTCTTGATCGAGCGGGGGTCCGAACCCGGCTGATCCGGCTCCGTCATCGAGAAGCCGGACTCCATCGTCCCCTCGATGAGGGGCATCAGCCACTTCTGCTTCTGCTCCTCGGTCCCGTACTTGAGCAGGATCTTCTGGTTGCCGGAGTTCGGCGCCACCACGCCGAACAGCGCAGCCGCGCCGGTGGCGTAGGAGAGCACCTCGTACATGTAGGCGAGCTCGAGGAAGTCGAGGTCGGCGCCGCCGTACTCGGCCGGCAGGTGGGGCGCCCACAGCCCGGCTTGCTTGACCACGTCCTTGATGTGCTCCCGCGTCTTCCTCGCGACCTCGCGCTCCCCGTCGGTGAGCGTGGTGCCACGTGACTCGGCCCAGATCATGTTCTCGTTCGGGAGGATCTCCCGGTTCACGATCTGCGCGGTGAGGGCTCGCACCTCGTTGATGCGATCCGAGGCGCGTGCGATGGGTTGGACGTTCATCTGGAGCACACCGCCACGGTCGCGGCCCGCCACGGTCGACGGAAGGGTCTGAGGTCACAGGTCGCTTGACGCATCGGTACGGTGCGCCGCCGAGGAGGTCAGGGTGCAGGACGACCAGGCAGCGGTGCTGGACCGGCTCGAGGAGCTGGTCCCCACGATGATCCAGGACGTGCGCGACCTCGTGTGCGTCCCGAGCGTCGGCGGCACCGACGCGGAGAACGAGGCCCAGGAGGCGATGGCCCGGCGCTTCGAGCGCGGCGGCCTCGAGGTCGACCACTGGCGCATCGACCTCGACGCCACGACGTCCCACCCCGACTTCCCCGGTGCCGAGGTCGAACGGCGGGAGGCCTGGGGCCTCGTCGGGCGGCTCCCGGGCACGGGGGACGGCCCGACCCTGCTCTTCGACGGCCACGTCGACGTCGTCCCGATCGGCGACCCCGACGCCTGGTCGGACGATCCGTTCTCGGGAGCGCTCCGCGACGGGCGGATCCACGGCCGGGGCAGCGCCGACATGAAGGCCGGACTGCTCGCCGCCCACTGGGCCGTCCAGGCCGTCCGCGCCGCCGACGTCGCGCTCCGGGGCGACGTGCTCCTCGCGCCGGTGCAGGGCGAGGAGGACGGCGGCCTCGGCACCTTCGCCCTGCTGCAGCGGGGCTGGTCGGCGGACGCCTGCGTCATCCCCGAGCCAACCGACCTCGACGTGATCCCGGCCAACGCCGGCGCTCTCACCTTCCGCCTGACGATCCGGGGCCGGGCGACCCACGCCGCCCGGCGGGCCGAGGGCGTGAGCGCCGTCGACAAGCTCGTCCCCGTGCTGGCCGCCCTCGCCGAGCTCGAGCGGCAGCGCCACGAGCAGGTCGATCCCCTCGCGGCCCGCTGGGAGCTCGCCCACCCGCTGTCCCTCGGCACGGTCCGGGCCGGCGACTGGGCGTCGTCGGTGCCCGACCGGCTGGTGGCCGAGGGTCGCATCGGCGTGGCCATCGGCGAGCCGGTGGAGGACGCTCGGGCGTCGCTGGAGGCCGCGGTCGCCGCCGCGTGCGACGACGACCCCTGGCTGCGCGACCACCCCGTCGAGGTCGAGTGGTGGGGCGGGCAGTTCGCCTCCGGACGCATCGCGCCGGGCTCGGACCTGGTCGACGAGGTCCAGCGCGCCCACCGCGCCGCCGGCGGCAGCCCGGACCAGGAGGTCTACGGCGCGCCCTACGGCAGCGACCTGCGCCTGCTCACCGGACTCGGCGGCATCCCCACCGTCCAGTACGGCCCCGGCGACGTGCAGCTGGCCCACGGACCCCACGAGTCGGTGCCGGTCGACGAGGTCGTCACCGCCGCGCGGGCGTTCGCCCTGCTCGTGCTGGACGTCTGCGGCCGGGCGGAATAGCCCGGCACCGGATGCTGTTCGGCGCGTGCATGACCCGCGTCCCCCTCTCCATCCTGGACCTCGCCCTCATCGGCCGGGACCAGACCGCCCAGGATGCGCTGGCCGGCACGGTCGCGCTGGCGCAGCGAGCGGAGGAGCACGGGTACCGGCGGGTCTGGTACGCCGAGCACCACAACATGTCCACCATCGCCTCGTCGGCGACCAGCGTGCTGATCGCCCACGTGGCCGCCCACACCCGCTCGATCCGCCTCGGCGCCGGCGGGATCATGCTCCCGAACCACTCCCCCCTCACGATCGCCGAGCAGTTCGGGACGCTCGAGTCGCTCCACCCCGGCCGCATCGACCTCGGCCTCGGGCGGGCACCGGGCAGCGACCAGAACACGATGCGGGCGCTGCGCCGGGACCCCCGCTCCTCCGACTCGTTCCCCCAGGACGTGCTCGAGCTGCAGGGCTACCTGCGCGACGAGACCCGCATCCCGGGGGTCAACGCCATCCCGGGCCGGGGCACCGACGTGCCCCTCTACATCCTCGGATCCTCCCTCTTCGGCGCCCAGCTCGCCGCCATGCTCGGCCTCCCCTACGCGTTCGCGTCGCACTTCGCGCCGCAGGCGCTGGAGCAGGCGGTGGCGCTGTACCGGACCGAGTTCCGCCCGTCGGAGCAGCTGCAGGAGCCTCACGTGATCGCCGGCGTGAACGTGATCGCCGCCGACAGCGACGAGGACGCCGCCGAGCAGCACCTCCGCGTGCGGCGAGCCCGGGTGTCCCTGTTCCTCGGGCGCGAGCGGCGCTTCACCGACGAGGAGGCCGACGCCGTGCTCGCCTCCCCGCAGGGCCGCCAGATCGCCGAGATGATGCGGTACTCCGCTGTCGGCGAGCCTCCGACGGTGCGGGACCAGCTGCTCGACTTCCGGGCCCACGCCGATGCCGACGAGCTCATCGTGGTGCACGCCTCGCCGACCCTCGAGGCCCGGCTCCGCTCGGTCGCGCTGCTCGCCGAGGCGTGGGACCTCGCACCGGCCACGATCGGCTCCTCCGACTGAGGTCCGGTCGGCTCGGGTAGACCTGGGCCGACCGTCGAGCGAACGAGGAGCCAGCGAGTGTCCGAGGCCCGCAGCGTCTACATCGCCTCACCCGAGGGTCACACCGGCAAGTCGGTGGTCGCGCTCGGCGTCCTCGACCAGCTCACCAGGCGGGTGCGCCGGGTCGGCGTCTTCCGGCCCATCACCCGGTCGACCACCGCCTCCGACGACCAGCTGCTCACGATGCTGTGCGAGCACGACGGCGTCGAGATCCCGGCCGAGGACAGCGTCGGCGTCACCTACGACCAGGTCCACCGCGACCCCGATGCCGCGCTGGCAACCATCGTCGACCGCTACCACGACGTCGCGGAGCGCTGCGAGGTCGTGGTGATCGTCGGGTCCGACTACACCGATGTGGCCGGCCCGACCGAGCTCGCCTACAACGCCCGCATCGCCACCAACCTCGGCGCGCCCGTCCTGCTCGTCGTCAGCGCGCACGAGCGAACCCCCAACGACGTGACCCACCTGGTCGACCTGGCCATGGCCGAGCTGGGCCAGGCCCACGCCACCACGGTCGGTGTGGTGGCCAACCGGTGCGATCCAGCCCAGCGCGACGCGGTCGATGCCGCCCTCACCGAGCTCGGCATCCCGGCCTGGGCCCTGCCCGAGGTCGCCCTGCTCAGCGCGCCGCTCCTGGTCGACCTGCTCGCCGCCCTCGACGGGGAGCACCTCTTCGGCGATGCCGGGATGCTCCAGCGAGAGGCCGAGGACATGCTCGTGTGCGGCATGAACGCCGAGCACGTGCTCGAACGCCTGGTGGACGGCCAGCTCTGCATCGTGGCCGGCGACCGGCCCGACGTGCTGGTGGCGCTGGCCGCCGCCAACGCTGCCGACGGGTTCCCGGGCCTGGCCGGCATCGTGCTCAACGGCGGCTACCGGCCGGCGGAGCACGTCCTGTCGCTGGTGCGCAGCCTCGACGAGCACCTCCCCATCATCAGCACCGAGCTCAGCTCCTACGAGGCCGCCCGCACCGTGGCGTCCACCCGCGGCCTGCTCGGGGGGAGCAGCCAGCGCAAGATCGACACCGCGCTCGGCGTGTTCGAGGAGCACATCGATGCCGATGCCCTGGTGGCCGCCCTCGACGTACCCCGCAGCACCGTCGTCACCCCGCTGATGTTCGAGTCGCTGCTGCTCGAGCGGGCCCGCCGGCACCGCCAGCACATCGTGATGCCCGAGGGCGACGACGAGCGCGTGCTGCGTGCGGCGTCGACCCTCCTGTCGCGCCACGTCGTGGACCTGACCCTGCTCGGCAACGAGACCGAGGTCCGGGCCCGAGCCGCGGCGGCGGGCGTCGACGTGGACGGCGCCAGGATCATCGATCCCCGGTCGTCCGAGCTGGTGGACGGCTTCGCCGAGGAGTACGCCCGCCTCCGGGCGCACAAGGGCGTCGACGTCGAGATCGCCCGCGACATCGTCCGCGACGTCTCCTACTTCGGCACGATGATGGTGCACGCCGACCTGGCCGACGGGATGGTGTCCGGCGCCGCGCACTCCACGGCCCACACGATCACCCCGTCCTTCGAGATCATCAAGACCGTCCCCGGCACGAAGGTCGTGTCCTCGGTGTTCTTCATGCTCCTCGCCGACCGGGTGCTGGTCTACGGCGACTGCGCGATCATCCCCGAGCCCACCGTCGGGCAGCTGGCCGACATCGCCGTGTCCTCGGCGGCGACCGCAGCCCAGTTCGGCGTCGAGCCCCGCATCGCGATGCTCTCCTACTCCACCGGGGCGTCCGGCGCCGGGGCCGAGGTGGACAAGGTCCGGGCCGCCACCGAGCTCGTGCGGGAGCGTCGCCCCGACCTCCTCGTGGACGGGCCGCTGCAGTACGACGCCGCCGTCGATGCGTCCGTGGCAGAGGCCAAGCTGCCCGGGTCCACGGTGGCCGGGCGGGCGACGGTGTTCATCTTCCCGGACCTCAACACCGGCAACAACACCTACAAGGCGGTCCAGCGCTCGGCCGGCGCGGTGGCCATCGGGCCGGTGCTGCAGGGCCTGAACAAGCCGGTGAACGACCTGTCCCGGGGGGCGACCGTGCGCGACATCGTCAACACCGTCGCCATCACCGCGGTCCAGGCCCACGCCATGAAGGCCGAGCGGGGCTCGTGAGCGGGACCGTCCTCGTCCTCAACTCCGGGTCGTCCTCGCTCAAGTACCAGCTCGTCGACCCCGAGGACGGGTCCCGCCTGGCCGTCGGCCTGGTCGACCGCATCGGTGAGGCGAGCTCGACCATCGAGCACGACGCCGACGGCACCACGACCGAGCGCCACGCCACCGTGCGCTCGCACCAGGAGGCGCTCCGGACGGTCATCGGCCTGTTCGACGAGGTGGGGCCCCGCCTCGCCGACGCGCACGTCCTCGCCGTCGGCCACCGGGTGGTGATGGGCGGGCAGGAGTTCGCCGGGCCGGCCCTGATCGACGACGACGTGCTCGCCACCATCGAGCGCCTGGCGCCGCTGGCCCCCCTGCACAACCCGGCCAACCTCGCGGGCATCGAGGTCGCACGCGAGCTGCTGCCCGACGTCCCCCACGTCGCGGTCTTCGACACCGCGTTCTTCCACGACCTGCCGGCGGCCGCCGCCACCTACGCCCTCGACCGCGAGGTCGCCCAGCAGCACGGCATCCGCCGGTACGGCTTCCACGGCACCTCCCACCAGTACGTGTCCCGCACCGCAGCGGCCTTCCTCGGACGGGACCTCGCCGACCTGCGCCAGATCGTCCTGCACCTGGGCAACGGCGCCTCGGCGTCGGCCATCGCCGGTGGTCGGCCGGTCGACACCTCGATGGGCCTCACGCCGCTCGAGGGGCTGGTCATGGGCACCCGCACCGGCGACATCGATCCCGCGGTGGTGCTGCACCTCGCCCGCTCCGCCGGCATGGGCATCGACGAGCTGGACGCGCTCCTCAACCGCCGCTCCGGCATGCGCGGCCTCACCGGCCACAACGACATGCGCGAGGTCCACCGCCTCGCCGCCGAGGGCGACGAGGCGGCCCGGCTCGGCCTCGACGTGTACGTGCACCGGCTCAAGAAGTACGTGGGCGCGTACACCGCCGTGCTCGGGGGCCTCGACGTGCTCGCGTTCACCGCGGGCGTCGGGGAGAACGACGCCGAGGTGCGGGCCCGGGTCGCCGCCGGGCTGGACGTGCTCGGGATCCGGGTCGATCCCGAGCGCAACGTCGAGCGCGGCGACGACGTCCGACGGATCTCGCCGGAGGGCGCTGCGGTCGACGTGCTGGTCGTGCCCACCGACGAGGAGATCACCATCGCCCACGAGGCCATCTCGCTGCTCTGACCGATGCGCGCTCGCGCCCCGGCGGCGTGGCACTGTGCGCGGCGATGTCCCCCTTCACGTTCGTCGTCCTCGGGGTCGGCCTGGTGTGCCTCGTCGCCGGCGCCGAGCTGCTGGTGCGCGGCGCGGCGTCCATCGCGACCCGCTTCGGCATCGCCCCGGTCATCATCGGGCTCACCGTCGTCGCCTTCGGCACCAGCGCGCCGGAGCTCGCCGTCAGCGTGAGCGCCGGCTTCGCCGGCGACGGCGAGGTGGCCTTCGGCAACGTGGCCGGCTCCAACATCGCCAACATCCTCCTGATCCTGGGGGTGTCGGCGGCGGTGGGCGGTCTGGTGGTGTCCCAGCGCATCATCCGCCTGGACATCCCGCTGCTCATCGCCGCGTCGGTCGTCACCCTGGTGCTCTCGCTGGACAACGAGATCGGCCGGGTCGACGGGGCCATCCTCTTCGCCGCGATCCTCACCTACACGACCTGGCTCATCCGGGTCGCCCGCAACGAGCGCGCCGACGTCCTCGAGGAGTACGACGAGGCCGTCGAGGAGCTCGAGGTCGACGTGATCGACAAGCCGCTGCCGATCCAGGTGGCGCTGCTGGTCGTGGGGCTGGGCATGCTCGTGCTCGGCTCCCAGCTGCTCGTCGGCTCCGCCACCGACATCGCCGAGGACCTCGGCGTCAGCGACCTGGTGATCGGCCTCACCGTCGTGGCCATCGGGACGTCGCTGCCCGAGCTGGCCACGTCGCTGATGGCTGCGCTGCGGGGTCAGCGCGACATCGCCGTCGGCAACGTGGTCGGCTCGAACCTGTTCAACCTGCTGTCGGTGCTCGGCGCCACCGCGCTCGTCTCCCCCGATCCGATCCCCGTCGCCGACAGCTCCCTGCGGGTCGACTTCCCGGTCCTCCTGGCCGCCACGGTCGTGCTCGTGCCGATCATCTGGAAGGGCTTCCGCATCGAGCGCTGGGAGGGCTTCGTGCTGGTGGCCTTCTACGCCCTGTACGTGGGGTTCGTGGTCCTCGACGCCAGCGACAGCGGGGCGGTCGACGTGGTCGGTCCCGCCGCGCTGATCGTGGCGCCGCTGGTGTTCCTCGGGTTCAGCGTGGCCGGGCTGCAGGGCTGGCGACAGCACCAGCGCCAGCAGGCCCGCTGAGGGTCAGCCGCAGCAGGCCGGGCCACCGGCGGTGACGACCTCGTTGGCCATCTGCTCGGTGTCGCCGGTCTTGACGTACCACTCCCAACGCGCGCCGTCGGGGTCGGTGACCCAGGTCTCGACCTTGCTGGCGTAGCAGCAGATCGTGTCGTCGATGCCGGTGGTCTCGAGGCCGTCATCGGCGAGGCGGGCCTCGGCCGCCTCGACCTCGGCTGCGCTGTCGGTCTCCACGCCGAGGTGGTTGATCGTGCCGCCGAGGGCACCGTCGGCGACCTCGAAGAGCACGAGCTTGAGAGGCGGGTCGGCGATGGCGAAGTTGGCGTAGCCGGGCTTGCGCTTGAGCGGCTCGGTGGCGAAGAGCTTGGCGTAGAACGCCACGGCCTCGTCGATGTCGCTGACGTTGAGGGCGAGCTGGACTCGGGACACGGGATCCTCCTGGTACGGTTCATCGACGTTCGTCGATGTCTGGTGCACCCTACCAACACATCGACAGTTGTCAATGTGAGATCGAGGAGGTCCCGTGGAGGCGCACCCAACCGAGGTCTGCTGCCAGCCCGTGACCGCGTCGCTGCTGGCCGAGGACGAGGCCGAGGAGCTCGCCGGGCTGCTCAAGGTCCTCGCCGACCCCGCGCGGCTCCGCCTGCTCTCCCTGGTGGCCACCGCCGAGGCCGGCGAGGCGTGCGCGTGCGACCTGGTGGAGCCCCTCGGCCGCTCCCAGCCGACCGTGTCCCACCACCTCTCGCTCCTCGTGGAGGCCGGCCTGCTGTCCCGGGAGAAGCGGGGCCGGTGGGCCTGGTACCGCGTCGTCCCCGAGCGGCTGTCGGCCATCCAGGACGCCCTGGCGCCCGGCGCGGCGGTCAGCTCCTCGCCACGTCCTTGAACGGGGTGCCCCGGTCGACCTCGGGCTCCCGCGGCAGGCCGAGGATGCGCTCGCCGATGATGTTGCGCTGGATCTGGTCGGTGCCGCCGCCGATCGAGGTGAAGTAGGCGTTGAGCTGGGAGTAGTTGGCATCCCGAGCCCGGGGGTGTGCGTCGCCGTCCAGCGTGCCCTGCATGCCGAGGATCTCGCCCTGCAGGTGGCCGGCGAAGTGGAGGATGCCGGACATGGCGAGCTTGCCGAGCGACGCCAGCGGCGAGGACCCGCCGGCCTCGGCCACCGCCTTGGCCCGCTGGCCGTTCCACTCGTTCACCGTGCGCATGGCGTGGAGCCGGGCCAGGTCCTGGCGGATCACCGGGTCGTCGGCCCGGCCGGCCTCCTGGGCGAGGCGGACCAGGGAGGTGTCGGGCACCGGGATCCGCCCGTGGGCCTCGGCGGTCGCACCCCCGCTGCCCTCGCTGCGGCGCTGGGTCACGCCCATCACCGCCCGCTCGTACGTGAGCGCGGTCTGCAGCACCCACCAGCCCTTGCCGAGCTCGCCGAGGCGGTGGCTGTCGGGCACCCTGGCATCGGTGAGGAACACCTCGTTGAAGCGGGCGTCGCCGGTGGCCTGGCGGAGCGGTCGCACCTCGACCCCGTCCTGGCGCATCGGGAACCAGAAGAACGTGATGCCCCGGTGCTTGGGTTGATCCCAGTCGGTGCGGGCGATGAGCATCCCGTAGTCCGCCCCCTGGGCGCCGGAGGTCCAGACCTTCTGGCCGTTCACGACCCACTCGTCGCCGTCGCGCACGGCGGTGGTCCGGATCGCCGCCAGGTCGGAGCCGGCGCCCGGTTCGCTGTAGAGCAGGCACATGGCGACCTCGTCCAGCAGGAGCGGGCGCAGCATGCGCGCCTTGAGCTCGTCGCCGCCGTGGGCGAGCAGGGTCCCGGCCCAGAGGTTGTACTTGTCCTGCCCCGGCCCGGGCGCGCCGGCAGCGGCGAAGGTGGCCTCGACCGCCTCGGCCTCGTCGTCGTCCAGATCGCGGCCGTACCACTCGCTCGGCCAGCGCAGCGCCGCCCACCGCCCGTCCACCACCAGCTCGCGCCAGGCTCGACGGTCGACGTCGGGTGACCAGTGCTCGGCGAGGAAGGACTCGGCTTCGGCCACCGCCGAGCTCGTGTGCGACGCGATCATGGCTGCAGGCTCTCACGCCCGTCGGGGCGTGCTCCACACCACCGATGGGTAGGTGACCGACGCGATGCACTGGCTGCCCGATGTCGCAGATGCGAGCGCCCGGCTGCTCTTCCAGCGCGGGCTGGCCCTCGTCTACCTGGTCGCGTTCATCGCCGCCCGGAACCAGTTCCGCGGCCTGCTCGGGTCCCGGGGCCTCACGCCCATGGCCTCGTTCGTGGCACGCGTCCCGTTCCGTCGGGCCCCGAGCATCTTCCACTGGCGCAGCACGGACCGCACCTTCCTCGCCGTGGCCTGGACCGGCATCGCCGTGTCGGCCGGAGCCCTCGTCGGCGTGCTCGATCGAGGCCCGATCCTGCTCACGATGGCGGCCTGGGCGCTCCTGTGGGCGCTGTACCTGTCGATCGTGAACGTGGGCCAGCGGTGGTACGCCTTCGGCTGGGAGTCGCTGCTCTGCGAGGCCGGGTTCCTGGCGATCTTCCTCGGCCCCGCCGACGTCGAGGCACCGGCGGCGGTGCTGGTGCTGCTCTGGTGGCTGCTGTTCCGGCTCGAGCTCGGGGCCGGCCTCATCAAGCTGCGGGGAGACGCGTGCTGGCGGGACCTCACCTGCCTCGAGTACCACCACGAGACCCAGCCGATGCCGAACCCGCTCAGCCGCTGGTTCCACCTCCTCCCCCGGCCCCTGCACCGGGTGGAGGTGGCGGCGAACCACGTCGCCCAGCTGGTCGCGCCCGTGCTGCTGTTCGCCCCGCAGCCGGTCCGCTCCGGCGCCGCGGTGCTCATGATCGTGACGCAGGCGTACCTCATGCTCAGCGGCAACTTCGCCTGGCTGAACCTGCTCACGATCGTGATCGGCTTCGCCGCGCTGGACGGCCACCTCATCGAGGCCGTGACCGGGCTCTCGCCCCCGACCGAGCTCTCCGCGTCCCCGGTCTGGTTCGACATCGTGGTCGGCGTCGCCGTCGCGGTCGTGGCGGTCCTGTCGATCGGACCGGCGAAGAACCTGCTGTCGAAGCACCAGCGGATGAATGCCAGCTACGACCCGCTCCACCTCGTGAACACCTACGGGGCGTTCGGCTCGATCACCCGCACCCGCGACGAGATCGTGATCGAGGGCACCGACGACCCCGACCCCGGCCCGGACACCGTGTGGCGGGAGTACGGGTTCAAGGGCAAGCCCACGGACCCGGCGCAGCGACCCCGCCAGATCGCCCCGTACCACCTGCGACTCGACTGGCTCCTGTGGTTCGTGCCCCTGTCGGCGTCCTACGCCGAGCCGTGGCTGGCGCCGTTCCTGCGGGGGCTGCTGGAGAACGACCCCGACATCTGCTCGCTGCTCGGCCGCAACCCGTTCCCCGACGAGCCGCCCCGAGCCGTGCGAGCGCGCCGGTACCGCTACCGGTACGCGACCCGCGCCGAGCGGCGTGAGACCGGCAACTTCTGGACGCGCACGCCCCTCGGCGAGTTCGTCCGCCCTGTCACGCGAGCCTCGCTGCCCGAGGATCGGCGCTGAACAGAGCGCATCTGCCCGTTCAGCGCCGATCGGCGGCGAGCGGTCGCCCGCTCACGAGACGGCAACGCCCTCGCGCACCATGCGCCCGAGCTCCGAGCCGATCTCGGCCCGGAGGTCCGTGGCCGAGATGATCATGTCCACGGCCGTGATCGAGGTGTGGATCAGGCCACGGCCGGCGAGGTGCCGGACCTGCACGCCGGCGGCGTCGAGGGCCTCGGCGTAGGCCTCGCCCTCGTCGCGCAGCGGGTCGAACTCGCAGGTCACGACCAGCGCCGGCGGCAGGCCGGACAGGTCGGGGTTGCGGAGGGGCGCCGCACGTGGATCGGTGCGGTCGGCCGGGTCGGCGTAGTGGTCCCAGAACCAGGCCATGAGGTCGCGGGTGAGCATGTAGCCCTCGCCGTTCTCCTCGTAGCTCGGGCGGCTGAAGTCCGAGTCGGTCACCGGGTTCACCAGCACCTGGGCGCTGATGTGCGGCGCACCGGCGTCCCGCGCCTTCTGGGCCGCCACGGCAGCGACGTTGGCACCGGCGCTCCAGCCGGCCACGGCCAGCGCGCCGGGGATGCCGCCGAGCTCCTGGGGGTGCTCGGCGATCCACTGGACGGCGGCGAAGCCGTCCTCGGCGGCGGCAGGGAAGCGGGCCTCAGGCGCGTGGCGGTAGTCGACGGAGACGATCACCGCGTCGGCCCGCAGGCACAGGTCGCGGCAGAACGGGTCGTCGGAGTCGTGGCTGCCGAGCACCCACCCGCCGCCGTGGAAGTAGGCGACCACCGGGTGCGGGCCGGGCGTCGGCGGTCGGTACAGGCGGTAGCGCAGGTCGCCCTCGGCACCGGGCAGCGTGCCGTCGACGATCTCGCCGACGTCGGGGCCCGGGGGGCGCTCGGCGTTCATCGTGTCGGAGAAGGCGCGGGCATCCTCGGCGGACATCGAGTCCATCGTGGGCAGCTCCATCTCGGCCATGAGCTCGAGGACCATGGCCACGTCGGGCTGCAACCGGCGGATCACGCCGTCGTTGCGCTGCACCCTGCCGTCACCGCGGAGCTCGAAGCCGAGGTAGCCGGCCTCGACCACCTCGTCGCACGCCTGCCGGTAGCCGTCGACGCCGCCGACGTAGGGCAGGAAGACACGGGGCTTCCCGGGCACGTTGGCGCCCATGTACCAGGAGTTCGCCGTCGGGTACAGCGTGATGTCGGCGCAGTCGTTGACGTGCTGCACCCAGCCCGACTCCGCGGTCTGGGTCGGCTCGATGACGTCGAAGCCCTGCTCGCGCAGGTCGACGAGGGTGTCGGCGATCCAGTCCACGTGCTGCTCGATCGACACCATCATGTTGGACAGCACCGACGGGCTCCCCGGCCCGGTGACCGTGAACAGGTTGGGGAACCCGACCGAGGTGAGGCCGAGGTAGGTGGTGGGCCCGTCCGCCCACTTCTGCTCCAGGGTGACGCCGTCGCGCCCTTCGATGTCGACGGACACGAGCGCGCCGGTCATGGCGTCGAAGCCGGTGGCGTAGACGATGGCGTCGAGCTCGAAGGACTCGTCGACGGTGTCGATGCCGGCCTCGGTGACCGTGGCGATCGGGTGCTTGCGCAGGTCGACCAGGCGCACGTGGGGCAGGTTGTAGGTGGCGTAGTACCCGCTGTCGAGGCACGGGCGCTTGGAGGCGAAGGGGTGATCGGTGGGGCACAGGGCCTCGGCCGTCTCGGGGTCGTCGACGATGGAGCGGATCCTGCCCCGGATGTAGTCGGCGACGACCTCGTTGGCGGCCGGGTTCACCAGGACGTCGTTGAAGACGCCGATGATCTCGAACAGCTCGCCCTTCTCCCAGGCGGCGTCGAGGCGCTGCTTGCGGGTCTCCTCGTCGGCCAGCACCGCGCTGATCTCGGTGGGCTCGCCCGGGATGCCGCCCCGCGACCACTTCGCCGCCTCCCGGTAGGCCTCGCGGTCGGCCTCGAGCTCGGCCTTGCGCTCCTCGGACACGGGGCCGTTGTGCGCCGGGATCGAGAAGTTGGGCGTCCGCTGGAAGACCGTGAGCTCGCTCGCCTGCTGGGCGATGATCGGGATGGACTGGATCGCGGACGACCCGGTGCCGATGACGCCCACCCGCTTGCCGGTGAAGTCCACGCCCTCGTGGGGCCAGCGGCTCGTGAAGTACACCTCGCCGCCGAAGCGCTCGGCACCCTCGATGTCGGGCGTCTTCGGCATCGACAGGCAACCGGTGGCCATGACGTACCAGCGGCAGGTCAGCTCGTCGCCGGCCTCGGTGCGCACGTGCCAGCGGGACGACTCCTCGTCCCAGCGGGCGGCGTCGACCCGCGTGTCGAAGCGGATGTCGCGGCGCAGGTCGTGCTTGTCGGCGACGTGCTGGGCGTAGCGGAGGATCTCGGGCTGGGTGGCGTACTTCTCCGACCACGTCCACTCGTCCTCGAGCTCGGGATCGAAGCTGTACGTGTAGTCGACCGTCGGGATGTCGCAGCGAGCACCCGGGTACCGGTTCCAGTACCAGGTGCCGCCCACGTCGTCGGCCGCCTCCAGCACGACGGTGGAGAAGCCGGCGTTCCGGAGCCGGTGCAGCAGGTACATGCCGGCGAAGCCGGCCCCGACGACCACCACATCGAGCTCGGTGCTGCCGTCACGCGTGCCGTTCGAATCCACCATCCGTCGTCCCCCTCGGTCCGTCCGTGCTGCCTTCTGGCAACGTCTGTGGCCAGTGTCACACAGCGACGCACCCCGGCGCAGAACCCACCCGCTCAGCCGTCCGGCGGGCCCAGCGCGCCGGCCCGGAAGTGGCGGCGGCACAGCAGCTCGTAGGTGACCACGTCGCCGAACAGGGGCGTGTCGTCGGCCGCCACGGTGTCGCCGACCACGATCGTCTCGCCGTGCCGGACCAGCTCGCCGTTCACCAGCCGGGCGTTGTTGGTCGCCCGCGCCCCGCACCAGCAGCGGGCCTCCACGTGCAGCTCCACCCGCTCGTCGGCGATCTCGAACATCCGCTTCGTGCCCTCGAACAGCACGCCGCGGAAGTCGGTCAGCAGCCCGAACGCGTAGACGTCGGCGCCCAGCTCGTCGGCGACGAGCGCGAGCTGGTCGACCTGGTCCACCGCGTAGAACTGCACCTCGTCGCAGACCAGGTAGTCGAGGCGGCCGTTCAGGGCCACCTCCTGGGCGGCAACGGCGCACAGGTCGAGCTCGGGCGTCACCTCCACCGCCGTGGCCGAGACACCGAGCCGGCTCGACACCCGTGCACCCTCCCGGTCGAACAGCGACAGGAGCAAGCCGTGCCGGGACTGCTTGGCCAGGTTGTGGTGGATCTGGAGGGCCAGGGTGCTCTTGCCGGAGCTCATCGTGCCGTACGAGAAGCGCAACAGGCCCATGCGCGCCGACCGTAGCCACCGCGATCGGCTCGGTCGTCCTCTGCGGTGGGAACGGACCGACCGCCGCCAAGCGGGCGAAACGGGATCCTCGACCCACGGGCGCGCGCGCCACGACCCAGAGCGCGAACATGACCACATGGTGGGCGGCACGGGCGGCACCGGAGCGGAGACGGCGATCGACGACGACACGTGGCGCACCGGGCCGTCGAGCGCGGGCGCCCAGCTGGTCGCCCGCCTGCTCGAGCAGCACGGCGTCGCCGCCCTGATCTGGTGCGACGGCGCGGTGCCCTGGGCCAACGACACCGCCCTGGATCTGATCGCCGAGGACCAGCTGGTCGAGGACGGCGCGAGTCGCCTGCGACGCCTCGGGGACTCCATCGGCGACTGGAGCGTGCTCGCCGACCTGGGACCGGGCGAGGAGCGCGCCATCGCCCTCGAGCTCGCCTCGACGCGTGCCCTGCTGACCGTCTCGGCGGTGGCCCTGCGCGCCCACGACCCGTCCAACACCGAGGTGCTGGTCACGTTCCGGGCCCCGCTGGAGCGCCCGGTCGACCCGGCCCACGTGGCTCGCCTCGAGGCCATGCTCGACTCGGCCAGCGACATCATCACCGTGATCGACCAGCGGGGCCGGGTGCGCTACTCGAACCCGGCCGCCGGGCGCATCACGGGCCTCTACGGATCCGTCGCCAACGGGTCGAACATGGTGGAGTTCGTCCACCCCGAGGACCACGCCGCCGCGCTCGAGGCCTTCGACCGCGGCGTCGTGAAGGGCGAAGCGGTGGAGCCGCTGGTCCTGCGGATCCGGATGGCCGACGACGAGTGGCACCACACCGAGGTCGCGCTGGCCGGGTCCGTCGAGCTGGACGACGGCACGACCGGCCACGTCGTGTCCCTGCGCGACATCTCCGACCGCGTCCGACGGGACGAGGAGGCGAGCAGCCACCGCCGCCACCTCGAATCCCTGGTGGAGAACATCGACGACGTGATCGTCATCCTCGGGCCCGACCTGTCGGTGCGGTGGACGAGCCCGGGCATCGAGCGCTTCGTGGACGCCCCCGCCTACACCAACGTCGGCGAGAGCGCCTTCAACGACATGCACCCCGACGACGTCGACGGGGTGATCGGGGCCCTCGGCGAGGCGATGGCGGAGCCGAACGGCCGCGCTCGGGCGTCGCTGCGCCTCCGCCACGCCCGCTTCGGCTGGCGCTGGATCGAGGCGGCGGTCGTCAACCGGCTCGACGACCCCGACGTCGAGGGCCTGGTGTGCACGCTGCGCGACGTCACCGACCAGCGCGACGAGGCCGGCGAGCTGGCTCGCCTGCGCGACCAGGATCGGGACGAGATGAGCCGCCTGCGCGAGGCCGACCGGTTGAAGGACCAGTTCCTCGCCACGGTGTCCCACGAGCTGCGCACCCCGCTGACGGCCGTGCGCGGCTTCGGCTCGGTCCTGCGCCAGCAGTGGTCCCGCCTCGGCGACGCCGACCGGGACCAGCTCCTCGATCGCATCGTCGCCAACGCGACGTCCATGGAGACGATGATCGAGCAGCTCCTCGACTTCTCCCGGCTGCAGGCCGGGCGGGTGCAGGTCGAGCTCGAGCCGCTCGACCTGCACGAGGTGGTGACGGAGATGGTCGACTCCCTGGACCTGCACCTCCAGGCCCACGAGGTCGTCGTCGATACCAACGGGCTGCGGGTCCTCGGGGACCGCTACGCCTTCGGCCACGTCCTGCGTAACCTGCTCACCAACGCGGCGAAGTACTCCAACGCCGGTACCCGCATCGACATCGAGGCCGAGCGGGTCGACGACACGGTCCACCTGCACGTGCGAGACCAGGGGATCGGCATCGCCCCCGAGGACCAGCGCCGGGTGTTCCAGAGCTTCTTCCAGTCCGCTCCTGCGCTCTCCGACCGTCGGGGCACCGGCGTCGGTCTCAACGTGGCGCGCCGCTACGCCCAGCTCCAGTCCGGCGGCCTCGACCTCGAGAGCGAGCTCGGCGTCGGGACCACGTTCACCTTCACCCTCCCGGTCGCCGACTGAGTGTCGGCTGCGGCGACCTCGGGCTGCTCGGCTGCGCCTCGCGACATCCCCTTCAGCTGGCGCCGGTCTCCTCCGGTCCGGCGACGACGGTGCGGTTCCGTCCACTGCGCTTCGCCTCATACAGCGCCTGGTCCGCCGCGCCCACCAGCGACGGCAGGGAGGTGGCGTGCACCGGCATGGACGCCACGCCGACGGAGACCGTGACGGGCCGGGGCTCGCCGGGCGCGGCGAAGTGGTGCTCCACCGCTTCGCGCAAACGCTCCCCGAGCAGGCAGGCCGACTCGAGGTCCGTCTCGCGCATCACGACGGCGATCTCCTCGCCGCCGTAGCGATAGACGGTGTCGCTGCCCCGGACGCTCGCCGCCAGGATGCGGGCGATGGTCTGCAGCGCGACGTCGGCGGCCTGGTGGCCGAGGGTGTCGTTGTAGTCCTTGAACCGGTCGACGTCGATCATGGCGAACCCCAGCGGCCGCCCGTACCGGTGGCTGGCGCCGACCTCGCGGTCCAGGTCGATCTCCATGCGACGACGGTTCGGCAGCTGGGTGAGTGCATCCGTCATCGCCATCGTCGCGGTGTGCTCGTGGACGCGCGCCGCACCCACCGCAGTGGCGGCCTGCGTGGCCAGCGCCTCGAGCACCCGCATCGTGCTGTCGGGCTCCTCGGCATCGGGCGGGAACGCCACCTCGATCACACCGATGACCTCGGCACCGACGACCATCGGCACCGCCACCGCCCCACCCTCCTCCGAGTGACCCTCGAGCGACCTGGCGATCGAGCCTCGAGGCGTCCCCTCGATCCGACCGAAGCGAGCGGCCCGTCCCACCGGCCCCTCGCCGACCGGGACCGGGTCGAGCCCGATGGGCTCGAGCGCGGGCCCCGAGCTGTCGGCGATCGCGCCCAGGGTCTGTTCGTCGGTGCTGCGGAGCCACACGACGACGCGGTCGGACCCGGTGATGCTCGTGGTCGCGGCGCAGAGGCCGCGGATGACGTAGCGCAGGTTCAGGCTGCCGGCGACCTCCCGCGCGAAGCGCAGGACCTGGCCGAGCTGGCTGTTCTGCGTCCGCAGCTGGTCCCCCTGCGCATCGACCACGGCGCGAGCCGAGGCCAGCTCCGCGGCGGTGTCGTCGATGCCGCGCTGGATGCCGGCCAGCTCCGCCGGCCCCATCGGGGGCGGGCCGGGCGTGAGATCTCCGGCGGCGACCCGGTCGAGACGGAGCTGGACCGAGTCGAGCGCGCCCTTCACGGCGTTGCGGAGCCTGCGGCCCTGCACGAGCGAGAACGCCACCGTGACGAGCGCGATGGACACGGCGAGCGCCGCCGTGCGGGTCACCGCCGCGGTCTGGCGGTCGAGGGCGTCGGTGCGCTCGGCCTGGAGCGCAGCGATGAGCTCCTGGTAGTCGGCGCGGTAGGCGTCGAAGAGCTGCTTGCCCTCGAACACCAAGGCCTCGCTGATCACCCGGTTGCTGCCCCCTGCCTCGCCGACCGCCAGCGCATCAGGAACCCAGGCGTTGGTCCATGCCGCCTTCGACAGCCGGAGCTCGAGGTGGAGCCGGTCCCCGTCGTCGCCGGCGGACAACGGCACTTCGTCCATGCGCTCCATCACCCGCCGGGCGTCCTGGTACGCCTGGAGGAACCGCTCATCGCCGGTCAGCGCATAGGCACGGAGACCGCCCTGTTGGTCGAGCATCGCCTCGTGCGTCGTGCGCACGACCCGGGTCGCCTCGATGCTGTCCCGGACCCGGGGCCCGTGGAGGTGGTTGTGGGACACCGCGAGGGCGAGCAGGGAGAGCGCGACCAGGGCCAGGCCCACGGTCGTGACCACCTGCCACCGACCCATGCGGGTCAGCAGGCCGGACTCCGGCTGCGCGTCGTCCGCTTGTGCTCCCGCTCGTCGCACGTGGTCCCCAGACCGCTTCGATTGGCTTCGCCGCGGCGAACATACCGGACGTTCGTAGGATCGCCCCGGAACCCGACCCAGGAGGCCCCGTGCCCGACGACGTCATCGCCTACGACCCCCGGACCGCGCTCGTCGTGGTCGACGTGCAGAACGACTTCGCCGATCCATCCGGCTCGCTGTACGTCGCAGGCGGGGACGACATCATCCCTGCCGTGAACGACGAGATCGCCGCGGCGCGCGCCGGCGGAGCCACGGTCGTCACCACCCAGGACTGGCACCCACCGGCCACGCCGCACTTCACCACCGACGGCGGGACGTGGCCCGTCCACTGCGTCCGGGCCACGTGGGGTGCCGAGCTGCACCCGGACCTCGACATCGAGGCCGATCTCGTCGTCCGCAAGGGCACCGGTGGCGAGGACGGCTACTCGGCGTTCACCGTGCTCGACCCCGACACGGGGGCGGCCAGCCCGACGGGCCTCGGCGGCTACCTGCGGGAACGGGGGGTCCAGCGGGTCGTGGTCGTGGGGCTGGCGGCCGACGTGTGCGTGAAGGCCACCGCACTCGACGCCGTGGCGGCCGGTCTCGACACGACCGTCCGCTGGGACGCGACCCGGGCGGTCGACGTGGAGCCCGGCGATGGTGACCGGGCGCTGACCGAGCTGCGAGATGCCGGCGTGCGCGTGGTCGGTGCCGAACCGTGACCGACACGGGTCCGCCCAGCTGGCATCGCAGCCTGCTCTTCACCGATTCCTACCAGCTGGTCATGGCCCAGCTCTACGTCGAGGACGGCATCGCCGACCGCACCGCGCAGTTCGATCACCTCTACCGGTCGAACCCGGACTACGGCGGCCACCAGGCCGGCTTCTGCGTGTTCGCCGGGCTGGAGCCGATGCTCGAGTGGATGGCCACGGTGTCCGTCACCGACGCCGACCTCGCGGCGCTCGCCGCGCAGCGCAACCCGGCCGGCGGCCGGCGCTACTCGGACGACTTCCTCGGCTGGCTCGCCGAGCACGGCCACTTCCGGGACCTGGAGGTTCAGGCGGTCGCCGAGGGCCGGGTGGTCCACCCGAACGTCCCCTTGATGACCGTCACCGGACCGTTCGCCGCCGCCCAGCTGCTGGAGACGGCCCTGCTCAACCAGTGCAACTACCCCACGCTGATCGCCACCAAGGCGGCTCGCATCGTGGACAGCGCCCGAGGCGGCGACGTCCTGGAGTTCGGCATGCGCCGCGGGCCCGGGGCCGCTGTCGACGAGGCTGCCCGCGCCGCGCTCATCGGCGGCTGCTCGGCGACGTCGAACGTGCAGGCGTCGGTCGCCCTGGGGACCGACCCCAAGGGCACCCACGCCCACAGCCTCGTCCAGGCCCACCTCGCCCTCGGCAGCGGTGAGCTCGGAGCGTTCCGGTCCTTCGCCCGCCGCTACCCCGACGAGTGCATCCTGCTCGTGGACACGGTGGACACCCTGCGCTCCGGAGTCCCCAACGCCATCCAGGTCTTCGAGGAGCTCCGCGCCGCCGGGCACGAGCCGGCTGGCATCCGCCTCGACTCCGGCGACCTGGCCCACCTGGCCGTGGAGTCGGCCCGGATGCTCGACGACGCCGGCTTCGACCGGGCGCGCATCGTGCTGTCCGGCGACCTCGACGAGGTGACCATCTGGCAGGTGCTGACCCAGGTGGCCGACGAGGCGCCGAAGGCCGGCCTGGACGCAGACGCCATCTGCCGCCGGCTGGTCTACGGCGTCGGCACGCGGCTCATCACCTCCGAGGGCGACCCCGCGCTCGGCGGCGTCTACAAGCTCACCGCGATCACCGACGAGACCGGCGCGTGGCTCCCGGCGCTGAAGCTGTCGGAGAACCCGGCCAAGGTGCCGATCACGGGGCCCAAGGCGTGCTGGCGACTCCACGACCGGCGGGGCAAGGCCACCGTCGACCTGATGACCGCACCGGACGAGGTGCCCTTCGACGACGGCGACCGGATGATCGTCCACCACCCGGCGCAGGCCGGTGTGCGGCGGGTGATCCTCCGCGACGAGATCACCCGGATCGAGCCGCTCCACGACCTCGTGTTCGTCGACGGCCGCCCGACCGGTCCGCCGTCGACGCTGGACGAGCTGCGGGCCCGTCGTCGGGCCGACGTCGACGAGCTCGACTCCGGCGTCCGGCGGATGGTCAACCCGCACCGCTACCACGTGTCGCTCAGTGACCGGCTGCACCGGATCCAGCAGGAGACGGTGGATCGCCTGCGGGCGCGCCAGTGACCCGCCCGGGAGCTGGGAGGGGGACTCCGATCCCTCGATGGCGAATCCTCCCCCGTGACCCGAACCAGCCGCCTCGCCGCCGCCGTCGTCGCCGTCCTCGTGCTCTTCGTGCCGGAGAGCGCCGCCGAGGATGACGGCGCGGTCCACTCCCCCAACCTGGTCCCCGTGGCCAACCTGGCCTACGAGGACCGGTACGGGACCGGCGCCAACCAGGGCACCGACATCGAGTTCGCCCAGCTGAAGCACAGGGGCAAGGTCCGGGACTTCGCCCTGGCCGGCTCCTACGACAACGGCCTGCAGATCATCGACGTGTCCGACCCGTCGACCCCGACGGTCGTGGGCACCTACGACTGCGGCATCTCCCAGGGCGACGTGCAGGTCTTCACCCGCGGCAAGCGGACGCTGGCGACGTACACGATGGACGCCGGGTACACCCTCCAGGAGGAGTCGGCCTGCGTGCGCGAGGCCAAGGCACTCGGGCTGTTCGATCCGACCACGTCCCACCCGCTCGACATCGACCCGATCGGCGCGATCGCCCCGGATTCGGCCTACGGCCGGGCCGGCATCGGCACCTACATCGTCGACATCACCGACCCGACCCGCCCGAGGACGGTCTCATTCGTCGGCGTGCCGAAGGGCTCGCACAACCAGACCGTGCACCCGAGCGGCGACTACCTCTACAACTCCAACAGCCAGCTGTACACCACCGCGCTGAACGCCGGGATCGAGGTGTACGACATCCGCGACCTGGGTGCCCCGCGGCTCGCCGCCGTCCTGCCACTGCCGCCGTTCCCGGGCCTCGGCAGCGAGTCCCACGACATCACGTTCAACGGGGAGGGCACCCGGGCCTACTCCGCCGCGCTGTCCCACACCGCGATCATCGACACCACCGTGGTCGACCGCCCCCGGATCATCTCGACCATCGTCGACCCGACCATCAACGTCCACCACCAGTCGACGAAGGTGACCCTCAGCGACGAGAACCTCGGGGTCACCCGGGACCTCCTCCTCATCGAGGACGAGTTCGCAGGCGCAGCCGGAGGCGACCCGTGCCCCTCGGGCGGCCTGCACGTCTACGACGTCACCGGTCCCCTCGAGGCCGCGCCCGTGAAGCTCGGCTACTGGAACATCGCCGACCTGCGCCATCCTTCCCTCGAGGCCGACCCGCTCGACCCGTGCACGATGCACGTCTTCCAGGTCTTCCCCGAGGAGGGCATCCTCACGGCCGCCTTCTACAACGGCGGCGTCCGTGTGGTCGACATCTCCAGCATCGTCGGCATCGCCCTCGGCGCCACGGGCGTCGGACCGCAGGAGATCGCCCACGCCCGGTTCCCCGACTCCCTCACCTGGGCGGCCAAGACGCCTCGCATCAACCCCGACGGCTCGTTCCACCTGTTCGGCAACGACCTGAACCGCGGCCTCGACGTCTACCGCTTCGACCCCGCAGCCGAGCGGTCCGACGGGCTCAGCACCTGGCTCGCCGCCGGCGACTTGCCGATCCCGGAGGTCGCCACCGCCGGCTCCGACGCCACGCTCTTCTGCCTGCTGGGGCGCAACGCGACCTGAGCCCACCCCGCTACACAGGCGGCATGCATGCAGTCGGTGTGAACAGCTTCGGTGGTCCAGATGCCCTGGAGGTGGTGGAGCTGCCCGATCCGGTTGCCGGCCCGGGCCAGCTCCTGGTCCGGGTGCACGCCGCCACGGTGAACCCCACCGACACCTACGTCCGCAACGGCGCCCGCGCCGAGCACCAGCGCAAGGACCCGCCCCCGTACGTGCCCGGCATGGACGCGGCCGGCGTCCTCGAGGCGATCGGCGACGGCGTCGAGACCGACCTGGAGGTCGGCGACCACGTCATGGCCATCGTGCTGCCCGACGGCGCCCACGGCGGCTACTGCCAGCGCCTGGCGCTGCCGGCCGGATCGGTCGCCCGGATGCCGGCGGGTGCGTCGTTCGCCGAGGCGTCCACCATCCCGATGAACGGGCTCACGGCCCGGTTGGCGCTCGACGAGCTCGACGTCCCCACCGGCGGCACCGTCGCGGTCACCGGTGCCGCCGGCGCGTTCGGCGGCTACTGCGTCCAGCTGGCCAAGGCCGACGGGCTCCGGGTGATCGCCGACGCGACCGAGGCCGACGAGCAGCTGGTGCGCGACCTCGGCGCCGACATCGTCGTCCGCCGGGGCGACGGCGTGGCCGAGCGGATCCTCGAGCACGCACCCGGCGGCGTGGACGGCCTCTGCGACGGCTCCGTCCAGAACGAGGCGCTCTTCCCCGCCATCTGTGACGGTGGCGGCTTCGCCGCGGTGCGGGGCCTGAAGGTCGATGCCCCCCGGGGCATCCACATGCACCGGGTCTGGGTCAGCCGCTACCTGGAGGAGCAGGCCGAGCTCGACCGGCTGCGCCAGCAGGTGGAGGACGGCCGGGTCACCATGCGGGTCGCCCGGACGTTCCCGATGGACCAGGCCGGCGAGGCGCACCGACTGCTCGAGGCCGGCGGCGTCCGCGGGCGCCTCGTCATCGAGCTCTAGACCTTCCAGGCCGGGGTTCGAGGTGACAGATGGGCCCTGTGGTTGATGGTCATGCTGCTTGGCGGCGGCGGTGGGTGTCGAGGATCTCGGAGGGCTTGCG
>JAMYFF010000006.1 GCA_024128875.1 Salinilacustrithrix flava
CCTCCGCCACGACACCCTCTACGACGAACACCAAGCATGGAGCCACCGCCACGACCTCGCCGCTTGACACACCCGAACGTGGGATATCTAGGCCTTTTCCGAGGGCAGAACCTCACGCTGTCGCCGAAGATTTTCCGCCGAGTCCGACGCCGGCACGGTGCGTGATCGGGTCAGTGAGGCGCAGCTTTCCCGGAGGGAAAGCTGCAAGGGTGTGTTTGCTGGAGGGGTGCTCGGGGAGGACGGGGGTCGCCGGGTTCGGGTAAGTCGGGTGCGCTACGTGGCGTGGCGACGGGGGTCGCCGATGAGGCGGGAGATGGTCTCGGCGGCGAGGGCATCGGTGGCGGGCAGCGTGTGGCTGTAGATGTTCAGGGTTGTGGCCTTGTCGCGATGGCCGAGCCGGGCGCTGATCGTCGCCACCGGCGTGCCGGACTGGCCGAGCTCTGTCGCTGTGAAGTGGCGCAGATCGTGGAGGCGGACCGACTCGAGGCCGAGCGTGGCCCGCAGCCGGCCGAAGCGGTTGGTGCACACGTCGGGTCGCCACGGCGTGGCGAAGTCGGGCTCCTCGCTGAACAGGAACGCCTCGTCGTCGAGGCGCACGCCGACCCGGAGCGCGAGCTCTCGGCAGCGCAGCTGGTGCTGGCGGAGCAGCTCGAGCGTCGACGCGTCGATCGCCACCCGTCGGGACTGGTGGGTCTTGGTGGCCTTCTCGACGATGTTCCGGCCGACGTGGGCGATGTTGCGACGGATCAGCAGCTCGCCGGTGTCCCACGAGACGCTCCTCCAGCGGAGCGCGCAGCCCTCGCCCCGCCGGCAGCCGGTGGTGGCGAGCAGCCAGAGGTAGACGCCGAAGTCGGGCTCCTCGTCGAAGGCGCCGGCGAGCAGGTCGCGCACCTGGACGACCGAGGGCGGAGACACCTCGGAGTGGCCGGCCGACGGGGGAGTGGCGTCCCGCGCCGGGTTCCGAGCGATGACGCCCCACTTGCGGGCCTGGTCGAGTGACTGGCGCATCACCGTGTGGCAGATGCGGACCGTACGGCCCGACAGCGGGCGACTCTCAACACCACCGGACAGACGGAGCTGGGCGTAGAACTCGTCCAGCTCCATGGTCCGGATGCTCGCCACCTTCCGGTCGCCGAACGCCGGCACGACGTACTGGCGAGCGATCCACTCGTAGTTCGACACGGTCGACGGCTCGACCGTCGTCGCCTTGAGCTTCAGCCACCGGTCCAGCAGCTCGGCCATCGTCATCGGTGCCGAGGGGGTCCAGCGACCCTCGCCGGCCTCGACGACCAGGCGGGCCAGCTCCTGGTCGGCCTCCCGCCGGGTGCCCCGGACGGTGCGCTCGAGGTAGCGCTTCTTCCCGTCGGCCGATCGGCCGAGGAAGACCTTGAGGCGCCAGGAGTCGGCGCCTCGCTGCTGCAGGTGACCTCGCATCGTTCTCGCTCCTCCGTGCAAGGACCGCCGGCGGATTGCCAACGGATTGCCAAGAGGGGAACGGTGCGCTGTCCAGACCAGGTCCCGTACCCGATGACCTGGTCTTTTGAGTGCGCCCGGAGGAACTCGAATCCCCAACCTTCTGATCCGTAGTCAGATGCTCTATCCAATTGAGCTACGGGCGCAGGGTGAACCAGCGTAGCCGACCTCGTCGGATCGCAACCAAGCGTGGATCCGGGCAGGTTTCAGCGGCTCGGCTTGTGCGGCCCGGCGGGGAGCAGGGTGGCCACGTCGCTCGTCTCCGAGGTCCCGTCCGGGTCGGCGACCACGATGCGCAGCCCGGGTCCGCCGAGCTCGAGGGCCACCTGCAGGCACGCACCGCACGGGTGCGTGAGCTTGCCGTCGGTCCGCGGCGCCACCAGGGCGAGCGCGACGGGGGTGCCGGCGTCGGTGGCGACGGTGGAGAACAGCGCGACCCGCTCGGCGCACATGGCGAGTCCGAGGGAGACGTTCTCGACCACGGCCCCGAGGAGGACCTCGCCGGTGTCGGTGAGCACGGCCGCGCCCATGGCGAAGCCGGAGTACGGCACGTGCGAGCGCGACCGGGCGCCGGCCGCTGCGGAGATGAGATCGGCGTCGTCGGCCACGGCGATTCCCTCGGTCACTTCGGCGTGCAGATGATGACCGGGATCTCCCGGTCGGTGCGCTGCTCGTACCCGGCGTAGCCCTTGTAGCTCTGGACGATGCGGGGCCACAGCGCAGCGCGCTCGTCGCCGGTGGCCTCGCGGGCCACCGCGTCGAACGTGCGGCCGCCCATCGTGATCGTCACCTCCGGGTCGGCCTTCAGGTTGAGGTACCACGCCGGATGGCGGTCGTCGCCGCCCTTCGACGCGACGAGGACGATGTCGCCGTCCTCCTGGATCGGGGCGGTGAGCATCGAGGACCGGCGCTGCCCCGACTTCCGTCCCGTCGTCTCCAGGATGAGGGCCGGCATCCCCGCCACCGTGCCGCCCAACCGCCCCTTGGTCGCCTCGAACAGGTTGCGGTGCACCACGTTCGCGATCTTGAAGCCGGCGTCGATCAGGGCGTTCTTCACGACCGCAGCGTAGGTGCCCCCGCCGGTGGGGCCGGGCGGGACCCGTCGAGCTCCGTCATGCAGCGGCCTGTCGGCACCCGTACCGTGTCGAAGACCACCAAGGGGGCAGTGCATGAGGGTCGGGACACCCACGGAGACCAAGACAGCCGAGCGACGGGTCGGGCTGACGCCAGTGAGCGTCCGTGAGCTGGCCGCCCACGGCCACGAGGTGCTCGTGCAGTCGGGGGCGGGCGCCGGCATCGGGGCCAGCGACGAGGAGTACGTCGGTGCCGGGGCGACGATCGTCGACACGGCGGCAGAGGTCTTCGAGGCCGAGCTGATCGTGAAGGTCAAGGAACCGCAGGCGCCGGAGCGGGCGATGCTGCGTCGCGACCACATCCTGTTCACCTACCTCCACCTCGCACCGGACCCGGCCCAGACCGACGACCTCGTGGCGAGCGGCGCGGCGTGCATCGCCTACGAGACCGTCACCGACGACCACGGCCACCTGCCGCTGCTGGCCCCGATGTCGAAGGTCGCCGGCCGCATGTCGGTCCAGGCCGGCGCCAACTGGCTCGAGTCCGCCCACGGCGGGGCCGGCATCCTCCTGGGCGGTGTCCCCGGCGTCGCCCCGGCGGAGGTGACGGTCATCGGCGGCGGCGTCGTCGGCGAGAACGCCATCCAGATGGCGGTCGGCCTCGGCGCCAACGTCACGGTGCTCGACAAGGCTCCCGCCGTCCTCGACCGGCTCGACGCCCGCTTCCCGGCGATCACCACCGTGCACTCCACCCGGGCTGCGCTGGAGCACCACGTGGTGGGCAGCGACCTGGTCATCGGCGCGGTGCTGGTGCCGGGCGCGATGGCCCCGAAGCTGGTGACCGCCGAGATGGTGAAGCAGATGCGACCGGGGTCGGTGCTCGTCGACGTGGCCATCGACCAGGGCGGGTGCTTCGAGACGTCGCGCCCCACCACCCACGACGACCCCGCCTACCTCGTCGACGGCGTCGTCCACTACTGCGTGGCCAACATGCCCGGCGCGGTTGCCCGCACCTCGACCCACGCACTCAACAACGTGACGCTGCCCCACGTGCTGGCCCTCGCCGACCTCGGGCTCGAGGGTGCGCTGGCGGCGGATCCGCACCTGCGCCGGGGGCTGAACGTGCTCGACGGCCAGATCACCGAACCGGCCGTCGCCGAGGCGCTGTCGCGTCCCCACGTCCCGGCCGAGAACGCGCTGCGCGCACGCCGCTGACCCGCTGTCAGGCGGCCCCGAGGTCGGCGGGGTCCACCACCTGGCGCGTCGGCAGGCGCGAGGCCAGCAGGACGGTGAGGACCGAGGCGGTGAGGGCGAACACGATCGGCACGATCTGACCGTCGCTGGCGTCGGCCAGGAAGCCGGCGGTGGTCGGCCCGAGCAGGCCGCCGAGGCCGGCGCCGAGGAAGGTGAGGCCGATGGTGCTGCCGAGCCCGACCGTGCCGAACAGCACGGCGGCGACCTCCGGGCCGAGGGCGACGAAGCCGCCATAGGCGATGCCCATGGTGACGGCGAACGCCACGAGCACCGGGTAGGAGCCGTCGGACAGGAGCCACAGCAGGAACGCCACCGGCTGGGCGGCGAGGCATCCCTGCAGCAGCCGCACGGATGACAGCCGTCCGCTCAGCGACGTGATGCCGAGGCGGCCGATGATGCTCGTCGCGCCGATGATGCCGACGAGCAGCGCGGCCCGGTCCGACGCGATGCCCTCCTCGGTGGCGAAGTCGACGATGAACGCGAACGCGATGAACAGCGAGATCGAGAACAGCAGCCCGGTCGCGAACATGATGCGGAAGGCGGGGATGCGCAGGATCGCCTTCATGTGCTCGATGGCCGGCGGCGGCGCCACCAGGCCGGGCGGTCGGGCGATGAGGAGGGCGGCGACGGTGAAGAGGGCGACGTCGACGAGGGCGAGCCGGAGGTAGGCGCTGCGCCAGCCGTTGGCGTCGATGAGGGACTCGGCGAAGGGGACGAGCAGCAGGGTGCCGAGGCCGTTGCCCGACGCGACCAGACCCATGGCCAGCGCCCGCCGGCGGAGGAACCAGCCGCCCGCCGTGGAGTACATCGGTGAGGCGATCATGCCGCCGCCCACGCCGACGCCGATGCCGATGGTCAGGTAGCCGACGTAGATGGAGCCGGCCTGCGAGGTGAGCGCCAGCCCGCTGGCGATGAGGACCCCGCCGCCGACCACCAGTCGGCGGGCACCGACCCGGTCGGCGAGCGGACCCGAGATGATCCCGAGGCCGAAGAACAGCAGCAGGGTGATGCCGAAGACCAGCGCGGTGGGCCCGCGGCCGGAGCCGAAGTCGTCGGCCATGGCATCGGAGAACGGGCCGAAGGTGTACGCCGAGCCGAAGGCGGTGCCCGATGCGATGCCGGCGCCGGCGGCGACCCGCCAGGCCCGCCCGGAGTCGAGGTGCGCGGGCACGTCGGTGGCTGTGGTGGTCCCCGTCACGATGTGCAGTCTGGACGACGGCGCGACACCCTTGCCGGGTGCCCGACGCCCCCGCCTTCCCGACGCTGGCCGAGATCCTGACGCTGGAGCCGGCGCACGACGGGGGTGGCGCACCGGTCGCCGACACCTTCATCGGGCACAGCCCGCAGGAGAAGCGGGCTCGCGTCTTCGGCGGCCAGGTCGTGGCCCAGTCGCTCGTGGCAGCGACGCACACGGCGCCGGACGCGCACCACGTCCACTCGCTGCACGCCTACTTCCTGCGCGGGGGCGACGTCGCCGAACCGATCGCCTACGAGGTCGAGCGCCTCCGCGACGGTCGGTCCTTCACGGCACGACGGGTCACGGCGCGCCAGGGCGGCAAGGCGATCCTGGTGCTGTCGGCGTCGTTCCACGCCGGCGGCCCGAGCGGCGACTACGAGCCGCCCGCCCCGCTCGGCATCCCCGGCCCCGAGCACCTGCCCACGACCCGCTTCGCCAAGCCGGGCGTGCTCGAGACCCGAGACGCCTCCTACGACCAGCCCCGCACTCCCCAGCGCCGACTGTGGTTCCGGGCCGGCTGCGAGCTGGACCCGGCGCTGCACGCCGCCGGGGTCGCCTACGCCACCGACCACGGCCCCTTCGGAGCAGCCCGCCGCATCGTCGACACCGCCGGCGCCGGGCTGTTCGACCAGATGTTCCGGGCCAGCCTCGACCACGCCATCTGGTTCCACCGGCCACCCCGCATCAAGGACTGGGTGCTCTACGACGTCGAGGCCGTCACGCACCGGGACGACCGCATCCTCACGTCGGGCCGGATCCTGGACGGCGACGGCCGCCGCATCGCCACCGTCGCCCAGGAGATCCTGGCCCGCTCGCCCGAGCCCGGCTGATGGCGAGGCGCCACGACCACGACGCCGGCGGGGACGCCGAGGTCCTGGCGCACAAGCGCGCCCTGCGAGAGGCCACGTGGGACCGGATGGTCGCTGCTGGTGTCGGTCGGTTCCCCGCTCCGCACAACCGCATCCCGAACTTCGTCGGCGCCGAGGCCGCCGCGGAGCTGCTCCGCTCGCAGCCGGCCTGGCAGTCGGCCGCGACGGTGAAGTCGAACCCCGACTCCCCGCAGTGGCCGGTGCGCCAGCGGGCGCTGGAGGACGGCAAGGTCGTCTACATGGCCGTCCCCCGCCTGGCCGAGGACGACCCCTTCTTCCTCCTCGACCCCCACGACCTGGCCGACACGCCCCGGAAGGCGTCGAGCATCAAGGGCGCGACCCGCAGCGCCCGCACGGTCACCGTGGCCGAGCTCGAGCCCGTCGACCTCGTCGTGACCGGTTGCGTCGCGGTCGACCGATCGGGTGCCCGGCTCGGCAAGGGCGGCGGGTTCTCCGACCTGGAGTACGCGCTGGCGTGGGAGGCCGGCCTCATCGGGCCGGACACCGTGGTGGTGACCACTGTCCACGACGTGCAGGTGCTGCCCGAGGGCGACATCCCGGTGACCGACCACGACTTCCGGCTCGACCTCGTCGTCACGCCCGACGACGTGATCGAGTGCTCGCCCGGCGAGCGGACCCCGGCTGCGATCCGGTGGGACGAGCTCACCGACGACAAGATCCGATCGATCTCGCTCCTCGCCCGGCTCGCCGCCGAGCAGTAGTCGCCGCTACACCAGCACTGCCAGAACGGGTTGGGGTGCTGCGAGACTGTCCCGATGCTCGAGCAGGCGGTCACCGCCTTCGCCGTCGTGCTGGCGCTGACCCAGCCGGTGCCCCAGATCATCCGCGTGCTGCGCACGCGCTCGGTCGCCGGTGTCTCGGGCGCCACCACGTGGCTCGGCTTCACGATCAACGCCGCATGGGTCGCCTACGGCGTGGCACGGGGCCTGCTCCCCGTCGCCGTCCTGTCCACCGCGTACGTCGTCGGCTACCTCGTCGTCGGCGCGCTGCTCGTGCGGGGCGGCAACCGCAAGGGCATCGGCACCGGCGCCCTCGTGGGTGCCGGCCTGGCCGGGCTCGCCGCGGTCGGGGGCTGGGTCGCCCTCGGCACCGTGCTCGCCCTGGCCGTCGCCGTGCAGTTCCTGCCCCAGGTGGTCGAGGCATGGACGAGCGACGACCTCACCGGCCTCGCCCCCGGCACCTACGTGGTCAGCGGCCTCGACGGCATCGTGTGGGGCGGGTTCGGCCTCCTCGTCAGCGACGGACCCCTCGTCCTCTACGGCGTGATCATGTGCACGGTGGCGGTCGCCGTCCTCGTGCCCCGGGCCCGCTGGGCGGCGCGCCAGCGGGCCCTCGCCACGGCCTGAGCGACCGGGGCGAGTGCACCCGAGGCGCGATCGTCAACGCTCCAGCCGGTAGAAGCGGAAGAAGTCGTGCTCGATCGGCAGGACGTGCACGTCCGAGAAGCCGGCCCGGCGGGCGTAGTCGGTGAAGATGGACGAACGCATAACGGTCCCGGTCCCGGCCGAGTGCTCGTGGGACATGCCGTCGGTGAGGCAGCACGTGAGCGAGTAGCCGTACATCAGCCGCTCGACCTCGTCGCCGGGGGCGTGGAAGGCGTCGGCGACGTTCTCGTCCATGACGACCACGGCGCCGTCATCACCGGCGAGCCGGCGCATGGTGGCCAGCACCGACACGGGGTCGGGGAGGTCGTGGATGCACTCGAAGGCGAACACGGCGTCGTAGGGCTTCGACGGCGCGGACAGGTCCCCGGCGTCGGCGACGTGGAAGCGGACCCGGTCGGCGACACCGGCCGCGGCCGCGTTGCGGCGCGCTGCCTCGATCGAGGGGACGTCGGTGTCGAAGCCGTCGACCGTGATGGTGGGGTAGGTCTTGGCCAGGCCGATGGCCGACCAGCCGTAGCCGGTGCCGATGTCGGCGACGCGCGCGCCGTTGCGCAGGCGCTCGTGGACGTCGCCCGCCTGGGGGAGCAGCTCGACGCCGAGCTGGTGCAGGAAGAGGGGCCGGTTGGCCGCCGCCTGGGCCTCGCGCACCTCGTCGCCCAGCTGGGCCCAGCTGACGCCGCCGCCGTGGCGGAACGTGTCGGCGATGGCGTCGAGGTGGTGGCCGACGGCCGCGACGAGCCGGGCGACGGGGGCGATGAAGGCGAGGCTGTCCTGGTCGGTGAGGACCTCGGCGTGCGCCGCCGGCAGCGAGAACCGTCGCTCCTCCGGGGCGCCGGTGTCGTCGTCCACGGTCACGTAGCCGCAGACCGCCTGGTGCTCGAGCCACTCCCGGGCGTAGCGCTCGTTGCTGCCGGTGGCCTCGGCCAGCTGCGTCGACGTCATGGGTCCGTGTTCGGCCAGGGCTGCGTACCAGCCCAGTCGGTTCCCGAGGTAGACGGCCTGCACCTCCTGGGCGCCGAGCACGGCGCCGAAGAGGCGCTCGACGAAGCCGTCGACGGTCGCTTCGTCGGGGGCGGTGGTGGGGGCGTCGGTGATGGTCATGGTGGTGCTCCTGTCGGTGGTGTCGGGGTCCACCATCCGACGGAGGGGTTGCAGGGCGGTCGCAGCGAGATCGCAGGCCGGGCGACAAACCCATCGACGCCGGAAGGCACGGTCCGTACGCTCGCTCGCGTGCGAGCGCGAGTGCAGGTCCTCGGAGCGGTCGCCGTGATCGTCGACGACGAGACCAGGGCGATCTCGAGCCCCAGCCAGCGTGTCGTCCTGTCCGTCCTCGCCGCTCGAGCCGAACGAGACGTCCCCACCGACCTCCTCGTCGACGCGCTCTGGCCCGAGGGGCCGCCCCGCACGGCGGTGAGCTCGCTGCGGACCTACGTGTCGAGGCTGCGGGGGCTGCTCGGGGACGCCCTGGTCGGGACGCCCGGCAGCTACCGGTTGGCGCTCGAGGGGGTGGCGCTCGATCTGGCGGACTTCGAGCTGCTCCTCGACGATGCCGCGACAGCGGCTCCCGGTGCGGCGCTCGATCTCATCGACGAGGCCCTGGCCATGTGGCGAGGACCGCCGTTCGGCGACGTGGGCGACGTCGAGCCGGTCCGGCCCGTCACGGCGCGGCTGGAGGAGCGGTGGGTGACGGCGCGCGAGGACCGGGCGGCCGCGCTGCTGGCGTGCGGTCGGGCGGCGGATGCGGTCGCGACGGCGGAGGAGCTGGTCGCCGACCACCCGCTGCGGGAGCGCACGTGGGCCGTGCTCGTCGAGGCGCTGACCGCCACGGGCCGCTCGACCGAGGCGCTGCGCGCCTACCACCGGGCGGTGGAGGCGCTGGCCGAGGCCGGCCTCGAGCCGGCGTCCGAGCTCCGTCGGGCCGAGGCGGTGGCGCTCGAGGGTGAGGTCGCGGCACCGGCCCGGCGCCGCGTGGTGCTGCCGGCCTCGTCGTTCGTGGGGCGCGACCGGGACCGCGAGGAGCTGGCCCGGCTGTCGGCGGCCTGGCCGCTCGTCACGCTCACCGGGCCGGGCGGTGTCGGCAAGACCCGCCTCGCCCGCACCGTCGCCGCCGACATCGAGCACCGCTTCTCGGCCGGTGTCCGCTCGATCGAGCTCGCCGGCGTGGACGACGGTGGCCAGGTCGCTGCCGTGGTCGCCGACGGGCTGGGGCTCGTCGTCGGCGCCGAGGGCCCGCTCTCGGCCCTGGATGCGGTGGGGGACCTCGACGTGCTGGTGCTCATCGACAACTGCGAGCACGTCGTCGGCGCGGTCGCGGACCTGGTCGGCCGGCTCGCTGCCGGTGGGCGGCGGCTGCGCGTCATCGCCACGAGCCGGGAGCCGCTCGCGGTCGACGGCGAGCAGCTGTGGCCGGTCGACCCGCTCCCCGTGACGGGCCCGTCCGGCGGCGTGCAGCTGTTCGTCGACCGGGTTCGGGCCGCCCGACCCGACTTCGCGACGGACGAGGAGGCGCTCGGCCTGATCGCCGGGATCGTCAGGCAGCTCGACGGTCTCCCGCTCGCGATCGAGATGGCGGCGGCCGCCGCCGGCACGATGCCGCTGGCGATGCTCCACGACCGACTGGAGGGCGAGCTCGAGCTGCCCCCGCTCAAGCGGCGCGACCTGGACGAGCGGCAGCGGACGTTGAAGGCGCTGCTCGACTGGTCGCTGCGACTGCTCGACGACGAGGGCCGTGCGATGTTCGGCTCCCTGTCGGTGTTCGCCGGCCCGGTCACCGCGGGCGACATCGCCCACGTGTCGGGCGTCGCGTCGCCCTTCGAGGTCCTCTGCCGCCTGGTCGACCTCTCCCTCCTCCAGGTGGACGTGACGGGGGAGGAGCCGCACTTCCGCATGCTGCGCACCGTCCGCCAGCGCGCCTGCGACGCCGCCGGCGCCGACCTCGAGGTGCTCCGGACCCGACACGCTGCCTGGCTCCTCGATGCCGTGACCGACGCCGATCGCCGGCTCCGCGGTCCGGACGAGCGCCGGGCCCACGATCGCCTCGAGCGCCTCCTCGACGATGCCCGCACCGCCGTGGCCTGGGCGCGCGAGCACGACCAGGTCTGCGCCGTGGGGCTCGTGGGTCGGCTCTTCCTGTACGCCCAGTCCCGCCTGCGGGACGAGGTGCTCGGCTGGGCGGCCGAGGTCGTGGAGCACGCGCCGGGGTCGCTGTCGGGCACCGACGGTGAGCTCGCGCTCGCCGCCGCCGCCCAGCGGGCGATCAACGGCGGCGACCTGGAGCGGGCCCGCCGGCTCATCGACCGGGCCGTCGACCTGAACGACTCGACCGCCGACCCGCTCGTGTACGAGCTGCTCTCCGACGTCCTCCTCTTCGGCGGCGACACCGCACCGGCACGTGAGGCGGCGCGCATCGGGCTGGCTACGGCGTCGGCCGCCGGCGACGCGCACGGCGTCGTCGCGTGCCTCACCGGCGTGGTGCTGGCCGATGCCTATGCCGGTGAGCACCAGGCGGCGGCTCGCGCCATGGCGGAGTTCGCCGAGCCACCGGAGCTGGCGCCCTCCGATCGGGCCTGGCTCCACTACGTCGAAGGCGAGCGGTTGCTCGACCTCGACCCCGAGCCGGCCCTCGCCGCGCTCCACCGGGCCATCGCCGCCGCCGACGACGTCGGCAACGCCTACATCGCCGCCGTGGCCCGGGTCTCGTACGCATCCGTGCTCTCGCGCACCGGCGACCCGTCAGCGGCCCGGGCGCCCTTCGCCGAGCTCATCGCCCACTGGCGCTCCCACGGTGACCGGACCCACCTGCTGACCACGCTGCGGAACCTCGTCACCGTGCTCGACCGGCTCCACATGGCCGAGCGCGCCGCCGAGCTGCTCGGCGCGGTCCTCGACGACGCCGTGGCGCCCAGCTTCGGTGCCGAGCGGGCGATGCTCGAGAACCTGCTCGACCGCCAGGAGCGCACGCTCGGGCCCGCCGAGCTGGCCCGCCGCATGGACGCCGGGCGGGCGCGCTCGATCGACGAGGCCGCCCGGCTGGCGCAGGCGTGGCTGGACGAACCCACGCCGGCACGGGACGGCGGGCGTTGGTAGCGTTTCTCCCATGCCGAGCGAAGAGGGGGCCGACCGGGACGGCTGGGGCGACGTCGTCCCGTTCCCGGGCAAGCACCGCGACGACGAGGTGCGTCGCGACGTCGGGCTGCGAGAGCTGATCGGCGAGATCCTGCGCGAGGAGCGGCATCACCAGGAGCGCACGCTCGCCGATGTCGCCGAGGCCGCCGCGGTCTCGCTGCAGTACCTCTCCGAGGTCGAGCGCGGCCGCAAGGACGTGTCCTCCGAGCTGCTCGGTGCGATGCACGAGGCCCTCGGCCTCGACCTGGCCGACGTCCTCGAGCGGGCGACCCGACGGCTACACGTCCGGTCGCAGGGCGGTGGCGGGCTCCGCATGCTCGCCGCCTGATCCGGGCTCGAGGAGCTCGTCCGCGATGCCGTAGGCGATGGCATCGCGTCCGGTGAGCACCAGCGCCCGGTCGGTGTCGGCGCGGATCTGCTCCACCGGCCGACCGGTGTGCCTGGCCAGCAGCTCCTCGCCCTGGGCGCGGATCCGGGCGATCTCGGCGGCTTCGAGGGCGAGGTCGCTGAGGGAACCACGGCTCCCCTCGGTGTGGGGCTGGTGCAGCACGACCCGTGCGTGGGGGAGGAGCGACCGCTTCCCGGGGGCGCCGGCTGCGAGCAGGATCGCGGAGGTCGCCGTCACCTGACCCACGCACAACGTCGCCACGTCCGGGGCGACGAACTGCATGGTGTCGTAGATCGCCATCACCGCGCTGAACGACCCGCCGGGCGAGTTGAGGTAGAGCTGCATCTCCGCCGTCGAATCGGCCGCCAGGTGCAGCATCTGGGCGATGACGACGTTGGCGACCCCGTCGTCGATCGGCGTGCCGACGAAGACGATCCGCTCCGAGAGGAGCCGGCTGAACACGTCCGACACGCGCTCGCCCTTCGGCGTCGACTCGATGACGCTGGGGATCGTGTAGCTGCTCACGACTGCCTCCCGAGGCCGATGCGCCGGGTCGACGGGGCGGGGATGAGCTCCTCGAGCGAGGTCACGACGTGGTCCACGAAGCCGTACTCCTTCGCCTGCTCCGCATCGAACCACCTGTCGCGCCCCACGTCCCGGACCACCTCGTCCATGGTGCGACCGGTGTGGCGCGAGATGATGCCGCGCATCCGGTCGAGGGTCGCCTGGAGGTTGTCGGCCTGGATCTCGACGTCGGCGGCCGACCCGCCCAGCCCGGCAGATCCCTCGTGCATCACGACCTGCGCGCTCGGCAGGGCGTAGCGCTTCCCGGGGGCGCCGGCGCACAGCAGGATCTGGCCCATGCTGGCGGCGAACCCGACGGCGACGGTCGCGACGTCGTTCGGGATGAGCTGCATCGTGTCGTAGACGGCGAGGCCGGCCATGACCGACCCGCCCGGCGAGTTGATGTGCAGGCAGATGTCGCTGTGGGGGTCGTCCGTGGACAGCATCAGCAGCTGGGCGACGACGCGGTTCGCGCTCTCGTCGTCGACGGATTCACCCAGCACGACGATGCGCCGGTCCAGCAGCCGGTCGAAGACCGTGCCCGGAGAGGTGGAGATCGTTGTCATGGGCCGAGTGTGTCGCCCGGCCGAGCCCGTCGGACCCGGTTCTGCTGCAGGCAGAACGGGCGCGCCACCGCGGGCTGAGCAGTTGTCTCCGTCCGGCGGCGACGTGCACCATGGCCATCGTGGCCGGTCCTCCCCGCACCGTCGACGTCGCCTCGACGACGCCTGCACCGACGCCCGACGGCACCGAGGGCCGCGCGCGCCTCGGCGTCGTCGTGCTGGGTGCCTGGCCGCTGCTGCTCTCGATCCTGCTTCTGATGGTCGGCAGCGGCCTCCAGGGTGCGCTGCTCGGCGTGCGCGCCGAGCGGGCCGCCTTCAATTCCACCGTCACCGGTCTGGTGCTCGGCCTCTACTACCTGGGTTACGTGGCGGGCTCGACGTGGGTGCCGGGGCTCGTCCGCGCCGTCGGCCACATCCGGGTGTTCTCCTCGCTCGCGTCGCTCGCCTCGGCGGCCGTCGTCATCCACGGCGTGTGGGTCTCTCCGCTCCCGTGGATGTTCCTGCGCTTCATCACGGGCGTGTGCGTGGCCGGCCTGTTCATCGTGAGCGAGTCGTGGCTGAACGACGTGTCGACGTCGCGCACCCGGGGCTCGCTGCTCGCCGTCTACAACTCCGTGGTCACGGCCGGCCTCGCCATCGGCAGCCTCCTGCTCAACGTCGCCGACATCGGTGGCTTCGTCCTGTTCGTCATCGGTTCGGTGATGCTCTCGGTCGCCGCGGTGCCCGTCGCGCTGGCGCCGCACGAGGCCCCACCGCCGCGGGAGTACGCGCCCCGGTCGATCCGAGACGTGATCCGGTCCGCGCCGCTCGGCATCACCGGCGCCACCCTCTCGGGCTTCGCCACCGGCGCTGCGCTCGGCTTCGGCGCCGTGTACGCCAGCCGTGCCGGGTTCGGCGTCTCCGGCGCGTCCACGTTCATCGCCGTCCTGCTCGTCGGCGCCGTCGCCGGCCAGTTCCCGCTCGGGCGGTGGTCGGACAGCACCGACCGCCGCTACGTCATGGCGGTCGCCGCGCTGCTCGTCACCGTGGGTTCCGGCATCGGTGTCGGGGCGACGGTGCGGGAGAGCTTCGTCGGGGCCCTGGCCGCGGCGTTCTTCATCGGTGCCGGCTCGTTCTCGCTGTACGGCCTCTCCTTCGCCCACGTCGCCGACTACGTCGACCCGGCGGTGATGCCGGCCACGGGCGCCCGCCTCCTCACCTTCAACGGCCTCGGCGCCGCCGCCGGCCCCTTCGTCGCCTCGGCTGCGATCGGGATGGTCGGGCCCGAGGGGATCTTCCACGTGCTCGGCGCGCTGACCCTGCCCTTCGTCGTCTACGTGCTGTACCGCCTGACCCGCCGGGCCGCGGTGAGCGACGAGCGCCGCGCCCACTACACCCCGCTCGCCACCTCGGCCACGGTCGGTTCCCTCGACGAGCTCACGTCGGAGATCAGCGGCGTCGAGCTGCTGGACGAGCGGACGCCGGACCGCCGGCGCCGCGTCCCCCTGCCCCGCTCGGTCCGGAGGTGACAGCCCGCCGCCAGGCCATGCGCGACGGCATCACAGACGTCGCGCCCATGCTCGTCGGCATCATCCCCTTCGGGCTCGTGGCCGGGGCCGCGCCGATCGCCGCCGGGCTCGACCTCGGCCACGCGGTCGCCATGTCGCTCCTGCTCTTCGCCGGCGCCAGCCAGCTGGCCATGGCCGACGTGCTCGGGAGCGGCGGCGGGGTCGCGGTCGCGGTGGTGACGGCGCTCACCATCAACCTCCGCATGCTGCTGTACTCGGCGTCGCTCGCCCCGACGCTGTCCTCCGAGCGCCTCGGGGCCCGACTGCGGGTCAGCTACCTGCTCGTGGACCAGGCCTACGCGCTCTCGGTCATCCGGTGGGACGGCAACGACGACCGCCGCCAGCGCCTGCCCTACTTCTTCGCCATCGGCATCCTGCTCTGGTCGTCGTGGCAGATCACCACGGTGATCGGAGCGCTGGTGGGCAGCAGCGTGCCCGACGACGTGCCGCTCGACTTCGCCGTCCCGCTCGTGTTCCTGGTGCTGCTCGTGCCCGTGCTCCAGCGGTGGCCGAGCCTGGTCGCGGCGGCGGTCGGCGGCACGACCGCGGTGCTGGCCGCCGAGCTGGGGGCAGCTCGCCTCTCCATCCTCATCGGGGGTGTCGCCGGGATCGTCGCCGGCGCGCTCGCCGAGGGCCACCAGGAGCGCCGTCGCGAGGTGACCCCGCGATGAGCGGCACCTGGGTCGCCATCCTGCTGGCCGGCGCGGGCACGTACGCCATGCGGGCGTCCTTCCTCGCCTTCGCCAACCGGTTCGTGGACCTTCCGCCCCTGGCCCAGCGGGTCCTGCGCCAGATCCCGCCGGCGGTGCTCGCCGCCCTGGTGGTGCCGGCCCTCGTCCGCCCCAGCGGGCAGCTCGACCTGTGGCAGCCCCGGCTCCTCGCCGGCGTGCTCGCCGCGCTCGTGTCGTGGCGGACCCGCAACGTCGGTCTCACCCTGGTCGTGGGGATGGTCGTGCTCGTGGTGGTCGAGCAGCTCACCTGACCGCCTCCTGCAACGGGCGTTGCCAACTTGGCAGGATGGGCCGGTGAGCACGATCCAGCCCCCCGTCACCATCGACCTGCGCGACCCCGAGTTCTGGCGGACCCGGCAGCACGAGGCGTGGACGTGGGCCCGGGCCAACGACCCCGTGCACTGGGACGAGGCCAACCAGCTGTGGGCGATCACCCGCCACGCCGACGTCCAGCACGTGGAGCGCCACTCCGAGGTGTTCTCCTCGCTGCGCACCTACCGCCTCAACGAGACGCCGACCGAGTCGAACATGATCGCCAACGACGACCCGCGCCACCTCCAGCAGCGTCGCCTCGTCAACCGGGGCTTCACGCCCAAGGCCGTGCGCGAGCAGTCGGCCCAGTTCGAGGCGATGATCGCCGCCATGGTCGATCCGCTCACCCCCCAGGGCCGCTGCGAGGTCGTCGACGCCATCGCCGGGCAGCTGCCGGCCCGCTTCACCTGCAACCTGCTCGGGCTGCCCGAGGACGAGTGGCGCACGGTGAAGAGCTGGTCCGAGCGCCTCATGCGCATCGACTCGGTGATGTTCGACCAGGAGGCCATGGCCGGGCTGATGGCAGCCACCATGGAGATCTGGGGGATGGTCGAGGCCGAGGTGACCGACCTGCGGGGTTGCCCGGCCCACGGGCTCATCTCGACCTGGGCCAACGCCGAGATCGAGGGCGAGCCGCTCTCCCAGGACACGATCTTCAACGAGGTCGGCCTGTTCATCGCCGGCGGCGCCGAGACCACCCGCACCGCCATCGCCCACGGGTTGCGCACCTTCTGCGACCACAACGACCAGTGGGAGCTGCTCCACGACCGCCCCGAGCTCATCCCCTCGGCGGTGGACGAGGTCATCCGCTGGGTCACGCCCCTCAACAACATGTTCCGCAAGGCGACCGAGGACGTCGAGCTGCGGGGCCGCACGATCAAGGCCGGCGACCGGCTCGCCCTCGTCTACCCGTCGGCGAACCGCGACGAAGACGTGTTCGAGGACCCGTTCACCTTCGACGTCACCCGCTCGCCCAACCCGCACGTGGCCTTCGGCTACGGCACCCACTTCTGCCTCGGCGCCAACTTCGCCCGCCGCGAGCTCGAGATCCTGCTGGGCACGCTCACCCGCGAGTGGACGAACCTGCGGGTCGAGGACGAGATCGACGTCGAGCCCAACATCTTCGCCCCGGCCGTGCGATCGTTCGGACTGGCCTTCGACGCCCGGTAGCGTCGATGGGGATGCGCCCCGTCCACGCTTCCGAGCCGAGCACGTCTCCGACGCCCACGATCACGCCGGACACCACCGTCCAGCCGACGACGGGAGACGGTGACCACGACAAGTACGCGCACATCTGCCGCAAGGAGGACGTGACGCGGGCCTACATCACCGGCGAGGCCATCGAGGCGCTCTGCGGCAAGAAGTGGGTGCCCACCCGGGACCCCGACCGCTACCCGGTCTGCCCGGCGTGCAAGGAAGCCATCGGCAAGATCCGCAACGCCGGCGAGAACTAGCCGGGGCGGCTCGTCGGACTGTTCCGCAGCCGCTGCCAGAAGCTTCTGGCAGCGACCACGGAACGCCTCAGGCGGTCCGGACCCGGTCGTCGAGGGCGGGGAAGCCGTCGAGGTACTCGGTGCGCTCCCGGCGCAGCCGCTCGACCAGCTCCCGGTACTCGTCGTCCCGGCCCTGGCGCTCGTACAGGCGGCGGGGCTGGAGCAGCTCGGCATCGTCGATGCCGGGGATCGACGTGGCGACGTCGTAGCCGAAGTCCGGGTCGGTCTCCCACTCGATCGTGCCGTCGACGATGCCGGCCTGCACCGCGGCCGACACGTCGATCGAGACCTTCTTGGACCGGTCGTCGTCGGCGTCGCCTCCCACCCGGCCGGTGTTGAGCAGGTACACCTCGAGCGGGTGCTGCTCGAGGAGCTCCAGCAGCCGGTTGGCCTGGGAGGCGTCGTCTTCGAACCAGAACGGGTTCGTGCCGGGCACCCGGAGCCGCTTGCCCGCCTCGGCCGCCCCGCCGGCGCTCGTCCCCTTGGTCTCGCCCAGCATGAAGTAGTGCGCAGCCTGCTCGGGCCGGAGGCGGGCCACGGCGGGGATGATGTCCTCGTTGCGGTTCAGGATGAACAGGTACTTGGCCTTCGGCAGGTCGCGCGGATCCCGGTGGCGGATGTCGGCGAGGGGGAACGTGACCCGGCCGTTGGCCGTGTAGCGGTCGTCGAAGAAGTCGATCTGCTTGGTGATCGGATCGATGCGGGTGTTCTCCAGCCACGCCTCGGGGTCGATCGCGCCGCCGTGGATGGTGGGCTCGTCCTCGGCGTCGAGGCCGTAGGTCTTCGCGAAGCACCCGTTCTCGGTGGCGTGCACGGTGCCGTCGGGCATGAGGGCGATGAAGTCGTCCTGCACCGGCAGCGAGCCCTTCACCTCGCGGAACGTGGTGGTCGTCTTGCCCGTGCCCGACAGGCCGATGATCAGGGCCAGCTCCTCCTCGCCCGAGCCGGTCTCCTCGGCGGGGAAGACCTTGGCGCCGGAGTGCATGGCCAGGCCGCCGCGCTCGTGGACCAGGTGGTTCCACATGCGCAGGCCGCCCATCTTGGACTCGCCGAAGTAGTCGGAGCCGAACACCCGGGTGACGTAGTTGTCGAGGTCCACGGCGATGAGCCGGTCGTTGGGCTGGCCCGGCGCCAGGAGGCCGGGCGTGTAGATCACCGTGAACCCCCCGTCGGCGTGCTCCTCGTCGAAGGCGGCTTCGTCCTCGACCGGGAAGTACAGCTGCTGCTGCATCGCCGGGATGTTGGAGCTCTTGCGCTCGATGAAGAGGCGCACGGGCGTGCGGAAGTCGGGATCCGGGCCGATGTAGCCCTCGATGAGCACCATGTCCTGGTCGGCGATGAACGCGTCCTGCTCCTCGGCCCACTGCTCGTACTCGGCGCGCGACATGGTCGGCTTGCCCGTCGGCTGGTCGGACACGAACGCGGTCGACGGCGCGAGTCGGGCGGTGACCATCGTCGTGTAGCCGATGTTGCCGTGCTCGCTGACCTGCACGCGGGACATGTGGGCCAGGACCCAGTCGCGCAGCTGCTCCTGGGAGGGGTTGCGGGTGACCGAGGCGGCGGTGGGGAGGGTCATGCCTTGGTCCCCTACCCACGGCACCTCAGTCGATGCGGCGCAGCTCCTGCCGGTAGCGGTGGCCGCGGTCCCGGTAGAACTCGGCGGACTCCTGGATCATGGCCAGGTCCACGGCGTCGTGGCGGAGCTTGGCCGGCACGCCGAGGGCCATGGCGCCGGAGGGCACCTCGAAGCCGCCGCTGCAGACGGCGTTGGCCCCGACCAGGCCGCCGCTGCGGACGATGGCCTTGTGCAGCACCACGCTGCCCGAGCCGACGAGGGCGTCGTCTTCGATGATGCAGCCCTCGAGGTGGACGATGTGGCCGATGACGCAGCCGCTGCCGATCTGGGTCGGGGCCCACTCGGTGGTGTGGATGACCGACCCGTCCTGGATGGACGTGCGCTCGCCGACGGTGATCGGACCGCTGTCACCGCGCAGGACCGCGCCGGGCCAGACGGTGGACTCGGAGCCGATGGTGACGTCGCCGATCACGACCGCATCGGGGTGGACGAAGGCGTCGTCGGCGATGGTGGGGGTGAGGTCGCCGAGTGCGTAGAGGGGCATGTGGATCTCCGGGGGGAGGGTGCGAGGGGTGGTGCCATCCTCGCAGCGGTCACGACGTCGGGACGAGCGCGGTGGTGCGGCGCACGGCGCGGCGCAGCGGTCCGCCGGGCAGGGCGCCGGTGATCCGCCCGATGACGTAGAGCACCGGGAAGATCTCGAGGCGGCCGGCCAGCATCATCACCATCAGTAGCCCGCGGGCGGGCCGGGAGAAGTACAGGTAGTTGGACGCCGGACCGGCCTCGCCGAGCGCCGGGCCCATGTTGCCCATGGCGGAGGTGGCCGCACCCGCGGCCTCGGTGAGGCCGGAGCCGAGGAACGTGAGGGCCAGGCAGCCGACGCCGATGAAGACGACGTAGAGCAGGGCGTAGCCGATGACGCGCTGCACGATCCGCTCCGGCATCGCGTCCCGGCCCAGCCGCACCGGCAGGACGGCGCGCGGGTGGCGGATGCGTCGCAGCTCTCGCAGTGCGTGGATCAGGAGCACGCGGGCTCGGACCAGCTTCAGCCCGCCAGAGGTCGAGCCGGCCATCCCGCCCGACACCATGAGGGCGAGCAGCAGCAGCTGGGTGCCGGGCACCCACTGGACGAAGTCGGCGGTGCCGAACCCGGTCGAGGTGAGCAGCGAGGCGACGTTGAACGTGGCGTCCCGGAGCGACTTGCCGAAGCCGAGGCCCTGCTGGGTCCACAGCAGCGCCGTGACCGCGGCGGTGAACACGACGAAGACGCCGAGGTAGAAGCGCAGCAGGGGGGACTCGGCGTAGATGCGGGGTCGGCCCGTGACGGCGCGCCAGTGGAGGGTGAAGCTGGTGGCCGAGACGAGCATGAGGACCACGAGCGCCAGCTCCACGGCGACCGAGTCGAAGGCGGCGATCGAGGAGTCGTAGGGGGAGAGGCCGCCGGTGGAGACGGCGGTGAAGGCGTGGGTGACGGCGTCGAAGGGCGACATGCCGACCGCCAGCAGCAGGGCGATGGCGGCCACGGTGAGCCCGGCGTACACCTGCCACAGCCGCCGGGCCGTCTCGGAGATGCGCGGGGCGAGGCGATCCGTGGTCGGCCCCGGCGCCTCGGCGCTGAGCATGTCCATGCCGCCCACGCCGAGGAAGGGCAGGATCGCCACCGCGAGCACGACGATGCCGGTGCCGCCGTACCACTGGGTGAGGTTGCGCCAGAACAGCACGCCCCGCGGTGCCGCCTCGATCGGTGCGAGCACGGTCGACCCGGTGCCGGTGAAGCCCGAGACCGACTCGAACAGGGCGTTGTCGATCGAGCCGAAGGTCCCGGTGAGCAGGTACGGGACGGCGCCCGCGATCGACGCGAGGAGCCAGGTGCTGCCGACGGCGACGAAGGTGGCCGACGCCGTCATCTTCGCCGGCACCTCGGTGCCCCGCCACAGCACGAACCCGGCCACCGCCACGATGCCGGCGGCCAGCATCATCGCCGGGGTCTCGTCGCCCCCGGCCCCGAGCTCGACGAGCGCGGAGACGATGATGCCGGCGGCGACGAAGAGCATGGCGGCGCCGCCCACGTGGGCGCTGAGGCTGGGCCAGCGGCGCGACGGCGTGCGGAAGCTCGTCGTCGCGTCACCGCCGATCAACTGCTGCCTCCCCCGGGCCGGCACCGCCGGCACCAACCGGTGAGGGCGAAGTGGCGCAGGTCCAGCTGGAACCCGAATCGGTCGTCGACGGCCCTGGCGAAGGGGTCGGTGACAGCGCAGTCGATCTCGAGCACGGCACCGCACCCGTTGCAGACGACGTGCGAGTGCTCGTCGTCGGCGAGGTGGAACTCGGCCGGGCCGTGGCCGAGGTGGACGTGGGTGACGATGCCCAGCTCGGTCAGCAGGTCCAGGGTCCGGTAGATGCTCGAGTGGCTGACGTCCGGATGGCGGGCCTGCACGCGAGCATGGAGGGTCTCGGCGGTGACGTGCGAACCGACCTCGACCAGTGCCTCGACCACGGCACGACGGGGCGCGGTGATGCGGACGCCTCGATGGCGGAGCTGGTCGACCAGGTCGTCCGCGGTCGCAGCAGCCATCTCCGGACAGTAGCGACCGCCCCGGTCACCTCCGGCCCCTGGGGGCGCGTGTTGAGAACAGGTTGCAGGTGGCTATCGTCCGCATCCATGACGAGACCTCGCCTGCTGGCCCCGCTCGCCCTGCTGCTGCCGCTGGCCCTCCTCGCCGGTGCGTGCGGCGGTGACGACGACGCGGCCGGATCCGACGGCGACGGGGACGACCGGCTGGTCGTGGTCACGACGGTGAGCCCGATCACGTCGATCGCCGCCGATGTCATCGGCGACCTCGCCCGGATCCAGGGGGTCGTCCCCGAGGGCACCAACTCCCACACCTTCGAGCCCAGCCCGTCGGTGTCGGAGGTGCTCGAGGGTGCCGACGTGGTGTTCGCCAACGGCCTCCAGCTCGAGGAGCCGACGCTGGCGCTCGCCCGCGACGTGGCGGGGGACGCCACCATCGTGGAGCTCGGCGACCTCATCGTCAGCCCGGACGACTACCTCTACGACTTCTCGTTCCCGGAGGACGAGGGCAAGCCCAACCCCCACCTGTGGACCGACCCGACCCTCGCCAAGGGCTACGCCCGCTACATCGCCGACACGATGAGCGAGGTCGACCCGGACAACGCGGCGACCTACGAGGCCAACCGGGCCGAGTTCGACGGGATCGTCGACGAGCTCGACGCCGCCCTGCGCACCGCCCTGGACACCGTGCCCGAGGACAACCGCAAGCTCGTGACCTACCACGACGCCTACGCCTACTGGGCCCGGACCTACGGCTGGACGGTCGTGGGGGCGGTGCAGCCCGAGGACTTCGGCGACCCCTCGCCCCGCGCCGTGGCCGACCTGGTCGACCAGATCCGGGCCGAGGGCGTCCCGGCCGTGTTCGGCTCCGAGGTCTTCCCGTCCCCCGTGCTGGAGACGATCGCCGAGGAGGCCGGCGCCGAGTACGTCGCCGACCTCCGCGACGACGACCTCCCGGGCGAGCCCGGCGACGAGGACCACAGCTGGCTGGCCCTGATGCGCTCCAACTACGCCACCATCGTCGAGGTCCTCGGCGGTGACCCCGAGGCGCTCGAGCAGCTCGAGCTGCGCCGGGTCGGGCCCGATACCGCGGATTATCCGCAGTGAAACATCGGTAGCGTCGCTCCGGTGACCCCGCTCCTCACGCTCGAGGGAGTCGCCGCCGGCTACGGCGACGGGTCCGTCATCACCGGGGTCGACCTCCAGATCGATCGCGGCGACTTCGTCGGCATCGTCGGGCCGTCCGGTTCGGGCAAGTCCACGTTGCTGCGCGTGCTGCTCGGGAGCGTCCCGGCGAGCGCGGGGCGGCTCGAACGGCCCGGCGGCACGCGCCTCGGCTACGTGCCCCAGGTCGAGCAGATCGACTGGGACTTCCCGGTCACCGTCGCCCAGTGCGTGCTGATGTCCCGGGTCCGGGGCCGGCTGCTGCCGTGGGCCTCGAAGGCGGAGAAGGCCGACGTGGCCCGGGTGCTGGACCGCCTCGGCATCGGCGAGCTCGCCGGCCGCCACATCCGCGCCCTCTCCGGCGGCCAGCAGCAGCGGGTGTTCCTCGCGCGCGCCCTGCTCGCCGAGCCGGACCTGCTGCTGCTCGACGAGCCCACGTCGGGGGTGGACGTGCGCACCCGGCACGAGATCCTCCACCTGCTCGGGGAGCTCCACGACGGCGGGCTCGGCATCGTCCTGACGACCCACGACCTCAACGGCATCGCCGCCCACCTGCCTCGGTTGGTCTGCCTGAACAAGGAGGTCATCGGCGCCGGCGCCCCCCACGAGGTGCTCGTCCCGTCGGTGCTCGAGGCCACCTACGGCTCCCCCATGGAGGTGCTCGAGCACGGCGGCATGCGCGTCGTCGTCGACGTCCCGAGCGAGGCGCAGATCATCCAGCTCCGGGACCGCAGCGCGTGATCACCCTCGACGAGCTGCTCCGACCGTTCGAGTTCCAGTTCTTCCAGAACGGGCTCGTCGTGGCCACGGTCGCGGGCGCGCTCTGCGGCCTCATCGGCGTGTACGTCGTGCTGCGCTCGATGAGCTACATCGGCCACGGGCTCAGCCACGCCATCTTCGGCGGCTTCGCCGTCTCCGCACTCGCCGGGGTCAACGTGTTCCTCGGGGCCGGCCTCTGGGGGCTCGCGTCGGCGCTCGCGGTGTCGTCGGTGACCCGCCGGCGGCCGATCGGGTCCGACGCCGCCATCGGCGTCATCACGACGGCGTCGTTCGCCTTCGGCCTCGCCGTGCTGCAGCTCGGCGGCGGCGCCGACGTGGACGCCGACGCGGCGCTGTTCGGCAACGTCCTCGGCGTCACCCGGGGGGACGTGTGGATCGTGAGCGGCGTCACCCTCTTCGCGATCGCGGTGATCGTGCTGCGCTACCGGTCGCTGCTGTTCGTCACCTTCGACCCCGAGGTCGCCGAGGCGTCCGGGGTGAAGGTCGCCCGCATCGATGCCCTCCTGATGCTCGTGCTGGCGGCCTCGATCCTCGCCACCATGAACGTCATGGGCGTCACGCTCATCGCCGCCGCCCTCGTGGTGCCGGCGGTCGTGGCTCGCATGGTGACCTCGTCGTTCTCGACGATGCTGTGGCTGTCGACGCTCATCGGGGCGGTGTGCGGCTTCGTGGGGATGAACCTCAGCTACCACCTCGACGTCGCGTCCGGGCCCACGATCGTGCTGGTCGGCGGTGCGCTCTTCGTGGGGGCGCTGGCGGTCACCGGGGTCCGGGGTCGGACCCGGCTCGCCGGGGTGGATGCTCACTGACCGGGACTAGCGTTCCGGCATGGACTCTCAGCGCACGAAGCGCATGCTCGAATCGGTGTTGGGCGTGTCGGTCACCACCGGCAACCGCATCGACGTGCTGAAGAACGGCGATCAGATCTTCCCCGCCATGCTCGAGGCCATCGACGCGGCCGAGCGGTCCATCGACTTCCTCACCTTCATCTACTGGAACGGCGAGATCGGCCAGGAGTTCGCCGCCCACCTGGCCGCCAAGGCCCAGGAGGGCCTGCGCGTCCGGGTCCTGCTCGACGCGGCCGGGGCCTGGGAGCTCGACACCGACGTGGTGGACGGCATGGACAGCGCCGGGTGCGACGTCCGCTGGTTCCGCCCCATCAAGGCCCGGGGCGCGCTGCAGGCCAACAACCGGACCCACCGCAAGCTCCTGGTGTGCGACGAGACGCTCGCCTTCACCGGTGGCGTCGGCATCGCCGACGAGTGGAGCGGCGATGCCCGAGGTGAGGGCGAGTGGCGCGACACCCACTTCCGGGTCGTCGGCCCCGCCGTGGCCGGCCTGCGCGGTGCCTTCTTCGACAACTGGGCCGAGACCGGCACGGACCTGGTGGACGACGTCGACCAGTTCCCGGAGCTCCCCCAGCCCGGCGAGCTCGACGTGCAGGTCATCAAGGGCGTCGCCGAGGCCGGCAACAGCGACGTGTGGAACCTGTTCCGGGTGCTGATCGACTGCGCCGAGGAGCGCATCCGCATCACCACCGCCTACTTCACGCCGGACGAGGAGATCCTCCGTCGCCTGGTGGACGCGTCGGAGCGGGGGGTCGAGGTCGAGGTGCTCGTGCCCGGGCCCCACGCCGACAAGCGCCTGGTGCAGGTGGCCAGCGAGGCCAGCTTCCAGCAGCTGCTCGACGCAGGCGTGCAGATCTGCACGTTCCAGCCCTCGATGCTGCATGCCAAGGTGCTCACGATCGACCGATCGGTCTGCGTGGTCGGCTCGGCGAACATGAACCAGCGCTCGACCGAGCACGACGACGAGGTCTGCCTCGTCATCTTCGACGAGGCCATGACGGCGCTGCTCGACGGGCACATGGACGAGGACCTGGAGCGGGCCGAACCCGTCGACCTCAACGAGTGGGATCAGCGCAACCTGTTCCAGCGCATCGAGGAGAAGGCGGTGAACGCGATCGACGGGCTGCTCTAGCCCGTCTTCGACGGCCCCGCCGGCACCAGGACGGTCCAGGCCCGGGGCTTCAGCTCCAGGTGCAGCGTGTGGGCGTGCTCGCACAGCTCGCCGTCGATGTCGGTGTCGAGCACCCCGGTGGCCTGCACGCTCGCCCGGCGCCCGGTCCAGCGGTGGGCTTCCTCGGTGGCGCCGAGGCCGTCGCGCATCGCGGCGCGGACGAGGGCCACCCGCTCCCGCGGCTCGACCGGTTCGACCACGACGACGTCGATGGTGCCCTCGGTGGTGTCGACCAGCTTCACGCCGCCACCCATGCTGGGTCCGAGGAGGAAGAGGCAGGCGAGCACCGGCCCGTCCCAGACGACCTCGTCCTCGACCGTGACCCGCAGCGGAGCCGAGCCGCCCGTGGCGCCGGTCCAGGCCGTGGCGGCGGGGTAGGCGAAGCGCTTCAGCACCGGCTTGAGCCGCTGGGCGGCCCGGGCGGAGTCCACGCCCATCCCGAGGTGCAGGTTGTTCGCCACCAGCTCGCGGTGGGTCCCGTCGTCGCGGAGCTCGATGGCGTCGACGGCGCGGGCCCGACCCTCGAGGACGACGTCGGCGGCCTCCTGGGGATCGAGCGGGATGCCGTGGTTGCGGGCGAAGTCGTTGCCGGTGCCGAGGGGGATGATGCCGATCGCCTCGTCGGTTCGGTCCAGACCATCCAGGGTCTGCAGGGCGAGGTGCAGCGACCCGTCACCGCCGGCGACCACCAGCTGCTGCTCCCGGGCGTCGCGCACCAGCTCCTCGAACTCGTCTGGGGTGCTGGTCCAGCGCAGCTCGGTGGGGGCGTGCTCGGCGAGGCGGCTGACGGCGAGCGCCACGTCGCGGCGCGACGTGCTGCCGGCGTCGTCGTTGGCGAGGACGAGGTGGGGGCGTGGGGTCATCCGCTGCCGATACCCCCGGGCCGCAGCCGCCAGTCAGGCCCGCCGGACGCGGTCGCCGGCGCGGACCTCGCCGTCGACGACGACCTTGGCGTTCACGCCCCGCAGGCGCAGCTCGGTGCCGACGGGTGAGTTGACGAAGCGCAGGGCGTCGCGCCCGAAGCGCTCGGCGAACTTGGCGCAGCCGGTGTGGGGCTGGTCGGTGATCTCCACCACGGCGGTGCCGATGGCGAGCCGCGTGCCCGCCGGCAGGGCGGCCGCGGACAGGTCGAGGTCGACGTAGAGCTGGTCGCCCGCCAGGGGCATGCGCTCGTCGCTGACGGCCAGCAGGCGGGCCACCCGTGTGCCCATGATGTTGAGCTGCATGTCGGGGTGGGGGCCGCCGTCGGGGGTGCGCCGGCTCGGTCGCTGCGACCAGGTGTCGCCGACCAGGCCCTCGGCGCGGGAGAGGACGCCGACGTCGAGCACCCGGCGCTGGTCCAGGGCCGGGCGGCACACGACGAGCTCCAGGACGCCGTCGTCGGCGGGGGCAGCGCGCAGGTGGTCGAGCTGGGCGTCGAGCTCGGCGCGGGTGCGGTGCCCGGTGGCAGGCGGAGCCGGGAGCCGGTCGCTGATGGAGGCCGGACCGCGGTCGGGGGCGGCGAGGGGCGTGGGCGCGACCGGGGCGGGGGTGCTGGGGTCGGTCATCTCGAGTGCAGCTCCCGGTGCTCGGCGACGACCCGGTCGATGACCGCGCGCAGCACGTCGGACACCAGGCCTTCGTCCAGGGCGTGCTCGGCAGCGAGGCGCCGGACCTTCTCGTCGATCTGTGCCTCGCGGATGGAGTCCTGGGCCGGCAGCCCCCGCTCGGACTTGATGTGGCCGACTCGCCGGGTGATGCGGAACCGCTCGGCGAGGAGCTCGACGAAGCGCTCGTCGACGGCGTCGATCTGGCGGCGGAGCACCTCGAGCTCGTCTTCCATCGCCCCATCGTGGCGCACGGACCGGGTCGGGTACGACCCATTCCGGATCTGGCATCAGCGTTGCCTGAATTTGTCGTCAAGATCGGGGTATGGCCTGCCGACACCTAGGCCAGAAGGACCATGCCGTGACGATCTCCCCGCTCCCCCTCCTCGACGTCACCGACACCGCCGCGGCTTGGCCCGACGACGTCGCCGACCTCACCGACCGCCGCCGCCTCCTGGTGCGCGCCGTGCTCGGGATCGACCTCCCGCGGCGGGCGGTCGACCAGGTCTTCTGCCCCGCCCCTCAGTCTTCCTCGACGACGATGCGCTCCGGCGGGCGGGTGCCGAGCACCGACGAGACGTAGTCCGCCAGCGCCTCGTCGTTGCTGACGTGGGCACCCCGCTGCTCGGACAGGAACCAGCGGTGCTCGAGCAGCTCGTGGAACAGCTCGGCCGGCTCCAGGCGATCGGCGAGCTCCGGTGGCACCACGGTGTGGGGCGCGTAGACCTCCTCGAGCCAACGAGCTGCGGCGACCCCCCGGGGGACGTCGCGCCCCTCCTCCTGGCTCAGGTAGGCCTGCCAGGAGGTGATGTCGGCGAGGAAGCGCCGGGCCTGGTTCTCCTGCACCCGCAGCCCGGTCAGCCGCTCCAGCTCCCGCGCGTGGTGGCCCTCCTCCAGCAGCACCGGCCGCATGCGGATGGCGGTCCCACCCTTGGTCGGCTGCAGCGACACCTCGGACACGTCGAAGCCCAGGTCCTCGAGGCGCCGGATGCGCCCCTCGATGAGGTGGCGCTCGGATGACGGGAACTCCTCGGCGCGGGTGAGCTCCTCCCAGAGCGCCCGGTACCGGGCGACGACGTCGTCGACCGCGTCGACCACGTCGATCTCGGGGATCCGACCGGACGCCATGAGGTCGGTGAGGTCGCCGGCGATGTTGATGCGGGCGATCTCCAGGTCGTGCTCGCGCATGGTGTCGGAGATCGACGGGTGGTGCTCGCCGGTCTCGGCATCCACCAGGTACGCCATGAGCGCACCCGCGTCGCGACGGAACAGGATGTTGTTCAGCGAGCAGTCGCCCCAGAAGAAGCCCTCCAGGTGCAGGCGCGCCAGCAGGATCACGCCGGCGTCGACCAGGCGCGGGCGCAGGTCCATGCCCGTCGGGTTGCCGAACAGGTAGCGGTACGGCAGGGCGAAGTCCAGGTAGCGGGTGACGAGCACCGCGCCGAGGGGCTCGCCGTCGGGGGAGGTGCGCCCGGTGACGACGCCGACCGCCTCGACCACCGGCAACCGGGACTCGGCCAGCCCGCGCAGCAGGTCGTACTCGCGGTGGGCGACCGCCTCCTCGGTGGACTTCAGCGCGTAGACGCGCCCCTCGTACTGCACGAAGCGCACGACGTGTCGTGACACGCCGTGCGCCATGCGCACGAGCCGGCCGTCGGTGTTGTCGACGTCCCACTCGAGCAGCGGCAGCTGCCAGGGCAGATCGAGGAAGTCCGGGTGCCCGCGCCGGGCCCGGATCTCCATCTCCGGTACGGGCCCGCTCACGGGCCGGACGGTACCTCTGTTCAGGCCGTCTCTGCGGCCCGGTCCTTGGCGACCTCGTCGAGCATCTCGTACTCCTCGCCGGTGTCGACCCAGTCCTCGAACTGGGTGACGCCGAGCGTGTCGAAGCGCTTGCGCAGCCAGCCGTCGTTGGCGTCGAGCAGGCCGAGCTTCTTGCAGTTCGGCACGATCTTGGAGAAGAGGAGCTGCTGGAAGGGGTCCTCGTTCTTCAGCTCGGGGTCGTCCTGCTTGAAGATGGAGATGGCCTCCTTGACCGGGATGCCCATGTTCTCCCACACCTCCTGCTGGAGGAAGCGGTCCCGCATGCGGACGGCGGCCTCGAAGGCGAACTCCTGGCGGTCCATCATCTCCTTGTCGGAGAGGCCCTCGTAGTACTCGCGCAGCGACAGCACGCCGAAGGCCACGTGGCGGGCCTCGTCGGACATGACGTAGCGGAGGAGCTGCTTGAGCAGCGGATCGTCCGTGGTCTGCATGGCCATGCCGAACGCGGCGAGGGCGAGGCCCTCGACCATGATCTGCATGCCCAGGTAGGTCATGTCCCACCGGCTGTCGAGGATGATGTCGTCGAGCAGCATCTTGAGGTGGTGGTTGATCGGGTAGTGGCCCGACAGCTTCGTGTCGAGGTACTTGGCGAAGACCTCGACGTGGCGGGCCTCGTCCATGACCTGGGTGGCGGCGTAGTACTTGGCATCGATCCACGGCACCGTCTCGACGATCTTGGCGGTGCAGATCAGGGCACCCTGCTCGCCGTGCATGAACTGCGAGAGGCTCCAGTTCTGGGACTCGATCTGGAACTGGCGCCACTCCTTGTTGGTCCAGCTCTGGAACGAGGTGCCGCTGAAGTCGGCGCCGAGCGCCTCCCAGCCCTCGACCGTCGGCGTCATCGGGCTCTCGGCGGCCAGCTTCTCCTGGTCGACCTCGATCGACCAGTCCAGGTCGGTCTCACCGTTCCACTGGGAGTTCTTGGCCTTCTCGTACAGCTTGATCAGCGGCGGGCGCGACCGCTCGTAGTCCCAGGTGAACAGCGCGTCGGCGTTGTCCTGGACGGTGTGGATCACCTCGTCGCGCTCGGTGTTGGTGAGGGCGAGGATCGCGTCGAGGTCGTTGACGTCGTCGCGGCCGATGATGTCGGCGTCGGTGCGAGCCATTGTGGGTTCCCCTGGTGTGTGGCGGTCTGCGGGCGCCCCGATGGGGCACGTCGATAATAACGGTAGTTATCGACGGCGCCGGCCGCAAGGGGTGCCTCAGCGGCGGGCCGTCACCCTCGATCCGGACTTCGACCGCTGGCGCTTCTTCCACCACCGGCGAGCCTTGTCGAAGGCGGCCTTGCCCATCTTGAACTTGGCGTAGCTGCGGAAGAGGGCCATGTCGTTGCTCCTTTGTTCGTCCGGAGCCAGGGCACTACCCGGACCGGCGGCCGTACAGTCCGGGCGTGCACGACGATCGTGACCTCGCCGAGACCCGGATCCGCCGCACGATCAGCGACCGGATCCGTCCCCACATCCACGGACCGGGGACGCCGCTCGAGGTCACCGCCTGGCACCTGCCGGGGGAGCCGGTCCCCGTGGCCGACGCCCGGGAGCACCTCGCTGCCGTCGGGTTCGACCCCTTCGAGATCGGTGGGCGGTGGGGGAAGCCCTGGGGGACGACGTGGTTCCGGCTGCAGGGTCGGGTGCCCGACGCGTGGGCCGGGGAGACCGTCGAGGCCATCGTGGACTTCTCCACCGGCGTCGGTGCCGGGTTCCAGTCCGAGGGGCTCCTGTTCCGCACCGCCGGCGGCGGGCCGATCCGGGGCATCCACCCGATGCACCAGGCCGTGCCCGTCGGCCTCGTGGCCGACGACGACGGCACGATCGACGTGCTGGTCGAGGCCGCCGCCAACCCGGTTGTGGCCACGTCCTACCGGCCGACCCCGCTCGGCGACCCGGCCACCGCCGGGGAGGACCTCCTCTACCGCCTCAACCGCGCCGAGCTCGCCGTGCGCAACGACGCGGTCTGGCACCTCGACCTCGACCTGCAGGTGCTCGGCGGCCTGATGCGCGAGCTCGGCCTCGACGACCCCCGGCGCCACGAGCTGCTGCGGGCCATCGACGCCGCGGTCGATGCGCTCGACCCGGCCCGACCCGCAGAGACCGCGGTCGATGCCCGCGCCGTGCTGGCGCCGATGCTGGCCCGGGACGCCAGCGACCACGCCCACCGCATGTCGGCGATCGGCCACGCCCACATCGACTCGGCCTGGCTCTGGCCGCTGCGCGAGACCATGCGCAAATGCGCCCGCACGTTCTCCTCCGCGGTCACGCTCATGGACGAGTACCCCGAGTACCGCTTCGCCTGCTCCCAGGCGGCCCAGTACGCCTGGATCGAGGAGCAGCAGCCCGAGCTGTTCGCCCGCATCGCCGAGAAGGTGGCCGAGGGACGCTTCGTGCCCGTCGGGTCGATGTGGGTGGAGGCCGACGCCAACCTGCCCTCCGGTGAGTCCCTGGCCCGCCAGCTGGTGTGGGGTCGCCGCTGGTTCCTCGACCACTTCGGCGAGGGTGTCGAGCCGGGGAACCGCATCGTGTGGATCCCCGACGTGTTCGGCTACGCCGGGAACCTGCCCCAGCTGATGGCCCAGGCCGGCTGCGAGTTCTTCCTCACCCAGAAGCTGTCGTGGAACCAGACCAACCGGTTCCCGCACCACACCTTCTGGTGGGAGGGCATCGACGGCACCCGGATCTTCACCCACTTCCCGCCGGCCGACACCTACAACGGCGAGGTCGTGCCCTCCGAGCTGGCCTACGCCGTGCGCAACTTCCGGGACAAGGGCGGCTCGAGCCGGTCGATGTACCTGTTCGGCCACGGCGACGGCGGCGGGGGACCGACCCGGGAGATGCTCGAGCGGGCCCGGCGGGTGTCCGGCGAGGACGGGGCCGGCATCGACGGCCTGCCCCGTCTCGCCATCGAATCGCCGGCAGCGTTCTTCGAGGCCGCACGCGACGAGTACCCGGACGCGCCGGTGTGGCGCGGCGAGCTGTACTTCGAGATGCACCGGGGCACCTACACCACCCAGGCCCGCACCAAGTGGGGCAACCGGCGCGGCGAGCTCGCCCTGCGCGAGCTCGAGCTGTGGACCGCGCCCGGCGCGCCCACCGGCGCCGACGCCCCCCTCGCCGACCTCGAGCGGCTGTGGAAGGTGCTGCTCCTGCACCAGTTCCACGACATCATCCCGGGCAGCTCCATCGCTTGGGTGCACGACGACACCGAGGCCGCCCACGCCGAGCTGCTCGCCGAGGTCGAGGACCTGCTCGCCACCGCCCTCCCGCTCCGTTCTGGCCTGCATCCGACCCCGCCAGCGGGGGAATCGGTAGGCCAGAACGGGGTGGTGGCGGCCAATCCGGCGCCGTTCGCGGTCCGCGGAGTGGTCGCCACCGGCGACGGCGAGGTGTGGGTCGACGCGCCCGCGCACGGGATGGGCCCGGTCAGCCACGAGCTCCCGGCCGGCACCGCCCCTGCCCACGTCGAGCGCGACGGCGACAGGATCGTGCTGACCAACGGCGTCGTCCGGGCGGTGGTCGGGCCCGACGGCACGCTCACCTCCCTGGTCGACCTGCGGCTCGACCGCGAGCTGCTGGCCGGGCCGGCCAACGTGCTCCAGCTGTTCCCCGACCACCCGAACACCTACGACGCCTGGGACATCGACCAGCACACGCTGCGCCTTCCGCCCGAGGAGCTCACCGACGCCGACGCGGTCGACGTGGGCGAGGATGGACCCATGCAGGCGACCGTGCAGGTCCGGCGCCGGTTCGGTTCGTCCTCCATCACCCAGATCTACGTGCTCCGGGCCGGGTCGGCCCGCCTCGACGTGGAGTGCGAGGTCGACTGGCACGAGGACGAGAAGCTCCTGAAGGTGGCCTTCCCTCTCGACCTGCGGGCCGACGAGGCCCGCTACGACGTGCAGTACGGCCACGTGCGCCGGCCCACGCACCGCAACACCTCCTGGGACGCCGCCCGGTTCGAGGTGTGCGGCCACTTCTGGGCCGACGTCGCCGAGCCGGGGTGCGGGGTCGCCCTGCTGAACGACTCGAAGTACGGCCACGACTGCCTGGGCGACGCCACCAGCACGACGATGCGGCTCACGCTCCTGCGAGCCACGCGCTACCCGGATCCCGACGCCGACCGCGGCGCCCACCGGTTCACCTACGCGCTGCTGCCCCACGCCGACGGGCTCGCCGACGTCCTGGCCGAGTCGTGGGCGCTGAACGCGCCGGTGCGCCTGGTCGAGGGTGCGCCGCAGCCGTCGGTCGTGTCCGTCGACCACCCGGGCGTCGTGATCACCGCGGTGAAGGCCGCCGATGACGGCTCCGGCGACCTGGTCGTGCGCCTGCACGAGGCCTTCGGCGGCCGGGCCCGGACCACGCTGCGCGCCGCTGCGCCGGTGTTCACCGCGGCGACGTGCGATCTGCTGGAGCGGCCGCTCGGCGATGTCGACCTGGCCGCCGAGGGGGTGGCCCTCGAGCTGCGCCCGTTCGAGGTCCGGACCCTGCGCCTGCGCACCTGAGCCCGATGTCACGGTCCGGGTTCTGGCGTCGCCAGCGCCCGGTTACGGACCCGAACCATGCAGAACCAACTTGCCAAGCGCGCACTCGGTGCCGGCTTCGCCGCCGCCCTCCTGCTCGGAGCAGCAGCCTGCGGGGACGACGACGACGACGTGAACACCGACGACATCGAACAGGACGCCGAGGACCTCGGCGAGAGCACCGGCGACGAGGCCGAAGACCTCGGCGGCGAGCTCGAGGAAGAGGGCGACGAGATGGAGGAGGACATGGACGAGGAGATGGACGAGTAGTTCGTCCGGCTCTGGAGTCCTCGCACTGCACCCTCAGGGGTGCAGGGCGAGTCCGTCCTCGACCGATCCCGGCTCCGGCACGGCGGTGACCCGTCGCCGCCGGCCGAACCGGTGGAAGGCCACGGCCACGACGGCGGCGGCCACGTTCCCCAGCAGGAACGCACGGGTCGCCCCGTCGATGCCGTCGTCGGGCACGAGCACCAGTGCCGGCACCAGGATCGCCACCGTCAGCACCCCCGTGATCGCCACGGTCGGGAGGTGGCGGTGCAGCACCCGCGCCTCGGTCAGGTACACCGACGTGACCGCCCATGGGATGCCGGCCACGACCAGCGCCGGCAGGATCCGTGCCGCGTCCTCGTAGTCGGCGCCGTAGACGACGGTCACCAGCTCCCGACCGGCCCAGGCGACGACGGCGGCGAGGCCCATCAGGGCGCTCGTCCCCACGAGCACGACCCGGACCTGGCCGCGCAGCTCCGCGCCGTCCTTGCCGCCCTCGGCGAGCAGCGCCTGGCCGATGGCCATCGGCACGTAGAGCACGATGCTGGTGATGCCCCACGCCACGTAGAACGCCGCGTTGCGGTCGGGGTCGACCGACAGCAGCACGATGACGGGCAGCACGAACTGCGGCGCCTGGTACGCCAGCGTCGAGACGTAGTTGACCGCCGAGTAGCGGATGGCGGCGCCGCCCGAGGTGGGCAGGGGGAACAGCCGGTGGCCCATGCCGCTGATGCGGGGCATGGCGAGCACGCCTCCCACCCCGGTGACGATGAGGGGCAGGGCGGCGACCGCGAACAGGTGCACCGTGTGGTGGCTGCCCGCCGGCACCAGGAACAGCAGCGGGAACCGCAGCGCTCCGACCACGGTGATCCGCACGAGCACGAGCGCCCAGCGGCGGACCGTCATCCAGCGGACGTCGACGATGAGCGTGAGCGCAGCCCCGATGGCGCCGGTGACGAACAGCGCCGGTCCGAGCACCGGGTGCCAGTCGGTCAGCGACCTGGTCGCCTCGGTGTCGACGGCCAGGAGGTACCCGCTGGCGACGACCGTGGCCGACACCACCGTGGCCAGCACCGCCCAGGAGAACACGGTGTGGGACTCCCGGTCCCGGCCCGGGGCGAACCGGGCGAGGGAGACCTGCAGGCCCAGCCCGGCCAGGTAGGCGATGAAGAGGATCGAGGTGAACAGCGCGGTGGCGCGGCCGACGTCGTCGGTGGTGTCCATGCGAGCGGCCACGAGCCAGAAGACCGCACCGGTCACGGCCTGCACGGCCGCGCCCACGACGAGGGCAGCCGACCCGGCGAGCAGGTGGCGATGCTTCCCGGCCCGGCCGGTCGTGCCAGGGTCGGCGACCATCGCCGGCGAGGCTACTTCGACGTATGGTCCTGGCCTGTGACGAGCCCAGCCGAGACCCGCACCTACCCGGGCGCCCGCCGCCCCGATCGCCACCGCCGGGTCGACACCACGGGCATCAGCCTGGCCGTGCACGAGTGGGGTGACGAGGCCGCGCCGCCCGTGCTGCTGGCCCACGGTGGGTTCGACTTCGCCGGCACCTACGACGTGTTCGCACCGCTGCTGGCCGACGCCGGGTGGCGGGTCGTGTCCTGGGACCAGCGCGGCCACGGCGACTCCGAGCACGCCCCGCTGTACCAGTGGGAGGCCGACATCCGCGACGCCCTCGCCGTGTTCGACTCGGTGACGCCGGACCCCGTCCCCGTCATCGGGCACTCGAAGGGCGGTTCGCTCATGAGCCAGCTGGCAGCGTCGCTGCCCGGCCGCATCAGCTCGCTCGTGAACATCGACGGGGTGCCGAGCCACCGGTCGATGCCCGACGTGCAGGACCACGACCGCACGAAGCTGCTCGCCGACGACCTCGCCGGCTGGCTCGACCACCGGCGCCGATCGGCGACCAACTCCCGCAAGCCCGGCACCATCGAGGAGCTGGCCCAGCGGCGGTCGCAGATGAACCCCCGCCTGTCGCTGGAGTGGCTGGAGTACCTCGTCACCATCGGTGCCCGCCGGGACGAGGACGGCTGGCGCTGGAAGATCGACCCGAGCCTGCGCATGGGCGGCTTCGGCCCGTGGCGGCCCGAGTGGTCGCTCTACCGGCTGCCCGACATCACCATCCCGTTCCTCGTCGTCCTCGGCAGCGAGCCCGAGCCGATGGGCTGGGGCACCAAGACCGGCGATGTGTGGCCCTACCTGCCCCGCCAGGCCCGCGTCGTCGAGGTGCCCGACGTCGGCCACTTCGTCCACATCGAGGCACCCGAGGCCACGGCCGAGCTCGTCCTCGAGCACCTCGGCGCACCGGGAGGCCGGCGATGAAGCGCACCGACCTGCTGCACAACCACCTGACCCTCGCCCTGTGGGAGCTGCGGGCCGGTGCCGGCCGACCGCTGCTGCTGCTCCACGGCCTCGGCGAGCGCACCACCCCCGACGCCCTCGACGCGGTCGAGTCCTGGCCCGGTCCCGTGCACGGGCTCGACCTCACCGGCCACGGCGCCTCCGATGTGCCCAAGGGCGGCGGCTACTACTGCGAGATCCTGATGGCGGACGCCGATGCCGCGCTCGCGGCGCTGCAGCCGGACGGCGACGGCCCCGGCGTCACCGTCGTGGGCCGCGGCCTCGGCGGCTACGTCGCCCTGCTCATCGCCGGTGCCCGCCCTGGCCTCGTGCGTGGTGCGGTGATCGCCGACGGTCCGGGCCTCCACGGCGGCGGCCCCGGTCCGACCTCGCCGATGCTCTTCCGCCCCGAGCAGGACGGCTCCACCCCCGATCCCGTCGCGCTCGTCGAGCTGGCCACCGACGTGCGCCCGCCCGACTACGCCCGCACGTTCGCGTGGCAGGCGAGCGCCCTGTCCGGCCTCGACACCGCCATCGCCATCTCGGCGGTCAACCGGCCGCCGTGGCTGGCCGAGGTCGCGTCGCAGCCCGGCGTGGTCGAGGCCGAGCTCCCCGCCGCGCTCGAGCTGTTCGCCCGACCCTGATCGCCGGCTGACGGGAGCCGCCGCGGCCCCGCGGGTACCGTCGCGCCCGCCCATGGACCGCTACCAGTACCTGCTCATCATGGCCGCCTGCGCCGCGATCACGCTGCCGCTGGAGTTCGTGTTCCGGGCTCGCGTGTACCGGCGGCCCCGCCGGCTCCTTCGAGCCATGTGGCTCCCGCTCGCCATCTTCATCGTGTGGGACGTCATCGCCATCGCCCGGGGCCACTGGACCTTCGACGAGCGGTGGGTCACCGGGTGGCGGCTGCCCGGCGACATCCCGGTGGAGGAGGTCGCCTTCTTCATCGTGATCCCGCTCTGCGCGCTGTTGACGTTCGAAGCCTCCCGGCACACGCTGAAGCGGTGAACGGCCCATGAGCTACGAGTACGCCATCCCCGCCGTCCTGTCGGCGATCGCCGTCGTCGCCCTCGAGAAGCGCGTGCTGCGCACGGGTCTGTTCCGCAGCCCGTCGTACTGGTGGACGATGGGCATCAGCCTGTTCTTCATGTTCCTGGTCAACGGCTGGCTCACCAAGCTGTCGGCACCGATCGTGCGCTACGACCCGGACCAGAAGACCCCGTGGCGCTTCCCGTGGGACATCCCGGTGGAGGACTACTTCTTCGGCTTCTCGCTCCTCACCCTGGTGCTGCTGCTGTGGGTCCGCCAGGACACGCCGAACGACCCGGCACCGTGGCGACCGGAGGGACGGACATGACCGCGCTCGCCCTCATCGTCGCCGCGTTCGTGGTCATGGAGCCGGTGACCTACCTGGCCCATCGCTACGTGATGCACGGCCTCGGCCGCCGACTGCACCGCTCGCACCACCGCCGCTGGCCGGCCCGTGCCGAAGGCGAGCCCTTCTTCGAGGCCAACGACGCCTTCCCCGCCGTCTTCGCCGGCGTGGTGATGGTCGCGATGGCCGCTGGGTTCAACGTCGACGGCCTCGGCGTGCTGCTGCCCGTCACCGTCGGCGTCACGCTGTACGGCTTCGCCTACGCGCTGGTGCACGACGGCTACATCCACCGGCGCATCCCCGTCCGGGGACGCCACCCGGCGCTCGACCGGCTGGCCGAGGCGCACGCGCTGCACCACCGCTTCGGCGGCGAGCCCTACGGGATGCTGGTGCCGATCGTGCCCGCGTCGGTGCGGGCACGGGCCGAGGCAGCCGACGACCGGCAGCTCACACGCACAGACCGTCGCTGACGCCCCGCCGGCACAGCGTGGTGGACTCCACCGTGCGCACCGTGAAGCTCTCGCCGCCCGGATCGGGCTCGGCGAAGACGTGGAGGCGCTCGCCGAGCACGGCGTCGTCGGGGAAGCCGACGACGTCGACCGTGATCTCGCCGAGGTCGCCCACGGAGGGGCCGTCGACGACGACCACGTCGGGCTCGGGTTCGTCGAAGCCGGCGACCCGGTCGGCCACGAGCTCGCCGAGCTGCACCATGGTGTCGCCGCGCGGCCGATCGGCCACGTCGGGGTAGAGCTCGGTGGTGGCGTCGCGCGTCTCGCCGAGGTGGGCGAGGAAGGCCGTGCTCGCCCATCCGGTCTCACCGTCCACCTCGATCTCGGCCCAGATCCCTCCCTCGTCGAGCTGGCGGTTGTGCCCGGTGGGCATGATCCCGTCGTCCAGCGGGTCGAGCTCGGCGACGACCTCGTACTCCACGCCCGGTGCGGCGCGCATGTTGAGGACGTCGTCGGCCTCGACGCCGACCACGGCGAGCTCGGCGCCTTCGTAGGGGAAGATGTCGATGCGCTCGCCGGGCAGCTCCGACGGGGTCGGGGCGGCGGTGGTCGAGGACGGGTCGGCGGTCTCCGTCTCCGTCTCCGTCTCGGTCTCGGTCTCCGTCTCGGTCGGGACCGACGTGTCGGTGGTCGTGTCGGTGTCGTCGTCGTCGCCGCACCCGGCGGCGATCAGGGCGACGGTGAGCAGTCCCAGCAGCAGTGCGCGGCGCATGACCCCACGGTACGGCAGGAGGTCACACCCACGTCGCGGGGCCCAGCGGCTGCGCGCCCGACCACGTCCCGGACCAGGCGACCGGCGCGAACCGGGCGAAGAGCTCCTCTCCGTACCAGTCCTCGTCGCGCGTCCGGCGCACGACCTCGACGTGCTCAGCGGACCGGTACGAGAACCGCTGCATGGCATCCGCGTCTCGCCACAGGCTGAACGTGGCCTGGCGACCGATCGGCCACTCGCCGACGCCCGCCGCCTGGAGCAGTCCCTCGACCGACGCCAGGTGCGCGTCGACCGGCGGGACGGCGCGCACGAACGCGGGGAGGCGGCGCCAGCGGACGGTGGCGCGGGTGAGCACGGCGATCGGACCGTCGTGGTCGGCCGCCTGGTCGTGGCCGGCGAGGGGATCGACGCCGTCCCAGGTGCCGCGGGACCCGAGGGGCCGGAGCTGCACGTCGAATCGCTCCTCGGCCCGGTCCCACCGTCGGGACAGCGGGTGGTGGTCCCGGAACCGGACCAGGTCGGCGACGTCGTCCCACACGGCGAAGGCGGCCCAGCGGCGCAGGTCGGCCGACGTCGTCATCGTCTGGCCTTCGCCGGTGCCGAGCAGCCGCCCGAACCGCAGGCCGGGCACGCGGCGCAGCGCGCGCCGGTCGAGGGGCAGGCGTGCGGTGGGCTCGAGCGTGCCGGCGTGGCGCACGAGGTGGAAGGAGGCGACGGCCATGCGCCCCCGACGCTACGGGCCGTGGATCAGAGTGGTGCGGTGCTCCCTGCCCTCATCGCCGCCGTCGTGGCCGGCTACCTCCTGGGCTCGATCCCGGTGGCGGTCCTCGTCGGCCGGGCCCGGGGGTTCGATCCCCGGGACGTCGGGGACCGCAACCCCGGCTACTGGAACGTCAAGGACCAGCTCGGGCCACGGGGTTCGCTGCCGGTGTTCGCCGGCGACGTGGCCAAGGGGGCCGTTGCGGGTGCGGTGGGTCTGCTGCTCGACGACCCGGCCTGGGGCATCGCCCACGTGGCGGTGGGCTCGGCCATGTTCGGCCACGCCTACCCGGTGTTCGCCGGCTTCCGGGGCGGCCGCTCGATCCTCACCTTCGTCGGCGGGATGGCGGTGCTCGCCCCGGTGCCCGCGGTCGTCACGGTGCTGGTCCTGCTCCTGGTGTGGGCGGCGACCCGGTCGTTCGCGTGGGCGGCGCGGGTGGGCGTGTTCGGGTTCCCGGTCGTGCAGCTGGCCTTCGAGAGCAAGGAGCGGGTGGCCGCGACCGGCGCGCTGCTGTCGATCATCGGGCTCCGCTTCGCCCAGGCCGCGATGAGCGAGCGGCGTGCTGCTCAGTAGGTACGCCCCCGCCAGCGCCGGCTGGGCCGCACCGTGCCGGCCGTGATGCGGACCGCCACCGGCAGGTCGGCCAGCGGCGAGAGCAGGTAGGGCAGGCCGCGCCGCGCGTAGGCGCCGCGCGTGCCGACCAGCGTGCCCAGGCGCACGAGCAGCGCGGCGACGTCGACGGCGTCGCCTCGGCCGGCAAGCAGGCGAGGGAGCGGCAGCGCCATCGCCGACCACACCACCGCCAGGTCGAGGGCCTGCGCGGCGGGCAGCGTCACCGATCGCAGGTCGAGCGACCGGCCCCAGCCCCGCCACGTGGCCCCCAGGGAGCCGTAGCCCTCGACGTCGAGCACCGCGGTGCCGTCGAGGAACCGCACGTCATGGCCCCGTCCGGCGAGCGAGCGGGCCAGCGCCAGGTCCTCGAGCAGGTTCGCCCGCACCGGTTCGAAGCCGCCGGCGTCGAGCAGCCGGGCGCGGTCGACGACCATGCACTGGCCGTTGGCCATGGTGCGGGTCGGGTCGGACGGGACCACCCCGGGCGGGCCGAGGCGGTACACCAGGCTGGTGAGCATCGCCGGGTGCAGCCAGCGCTCGCCGGGATCCTCGGCGAGCACGCGGGCGCCGGCCGTGACGAGCGTGGCGTCGCCGACGGCGTCGACGGCCGCCGTGACGAACCCGTCGCGGGCCCGGGTGTCGGCGTCGACGAAGACCACGACGGGGGTCGTCGCCGCCTCCAACCCCACCTGCAGGGCGTGGGCCTTGCCCGCCCAGCCGGCCGGGAGCGGGCCGGCGTCGACCACGGAGGCGCCGGCCGCGGTGGCGACCTCGCGAGTGCGATCGGTGGAGCCGTCGTCCACCACGATCACGGCCGCGCCCTGCCCGACCAGCGAGGTCACGCACGGGCCGATGCGGTCCTGCTCGTCGCGGGCGGGGACGACGACGGTGGCATCCGGCTGGTCGGGGGGAGGCGCCATGGCGGCGAGCGGTGACTCGGCCGCGGTGGCCCGGACGAAGCGGACGACGACCGTGCCGAGCAGTGCGGCCCGCACCACCACGCCCGGACGCAGGTGGGGGCGCAAGGACGGGAGCGGCGGCACGGAGCACAAACTACGGTCGGCCTGATGGCGATGGACCCCGTGCACCCTCGCTCGCCCCTCGACGCGTTCGGCTCGCGCTCGTGGGCCCGGCCCGAGCAGGTGGCCGTGGGCCGCCTGCCGATGCGGGCCACGGCGTACCCGTACCCCGACGAGGACCTGGCCGCGGCCGGTGACCGGACCGCATCGCCGTGGTTCCGCTCCCTCGACGGCACCTGGGACTTCGCGCTGCGGGACCGCCCGGAGTCGGTGACCGCCGAGGACGTCGGCGTCGGCGGTGCGGGCGGTGGCTGGCTGCCGTTCGAGGTGCCGGGCTGCTGGACCATGCACCCGGAGGTGCCCGACCACCCGCACTACACGAACGTGCGGATGCCCTTCGACCTCGAGCCGCCCGAGGTCCCCGACGCCAACCCCACCGGCGTCCACCGGCGCACCTTCGACCTCCCCGAGGGCTGGGACGGTCGCCGGACCGTGCTGCACGTCGGCGGCGCCGAGAGCTGCCTCTACGTCTTCTGCAACGGCGAGCCGGTCGGCATGGGCAAGGACTCCCGGCTGCCCCAGGAGTTCGACCTCACGCCGTTCGTGCACCCCGGCGAGAACGCGCTGGCGCTGGTGGTGGTCCGCTGGTCCGACGGGAGCTGGCTCGAGGACCAGGACCACTGGTGGATGGCGGGCCTGCACCGCGAGGTCCACCTGTACTCCACCGCTCCCGTGCACCTCGCCGACGTGGCGGTCACCGCCGACCTCGACGAGGACCTGTCCACCGGCCTGCTCCAGGTGGACGTCCGGGTGGGCGGGTCGATCGCCGCCGGCTGGCACCTGGAGGCCACGGTGCTGGACGACGACGGCGCAGCCCTGCTGCGCCAGCCCCTCAGCGCGGATGTGGAGGTGTTCGACCGCAGCGACCCGCTGGCGGAGTCGATCAGCGCCTACCTGCACCGCGGGGTCACCCGGCTGCGCGAGCGCTTCGACGACGTCACGCCGTGGTCGTCGGAGAACCCCGTCCTGCACACCCTGGTGCTGTCGCTGATCGACCCGGACGGGAACGTGGTGGAGGCCACGTCGGTCCAGACCGGGTTCCGGCGGGTGGAGGTGGTCGACCGCGAGCTGCTGCTGAACGGGTACCCGGTGCTGATCCACGGCGTGAACCGCCACGACCACGACCCCGATCGGGGCAAGGCGGTCACCGAGGTCGGCATGTGGGACGACGTCGTGCTGATGAAGCAGCACAACGTGAACGCCGTGCGCACCGCGCACTACCCGAACGACCCTCGCTTCCTCGACGCCTGCGACGAGCTCGGCCTGTGGGTCGTGGACGAGGCCAACGTGGAGAGCCACGCCCGGCTCGCCAGCCTCTCGCTCGACCCCCGGTTCACGCCCGCGATCCTCGACCGGATCGTGCGGATGGTGATCCGAGACCGGAACCACCCGTCCGTCTTCGCCTTCTCGCTGGGCAACGAGTCCGGCGACGCCGCCGTGTTCGACGCGGCCGCGGCCTGGATCCGCCGGACCGACCCCAGCCGCGTCGTCCACTACGAGGGCGCCTGCCACCGCGCCTTCGCCGGCACCGACGACCCGGGCGATCCCGGTCCGGCCACCGATCTCGTGTGCCCCATGTACCCGTCGATCGACGCGATCCGCGCCTGGGCCGAGCGCACCGCCGACACCGACGAGCAGCGGCCACTGGTCATGTGCGAGTTCAGCCACGCGATGGGCAACTCCAACGGCAGCCTGGCCGACTACTGGGCGGTGATCGAGACCACCGACGGGCTGCAGGGCGGCTTCATCTGGGACTGGGCCGACCAGGGCCTGCGGGCCACCGATGAGCGCGGTGCCGAGTTCTGGGCCTACGGCGGCCACTTCGGCGACGAGCCCAACGACGCCACGTTCTGCTGCAACGGCCTGGTGTGGCCCGACCGCACCCCGAAGCCGGCGCTGCTCGAGTACGCCTACCTCACCGCACCGGTGCGGTTCCGGGCCAGCGACCTCAAGCGCGGCCGCATCGTCGTGATCAACATGCAGGACTGGCGCGACGTCGCCTGGCTGGGCGGCGAGTGGGACGTGCAGGTCGACGGCGAGGTCGTCGCGTCCGGCACGTTCGACCTCCCCGAGCTGCCCGGCGGGTTCGAGGCCACCGTCGAGATCGCGCTCCCCACGGTGGACGTGCCGCCCGGCGCCGAGGCCCACCTCGGTCTCCGCTGCATCGTCACCGAGGAGCAGCCGTGGGCGCAGGTGGGGCACCGGGTCGCCTGGCAGCAGTTCGACCTCCCCGAGGCCAAGCAGCACCCGGCGACGGCGTCGTCCACCGCCTCGACGGCCGAGCCGGTGGAGCTCGACGGCGATGCGGCGGTCGCCGGCGACGTGACGGTCCGCTGGGACCCGGACGCGGCGGCTCTGGTCGACGTCGTGCTCGACGGCCGCTCGCTGCTCGCCGGCCCGGTCACCGCCAGCCTGTGGCGAGCACCGACGGAGAACGACGGCCGCCGCCTCGACACCACCACGGTGCCGGGCGCGCTCGCCGGCTGGCTCGCCCTCGGCCTCGACCGCGTCGAACACGAGGCGCGCAAGGTCACCGCCCGGCGCCAGGCCGACGGGTCGGTCCAGGTCACGCTGCGGCGGCGCCTGCACCTGCCGGGCCTGGACAAGGCGATCGATCACCGCCAGCGCCTCCGCGTGCAGGGCGACGGCACCGTCCTCGTCGACGAGGAGCTGGCGCTGCCCCGGAGCCTGGACGACCTGCCCCGGATCGGCGCCCGCTTCGAGGTGCCCGCCACCTTCGACCTGCTCGAGTGGTACGGGCGAGGCCCCCTCGAGTCCTACGTCGACCGGGAGAGCAGCGAGCAGCTCGGTCGGTGGCGCAGCCCGGTCGCCGACCAGTACGTGCCCTACGTCCTGCCCCAGGAGCACGGCCACCACACCGACACCCGGTGGTTCGTCCTCGCCGACGGCGACCCCGCCGACGGTGGGTCGGGCCTGCTGGTGTCGTCGACCGACCGGCTCGAGCCGTTCGGGTTCAGCGCCCGCCACCACCACGACGCCGACCTCTACGCGGCGACCACCACGGCCGAGCTGCAGCTGAGTCCCACGATCGAGGTCCACGTGGACCTCATCAACCGTGGCCTCGGCACCGGCGCCTGCGGTCCGGACACGCTGGCGCCCTACCAGGTCACCGGTGGGCCCGCTCGCTGGAGCTGGGCCCTGCGCCCGGTGCGCCCCGGCGACGATGTGGCCCTGTTGGCCCGCCGGATTCGAACGAGCTGAAAAGCCGTGGATCCCGACCACGGGTGGTCGGGATCCACGGGATGTCCGGGCGGGGGCGAGCGTCAGGGCTGGAAGACGACCTTGAAGACGCCGTCGCGCTTCTTCTGGAAGTCCTCGTACATCTGCGGGGCCTGCTCGAGCGGGACCCGGTGGGTGGCGAAGTCGTCCACGCCGAGCGGGTCGTCGTCGGTGAGCAGCGGCATGATGTCGTCGACCCAGCGCTTCACGTTGGCCTGGCCCATCCGCAGCTGGATCTGCTTGTCGAACATGTTCAGCATCGGCATGGGGTCGGCGGAGCCGCCGTAGACGCCGATGAGCGACACGGTGCCGCCGCGGCGGACCATCTCGAGCGCCGGGTACAGCGCGCCGAGGCGGTCGATGCCGGCGGTCTCCATGATCTTCCGGCCGAGCGCGTCGGGCAGGTACGACAGCATCTGGTGGGCGAGCTTGCCGACCGGTGCACCGTGGGCCTCCATGCCGACCGCGTCGATCACGGCGTCGGCGCCGCGACCCGAGGTCATCTCCTTGACGACCTCGGCGACGTCCTTGTGGTCACGGAGGTCGATGGTCTCCACCCCGCGTGCTGCGGCGCGGGCGAGGCGGCCGGGGACGAGGTCGATGCCGATGACCCGCTCGACGCCGAGGTGCTTGGCGATCCGGCACGCCATCTCGCCGATCGGCCCGAGGCCGAGCACGGCCAGGGTGCCGCCCTCCGGGGTGTCGGCGTAGGCGACGGCCTGCCACGCCGTGGGCAGCACGTCTGAGAGGAAGAGGAAGCGGTCGTCCGGCGGCCCCTCCGGCACGACGATCGGGCCGAAGTGGGCCTGGGGGACCCGCAGGTACTGGGCCTGCGCGCCGGGGACGCTGCCGTACAGGTCGGTGTAGCCGAAGAGGGCGGCGCCCATGCCCTGCTCGGTCACCTGCGTGGTCTCGCACTGGGTGTGCAGGCCCTCGCCGCACATGAAGCAGGAGCCGCAGGCGATCTGGAACGGGATCACGACCCGGTCTCCGGCCTTGATGTTCGAGACGCCGGAGCCGACCTCCCGGACGATGCCCATCGGCTCGTGGCCGAGGACGTCGCCGGCGTGCAGGTACGGCCCGAGCACCTCGTAGAGGTGCAGGTCGGAGCCGCACAGACCGGACGAGGTGATCTCGATGATCGCGTCCGTCGGCTCCTCGATCCTCGGGTCGGGGACGTCCTCGACTCGGACGTCTCGCTTGCCGTGCCAGGTGAGTGCGCGCATGGGTCCTCCCGTCGGGTGCTGGGGTGTCGCTACCCCCGGGCCGGGGGGCGCCATGCGCGTTCCCGGGAACTGGCAGTGCTGCTGTCGCGGCTGCGGCGTCAGATGCAGAGCTCGTTGCCCTCGAGGCCTGTCCCGGTGAACGCTCGCCGCCGATCGGCGACGAAGGTGCGGATGCGCTCGGTTCAGCGCCGATCCTTGCGGGGCGCCCCGAGGTCTGCGGCGCAGAGGCCGGCGGCGATGGCGCCGCTCATCGCCACGAGGGGCAGGCCGCCGCCGGGGTGGCTGCTGCCGCCGCAGAGGTAGAGCCGGTCGAGCGGTCCCCGGTTGCCCGGGCGGAGGAACGCCGCGGCCCGACCGTTGGACGACGTGCCGTAGATCGCGCCGCCCGGGGTGCGGAAGCGGGACTCGATGTCGGCCGGGCTGATCTGCTCGTGGTGCACGATGCGACCCGACAGGTCCCAGCCCCGCTCGGCCATCACGTCGAGCAGGTGGTCGCCGTAGCCGGGCATGTCGCCGGCGCCCTCGGGTGCGTTGACGAGCACGAACCAGCTCTCGTGCCCGGCCGGCGCCTGCGCCGGGTCGGTGACGGACGCGGCGCAGACGTAGACGGAGGGGTCGGTGGCCGGGACCCCGGCGTCGAAGAGCTGGTCGAACTCCGTCTCGTAGTCGGCCGAGAACGACAGGTTGTGGTGGGCCAGGTCCGGGGTCTCGCCCTCGACGCCGAGCAGGAGCACGAAGCCCGAGGACGATCGGGGCGCGGCCTCGGCCCGCCGCCGGCGCAGTCGGTGGGGGAGCAGGTCGCGGTACAGGTGGAGGGCGTCGACGTTGGCGACCACCGCATCGGCGGCCACGTGCTCCCCGCTGGCCAGGCGCACGCCGGTGGCCGCTCCGTCCCGGCGCTCGATCTCCTCGACGTCGACGCCGGTGCGGATCTCCACGCCGGCGCCGGCGGCCAGCTCCACCAGCGCGTCGGCCAGCCGGCCGAGCCCGCCGTCGACGTACCAGCCGCCCAACGACTGCTCGATGTGGGCGATGCAGGCGAGCGTCGCCGGCGCCCGGAACGGGGACGACCCGGAGTAGGTGGCGTAGCGGTCCACGTACTGCACCAGGCGGGGGTCGGAGAACGAGGCCGACGCCCGGGTGTGCAGCGATCGGAGCGGGTCGATGGCCAGCAGGTCGCGGGGCGAGCGCATCCGGCCGAGCAGCTCGAGGGGGGAGGACATGGCCCCGGCGAAGAACGTGCGCTCCGACACCTCCCACACCTCGCGTGCATGCGCCATGAAGGACTGCCACTCCTCGCCGCTGCCCGGCGAGAGCGCGTCGGCTGCCGCGACCGCGTCGTCGAGGTCGGCCCGGTGGTCGAACGTGGTGCCGTCGGCGAAGCGGTAGCGGCAGATCGGGTCCAGCCGGCGGAGGGCGACGAGGTCGTCGAGCGAGCGACCGGCGGCGGCGGCGAGGTCGCGGAACACTCCGGGCAGCGTCAGCAGGGACGGGCCGGTCTCCCACGTGAACCCGGCGGCGGTGTGCTCGGCCAGCTTCCCGCCGGCGCGATCCAGCCGCTCGAGGACGACCACGTCGTGGCCGGCCGCGGCGAGGTGGATCGACGCGGCGAGGCCGCCCACGCCGGCGCCGACGACCACGACCGAGGCCACGTCAGCGCGCCCGCATCCAGGCCAGTGCGGTGATCGCACCCATGCCCACACCGCCGACCAGGCCCACCCAGGGACGCCCGAAGAACACGACGAAGCCGATGGTGCTCATGACCGCCCACCACGTGTAGAGCCAACGCAGGCCCGGCGACGGTGGCCGGGCCGGGCGGATGATCTCGACGACGGCCAGCACGACCAGCCCGGTGAGCAGCCAGCCCCCGTAGTTGGACAGCGGGATGCCCTGGTAGGCGCCGTCGACGGCCCACTCCCAGTAGCCGGCTTCGACCATCTGGGGGTCGAGGAACAGATCCCACGCCGTCAGCCCGAGCGCGCCGACGACGACGGCCACGATCCGGGAGCCGACGTGGTGCCCGACCTCCAGCGCGGTGGCGCCCATGGCGAACCACGCCAGCGGGACGATCACCGGAACCCCGCCGACCGTGGGCTGGAGGGCGCCGGTGTAGTCGTACTCCCCGAACGGGAAGCCGGTGGCCGTGCCCAGCTTCTCGACGGCGAGGGTGGCGGCCACCACGAACGCGGCGGCACCGAGGGCCCGGGCCAGACCCCAGCGGGCGACGGTGATGACGAGGACCGTGAGGAAGAAGGCGACGACCACCAGGGACGAGAGCCACTCGAGGGTGGCGTCGTCGTCGGTGAGGGGGATGCCGATCTGGAGGAGCGCCAGCGCGGCGAACGGCGCCCACGCGAGGCGCGAGGTCATCGACCGAGGAGCAGCGCCCGTCCGGCGATGGTCACCTTCTGCCACGTGGGCACCCTGGCACGTGCGTGGAACACGTCGAGCCCCTGGGCCTCGATCTGGTCGAGGATGCGGGCGTAGAGGGTGCGGGCGGCGCGGATGGATCGTCCGGAGCGGCCGGGCAGGAGGGCGATGCCGGTGTCCGCCACGGCGTACAGCTGCCGGGCCCGCTCGATCTCGAAGCGCATCAGCGCCTGGAACTCGGGCGTCGCCGTCCGGGTCTCGAAGGCCGACTCGGCACCGAAGCGGCGGATGTCCTCCTGGGGGACGTAGACGCGCGACCGGTCGAGGTCCTCATCGATGTCGCGCAGGAAGTTGGTGAGCTGGAAGGCGTTGCCGAGCTCACGCGCCGGCGCGAGCGCGGCCGGGTCGGTCGGCTCGAGGATCGGGAGCATCATCTCGCCGATCACTGCCGCCGAGCCATCCATGTAGTCGAGCAGGTCATCCCAGGTCTCGTAGGTCTCGACGGTGAGGTCCATGGCCATCGAGCGCAGGAACCGGCGCACGCAGTCGGGGTCGATGCGGAACGCCCGCACCGTGTGGACCATCGCCTTCAGCACGAGGTCGTCGCTGTCGCCGGCCTCGAGGTCCTCGAAGAAGCGGTCGCCGAAGTCGGCCAGCGCCTTGGCCCGCACGTCGGTGGCCACGTCGCCGAGGTCGTCGACGATGTCGTCGGCGTGGCGGCAGAACCCGTAGAGGGCGTGGACGTGGTGCCGCTTGACGACCGGCAGCACCGTGGTGGCCCAGTAGTAGGTGGTGCCGTTGCGCTTGTTCAGCGCCTTGGAGTGCGCGTAGCTCTGCTCGAGCGTGATGGGCGTGGTGCTCATCGGCTCTCGAGCTGGTCGACCCGCTCGGCGGCGAGCTTGCCGGAGATCAGCACCATCGGCACCCCGACGCCGGGCAGCGTCCCGGACCCGACGAACACGAGGCCGGGGGCGTGCTTGGTGACGTTGTTGGGCCGGAACGGGCCGGTCTGGAGGAACTTGTGGGACAGGGCGAACGGCGTGCCGCGCTCCATGCCCTGGCGCTCCCAGTCGGTGGGGTCGACGAAGGCCTCGACCTCGATGTCGGCGGCGCTGACCGGGTAGCCCATGGCGCCGAGGCGGCGCTGGAGCGAATCGTGCAGCCGGTCCCGCTCGCGGGTCCAGTCGATCGTGCCGTCCAGGTTCGGGACGGGTTCGAGCACGTAGAGGGAGTTGCGGGTTGCCCCGTCGCCCCGGTCGGGCACCAGCGACGGCTCGTCGAGGCTGTGGACGGTGACGAGGATCGACGGGTCGCCCATCAGCGTCCCCCGCTTCAGCAGGTCCTCGAACGCGCCGTCCCACTCCTGGCCGAAGTGGATGTTGTGGTGCGCCGTCCGTTCTGGCAGCGCTCCCGTCACACCGACGTGCCAGAGGGCGCAGCTGGGGGAGTAGTGGCCGTGGCGCACGTTGAAGGGCTGCTTCAGCCCGGGGAGCAGGGTGCGGTAGGCGACGGGGAGGTCGGGGTTGCACACGACGGCGTCGGCCTCGAGCAGCTCGGTGGTGCCGTCGGGGTTGGTGACGTGGACGCCACGGACCTGTCCGCTGGTGCCCTCGGCCAGCACGATGCGGTCGACCTCGACGCCGTAGCGGAGCTCGGTGCCGGCCTTCTCCAGCGCTGCGGCGAGCCCGGCGGGGACGGCGTGCATCCCGCCCTCGGGGAAGTACACGCCCTCGATGGAGTCCATGTAGGTGATGACGCAGTAGATGGCCAGCGCCTCGTAGGGGGCGAGGCCGGCGTACATGGACTGGAAGCCGAAGATCTTCTGCAGCCGGTGGTCGTCGAAGTACGACGCCACCTTCTTGCCGAGCTTGCCGAAGCCGCCGAGGCGGACCAGATCGAGCGCCGGCTTGAGCGGCCAGGCCAGGTCGAGCGGCGAGTCGAAGTTGGCGTCGATGAAGTGGTCGCGCTCGAGCACGTACAGCTCGCGGAGCCAGTCGGCGAAGCGGCCGAACTGCCGGGCGGCCTCGGGGCCGACGACCTCGCGGATCTCCTGGGTCATGCGGTCGCGGCCGTGCCACACCCGCAGCTCGGAGCCGTCGTGGTACGTGGCCCGGTACATCGGATCGACCGGCTTCAGGGTGACGAAGTCGTCCATCTCGGACCCGAGCGCCTCGAATGCGGACCGCAGCAGGTCGGGCATCGTGAACACGGTGGGGCCCGTGTCGAAGCGGTAGCCGCCGAGCTCCAGCAGGCCGTTGCGCCCACCCGGGACGACGGCCTTCTCCAGCACGAGCACGTCGTGGCCGCGCCCGCGCAGATGTGCTGCGGCCGACAGGCCACCCAGTCCGGCACCGACGACGATGGTTCGCACGTCAGGTCTCCGGAGCCGGACGGCGTCTGGATGTCATGTCTCCCGCCAGGCGACGAAGTGGGCCAGGTCGACGAGCGCGGTCCGGGCCTCTTCGATGATGTCGGCCTCCTGGATGGCGGCGATGGCGCTGGCGGACAGCTGCGCGATCTGGGCCTCGATCTCGTCGAGGGCCCCCGTGTCCCGCAGGGTCGCCTGGATGGCCGAGACCTCGTCGTCGGTGAGGTCCGGCTCGCCGATGCGGGCGAGCACGTCCCGCTGGCCGGCGTCGGCCGCGCCGCTGGCGGCGGCGAGCAGGGGGGTGGGCTTGCCCTCGCGCAGGTCGTCGCCCACCGGCTTGCCGATGACGGTGCCCTCGCCGAACGCGCCGAGGATGTCGTCGCGCAGCTGGAAGGCCTCCCCGAGCGGGTCGCCGTAGGCGGACAGCACCGGTCCGAGCTCGGCGTAGCGGCCGGCCAGGGCCGCCCCGACGTGGAGCGGGCGCTCGATCGTGTACTTGCCGGACTTGTACCGGGCGATCCGGCGGGCGCCCTCGGGATCGGTGTCGCCCCGGGCCGTGCCGAGGATGTCGAGGTACTGGCCGACGTTGAGCTCGATGCGCAGCTCGTCCCAGACGTCGAGGACCTCGCGGTGGGCATCGCGCAGCAGCAGGTCGGCGTAGACGTGGGCGAGGTCGCCGATGAGGATGGCCACGCCCTCGCCGAAGCGACGGCCCTCCCCGCGCCACACCTCCAGCTGGTGGCGGTCCGCGAAGGCCAGGTGGGCGGTGCGGAACCCCCGGCGGGTGGCGGAGCCGTCCATGACGTCGTCGTGCACGAGGGCGAAGGCCTGGAGCAGCTCGAAGGCAGCCCCGGCGTCGACGACGATGGGGTCGTCGGGGTCGCCGCCGGCGCCGACGAAGCCCCAGAAGCAGAAGGCGGGACGGAGGCGCTTGCCTCCGGCCATGACGAGCGAGCGCAGGGCGTCGAGCGGCTCGACGAGGTCGCTGGTGAGCGCGGACCAGCGCGCCACCTCGGCGTCGAGCAGCGCGGTGAGCCTGACCTCGACGACATCGGCCACGTGCAGGAGGCTCGGCGGCGTCGGGACGGCACTGCGGGTCGGTTGGGGCATGGTGCCCCGAGCCTACGGCGCTGCTGGTCGACGGTGCCCTCGCGCTGCCGACCGCCTCCGGCCCGGCTGGCATGCTGGCCGCCATGGCTCGGGGGACCCGCATCCACCCGCTGGTGCCGGCCCTGCTCGCGGTGGTCGTCGTCGGCGTGCTGGTTCTGGTCGTGGCGCGCTCGACCGCCGGTGACGACGGCGCCGCGCCGCCGACCTCGGCACCACCGAGCACGACCACGGTGGCGCCGACGACGTCCACCACCGCCGCCCCGGTCCAGCGGGTCCCGGTGGACGCGCTGCTGGCGCCCCCACCCGAGGTGGACCCGCCGCAGTCGTACCGGATCACCTACGAGGTGGTGGAGAACGGTCTGGCCCGGACCGAGGAGTGGACGGTGCGGCGCCCCTACGAGTCCCTGGTGGTGTCCCGGCGCGGCGAGCTCGTGATCTCGGGCACGTCGACCTCGCGACGCCGCCTGCAGCAGTACCTCTCCGACGAGGAGGGGTGGTTGCCGATCCAGCCCGAGCTGCACCGCGCCGCCTACGACCAGCACCCCGCCGCGGCGGTCGGCGCCATGCGGTCGCTGGGCCTGGTCGAGGTCCGCGGCGAACAGGAGCACCTCGGCCGCACCTGCACCGTGTACCGCACGGGCCAGCCGCCGAGTGCGGGGCTGGCCACCGCCCCCAGCGACGGCGAGCACACCGACGTCTGCATCGACGCCGCCGGCCTCGTCCTCCACGAGCGGTGGGAGATCGGCGGCGGCGTGGTCGTCGAGCGCACCGCGACCGCGCTCGAGCTCGATCCGGAGATCGACGGCGCCTCGTTCGAGCCCGGTCCGGTCGTGGACGAGGAGGAGGCGCTCTCCCGGCTCTTCACCACCATCGCGGTGGAGGCCGACGCCGAGACCCTGGAGCGCCTGGAGACCTCGCTCCCGGTGCCTCCCGGCTACGTCGACGACGGGGCAGTGTTCCGCGCGGCCGGTGGCGGGACGGCCGGGGGCGCATCGGCGCCGGGCAGCGCGGAGATCGTGCGCTTCTACTCGTCCGGCCCGGCGCTGCTCGAGGTGGCCGAGGTGTTCGTCGACGGTGATGCCGACCTGGCGTCGGGTGCGGCCGTGCCGGTCGACATCGACGGGTTCGGCGAGGTGTGGTTCGAGCCGGGGTTCCGGAGCTCGTCGCTGCGGGCCCGCACCGGCGACTCGTCCTACGTCGACCTGCGCCACCACGACGTGGCGTTCCTGTTCGACGTCCTCCGCTCGCTCGAACCCGCCTGAGGGCGGTGGTGCAGCTTCAGGAGGGGTCGTCGTCGACCAGGTCGGCGGTGGCGTCCTCGACGGCGGTGCGGGCGGCCAGGATGCGGCCCCGGCACCAGTCGATGAGCTGCGCCGCCCGCCGGACCCGCTCGGCCAGGACGTCGACGTCCACGTCCACGTCCTCGATCTCCCGGAGGATGGACTCCAGCTCGGTGACCGCCTCGCCGTAGCCGGCGGGCTCCCGGTCGTCAGGGGCGTCGGTCGAGCTCATGGCCCGCCATCGTGGTCGACGCGCTCGACGCGGACGTGGAGGGTGCCGTCGCCGACCCGCACCGACAGGACGTCCCCGACCGCCACGTCGTCGACGGAGCGGACGATGCCGCGATCGTCGCGCCGGGCGATCGACCACCCGCGGGACAGCACGTGCACGGGGTCGAGCAGATCGGCTCGGGTCGCCAGCACCTCCAGGCGGGAGGCGGCGTCGTCGACGCGCCGGCGGGAGGTGGCGACGAGCCGGCGGGCGGCCTCGTCCAACCGGCGGTCAGCGCCGTCGAGCACTGAGGTCGCGCTCCGTGCGAGGCGGACGGCGGCGTCGTCGATGCGGCCCTGCTCGCGGTGGGCCGCGGTGCGCGCCGCGAGCGCAGCGCGGCCCCGGGACCGGTCCAGGTGGGCGTCGGCCCGGTCGAGCACCTGGGTCGCCCGGACCGCGACCCGCTGCCAGGCGTGCTCGGCCCGCTCCAGCGCGCCGGCCACCAGCCCGACGACGTGCTGGGCGGCCGCCGTGGGGGTCTTGGCCGCGGTGTGGGCGACGGCGTCGGCGACCGAGCGGTCGACCTCGTGGCCGATGCCGGTGATGACCGGCTTCCCGGCGGCGGCGATGGCCCGGGCCACGAGCTCGCTGTCGAAGGCGGCCAGGTCGGTCGCCGCCCCACCACCGCGCGCCACCAAGACCACGTCGACCCGGGTGCGGGCCAGGCCGGTGATGGCGCCGGCGACCGCCCCCGGCGCCTCCGGGCCCTGGACCCGGACGTCGGCGCGGGTGATCTCGAACGCGAACCCGGATCGGCGCAGCTCGTCGAGCACGTCTGCCTCCGCCGCGCTCCCGGCCGAGGTCACCAGCCCGATCCGCAGCGGCGCGAGCGCGAGCGGCACGAGGGAGTTGGCGTCGACGAGGCCCTCGGCGCGGAGCCGGTCGAGCAGCTCGGCACGGGCGGCAGCCAGCTGGCCGAGCGTGAAGGCGGGGTCGATCGAGGTCATCTGCAGCTGCAGCTGGCCCCGGGGGCCGTACCAGTCGAGCCGGCCCCGGATCCGCACCTCGGTGCCGTCGGTCATCCGGACCCGGTCCCCGCCCCGGAGCAGCAGCCGGTTGACGCGGACGCGGTTCGTCGACGAGAGCATCACCGACAGCTGGGCGGTGACGTCTCCGTCGGCGTCGCGGAGGGTGAAGTACACGTGGTTCGAGCGAGCCCGGGTGAGGTCGTGGATCTCGCCCCGCACCCACACCTCGCCGGGGAAGGCGGCGCGCAACCGGTCGCCGATCGCCTCGGACAGCTCGCCGACGGACCAGGTCGTGGTCCCCGGCGCAGCATCGGGTGAGTCGGCCACGGCTCCGACGGTACTGTCGGCGGCCGTTCCCGAGCCGAGGAGGGCCCCATGCCCGAAGCAGTCATCGTCGCCACGTCCCGCACGCCGATCGGTCGTGCCAACAAGGGGTCCCTCGCCGAGGCCCGCCCCGACGACATGACGGCCTTCATCCTGAAGGACGTCCTCTCGAAGGTGCCGTCGCTGGACCCGACGCTGGTCGAGGACATCATGCTCGGCTGCGGCCAGCCCGCCGGCGAGGCCGGCTACAACCTGGCTCGCGTCGCCGCCGTGCTCGCCGGGCTCGACGACGTCCCCGGCGTGACCGTCAATCGCTACTGCTCCTCGTCGCTGCAGACCATCCGCATGGCCGCCCACGCCATCCGGGCCGGTGAGGGCGACGTCTTCATCGCCGCCGGCGTCGAGGCCGTGTCCCGCTACATGAACGGCGCATCCGACGTCGGCCCGCACCACGAGGCCTTCGCCGAGGCCGAGGCCCGCACCGCCGAGCGCGCCCAGGGCGGCGCCGAGACCTGGACGCCCCCCTCCGGCCTGCCCGACATCTACATCGCCATGGGCCAGACCGCCGAGAACGTGGTCCAGGCCGAGGGCGTGTCCCGCCAGGAGATGGACGAGTGGGGTGCCCGCTCCCAGCAGCGTGCCGTCGAGAGCCAGGAGAACGGCTTCTTCGAGCGCGAGATCACGCCCTACACCCTCCCCGACGGCACGGTCGTCTCCAAGGACGACGGTCCTCGTGCCGGCACCACGGTCGAGAAGCTGGCCGAGCTGAAGCCGGTGTTCCGCCCCGACGGCTCGATCACCGCCGGCAACGCGTGCCCGCTCAACGACGGCGCCGCCGCCGTCATCGTCATGAGCGACACCAAGGCCAAGGAGCTGGGCATCACCCCGCTGGCCCGCATCGTGTCCTCCGGGGTCACCGGCCTCAACCCCGAGATCATGGGCATGGGCCCGGTCGGGGCCGTCCGCCAGGCCCTGGGCCGGGCGAACATGACCATCGACGACATCGACCTGTACGAGATCAACGAGGCCTTCGCCGCCCAGGTGCTGCCCTCGGCCCGGCACCTCGGCATGGACCTGGACAAGCTGAACGTCAAGGGCGGCTCGATCGCCCTCGGCCACCCCTTCGGCATGACCGGCGCCCGCATCATGACCACGCTGCTCAACGCCCTCCAGGACGAGGACAAGGAGTTCGGCCTCGAGACGATGTGCGTCGGCGGTGGCCAGGGCATGGCCATGGTGGTCCAGCGCCTCAGCTGAGCCGCCCCCCATTCCCCTGCGGGGGCATGGTCAGAACGTCATTCGGTTACGGAGAGGTGACGGTCTCGGCTTGACCGTCACCTTTCCGTAATGAAAGCATCTCCGGATGCGCCAGCAGCCCTCGGCCCGTGCGCGGGCTGTCCGACGCCGTCCGTTCGCGGTCTCCGCCGCCATCGCCGGCGTCGCCGCCGCCGTGATCACCTCCGTCGTCCTGGTCGCTCCGCCCGCCCAGGCCCAGACGGACGTGGACGCCGCGCCGCCGGTGGCGTCGCTCGCCCCCCTCTTCGAGCCGGTCGGCCTCCTGGCCGGCAGCGGCGTCGACCTCGTCGCCGCCACCACGAGCCACATGATCACGGCAGCGACCCCACCGCCTCCGCCCCCGCCCCCCACGCACGTGTGCCCGACGCCGGACTCGGAGTTCATCGATTCGTGGGGCTTCGCCCGCTCCGGCGGCCGGCGCCACAAGGGCGTGGACATGATGGCGCCGCACGGCACGCCCGTGTACGCCCCGGCGGCCGGGAACATCCGGGCGTCGAACTCGTCCCTCGGCGGCCTCGGCTTCTGGCTCGAGGGTGCCGACGGCAACACCTACTTCGGCTCGCACCTGCAGTCCCTCAGCGTCCGCGAGGGCTGGGTCGAGCCGGGGACGCCGATCGGCACGGTCGGCTCCACCGGCAACGCCGGGGGCACGCCGCACCTGCACTTCGAGGTCATGCTCGGCGGGGCCGGCTCGGTCAACCCGTACCCGTTCGTCCTCGACTGGTGCGGCGGCGGGGCGCCCGCCGCCTGACCGTGCGGTTCCGGCCGAGCCGGTCCCTTACGCGAGGATGGTCCCGGTGAGCGCAGCCGAGCTGTTCCGGATCGAGCCCCGGTACGACACGCCGTCGTACCTGTGGCCCCGTCCGAAGTACCGCGGCCTGCTCCATGCCGTCGGGGCCTTCGCCGTCGTCCCCCTGGGCGCGGTGCTCGTCCTCGACGCCGCCGGGCCCACGGCGCGGCTGGCCGCCGCGGTGTACGTGCTCGCCCAGCTCATCGTGTTCGCCACGTCGGCCAGCTACCACCGGCTGGCCAAGTCGCCGACCGCCCGACGCCGCATGCAGCTGGCCGACCACTCGATGATCTACCTGCTCATCGCCGGCACCTGGGTCCCCATCTGCGTCATGGTCCTGCCCGAGGCCACCGGCCGGGCGTTCCTGGTCGGCGTGCTGGCTGCCGCCGCGTTCGGCATCGGCCTCAAGTCCTTCGGCATCGACCGCTTCCCCCGCTCGAGCAACACGATGTACGGGGTGATGGGCGGTGCCGGGCTGCTCGCACTCCCCGGGATCGTGGCCAACATCAGCACCGGTGCCGTGGCCCTGCTCGCCGTCGGCGGAGCTGCCTACGCCGTGGGCGCCTTCGTGCTGCTCTTCAAGCGGCCCGACCCGCTGCCGAGCGTGTTCGGGTACCACGAGATCTGGCACGCCTGCACCGTGGCGGCCGCCGCCTGCCACTTCGCCATGGTCTGGATGATCGTCAGCTAGCTCGGCCCTCGGGGCCGATGGCGAGCACGGCGATGTCGTCGCGTGCCACGCCCGACTGGAACGTGAGCACGGCCTCCTCGACCGCGCCGGCGACGTCGTCGGCCGGTCGGCCCGCGCAGGACGAGAGGAGGTCGCGGAGGCGGTCCTCGCCGTACTCCTCGCGGCCCCGGCGGGCCTCGGTGACGCCGTCGGTGTAGAGCACGAGCACGTCGCCGGGGGCGAGGCGGGCTTCGCCGGTGGTGAACGTGGCCTCTGCGAAGACGCCGAGGAGCGGCCCGCGGCACGCCACCTCCTCCACGTTCCCGTCGGCCCGCACCACGAGGGGTGATGGGTGCCCGCCCGACCCGGCCCGCACCGTCACGCCGTCCCCGTCGGTCTCGAACCGGATGGCGGTGGCGGTGGCGAAGCGGTGCTGGCCGCGCTCCCGATCGAGGTCGTACTGGCGGTTGAGGGCCGTGTTCAGGTCGTGCAGGTTGGTGGCGAGGTGCTTCGTGCGCACCGTGGCGGCCCGCAGGCTGTAGCGGCTGAGGGCGGTCAGACGAGCCGCGCCGGCGCCCTTGCCGCAGACGTCGCCGACCACGGCGAACCACTCGCCGTCGGCGACCTGGAAGATGTCGTAGAAGTCGCCGCCGATCTCGGAGCCGTCCCCGGCCGGGTGGTAGCGGGTGCCGAGGTGGATGCCCTCGATGGCGGGCAGGTCCGGGGGCAGCAGGCTCTCCTGGAGGGTCCAGGCCAGCTCGGCGTAGCGCTCGGCGTCGGCTTCCGCCGTCTGGCGGGCCCGCTGCGCGGCCTCGAGGGCCTGGATGCGCTCGGACTCGTCCCGCAGCAGCACGAACACGCCGAGATCCCAGTGGTCGGGGTCCACCGGGGCGACCGTGACCTCGAGGTGCTGGGTGGTCCCGTCCGGCCCGGTGCGGGTGATGGTTGCCTCGTTCGGCTCCCCGGCGCGGACGCTCGCCCGGAGCAGCCCGGACGCGACGTCGGCGGCCTCACCGCTGAACATGTCGGTGAGCGACGTGCCGATCGCGTGGCGGGGCTTCCAGCCCAGCACCTCCCCGCTGCACGGGTTGGCGGCGCGCACGACGCCGTCGGGGTCGGCGAGCAGGATGCCCACCGGGGCGTGCTCGAACAGCTGGCCGAGGTAGACCGACAGGGTCTCGGGGGCCGCGCCCTCGAACGCGCTGATGTCGTCGCGCACGCGCTCGAGGGTGCGGCGGTGCTGCAGGCGCAGCTGGGCCCGCTCGACCTCGTCGGCGATCCGGTCGAGGGTGTCGGGCTCCTGGAGCACGACGCACGTGGCATGGCGGCCGATGCCGGGCGTCACCGTCAGCATGGCCCGGACCTCGTTGCCCTCGGCGACGTCGCCGGCCACGAGCACGACCGCGACCTCCGGGGCGACGTCGTGGACCGCCTGGGCGAGGGTGACCCCGCCGTCGGGGACGCCGACGACGACGAGGGTGGCGTCGTCGATGGCGGTGCCGAGGTCGCCGGCCCGCGCGCGGTGGGGGATGCGGCCGGTGCGGGCGCCGATCTGGCGCACGACGGCGTCGGGCAGGTCGACGACCACGATGTCGGTCACGGCGGCGGCCTCAGTCGGCCAGGATGTGCTCGTCGAGGATGGCGCGTCCGGTCCAGAGGCGCAGCAGGTCCGTGGTGGGCGCCATCACGTGGGCGGCACGGGCGTCGCGCATGCGCCGCCCGAGGCTGCCGTGCTCCCGGTAGCCGATGCCGCCGACGAGGGTCATGGCCCCGTTGACCACGCGGGTGGCGCACTCGGCCACCTCGGCCTTGGCCGAGGCCAGGGCCGGCAGCGCCCACGGTTCGCCGCGGTCGGCCCCGTTCGCGGCGTGGCGGACGAGCTGGCGGGTGCGCTCGAGCTCGGCCCAGAGCTCGCCGACCCGGTGCTGGATGACCGGCTGCTCGGCCAGGCGGCTGCCGTCGTGGGAGTAGCGGCGCTGGGTCACGTGGAGGCGCATGTCCTCGAAGGCGCCGGCGGCCACGCCCAGGTAGCTGCCGGACATGGCCATGAGGAAGTACGGGGCGATGACGTTGAAGACGTACCAGATCTGGTCGCCGGGCTCGCCGAGCAGGGCATCCTCCGGCAGCTGGACGCCGCGCAGCTCCACGGAGCGGCTGCTGTTGCCGCGCATGCCGAGGCCGTCCCAGGACGGTCCCCACTCGAGGCCCGGGTTGGTCGCGTCGACGACCACGCAGGAGAACTCACCGATCGGCGACGTCGCGTCGGCGTCGACGGCGGAGACGACGTAGGAGTCGGCGTGGGCGCCGCTGGTGACGAACGTCTTGGTGCCGGACAGGACGAAGCCGTCGTCGGTCCGGCGCAGCTCGGACTGGGGCAGCCAGAAGTGCGACCCCGTGCCGGGCTCGCTGAGGGTGAGCGTGGTGAGGTGCCGGCCGGCGACGATGGGCTCGAGGTACCGCTCCTGCTGCTCCTCGGTGGCCTTGGCGGCGATGACCGCCGAACCGACCCCGTGCATGCCGAAGCACATGGCCGTCGATGCGCAGGCGGCGCCGAGGATCTCGCAGACCTGGGCGAGGGTGGCGAGCCCGTGGCCGAGACCGCCGTCGCGCTCGGGGACGACGAGCCCGCCGAGGCCGGCCTCCTGCAGGGCGCGCAGGGACGCCTCCGGCCACCGGGCCTCGGCGTCGACCGCCTCGGCGGCGGGGGCCGCGACCTCGTGCGCGACCTCGTGGGCTCGATCGAGCACCTTGTCCATCGAGAGACTCGCCAAGGGGCTCTCCACTGTTCCAGCCCGCCGCCATCACTGTGAGCGACGGTGAATCTACGCCACGTGGGGTGCTGGCGTGAACCTGCCAGTTCCTCAGGTGGTGTAGTCGGCGTTGATGCGCACGTAGCCGTCGGTGAGGTCGCAGCCGTAGACCGTGGCGCTGGCTCCGTCCCCGCCGGGGGCGACCCCGAGCGAGACGTGGATGGTGACCTCGTCGCCCTCGAGGTGCTCGACCAGGGCATCGAGGTCGGCCTCGCTGGCCGGCTTCGGGTACAGCTCCCGGCCGCCGATGCGGATGGTGACGGCCCGCTGATCGATGTCGGCGTCGTCGCTGCACTTGCCCACCGCCATGGCGATGCGACCCCAGTTCGGGTCGGCGCCGTGCACCGCCGTCTTCACCAGCGGGGAGTTGACGATGGCCTTGGCCACCCGCTTGGCCTGGGCGTGGTCGCGGGCCTCGTCGACCGTGACGACCACGAGGGTCTCGGCCCCCTCCCCGTCGGCGGCGAGCTGCCGGGTGAGATCCAGGCAGACCTCGTGGAGGGCGACCTCGAGGTCGGCGTCGTCCACCGGCCCGGCGAGGCCGCTCGCCAGCACGGCCGCCGTGTCGGAGGTCGAGGTGTCGGTGTCCACGGACAGGGCGTTGAACGTCCGCTCCACGACCGCCCGGAACGTCCGGTCGAGCACGGCGGCGTCGACCTCGGCGTCGGTGAGCACGAAGGCGAGCATCGTGGCCATGTCGGGCTCGATCATGCCGACCCCCTTGGCGATCCCCACCACGCTCGCCTCGCCACCGGTGGACGTCGCCAGGGTGGCCCGGGCCGTCTTCGGGTGGGTGTCGGTGGTCATGATCGCCTCGGCGACGGCATCGGCATCCGTGGACCGGGGTGCGGGCATCGACGCCAGGTGCTGACGGATGCGGTCCATCGGGTACCGGCGGCCGATCACCCCGGTGGAGGCGACGAGCACGTCGGTGGGTTCGCAACCGAGGGCGTGGGCGACCCCCTCGACCAGCTCGAGCGCGTCGGCGTCGCCGTCGGGCCCGGTGGCCACGTTGGCGTTCTTGGACACGACCACCACCGCCTGGAGGCGCCCGTCACCTGCGTGCCCCCGGGACAGGGTGACGCTCGGCCCGGAGAAGCGGGAGCGGGTGAACACCGCGGCCGCCGAGCAGGGTCGCTCGGCGGCGATGACGGCGAAGTCGGTGGTGTCGTCCTTGATCCCGACGTTGGCGGTGTGGGCCCGGAAGCCGGCAGGGAGCTGCACGGCGCCGAGTCTGGCACCACCTGCGGGAGAAGCCTCCAGGCCTAGCCGCCGCAGGCGGAGAGGGCCCCGAACAGGACGTCCTGGGCCTCGAGCGACGGCTCGTACTCGAACTCGTAGGCGTCGGCGAGCTCGAACAGCTGCTCGGTGCTCGCCTGGAGCCGGAGCTGCTCGAGCGTGCACGCCGCCACGTCCGGGTCGCCGGTGAACACGGAGACCATGTCGGCCAGCGTGGCATCGAGGTCGTTCCCCCCGATCGGGCCGCCGGGCTCCTCGAAGGTCTCGACCTCGGTCTCCCCGAAGCCGAACTCGTCGTCGAAGTCGTCGAACTCGTCGAACTCGTCGGTCATCCCGGGTGGGACGAAGCCGCCGCCGAGCATGCCGCCCCCGAAGAAGCTGCTGCCGAAGAACTCCTCGACGCCGTCGACCATGGCGTCGAGGTCCTCGCGATCGATGGTCTCGAGCACGGCGAGGCCGACGTCGGCCCAGGTCCCGATGGGGGCGACGAACCAGTCGCCGTCGATGCGGACCACGGTGATGCCGAGCTCGGGCGCCTCGCCCTCGCCCATCATGAGGCCCTCCATGCCTCCGAAACCGAAGATGTTCGCGCTGCCCATGTCGCCCGCGGCGTCCTCGAGGAGGGCCTCGATGTCGTCCCGGCAGATCGGGCCGTCCGGCAGCTCCAGCTCGGCGGCCTCCATCTCCTCGCGGATGTCGCCCCGGACCTCGATGCAGCCGTCGGCGATGGTGGCGCCGCCCTCGAAGTCCTCGGTGGTCACGTCGACGCCGATGCTGTCGATGAACACCTGCCCCCGATCGCCGTCGGTGGAGGACCGCAGCGACAGGTCGACGAGCTCGATGTCGGCCGGGACGTCCGCGGCGGTGGGGAGATCGTCGCCGCCGACGAGCACCGGCCAGTAGTCGTGCACGGCGCGCAGCTCGCCGGGGGAGAGCCGGGCGACGACGCCTTCGATGTCGATGCCGGTCGCCGCCAGCAGGAAGCCCTCGACGGCCTCCTCGGGCGTGTCGGCGCCGATGGCGGTGAGCCCGCCGCCGGCGGCGGGCATGGGTGCGCCCTGCGCGACCCGGGCGGCCTCCATCGCGGTGTACCCCAGGCTGACCCGCCAGCCGTCGCCGGTGTCGCGTGCGACGAGGAAGGTGTCATCGGCCTCGCTGGGGTCGATGGTGTCGGAGTCGGACTCCTGGACGCCCTGGTACTCCACGCCGAAGCGGTCGAAGGTGTCGGTGAGGAACTCGCCGACGGGGATCTCGTCGGTGTCCACCGCGAAGGTCGCCGTGCCCCCGGTGAGGTAGACGCGGGTGAGGTCGTCGCGCACGGGTTCGGTGCGGAAGGTCAGGTCCTCGAACCCGAGGTCGATCCCGGCGACCCCGCTGAGCTCGAAGGAGTCGTCGAGCACCTCGAGGCGCTCGAGCTCGCCGAAGAACCGCTCGACCGGCTGGGACAGCGCGTCGCGCTCGCCGGGGTCCAGCGTGGCGAGCATGCCGAGGACGTCCTCGTCGGCGATGGCGTCGAACAGCTCGACGACGGCGGCCTCGGGGTCGCTCGCCCCGTCGTCGCTGCCCAGCTGGGTGGCGGCGAAGGCCACGCCGCCGACCAGCAGCACCAGGCCGACGGCGCCGGCGGCGATGCGGCCGCCGATGCCACCGGAGCGGACCTGCGTCTCGGAGTCGAGGGTGACCGTCCCGGCCGGGGGCGGTGGCGGGGGCGGCGGCTCCGTGGGGGGTCCCCCCGGCATGCCCAGGTCCTCGGGTCGATCGGTCATCCCGCCGTCTCCTTCCGTGCCGTGACGAGCACGGCGACTCCACTCAGAGCCGTGGCAAGACCGAGCCCGACGGCCACCCCGACCGCCGGCTCGGCGACGAGTGGTGACCGGTCGACCAGGATCGCGCCCGTGCTCACCAGCGCACCCAGCGTAGTCATGAGCGCACCGGCGATCGCGTGTCGATGTGCGGCGAGGACGACCAGTGCGGCCCCGCAGACCGCGGGCACGAGGAACCACAGCGCCGCGGCCCACGCGACGTCGTCGTCGAGGACGCCGGCCCGGCCCGCGACGTCGACCAGCTCGTAGCTCGTGCGGGTGCGCTGCCCGGACCGGCCCCAGCCCAGGAACGTGGTGGCGGTCGTGAGGAGGGCGAGGACGCCGGCCACCCACCCCGTGAGCTCCCGTCGCCGCGTCGCCGTCATCGGCCGTAGTCGACCACGCTCGGTGGCGTGGGCAGGGCCTCGGACAGCTCGTCCGGTTCAGGCTCGCCGAACGCCGTCCGCACGGGGATCACGCCGGCCCACACGTCGACCAGGTCGAGGTCGTCGTCGTCGTCGATCGGGCCGCCCGCGCGGATCTTGGTGGACGCCTCGTCGAGGCGGAGGCGCACCACGAGGGTGCCGCGGACCTCGTCGTCGCGCATGGGGCGGACCTCGGCGGTGCGGCCCGGCACGATGTGCTCGACGATGGCGTCGAGCGCGGCCGCCTTCTCGCCGTGGTCGGTGATGGGCTCGGCCTGACCGAAGACGACCACGGACCGGTAGTTCATCGAGTGGTGGAAGGCGCTGCGGGCCAGCACGAGGCCGTCGACCATGGTGACGGTGACGCACACCGGGGTCCCCTTGCCGGTGGCCCGGAGCCAGCTCGCCGCCGGTGAGCCGTGGATCAGGAGCTCGTCGCCGCGGCGGGCGTAGGTGGTGGGGATGACGACGGGGCCGTGGTCGGTGGTGACCCCGACGTGGCAGAGGACCCCCTCGTCGAGGATCGCCTCGGCCACGCGCCGGTCGCGGGTGCCGCGGTCGGGGCTGCGGCCGATCGTGGTCCGCTCGGTGGCGGGGAAGGGAGCCTCGTCGGGGGTCACGGCCGGGCAGCCAAGGCGACGCGGGGTGCTCGGCGCACGTCGGTTTCAGCCGAGGAGGGCGCGCACGACCCCGGTGACAGCCACCGCCACGGCGACGACCACGATGAACGGCGCCCGCAGGCGCAGCGCCACCCCACCGGCGACGACGCCGGCGAGGCGGGCGTCGACCACGAGCGCCCGGTCGCCCGCCACCGTGCTCACGACCACGAGCGATGCCAGCAGCGCGGCCGGGAGCAGCTGCGCGATCCGCTCGACCGCCGTCGGCAGGCGGCGGCCGCCGAGGAGCAGCGGCCCAGCCGCCTTCAGCGCGTACGTGCCGAGCCCGAGGCCGATGATGACGACGACCGAGGTGCTCACGAGGGCACCTCGCGCGTGGTGCGGGCGGCCAGGACGCCGAGGCCCGCCAGCAGGATCGGGATGCCCGGGGGTGCGAACGGCACGGCGGCGGCCGCGACGAGGCCGCCGGCGATCGCGATGCGCCGGCCCTCGCGCCCGCCGTCGCCGACGAGGCGAGGCCACAGGAGCGCGAGGAAGGCCGCGGGCGCGGCGGCGTCCAAGCCCAGGTCGGTGATGAACCCGTCGTCCACGGAGGCGAGCAGCACGCCGGCGACGGTGGTCAGGTTCCACACGGCGAAGACGGCCAGGCCTCCGGCGAGGAAGCCGTAGCGCCGCCAGCGGGGCTCGTCCTGGACGGTGGCCACGGCGGTCGACTCGTCGATCACCAGCTGGGCCAGCAGGGCTCGGGTGCCGACCCGACCGGTGAGCGAGGGAGCGAGGAGCACCCCGAAGGCCAGGGACCGGATGTTCAGCAGGAGGCCGGCGCCGATCGCGGCGAGGGCGCCCCCGCCGTCCCCGAGCACCCCGACGGCGGCGAACTGGGCTGATCCGGTGAACACGATCGCCGAGAACCCGACCGCCTCGGCGATGCCGAGCCCGGCCTCGACGCAGGCCACGCCGAACACGATCCCGAAGGGCGCGAGGGCCAGGGAGATGGAGAGCGCCTGGCGGTGGATCCGGCGGCGCCGGGTTCGATCGTCCACGACGGTGCATCGTGCCCGTCGGGTCGGCGCCGGGCCCAACCCCCACTACCGTCGGGACCATGTCGGACCTGCTCCTCGGAAGCCACGTCGCCCCCGATGACCCGCTCGGCGCGGCCGCTGCCGAAGGTGCCGAGTGCGTGCAGATCTTCCTCGGGGACCCGCAGTCGTGGAAGAAGCCCAAGCCCCGGGAGGACGCCGACGCGCTCAAGGCCGCCGACATCCCGATCTACGTCCACGCCCCGTACCTGATCAACGTGGCGTCGCCGAACAACAAGGTCCGCATCCCGAGCCGCAAGATCCTGCAGCAGACCTGCGACGCCGCAACCGACATCGGGGCGAAGGCGGTCATCGTGCACGGCGGCCACATCACCGAGGACGACGACGAGGCCGACGGCTTCGTGCGCTGGCGCAAGGCGCTCGACAGCCTCGAGACCGACATGCCCGTCTACCTGGAGAACACCGCGGGCGGCGACCACGCCATGGCCCGCCACTTCGACACCATCGCCCGGCTCTGGGACCACATCGCCGACACCGGCATCGGCTTCTGCCTGGACACCTGCCACGCGTGGGCGGCAGGCGAGGAGCTGGTGGAGGCGGTCGAGCGCATCGTCGGCATCACCGGTCGGGTGGACCTGGTGCACTGCAACGACTCCAAGGACGAGTGCGGGTCGGGCCGGGACCGCCACGAGAACCTCACCAAGGGCCAGATCGACCCCGAGGCGATCCTCCACGTCGTGCGCAGCGCCGGTGCCCCCGTGATCTGCGAGACCGCCGACGTGGGCCGCAAGGACGACCTGGCCTGGTTGCGCGACAACCTCTGAGGTTTCTGCGCGATCGACCGCAAGGTCGGTTCACCTCCGACGTTCCCTCGGGGACGACCGGCACGCCGGGTGCCGGCACCGACAGGAGGACACCGACCCACATGCGTCGACGCCACGCCATCATCGCCACCACCGCCGGAGCCGCCCTCGTCGGGGGCTTGGTGCTCGCCCCCCAGGCGATGGCCGATGAGCACGAGGAGGAGGCTCCCGCTTCGCCGAGCCTCTGCATCGACCTCGACATCAGCATCCAGGGCAACGGCGAGCCGGTCTCGCTCTGCCTGCCACCCGAGGGTGGCGAGGCGCCGGGGCTCCCCGAGCTCCCGGGGCTGCCCACGCCCTGATCAGCGCAGGATCCTGCGTGAGGGGCCGGGGCCGGCGGAGCTCCGGCCCCTCGTCGCGCCCGGCGCCAGGCCGAGGGCGGCTTCGAGCACCAGAGTGACGACTTCTCGTCGAGCCCGTCTGTGGGCAGTCCAGAGCTCGGCGCTGTCGGCGCCTCGGCGCACGATCTCGAACGCCGTAGTACCGGCTCTTCGGAGGTCACCGGAGGTCCGATGAGGAGAGCCGCACGAAATCGCCCCATCGCCGTGCGCGGCACAGCCGAGCGCCTGGACTTCCGGCGGCCACCGAGCGTCGCCATGGACGTAGCGCTGCTCGCGGCCGATCGCCAGATAGCTGCGACAGCCGCCGGCGATCCGGGCCACTGAAGCCGTGTCCGCGAGCGGCACATCGGTTGCGTCTACGGAGCGACCGAGCGACGCCTTCTGGCGTAACAGAACGCCCAGATCCCTGCGCGGCGGCTGATGGCGGCAATGGAACCGATGCGGTGGTTCCAGTGCGTAGATCGGTAGCAGTCGAATCACACGTGGCGTCGCGTTCGGTCGTCCGGCGCCGCCGGTGTGCCGGCGCCGTAGTGGGCGCGAAGAAGGTCAAGGTCTTCGCCGACCGGTTCGACGTGCGTGGGCACCTTCGGCGCGGACTTGATGTCGTCGACGTCGAGGTCGGTCCGCAGTTGGTCGCCGGTCTGGTCGATCCTGCTGAACGGCACGAGTCGCTGCGAGAGAAGGCCGGTCTTCACCGCGACCCAGCCCGGACCATCTGCTCCGAGGCCTACGACGTCTTTGACCTCCCCGATGTCTTCACCGCTCGAGGACAACAGGCGCTTACCGGTGATGGTCATGATGACACCTCTTTGGGTCGCGTGGTCTGTCCCCTACCCTCTTGCATTGGACGCAGCACCGTGACGCAGGCGTCGCCGGTGGTCCTGCAGGGGTCCTCGTTGCCGTTGAGGGGCGCTCGATCTCAGCGGGCGGCGACGGCGACCATGCGGCAGCTCGGTACGGCTCGTGCAACGCGGGTGACGCCGGCCCCGAGACCGTCGAGGGCCCGTGGGATGCCGATCACCAGTAGGTCTGAGGTTTCGACGACGTCGGGGAGAGCGACGTGGAGCGGCCGGGTGTCGACGGCGATCTCCGGTCGGAGGTGGAGGTCCTCCACCTCGGCGATGACCGGGGCGTCGGCCGGCGTGACCACCAGCCACGGAACCCCTTGGCTGGCGGCGAGCCGCGCAGCGAGCAGCAGCCCGAGATCGAGGGTCCGCCGACCCGACGGGGTGAGGTCGGCATGGTCGACGGCGAGGACGACGCGTCGTACGCCGGACTCGGCACCGCCGCGATGTACGAGCACGGGGATCGGTGACAGCGCAAGGAGGACGTCCAGCTGTTCGCCAAGGACGGCGTCGCGTCGGGTGGTGTAGCCCCGCCAGCCGAGGACCAGGCAGGTGGCGCCTTGCTCGACGGCCGCGTGGAGCAGCCCGGCGTTCGGTGTGAGATCGAGCCGGATGATGGGCGTGGCCTCGGCGCCTGCCCCGAGAATCGTCGGTTCGTATGCGTCGACCATCGCTGTGCGCCGGGCGAGGACGTCGGCAGGCCGGGCCTCGAGATCGAGGATCTGGGCGGGCAGCACTTCACCGCTCTCCGGTGCCGCCAGGCGGGTCGCCAGGTCGATGGTGCCCACTGCAGCGTCGGGGTCGGCGACCCCGACGAGGACCCGCTTGCCGATGGTCAGCTCCTTCACCGGAGGCGCCGGTAGCTGTGGGCCGAAGCGAGCGGCGGCGACAGAGGACAGCAGGCTGGTGACGAGGATGACGACGACCACGGCGTTGACCGTGCGCTCCTCCACGATGCCGGCCTCGAGACCGACGAACACGGCGGCCAGCGTGGCCGCAGCTTGGGCGACGGACAGGGAGAACATCGACCAGACCTCGGTGCGGTCGAACCGCAGGACTCGGCCGGCGAAGGCGGCGGCAGCGAGCTTGGCGAAGACGACGATGGCGCAGAAGCCGGCGGCTTGCCCCAGGGTCTCGCTGTCGACGAGCTCGCCCACGTCGACGAGCATCCCCACCGAGATGAGGAAGATCGGGATGAGGAACGTTCCCCCGAAGAACTCGAGCCGCTCCATGAGCAGCCCACCGGCGGGGATGAGCCGGTTCAGTGCAAGTCCGGCCAGGAAGGCGCCGATGATGGCCTCGACCCCGGCGATCTCAGCAATGGCCGCCGAGCCGTAGAGCGCAGCAGCCACGAACAGGAACCGCGTGATGCGGTCTCGCCCGGCTCGTCGGAAGAACCAGGCCGCGAGCCGAGGCAGGCCGAGAAGGATCAGGGCGAAGGCGGCGACGACCGACGGGACGAGGGTGGCGATGAAGGCAACGTCGAGGTCGCCACCAGCGGCGGCGACCACGACCACCAGCACGAGCAGTGCAGCGACGTCGGTGATGATGGTCGCACCCACGGCTGTGGACACGGCTCGGTTCGTCACGACCCCGAGCCGCTGGAAGATCGGATACGCCAGCAGCGTGTGTGATGCCCACGCAGATGCGAGCAGCAGCGCTGCCATGGTGTCGAAGCCCAGCAGGAGGTGCACTGCCGTACCGGCGACCATGGGGACGAGGAAGGTCGCGACGCCGAACAGGCCTGCGGCGCCGCGGTTGTCGGTGAAGTCGTCGAGGTCGAGCTCGACGCCCGCCATGAACATCAAGAACAGCAGTCCGGCGCCGCCGAGCAGATCCACGGCTCCTGCCCGCTCCACCCATCCGAGTCCGGTCGGGCCGAGCAGGACACCGCCGGCGATGAGCCCGATGATCGGGGGTACGCGCAGCAGCGTCGCCATGACCGGCCCGAGCAAGACGACGAAGAAGAGCGCGGTGAGCACCAGCGCCGGATCCTCGAACGGAACCGAGACCGCGAGCATCGTTCCGTCGATCGAGCCTGTGAACATGCCGGAGCTCATCGGCGAGACCGGATGTCTTCGACGGCACCATCGACAGTGTCCGTGACGGGCACGATCCGGTCGAACCCGACCGTCTCCAGGAGTCGGTGCAGGAACGGACTCGGCGAGCAGACGGCGACATCGCCGCCGGCGTCGCCGGTGCGGCGGACCGCGCCGATGAGACGCCCGAGGCCGGTCGAATCCATGAACGACACCTCCGACAGGTCGATGACGACGATGTCCGGGTTCGTGATGGCAGCGACGCTGTCGCAGAGCTCGTCTGCGGTGTAGGCGTCGAGCTCTCCGTGGGGACGGCAGACCACGTAGTCGTCTCTGCGGTCGGTGGTGATCTCCATGTCGATCCTTCCAGTTGGTGATCGTCGATGGCGGCTTCTGTAGGACGCGCCGGAGCGCGGGACCCGGTGCGCTCAGCGACCGAGCTCGATCACCGGGCAGGGCGCCCCGGCAACCAGGTCGTCTGACATGGTTCGGGTCAAGGTCCGGTCTCTGGCCTTGTGCAGCGAGCCGACGACGATCGCGTCGGCCGCCTCGCTCCTCGCGAGGCCGATCAGTGCCGCTGCCGGGTCGCCGTCAAGGATGACCGCACGCGCACGAGGACCCAGGACGTCACAAACCTCGGCCAACGTCTCGGCTGCGGCGTGCAAGTGCGCATCGGCGAGCGCACGGCGCACCGCTGATCCGTGCATCGTCGCGGCATCGTCGTTGACGTCGACCCCCTCGGGGAGCACGACCGCGGCGAGGAGCCGTGTGTGCTGGAACAACCTCCCAGCACGGACCGTTGCTCGGCGGCACGCCGGTGACCCGTTGGTCGCCAGCACGATGCTCGGTGTCGTCTGCTCAACCCACATCGCTGCTCACCTCACGGTCCGTTAGCGCACGTGCCGGTACCAGGGCGAGGTGTGCCCCGCTGCGCACCGAGACCCGACGAGCCGCCGCCCGTAGCGACCGGTGGCTGCCGACACTGATCGTGACCAGGTCGTCGATGTCGGGATGAGCAGCGACGATCACGTCGCTGCCGATCAGCTCCGTGTAGGAGGGCCACGTGCCGGTGGCCGCCTCAACCTCGGCGGCGACGGTCGCAGCCCGCCGGACGCAGGCAGCATCGGGTTCCGCGCTCAGAGCCCAGCCGAGCACGTGGACCTGGCAGAGCCGGCTCCCCAAGGCTGCGAGCAGGTTCGATGCGTCTGGGGAACTCTCGGAATCACTGGGAACGAGGATGTGGAGCGCGCAGCCGCGCTCTGCATTGTCGGGCATCAAGGCCTCCTGTCGCTGTCGTCGGATCTGGCCCGAGCGACGGCGAAGCCGTGCCCGGAGCGGTCAGAACGACGGCGTCGGAGGCGCGCGATCTCCCCAGGCGCGCGCAGGGATGTGGCCCAGGAAGGGGGCCGGTTCGTCTGCGAGGGGTGCGTCGAGTTCTTCGACGTCCTCGACGAGGAAGAGGCCGGAGGCTGTCGCCCACTCGGTCTGCACATCGCCTGAGGCCTCTTCGTCCTCCCGGGCGATCGACACGCGAACGCTGGGCAACCGCACGTCGGTCCCGTCCGACTCCGACATGGTCACGACCGAGGACGGGGTCGGCCGTTCATCGAGCTCGCTGACCGCAACGGCTCGCAGCATCCCCCGCGGCGCACCCGAGGTCACGACCAGCGCGAAGGCGGCGAGCACCAACAGCGCAAAAGACGCGGGTCGTCGCCCCAGGACCATCCGACGACCCTACCCACAGCCCCGGCGCACAGACCGGTTCGGGTCGAGCGAACCGTGTCCGCCGCCCGAGGAACAGCATCGCAACACGGGCTTCGTCCCCACCGAGAGCGCACCACCGAACGCCCCTTCTGGTCGCGGCCGGTGATGCTCTCGCCACCACGCTCCGCACAGACCAGGAGGACGACCTGTTTGCCGTCAGCGCGCGAGACTGCTGGCCGCTGACGGCAACCACCGACCGCTCATGCGCGCAGGGCGGACGCTGGAGCGCTGCCGAGCCGGCGAACTCATCCTCCGCGATCGGACGCCCGTCTCTTGCCGTGACGCCGACCTGTCCTGGCTGCCGGGCGGGTAGTCAGGAAGGGCCGAGACCCGGGAGGTCCATGGGGACTTCGCCACCCCGCACCAGCGTGCGGTAGAGGTCGGCGTACAGGCCGCCGGACTCCACCAGGTCGTCGTGGCGTCCGGCCTCCACGACCCGGCCGTCGTCGACGACCAGGATCTGGTCGGCCGTCGTGATGGTGGACAGGCGATGGGCGATGACCAACGAGGTCCGCCCGACGAGCGCCTCGGCGAGGGCGTCCTGCACGGCGGCCTCGTTCTCGGAGTCGAGGTGGCTGGTGGCCTCGTCGAGGATGACGATGGCCGGGTCCTTGAGGAGCATGCGAGCGATCGACAGCCGCTGCTTCTCGCCGCCGGACATGCGGTAGCCGCGGTCGCCGACGACGGTGTCGTAGCCCTCGGGCAGCCCGGCGATCACGTGGTGGATGCGGGCCGCCTCGCACGCGGCGCGCAGCTCGTCGATGGAGGCGTCGGGTCGGGCGTAGCGCAGGTTTCCGGCGATGGTGTCGTGGAACAGGTGCGGGTCCTGGCTGACGACGCCGATGGCCAGGCGCAGGCTCTCCTGGGTGAGGTCGCGGACGTCGTGTCCGTCGATGCGCACCGCACCCGAGTCCACGTCGTACAGGCGGGGGAGCAGCGAGGTGAGGGTGGTCTTGCCGGCACCGGACGGGCCCACGATGGCGACCAGCTGCCCCGGCTCGATGTGCGCGTCGATGCCCTTCAGCACCGGCCCGGACGAGGCGTCGTGGTCCGGCACGGCGCCGGCCAGCGACGGCACCGAGACGTCCTGGGCGGTCGGGTAGGTGAACCAGACGCCGTCGAAGTCGACCCGGCCCTGCACGTCGGTGAGGTCCTGGGCGCCGGGGCGGTCCTCGATCGGGTTGCGGATGTCGAGCACCTCGAACACCCGGTCGAAGGAGACGAAGGCCGTCATGATGTCGATGCGGGCGTTCGTGAGGGCCGTGAGCGGCTGGTAGATCCGCTGCACGAGGGCGGCGAGGGCGACGAGCGTGCCGAGGGTGATGGCGCCGTCGATGACGAGGATGCCGCCCCACCAGTACACGGCGGCGATCCCGAGGGCCCCGACGAGGGCGATGGCGGAGAAGAAGACCCGGCTGAGCACGGCGCTGCGCACGCCGGCGTCGCGCACCCCGGCGGCGTCGTCGGCGAAGCGGTCGGATTCGTCGTCGTGGCGGCCGAACAGCTTGACCAGCATCGCCCCGGCCACGCCGAAGCGCTCCGTCATGGTCGAGTTCATCCGGGCGTTGCGCTCCATCTGCTCGCGGCTGATGGCCTGCAGCCGCGTGCCGACCCGCCGGGCCGGGATGAGGAACGCCGGGAGCAGGGCGATGGTGAACAGCGTGAGGCGCCATTCGAGGGCGACCATCGCCGCGACCGTCGTGACGAGCACCACCACGTTGGACACCACCGAACCGAGCGTGCCGGTGAGGGCGCGCTGGGCGCCGATCACGTCGTTGTTGAGCCGCGACACCAGCGCGCCGGTCTGGGCCCGGGTGAAGAAGGCGACGGGCAGGCGCTGGACGTGGTCGAAGACGCGCACCCGCAGGTCGAAGATGAGCCCCTCGCCGATGCGGGACGAGAGCCACCGCTCCACCAGCGACAGGCCGGAGTCGGCCACGGCGGCGGCGACCGCCAGGCCGGCCAGGAGGGAGAGGCGGCCCTTGTCGCCGTCGGCGATGGCGTCGTCGAGGATCCACTTGAACAGCAGCGGCGGGGCGAGGCCGAGGATGGCTGCGGTGATGATCGCAGCCAGGAACCCGATGATCTGGACCTTGTAGGGCCGGGCGAACTCCATGACCCGCCGCACGATGGAGCGGTCGAGGGACGCGCCGTCGACGGCGGACGCATCGCTCGGCATCATCGCGTGGGGGCCCTGTCGCACGGGACGAGGGTATTGGCCTCGCCCGGTTCCTCCTCCGGCACCCGCTCAGTCGGTCTGTTCGGGATCCTCCTCCTCGGCGTCGACGTCGCGGTCGACCGCGGCCCAGGTCCAACCGTCGTGCTCCACGTAGCCCCGCAGCAGCGCCCGACGGGTGCCGATGTCCCGCATCCGCTCGGCGAGCTCGGCACGCATCGCCTCGCCGTCGACGATGCCTTCCTCGACCAGTCGATCGAACGCGGGAGGGTCCGGCGTCGTCTTCGACGGCACGATGAACACGTACTCCAACGTGGACAGGTAGTCGCTGACGGCTTGGCGCAGCGGTCGGGTCACGGACACGTCGAGGCCGGTGCCGCGGTCGACGTCGTCGAGACCGCCGGCGGCGATGAGCGTGAGGGCTTCGTCGAGCGCGGCGATCTGGGGACCGACCGCGGTGCGGCCGTCGGAGCTGTGGAAGTAGTGGATCACCGGGTACGCCAGGTGGCGCTGGGCGAGGATGGTGAGCTCGCCGATCAGGGGCAGGAGGTGCAGGTTCAGGTCGCCCAGGTCGCGGCCGGTCCAGCTGTGGCAGATGATCCCCTGCGGCGAAGCGCCGAGTGCGGAGATCTTCGAGGCGAGCGCCCGCTTCTGCACGACGGCGGCGACGACGGGGAGGATCCATGCGATGACGAGCGTGAGCAGGATGACCCCGGACAGCGTGAGCAGGGCGACCGCCGTGGACCAGCCGGCCTCGTCCGGCTCCAGGTTCGACGAACCGGTGCCGACGAGGCGCCCGAAGACGAAGAAGAGCGCGTCGATCCAGCGGACGCGGGACGACTGCTGCTCGGGCTCGGCGGTGCTGGTGAGGGCGCCGTCGGCGCTGAAGATCAGGGTCCAGCCGATCGTCAGCCCGACGAACCAGCCGATGAGGATGGAGACCAGCAGCAGCGGTCCGGTGATCCGCTGCAGCCGTCGTCGCTCGCTGCGGGACCGGTTGCCCACCGCCCACACCAGCGACGCGACCCGGCCCGAGAGCGGACCCCGGACCGCGCTGAGGGAGATGGTCGTCGCGCCGAGGTCGTAGAGCACGCCGAGCACGATGACCGTGCCGAAGCCGATGAGGAAGATGTCGAGATCCACGTGTTCCCGGAGGTGTGTGCTGGTGCGTCGAGGGGTGCGGACGGTGCGCGACCGGCGCACCGCAGCCGGGTTCCTACCCCACCGAGTCACCGCCTCGACCGGGACCGACCGTTCTGGGCCGCTCCACACGCATGGGCGGCGCCCATGGCAGCCCAAAACGAGATCTGCTGGCCAGCGGGCGCCCTCGTGCGGGATCCCGAGCTGACCAGCAGTTCCGTTGGCGGAGGGAGTGGGATTTGAACCCACGGAGACCCGAAGGCCTCAACGGTTTTCGAGACCGTCCCATTCGTCCGCTCTGGCATCCCTCCTGGGAGTTCTGGAGGGTAGCGAACCGGCCGCGGCCCCTCCCAAGGGGTCAGCGGCGCTCGACGAAGAAGTCGGCGAGCAGGGCGCCGCACTCCTCGGCCTGCACGCCGGCGCGGACCTCGAGCTCGTGGGGCAGGCGGGGGTCGGCGCCGAGGTTGTACAGCGACCCGAGGGCGCCAGCCTTGGGGTCCGGCGCGCCGAAGACGACCCGGTCGACGCGCGCCGCGAGGAGGGCGCCGGCGCACATCGGGCAGGGCTCGAGGGTCACCACGACCTGCGCGCCGGGCAGCCGCCAGGAGCCTGCGGCCGCGCACGCGGCCCGCAGCGCGAGCAGCTCGGCGTGGGCGCTGGGGTCGTGGTCGGCCTGGCGGCGGTTGTGCGCCCGGGCCACGACCTCGCCGTCGACGACCACCACCGCGCCGACGGGGACCTCGCCTGCCTCGGCTGCGAGGCGGGCCTCGGCCAGCGCCAGCGCCATCAGCTCGTCGTCGGTGTGGTTCGCGGTGCCCGGCACGGCGGCGACGGTACCGGCACCGGGAGGAAGCCCGACCACGGCCGTCGAAGGACCAGCAGCGGGCGGACGAGCCGGACGGCGCTGGGGCCGTCCGGGCGCTCGTCCCGGGCGTGCGCCGGACGCGCCGATGGCCCGACCAGCAGGCCGGGCCATCGGTGCTTCGGCGGAGGGAGAGGGATTTGAACCCTCGGTGAGTTTCCCCACACACGATTTCCAATCGTGCCGATTCGGCCGCTCTCGCACCCCTCCATCGGGACCAGAGACGATACAGTGTCGGGACGCCTGCTCCGAAGGTGGCGGCCGGGTCCTGTGCGATCGCAGCCCGTGAACCGAGTCAGGGCCGGAAGGCAGCAGCTCTCAGCGGAGTCTGTGATGCGCCGCAGATCGCCTGGCCGTCACCCTCGGAGCAGGCGAACTCTCAGTCCCTTGCGGGACTTCCGAGTTCGTTGACGGATGCTCCGCATCCGTCGGCGGGCCGGGGCCCGGGTACCGGTAGGGTCGGCGATCGCATGGCGTACCAGTCCCTCTACCGCCGCTACCGGTCGCAGACGTTCGAGCAGGTGCTGGGTCAGGAGCACGTGACCCGGGCGCTGCGCAACGCCGTGCGCGAGGGGCGCGTCGCCCAGGGCTACCTGTTCTCGGGTCCCCGCGGCACCGGCAAGACCTCGACGGCTCGCATCCTCGCCAAGGTCCTCAACTGCGAGCACCCCGTCGACGGCGAGCCCGACACCACCTGTGCCAACTGCAAGGCGGTGGAGGAGGGGCGCCACGTCGACTGGCTCCAGGAGCTCGACGCCGCGTCCAACAACGGCGTCGACGCCATGCGCGATCTGCTCGGCCGGGTCTCGATGGGCACCAGCGGCAACCGCAAGGTGTACGTCCTCGACGAGGTGCACATGCTCTCGACGGCGGCGTCGAACGCGCTGCTGAAGACGCTCGAGGAGCCGCCGGAGCACGTCGTGTTCGTGCTGGCCACCACCGAGCCGGAGAAGGTGCTGCCCACCATCCGGTCCCGCACCCAGCACTTCGAGTTCAACCTCCTCTCTGCCGACGTGCTCGCTGCCCACGTCCGTCACGTCATCGCCGACGCCGGCCTCGAGCTGGACGACGACGTCGTGGACCACGTCGTGCAGGCCGGCCGTGGTTCGGCCCGGGACACGCTCTCCGCCCTCGACCAGGTGGCCGCGGCCGGCGGGGTCTCGGTCGCCGACAGCTCCGTCGACGACCTCGTCGATGCCCTCGGCCGTCGCGATGCCGGGGGCGCCCTGGTCGCCGTGGACGCATCGGTGCGGGCCGGACGCGATCCCCGCGTGCTGGCCGAGCAGCTCATCGAGTCGCTCCGGCACGCGTTCCTCGTGGCGATGGGCGCGCCCGCCGGCGGGCTCACGGACCGGGCGATGACCCGCGCGCGCGACGTCAGCCAGGCGCTCGGGCCGGCGTCGCTCACGCGGGCGCTGGAGGCGGTGGGCACCGCCGTCGTGGAGATGCGCCACGCGCCGGACCCGCGCATCCCCCTCGAGGTCGCGCTCGTCCAGATCGCCCGTCCCGAAGCTGCCGGCGACCTCGACGCCCTGGTCCGTCGCATCGAGCAGCTCGAACGAGCGGTCGCCTCCGGCGGTGGGAGCGCGCCGGCCGCGCCGTCTGCACCGGCCGCGGACCAGACCCCGGCCGCCCAGCCCCAGACCGGCGCACCGGCGGCCGCCGCCACCGTCGAGGCCGCGGTCGCTGCCGCCCCGACCGGCCCGGCGACGCCACCGCGCGGTGCGGAGGCGGCGCGGGCCCGACTCGCCCAGCACGACGCCACCGCCCCCGAGGCCCCCGAGCCTGCGACCCCGGCGCCGGCGTCGTCCCGGCCGAGCCTGGGTGGGGTCAAGCGCGCCCGCCAGCAGGAGGCCGCGCCGCCGCGCGAGGCCCCCGCCGACCCGCCGCCACCGCCGCCCGCCACCGAGGCGGCCCCTGCGCCGGAGCCCGCGCCAACGCCTGCGTCCGAGGGCGGCGTGCCGAGCCTGGCCGAGCTCACGGAGGCGTGGGACGACGTCCTCGGCGCCCTGCGGGGCCGGGCCAAGGCGCTCTACAAGATGGGGCGCCTCGTGGAGGGCGACGAGCGCACGGCCCGCTTCGCCGTGCCCAACGAACCGAGCCTGAAGAACTGCTCCGAGAAGCTCGACGAGGTGCTCGAGGCCCTCGCGGCCCGCTTCGGCCGCCCGGTGCCCCTCGACCTCGTCGTCGACGGCGACGCCGCCACCGCGCCCCGCCCCGCCCCGGCCGGCACCACCGCGACGGCCGACGAGGACATCGACGACGACGTCGACCTCGACGAGCTGACCGACGCACCCGACCCCGACACGGGCGGCATCGCCCAGCTGAAGGACGCCTTCCCCGGCGCCGAGCTCCTGGAGGACCGATGAGCGATCAGAACCCCGACGCGGCCGGTGGCGGCCTCCCCGACATCGGCGGCCTGCTGGGTGGCCTCGGAGGTGGGGGCGGCGGCGGTCTCGGAGACCTGTTCGCCCAGGCCCAGGCGGCGATGAGCGCCAGCCAGGCTGCGGCCGAGCAGGAGGTCGAGGGCACCGCCGGCGGTGGCATGGTCCGCATCGAGGCGACCGCCGGGGGCGAGGTCCTCGCCGTGCACATCGACCCGGCGGTGGTGGACCCAGACGACGTCGAGGGCCTCGAGGACCTGGTGCTCGCCGCCCTGCGCGACGTCCACGCCCAGGCGGCCCGCGTGCACGCCCAGGCGATGGGTGGGTTCGACCCGTCCGCCATGCTCGGCGGTCTCCTCGGCGGCCCCGACGACCAGCCCGGCGACGAGCACGACGACGAGGCCTGAGCGCGGGTGCACGCGGACGCCGTCCAGAACCTGATCGACCAGCTCGGGCGCCTGCCGGGCGTCGGGCCGAAGTCCGCGCAGCGCATCGCCTACCACCTGCTCAAGGTGCCCAAGGAGGACGCCCTCGCGCTCGCCTCGGCGGTGGTCACGGCCAAGGAGCGCGTCCGGTTCTGCGAGGTGTGCCACAACCTGTCCGAGGCGCCGCGCTGCCAGATCTGCGCGGACGGCCGGCGGGACGCCACCGTCGTCTGCGTCGTGGAGGAGCCCCGGGACATCGTGTCGGTGGAGCGCACCGGCGGGTTCCGCGGCCGCTACCACGTGCTCGGTGGGGCCATCAACCCGATGGAGGGCGTGGGTCCCGACCAGCTCAAGGTGCGCGAGCTGCTGGCCCGCATCGACAGCGACGCCGTCGTCGAGGTCATCCTGTGCACCAACCCGAACCTCGAGGGCGACACCACGGCCATGTACCTGGCCCGGCTGCTGAAGCCGCTCGGCGTGCGGGTGACCCGCATCGCCAGCGGGCTCCCGGTCGGCGGGGACCTCGAGTACGCCGACGAGCTCACGCTCGGCCGGGCCCTCGAGGGTCGGCGCGACGTCGACGCCTGAGACCGGACGCGACACCGGCCCGGTCAGGGAGAGAGGACCGGGCCGGTGAGGCAGTTCCAACCCGGGCATCGACCACTGGACGGAGGCGGGCGGGCGGTGCGAACCGCCCAGCACCCGATGCCCGGGGAGGGTGGAGGTCGGGGACCGGGCCGAAGCCCTGCGTCGATCCGACGTTGCGTTCACATTACAAGCGTGACGCCCTCATGACAAGCACTGTCCGAAAAGTCCGGAAAAAGTCCCATCTCATGACAGATACATGACGAGGACGAGGGTCAGTCGACGAGCGCTGGTGCCGGCTCGCTGACCCGTCCGGGGTCGTCGCCGGCATCCGGGCTCGGCCCGGACCGCAGGAAGGCGTAGCCGAGCAGGCCCGCGATGACGCTGCCGGCCAGGATGCCGATCTTGGCCGAGTCCGTGGCCAGGCTCCCCGGTGCGTAGGCCAGCGACGCGATGAACAGCGCGACGGTGAAGCCGACGCCGGCGGTCATCGCCAGGCCGAGCACCATGCGCTGGGTGACCCCGCCGGGAAGCGTGCCGAGCCCGAGCTTCTGGCCGAGCAGCGTGAACGTGAACACCCCCACCGTCTTGCCGACGACGAGGCCGGCGACGATGCCGAGCACGACCCGGTTGGAGGCCAGCCCGTCGAGTGCCTCGTCGGAGAGCCGGACGCCCGCGTTGGCGAACGCGAACAGGGGCACGATGAGGAACGCGACCCAGAGGTGGAGCTTGTTCTCGAGCCGGTCGAGCGGGGACTGGGTCTCGGCCACGAGCCGCTCCATCTCCGACAACCTCGAGGTGGCCTCGTCATAGCTCTCGTCGTCGTAGGTGGAGCTGCCCCGTGACTGCTCGAGGTTCTGCTCGATGGAGTCCAGCGCCGTCCCGTGGCCGAGGAGCGACGACATGTCCTCGGAGAAGTTCTCGGGGTTGTAGAACGGCCAGGCGGGGGTGAGCAGGCCGAGGACGACACCGGCGAGGGTGGCGTGGACGCCGGTCTCGTGGAACGCGTACCAGGCGAAGAGGGCCAGGCCGATGTAGACCGGCAGGGCCCGCACGTGCTGGCGCTTGCAGATCTCGGCCACGGCGAGGGTGGCCAGGGCGATCGCCAGCCACCCGAGGCTGAGCTTCGACGTGTAGAAGAGCGCGATCACGAGGATCGCACCGATGTCGTCGGCGATGGCCAGCGTGAGCAGGAAGACCTTGGCGGCCGCGGGCACCCGGTTGCCGACCAGGCTCACGACGGCGACGGCGAAGGCGATGTCGGTGGCCATGGGCACGCCCCAGCCGTCGAACCCGCTGGTGCCGGCGTTCAGGGCCATGAAGATGGCGGCTGGGACGAGCATGCCGCCCACCGCGGCGATGGCGGGCAGCGCCGCCTTCTTCGGGTCGCGCAGCTCGCCGTGGACCAGCTCGCGCTTGATCTCGAGGCCGACGACGAAGAAGAAGATGGCCATCAGGGCGTCGTTGACCCACTGCTCGAGGGTCAGGTCGAGGTGGGCCAGGCCGCCGAGGTGGATGGAGAGGTCGGTGCTCCAGAGCGTCTCCTGGGCGTGGTGCCAGGGGGAGTTCGCCCAGATCAGCGCGGCGACGGCAGCTGCCAGCATGAACACGGCGCCACCGGCCTCGGCGTGCATGAAGCGCTGGAACGGGCGGACGAACAGGCGCGGGACGAACGTGTCCTGCTCGCTCCACGTGGGGCGGCGCATGGTGGTGAGGCGGCGTTCGGACATGGGTGTTCCTCGGGGCACGGGCGCCCAGGGGATCCGGCAGCGAGGGGCTGTCAGATCGGCGGGGCGGTGGGACGCTTGAGGGTCATGGAGACGATCGTCCCGTCGCCGGCTGGCTCGAAGGTGACGTCGTCGGTGAGGACCTTGATCAGGGGGATGCCGAGCCCGGACTCGTGTTGCAGCCGGTTCGGATCGGTGGGGGCGGGGAGCCGGGTGAGGGCATCGGGGTCGAAGCCGGGGCCGCGGTCGCGGATCTGGACGCGGAAGAGGTCCTCGTCCAGGTGGCAGGAGATGACCACGGGCTGGTCGGCGGCCTCGGGCCGGTGGGCCTTGATGGCGTTGCTGCACGCCTCGGTGACGGCGAGGCGCAGGTCGTCGAGGCGGGAATCGGGGAGCGGCGGGTCGAGGGAGGCGGCGGTGGCGACGACGAGCCTGACGACGGCGAGGTAGTCCAACCGAGGGGGGATCTCGAGGACGATCTCGGCCACCGCGTTCGCCTACTGGGCCTCGGACGCGACGGCATCGTCCACCGTCGAACCGATCGTGAAGACCTCGTGCAGGCCGGTGGCCTCGAAGACCTTCAGGATCCGCGTGTTCGTGCACACCAGTCGCAGGTCGCCGTCCTCGGCCCGGGCGCGGCGGACCCCGCCGACCAGCACCCCGAGACCGGTGGAGTCGATGAAGTCGACGTCCTCGAGGTCCACGACGAGGCGCGTCGAACCGGCCTCGACGAGGTCGGTGAGCCGGTCGCGCAGGGCGGGCGCGGTGGCGACGTCGATCTCGCCGGAGGCCGCCACGACGGTCCAGCCGTCGACGTCGGTGTCAGGGATCTCCAGCTCCATGCAGTCGACCACGCTACCGGTCGACGCCCGCTCGGCTGCAGGCCGGCAGATCACAGCGCTGGAACTACAGGCCTGTCGTGATGTCGGGGTGGGGGCGTACGCTCGCCGACGTGGCCGGCGATCGCTCCGATCCCAGCGACCTCGAGTCGCTCGTGCGCCGGCGCGCCGACCTGCTCCTCGACCGCGACGGTCCGCACCTGGCCGACGCCGGCCGCCTCGTCCACGTCGAGCGCCTGCCCGCCACCGAGCCCCGGTGGGCCGACCTGGCCGCCCCGCTCCCGCCCGCCGTCGCGGCGCGCCTCGGCGTCGAGCGCCTGTACACCCACCAGGCCGAGGCGCTCGACCTCGTCCGCGCCGGCCGCTCGGTGGTCACCGCCACGAGCACCTCGTCGGGCAAGTCGTTGATCTACCAGGCGGCGATCGGCGAGGCCGCCGCGGCCCCGGTCCGGCCCGGCACGGCGCTGTGCCTGTTCCCCACCAAGGCCCTGGCCCAGGACCAGCTCCGTGCCCTCGCCGGGCTCGACCTGCCGGGCGTGCAGGCCGCCACCTACGACGGCGACACCGGCCGGGCCGAGCGGGGCGACGCCCGTCGCAACGCCAGCGTGGTGCTCACCAACCCCGAGATGCTCCACTGCGGGATCCTCCCGCACCACGCCGGGTGGATGCGGTTCCTGTCCCGCCTGCGCTACGTCGTGGTCGACGAGCTCCACCTGTTCCGGGGGATCTTCGGCTCCCACGTCGCCCACGTGCTCCGCCGGCTGCGCCGCGTCGCCGCCCACTACGGCGCCGATCCCGTGTTCATCTGCTCCTCGGCCACCATCGGCGAGCCGGCGGCGCTGGCATCCGCGCTCACCGGCGTGGACGTCACCGCCGTCACCGACGACGGCTCGCCGTCGGGGGAGCGGGTCATGGCCATCTGGAACCCGCCGGTGCTCGACGAGGCCACTGGCACCCGGGCCTCCACCCACGGGGAGGCCGCCGGGCTCGTGGCCGACCTCGTCCGAGCCGAGCGCCGCACGATCGGGTTCTGCCCGAGCCGTCGCTCCACCGAGCTGGTGGCCGACCGGGTCCGGCGCCAGGTGCCGGCCTCGCAGCGGGGTCGCGTGGCGGCCTACCGCGGCGGCTTCCTCACCGAGGAGCGCCACGAGATCGAGGCCGCCCTGGCCGCGGGCGAGCTCGACGCCGTGGTCACCACCTCCGCCCTCGAGCTCGGCATCGACCTGGAGGGTCTCGACGCGTGCGTGCTCGACGGCTTCCCCGGCACCGTCGCCTCCCTGTGGCAGCGCGTCGGTCGGGCCGGCCGGCGCCAGCAGGAGTCGCTGGCCGTGCTGGTGTGCGGGGCCGATCAGCTCGACCAGTGGATCGCCGCCCACCCCGAGGAGCTCTTCACCCGACCGCCCGAGCCGGCGGTCATCAACCCGGCCAACCCCTTCGTCGCCGACCCCCACCTGCGCTGCGCGGCCTTCGAGCTGCCCCTCACCCACGACGACGCCCGCTACTGGCCCGGCCTGCTGGACGAGGGGGTGTGCCGGCTGGCGGGCAGCGGCGAGCTGATCGTGCGTCCGCCGGGCGTGGGCACCGCCGGCGGGCGGGGGCGGCGCCGCCGGGTGTCGGCGGACTCCCCGGTGGCGGTGTGGACCGGCGGTGGGTGGCCGGTCGACGGGGTGGGCCTGCGCTCCGGGTCGCCGGGCCAGGTCAAGATCGTGGCGCCCGACGGCACGCCGGTCGGCACCGTGGACCGGGGTCGGGCCGGCGAGGTCGTCCACGAGGGAGCCGTCTACGTCCACGCCGGCCGCCACCACCGGGTCGTCGAGCTCGACCTCGATCGGGCCCGTGCGGTCGTCGTCCCCGACGACGGCAGCACCTGGACCACCGCCATCACCCGCATGGACCTGCGCATCCTCGGCGAGGACCGGTCGCGGGCGGTCGGTCCGGTGCACCTCGCGGTCGGGCCGATCAGCGCCACCACCCGCGTCACCGGCTACGAGCGCAAGGACGCGGCCTCGGGCGAGCGCATCGAGCGGGTCGGCCTCGACCTGCCGCCGAGCACCCTGGAGACCCGGGGCGTCTGGCAGGTCGTGCCCGAGGAGGTGCTCGCCGGCCTCGGCCTCGTCCCCGATGCGTGGCCGGGTGTGCTCCACGCGGCGGAGCACGCCGCCATCGGTGTGCTGCCGCTGTTCGCGATCTGCGACCGCTGGGACGTCGGGGGCGTGTCCACCGCCCGCCACGTGGACACCGGCGCCCCCACCATCGTCATCTACGACGGCTACCCGGGGGGTGCGGGCATCGCCGAGCTCGGGTTCGAGGTGGCCGAGCGCCACCTCGAAGCCACAGCCCAGGTCATCGCCGCCTGCCCGTGCCGGGACGGGTGCCCGTCGTGCGTGCAGTCGCCCAAGTGCGGCAACGGCAACGAGCCGCTCGACAAGGTCGGCGCCCTGCGCCTGCTCGCCGCCCTCAGCGGCCTGGACCCGGTGGTCGCGGGCGCGTCGCCTACAGCAGCTTGGCGAGCCGGTTGAGGTAGATGATGTGGCCGGCCCAGCCGAGCAGCACCAGGGCGCCGGCGGCCGGGACGGCGACGTCGACGCCGTCGGCCTCGTCCTGCACGATCGACTGCCCGGCGACCGGCTCGTCGCCGGCCAGCTCCTCGCTGGTGGTGGTCTCGGGGACCTCGCCGTAGTCGATGGTGTCCTCGAAGCCGGTGTCGAGCGTGGTCGGTGTGGTGAGGCGGGGCGTCGACGACGGCCGGGTCACCGCGGGCCCCCGTCCGTTCGAGCCACCGATCGCACCGGAGCGCCGCGCCGTGGTGGTGGGTGCCGACGTCGCGGTGGTCGGGTCGCCCTCGATGCTGACCGTGGCGGACTCGGTGTGGATGATGCTCGAGCGGACGTCGCCGTCGGCACCGCCCCGCACCGAGCGGACCCGGTAGGTGTAGGCGCCGGCCGGCGCGTCGGTGAGCGGGTCGACGAAGCGGGGTTCGCCGTCGAGCCCGGTGGAGGCGACGTCGTCGAAGGCGCCGCCGGCGGGGCCGCGCCGCTCCAGCACGTAGCCGATCGCATCGGGCGCGACGTCGGCCGGGTCGAGGGGCTGGAAGGTGACGGCGACGGAACGCGCCTCACGGTCGAGGGCGACGTCGAGGCCGGTGACGGACTCCGGCAGGACGGCCACGACGAACGAGCGCTCCATGGTGTGCGGCGGGGCATCGGGATCCTCGAGGCTGCCCTCGGCCTGGACGAGGTACCGGCCGTTGCAGGGGATCACGACATCGAGGGCCTCGAAGCGCTGCTCGGCGTCCCAGCCGGGCCGGGGGCCGTCGCCCTCGATGGTGACCGGCGCGGGCAGCGCGCACGCCTCGCCGGGGGTGTGCTCGTCGCCGGGGTCGTCCACGACGCGGACCTCGACCTCGTCGATGAAGTCCGCGGGACCGGTCTTGCGGTACCGCAACGTGCCGCTGACGTCGACCGACGCGCGGCGAAGCGTGACGTCGTCCTCGTGGAAGGGCTCGTCGAAGCTCGATCCGTCCCACGACCCCGGTGGGTGCTGCTCGGGCTGGTCGTCCGGGTCCACCGGCACCTCGTCGGTCTGGGCCACGGCGCCGGGCGCGGCGAGGACGCCGACGAGGAGGCCGGCGGCGAGCGCGCCGAGGACGCGGGCGCCGGGTGTGCGCTCAGGCATCGAAGGCCTCGGCGCTGACCATGGTGGCGGTGAGGATGAGACGCTGGCGGGCCGAGCCCTTCGGGTGGCAGGTGGTCAGCGTGAGCCGAGCCTCGCCGGGGGTGTTCTCGACCACGCCGACGTCCGTCGGCTCGGTGATCCACGACCGCTCGACCTCGTAGGTGCACGACCCGATCGGCGTCTCGAGGGTGATCCGATCACCCGGTTCGAGCACGTCGAGGGCGTGGAACGGCTTGCCGTAGGTGGTGCGGTGCCCGGCGATGGCGACGTTGCCGACCTCGCACGGCAGTGGGGTGCTCGGGTAGTGCCCGGCGCCGGCGCGCAGCGCGCTGGCCGTGGTGCCCTCGACCACGACGGTGTCGACGTCGATGCGGGGGATCTTGATGCGGGTCAGGCTGTCGCCGACGTCGACCTGGCGCTCGACGTAGGCGGCACGGAGGTCGGGGCTGGCGAGCTGGCGGTCGAGCTGGGACTGCAGCCGGTCCTGGTAGAGGTTCGTGTAGAAGGGGTAGCCGATCATCCCCGCCGCTCCGACCAGCAGCGCGATCGACAGCAGGGACAGGGCGACGCGCGAGATGCGACGTCGCTTGAGGGCCACGGCGAGTCGCTCGACCACGTTCTCCGGGGCTCGGCCCGCGGCCGCCGTGGTGGTCGGCGGAGCAGGGGCCGGTGCCGGCTGGGTCAGCGAGCGCTGCTCGACCCGCTGGATCCGCAGGGTCAGCACGACGCTGCCGGTGCCGATCACGAAGATGAGCGCAAGGGCGGCGAGGGGGAGCATGGCGGTCGGGAAACCCTATCGAGGCATCCCCGGCCGGCGCCGCTGGTGGCGGCGCCGGCGACGGGGTGCGTCAGCAGGCGGAGAGCAGATCCTCAGGCGGGGTCGCCCGAGCGGCGCAGGAGCGCCAGGCCGAGGCCGGCGAGACCGGCGATGCCGGCCAGGGCGAGGGTGCTGGCGTCGTCGGAGCCGGTGGTGGGCAGCTGGGCGGTGGCCGCCGGGGTGGTCGTCGTGGTCTCGGGGAGCACCTCGGCACCGGCGACGGAGGTGCAGCCGGCCAGCTCGAGCTCGACGCCGCCCATGAGGGCCTCGCCGTTGAGCAGGTCCAGGCTCACGGCGTCGGCCGTGGCGAAGGTGGAGCCGTCCTCGTTCGTGCCCGTGGTGCCGTCGGCGACCCGGATGAACGACGGGCCGAGCGGCTCGGGCAGCGGGATCTCGAGGGTCTGACCGACCGGCACGGTGATCGGCGTGCCCCCGAGGGTGGCCGACTCGACGGTGACCAGGGCCGGGGTGACCGTGGGCGTGCCGGCGCCGGTGCCCCGGTCGACGTCCACGGCGGAGCCGGCCTGGCCGACGACGACCGAGATGAGCGGGGGCCCGTCGAGGATGCTGAGTACGTCGACCCGGGCGCCCTCGGCGGCGCAGGAGGTCGTCAGGGTGGCGGCGTCGGCGGTGGTGGTGGAGGCGGTGTCGCCCACGGTGACCGTGACGAGGTCGGCGCCGTCGAAGAGCCGCCCGAACAGCTCACCGAGGGTGTCCTCGAGGCCGAGGTCGCTGGCGTCGTCGATGGGTCCGAGCACGGGCTGCAGGCCGCCGAGGAGCTGGTCTACGCCGTCTTCGGCGGGGCCGACCACCTCGGACAGCGGGGTGTCGAGGATGGGGGCGACCGGGTTCAGGGTGATGGCGCCGACCCGGCCGGTGGCCGCTGCGGTGGCGGAGGCCTCGTCCATCGTGACGAGGGACGAGCTGCAGGCCAGCGCGATGCTGAGCCCGGGGACCTGCTCGAGCGGCCCCTCGCAGGTCTCCTCGGCCGAGCCGGGCTCGGTCGCCGAGGCGGAGGTGACGCCGGCCTCGAACAGCGGCGTGGCGAGCCCGGCGCCCTTGGCGGTGCCGGAGCCAGGAGCGACCTCGGCGAGCGTGGTGCCGGCGGTGAGGCCCTGGCCGAACAGCGACAGGTTCAGGGCCTCGCCTGAAGACGAGCCTGCGTAGGCGGGGCCCGCCTCCTGCGCACCGGCACCCGGCACGAAGACCAGGCCTGCGGCGGCGGCCGCAAGTGCGGTGATCCCCATCGTTCGTCGGACGTTCATGACGGTCTCCATGGCGGACGCGTCGGGCGCGCCGGCGGTCTGCGGTCTGATCTGGCTCGGTCCCCCGAGTGTTCGCCCCGGTCGTGGGGAACTCCTGCCCTCGGGGGCCGCGCCCCTGTTGGTGCCGGAGGCGGGTGGGCTCAGCCCTCCTCCAGCATCGTCACCTCGGCGTGCAGCGCCGGATCCGGGATGAGGGTGCCGACGATGGGAAGCTCCGTGCGCGACCGGTAGGCGACCGCGGCGGTGACCCGCCCGCCGCTGCGCCGCAGCCGGACGTCGAGCCGGGTGGGATCGAGGGTCGAGGACGCGGCGACGGCCCCGGCGCGAGCGGACGGGCCCGTCGGATCCACCGCCGCGGCCCGGGCCGCTTCCCGGGCCGCATGGGTGACGAGCACGGCGTCGCGCCCGACCAGGGCGAGCTGCAGGACCAGGAGCACGCCGATGCACACGACGGGCAGACCGAGGGCGAGCTCGACGGTGGCCTGGCCCCGGTGACGGGCACCGGGACCAGGCCGGGTCGAGCAGGACGCGCCGGTCACACCTTGCCGATCACCGTGTCGAGCACGGCGTCGAAGAGCTTGCCGATGCGGCTCGTCCGGCCGGCCCAGGCCAGGAAGACGATGGCCACCGTCGCCGCGCCGAGCAGCACGAGGGCGTACTCGGCGGTGGACTGGCCGCGCTCGCGGCCCGCACCGGCGCGGGCCAGCACGTCGTGGGCGCGAGCGGCGAGGGCGCCGATCGCGGTGGCCACGTGCAGCTGGAGCACGAGGAAGGAGGGATGCATGGAGGACTCCTGACGTTCAGGGAGCGAGGGAGGCCGGAGCCTCGAGGTGACCCCCGCGGAGGGAGTCGAACGTGCCCGCCACGAGCGGCGCGACCGTGAGCAGGCCGAACGCCGGCAGGGTGCACAGCACGAGCGGGAAGAGGAGCAGGACCGGCAGCCTGCGGGCCCGGATCTCGGCGGCTCGCCGCCGGCGGGTCCGGGCTTCGGCTCCGACACGTTCGAGCGCCGGCAGCACGGGCGTGCCGTAGCGGAGGTGGTCGGCGATGGCGTGGACGAGCGGCCGGGCCGGCGGCCCCCACCGGGTGGCGAGCTGGGCGACCGCCTCGTCGGAGGGCCGGCCGCCGGCGATGGCGGACACCACGGACCCGAGGTCGGATCGGAGCGCGGCCGGCGCGACCGGCGCGACGACGGGGAGCGCCGCCGGCACCGACAGCCCGGCGCCGACGGCGAGAGCGAGCAGGTCGACGAGATCGGGGAGGTCGCGCGCCACCTGGGCCTCGTCGATGCCGTCGCGCACCGCTCGCAACCGGCTCGGCCGCGGCCACCGCACGGCGCAGCGCTCCCGGCGGGGGCGGACCAGCCGGGCCGGGACGCGCGGCCGGTGGAGGAGGGCGAGGACGACCCCGGCCGCGCACCCGCCGGCGAGCAGCGCCCTCATCGGGCCCGCCTGACCAGCCGGGCCATCCACCACGCGCCGGCGCCGTCGAGGCCCAGCCCGAGAGCGATGCAGAGCCAGCCGATGGGGGTGCCGAGGAGGAACCGGCCGGCCGCCGGATCGAGCGAGGTGAGCAGGAAGGCGAACCCGATGGGGGCGAGCGTGAGCACGGCTGCGGACGCCCGTCCCTGGGTGGCGAGCGCCGCGGTCTCGGCGTCGCTGTCCAGGCGCTCCCGCAGGCTGGCGGCCGCCCCGTCGACGGCCCGGGCGCCCGGGCCCCCCACCCCGGCCGCCACCGTGAGGGCGGCTGCGGCCAGCGCGGTGTGCGGATCGCCGGCGGCCGTCGCCCGCCAGCGATCGACGGCCTCGTCCAGCGGACGTCCGGCGTCCACGTCGCGGACCATCGCGGCCAGCTCGTCGCCGACCGGGGCGCCGACGGACGCCGCCCCGGCGATCGCAGCCGGCAGCGCGAGCCCGCCGCGCAGCCCGGCGGCCACGGCGTCGAGCGCCTCGGGCAGCTGCGTGGCGCGCCGCCGGGCCTCGCGTCCGCCCGCGAGGAGCAGGCAACCTGGGCCCGCGACGACGCCGACGGCGAGGAGGATCCGCCCACCGGGGACCAGCGCGGCGCCGGCGAGGGTGATGGTCAGGCAGGTGAGCCAGAGCCGGAGCAGCCCGTCGGCCTCGTCACCCAGGCCGGCGCGCCGGAAGGCCGCGCGGACCCGCGCCGGCATCGGGAGGGCTCGGGACGCAGTCGGCTTGCGCAGTCGGCGGCGGGCGCGGGCGCCTGCCGCCCATCGGTGGGCGCCGGACGCGGCGAGCGACGCGGCCAGCACGGTCGCGACGGCGGCGAGCGCGCCGGCCTCGCCGCTCACGGCGCCGCCACCGGTCGGCCGTCGACGACCAGAGGCACGGTGCGGACGCGGGCATCGGGGTCGTCGACCACGCGGTCCACCGCCAGGACCCGGCGAGCGCCGTCGGGGGCGCGGCCGACCTGCACCAGCAGGTCCACGGCCGAGACGAGCTGGTCGCGCACGGCGCGCAGGGGGAGGTCGACCCCGGCGGTGAGGGCCATGGTCTCGAGCCGCCGCAGCGCCTGCACCGTGCCGTTGGCGTGGCAGGTGGACAACGAGCCCTCGTGCCCGGTGTTCATCGCCTGGAGCATGTCGAGGGCCTCGCCGCCGCGGACCTCGCCGACCACGATGCGATCGGGCCGCATGCGCAGGGCGGTGCGCACCAGCTCTCGGATGGGGACGGCGGGCAGGCCGTCGGGCGAGGCGGGTCGGCTCTCGAGGCGCACCACGTGCGCGCCCGGGAGCCGCAGCTCCGCCGCGTCCTCGACGGTGACCACGCGCTCGCCGGGGTCGAGGTGCTGGCACAGAGCGTTGAGAAGCGTCGTCTTGCCCGCGCCCGTGCCCCCGACCACCACCAGGTTGCGGCGGTCGCGCACCGCGGCGACGAGGAGGTCGGCGACGTCGGTGGCGGCGAAGTCGGTCACCGGCAGGGTGCGGGCCGTGAAGCGGCGCACGGTCAGGTAGGGGCCGTCGACGGCCAGCGGTGGCATGGCCACGTGGACCCGGGACCCGTCCGGCAGGCGGGCGTCGACCAGCGGGTTGCGTCGGTCGGCGCGCAGGCCGAGGGGCGCCACCACGCGCTCCACCAGGCGGCGCACCTCGGGCTCGTCCAGCACGACGTCGGTCACCTCGACCTGCCCGTGCCGCTCGACCCACACCGGCCCCGGGCCGTTGACCAGCACGTCGGTGACGGTGTCGTCGCGGAGGAGGCCGTCGAGCACGCCGAGCCCGTGCATGCGGGCCTGGACCCGTCGCACGGCGGCGTCCGCCTCCGCCGCGTCGAGCAGCGGGGCGTGGCGGTGGACGAGGGCGCCGAGCTCGGCGGCGCTCACCGGTCGACCCTCGGCGAGGGCCTCGTCGTGGACGGCCCGGTCCAGGGCGGCCGCGTCCATCAGCGACCCACCCGGTGGACGGTCGTGGCGGCCCGGGCCAGGCTGCGGGGGAGGCGGGCGGCGAGCAGCCCGGCGTCCACCGCCCGGGCGATGCCGGGGTCGACGCCCACGGTCGTGCGCACCGGCACCCCCACGGCGGCGGCGATGTCGGCCGGGCCGAGGGCGCGGCTGGCCTCCCGCACGAGGGCGACCTCGGTGGGGGCCAGGCCGACGGCGTGCAGGCGGCGCAGGGCGAGGTAGCACGCTCGCGTGACGAGCACGCTGCGGTCGGCCTGGCGGACGACGACCCGGGCCGCCGGGTCGGGGCGGGTGCCGGCGTCGACCACCACCTCCCGAGGGCTGTCGGCGAGCAGGCGGGCGAGGACGGCGGCGCGGCCCTCGTCGAGCGGACCGGTGCCGCGGGGGAACAGCAGGAGGTCGTCGGCGACGGGGACGAGCAGGCGGTCCAGCGCGTCGGCGGGCACGTCCGGCCCGGCCCGCAGCCACTCGGCCACACCCGGCCGGTCCGTGGCGTCGGCGCCGAGGGCGGCGGGCAGGTCGCCGTCGAGGTCCACGACGACGGTGGCGCCACGGGTCGAGGCGACGAGGGCGTGGGCGGCGGCGAGCACGGTGGCGCCGGCGCCGCCCTTGGCGGCCCAGTAGGCGGTGAGCACGGGATCCCCCTGGGGCGCTGGGGTTCAGCGCAGCGGTGGCGGGGGAAGCCGGGCTCCTCCGGCGAGCGCCGGATGGAGAGTGGCCGAGAACGTACCAACGGCATCGAGGGTGCGCAACCGGTCCCGTCGGCGGCGTTCCGTAGGCTCCGGCCCGTGGAAGCGGCCTTCTTCGACCTGGACAAGACGGTGATCGCCCGTCCGTCGATGGTCGCGTTCGGCGCCCCACTGCGTCGCGAGGGCCTGGTCTCCCGGCGCCTGCTGCTGCGGGCGCTGTGGGCCCAGCTGATTTACCTCACCCTCGGGGCCGACGAGGTCCGCCTCGAGCGGGTCCGGGACGCCGCGCTGCGGGTCTCCAAGGGCTGGGAGCAGCGCCGGATCTCGGCGATCGTGCGGGAGACGATCACCGAGGTGATCGAGCCCATCGTCTACGCCGAGGCGCTCGAGCTGATGGCCATGCACCGCGAGGCCGGTCGCAAGGTGTTCATCGTGTCGGCCTCACCCGAGGAGATCGTGGCCCCCCTGGCCCAGTACCTCGGCGCCGACGAGGCCATCGCCACCCGGGCGTTCCTCGACGAGCACGGCTGCTACACGGGCGAGGTCGAGCGGTACTGCTACGGGCCCGAGAAGGTCCGGGTGCTGGAGGAGGTTGCGGCGCGCGACGGCATCGACCTCGACGCGTCCTACGCCTACTCCGACTCGGCCACCGATGCCCCGATGCTCGCGGCGGTCGGGCACGCCATCGCCGTGAACCCCGACCGGGAGCTGCTCCGCCTGGCCCGCACCGCCGGCTGGGAGGTCGTGCGCTTCTCCCACCGGGTCCGCCTGCGCGAGCGGGTGGCGTTCCCGTCGGCGACCACGATCGGGGTCGGCACCGGGGTGGCGGCCGCGGTGGGCGGCAGCGCCGCCGTTGGGTGGTGGCTCTGGAACGAGCGCCAGCGGCGGCTGGCGCCGGTGCACGTCCGTGGCCGTCGGAAGGCGGCGGACGCGCTGCGCCGGGCCTCCGATGCCGTCCCGGCGCTCGGGCCTACACGTGCTGGGCCTTCTTGGCGGCCAACCTGGCCAGGTACACGAGTGCGGCGATGAGCAGGAGCTTCTTCATGGACGGCCGAGACTAGGCCCCACGGGCGACAGAACTAGGTTGCGGAGCGGAGGTGTCCGAGCACCTGGTGGGCTCCGCCGCCTTCAAAGCGGTTGGCACGGGCGTTCCCCGTGCGGCGGGTTCGATTCCCGTCCACCTCCGCCAGAGCAGCGGCGGGGTCTCGACGAGGCTCCGCCGCAGCGCTCGGCCGTCCGGCGCCGCGACCCGGTCCCTCACCCGGCCAGCAGATCGCGCACGCCGGCCTCGATGCTCGGGTGGCGCAGCTTGGACAGGGCCCGGGCCTCGATCTGGCGGATGCGCTCCCGGGTGAGCCCGAACGCGTCGCCGACCTCCTCGAGGGTGCGGGGATCACCCCGGTCGAGGCCGTAGCGCAGGCGCAGGACGTCGCGCTCCCGGGGCTCGAGCCCGTCCAGCATCTGGGCGACGGCACCGGGCAGCAGGGCGGCCGCCGCCTGCTCGAACGGGGACGCGGAGGCGGTGTCCTCCACGAGGTCTCCGAGCTCGGCGTCGCCGTCCTCGCGCAGCGGCTCCGACAGCGAGATGGGCTCGATCGCGAACCGCAGCACCTCGCGGACCTTGTCGATGCCGAAGCCGGTCTCGGCCGCGACCTCGGCCTCGGTGGGCGCTCGTTCGAGCTCGGTCTCCAGCCGGCCCCGGGCGCGCTGCACCCGCACGAGCACGTCGCCGGCGTGGACCGGGAGCCGGATGGTCCGTCCCGTGTTCGCGATGCCGCGCGAGATGGCCTGGCGGATCCACCAGGTGGCGTAGGTGGAGAACTTGAAGCCCTTGCGCCAGTCGAACTTCTCGACCGCGTGCATCAGGCCGAGGTTCCCCTCCTGCACCAGGTCGAGCAGCGGCAGGCCGGAGGCCTGGTAGCGCTTGGCGATGGACACGACCAGGCGGAGGTTGGACTCGATGAAGCGCCGCTCGGCCGTCGCGCCCCGCTTCGCCGTGCGTCGCAGCGCGGCTCGCGTCGCCGGTGGCAGCGTGCCGGGCGACTCGAGGGCCGCCCGGGCCTCGACGCCCGCCTCGATGAGCTTGGCCAGGTGGACCTCGTCGCCCTTGGTGAGCAGTGGGTGGCGGCCGATGTCGCGCAGGTAGAGCCGGACGAGGTCCTCGTCGTCTCCTGCACGGTCCGCCATGGCGTCTCCTGTCCCCCGGAGCTGCGGTGAGGGAACGGTACTACTGTCCCGGGATCCGGACCAGGGGTTGAGGAGCACAGCAGTGAGCGACGAGCGCGAGGTCGAGACCGCCATCGTGACCATGACCTTCGATGCCACCGACCCCGATGCCCTGCTCGGTGTGCTGTCGAAGTACGTGGTCCTCACCCGGGGCCAGGACGGCTGTCGCAACGTCGACCTGTGCCTGTCGGTCACCAAGCCCGACCGCTTCGTGATCGTGCAGAAGTGGGAGCACCCCGAGGACCAGCAGCGTCACTTCGACTCCCCGGAGATGGTGGAGATGGCTGCGGCCTGCACCGGCCTGCTGGCGTCGCCCCCGGCCATCGACCTGCTCGAGGGGATCAGCGCGCACGACCTGGCCTGAGCGCGAGTTGTCCGGACAACTCGCTATCCTGCGGGGGACCCCCGGACAAGGAGCCATCGTGCCTCGCACCCCCCGCCCCCTCCTGGCCGCCGCTGCGGCTGCCCTCCTCCTGCTCGGCGCCGCGGCCTGCGGTGATGACGGAGTCGACGAGGCGTCAGCAGCCGAGGTCACGACCACGGCCCCGGAGGCCGCCGATGCTGGGGCAGGCGTGCGCGTCGTGTCCCCGGCCGAGGCCGCCGCGCTGCTCGATGCCGATCCGGCGCCCGCCGTCATCGACGTGCGCACGCCCGAGGAGTTCGAGGCGGGCCACCTCGAGGGGGCCGTGCTCATCGACGTCACCAGCCCGGACTTCGAAGCGCAGGTCGCCGAGCTCGATCGGGACCAGCCCTACGTCCTCTACTGCCGATCGGGAAACCGCTCGGTCACGGCCCGCCAGGTGATGTCCGACCTCGGGTTCACCGACGTCGCCGACATCGGGGGCGGCATCACGGCGTGGGTGGCGGAGGGCCAGCCGGTCGTCACCTGACCGGCCGCGCCGGCGGCACGTGCGTCAGCGCTGCAGGGGGCCCGGGTTGGTGGCCGCGGTGGTCTCGCTGAGCCGGTCGATCTCGGCCCAGCTGAGGTCGTCGCCGTGCCAGAGCTGCTCGAACGCGTCGTCGGCGGTGTCGGTGAAGCCGTACCGGTTGCGGAACGCGTAGAGCCAGCGCTGCCGGCGCACCGGGTACCCGAGGCGGGCCAGGCGGCCGACGGCGGACACCTCCCACGCCGTGCGCTGGGGCACGGTGAGCTCGCTGTCGGGCGGCACGTCGCCGAAGCCGTCGCGCCGGCGATCGGCGGCCCGCAGGAGGTAGCGCCCGAGCACGTCGGTGGCCGCGTCCTCGCTGAACTGGCGGATCCGCTTCGGGTTCTCGAACGCCCCCGACTCCGTGCGGATGTGCACCGGGTCGAGGGACACCAGCTCGGTGCGGCCGAGCGGGGTCGTCTCGTCGACCTCGATGACGATCTGCACGTCGTCGCCCAGGCCCACCTTGCGGGCGAGCTCGTCGGCGAGCGCGGCGATCTCCGCGCTGTCGAAGTCGACCATGGTGAAGGTCGACGGGTCGACCGTCGTGGGCATCAGGCGCTCGCCGTCTCGTTCGCCTCGCGAGCCAGGCGCGACCGCTCCTCGACCTCGGACTTGGCCTCGCGGGACAGCTCGGCGATCTCCTCCATCTCGGCGTCGTCGAAGCCGGCGAGCTCGCGGAAGCGGCGGGCCAGGTGGACCGGGCTCTCCTCGTCCTCGCCACGGAAGCCGCCGAAGGAGAACAGCTTGTCGACGACCCGCTGGAACTCGAGCGCCCGCTTCTGGCGGTCCTTGTCGTTGACGGTCAGCTTGCGGAGCCAGTCCGAGCCCATCTTCACGTGGGTGACCTCGTCGGCGAGCATCCAGTCCTCGCAGAACTCCAGCACCGGGTCCCCGGCCAGGTCGCCGAACTCCTTCATGGTGTTGAAGACGTCGATGGCCAGGCCCTCGAGGGCCCGGTTCACGCCGGTGAGGCGCAGCACGGGGTCCGGGTTGCACGCGGCCTGGAACAGGAAGGCGTTCTCGCCGAACTCGCCGATCTCGGTGCCCATCCACTCGCTGAGCTTCACGGAGATCTCGCAGTGGCGGGCCTCGTCCCAGCACTGGCGGGCCATGTCGAGCTTGAGCTCGAAGGGCACCTCTTCGTCGTCGAGCTTCCCGGTGGCGCCGACCTCGAAGTCGTAGCAGGTGCGACCGGCACCCTCGAGCGCCTGGATCTCGCCCACGAAGATGCCGTGCATCAGGGCGCGGGCGGCGTCGGGCGCGTCGGCACGGTCGGGCCGGAGCCGGCCGTTGCCACGGTTGGCGGCCTCGCTGCCGTTCCGCGGGTCCTGGATCCGGTCCATCATGTCGGCCCGCTCGAAGCGGTCGTCACGGGCCAGCTCCTCGGGCGTGAGCAGCTTCTTCATGGTGTGTGTCCCCCTGGGTTCGAAGTGGTGTTCGTCTACGCGACCGTGAGGCGAGCGGGGTCGCCGGACAGGTCGTAGGCATCGCCGATGGTGCCCGGGCCGCAGATGCCCCCGGCGGCGACGAGCAGCTTCTCGAGCTTGGCCTGGTGGTCGGCGGCGCGCTGGACCTCTTCGTCGCTCTGGATCAGCGAGGTCAGCATGAGCGTGCCGTCGCGCCAGTCCTCCATCTCGTCCTGGAGCGCGAACTTCAGCGAGCGGATGGTGGGCGCGTCGGTGATCGTCGAGGTGTTGTTCAGGTGGTACGTGTAGGCCGCCACCTTGTGCGGGATGAGCACCCGGTAGACGCCGACCAGCTTCTCGATGGTCTGGTCGTGCTCGCCCGGCTCGGCGACGGCATCCATGAAGGCCTCGACCTCGGGGCTCGCCGGGCCGGTGAGCCGCTCGGGGTTCATCTCGCGCAGCTCGGGCAGGCGCTTGTGCCACAGGTCGGCGTGCCAGGCGTGGTGGTAGCAGTGCGTGCCGAGGCGCATCTTGATGTCGAGCTCGGGCACGGTGGCGACCCAGCCGCCGAGCGCCTCGAACAGCTTCATCTCGATCCACTTGTACTGGCCCACGCGGGCCGCGGTCTCCTCGACGCTGAACGCGCCGGGCAGCTCCCGGCGGTCCCACGGTGCGAACGGTGCTCTCGGCTTCTTGGAATCGGCCAACTGGTCCCCCTGTGACTCGGCCCCTGTGCGATAACGATCGCTATCCCACCCTACGTCACCTGACCAGCCGGTCAAGGGGCCTCGCCTCCGGCGACCTCGAGTCGCTCGGCTGCGCCTCACGACTCGGGGCGTTCCCCGGGCCCGTTCGATCAGGTGGCGAGGACGTCGCCGTAGGCGCTCTCGACGTGCTCGGTGCGGTCGAGGCCGGTGGTCTCCGCCGTCTCGTCGACCCGCAGTCCGATGGTGGCGGCGAGCGCCTTGGCCAGGATCGTCGTGACCACGAAGGAGAAGACCAGCACCACGACGATGGAGATCACCTGCTCGACCAGCAGCTCGGCGCCGCCGCCGAAGAGCAGGCCCTCGTGCTCGGGTCCACCCCCGATGATGCCGGCGTCGGCGAAGAAGCCGATGAGCACCCCGCCCACGATGCCGCCGACCATGTGGACCCCGACCACGTCGAGGCTGTCGTCGTACCCGAGGCGGTACTTCAGCTGGATGGCGGCGTAGCAGCACACGCCGGCCGCGGCGCCGAACGCGATGCCGGCGAGGCCGCCGACGTAGGCCGCGGCCGGCGTGATCGCGACCAACCCGGCGACCACGCCCGAGCAGGCGCCGAGCACCGTGAAGTGCCCGTCCCTGACCCGCTCGACGAGGAGCCAGGCGAACATGCCGGCGGAGGCGGCGAGGAACGTGTTCATCAGCGCGGTCGCCCCGAGGGCGCTGTTGCCGTCGCCGAGTCCGGTGCCGCCGGCGTTGAACCCGAACCAGCCGAACCAGAGGATGCCCGTGCCGAGCAGGACGAGCGGGAGGTTGTGGGGGACCATGGCCTCGCCGGGCCAGCCGATCCGCTTGCCGAGCACGAGCACCATCGCCAGGGCCGCGGCGCCGGCGTTGATGTGGATGGCGGTGCCCCCGGCGAAGTCGAGCGAGCCGCGGGCGCCGAGCCAACCGATGAGGTCGCCGGTCTCGGCGTCGAGCCCGTAGATCCAGTACACGACCGGGACGTAGACGATCAGGCTCCAGAGCGGCACGAACACGGCCCAGGCGGAGAACCGCATGCGGTCGGCGACGGCGCCGCTGATCAGGGCCGGGGTGATGGCGGCGAAGGTCATGAGGAACGCGGTGGCGAGCAGGCCGTCGCCGTCGAGGCCCTTCAGCCCGATGTTGTCGAAGCCCCCGATGAGTCCGTTGGACCCGGATCCGCTGAGCGAGGCGCCGACGGTGACCCACAGCAGCGGGATCACGGCGAGGCAGTACAGGTTCATCAGCAGCATGTTCAGCACGTTCTTCGAGCGCACCATGCCGCCGTAGAACAGCGCCAGGCCCGGCACCATGAACAGCACCAGCGCGGTCGACATCAGCACCCAGGCGTCGCCACCATCCATCTGCGCTCGCTCCTCGCTCGGTGCGCAGCGACAGCCGCCGCACAGTTCGGCGTCACGTTGGCGAAAGGGTGTGTCCCGGTGGCTTCCCGGGTGTTTCGGCAGTGTGAACGTCAGGAGGTGCGGTCGGCGCCGTAGAGGTCGTGCAGCTGCTGCCCGACGTCGGCGAGCTCGTGCCGGACCTCCTCGGGCGAGGTGACGTGGAGCCAGCCGCCGAGGCCGGCCAGCTCGCCGGCGATGGACCGGCTGCTGTGGCCGCGGATGACGACCTCGACGCCCCCGGGCCCCGGGCCGCCGACGTCGAGCCGGGATCCGAGGATCCACCGCAGGATCTCGATGCGCTCCGGATCGGCGACGGCCCGGACCTCGATGGACGTGCCTCCCCGGTCGATGGACTCGGCGATGGCCCGCCACTCCTCGGCCAGGTCGAAGCCGTCCGGCCGCGCCGCCGGCAGGTCCGTGCGGACGACGTCGGTGACCCGGTCGACCCGGAAGGTGCGCTGGCCGCGGTCGGTGCCGGCGACCAGGTACCACGACGGCCCCTTGGCGACGACGCCGAGCGGGTGGACCGTCCGCGACGAGCTGCGTCCGTCTCGGGCGACGTAGCCGAGCTGGACCTGCACGCCGTCGATCACCGCCTGCTGGAGGGGGTCGAGGAAGGCGGGCACGGTCGCGTCGCTCGCCCGGCCCCACGCGACGTTGTCGACGTGGAGCGAGGCGGCCGCCGACTGGGCCTCGACCCGGAACGGCTCCGGCAGCGCGCCGACCAGCTTGCGCAGCGCCGACCGCACGGCCGGGGCCCCGCCCGATGCCGGTCCGGCGACGAGGAACAGCGCCCGGGCCTCGGCGGCGGTGAGCCCGCTGAGGTCGGTGCGGGCGCCACCGACCAGCCGCCAGCCGCCGCCCCGCCCGGGCTGGGAGTACACCGGGATGCCGGCCAGCCCCAGGGCCTCCAGGTCCCGGCGGGCGGTGCGCTCCGAGATCTCGAGCTCGTCGGCCACCTCGCGCGCCGTGACCCGACCGCGTTGCTGGAGCAGGAGGAGGACGGCGACGAGGCGGTCGGCACGCATGCGGAGATGTTCGCAGAGAAACTGGCCACAACGTGACCGGTTTCGGCGCGGATGCTGCACCCATGGAACCCACCACTGCCACCACGACCACCCCGGCGCCCTTCGGCGTCGACGATCCCCGCCACGTCTTCGGACGTGCCGTCGCCGTGGGCACGGCGACGGTCGCCGCGGTCCGTCCCGACCAGCTCGACGGTCCGACCCCGTGCTCGGAGATGGACGTGCGCCACCTCCTCGGCCACCTCGTCTCCGTCCTCGACCGCGTCGCGGCCCTCGGGCGGGGCGAGGACCCCTTCGCCGTCGTCGAGTCGGCCGACCACGACGACTGGCCTGGCGCCTGGACGGCAGCCGCGCACCGCGTGCAGGCGGCCTGGACCGGTGACGACGTGCTCGCCCGCCCCATGGCGCTGCCGTGGCAGCAGGGCACGGGGGCCGACATCCTCCTCGGCTACGTCAACGAGGTCGTCGTCCACACGTGGGACCTGGCGATGGCCACCGGCCAGCGCCCGCGGTGGGACGACGACGTCGTCGACGTCGCGCTCGAGCGGATGCCCGCCCTCCCGGCCGAGGACCGCCTCGCCATGTTCGAGCAGATCTCCGCCGACATGGGTCTGCCCGAGGTCGGCGTCCCCTTCGCCGAGGCCGTGCCCGTCCGCGCCGATGCGGCGGCGATCGACCGGCTCGTCGCCTGGAACGGCCGCGATCCGCGCTGGGAGCCGTCCCGAGGCTGAGCGCCGGCGGCGCCCGTAGGTTGGAGGGGTGACCCGACCTGCCGTCGTCCTGCTCTCCGGTGGCCTCGACTCGGCCACCTGCCTGGCGATCGCCGCCGACGAGGGCTTGGCGCCCCACGCGATGAGCTTCCGCTACGGCCAGGCCCACACCGCCGAGCTCGACGCCGCCCGTCGGGTGGCCTCCGCCCTCGGAGCGGTCGAGCACCGCGTCGTGGACATCGACCTCGCGGCCTTCGGCGGATCGTCGCTGCTCGGCGACGGCGAGATCCCGAAGGGGCGCGAGGAGATCGGCGAGGGCATCCCGTCCACCTACGTGCCGGCGCGCAACACCGTCTTCCTCGCCTACGCGCTCGCGTGGGCCGAGGTGCTCGGGGCCAACGACATCTTCATCGGGGTCAACGCCCTCGACTACTCGGGCTACCCGGACTGCCGGCCCGAGTTCATCGCGGCGTTCGAGGCGGCCGCCAACGCCGGCACCCGCACGGGCACCGAGGGGGACGGCTACCGGATCCGGGCACCGCTGATCGACCTGACCAAGGCCGAGATCATCCGCCTCGGCACCGGGCTCGGCGTGGACTACGCCATGACCGTCACCTGCTACGACGCCACGCCGGAGGGGGCGTGCGGCGAGTGCGACGCGTGCATGCTCCGCCGGCGCGGCTTCGAGGAGGCCGGCGTACCCGACCCCACGTCGTACCGGCCATGAGCACCTACGCCGTCAAGGAGGTGTTCCGCACCCTGCAGGGGGAGGGGCGCCAGGCCGGGCGCGCCGCGGTGTTCCTGAGGTTCTCCCGCTGCAACCTGTGGTCGGGGCACGAGCGCGACCGCGCCACGGCCGTGTGCCGGTTCTGCGACACCGACTTCGTCGGCACCGACGGGCCCGGGGGCGGGGTGTTCCGCGGCGCAGGGGCGCTGGCCGCCCACGTCGCCGCGACGTGGGGGGAGGGGCGCGACCACCGCTTCGTCGTGTGCACCGGCGGCGAGCCGGCGCTCCAGCTCGACGAGGAGCTGGTCGAGGCCCTGCACGCGGAGGGCTTCGAGGTCGCGGTGGAGACCAACGGGACGCTCCCGCTGGCCCCGGGCATCGACTGGGTCTGCGTGAGCCCGAAGGCCGGCACCGAGCTCGTTGTGACGGCGGGCGACGAGCTCAAGGTCGTGTGGCCCCAGGACGGCACCGACCTCGACGCCCTCGAGGCGCTCGACTTCGAGCACCTCCTGGTCTCGCCCATGGACGGCCCGGACCGGGCGGCGGCCACGGCGGCGGCCGTCGCACTCTGCCTCGAGCGGCCCCGGTGGCGCCTCAGCCTGCAGACCCACAAGGTCCTCGGCATCCCGTGAGGCCCTGAGCGGATGGGTCACGTCCTCTCGTGACCCGGTGGGCGGCTTCGCCGCCGGAGGGCACTGTGCTCATGGGTCGCCTCGCCTTCGGCTCCGCTCCGGCGGAAGAAAAACATTGCGAACGCGTGACAAACGGTCATGTTGCTGTTATGTTGGTTCCTGGGCGGCACCTTCAGATGAGGAGCTGACATGGACACGGTCACCGGACATCCGCTGTACGACGCAGCCGGGAACAAGCTGGGCAAGATCGTCGACGTGCTCGGCCTCTACGGGGGCGCCGACGACATCGGCTGGCTGGCCGTCAAGGTCGGCCTCCGTGGCACCAAGCTGGTGCCCAACACCGGTGTCGAGCCCGGCGAGGACGGCTTCACCACGCCGTTCACGAAGGAACAGATCACCAGCGCCCCGAAGGTCCCGCCGCACTTCGAGCCGGCCGGCGACGACCGCGAGGCGCTCCTGTCCCACTACGGCGTCCGGTTGGCTGGCCTGTGACCCCGTAGGGACCCGGTGCCCCCGATCGCGCTGGTCGGGGGGCACCGGGGTGCTCTTCATCAACAGAGACGGTGACGACCCGGTGCCTGGCGCCGGGTCGTCGTCGTGTGCGGGCGATGCCAGACTCGGGTCGTGCAGCACCCGGGCGGGCTCCCCGCGGCGAGCATCGACGACGCCATCGCGCGCATGGACCGGATCATCGCCCGGTGCGCGGAGACCGGCGACGCGCGTGGGTGGTTCGCCGTCGTGTACCGAGCGGTCACGGCGCGGGTGCGCGACGGGATCGCTGAGGGTGCCTTCGACGACGGCGAGCGCATGGAGGCCTTCGACGTCCGCTTCGCCGGGCTCTGGCTCGACGCCTTCGACGCGTGGGACCGCGCCGCCCCGGTCTCGCAGTCGTGGGCGTGCTCCTTCGCGGCAGCCGAGCGACCCGGCCTGATCCTGCAGCACCTGCTGCTCGGCATGAACGCCCACATCAACCTCGATCTCGGGCTGGCGGCGGCGCAGACGTGCCCCGGCCCCGGGGTCGTCGAGCTGCGGGACGACTTCGAGCGGATCAACGACGTCCTGGCCGAGCTGGTGGATGCGATGCAGGACGCCATCGGCGAGGTCTCGCCGATGGCGCGCGTGCTCGACCTCGTCGGGCTCCGGTTGGACGAGGCCATCGTGAGCTTCTCGCTCGGCCAGGCCCGGGCGCGGTCGTGGCGCTTCGCCGAGGAGCTCGCCTGCGCCGACCTGGCTCCCACGCTGGTGGGCGAGCGCGACCTCGCGGTGGCGGGATACGGCGCCCGGCTGGCCCGCCCCGGCTGGGCCATGCGCTGCGTCCTGCCGATCGCCCGGTGGCGGGAGGAGCCCGACCTCGCCCGGGTGGCCGGCCTGCTCCGGGCCCGAGGTGCCGACGTCGCCCTCTGACCAACGCCGGGATCGGAGTCGCCGAGGTCCCGAGGGCCTCTCTACCGTGGCCGCCGTGCCCGATCGCCCCCGCCAGTACCGACAGAGCCGCTTCGTGCGTCCCCCGGGCGCGTGCGAGGTCATCCTCGTGCGCCACGGTGAGTCCCAGCCTGCCGACCCCGATGCCCCGTTCCCGCTGGTCGACGGCCAGGGCGACCCGCCGCTCCACGAGCCCGACGGGGTCGAGCAGGCCCGGTTGGCGTGCGAGCGCCTGCTGGCCTCCGGTGAGGAGTTCGCCGCCGTCTACGTGACCACGCTGCAGCGGACCCGCCAGACCGCCCAGGTGCTGGTCGACCGCCTCGGCGTGGAGCCCGTGGTCGAACCCGACCTGCGGGAGGTGCACCTCGGCGAGTGGGAGGGCGGCCTGTTCCGCAAGAAGGTGGCCGAGGGCGACCCGATCGCCGAGCAGATGTACGTGGAGCAGCGCTGGGATGTGATCCCAGGTGCGGAGTCCATCGAGGAGTTCGGCGGCCGCATCCGCCGGGCCCTCGACGGCATCGCCCGGACCCACCCGGACCAGACCGTGGCCGTGTTCACCCACGGCGGGGTCATCGGTCAGGTCGTCGCCGAGGCCACCGGCGCCCGGGGCTTCGCCTTCACCGGGTCGGACAACTGTGGGATCACCCACGTCGTGATCGCCAACGACCGCTGGATCATCCGGACCTGGAACGACACCAGCCACCTCACCCCGCGCTTCACCCACGACCCCGAGCCGCTCATCTGAGTCCATCGGGGCTTCCTCGCTTCGCTGCGGGGAGCCCCCACGTTGCACGGAGCAGGGGAGCGTCCTTCCGGTCGCTCCGCTGGCGCTGCGCTACCTGCGGTCCCGACCGCCCTCGCTCCGCTGCGGGGAGCCCCCACGTTGCACGGAGCAGGGGAGCGCGGGCACAGTCGCTCCGCTGGCGCTCCGCTACCCCGAGGTCGTCCCCATGGAGCTGTTCAAGGAGTTCGGGTTCGAGTCGGCGCACTCGCTGCCGAACGTGCCCGAGGGCCACAAGTGCGCCCGCCTGCACGGCCACAGCTTCCGCGTGCGGGTCACGGTCGAGGGCCGGGTGGGCGACGACACCGGTTGGGTCATGGACTTCGCCGACCTGAAGGCGGCGGTGCAGCCCACCATCGACGCGCTCGACCACCGCCTCCTCAACGACATCGAGGGGTTGGAGAACCCCACGAGCGAGGTGCTGGCGAGGTGGATCTGGGATCGGATCGGGCCCGGTCTCCCGGGCCTCGCCGCCGTCGAGGTCCGCGAGACCTGCACCAGCGGCTGCACGTACCGGGGTCTTCCGTAACCTGGCGCCGATGAGCGACGCCCCCGACGACGACCTCACCCTCCTCGGCCAGCCGACCCGCGGCCCGGTGGAGCACGTCGAGACCTTCCCCGCGCCCGAGGGCTGCACCCGGGTCGTGTTCTCCACCGACGAGGTGGCGTCGCTGTGCCCGGTCACCCGCCAACCCGACATCTCTTCGGTGCGGATCGACTACGTGCCCGACCAGCGCTGCATCGAGTCCAAGTCGCTGAAGCTGTTCCTGTGGGGCTTCCGGGACCGCCACGTGTTCGCCGAGGCCCTCGCCGTGGAGATCGCGGACGAGGTGTGGCACACCGTGCAGCCGAAGTCGGTCGACGTGGTGGTGACCCAGCACGTGCGCGGCGGGATCGTCACCGAGACCCACTCGTCCCGTCCCCGCCCCTAGCTTCTGGCAGCGGCTGCGGAACGTGTTCCGTGGTCGCAGCCAGAACCTCCTCAGCTGAGCAGGGCGCGCAGCTCGTCGACGGCCTCGGCCGGGTCGCGCACCTGGATCGCCTGCATCCCGGCTGCGAGCGCGCCCGCGCAGTTCCCCGGGTGGTCGTCGAGCATCACGGCGCGGGAGGGCTCGATGCCACCGAGGCGCGCCAGCGCGAGCAGGTAGATCTCCGGGTTGGGCTTGCGCAGGCCGACCTCGGAGGAGTCGAGGACGTCGTCGAACAGGTCGTCCAGGGGCAGCAGCGGGCGCCACGAGTCCCGGCCCTCGGCGATGTTGTTGGTGAGCAGGGAGGTGCGGTAGCCGTCGGCGCGCAGCGTCCGGGCCGCGTCGACCATGACGTCGTACACCTCCAGGTCGCCGAGCATCCCGGCCATGAACGACAGGTCCAGGCCCATCCCGGCCTCCTCGGCCCGGGCCATCGTGTCGGTGGCCCAGTCCAGGATGCCGATCTCGCCCCGCTCGGCCCGGTGCCAGGCGTGGTCGCTGTCCTCGGCGTAGGGCCCGAGGAGGAACTCGAGGAACTCGTCCTCGGTCATCCCGTGCCCGTCGGCGTGGCGGGCGATGGCATCGAAGGCCGAGCTCACCATCACCCCGGAGAAGTCGAAGACGACGGCGTCGAAGCGGCGGTCCGTCGAGGAGGGCACGGCCGGAGGTTAGGGCGACGTCGGCGCTGGCCGCTCGTAGCACCTGCGGGGACAGGTCACGTCGTCACGCAACTCAGCTTGGCGGCTTCGCCGCCGTAGGGCACCGTGCCCATGGGTCGCCTCGCCTGTCGGCTCGGCTCCTTAGCCTCACGGGATCGTCACCACCAGTCCCAGCCCCGTCCGCATCGTGGTGGCCGGCAGCGTCGCCCTGACCACCACGGTCGTGCCCGCCTTCCTGACCGGCGCGCTCTCGGGACGGATCGGCGACGACCTGGGCTTCGGCGGCGGTGGGGCCGGCGCGGCCGTGGCTGCGTTCTTCGTGGGGGCCGGGATCTTCGCGGTCCCGATGGGACGGGTGACCGAGCGCATCGGCCCGACCCGGGCCCTGCGCGCAGGCGCGCTGGTCAGTGCGGCCGCGGCCCTCGGCATCGCCGCGTTCGCGTCGAGCCTCTGGCAGCTCGTCGTGCTGCTGATCGTGGCCGGATCCGCCGTCGGTCTGGTGGACACGGGGGCGGCTCGCGCCTTCGGCGACTCGGTCCCCTCGACCCGGCACGGCATCGCGTTCGGCGCCAAGGAGGCGAGCGTGCCGGCCGCGTCCCTCGCCGCCGGGCTCTCGATCCCGATCCTGGCCGAGCAGCTCGGGTGGCGATCGGCCTTCGTCGCAGGCGCGCTGCTGGCGCCGCTCGTGTGGGTGCTCGTGCCGCGCCTGGCCGCCGACCGGCCCCCATCGCGCGATGGCCGCGGCGGCGACAGCCGACGAGGTCCCCTCGTGCTCTTCGCCGGTGGCGTCGCCCTCGGGGTCGGTGCCGCCACGGCGGCGTCGACCCTCCTCGTGCCGGCCATCGAGGACCGCGGCTGGGACGAGGCGGACGCCGGGCTCCTGCTCGCGGTCGCCAGCAGCGCGAGCATCGCGGTGCGCCTCGCCGCCGGCAGCCGTGGCGACCGTCGGCCGCTCAGCACCTGGGCGATGGTGGCCACGTTGCTCACGGTCGGGGCGGGCGGTGCGGTGCTGCTCGCCACGACGTCGGCCGGTCCGGCAGGTGTGCTGGGCGCAATCGCCGTCATCGGCGGTGGCTGGGGGTGGACCGGCCTGGCGTTCCAGACGGCCGTCCGCGTCGGACGCGACCGGCCCGCGGCCGCGGCGGGCCTCGTGCTCACAGGTCTGTCGGTCGGGGGCGCGGTCGGACCGGCGGCGTTCGGTGCCATCGCATCTGCGCTCTCGTACTCGGCGGCGTGGGCCGCCGCGGCTGCGGCGCTGCTCGGCGGTGCGGCCGCCATCCTCGCGTCGAAGCACTGGCTCGAGTCCGGGAGCGCGCGGGGGCAGCCGACCGGCGCGCGATGATGCCGCCCATGGCTCTGGACCCGCAGGCGAAGGCACTCCTCGACGCACTGGCGCAGATGGAGGCGCCGCCCATCCTCGAGTCGGAACCGGCGGAGGTGCGGGAGGCGATGGCGGCCCTCGGGTCCATGTCCGATGCGGCCGGCGAGGAGGTGCGCGAGGTCGTCGAGCAGACGATCCCCGGCCCGGGCGGCGACCTGCGGGTGCGGATCTACACGCCGGTGCTGGCGACCGAGGGCGCCCCGCAGGCGTGCCTCGTCTGGTACCACGGCGGCGGCTGGGTCATCGGCGACCTCGACACCACCGACGGGGTGTGCCGGGCGCTGTGCGGACGCTCCGCCGCCACGGTCATCTCCGTGGACTACCGGCTCGCCCCGGAGCACCCGTACCCCGCGGCGCTGGACGACGCCGAAGCCGCCTTCGACTGGGTGCGCGACCACGCCGACGACCTCTACCTCGCGCCGGACCGCATCGCGGTCGGTGGCGACTCGGCGGGCGGCAACCTCGCCGCGCTCGTCGCCCAGTCCCGACGGGGCCAGGTCGCGTTCCAGCTGCTGGTGTACCCGGCCACCGACCTCACCAACTCGCACCCGTCGCACGAGGAGAACGCCGAGGGCTACCTGCTGACGCGGGACCACATGATCTGGTTCGCCCAGCACTACCTCGGCGACCACGACCGGACCGACCCGCGGGTGTCGCCGCTGCACGCCGACGACCTGTCCGGGCTGGCCCCGGCCTTCGTGCTCACCGCCGAGTTCGATCCCCTCCGCGACGAGGGCGAGGCGTACGCAGCCCGGATGGCCGATGCCGGCGTCGAGGTCACGACCCGCCGCTACGACGGCATGATCCACGCCTTCTTCCAGCTGAACGGCGCCATCGACCGGGCGAACGACGCCCTCGACGACGCCGCCGCAGCCCTCACGAGGGCGCTGACGTGAGGCACCGGGTGGCGGCCCTCGCCGTCGCGCTGGTCCTCGCCCTCGGGGCGTGCGAGTCCGACCAGGACCCGGGCATCGACCCCGGCGTCACGGACGGCCCCGCGCAGACGTCGGACACCCTCGGCGCCTGCCCGCCCGGTGGACCCGACGAGACGACCCCGCCGGCGGGGTGCCTCGGACCGGACGGGTCGGTCCTGCGCCCCTGAACCGGGTGCGCCCGGGGTGCTCAGGGGCGGAACGCGTCGACGACCGCGGCCCGCCAGGCGATGAGGGCGGGGTAGCACTCGGCGGTGGACTTGCCGAGCCGCACGACCACGAGGTCCAGGCCCGGGCACACCAGGATCGACTGCCCCTCGTAGCCGTTGGCCCAGAACGTGCCGAGGTCGTCGCCGACCACCCACCACTGGGCGCCGTAGAGGCGGCCGTCCACCGGGTCGATCGAACGGGGCCGGCGCCCGTGGTCGACCCATCCCTCGGGAAGCAGCCGGGCGCCGTCCCACACGCCGTCGCGCAGGTAGAGGTACCCGAAGCGGGCCATGTCGCGCGCTGTGGCCCAGAGATAGGACGACGCCACCCACGTGCCGGCCTCGTCGAAGCGGGGGTCGGCGCTGCGCATGCCGATCGGGTCGAAGAGCCGCTCGTGGAGGAGGCGCCGGGACGGCGCCTCGCCCCCGAGGGTGCGGGCCACGATGCCCGAGACGATGTTGCTGGTGCCCGACGAGTAGTTGAAGACGGTGCCCGGATCGTGGGCGAGCGGTCGCGACGCCGCGAAGCCGGCCACGTCGGACGCGCCGGAGCCGAAGAGCATCTCGATGACGTGGGAGACCGCGCCGGCCTCGTCGTCGGGCGCGTAGTCCTCGGCGAAGTCGAGGCCGTCGCGCATGGCGAGCAGGTGCTCGAGGGTGATCGCCGCGCGGGGATCGCCCTCGCCCCACTGCGGCACCGGCGCGGGCTCGTCGGGGTGCAGTCGCCCCTCATCGACGAGCATCCCCACGACCGCGTGCAGCATCGACTTGGCCATGGACCACGAGAGCAGCGGCGTGGTGGCGTCCACCGGATCGCCGGTGACCTCGCCCCAGGCGTCGGTCCGGTCCCCGTAGCGCTCGGCCACCAGCCGGCCGCCCTGCACCACCACGACGGCGCGGGTGCGGCCGTGACCGCTGTCGGGATCCATGACCGAGTCGAGCAGCGGGGCCAGCCGGCCGTCGGTCGGATCGTCCCCGGCCGGCCACTCCTCGGTCGGCCACGGCACGCCCTCGGGCTGGCGCGGCAGCGGGACGAGGGGTCGGTCGGCGACGTCGTCGAGCAGGCTCACACCCGAAGTGTGGCTGCCGGCGGCCTACCGCGCGGTGTCAGCGGCCGTCGCGGATGTAGCCCACCAGCTGCTGGGCCTCGGTGGCCAGCTCGTCGATGCGGGCCTTGACCACGTCGCCGATGCTGATGATGCCGCAGAGCTCGCCGTCGGCGACCACGGGCAGGTGGCGGAACCGACCGGTCGTCATCGTGGTCATGAGCTCCTCCACCCCGGAGCGGCCGGTGCAGGTCGACACGTCGGTGGCCATGAGATCCCGCACCCGGCGCTGCAGCACCTCGGCCCCCTCGCTGAGGCCGCGGACGACGTCGCGCTCGGACAGGATCCCCTCCACGGAGCGTCCGTCGCTGGAGACGACGAGCGCCCCAACGTTGTGCGTCGCCAGCTCGGCGACGGCCTCGGCGACCGTCGCGTCCGGGGCGACCGTCGCGACTGCTCTTCCCTTGGCTTCCAGGATCTGGTCGACCAGCACCCCACACCTCCCCTTGGTGTTCTCGTCCCAGTGTCCCACAAGGCGGTGACCTCGTGGCGGCGGTTCAGCGACCGTTCCGTGACACGTGCTGGTGGTCGGCGCCCGACGCCCAGCGTCCGCCCCACCCCCAGCCCAGCCGGTCGGCGGCGTCGATGACGGCGCTGCCCTCGACGAGCATCCCCGGCCGGACGTCGGTGCGGTCGAGGTAGGCGCCGCCGGAGGGCGGATCGATCCGGTCACCCCGCACGGAGGGGTTCCGCACCGGGTTGACGTCGATCGCCCGGCCGTACGCGTGCTGGGACCACGTGGTCGTGCCGGCCACGGCCCGGCAGTTGAATGCGGAGGTGTTGTCGGCGGCCATCGATGCGTCGTCGTCACCGCCGAACTCGTCCACCGGGTGGGCCTGGGTGATCGGGAACCGGCTGCCGTGCGCGGCGCGCACCAGCACGGCGACGTCGGGCACGACGTCGCGGTGCACGATGAGGACGCCGCGCCCGATGCTGCCGTCGGGTCGGAAGTGCGGGAACGTGACGGCGCGCAGGTCGGCGGGGCCCACCGGGCACCCGGGCCGCCACGAGGCGGTGAGCGGGTACGGCGTGCCCGGCCCCACGGCCTCGACGCGCACATCCGGCAGACCGAGCCCGGTCGCCCGGCGGTGCAGCTCGTCGCTGGCCGCCAGGTGGGAGGCGAGGGCGACGTCACCGAGGGCGGGCAGGCGCTCGACCCAGAACGACCGACCGGCGGGGTCGGGGGCACGACCGAGGATCTCGTCGTACAGGGCGTCGACGCGCTGGCGGCGGGACTCGACCGACCCGTAGAAGGCGTCGGCGACGCTCGTGCGGCTCAGCCCGGCGCGCAGCTGGTCCAGCCACTGCTGCCGGCCACCCGGATCGGGGGCGCGCTCGAGCAGCCGGGCGTACAGCGAGTCGACGTAGTCGCCGTCGCGCCCGCCGACGACGCCGTAGTACTCGTCGGATCCGTAGAAGCCGGCGGCCACGGCCTCGAGGGTGCGGCCGCGCCGGAGCTGGTCGAGCCAGTAGGCCTGCCCGCCCGGCTCGGGTGCCCGCCCCAGCACGTCGCGGTAGAGGTCGTCGATGCGCACCCCCGCCCACTCGGGTGACAGGGCGAGCCGCCCGGTCAGGGCAGCAGGGCCGGCGACGTGCACGACGTGGGCGAGCTCGGTGGCCTCGGCTCCGGTGGCCGGCCGCCCGAGGAACAGCTCGTGCACCCGTTGCACGTAGGCGTGGGTGGGCCCCGGGCCGAGCGAGCCCGGGTCGGTGGGTGCGTCCTCGGCGGCGACGGGCAGGGCGCCGGCGGTGGTACCCAGCACGACGGCGACGACGAAGGCCCCCAGCCCCCGCCGCACCCGGGACCGAGGTCGGGGGAGCGGCACGACGCCAGCCTCGCGCATCGCAGGACCCCGTGGTGCGCCGACGGGCTGTGGCAGCCTGCGACGGTGAGCAAGCCCCTGGCGCTTCGGTTCGTGACGTCCGCCGACCGCCTCGACACCCTCCCGCCGACCACGGCCGAGGTCACCGTCGTGGGTCGGTCCAACGTGGGCAAGTCGTCGCTGCTCAACGCGCTCGCCAACCGCCGGGACCTGGCCAAGACGTCGAAGACCCCGGGCCGCACCCAGCTGCTGAACTGCTTCGAGCTGGAGCCGCACGACTCGGCCGAGGGCACCTTCGTGGACTGCCCCGGCTACGGCTACGCCAAGACGCCGAAGTCGGTGCGCCGGGGCTTCCAGCCGATGATCGAGGGCTACCTGCTCGGACGGGAGGAGCTGCGCATGGTGGGCGTCCTCGTCGACGGGGAGATCGGCCCCACCAAGCTGGACGTGCAGCTGCTGGAGTGGCTCCGCCACCACGACGTGCCCCACACCGTCATCGCCACCAAGCACGACAAGGTGAAGTCCAAGGCGCGGGAGCGCCGCAAGCGGGACCTGGCCGAGGGATGCGGGGTCGAGAAGGGCGACGTGCTCTGGGTGTCGGCGCACAACGGCGTGAACGTCGACGTCCTCCGCGATCGGATCCGGGGCTGGTTGGCGTCGTGACGAGCACCAGCGAGCGCGCGCCGCGGGCCGACGCCCGGTTCTTCCCGGGCTGGATCGTCGTCGGCGCTGCCTTCGTGCTCCTCATGGCCAACTCGGGGTTCATCTTCTACGGCCAGGCCGTCTACCTCGACGCCCTCACCGACGAGCGCGGCTTCTCGACCGGCGCGGCGTCGCTCGGCCAATCCCTCGTGTTCGTGGTGGGCGGGCTGGTCGGACCGCGGGTCGGCAAGCTCATCACCGACCGGGACGTGCGCGTCGTGGTGCTCGGCGGGCTGGTCACCTCCTGGGTGGCGGTGGTGCTCCTCGGCCGGGTGGAGGAGCTCTGGCAGCTCTACGCCGTCAACGTCCTGCTGGGTGTGGGCTTCAGCGCCGCCGGTCTGGTGCCGGCGACGACGGTCGTCACCCGCTGGTTCGAGACCAGGCGATCGGTGGCGTTGGCCATCGCGTCAACCGGGCTGTCCGTCGGCGGCCTCACCTTCACCCAGCTCGTCGCCTGGTGGATCCGGCGCGACGGCCTCGAGCTGGCCACGCCGTGGCTGGTCGTCGTGTGGGCCGCCTGCACCCTGCCGGTCGTGCCGCTGCTGTGGCCGACGCCCGAGCACCGGGGGGTGCTCGCCTCCGGCGCGGTGGCCGGTTCGGTCGCCATGGGGGTCGCCTACGAGATCGCGGTGCGGTCCCGGTTCTTCACCATGGTCACCGCCGGCTACGTGCTGGTGCTCGGCATGCAGGTCGGGGGGATCACCCACCTGGTCAAGCTCGGCAACGAGCGGGCGGGCGACGGCACCGGCGGGCAGCTCATCGCCGGGCTCACGATCGCCAGCGTCGTGGCGCGCCTCATCGGCGGCGTCGTCGCCGACAAGCAGCCGCTCGTGCGCCTCGCCGTCGGGTTCGCCGCCACCCAGGCCCTCGCCCTCGCCCTGCTGTCCCAGGTCGAGAGCGGCCTGCTGCTCGTCCTGTGCGCGGTCCTCTTCGGCGCCACGATCGGCAACATCCTCATGCTCCAGCCCCTGCTCTTCGCCGACGCCATGGGGGCGCGCGACTACGCCCGGATCTTCGCGCTCAACCAGCTCATCGTCGTCGCCGGCGTCGCGCTCGGGCCGTTCCTCCTCGGTGCCCTGCACGACGCGGCGAGCTACCGCCTGTCGTACCTGGTGGGGGCCGTGCTGTGCGCCCTGGGCACCGTCCTGCTGTCCCGGGCCGGCAGCACCCAGGCAGCCCGGGCCGAGCTCGACACCCAGCGGCCTGTGCAGGGCTGACCTCCCGGGCGGGGGCGGTAGTGTCTGGGCCGATGGACGACGAGCTCCGCACCCACCTCGACCAGCTCGAGGCCAAGATCGCCGAGGCCCGGGCCGACGGCCAGATCGACGAGGCCGAGCGCGACGAGCTCCGTGTGCTCGTCGAGCGGGTCCGCACGGACCTCGGTGCGGGCGAGGCTGACCGCGAGGGTCTGGCCGAGCAGCTCGAGGAGTCCGCCGTGCGCTTCGAGTCCGACCACCCCACCGTGGCCGCCGTCATCCGCAGCGCCGTCCACACCCTCACCGGCTACGGCATGTAGCTCCGGCCCTCACCCCGCCGGCACGCCGGTCTACCTTGTCGCGAGGAGCTGGGGATCGAGGGAGGGGCGGTGGACGGGGCCACCAGTGATGGGCACGTGGTCGAGGTCTGGCCGGGGGACGAACCCGTGGCCTGGAGCGGCCTCGCCGCGATCCTGGCCTCCTGTCGCGCCGCGCGGACGCACCTCGTCGTCCCGGCGGCCCTCGAAGCCGCCACGACCGGTCGTCCGGTGGGCGACCACCTCGGTCTCGCCGGCGACCTGTGCAGCCTGCTGGCCCGGATGGGGGAGGAGCGGTCGTGGACCCTGCTGGTCCACGACGCGCACCGGTTCGACCTGAGCAGCGCCGCCGCCCTGTCCCACGCGCTGGCCCTCGAGCCTGCTGGGGTCCGGGCCGTGGGCACGGACGACCGCGTCGAGCCGGTGCGGCACGAGGCGGGTCCGATCGAGGATGCCCGCCGGCGGGCCCACGATGCCGCACGGCTCGGCGGGATGCTCGACGCTGCCGCTGCGTCCGAGGTCGCCGGGGACTGGGCCGCGGCCGCCGGCCGGTGGCTCGAGGGCGGCCGGCCGGACCGGTGCCGTCGAGCGATCGCCCTCGCCGGCCCCGATCCGCACGCAGCCGAGGTCGCCGCCCGGCTCGCCCACCGCACGGGGAGCGTGCGCGAACGCCGCGCCGCGACACGACACGCCCTTTCCGTGCTGGAGTCGAGCGAGCCGCTCGCCGCGGTGCGGTTGCTCCTGCTCGAGGCGAGCTCGGGCGGCGACGGCTCCGACGACGTGCTCGACGCGGCCGCCGCGCTGCTCGCCACCGTCGACCCCACCCCGCCGGCGCGGGCGACCCGTGACCTGCACGCGCTCGCGGTGGCCACGGCGGCGGTGGGCTGCGGTGGCGATCCGGAGGCACTGCGCTGCAGCATCGAGCGTCCGCTCGCCCGGCTCGGGGCCGGGGGCATCGACCCGGATGCCGTGCACCTCCTCACTGCCGCCGCTCGCGTGCTCGGCTGGCAGGACCACCTCGAGGAGGCCCGCTCGCTGCTGGATCGCGTCATCGGCGTGCTGGACGCCCGTCGCCGCTTCGTGCTGCTCGCCCAGCCCCTCGCCACCTCCGCCTGGCTCTCCCGGCGTCGGGGCCGGCTCGAGCTGGCGCTGACCCACGGGTCGCGTGCGATCCAGCTCGCACGATCCTGCGGCTGGTCCAGCGACGAGCGCCTCGCGACCGTGGAGGTCGCGCACGTGGAAGCCATGCGCGGGCACCTCGAGGAGTGCCGTCGCCACGTCGCCACGCTCGTCCCCGCGGGCTCGGTCCCCCGGGGCTCGGCGCAGGTCGGGGCGGTGTCGGCGCTGGCGGTCGCCGAGCTGCTGGCCGACGACCCCCAGCGGGCGGTCGAGCTGCTCGAACCGGTGCAGGCGTGCTTCGGCGACGCCGTGGCACCGGCCGAGGTCGCCTGGCGCCACAACCTGGTGGAGGCGTACGTGCGCACCGGTCGCCGCGCCGACGCCGAAGCGGTCCTCGACGATCTCGTGGGCTGGGCGGCGCGCGCCGACTCGACTCGCGAGCAGGGCCAGGTCGCATGGTGCCGGGGGATGCTCGCACCGGCCGGCGACCACGACGCCCACTTCACCGAGGCCCGCCGACTCCTCGAGCCCTACCCGACGCTGCGGTGGCGCTCGGACCTGCACCACCTCCGGCGGCTGCTGGACGAGGGGCGCCACGGCGCGGCCGCAGCCGTCGCCGAGCGGCTGGTCTCCGACGCGAGGTCCGCCGGTCTGCTCGGCGCCGTCGATCAGGTGCACCGGCTGCAGCGAGCGCACGGGATCCCGGTGCCCGACCCCGTGCCCTCCACGTCGGCGCTCTCCGTCGAGGACCTGCGGGTCGCCCTCGCGCTCGCGGAGGGCGCCGACGCCGAGGAGATCGCCGCCCTGCTGCAGCTCACCCCACGGGCCGTCGAGGTGGTGCGAGACCGCGTCATGGCGTTGCTGGGCGTGGACGCGCCCGAGCACCTGGCCGGGTTCCTGCCGCCGGCCCGCTCCGCACCGGTCCCCGTCGCCGCCCTCGTGCGGGTGCTCGGCCCCACCGTGGTGCAGCGCGGGGCGCAGCAGCTGGTGCCGCCGGACGGGCGACCGGCAGCGGTGCTCGCGCTCGTCGCCACGGAGGGGGCCGTGCCGGTCGAGCGGGTGCTGGAGGTCCTGTGGCCCGAGGTCGAACCGACCCGGTCGCGAGCTCGGCTGCGCAACGTGCTCGCTCGCCTGCGGGCTGCGACCGGGCCCGTGATCGAGCGCGCCGGAGATCGCCTGGTGCTCGCCGCCGGGGTGGAGGTCGACGCCCACCGCTTCGACCGGCTGGTGGACCAGGCGCTGCGGGCCCCGGCGGACGAGGCCCTCGCGCCCGCCGCGGAGGCGCTCGCTGCATGGCAGGGCGAACCGCTGCCGGCCTGGCCCTACGAGGACTGGGCGCTGCGCGAGCGGCACCGGCTGGTGCAGCGATGCGTCGCCGTGCACGTGCGGCGAGCCGAGATCCTGACCGCCCGCGGTGCGGTGGGTGCTGCCCTCGACGAGCTCGAGCTGGCGGTCGGGCTGCAACCCGACGCCCGCGATCTCTGGGAGCGCGCCGTGCACCTCGCCGAGGGTGACGAGCGGGTCGGGCGGGCGAGGGCGCTGCGACGTCGTGCCGCCGATCACGACGTCGAGCTGCGCTGATCCCCGGGGGGACGCTCAGGGGTGGCGCTCGGGCTGGCGCTCCATCCCCTCGGACACCGGCTCCGTCGCCGAGGACACGGCGTCGAAGACCGCCAGAGCGCCGAGGACCAGCAGGCCCACCAAGATGACCTGGAGCAGAAGTGATCGGGTTCGTTCAGCGGCGCTGTGCTCGTACACGTCCGGCACTCCTCGGGCTCGGGACTGGGACGCCGTCAGCATGTGATGACGCTGTCCCATCGCCGTCCCACCGGTGGTCACGCACCGCGCGCAGCGCATCCCGTGGCCGGTACGAGCGCGACGATCCGGGCGGAATGCCGGGTGTGCCCGATGTCGCGCCGGGTGGTCAGGCGCGCACGACGTAGCGGTTGCGGCCGTTCGACTTGGCGTCGAGCAGCGCACGGTCGCTGTCGCGGAGCAGGTCGTCGAGCGGGGTGGCGAAGGTGCCGTAGGAGATGCCGACGCTGAGGCCGACCTGCGCGGTGCGCTCGTCCAGGCCGATCGGCTCCCCGACGGCAGCGATGAGGCGATCGGCCAGCCGCTCGGCGGCGTCGGCGTCGGCGCAGGCGATCACGAACTCGTCGCCACCCCAGCGGCAGACGAGATCGTCGTCACGGACGCCGCGTCGGAGGCGCTCGGCCAGGATCTGCAGGGTCCGGTCGCCCATGGCGTGGCCGAGCTCGTCGTTGACCTGCTTGAACCCGTCGACGTCGCAGAACAGCACGGCCATCGCGGCGTCGGGGTGGGCGGCTGCCCGGGCGCGGAGCCACTCCTCGAGCCCGGTGCGGTTGGGCAGCTCGGTGAGCTGGTCCGTGATGGCAGATCGCCTCCAGGCCCGTCGGTTCCGATCCGATTCGATGGCCAGCGCCACGAGGGTGGTGACCCGGACGACCGAGGTGTCGCTCGGGGGTGGTGGCGCGTCGACCGGTCGGAGCAGCACCAGCGCGGCGGACGGGTGGTGGTCTCCCCGGACGGTGACCGGGATCGACCAGCACGAGGCCAGACCGGCCTCGTGGGCGATGCCTTGGAGGCTGGACGGCATGCCGTCGTCGCGTCGCCACACGCGCTCGGAGATCTCTGCGATGCGGGTGCCGAGCCTGCGCAGCGCCGGCGGGGTGCCCGGTGCGGCCGCCACCACGTCGAATCGGGCACCGTCCCAGCTGGCGGCGACGAAGACGACAGAGCCGGGCACGCTGTGCTCCACGATGGCGCCGAGCTTCGCGAGCACGTCGTGCAGGGGTGCGCCGGCGGCGAGGGCATCGACGGCTGCGTAGAGCAGCGCGGTGCCGCTCCAGCGGCGGATCTGCGTCACGAGGCCGTCGAGGCCGTACCTGCTACCTGTGGCTGCCGAGACCTCGCAGGTGACGCTGGAGCCGTCGGCGTGGAGGATCTCCACGAGCATCGGCGGCCCCACCCACGCCTGGCGTGCGTGGTCGTGTGAGACGAACTGGCTGTACTCGGCGATCACTGCCTCGTGGGAGGAGGGGTGGATCAGGTCGAGGAAGTGGTGGCCGAGCACGGACGCCGCCGAGCGGCCGGTCAGCGCTTCGATGGTCTCGCCGCACCACTGCACGTTCCCCTCCGCGTCGAGCACGACGAAGGGGCTGGCCGCGGTCTCGATGATCGCCCGGTGCATGGCGTCGCTGCCCGGCTCCACCGGCCTGACCGGGTCGCTGGACCGGTCCTCTGTGCGGTTGCTGCTGTCGGTCACTCGTCCCACCTCGGTTCCTGGACGAAACCTAGGTCACCGCATCCGACGGTCGACCGTCGGGGGCGTGATCGATCAGCGCAGCTGGTCGACCAGGAGGGTGAGTGCCGCCGTGGCGAACGCGGTCATGTTTGCGAGCCGGTCGTCGTCGCCGGTGAGCAGGTGCCGGGTCGCCGGCGAGGGCCCGTGGACCGCGGTCCAGCAGTGCCCGGGAGGGTCGCCGTAGGGGTTGCCGGACGGACCGGTGGCGCCGCCCTCGCCGATGCCCCACGTCGCGCCGAGGTCGGCGCTGATCTCCTCGGCGAGCCAGCGGGCGAAGGGCTCGCTGGCGCCGCGCAGGGGTTCGGGACGGGGCACCGCGTCGCCGAGCAGGCCACGGACCGCGGCGGCGGTGTAGATGACCGCGCCCCCTCGGTAGTAGGCCGAAGCGCCGGGCACCGCCAGGAGGGCGGCGGAGACCAGGCCGCCGCAGCTCCCTTCGGCGACGCCGACGGTCTCGCCCCGGCGCACGAGGAGGTCGCCGGCCTGGCGAGCGGTTGCGAGGAGCGTGTCGTCGAGCACCGCCGGACTCTAGGCGGCACCTCCTGATAGCCGCAGGCTATGGGTGAGATAGCCTCCATCTGTTTCCGGCACTTCATGGGCGTCCGTATGGTCTTTCGAGTCCCCCTGCAAGACGACGATTCCCGGAGGAACCGTTTCCGTGTCCGTGCTCAGCACCGAGATCAAGCCCTTCCAGACCACCGCCTTCCACAACGGCGAGTTCGTGCCCGTCAGCGACGACGACGTGCGCGGTCGGTGGGCGATCTTCTTCTTCTACCCGGCCGACTTCACCTTCGTCTGCCCCACCGAGCTCGGTGACCTCGCTGACCACTACGAGGAGCTGCAGTCCCTCGGTGTCGAGGTGTACTCGGTGTCGACCGACACCCACTTCGTGCACAAGGCGTGGCACGGGTCGTCCGACACCATCGGCAAGATCCGGTACCCGATGCTCGGCGACCCCACCGGCACGATCGCCCGGAACTTCGACAACATGCGCGAGGCCGAGGGCGTCGCCGACCGCGGCACCTTCCTCGTCGACCCCGACGGCGTCATCCAGCTCGTCGAGATCACCCCGGAGGGCATCGGTCGCAACGCCGCCGAGCTGCTCCGCAAGGTGAAGGCCGCCATCTACGTGCGCAAGCACCCCAACGAGGTCTGCCCGGCCAAGTGGGAGGAGGGCGCCGAGACGCTGGCTCCCTCGCTCGACCTCGTCGGCAAGATCTGAGCTGGCCCTCATGCTCGACACCGCCCTTGCGGACCAGCTCCGCGCCCACCTGACCAACGTGACCATGCCGGTCGAGCTCGTGGCCTCGCTCGACGACAGCGCCAAGTCGGCCGAGCTCGCCGAGCTGCTCGAAGAGATCGCCGGCATGTCGGACCTCCTCACCCTGCGCACCGACGGGGACGACGCGCGTCGGCCGTCGTTCGCGATCACCCGTGCCGGCACCGACGTCCGCGTCGACTTCGCCGGCGTGCCGATGGGGCACGAGTTCACCTCCCTGGTGCTGGCGCTGCTCCAGGTCGGCGGCCACCCGCCCAAGGTCGACCCCGACACGGTGGAGGCCATCCGGCTCCTCGACGGCGAGCACCGGTTCGAGACGTACTTCTCGCTGTCGTGCCAGAACTGCCCCGATGTCGTGCAGGCCCTGAACGTGCTCAGCATCCTCAACCCGAGCTTCTCCCACACGGCCATCGACGGAGCGGTGTTCCCCGACGAGGCCGAGGAGCGAGAGGTCCTGTCCGTCCCCGCGGTGTTCCTCGATGGCGAGCTGTTCGCCCAGGGCCGCATGGACCTCGAGGAGCTGCTGGCCAAGCTCGACACCGGCAGCGCCGAGCGCGCCGCCGAGGAGATCGATGCCAAGGACCCCTTCGACGTGCTCGTGGTCGGCGGCGGTCCCGCCGGCGCGGCCGCGGCCGTGTACGCGTCACGCAAGGGCATCCGCACCGGCCTCGTCGCCGAGCGCTTCGGCGGGCAGGTCGGCGACACCATGGGCATCGAGAACCTCATCTCGGTCCCCTACACCGAGGGGCCCAAGCTGGTGGCCGCGCTCGAAGCCCACGTCGGCGAGTACGACGTCGACGTCATGAACCTCCAGCGCGCCGCCCGGCTGGTGCCCGCCTCCGGCGAGGGTGGCCTGCACTCGGTGGTGCTCGACAGCGGCGCCACCGTCCAGGCCCGCACCGTGGTGGTGTCGACCGGCGCCCGCTGGCGCACGCTCGGCGTGCCCGGCGAGGACCGCTTCCGGAACAAGGGCGTGCACTTCTGCCCCCACTGCGACGGGCCCTTCTACAAGGGCAAGCGCATCGCGGTGGTCGGCGGGGGCAACTCCGGCGTCGAGGCTGCCATCGACCTCGCCGGCATCGTCGGCCACGTGACGGTGCTCGAGTTCACCGACCGGCTCCTCGCGGATGAGGTGCTGCAGCGCAAGCTGCACTCCCTGCCCAACGTCGACGTCGTGCTCGAGGCCCAGACCACCGAGCTCACCGGCGACACCAGGATGGAGGGGCTCACATACATCGATCGGCGCACCGGCGACGAGCGGCGCCTCGACGTCGACGGCGTCTTCGTCCAGATCGGCCTGCTCCCCAACACGGAGTGGATCGACGGCACCGTCGAGCTGTCCGACCGCAACGAGGTCGTGATCGACGACCGGGGCCGCACGTCGGTGCCTGGCGTGTTCGCCGCCGGCGACTGCACGACCGTGCCGTACAAGCAGATCGTGGTCTCGCTCGGCGCAGGGGCGACCGCGTCGCTGTCCGCCTTCGACCACCTCATCCGCACCTCGGCCCCAGCCGAGGAGATGGCCGCCGCCAGCTGACGCCTCACGCTCGCCGCGCGGCGAGTTGTGAGGCGCAGCCGAGCAACTCGAGAGGTGAGGCTCGCCCAGCGAGCCGAACCGACTCAGTCGTGGATGTGCTGGCTCAGGTAGTTCTCGAGCCCGACCTGCTCGATGACGTTGAGCTGGGACTCGAGCCAGTCGGCGTGCTCCTCCTCGCCCACGAGCAGGTGCTCGAGCAGCTCGGCCGTGCCGTTGTCGCCCTTCTCCCGGGCGAGGGCCACGCCGCGGTTGTAGCGCTCGACGGCGGCCTTCTCGAGGTCGAGGTCCAGGCGGTGCTGCTCGGGCACGGTCTCCCCGACGAGCACGCTGTTGAGCCGCTGCAGGTTCGGGACCCCGTCGAGGTACAGGATCCGCTCGATGACCTTCTCGGCGTCCTTCATCTCGTCGATGGACTCGTCGTAGTTGTGCTTGGCCAGGCGCTTGTAGCCCCAGTTCTCGCACATCTTGGCGTGGATGAAGTACTGGTTGATCGCCGTGAGCTCGGCGGTGAGCGCCTCGTTCAGGAACTCGATGATCTCGGGGTCGCCCTGCACGGGTGCCTCCTGGTCGTTGCGACGGATCGGGGGGACGTCAGTGTCGCGCAGGCTCGGCCGAGCGCATGCGGATCGACTCGTCGACGATCACGGCCTCGATGGCCGGGATGCAGCCGCCGCAACGGGTGCCGGCACCGCAGCGGGCACCGACGACCTCGACGGTCTCGGCCCCGAGCCGCACCTCGGTGCGGATCTCCTCGGCGCGCACCGCGTGGCAGTGGCAGACGATCACGATCGGGTCCCTACCCGGGGGCCCACGGTGGGCACGCCCTGGTCGAGCAACCCGAGGGCGGCCGCGACGCCGACGTGGACCTGGCGAGGCCGGCGGTGGCGGGTGCCGGCGACCACGGCGCACAGCTCGCCGTCGCGGACCTCGAGTCGCTGCCACAGGATCCGGTCGAAGCGGCCGCGCACGGCAGCGGCGGCGCGGACCCGCTCGGCGGCGGGGAGCTCCTGCACGGGTGCGGACACGTCCTCATCGTGGCACGCCTTGCCCTTCAGTGTAAAGAGGCCTTAATGCCAGGCCATCGCCTCGCCTGCTGACGGCGACGGGTCTGGAGTCCAGGGGTCTCGGGGAGGAACCGGGTCGTGACCGAGCCGCTGACAGGAGCGACAGGACCGTGCGCCAGCTGCGCCTGACCGCCCCCGTCGAGGCGCGGGACCGGCTCGACGACCTGCTCGGCCGCCACGACGCGCACGCCGTGCGCATCTGGGACCTCGCCGGCGACGCCACGTGCGTCGAGCTCTCCCTGACCAACCGGGACATCGGCGAGTTCCTCGACGACGTCGACGACCTCGGCGACGTGACCATCACCATGAAGCCTCAGAGCGTGCTCACCCTGGTGCCGGGGCGCGAGCAGGCCCCCGAGGACCTCGTGGACGTGGAGCCCCTCAGCCCGCACGAGGTCTTCCTCGCCGGGCTGCAGTCGGTCGGCTCGTGGACCGGCTTCCTCGGCTACGCCGCCGTGGCCGGTGCTGTCGTGTGGATCGGCATGCAGCTCAACTCGGTGTTCCTGCTGATCGCCGCGATGCTCATCGCCCCGTTCGCCGGGCCGGCCATGAACGCCGCGCTGGCCACCGCCACCGGCGACCGCCGGCTGCTGGGTCGCACGGTCGTCCGCTACGGCGCAGCGATCACCGTCGTGGTGGGTGTCGTCGCCGCGCTCCACGCGCTCCTCGGCACCGACCTGCCCACGAACACGATGGCCGACACCGCCAACGTGTCCGCCGTCGCCGTGCTCCTGCCCCTGGTCGCCGGCGCGGCCGGTGCGTTGAACCTCATGCAGGCGGAGCGCTCGAGCCTGGTGAGCGGCGCGGCGACCGGCGTGCTCGTGGCCGCCGCCCTGGCACCACCCGCGGGCCTGGTCGGGATGGCGCTGGTGATCGGTGAGTGGGCCATGGTCGGCTCCGGCGCGTTCCTCCTGGCCCTCCAGCTGCTCGGCCTGAACCTCTCGGGCGCGCTGCTGTTCCGCCTCTACGGGCTCCGGCCCGGCTCCGCCCGCTACGGGCGCGGCACGTCCGGGGTGTCGTGGGCGGCGCTCGGAGCCTCGGTCCTCGGTCTGGTCGTGCTCGTCACCTTCCAGCTCTCCTCGTCGCCGACGCTGCAGCGCTCGACGGTCCAGACCGAGGTCGCGTCGCAGATCACCGAGCTGGTGGTCGAGGACCCGGAGGCGGACCTGGTCGAGGTGGATGCCCGCTTCACCCGCGCCGACATCCCGGGCCAGGACACCCTGCTCGCCGTCGTGCACGTGCAGCCCACCGGCGACGCCGACCTCGACCAGCTCGAGCAGCGCCTCGGCGCCGAGCTCTCGGCGGCGATGACCGAGCGCCACGACGTGGTCGCCCTCGTCACCGTCACGGCGATCCCCCGCCCCTGAGCGCGTCGGTGCCCGGGCCGGGGCCCGGGCACCTGCATTCCGTCTGATGTCAGCCGATCAGCTGGCGGCGTCCTCGCAGACGACCTCGGTGATCAGCTTGGCCACGATGTAGGGGTCCATGTTGGCGTTGGGCCGACGATCCTCGATGTAGCCCTTCTTGTCGACCTCGACCTGCCACGGGATGCGCACCGAGGCGCCGCGGTTGGACACGCCGTAGGAGTACTCGGTCCACGGGGCGGTCTCGTGCATGCCGGTGAGGCGGCGCTCGACGCCGGGGCCGTACTGGCTGATGTGCTCGGTGTGGTGCTTGCCGAGCACCTCGGCCGCCGCGATGCATGCGTCGTAGTCGTTGCGCATGAGCTCGGTGGAGAAGTTCGTGTGGCAACCGGCGCCGTTCCAGTCGCCCGGCATGGGCTTCGGGTCGATGGTGGCGGCCACGTTGAAGTCCTCGGCGATGCGGTAGAGCAGCCAGCGGGCGATCCACATGTGGTCGCCGACCTCGACGACGCCGGCGGGGCCGATCTGGAACTCCCACTGGCCCATCATCACCTCGGCGTTGATGCCGGAGATCTTCAGGCCGGCCTCGATGCAGGCGTCGAGGTGGGCCTCGACGATGTCACGGCCGTAGACCTCGTCGGCGCCGACGCCGCAGTAGTACGGGCCCTGGGGGCCGGGGAAGCCGCCGCGGGGCCAGCCGAGCGGGTGGCCGTCCTCGAGGAACGTGTACTCCTGCTCCATGCCGAACCACATGTCCTGGTCGGCGTACTTCTCGGCGACCTCGGCGGTGGCCCGACGGGTGTTGGAGACGTGGGGCTTCATGTCGATGTCGAGCACCTCGTTCAGCACGAGGATGCTGTCGCCGCCACGGATCGGGTCGGGGCAGACGAAGACCGGATTGAGCACGCAGTCCGAGGAGTGACCCTCGGCCTGGTTGGTCGACGAACCGTCGAAGCCCCACACCGGCGGCTCCTGGCCCTCGGCGAGGATCTTGGTCTTGGAGCGGAGCAGGGGCGTCGGCTTGGTGCCGTCGATCCAGATGTATTCGGCCTTGATGCTCACGGGTGTGGTTGCCTTCCGGGAGGAGTCGGGGGTGCGGGGTTGCTTCGCCATTCAACGCGCGACGCGTGTTCCGGGCTTTTCTCGAGTGTGAACGCTTTGTGAACCGGGCGCCAGGGGCGGGTCCGCCCGTATCAGCCGGCCGGTCGGCTGCGTACCATCCGGGCCATGGAGCGGCAACGTGAGTACGTCCTGCGGACCGTCGAGGAGCGAGGGGTCCGGCTGATCCGGCTCTGGTTCACCGACGTGCTCGGCCAGCTGAAGTCCTTCGCCATCTCGCCGGCGGAGCTCGATGCCGCCTTCACCGAGGGCATGCACTTCGACGGATCGGCGATCGACGGGTTCAGTCGGGTGCAGGAGTCCGACGTCCTCGCCCTCCCGGATCCCAAGACCTTCGAGATCCTGCCGTGGGGCCCGTCGCCGGAGGACAAGAACTCCACGGCCGCGATGTTCTGCGACATCTCGAACCTCGACGGCACCCCCTTCGCCGGGGACCCCCGCCACGTCCTCAAGCGCAACCTGGCCGCGGCCAGCGAGAAGGGCTTCACGTTCTTCGTGGCCCCGGAGATGGAGTTCTTCTACTTCGAGTCGGAGGGCGTCGGGCAGGGTCGGGCGCCCGTGCCGCTGGACGACGGGTCCTACTTCGACCTGACCACGACCGACGTGGCCAACGACCTGCGCCGCAAGACTATCCACATGCTCGAGGCCCTCGGCATCCCGGTCGAGTACTCGTTCCACGAGGACAGCCCGAGCCAGCACGAGATCGACCTGCGCTACACCGATGCGCTGTCCATGGCCGACAACGTCATGGCCTGCCGGCTCATCGTGCGCGAGATCGCCATGCAAGCCGGCGTCCACGCCACCTTCATGCCCAAGCCGCTCGAGGGCGTGCAGGGCTCGGGCATGCACACCCACATCTCGCTGTTCGAAGGCGACACCAACGCCTTCCACGACCCCGACGACCCCTACCAGCTGTCCGCCATCGGCAAGGCGTTCATGGCCGGTGTCCTGCGCCACGCCCGGGAGCTCACGGCCGTGACCAACCAGCTGGTCAACAGCTACAAGCGCCTCCTCCACGGGTCGGGCGTCGGCAGCCAGACGCAGTTCGAGGCGCCGGTCCACGTGTCCTGGGGCCGCAACAACCGCTCGGCCCTGGTGCGCGTCCCGGTCACCAAGCCTGGCAAGAGCACCTCGACCCGCCTCGAGTACCGGGCACCGGACCCGGCCTGCAACCCCTACCTCGCCTTCTCGGTGCTGCTCGCCGCCGGGCTGAAGGGCATCGAGGAGGGCTACGAGCTCCCGCAGGAGGCAGAGGCCAACGTGTGGACGATGACCGATGCCCAGCGGGCTGCGGAGGGGATCGTGCCGCTGCCCACGTCCCTCGCCGAGGCGATCGACGAGATGGAGCGGTCCGACCTGGTGCGGGAGGCGCTCGGCGAGCACATCTTCGAGTGGTTCCTGCGCAACAAGCGGGCCGAGTGGGACCTGTACCGAGCCCAGGTCACGCCCTTCGAGCTCACCCGCTACCTGGGCAGCTGGTAGCCCCGGTCATGGAACCGCTGCTCGTCTACCCCGACCCGCCCCCGCCGGTGCTGTCCCAAGGACTCGACCTGGCGGGCTACCCGTGGGTCGCGGTCGGTGCCGACGCGGACATCGAGCGCCTGGAACCCGCCGACGGCTGGCCCGGCGCGGTGATCCTCGCCGTCACCAACCCCGAGGGCGCGTTCGCCATGTGCCGGGCTCTGCGCAAGGGCGACATCCCGTTGGAGCCGGTGCTGCTCATCGCCTCGGCCGAGCAGCTGCCCGAGCTGGACATGCGCGAGGACCTCTTCGACGACTTCTGCGTGCTGCCGTTCCAGCCCGCCGAGCTCGACGCCCGCCTGCGCGCGCTGTTCCACAAGACCGGCCGCGGCGCCCGCCCCGAGCTGGTGGAGCACGGCGAGCTCGCGCTCAACCTGGAGACCTACCAGGCCGCCATCTCGGGAAAGCCGCTCGACCTCACCTACATGGAGTACGAGCTGCTCAAGTTCCTCGCCTCCCACCCGGGCAAGGTGTTCACCCGCGAGATCCTGCTGTCCCGGGTGTGGGGCTACGAGTACTACGGCGGCGCCCGCACCGTCGACGTCCACGTGCGTCGCCTGCGGGCCAAGCTCGGCGAGGAGCACGCCGGCTTGATCCAGACGGTCCGCTCGGTGGGCTACCGCTTCGGCCAGTCCCGCTGGATGGGCTAGCGCAAGGGGTTCACAGCCGTTCGTGGCCTCGGTATCCTCCCGGCGAGAGACCGTTGGGTCTCCGGGGGTGGACCGAATGGACGGAGCCGCAGCTGTCATCGGGCGATTGCTCGAGTGGTACCTGGGGCCGGCCCCGCCGGTCGCGCTTCGCTGCTGGGACGGCAGCCGCTGGGGTGACCCCGGTGCCGGGCTCCAGGTCGACGTCCGCTCGCCCGACTCGGTGCGCCGTCTCCTCTGGGATCCGGGGGAGCTGGGCCTGGCCCGGGCCCACGTCGCCGGGGAGCTCGACTTCGACGGCTCGGTCTTCGACCTGCTCGGGCTCCGGGACCGCCTGGTCGACCGCGACGCCGACGCCGGGCTCGACCTCACCTGGCGCGAGCGCGCCGTCCTCGTCCGCGACGCCAAGCGCCTCGGGGTGCTCGGCCGCCGGCCGGAGCCCCCGCCCGAGGAGGCCCGCATGCGGGGCCGGCGCCACTCGAAGGGCCGGGACCGCGCTGCGATCTCCCACCACTACGACGTGGGCAACGACTTCTACCGGCTGGTGCTGGGTCCGTCGATGACGTACTCGTGCGCGCTGTTCCCCACGCCGTCGACCACCCTCGAGGACGCGCAGGCGCTCAAGTACGAGCACATCTGCCGCAAGCTCGGGCTCGAGCCGGGCCAGCGCCTGCTCGACGTCGGCTGCGGGTGGGGCGGCATGGTCCTCCACGCAGCCGAGCACCACGGCGTGCGAGCGACCGGCATCACGATCTCGGAGCAGCAGGCGGTGCTGGCCCAGGAGCGGGTGCGGGCCGCCGGCCTCGAGGACCGCGTCGAGATCCGCCTGCAGGACTACCGCGACGTCGCCGACGGCCCCTACGACGCGATCTCCAGCATCGGCATGTTCGAGCACGTCGGCATGGCGCAGGTGCGGGCCTACTTCGAGCGGCTCCTCCAGCTGCTCCGACCCGGCGGGCGCCTCCTCAACCACGCCATCTCCCGCACCTCCGGCGAGGGGCCGCTGGACCCGGGGTCGTTCCCCGGCCGCTATGTGTTCCCCGACGGCCAGCTGCACGAGGTGGGGCGCACGGTGTCGGCGATGCAGGACCTCGGCCTCGAGTGCCGGGACGTGGAGTCGCTGCGCGAGCACTACGCCCGCACGCTGCGGTGCTGGGTCGCCAACCTCGAAGCCGACTGGGACCGGGCCGTCACGTTCGCCGGTGCGCCCCGGGCCCGGGTGTGGCGGCTCTACATGGCTGGTTCCGCCGTGGCCTTCGAGGCCCACCGGCTCAACGTCCACCAGACGCTCGCGGTGCGGACCGCAGCCAACGGCACGAGCGGGATGCCGGCGACGAGGCCGGATGCCGTGCGGTCGCCGCGGAGGCTCGTCAGCCGTTGAGGTCGACGAGCTCGGAGCCCTCGTGGCGCACGTCGGCCTCGTTGCGCAGGAAGAACCCGATGGCCGCCGCGCCGAGGCTGCCCGACATCAGGACGCTCACCGGGATGAACACGATGAGCACGAAGACGATGATGGCGGCACCGATCATGGCCGCCATGGTGCCAGACCGCCGCCACCCCTCGGGAAATTCCGTGGATCCATACCACCGGTGGTGACCGATCCACGGGATTTTCGGTCAGGGGGTGACCACGACCTTGCCGGTGGCCCGGCGCTCGGCGAGGTCGTTGATGGCCTGCACCGCCTGGTCGAGGGGGTAGGTGGCCGACACGTGCGGGTCGAGCTTGCCCTCGGCGAGCCAGCCGAGCAGCTCGGCGATGTTGGCCTTGTTGCGCTCCGGCTCCTTGCCGGTGAACGCGCCCCAGAACACCCCGACCACGGAGCAGCCCTTCAGCAACGGCAGGTTGAGCGGCACCTTGGGGATGTCGCCGGCGGCGAAGCCGACCACGAGGAACCGGCCGTCCCAGGCCATCGACCGGAGCGCCGGCTCGCTGAGGTCCCCGCCGACCGGGTCGTAGCAGACGTCGACGCCCTTGCCGTCGGTGAGCTCCTTGATCCGGCCCCGGAGGTCCTCGGTGGAGTAGTTGATCGTCTCGGCCGCACCCTTGGCCCGGCACAGCTCGAGCTTCTCGTCGGTTGACGCGGCGGCGATCACCCGGGCGCCGAGCAGCGCGCCGATCTCCACGGCGGCGAGGCCGACGCCGCCGGCCGCCCCGAGCACGAGGAGCGTCTCGCCCGCCTGGAGGCGGGCGCGATCCACGAGCGCGTGGTGTGAGGTGCCGTGGGCGAGCAGGAAGCCCGACGCCTGGACCAGGTCCACGCCCGGGGGCACCGGGATGGCGGACTCGGCGGCGACGGCGACCTTCTCGGCCATGCCGCCCCAGCCGAGCGTGGCCAGCACCGCGTCGCCGACCTGCAGGCCGTCGACGCCCTCGCCGACCGCGCTGACCGTGCCGGCGATCTCGCCACCGGGGGAGAAGGGCAGCTCCGGCTTGAACTGGTACTTGTCCTGGATGATCAGGACGTCGGGGAAGTTGACCCCGCAGCCGGCCACGTCGACGACGACCTGGCCCGGACCGGGGGTGGGGTCGGGGACCTCCTCGACGACCAGGTCCTCGACGGGTCCGAACTGCTTGCAGAGCACGGCGCGCATGCCCGGCAACCTAACCCCACCGGGAAACCTCGTCTGCGGGTCACACCTGGTGCGACGGACCGACGAGATCTCCGGTCGTCAGCTGCCCGGGACCCTCGCCCAGGCCTCGACCTCGACCAGGGCGCTGATGGGCAGGGCGGCGACGGCGACCGCGGAGCGGGCCGGGCGGTGGCCGTCGGCGTGCTCGTCGAAGGCCTGCACGTAGACGTCGTTCACCGCCGAGTAGTCGTCCATGTCGACGAGGAACACGGTGGTCTTCACCACGTCCGCGAGCGTGGCGCCCTCGGACTCGAGCAGCGACCGGACGTTGGCCATGGCCTGGGCCAGCTGCTCGCGCACGCCGCCCTCGACGAGCTTGCCGTCAGCCAGACCGACCTGGCCGGAGCAGATGATCCAGTCGCCGCTGCGGACGACGGGCGTGTACGGGCCGACGGGGGTGGTCATGTCCGCAACGGTATCCCGGTGGGCCAGACCGGGGGTCGGCCCTGGTGCACCCAGACGGCCGCGGCGACGGCGGCGAACACCGCATCGGACACCGGCACCGCCGGCCCGTCGCCGGGGGCGACGTGGACGTGGATGGGTGGGGTGTCGACGGCGCGGAGCACACCGAAGGACCGGATGGTGAGGTCGTGGACCTGGCCGTCGGCGTCGACGGTGAGCGACTCCGAGGTCACCCACGACGCGCCCTGGTGGGCGGCGCCGACGCAGTAGGAGCGCAGCGCGACCCCATCGAGGGGGTCGCCGCCGTCGGCCTCGACGTGGATGGTGCCGTCCTCGCCGATGCGGGCCCGGGCCGAGCCGCCGCCGGGCTGGGTGACCGGGCCGACCCACCCGTCGTCGTCGGCGCCCGTGGACCCGACGACGAGCACGGCAGCCTCGACCCAGCCGGCGCCGCGCACGCTCGCCGACGTCGGCGGACCGGCGACGTCGACCTCGACGACCTCGAGGTCGGGCGCCAGCGATGCGATGGCCTCGGCGATGCCGGCGGTGCGGGCCACGTGCACGACGCCGGTGCCATCGGCTCGCACGCCGGCAGCGAGCGGCGGCCGCTTGGCGCCGAGGCGCACCGTGTCCTCTCGGCTGTACAGGGCCCGGACGGTGGTGCCGTGCTCGTCGGCGAGGCGGCGAGCCGCGTCGGGGACGGGGGAGTCGGCCTTGGCGCCGAAGGCCCCGCCGTTGCCGGCTGCGCTGGCCGGCGCGCCACCGGGCTCGCACCAGGACGCGTCGGTCTCCAGGTAGGCCGGCTCGACCCACGACGTCTGCAGCGTGAGCGCCCAGTCGCCATCGGGGACGGGGATGGGGGGCTCGCTGTCGGCGGTGGTGTGGCGGCCCTGCACCTTGGCGGCGTTGGCGCGCGCCGCGGCGACGGACTCGCCGAGCGTCCAGCGACCCTCGGGGTCGAGCACGGCGACGACGCTGCCCGCGGGGGCGGTGTCGTCGGCGAAGCCGGCCTTGCCCAGCGCGACCTCCGGCTCGAGGCGCTGGGGGACGTGCCCCTCCAGGGTCGCTCGCGCAGCGGCGGCGTCCAGGTCGCGAGGGGGAAGGTCGGCCCCGTAGGCGTCCCACGCGTCGAGGATGGTGTGCCAACCGGTGCAGCGGCACAGGTGGGCGAGCAGCGCCTGCTCGACCTTGGCGTGGTCGGCGTCGGCGTCCTTGGCCCGCAGCGCGGAGAGGCGGGTGACGATGCCGGGCGTGCAGAAGCCGCACTGCGACCCGCCGGTGGCGCACAGCGCCTCGGCCCAGGTGGTGGCATCGTCGAGGTGGTCGGGGGTGGTGATCTCCCGGCCGCGCACCCGGCGCACCGGCGTTACGCACGCCACCCGGGGCTGGCCGTCGACCAGCACCGTGCAACAGCCGCACTGGCCCTGGGGGGAGCAGCCGTCCTTGGGCGCCCGCTCCCCGAGCTCGTCGCGGAGCACCCCGAGCAGCGACGCCGAGGCGTCCGCGACCTCGACCTGGCGCCCGTTCACCCGCAGCTGCAGGGGCTCGCCGGACGGTCCTCGCTGATCGTGGCCGGCCATGGGGTCACACTACGGTCGCGCCCCATGCGCGACCGCCTCGTCGTCCCCTCGTCCCGCCTGATCGTGCCGGCGGCCCTGAGCCGACGGGGCTTCCTCGCCGGGGTCGCCGCCGCCGGTCTCCTGGCCGCGTGCGGTGACGACGACAGCGGCACCGCCGCCACCGACACCCCCGCCGGCTCGAGCGGCGACGGCAGCGGCGATGTGGCCGGCGGCATCGTCGGCGGGCTCTCGGCGCTGCGCTACTACGGCCCCTACTACCGGGCCGGCCAGCCCGCCCGCGTCCCCTTCGGCCTCGCCGACGACGAGGGCCCCCTCACGGCGGAGCTGATGCCCGGGGCGCTCACGGTGTCCGTGCGCGACCCCAACACCGACGAGGTCGCGTCCGGGATCACCGCCGAGCTCTACACCGAGGGCCTGCCCCGCCCGTACTACGCCTTCGAGTTCACGCCGGAGACGGCCGGCTTCTACGACATCGTCTTCGACACCGAAGCCGGCGAGGTGATCACCCAGGTCCAGGTGGTCGAGGCCGACGACCCCACCGCCTCGGCCATGATCGGTCCGGGCGACGAGATGCCGGCGCTGGAGACCCCGACGGTCGACGATCCGAGAGGCGTCACGCCGATCTGCACGCGGGAGCCGGACTGCGACCTCCACGGTCGCACGGTCGCCGACGCCCTCGCCGCCGGCGAGCCCTTCGCCCTCCTGGTCGCGACCCCGGCCTTCTGCCAGACGGTCGTGTGCGGTCCGGTCCTGGACGTGCTCCTGGACGTGCTGCCCGACGTCGCCGGCGTCAGCGCCGTCCACGCCGAGGTCTACGCCGACCCCGAGGCGATGGCCACGCCGCCCACCCAGGACGACTTCGCTCCGGTCGTCGGCGACCTCGGCCTCGCGTTCGAGCCGGTGCTCTACACGGTGGGCGCCGACGGCACCGTGCGGGAGCGCCTCGACTACATCTTCGGCGAGGCCGAGATCCGCCGAGCCCTCGAAGCGCTGGTCGCCTGAGCGATCGGCGACGGGGGATGGCCAGCGAGCACGACCTCGACCTGGTCGCCCGCATCAGCGCCGGCGACGCGTCCGGCCTGCTCCTGGCCGACGATCCGGCCGAGGTGGCCGCTGCCGCGGCCCCGGTCGACGGGGTGGTCCGGGTCGACGTCGAGGACCTCGCCGCCGCCATCGCCGCAGCCCGGGTCGGCCTGGCCGAGCGGGTGGTGGCGCGGGCCCGGCGGGCGGAGCAGGAGCTGGTCGCCGGGGTCACCGCGCCTTCGGATCCGGGGACGGGCGGGGACGGACCGGCGCACCACGCCGACGCCGATCGCCACGCCATCCGGTTCTCGGTGGCGATCCTGGTGCCCGCGCTCGCCGGCGGGATCGCCGTCTACCTGGCCGACGGCCTGCTGCTCGCACCGGCGCTCCCCGCGGTCGGCCTGGCCCTCGTGGTCGGCGTGGTGCTCGCGCACCGTCGGGGTGCGGCGCCTCCGCCGAGCGCGGCGCTCGCGCCGGAGCACGCCGATCCGGGTGCCGTGGTGGTGGGCGACGGTCCCGCGGTCCGGGCGGCCGAGGCGCACCTGCGTCGCCAGCAGGCGGGCTGGAAGCTGGCGTGGTGGGAGCGCGGGCAGCCGGTGCCGGATCTGCCTGCGTGGTCAGCCGGCCGGGCGACGGACCCGGCGATCACGCTCGTGTCGGTCGATGTCGCCGGCTCGCTGGACGCCGATGCGCACGCCGCGATGACAGCGGCCACACCGGCCCCCGTGCGCGTCGCCGTGCTGCAGCCTCGCAGCTGAGAAGGGCTAGGAGAAGCTGGAGCCGCAGCCGCAGGTGCGCTGGGCGTTGGGGTTGTTGATCGAGAAGCCCGACTCCAGGCCGTCCTTGAAGTCGAGGGTGGCGCCCTCGAGCATCACGGCGCTGGAGGAGTCCACGAGGACGCGGACGTCGCCGTAGGTGAGCACCTTGTCGTCGTCGGCGACGTCGGTGTCGAAGAACATCTCGTAGCTGAAGCCGGAGCAGCCGCCGGGGCGGACGGCCACCCGGAGCGCCAGGGCGGCTTCACCCTCTTCGTCGATGAGGCTCTTGACCTTGGCGGCAGCGGTGTCCGTGAGCGTGATCATGGCCACCAGCGTATCGGAGGTCTCCGGACGCGGTGCAGGCGCGGCTCGGTCAGCCGGCCTTGCGGACCACGTCGACCTGGCAGGGCGTGCGGTCGACCAGGGGGTGGAAGCGGTGGACCTCGGCGCCGGCGCCGCACCCGATGAACCCCTCGACCATGCCCTGGTGCATGCTGCACACGAGGTCGGGGTGGGCTTCGGCCAGCTCCCGGAAGGGGCAGTGCGTGAAGGCGATGGTGACCGCCTCGCCGTCGTCGGCGCGGGCCGGGTCGAACCCGAAGGCCTCCAGCTCGCGCTCGAGCGCATCCACGAGGTCGGCCGGTGCGTCGGCTCCGGCGCGGGCGAAGTCCTCCCGCCCCTGCTCCCGGCCCACCTCGAGCAGCTCCTCGGGATCGACGCCGGCGGCGGCCGCGGCACGGAGCAGCATCCGGGTGACCGTGGGGAAGGCAGGGGGCTCGAGGCCGAGCGAGGGGGCGTCGGCGGCCAGGGCGTAGCGGTGCTGGGGGCGACCGACCGAGCCGGTGGCGACCGTGGTGACCTCGACCAGGCCGAGGTCGCGCATGCGCTCGAGGTGGGGTCGGACGGTGTTGGCGTGGAGATCGAGGGTCTCGGCGATCTCGGCCGTGGCCAGGGGACGGACCGAGCGCGCCAGCTCCAGGTAGATCGCGTAGCGGGTGTTGTCACCCAGCGTCTTGAGGATCTCGAGGCGTTCGGCCACGGTGCGAGGCTACCGGCACGCCCGCTCTGGTTTCCACGGGAGCCGCCGGGAGAATTGCGGGACGGGCGGTAGGATCGTCCCCATGACCAGCCCCGCCGTCACCGTCTCCCCCGAGACCGTCACGACGATGCTGCGCGGTGTCATCGACCCCGAGCTCGGCAGCGACGTGGTCGAGCTCGGCATGGTCCGCGGCGTCGACGTCTCCCCGTCCGCCGAAGGTGAGGGGGTCACCGTCACCGTCACCATCGCGCTCACGACGTCCGGCTGCCCGCTGCGCGCCCAGATCCAGAAGGACGTCCGCACCCGCATCCTCTCCATGGAGGGGGTCGACGCGGTGAAGCTCGCCTGGGACGAGATGAACCAGGAGGAGAAGGCCCGGGCCATGGAGCGGGCGCGCTTCAACGTGGCCCAGCGCGAGGAGGACTCCTCGGTCGGCCCCACCACCAAGGTGGTGCTCGTGTCTTCGGGCAAGGGCGGCGTCGGCAAGTCCACCGTCACGGTCAACCTCGCCGCCGCCATGGCCGCCACCGGCCTGAAGGTCGGTGTCCTCGACGCCGACATCTGGGGCTTCTCCGTCCCCCGCCTGCTCGGCGTGTCGGGCCGCCTCGCCAGCCGCGAGCGCGAGGGGCGCAAGATGATGGTGCCCCAGGAGCGCGAGGTGGGCGACGGCCTCCTGCGCATCGTGTCGATGGGCTTCCTCGTCGAGGACGAGCAGTCGGCGCTGATGTGGCGCGGCCTCATGCTCAACCGCGGTGTGCAGCACTTCCTCCAGGACGTCGACTGGGGCGACGACCTCGACTACCTCCTCGTCGACATGCCCCCCGGCACCGGCGACGTGCAGATGGGCGTGGCCAAGCTCATCCCCCGCAGCGAGGTGCTGGTCGTGACGACGCCGGCCGTGAACGCGCAGAAGGTCGCGGCCCGAGCCGTGTCGATGTCGCGCAAGAACTACCTGCGGGTGTGCGGCATCGTCGAGAACATGAGCGCCTTCGTCTGCGACCACGGCGAGCGCTACGAGCTGTTCGGCAGCGGCGGCGGCGAGATCCTGGCCCAGGAGAGCGGCGCGCCGCTGCTCGGGCAGATCCCGATGGAGCCGACCGTGTCGCTCGAGGGCGACGCCGGCGACCCGGTCGCCCTGCGCGACGGTCCCGCCGGCGAGGCGTTCCGGGCCCTGGCCACCCGCCTGGTCGAGGAGGCCGTGCCGCAGTCGGAGATGGCCGGCTGCTCGGCCCGCATGCTCGACGCGGCCATGGCCAACCTCGACTCCCTCGAGCTCTAGCCCCGATCTGGGGCACCCCGTGTGACCGCCCCGTGACCGACAGGTACCCCAGAACGGGTTCGGGGCGCGGCTGACCCCGTCGCTCCGGTGCCCCCCAGCACCACGTCGACGGGGTCAGCGGCGAAGGGGAGCGGCGAACCCCGCATGCGAACAGCCCTCGCATCCGGGAGTGTCGGGACGCTTCGCCCCTCGGTTGTGGCCGGCTCGTCCGGCGTGCACTCATCCTGACCGCGGTGCGTGGCGGCGGGAATGGCCCGGGCGGGCCATTTGTGCCAACCCCCCGTCCGTGCGTTCCGCCGCCGGTCAGGTGGGCAGGGTCACCCGGAAGCGGGTGGTGCCGTCGGGCCTCCGGTCGTGGCGGATGCGGCCGCCCATCGCCTCGACCAGGTTGCGGGCCAGGGGCAGCCCGAGCCCCGACGGTCGGTCGCGCAGGCGGTCGTCGGCCGCGCTCGGGACCAGGGAGGCGAACAGGCGCTCCACGAGGTGGAGCGGGACGCCGTCGCCGTGGTCGAGCACGTCGATGTGGATCGCGCCGTCCACCGCTCGCGCCCGCAGCGTCACCGGTGGACGTCCGTGGCGGAGCCCGTTCTCCACCAGGTGGGCGATGACGTGCTGGAGGCGCCGGCCGTCCGCGATGACCTCGAGGTCGCTGGGCACGTCCACCTCCACCTCCTCGGCACCGGGGAGCATGCGGATGGCGGCCGCGCACGCCGGGGCCACGTCGACCCGGCGCATCATGAGGCTGAGCGCGTCGGCCCGGATGCGACTGACGTCGTGGAGGTCGTCGGCGAGGCGGGCGATGCGATCGGACTGGACGTGGATGGTGCGTCCCATCCCGGCGATCTGGTCCCGGGTCAGCTCCTCGGCCTCGCTGGCGAGGGTCACGCCGAGCCCGAGGACGGTGGCCAGCGGTTGGCGCAGCTCGTCGGTGACGAGGGCGAGGAAGTCGTTCTTCTGGCGCTCGAGCGCTCGCTCCGGCGTGACGTCGCGGACGATCCCGTCGTAGCCGACGGGACGGCCCTGATCGGTCCGCTCGGTCACCTGCAGCAGCAGCTCCCGCTCCACGCCATCGGCCCGCAGGACCCGCAACGGCCGCCACCCGCTCACCGTGGGGGAGCGGTAGACGTCGATGCCCGGCGCCGGATCGGCGGGCGGCAGGGTCACGGCCAGGTCCCGGCCCAGCAGCTCGTCGAGGTGGTGCCCGGTGATGCGAGCGAGCATCGAGTTGGCGAAGCACACGGTGCCGTCCAGCTCCACCTCGTACACGCCGTGGCCGGCGTGCTCGACCATGTGGGCGTAGCGGGCGACGACCTCCTCCTCGCGGACGCGCACCGCGGCCCAGTACCCGCGCGCCACGGTGTCGGTGAGGCGGTCCAGCACCGGTAGCACCCGGGTGAGGACGACGGCGAGGGCGACGCCGCGCTGCTGACCGAGCTCGTCGGCCGCGGCGACGGCGCTCTGGACCAGCAGGTCCCGGCTGACGCGGAGCGCGAGGAGCACCTGCGGCAACGGTGCCCCGGCGAAGGCCGCGGCCCCACCGGCGGCGGCCAGGTCCTCCAGGAGCTCCTCCTCGGTGGTGTCGGCCCGGGTGACCGCGACGATGGCCTCGAAGCGGAGCCGGGCCTGGCGCACGAACCGGCGGCGCTGCTGGCCGGTCCACTCGGCGGCGTCCGGGAACGTCGCCGTCATGATGTCGGCCGCCCGCTCGGCCATGTCGCCCACCGCGGCCTCGAGGGCGTCGAGCAGGGACTCGGTCTCCTCGTCGGCGGCGCCGACGTCGCCGAGCAGGTCGTCCGCGGTGTCGCCGGCCCCACCGGCGTTGCGGGCCTGGAACGACTTGATCTCCGACAGCGACAGCAGGGCGTCGCCGTCGGGGCGGAGGTAGCCGGCGTCGACCAACGCCTCGACGCCCGAGACGGGAAGCCCGAGGGCGTCGGCAGCCTCCAGCACGGAGACGAGGCGGGGAGCCATCCGTCGCATGCTTCGACGGAGGCCGGGCCGATCCCTCCGTCCTCTAGCTGGTCGCGGTCCAGTCGCCGTCGGGGTCCTCGCCGCGCACCAGGCCGTCCGCAGCCAGCTTCTGGAGGTGGGCGTGCACCGACTGCGCGGCCCGGGGCACCAGCTCCTCGACGAGGCCCGTGTAGAGCTCGGCGACGATGTCGGCGATGGTGGTGGTGCCGGCGGCCCGCACGGCGCCGAGCACCTGGGCCTCGCGCTCGAGGCGGTGGGCGACGTAGGCGTCGATGCGCTCGATCGGGTCGGTGATGACGTGGCCGTGGCCGGGGGCGATGGCGCGGAGGCGCTTGATGGCCCGGACCTTGGCCAGGGAGTCGAGGTAGGCGGCCATGTCCCCGTCGGGCGGGGCGATGACGACGGTGGACCCGTCCATGATGTGGTCGCCCGAGAACAGCGTCCGCTCCTCCTCCAGGAGATAGCAGAGGTGGTTGGACGCGTGGCCGGGCGTGTGGATGGCCCGGATGCGGAACTCGGTGGTCTCCACCGTGTCGCCGTCGGCCAGGAACCGGTCGACCGGCACATCGTCGCGGTCGTCGAACGCGCACACCTCGGCCCCGGTGCGCGCCTTCAGCCGCTTCGTGGCCGGGGCGTGGTCGGGGTGCGTGTGCGTGAGCAGGATCCAGCGGATGCGGTCGCCACCGCAGCCGGCGACGGCGTCGATGTGTGCGTCGGTGTCGGGACCGGGGTCGATGACCGCGATCTCGTCCACGCCGGCGAGGTAGGTGTTCGTGCCCGGCCCGGTCATCGCTCCCGGGTTGTCGGCCACGATCCGCCGGATGTAGGGGCTGACCGCGGACGGCACCTCGTGGACGATCGGGCGCGGTTCGTCGGTCTCGGTGTCGCGGTCGCCGGCGCTCATCCCTGCCCCTCGACCGCGCCGGCACCGCAGCGGATGGCGTCCAGCGCCTCGACGGTGGAGGTGAACCGGCAGAGCAGCTGCAGGCTGACGACGGTGGGTTCGATGAGCTCGATCCGCCCAGCCTGCCAGTCGGCCAACGCCTGCGTCGGCTTCCACCAGCCGGCGTCGACCGCTTCCCAGCCGTCGGCACCGGCGTCCTGGCCCTCCACCATGGCGGCCGCGAAGAAGCGGGCGTCGTAGCGGCGCGGCGACAGCTCGGGCGTGATCCACCGCGAGACGTAGGCGACCCGATCCAGCGGCACCCGGAGCCCGTGCTCCCGGTAGAGGTCGGCCAGGGTGCGGGTGCCGTCCTCGAGTGCGTCGCGGGTGGCGTCGAGGTCGGTGAAGACCGGGTGCTGGTCGGTCACCGACCGCCCGTCGGCGTCGATGGCGAGCACCACGCCGGCCTCCTCCACGCACTCGCGCACGGCGGCCAACCAGTACGCACGGCCGCCGGACTGCACGCCGAGGATGCGGTCGGCCTCCTCGGCGGCGAGCCCGTCGACGATGTCATCGTGGTCGGCGTCGCCGTCGTCGACGGCGCCGCCGGGGAACACGTGGGCGCCCGGAACGAAGGGGGTGCTGGCCGCCCGCTGCAGCAGCAGGACCTCCATCCCGTCGGCGCGGTCGCGCAGCAGCATCACGGTCGCGGCCGGTCGGGGGACGACCGTGGCCTCGTCGTCCGCATCGGGGAACGGGGCTTCGACGCTCACGGCAGCTCGGGCCGATCGGGATCCGTCGGCGGCTCCTCCCAGGAGTCGGCATCGAGCACGTCGCCGCGGCGGGTGGGCGGGAAGCCGCCACCTGGGAAACCGGCGCCTGGGAAGCCGGCGCCCGGGCCGAACGTGCCGCTGAAGCGCGTGGCGTGGCCGATCACGATGGGCCCCGACGCGAAGCGACGGCGCAGCGAGCCGCGCAGCAGCGCCCGCACGGGCGGCAGCAGGAGGAGGAGGCCGACGGCGCCGGTGACGAAGCCCGGCGCCAGGAGCAGGATGCCGGCGACGAGCAGCAGCGTGCCGTTCACCAGCTCGTCGGTGGGTGCGTCGCCGCGGGCGACCTTCTCGTTGGCCCGGCGCAGCACGCCGAGGCCCTGCTGCTTGACCAGCCAGATGCCCACGACGGTGGCGGCGACCGCCCCGAACAGGGCGTTCAGGAAGCCGAAGGAGCCGGCGACCTGCACGAACACGAACAGCTCGAGGATCGGCAGGAGCAGCAGCAGGACGAGGAGCATGGGATGGTCCAGGCTACTGACGTCGGGGCAGTGCCGTTCCCCGCCTGGGGTACCGTCGCCGGGATGGCTGGGGAGCACGTCCGCGAGACCGGGCGCACCACACCTCGAGGCGACTTCTGGTCCCAGGTCCTGCCGCGCACGGCGCTCGGGCTCGCCTCGCTGCTGTTCTTCATGGCCGTCGCCGCCGCGTTCTCCGGCGCCGCCCTGTTCGCGTACTACCGGTTCGAGCTGGACGACACCCGTGAGCGGGTGGCCGAGCTCGAGGGCGAGATCGCCGACGACCTCGAGTTCGCCGAGCAGGCGATCGCCCAGCGCACCGACGAGGCCACGGCCGAGGTGGAGGGGCTGCTCGGCGAGCTGGAGCAGTTCGCGGCGTCCGGCCAGACCGTCGAGGAGGTGCTCGCCGGCGTCGCCCCGTCGGTGTACCTCGTGAGCAGCCTCGACGTCGACGGCCAGCCATCGGTCGGGTCGGCGTTCGTGCTGTTCTCCGACAGCGAGCGCTCGTTCCTGCTCACCTCGTTCGAGACGGTCCGGGCGGCGACCGTGGAGCCGGCGCCCGGCATCGAGGTCAGTCAGGGTGGCGCGATCCTGACGGTGCAGCTCACGGCCTGGGACGAGGGCCGGGACCTCGCCCTCCTCGTGGCCGAGGACGCCCCGAACCTCCCGGCGGTCGAGGTCGCCGACCCGTCTTCGGTGGCCGCCGGCGACCGGGTCTTCGCCGTCACCGGCCTGGGCAGCGACGGCGCCGCCCTCGTCCAGGGGGTCGTGTCCGACGTGTCGGCCACCGCGATCCAGCACGACGCCCCGATCGGACCCCAGCACCAGGGCGGACCCCTGCTCAGCTCGTCCGGCGAGCTCATCGGCATCGCCTCGCGCCGCTTCGCCCCGCTCGGCTTCCTGCCCGACACCGTGTTCTTCGGGATCCCCGTCCGGGAGGCGTGCGCCGAGCTCGTCTCGTGCCCGGCGGAGCTGGATTAGTCGTCGTCGAAGAGGTCGCGGCGCGACGGCAGCGTGGTCGTCGTCGAGGTGGTGGTCGTCGACGACGTGGTCGTGGTGGGCGCGGGTGCCACGGGCGGTTCGGCGTCCACGACGTAGGGGCCGCCGGCGCTGGTCGAGCCGCCGGCCATCGGCGCCCGTGGGGCGAAGCCCCGTCGCTCGCGCTGGATCTCCTCGCTGGCCACGTCCCGGATCGGCGCCGGCTCGCTGAAGTCGGTGACCGGTACGCCGTCGAGGGCCGCGACCATGAAGTCCTGCCAGGCCTCGGCCGGGAACGAGCCGCCGGTCAGGGCGCGGCCCTTCACCCGGTAGCTCACGTCGAGCGGCGGTTGCGGGTTCCACCCCATGAACACCGAGGCCGACAGCGTGGGCGTGTACCCGACGAACCAGGAGTCGCGGTTGTCCTGGGTGGTGCCGGTCTTGCCGGCCGCCGGACGACCGATGCCCTTGCCGGACGCGGTGCCGTTGGTGAGCACGCCCTCGAGCACGTCGGTGACGTTGTCGGCGGTGGCCTCCTCGAGCACCTGCTCGCCCTCGGGCTGGGAGCGGTCGAGGACGAGGTTGCCGTCGGGCGCGAAGACCCGGACGACCGGGGTGGGCGGCATGCGGACGCCGTCGGTGGCGAAGGTGCCGTACGCGGAGGCCATGCCGAGCCCGGAGACCTCCCGGCTGCCGAGGGCGATGGACAGGCCCGAGCCGTCGCGCGCCGGGTCGATCTCGGGGATCTCGAGGCCGAGGCGGTTCGCGACCGCGACGGCCTCGTCCGGCCCGACGTCCTGCATCAGCCGGACGAACGTGGTGTTCACCGACCGGTGCATCGCGGAGCGCAGCGTCATGGCCCCGTAGACCGCGCCGGCGTAGTTCTGCGGCGAGTAGTCGCCGATCGTGAGGGGTCCGCCTGAGTACACCTCGTCGGGGCGGATGCCCTGCTCGAAGGCGGTGGCGAGCACGAAGGGCTTGAACGCGGAGCCGGCCTGGCGGCCGATGCTCCCGGCGCCCTTCAGCGCGATGTTGGTCTGGTCGGTGCCGAAGTCCCGGCCGCCGACCATGGCGCGCACGAAGCCGGTGGGCGGTTCGACGGCGGTGACCGCCATCTGCATGGTGTGGGCGACCTCGGCGCCGTCGTCCGTCGTGCGAACCACCGGGTCGATGCCGTTGAGCGTGGCGAAGGTGACCGCCTCGGCGGCGACCTGGGCCTTGGGGTCCAGGGTCGTGAAGATCTGCAGGCCGCCCCGGTAGAGCAGGTCCTCGTCGCCGAGCGCGTCGGCGAGGTACCGGGTGAGGTAGGAGATGAACCACGGGTACCGGGTGTCCTCGTCCGTCGGCGTCGCGACCAGCGTGTGCGGCCCCGGGGCCGGGCCGTCGCTCGCCAGCCACAGCGGGGCGTCCACGGCCTCCTGCCACTCCTGCGGGGTGATCAGCTCCTCCTCGAGCATCGTGTCGAGCACGCGGACGCGGCGGCTCTCGGCCAGGGCCAGGTCGGCGCGGGGGTTGTAGCGGGACGGGGCGGGGATGAGCCCGGCGAGCGTGGCCGCCTCCGAGGCGTTGAGGATGTTGACCGGCTTGCCGAAGTAGACGTCGGCGGCGGCGCCGATGCCGTAGGCCCCCTCGCCGAAGTAGACGATGGAGAGGTACTCGAAGAGGATCTGCTCCTTGGACAGCGAGCGGTCGAGCTGGGCGGCGAGCACGGCCTCGCGCAGCTTGCGGGCGATGGTCCGGTCGCTGCCGATGCCGTAGGCGTTCTTGGCCAGCTGCTGGGTGATCGTGGACCCACCCTGGGCCAGCTCGCCCTCCCGCACGTCGGTGACCAGCGCCCGCAGCGTGCCGCGGATGTCGACGCCGGAGTGCCCGTAGAAGTTGCGGTCCTCGGCGGCGATCACCGCCTCCTTCAGCACCTCGGGGATGTCGCCCGGCGAGACGGGGATGTTCTGGTCGAACTGCTGGTAGGTGTGGATCAGCTCGCCGTTGACGTCGTACACCTGGCTGAACTGGATCGCCTCCAGCTCCTCCGGATCGGGGATCACGGCCGGCAGCGGCACGAACAGCTGCGTCGCGAGCACGACGCCGGCCGCGGTGACCGGCGTGGCCAGCACCACGGCGAGGGCGATGGCGAGCTGGGTCAGCTTGGTCGTGCGGCGGAACCGGGCCATGCGTCCACCATCATCGCCCGATTCGCGCCGGATGTCGCATCGGAGCGCGCCCGTGCACGGGTTCAGTCGGCCAACGTGAACAGCTCGGTCTGCGAGGGATCCCCGTCGTCGTGGCCCCCACCGGGTGGTGGCTGGCGGGGTTCGTCGGGGGGTGGGTGCCATCGTTGGCCGGTCTTGCGGTCGACGAACCAGCGGGCGCCGACGGGGCCTTCGACGCGGAGGTCGTGGCGGGTCTTGGTGCCGTGGCAGTGCCAGCAGAACCAGGACAGGTCGTCGAGGCGGGTCTCGTGGGTGAGGGTCCAGCCCTCGTTGTGGTCGATGTCGAGGAGGTAGCGGCTGCCGCAGACCTCGCAGGCGCCGCCGCTGCGGGCCTCGAGGGCGGTGCGCTGGGTGGCGGTGACCCGCCGGCCGAGGTGGGTGACGTGGCGGATGTCGATGCCGTCCTTGATCACCACGGCGAGGAACGCGTCGGCCAGCAGGGAGCGGACCGCGGAGACCGACACCGGTCCGACGCCGGCGATCTCGCAGGTCTCGTCACCCTCGATCGAACCGCGGTTGAGGGCGGCCAGGTCGATGAGGGCGATGACCTTCTTGTCGGGCCGCACCGCCTGGCTGCGCCGGGCCGGGCCGCCGTCGGCGGCGCCGGTGAGCAGGTCGCGGACGACGTCGGCGGCGTAGCGCTCGACCGGTTCGAACCGGCCGGCCTGGCGGGCATCGGCGAAGGCCCGGTCGATGCGGGGCTTCAGCGCGGCGTCGACCTCGGCCATGTCCTCGGGCGGCAGGCGCAGGCACAGGTTGCCCATGCCGTCGTCGTCGGTCCAGCGGCGCACGCCACGCAGGGCCTGGTGGCGACGGCGACGGGCCTCCCGGTCCCGGTCGGCCTTGGCCCGGGCATCAGCGGCCCGCTTGCGCAGCTCGGGCAGGCGATGGCGCTTGGCCGTGTCGAGCAGGTCGTCTTCGTCTTCGGGGGAGGCATCGGCGCCGGAGGACACCTCGTTGGCCTGCTCGGTGGACAGGTCACCGTTGCGGATCGCCTCATCGGTGCGCTGCTGCTTCTTCAGCCGCTTGCTGGTCGACAGCTTCTTGCGGGCCGCGCCGGTGGGTGTGCCGGTCTTGCGGGCGATGTCGTCCTCGGCCGACTTGGCCCCGTTGCGCTTCCACTCCCCGGCCTCCTCGTACCGGCCAGCCATCCGCAGCACCGCACCACCGACCAGCCGCTCCGCCGACGCGAGCGCATCGAACACCTGTGGTGCGGCATGGAGCGGGACGTTGCCCGGCTCGAGGCGACCGCACACGTCGTGCACGTTCTCGAGGAGATCGATCACCTCCTGCGGGGTCGCCGGGTTCGAAGCCATGTCCGAATCGTACTCGAACTGGTGTTCGCTCGACAAGGGTCAATCGGGACAAATCTCTCTCCAGTCACGCGAGCGCCGCCCCGCCTGGAGTGCGGGTCGAAGTAGGCGCCCCCGCACTCCCGCTGTTGCCGACGGCCAGCTCTGCCCAGCGGGTTCATGGTGTCGCTCCCGAAGGGGCGATAGGAGTCGGGATGCCCGGCCCTGCGGGGTCAGAGATCCTCGCGACGTGGCGGTGGAGTGATTCCAGCTCCTGGTTGCGGACGCGAGGCCGGGCTTGTCTGGGGAGCGGGCCCTCTTCGTCACCATGCGGAGACGCGGGTAGCCGCGAACCCCTCGAGGGATCGGAGTTGATGGTTCGGCGGAAAGGGTCGGAGGTCGGCTGGTCTCGGGTCGGAGGGCTCTGGGGTCGTTCGCCGCTGCTCTCTACGGTGGGAGTTGGTTCATCTGGTCCCGGTCCCGATCGCGTGACCATCAGCCCCGCTCGCGGTGCGACGGGGTCCAGTGGCGCTCCTGACCCTGGCGTCTCCATCTTCTCGAGGGGCCGAAGGGGAGCGAGCATGCGGACATCTGCGATGGCTGGGGCCTTTCAGGATCTGGGTCTGCGGCCAGCGCGGCTGGCGGGGTGCCTCGGCAGTGTCGAGTCAGTCGGCGCGGCCTCGATGCCGGGGGGTGAGCTTCCATGTCGCTCCAGGTGACGGCTGTCCAGCACCCGCCCGATGTGGTCGTCGTGCGGATCGGGGGCGTCGGTGAGGAACAGCTGCTTCTCACGCTGATCGACGGCATCGAGGCCATCGCGAACGGCGTGCCGTGCTTGGTGATCGACGTCGATGAGCTGGTGCTCTTCAGCGCGACCGCCGTCCGCAGCTTCGTGAGCCATCTCCTCGACCGGGTCGGTGACGGCTGTGTGGTCTTCACCGCTCGCCGCGGCACGGCTCGGCAGGTCCTCCGCCGTTGGGGCGGCAGCGGGCTCGTGATCGTGGACTCTGCCGACCATGCCCGTGCCCGCTGCAGTCCGCAGGTCGCCGGATGAGCGCGACTCCTCCGGTGCCGGCTCGGAAAGGAAGCCATGGACCCTGACGACCATGCCGAGGATGACCCGGCACCTGTGCACGTGAGGTTCCACGACGATGGTGTGCTGCGGCTTGGCGACCGGGTGATCGAACGCGTGCACGCGGACCTCATCGGGGGCCGGAGCCGCTACAGCGTCGGTGGTCGGGTTGCCGAGGGCCCACGTTGGTGGCGAGGAAGGGTGGAGTGGGACGGAGACGACGATCAGCGGCCACGTGCAGTGAGGTGATCATCGAGGTCGACAACGGCCGATCCGGCATCGCAGTCATCGAGCCAGCCCCGAACGCACCCGCCCACAGCGCCGTGGTCCACGGCGTCGGACCGCCGCCCTTCGACGTTCCGTGAACGTGGCACGGATGCACCGTGGCCGCGAGACTCATCACGGGCGGGTGTCGTGATCGACGAGGACCACCTGAAGCAGACGTCGGCGAACGTCGCGGAGGCGCTCGCTCGAGACCGCTCGGTCACCGACGTGCTCCATGACATCGTCGACGACGCCACGAGGGCCTTTCGACATCCGCGGGCGGCCATCTCCATGGCCGATGAGTAGGGCAGCCTCCGCTCCGTCGGCGTTGTTCGAGGTCCTCGCCTCCCTTGAGACCGCGATCATCCACCGGTTCGGCGGCGGGCGGATGCCTTCTCGACCTCGACCGCGGCGAACACGCCCATGCCGATCAGACCGGGGATGACCCAGTGCACGAGGTCGAGAGGTGCGGTCTCGAACATCGTGTTCATGAACGGGAGGTACACGAAGCCGAGCTGGAGGACCGTGAGCGCCGCGACCGCCAGCCAGGCGACTGGGTTGGCGAGGAGCCGGCTGAGCGGGTAGCTGCGCTCCCGCAGGTAGCGGCTGTTGAACAGGTAGCAGATCTGACCGAACACCAGCGTGTTCACCGCCATCGTCCTGGTGGTGGCGAGGTTGTCCCCGCTGCGGTCGGACAGGAGGAAGACGACGATGGTGGCACCACCTACGAGGGTTCCGACGAAGCCGATCCTCCAGAGGAAGTAGCGGTCGAGGATCGGTGCACCGGACGGGCGAGGTGGACGGCGCATGATGCCCGGCTCTGCAGGCTCGAAGGCCAGCGCCAGCGCCAGCGTCACGGCCGTCACCATGTTCACCCAGAGGATCTGGGTGGGGGTCAGGGGCAGGTCGAGGCCGATGATCACGGCGGCGACGATGACCAGTGCCTCGGCGGCGTTCGTCGGGAGGATGAACAGGATGGCCTTGCGGAGGTTGTCGTAGATCGTGCGGCCTTCGCGGACCGCCTGCTCGATGGAGGCGAAGTTGTCGTCGGCCAGCACGATCTCGGCTGCCTCCTTGGTGGCCTCCGTGCCCTTGATCCCCATCGCGACGCCGACGTCGGCGCGCTTGAGCGCTGGTGCGTCGTTCACACCGTCGCCGGTCATGGCGACGACCTCGCCGTTCGCCTGGAGGGCGGTGACCAGGCGCAGCTTGTGCTCCGGGCTGGTGCGGGCGAAGACGTCGTGGGCCTGCACGAGGGAGCTGAGCTCCGCGTCGGACGCCGCCTCCAGCTCGGCGCCGGTGACAGCGTGCTCGCTGCGTGCGATGCCCATCTCGCGAGCGATGGCGAGCGCGGTGCCGGCATGGTCGCCCGTGATCATCTTCACCTGGATGCCTGCCTGCCGGCAGTTCGCGATGGAGTCGATCGCCTCGGGCCGGGGCGGGTCGACGATGCCGACGATGCCGACGAAGACCAGCTCGTGCACGTCCTCCAGCGACAGCTCGTCGGCCGCAGGCACGCGATCGCGCCGGGCGGCCGCGAGCACCCGGAGGCCCTGGCTGCTGAGCTCATCGACCTGTTGCTCCCACCAGGCCGCGTCGAGGGGCCGGGTGCGCCCATCGGCGGTGAGCTCGTGACGGGCTCGCTCGAGCAAGCGGTCCGGAGCGCCTTTGGCGAGGATGGCGTGCGTCCCGGCCGGCAGCTGGTCCAGCGTCGCCATGAACTTGTGCTCGGACTCGAAGGGCACGACGGCCAAGCGGCGATGTGCGCTGGTGTCGAACCCCAGCTTGGCGGCCAGGGTTCGCAGCGCCCCTTCCGTCGGCTCGCCGTTCACCGTCCAGCGCCCATCGGCCTCGACAATGTCGGTGTCGTTGGCCACCGCCATCGCCTCCACGAGTGCGGCCAAATCGGAGTGGGTGTCGAGGCTTGCCGTCTGACCGTCGAGGTTCACCTCGCCCCCGGGCTCGTAGCCGGTGCCCGAGACCTCGTAGGCGCCGCGGCGGGTGACGATGCGGCGGGCGGTCATCTCGTTCTTCGTCAGCGTCCCGGTCTTGTCCGAGCAGATCACGGTGACCGAGCCCAGCGTCTCTACGGCGTTGAGGCGGCGGGTGATCGCGTTGCGCCCCGCCATCCGCTGCACGCCGATGGCCAAGGTGATGGTCAGGATCGCCGGGAGACCCTCTGGGATGGCAGCCACCGCAAAGCCGATGGCGGCCAGGAACATCTCCGAGGCCGCGTAGTCGTGGGCCGCGATGCCGATGGCGAAGACGGTGACGGCCAAGACGACGACCGCCATCGAGAGCTGCGTGCCGAACGCCCGCATCTGACGGGTGAGCGGCGTCGCCAGCGTCTCGACCTGGCCGATCATCGTGTTGATGCGGCCGATCTCGGTGGCCGAGCCGGTGTCCGTCACCACACCGACCCCGCGGCCGGCCGTCACGAGCGTCCCGGAGAAGGCCATACCGGTCCGGTCACCGATCCCGGCATCCCGGTCCACGGCCTCCGGCCGCTTCTCCGACGGGACCGACTCACCAGTGAGCGCAGACTCCTCGATCTGCAAGTTCGTGGACTCGATCAACCGGAGATCGGCAGGTACCCGATCGCCAGAGCGCAACCGCACGACGTCACCGGGGACAACCAGCTCGGCCTCCACACGGTGCCACCGGCCGTCACGCCGCACCTGGGCGTCGACCGACAGCATCTTGCGGATGCCTTCAAGGGCCTTCTCGGCCTTCCCCTCCTGGAGGTAGCCGATCCCGGCGTTGACCAAGACGACGCCGAGGATCACGCCGGCATCGATCCAGTGCTCGAGCAGCGCCGTGACGCCAGCGGCGACGAGCAGGACGTAGATGAGGACGTCGTTGAAGTGTCGCAGGACCCGGACGACCAGGCTGTCGCGCGGCGGCTCCGGCAGCCGGTTGTGGCCGACGTCCTCGAGCCGCCGGACAGCCTCATCACAGCTGAGGCCGGCCGCGCTCGAACCGAGCGCGCCGAGCACCTCGTCGACCGGACTGGCGTGCGCAGCGATGCGCTCAGGAGTGAGGGTCACGTCGATGTCCTTCGGGGTCTTGCGCTCGTGCAGGGAACGATGGCGCGCGGCAGCACTGACCGGTGTGCACCCGGCGCCGCGCTCATCGGTCCACTGGCCCTTGCACGGGTGGGCGCACGATCAGCACGGGGCAGGGTGAGTGCCGGACGACGTCGGCGGTGACGCTTCCCAGCGCCGTGCGGAGCAGTCCGGTGCGTCCGTGGGTCGCCATTGCGATGAGCGCCGCGGAGATGCGGTGCGCATGGCCGACGATCGTCCTGGGGGCAGGTAGTCCGTAGAGGACCGTCGTCTGGGGCGACCCGACCTCGGGCGGGATGCCTGCGGCCAGACGGGTCAGTCGTTCCTGTGCGTCCCTGAGCTCGCGGTGCCCAGGGCGTTCGCCAGGCAGAGCCACGGCCTCGTCAGGACCGATGACCGTGACGAGCCAGAGGCCCAGGCCGAGTTGTGTCGCCCACCGGATGGCGACGGGCAGCACCGCATCACCGAAGGAGGAGCCGTCGGAGCAGACGACGACGTGACTGCGCTCGCCTGGCAGCGGAGTCGTCGTGCACTTGGGGCCGACGAGGACGATGGGCCCCGTGGCATCGCAGACCACCTGCTCGGAGACGCTGCCGAGCAGCGCATTGCGAACGCCGCCTCGCCCATGTGTTGTCATGCACAGCAGTGCGTCGGCGTCCTCCGCCACCGTCTGGAGGATCCCACCGACCGGGTCTTCTTCGAGGACGCGGACCTGCACGTCGACGATGCTGGCGAAGAGGTCGGCCCGATCCCGCAGGCGCCGCTCGAGGACGGATCCATCCGAAGCGGCACAGGTGACGAGCACGAGGCGGCCCCTGGCGGCTTCTCGGCCGCTGCGGGCGGCGAGCGCCGCTCCGGGGCGCAGGGCGCGCTCGGAAAACTCCGATCCGTCGAGTGGGACCACCACGGTGGGCATCGCGTTTCACCTCGTCACAGGCTGACCGCCCCATTGCACCGGCACCGCGCACGGACGTGAAGGGCACAAGGTCCCGCACACCATGCACCCCCGGGGGATGTCTCCTGCTGCGGCTCAGCCTGAGCCGAGTGCCCGGACCCGTTCGCCTCCTCCAGGCTCGCTGCCCGACAGCTCCGTGAGGGTGACTGCGCCGTGGCCACCCCGTTGGTCACCACGCAAACAGCGCGGCGGCTCCCAACATCACGGCGCCCAGCGCGAGCACGACCAGGCGGATCTGAGTCCCGCGCTGTCCCACCGCGTGGGCAGCACCGATGTCGAACCGCTCGGAGTGGATCTGGCGAAGGGGTACGCCTCGATCGCGAGCCGCTCGCTCGACGACGTCCATCATTGGTGGTGGTCCGCACAGCACGACGTGCCACTTCCCAGCACCTTCCGCTGGCAGGAAGTCGTCGATGAGATCGACATCGATGACGCCTCGCCTGCCTTGCCAGCCTGCCGGTGGCTCTCGCAGGACTCGGACGACCTCGAGGCCGAGCTGGTGCTCGAGATCGTCCAGCTCGGAGTCGCAGACCAGGTCCTCAGCTTCATCGGCGGCGTAGATCAGGACGACGCGCCCACGACTGCCCTTGTCGCGAAGGGTGCGCAGCATGCTCAGGATGGGTGAGATGCCGATCCCGCCGCCGATCATCAGGAGGCTGGAGGACGGGTCGTCGGGCAGGTGGAGCGAGCCGTACGGGCCGTCGACGTAGGCGGTCTGCCCCACGGGAGTGCCTCCGATGGTGGCTGTGTAGTCACCCAGTTCCTTGACGACGAACTCCAACCGTTCGGGGCGCATGGCGCTCGATGCGATCGAGTAGGGGTGCTGCTCGAGTGCGAATGCCGAGTCGTCCAGGGTGACGAACGCGAACTGCCCGGGTCGGAACTGCAGGGGAGCGGTGTCGTTGGCGGGTTCGAGGGCGATCGTCCACGTGCGGTGCGCGGCTGGGCGGACGTCGGTGACGCGGTAGGGGTGTCGGCGGACCTTGAGTGGCTTGATGGCGCGTGCGTAGAGGATGCTGCCGATCGAGGCGGTGCCGATCACGACCCACAGGGCTTGCTTCCACGGGTCGGAGAGGTAGTGGTGGACACGGGTGATGTGGACGAGCCCGATGACCAGGATGAGCATGGCGAGGGCGCCGTGGCCGAGGCGCCACCACTCATAGGGCAGCCGCAGCCTGTCCCGCCACAGGGAGGTGACGATCAGGATCGGGAGAGCGAATACGACGAGGATGAGGAACGCTGCTCGCAGGAGGTTCACCCGCGGATCGAGGAACTCCCAGTAGTCGGGCTCCGCCAGCAGCAGGACCACGGGGTGGGCGAGCACGAACCCGAAGGCGACGATGCCGGCCTGCCGGTGGAACTGCAGCATGGTGTCCTGTCCGATGACACCGGACAGCTTCGGGTAGCGGGCGGTCAGCACCGACTGGAGGCTGAGCATGGCGAGGCCGATGAAGCCGAGCGCGACGCCGAACTCGATCCAGAAGCCCCGCTCGGGAGACTGCGGACCGAGCAGGATCACGAACAGTGGCACCACGACCACGATGGCGTAGAGCGCTGCACCCGTGATTGCGTTCAGCCTCCGCATCATCGGAGGGTCGCACACTGTGAGCGGGCGGACCATGGACGCAGGTCCCGTCGCACCCGGGCACCTGTGACGAGGGGTCATCGGGGTCGGGGACGTTGGCCTCTGTCGGCGCAGCGGCGGGACGCGCAGGATCGGGTCATGGTCGAGCTCCGCAGGATCCTGTTCTGCCCTCTCGGTTGCCGGGAGAACCCGGCTGCCGTGCGCCGCGTGGTCGAGTTGGCCGAACGCTGCGACGCGAGCGTGACGCTGCTCGGGGTGGGTCGTGAGCCGTCGACGACGTACAACCCGTTCAAGGACCGCGAGGGGCTGCAGCGCATCGCAGATGTGGAACGCGCCGAGATCGAGGAGCGGCTGGCCCGCTGGGCGGCGTCGTGCGACGCGGGGAGCACCGAGGTGCTCGTCAGATCTGGGAACGCGGCACTTTCGATCGTCACCGAGGTGCTCACCGGGGGGCACGACCTGGTCGTGGTCACGACGGACGAGGACCGGGAGGATCGAGCCACCATCAAGCGTCTGCTCCGGAAGTGCCCCGTTCCGGTGTGGGTCATCCGTCCGACGCGAGCCCGGACGCAGCGTCTGATGGTGGCGGTGAACCCCGAGCCCGACGAGGCCGAGCTCAACCGTGTGCTGCTCGAGCTCGGGGCCGCCTTCGTCGAGCTCGGTGGGGGCGAACTGCACGTCGCCCATGCCTGGGAGTTGTTCGCCGAGAACCTGGTCCGTCACGCCGGCTGCTCGGATGCCGAGATCGCCGAGCTACGCGAGAGCGAGCGGTCTGCCAGGAATCGCGCGCTCCTCGCGCTTGTCGGGGACGCGCTGCCCAGCACCGTCGACTGGAAGCCCCATCTCGTCAACGGCCCGCCGGCGCAGACGATCGTCGAGATGGTGCGCCGCCAGCGCATCAACCTCCTGGTGATGGGCACCGTGGCTCGTACCGGGATTACAGGCGTCCTGATGGGCAACACGGCCGAGCAGATCCTCGATGAGGTTCGCTGCTCGGTGCTGACCGCGAAGCCACCGGGATTCGTCTCGCCGCTCGACCAGACCGCGTCATGAGCGGTGAGTCCAGATGTCCGGAACCACCAGAGAGGGACGGAGTTGCGCGATGAAGCGGATCGTTGTCGGTACGGATGGTTCAGCGGGCGCCACGGATGCGTTGCGTTGGGCAGCCCAGCTCGCGTTGCGCCATGGCGCGGAGGTGGTGGTGATGACCGGGTTCGAGCCAACGGACTCCGAGCTGCCACCTCGGCGTGTCGAGGTTCTTCGCGCCGAGCAGGAGGCGAAGCTCAAGGTCTGGAGCGAACCGGCCCACCTCGGTGACGTCACGGTGCGGACCGTCGTCGAGCGCGGCGATCCCCGTCCAGGCATCCTCGCGGTGGCCGAACGGGAGAACGCCGACCTCGTCGTCGTGGGCCGGGTCGGCACCTCGGCCGGGCCCGGTCTGCTCCGCATCGGCAGCATGGCGGAGTGGCTCGCGCACCACGTGGACCTTCCCCTCGCCGTGGTCGATGGTGAGGGCAACCTCACGACACCCACCGTGCTCGTGGGCGTCGACGGCTCGGAGGGGTCACGCGCCGCGGTCCACTGGGTCTTGGCGATGCGAGGCGATGCCGACGTGCGTGTCGTCGCAGCTTCGGTGGACGTACCTGTCGCCGAGCGGACACCGTCGGGCGGCCCGGGAGGCTGGCACGAGGGTCTCGAACGGCGGATCCGCGACGACTACGCGGCCGAGCTCTTGGATGCCGGGGTCGATGTCCGCGCACTGGCCCTGAGCAACCCCGACGTCGCCGGAGCTCTGGTGCAAGGGGCCGAGGACGAACACGCCGACCTCGTGGTCGTCGGCACACGCGGCCTGGGTGGCTTCACCGGGCTCCGTGTGGGCGGTGTCGCGCTCAAGACCCTGCACCGGGCTGATCGCTCCGTCGTCCTGGTTCCCCCCACGTAGCACGAACCCGATGGCCTGGGCGGTGTCCGCCAGTCCCTCAGTCCACCTGCTCGGCGATGACCTCGTCGAGGTAGCGCTGTTCGATGGCATGGACGAGTTCATCTCGAATGCTGGTGCTGCCGGCCTCGGCGAGGGATCGCTCGGTCGCACGGAAGCTGTCCTGTAGCGCACCGTCCTTGATCGCGTCCTGGATCCAGCAGGAGAAGTCGTGCTGGGACGCGTGGTGCTCGATCACCTCTGGGGGGCTCTGGCGCAGGATGTGGTGGAACTCGTAGAGGCTGGTGGCGACGTGGCCGGTCGGCACGTTGCCGGTGGTTCGGAAGTGGAAGTGCAGGTGGGCGTCCAGGGGGAGCCGGACGTACTTGTGCCAGTGGCGCACGTGGCTGGTGCGGCGGCTGGCGACGGTGAAGCACCGATCGTGGTCGGGGCCTCGTGGCGGTTCGATGATGATCGCCTGCCCCACCACCGTGCCGTCGAGCAGGTCCGTGAGGTGCTGACCGGTCCGCCCCGTGGCGACAGCCAGGCTGGAGAGCTGGTGGGGCTCGAGGCCCGGTGTCAGGAGGACGACGTCGAGGTTCTCGGGAGAGATGCCGGTGAGGTGCTCGGGCCGGTAGCTGACCAGGCAGTACCCGCGGTTGGCCTCATCGAGCACCGCAGCCCCCATCAGATCGGTCCCGACGAGGCGGTGGGCCTCGTCGACGAAGACCCAGTGGGGCAGGCCTGTCTGGTCTCGCTCGTCTTCGATGACCTCGGGCAGCGACGAGATGTACGCGTCCTGTTCGTCGGGGACCAGGAGGGAGAGGTCGAGGACCACGCTGCCGAAGCGGTGCCGGAGCAGGCGGTGGATCTCCGTGGGCTTGGGGAGCGGTTCCACTCCCCCGACCGACAGCACGCCACGGAGGTCGTCGAGGCCGAGGTGGTCGCCCTCAAGGTCGACGACGAGGGCCGAGTAGCCGAGCTCCGAGATCGCTTCAGCCAGCAACCCTGCGACGTAGGACTTGCCCATGCCGGAGCCGCCAGCGATGAGCACGTTGACCTGCGAGGCCGGGATGACGACCGACTCTCCCTCGCCGGTCATGCCGAGGAGCACCCGCCAGCGGTCCGAGTGAGCTCGCCGTGCCCCGGTCAGGATCGGGCCACGGAGCAGACCCAGGATGCCATGGCCGTCGGCTTCGTCCAGGACGAGGTCGGCGTGGTCCTTGAGGGCGTCGACGGCGTTGGCCACGGCGACGCCGTACTCGCCGACTTCGAGGAGGCGGCGGTCGTTCTCCGCGTCACCGGCCGTGATGGTGCTGTGTCGTGACACGCCCAGATCTCCGAGCGCCTCGAGTAGACCCGACCCCTTGGTCACCCCGGCCGGGAGCACCATGAGCGCGGCCCGGTTGCGCAGGATCTGGCAGTCGAGGCCGAGACGACCGATCTCCTCAAGGACGACGAGATCATGTGTCGCGTCACAGGCCAGCAGCACCTCTCCGGACCGGACGGGGACGCGGCGACGGAGCAGGGCGTCCTCGAGTGCCGCATCGACTGGATCGGCGAGGAGCCGACGCCCGTGCGGGCCGCTGAGCAGTGCGCCGTTCTCGGCGACGATGCTGTCGAAGTGATCATCGACGTCGTGGAAGCCGCGGCGCAACTCACCCAGGATGCGGCCGGTGGCCAGGATGACCCGGATGCCGCGACGGCGTAGATCAGCGATGGCCGCCAGCACCGCCTCGTCGGGTCGCGCACCCTCGGTGAGGGTGCCGTCGAAGTCCACGGCAACGGCGCGGAAGTAGCCGGCAGCCATCTCAGCAGCGCCGCCAGTCGCAAGAAGCTGGGGATGCGCCGGTGGCCATGCAACTCGAACCTGCTGGTGGAGGTCCCATCTGCCCAGCGAACCAACGTCGCTCCGGGCTGCCTAGAGCAGATGGCCACAACCACCGGGGTCAGGCAGCCCCGTCGGTCAGGACCGAGTCGCCGTGTCCGGTGGGGACGTTGGCCTCTGGTCCGGCGGTGCCCAGACCGTGACAGTCGTCCTCAAGGTGCCAACCCCGAAGGGAGATCAGCCGGTGAGTGAGATCGTGGTCGGAGTCGACGGTTCGGCGAGCTCGCGGACCGCCCTCAGATGGGCGGCACGGGTTGCAGCCGCCAAGGGCGCCACCGTGCGGGCGGTCGCGGGCTGGCAGTACCCGGCAGCAGCGGGGTCGCCCGGTGGACCCGCCGAGCTCCTCGGTCCAGCGGAGATGGACCGACGCACCACCGAACACCTCCGAGCGATCATCGGCGAGGAGATCGAGACCGGCGCCGGTCGGGTGCAGATCGAGGTCGGCCGGGGCCCCGCCGCAGGGGTGTTGCTCGCCAGTGCCGGCCGCAGCAGCGTCGACATGCTCGTGCTGGGCGCTCGCGGTCTGGGCGGCTTCGACGGGCTGCTCCTCGGCTCGGTGACCCAGCAGTGCGTCGAGCACAGCCCCGCCCCCGTGGTCGTGCTGCGCGGAGACGAACCCCCGATGGACGGACCGATCGTCGTCGGCATGGACGACTCCGAGGGCTCCACGCGCGCGCTGGACTGGGTGATCGAGCTCGCCGATGCCACCGGCTCGGAGCTCGTCGTCGTGCACGCAACCGGCAGCGGCGTTTCCGACGCGGTGCTGGACCAGGCCGGGCGCACCCTTGACGGGTGGTGCGCCGCGATCAGGGAACGTGGGATCGCGCACCAGCCACGAATCGAAGCGGCCGAGCCCCGGACTGCGCTCCTGCGCGTGGCCGAAGAGACCGACGCTGCCCTGCTCGTGGTGGGCGCGCGCGGACTCGGCGCAGTGCAAGGCCTGCTGCTCGGCAGCGTCGCCGGCTACATCGTGCGCTACGCCCGACGGCCCATCGCCGTCGTCCCCGGACGTCGCTCCTGAATCAGGGAGTCCACCGGCAAACCACGAAGTGCCCGGGGGCCCTTCGCCGCCGACGGTCGGCGGTGCCGAGATGGAACCTGCAGGAGCGCCCTCGCATCTGTGTCGTGCATGAAGCGCACGAGCGGGCCGTTCTCGCCGGCCCGCCGAGGGCGCAACGCGCGAGCAAGCTGTTTGCGGCTTCGCACCGCCGGTCGTGCAACCGATCTGGCGATCGGTCGAGCGGGCTCCACGACGGCGGTCACGCTCTGTAGCGAAGCGTGACGGTCTCATCCATCGTTGCGACCCAGGCGTGAGGTCACGTCAGGCCCAATCCGGACCTCGTAGGGCACCTCCCGGATGTGCTCGACGGTCTCGTTCACCCCGGCCCGCTCGAGGAGGCTGACAAGCCACGCCCACGGGTGCTCATCGCCGGACTCCTCGGCGTCGTCGGGCAGCACGACGGTCAAGACGTCGCGCTCCAACCCCGCCACCGTCATGTGTTCCCACACGCCGGCGGAGCCGTGGACCATCACCGAGAGGCCGCGTTCGGCGTGGAGGACGACCTCGGTGCCGTCGTCGAGGACGGCGTACTCCGAGACCCGGAAGTTCGCCTGCCGCGTGGTCGCGCTGTCGAGTTCGCAGAGAGCGCCGAGGCGCACAACAGCCATGCGCCATCCTGCAACGACGGCCGCCACCTACGGGATGGGAGCGGCCGAGATGGTGTTCCTGTTCGGACTCGGCGTCGTCTACGCGGTCGCCTATCGCCTGCTCGGCAACGTGTTGGTGCTGTGGCCGTTGCTGACTCCGCTGGGCGCGTTCTTCAACAACCTCGAGTCCGGTGACATCGAGCTGCCCTGGGGTTCCATCGCCGGGTTCACCAACGTCGCCGTCATCATGGGCGTGGCGATCGTGCTCGCCCGTCGACACGAGCGGCAACGCGCCGGCGTCGATCGTCGCCGCCGCTACCGGCAGCCGGTGACGTCGATGTCCAGCGCCCGGTAGCTCTCGATCATGGTGGCGGTGAGCGTGTCGGTTCGTGCCGCAGCGTCGTCGGCCCCGGTGCGGAGTGCCTCTTCCGCGGCGGTCTTGGCTTCGGTGAGGCGGAGGGCGAGGGCGGGATCGGCGCGGCGCAGGTCGCCGTCGAGGTCGTGGAAGGCGAGGTGGGGGCCTTCGTTGAACGTGTCGAGCGCCGCGTCCGGGTCGGTCTCGGCCTGCTCGGTGGCGAGGCAGAGGTCGTCGATGACCTGTTGGGCCTCTGGTGCGGGATGTCCCGGTCGCAGGACGAGGAACGCGAAGCCTGCGATGCACGCGACGATGCCGGCGACGAGGAGCTGTTCGTAGCGGGTGAACTTACGTCGGTCGGGCATGGGGTCCTCCGTGTCGTCGAGGCGGCGGTTGACGCGCACCAGCCAGAGCGCTCCGGCCCCGACGGCGGCCAGGACGGCCAGGGTGCTCCCGGGGCCGCCGGGGCCGTGGTCGGCGTGGGCGAGCACGCCGTAGGGGTTCACGCGTGGGCGAGCTCGTTCTCGTCGGCCTGGTGCGGGGCGCGCAGGGCGTCTGCGATGGCGGGGCGGGCGGCGCGCACGGTGCCGATCGCACCGAGCAGCAGGGGCAGGTGGGTGATCTCGGAGACGAGGGTGGTGGTCCCGGCCCCGAGGGCGATGATGCTGGTCACGACGGTGACCACGCCGGCCAGCAGCGCGACGGGGAGCAGGCCGACGGCGAGTCGGGTCGGACGCCACGCAGCGAGCGCGTAGCCGCCGGCGAGGGAGATCATGAGCGCCTCGGAGTCGCGTCCTTCGGGGGTGCCGAGGTGGGAGTGGCCGAAGACCCCGGCGGTGGCGAGGGCGAAGGCCACGACCATGCCGATCGCTGCGGTGGCGAGAATCGCCGTGGTGAGGCGGTCACGGCCAGGGACAGGCGCCGTGCGTGCTGTGGCCAGGATCCGGGCGCGTGCGGCCGCGGAGGGCTGCGGTGAGCGGAGCCGGACCGTGCGGTTGACCTGGTCGAAGGCAGCGGTCCAGCGGGTGCAGGCCGGGCAGGTCGCGATGTGCTGTTCGAGGTGTCCGTCTTCGGGGGCTTCGCCGTCGCGGGTGTCGGAGAACCAGGTCCGGGCTGCGGTGCACTCGTTTGCGGTCATGACGGCACCTCCTCGATGGCCGGGTCGGTGTCGGCGTCGGCGTCGCTCCAGGCTCGGACGAGGGCGTCGCGGGCCCGGAAGACCCGGGAGCGGATCGTGCCGATGGGAACGCCGAGGGTGTCGGCGGCGGTGGCGTAGTCGAAGCCGAGGACCTGCGTGAGCACGAAGGCCTGGCGCTGATCGGTCGGGAGCGACTCGACCAGCGCGGCGACCTCGAAGGGCAGCGAGTGGTCGGCGACCGCGGCGACGGTCTCGGGTTCGGACGGGACCGGCGCCTTGCGTTGGGCGGCGATCGTCGCGCCGAGGCTGCGGCGGGCGAGCACGACGAGCCACATGCGCACCGGGGCATCGCCCCGATAGTGGGCGATGGCGGTGGTGGCCCGGGCGAAGGTCTCCTGGGTGGCCTCGTCGGCGAGGTCGCGGTCGCCGGTGAGGGACCAGCAGTACCGCCAGATGTCGTCGACCAGCCCGGCGCACAGCTGCTCGAAGGCCTTGCCGTCGCCGGCCGCCGCCCGGTGCGCGAGCTGGTCAGCGTGGTCGTCGGCGAGGGTGCGACGGGACGCGGGACGAGGGGGTCGGAGACGCATGTGTGACAAAGGTGGCGGCGAGGCCGCAGAAAGTTCCGCAGGCGATGGAACTTTCTGCGCCGTCCCGCCTCCTATGGGTCATGTGTCCTGCCTCCCCCCGCCGGTCCCGTCGTCTCCTGACCGCCCTCGCCCTCACCGCCGCCCTCGTGCTGGCCGCCTGCGGCGGCGACGACAGCACCACAGCAGCGAGTGGTGACGCGTCGCTGCGCGTCGCCACGTCGATCGCCCCGTTCGAGGACCTCGTCTCCCAGGTGGCGGGTGACCGGGCCGAGGTGTCGAGCATCGTTCCGGCCGGTGTCGATGGCCACACCTACGAGCCCACCCCCGGCGACGTCAGGATCCTGACGGAGGTCGACCTGTTGATCCTGCCCGACGTGGAGCTCAACCCGGTCGTTTCATCTCTCGCGTTCGACAACCTGCCCGAGGATGCCGAGGTCGTCGACCTGAACGCCCAGGTCGTGCCCGAGGACGAAGTGATCTTCGCCGACAGCCACAGCCACGGGGACGGCCCCTCCCACGGCCATCAGCGCAACGTCCACACCTGGACGAACCTGCCCTATGCCAAGCAGATGGTCGGCGAGATCGTCACCGCCCTCAGCGACGCCGATCCCGATGGCGCCGACGTGTACGAGGCGAACGGTGAGGAGCTGCTCGCCGAGATGGACCAGCTGATGTCAGCGACCCAGCAGGCCCTGGCCACCGTGCCCGACGAGAACCGCACCCTGGTCGTGTACCACGACTCCTGGTCCTACTTCGGCCGCTTCTACGGCTTCGACGTCCAGGGCGCCCTCCAGGCGGTCAACTTCGCCGAGCCCTCCGCCGCCGAGCTGCGCACCATGGTCCAACAGGTCCAGGCCGCCGGCGTCCCTGCCTTCTTCGGTTCCGAGGTGTTCCCCACCTCCGTCCTCGAACAGGTCGCCTCCGAGTCCGGCGTCGACTACGTCGGCAACCTGTCCGACGACAAGCTGCCTGGCGAGGCCGGCGACCCCAACCACAGCTACATCGGGATGATGACCGAGAACGTGCGCCTCATCGTCGACGGCCTCGGCGGCGACGCCAGCGCCCTCGACGACGTCGACGCGGCGTGAGCAGCCCGATCCTCGCCTTCGACGGCGTCACCGCCGGCTACCGCGGCAAGCCCGCCATCGAAGCCGTCGACCTCCACATCCAACCCGGCGAGCTCGTCGGCATCGTCGGCCCCAGCGGCTCGGGCAAGTCCACCCTGCTGCGGGCCGTCACCGGCACCACCGACATCTACGCCGGCACCGTCACCCTCCACGACCGCCGGGTCCGGGCCGGGCACCCCACCCGCGACATCGGCTTCGTGCCCCAGCTCGCCCTCGTCGAACCCGACACGCCTCTCCGTGCCGCCGACGCCGTCCTGCACGGCCTCGCCGCCTCCAGCCGCCGAGTGCCCTGGTACTCCAAGGCCGAACGGGCCAAGGCCAGCGCCCTGCTCGAACGACTCGGCCTGGCCGGCTACGAACGCCAACCGATCGGCGAGCTCTCCGGCGGCCAGCAGCAGCGGCTCCTGCTCGCCCGGGCGATGATCGCCGACTCCAGCCTGGTCATGCTCGACGAGCCCACCAGCGGCGTCGACCTCCAGACCCTCCAGGACATCCTCGGCCTGCTCGACGAGCTCAACCGGGCCGGCACCACCATCGTGCTCACCACCCACGACCTCAACTGGGTCGCCGCATCCCTGCCCCGGATCGTGTGCATCAACCAGCGCATCGTTGCCGACGGCGCCCCCGCCGACGTCATGACCGCCGAGGTGCTCGAGCGCACATACGGCGCATCGGTCCGCATCGTCCGCGACGGCGACCGGATCCTCGTCACCGACGACCGACCCCACGCCGCATCGACATCGGAGGCCCGCTGATGCACCTGCTCACCGAACCCTTCGAGTTCGCCTTCTTCCCCTACGCCCTCTGGGCCGGCGTGTTCGTCGGCGCCCTCTGCGGCGCCCTCGGCGTCTTCGTCGTCCTGCGCCGCATGAGCTACATAGGCCAAGGCCTCTCCCAGAGCGTCCTGGGTGGCGTCGCCCCCGCCGTGCTCTCCGGCATCGACCCCTACCTCGGCGCCGTCGCCGCCACCATCGTCGCCGGCCTCCTCATCAACCGCGTCGGCCGCCAACACGGTGTCCGCCCCGACGCCGCCATCGGCATCGTCTCCACCGTGCTCTTCGCGTTCGGCGTCGCCCTCGTGTCCGCCAACCGGGACCGGGCCGTGAACCTCAACGACCTGCTCTTCGGCAACATCCTCGGCGTCGACTCCAGCGACATCACCCTCGTCGCCGCCACCACGGCCGTGCTCGCCATCGCCGGCTTCGTGTTCTGGAAGCCCCTCACCTTCACCATCACCGACGCCGCAGGCGCGTCCGCTCACGGAATCCGGGCTGCGACCGTCGAAGCTGCCTTCACGATCGCCCTCGCGGCCGCGGTGGTCGTGTCCATCCGCGTCGTCGGCGTGCTCCTCATCGCCGCCGTCATCGTCATCCCCGCCTCCACCTCCCGGCTCTTCGGACGCAGCCTCGGACCCGTCGTCATCGCTGCTGCCGCACTCGGCGCCGCCGCCGCCGTCGTGGGCATGTTCGTCTCGTTCCACGTCGAGATCGCCAGCGGCCCCGCCATCGTCCTGGCCAGCGGCGCCGGCTTCGCCCTCGCCCTCATCGCCAGCACCCTCTCCAGCGTCCTACTCGTCCGACGAGCACGCGCAGCTCACGCCTGATCGCGCCGGATGCCGTCGCCGGCGGACCGTCCGGGACGACTCACTCCCAACCGAGCGAAGTGGCCCAGCCTCGTACTTCGGCGATCCCGGTAGGGCATAGCTGGCGTTCGGGCGAGGAGAGCTCGGCGACGACGTCCGCCAGACCCCAAGGACCTGCCCGACCGGAATCGGGTGGCCCGAGGCGCTCGCAAGCCGGCACTCTTCCTGCATGGGGTGCGCCGCTGCTCGGCATCTGTGGAAGTGATGAACGCAGAAATCGCGATCAGGGCAGCGAGGTTGGACGACTGCGACGATCTCGGCCTGGTCACGGTCGCGGCGTCTCTTGGTGCGTTCATCGGCCAGATCCCGGAGCGGATGCTCGACCTCACATGGACACCCGCCCAGAGCGCGAGCGGGTGGAGGAAGTTGTTGGCCGAACTTCACCCCCACGACGTCTTCGATGTCGCTGACGCTGAGGAGCACGGGGTGGTTGGCTTCGTGTGGGCGGGTGCCTCGGTTCGACAGGTGGCCGGTGTGGGCGAGATCCGTGGTGGCGGTAGGACAGCTACGGGCCCGTTCGATGTCCTCGCTCCTGGTCGGTTGCATCAAGGAGAACCCGAGCTGTGACTTCTACCGGCACCTGGGAGGAGTCGAGTCCTTCCGCGAACGAGGCGTAGTGGATCGACACGCGACGGAGGAGATCTTCTTCTCCTGGCGAGATGGCAGGGTTCTCATCTGAGCCGCCCGCGCTGGCGCCGTGACCGCGCGTGCCGGCGTCGATCGACGACATCCGACGGTGGTTCGGCGACTGGGACCGACCGTGGTGGGTGATCGGCGGCTACGCGATCGAAGCCTTCACGGGCACAACGCGCCTGCACGGCGACCTCGACATCGCCGTCTTCCGTCGGGACGTGCCTGCCCTCCAGGAGCACCTCGGTGGTCAGTTCCATCTCTGGTCGGTGGGCAGCGGGTCGCTGCGACCCCTCCTGTTCCCCGACGCAGGCATCCACGCTCCCGAGCTGCCGAACTGGGCTGGACAGGTGTGGATCCGGCGCAAGTCAACCGAACCGTGGCTCATCGACGTGGTGACGACGAAGGATCGCGCCGGGATGTGGACGAGCCGCCTCGATCCGGACCTGGCGCTACCGCTCGAGGACGTCGTCTGGGTGCCTGAAGAGGGGCCGTTCGCCGGCATGCACGTGCAGCGTCCCGAGTTCGTGCTCGCTCACAAGGCCCGGCATGACAACCCGAAGGACCGATCAGATCTGCAACTGACCCTGCCGCTGCTCGATGGACGTGCGCGAGCCGTGCTGTGCGACCTGTTGGCACGCTGGCACCCCGGGCACGAGTGGCTCCGCAAGATCGCAGATCACGAAGCTAGGCGGGAGTTCACGAGCGATCTGAGACGGCAGAGCTGATGCCGACCAGGAACAGGGGCGTCGCTGCGGTCTTCCGGGTCGACCACGGCCACGACGAGATCCTCATGGTCCAGCACGCCACTCCCGATCGCGTGTGGTGGACCTTGCCTGGAGGTGCGATCGAGCCTGGTGAGACGGTCGCAGATTGCGCACTCCGCGAGCTGCGCGAGGAGACCGGTCTGGTCGGACGCGTCGTTCGCCACCTGTACGACTCGACAGGACCGAACGGGACGGAGAGCTGTTGGCTCCTGGATGTGCACGACGGCACTGCCGTGCTCGGCCACGACCCTGAGTTGCCAGCCGACGCCCAGGAGCTCGTCGACGTCGCATGGTTCCCCGTCGAGAAGGTCCGCACGGACCGGCAGGGGCGCCGTCGTGAGCGTCTGCCCCGACCACGCCCACACTGATCGTCCGGCGTGACGACCGGGGATGGGCGCAGCCGACCTCGTCCTAGAGTCGGCGGCCGTGTCGAACCCGTCGCCCGCTCCCGATCGTCCGCCGTCGGTCGACCAGCTGGCCCGGTCCCTCGCCGACACCGGCCTGCCCCACCCGCTGCTCGTCGATGCCGCACGCGAGGCGATCGCGGCCGGCGATCCCGGTTCGGCGCGATCGGCGGCCGCTGCGCGGGCCCGGACGATGCTCCAGCCGGTGGTGAACGCCACCGGCGTGCTCCTCCACACGAACCTCGGTCGTGCCCCGCTCGCGGCCAGCACCGACGGGCGGGCGTCCAACATCGAGCTCGACCTCGCCAGCGGCAAGCGGGGGAGCCGCACCGCCCACGCCGGCGCCCTCCTCGCCCGGGCGATGGACGCCGAGGCCGCGATCGTCGTCAACAACTGCGCCGCCGCGGTGCTTCTTACCCTCGCCGCCCTCGCCGGCGGCGGCCGGGGGGTCGCGGTGAGCCGCGGTGAGCTGGTCGAGATCGGTGGCGGGTTCCGGGTGCCCGACGTGATGGCGCAGTCCGGCGCCCGGCTCGTCGAGGTCGGCACCACCAACCGCACCCGTGCCGCCGACTACCGCGGCGCGATGGACGCCGAGGACGACCTCGCCCTCCTGCTCAAGGTGCACCGCTCGAACTACACGATCTCCGGCTTCACCGAGGAGACGTCCGTGGCCGCGCTCGCCCAGCTGGGCCCGCCCGTCGTCGTCGACCTCGGCAGCGGGCTGCTCGACGCGGGCTGCCCGTGGCTCGACCACGGGCCCCCGTCGTGGCTGGCGGAGGAGCCGGCCGCCAAGCAGACGTTGAAGGCCGGCGCCGACCTCGTCCTGTTCTCCGGCGACAAGCTCCTCGGCGGCCCCCAGGCCGGGGTCATCGCCGGCCGCGCCGACCTCGTCCGCGCCTGCGCCGCCCACCCCCTCTACCGGGCGTTCCGGCCCGGCGCCCTGGTGCTGTCGGCGCTGCAGGACGTGGCGCTCGCGTACCTGGACCGCAGCGCCGGGCGGCTGCCGTTCTGGCGGATGGCCGCGGCCGAGGTCGACGACCTCGAGTCCCGAGCCCACCGCATCGTCGAGACCCTGGCCGGCTCGGCCGGCGCCGAGGTCGTCTCCTGCGCCTCTGTCCCGGGCGGGGGCACGCTCCCGGGCGTCGAGATCCCCTCCGCCGGCGTGGCGGTGGCCGGCGACCGCACCGCCGAGCTGCGGGCCTGGTCGCCACCGGTCATCGCCCGGGTGGAGGACGACCGCACCATCCTCGACCTGCGCACGGTCGAGCCGGACGACGACGAGGTCGTCGTGGCCGCCCTGCGCGACCTGGGCGGGGCCTGATGCACGTCGTGGCCACCGCCGGGCACGTCGACCACGGCAAGTCCACGCTGGTCCTGCACCTCACCGGCACCGACCCCGATCGGCTCGCCGAGGAGAAGGCGCGCGGCCTCACGATCGACCTCGGCTTCGCCGGGGCCACCCTGCCCTCCGGCCGACGCATGGCGATGATCGACGTGCCGGGCCACGTGCGGTTCCTGAAGAACATGCTCGCCGGCATGGGCGCGGTGGACGCCTGCCTGTTCGTCGTCGCGGCCAGCGAGGGGTGGAAGCCCCAGAGCGAGGAGCACCTGCGCATCCTCGACGTGCTCGGCGTGCGCCACGGTCTCATCGCCCTGACCAAGGTCGGTCTCGTCGATGACGACCTGCACGAGCTGGCCCGCCTCGAGGTGGAGGAGGCCGTGGCCGGGACGTTCCTGGAGGGGGCACCGGTGGTCGGGGTCGACGCGCCCACCGGCCGCGGGCTGGACGACCTGCGCACGGCGCTCGACGAGCTCCTGGCCGTCACCCCGACCGCCGTCGACCACGGTCGACCCCGCCTGTGGATCGACCGCTCCTTCGCCCCGCCCGGGGCGGGCACCGTCGTCACCGGCACGCTCGCCGGGGGGTCCGTCGCCGTCGACGACGAGCTCCTGCTCGCCCCGGCCGGCACCACCGTGCGGGTGCGGGCCATCCAGCGCCTGCACGAGCAGGTCCAGCAGCTCGAGCCCGGCAACCGCACCGCACTCAACCTCGTCGGCGTCAGCCACGGCTCGGTCGATCGTGGCGACGTGCTCGTGCGCGACGGCCAGTGGCACCACACCGATCAGCTCGACGCGTCGCTCACCGTGCTCGGCCGCCTCGACCACGCCGTGTCCCGGCGGGGCGCCTACCTGGCCTACATCGGGTCCGGCGAGCACCCGGTGCAGCTGCGCGTCCTCGGCCCCCAGCCGATCGAACCGGGGGAGACGGGCATGGTCCGGCTCCACCTGGCCCGCCACCTGCCGCTGCTGCCGGGCGACCGCTACGTGCTGCGCGACGCCGGCCGGGGCGAGACGGTCGGGGGCGGCGAGGTGCTCGACGTCGATCCCGTGCTGCGTGCGTCCCGGGCGGCGCCGGATCGCCGGGTCGAGCGGGTGGTGGCCGAGCGGGGCTGGGTCGACGCCCACCAGCTGGCGCTGCTCACCGGGGAGCGGGTCGAGCCGACCATCGGGCGCTGGGTCGTGTCACCCGTCGCCTGGACCGATGCCGTCGAGCGGGTGACCGGCCGGCTGCTCGAGGCGGGACCCCTCGGCCTCGACCTGGCCACGCTCGACGAGCGCGACCGGGCCGTCGCCGAGCGCCTCGACGACGTCGTGGTCGAGCAGGGCCGCATCGTCGCGATCGATGCCATCGACCCGCTGGACGGCCACCCCTGGCTGGGCGCCCTCGCCGCCGACCCGTTCGCACCGCCGGCCCCACCCGACGACCTCGGCCGCAACGAGATCCGCGAGCTCGTCCGGCGGGGGGCCGTGGTCGAGGTCGACGGCATCGCCTTCGGTGCCGGCGCGATCGAGCAGACCTGCGACGTGGTGCGGGGGCTGCTCGAGGAGCACCCCGAGGGGGTCACCGTGGCCCAGATCCGCGACCGCCTCGGCACCAGCCGCAAGTACGTGCTGCCGCTGCTGGCGCACCTCGACGGCACCGGCCGGACGCGGCGGCGCGGCGATCTGCGGATCGCCGGGCCTCGCTTGGTGGCTGCCGAGGGCTGAGCCGGACTACGGAAGGAGCGACTTGCGCTCGTTCTCGCTCAGGCCGCCCCAGATGCCGTGCTGCTCACGGATGCGCAGGGCGTAGTCGAGACACTCCTGGCGCACCGAGCACGTGGTGCAGATCGCCTTGGCCCGTCCCTCGCGCTCGAGCTTCTCGTCCTTGCGCTCGAAGTGCGCAGGCGGGAAGAAGACCCGAGACTGCGGCCCCCGACAGGCAGCCTTGAGCTGCCACTGCTCGGTCTCTGTGCGAATCGCCAGCGTCATGCGAACCCCCCGGTGTCGACGTGGCGCCTGAACCTAGGACCGCAGGTCGTTGTGCACAAGGGGTGAATCAGCGCGAGCGTTCTGCTCGCGATCGCGAGCAGTCGCTCAGTGGCTGCGGGCCTCGCGGTAGTCCTTGGCCCCGCCCTCGATCGGCTCGACCTCGAGGGTCAGCCCGTCGATGGCGGTGACGCGGACCTCGTCGCCGGCGGTGATCGGCGTGGCCCGGTTGGTGTGGGCCCGCCACGGGGCGTCCCGCACGGTGACGACCCCGTCCGGGGAGATGTCGGCGACGGCCACGCCGGTCTCGCCGATCATCCAGTCGCGCCCGATGGTGGGCGTCGAGAAGCGGGTGCGGACCATGGCCGGCATGCCGCCGAGCATGGCGAGCAGCACGCCGATGATGCCGGCGAGCAGGGTGATCCACGACGGCGGGCCGTCCTCGAACACCGCGACCGAGCCGACCACGAGCGCGACGGCGCCGACGGCGGTCCAGAAGCGGGGCACGCCCGTCTGCACGTCGACGGCGAAGGCCGGGAACGCCAGGCAGAGCAGCACGAGCGCCCACGTGCGGGTGGGGAGCACCGCCAGCCCGTAGGCCGACAGCACCAGCGAGCCGACGCCGACCATGCCGGCCACGCCGACGCCGGCGGTGAACAGCTCGAAGACGAGCAGGCTCGCGCCGATCACGAACAGGAGATAGGCGACCGGCGGGCTGGCCACGGTGTGGAACAGCTGGTCGATGAGGCCGAGCTGGCCGAAGCGCACCGGGGTGACCGGCTCGATGCGGTCGTCGACCTGGCGCGTCTCCACACCGGGGAGCCCGACGATGAACTCGCCGATGACCGGGGCATCGTTGTCGACCACGCCGAGCTCGGCGGCGAGCTCGCTGCCGATGCGCTCGCCCACGGCGGTGCGCCCGTCGAGGTCGACGCCCTCGGCGAGCTCGCTCGTGACCTCGATGCGGCTGCCGGGGGAGAGGCCCGAGACCGCGGAGGCGGCGACCAGGCGGGCGGCCCCGCCCTCGGCCTTCGAGCCGGAGGGGCCGATCCAGGTGGAGACGGGGACCGACGACGCCTCGATGGCGGCGACGACCTCGTCCATGCGCTCGTCGCTGACGACGGCGTCCTCGCTGTTGACCTGCAGGACGAGCGCGACCACGTCGCTGTCGGCGGCGGACTCGACCTCCTCCTCGATGAAGGAGGCGGTGACCGGGTCGATCAGACCGGAGACCTTGAGGATGCGGACCGTCTCCTCACCGGCGTCGGCCGGGTCCGACTGCGCGGAGGCACTGCCCGCCAGGCTGGTGAGGGCGAGTGCGCACAGCGCGAGGCCCGCGATGACCCTGGGTAGGGTGACCCGCGCTCGGTGACGAGGAGGATGGACGTGGTGTTTCGGTGAATCCGACGGAGTACTTCGCTGCATCCCGGCTGCTCATCGTTGCGGGCAAGGGTGGCGTGGGCAAAACGGTCGTCACCGCAGCCCTGGCCAGGGCGGCGTCGATGGTCGGTCGCTCCGCGCTGGTGGTGGAGGTCGAGGGCAAGTCGGGCCTGCCCAGGATGTTCGGACAGGGTACGCCGGACCAGTCCGGACTCAGCTATGACGAGCAGCTCCTCCGCCGTGGCGGCGGTCCGGACGGGTCGGCCGACATCACCGCACGCACGATCACGCCAGACGGCGCGCTGCTCGAGTACCTCGAGGACCACGGCCTGTCCCGCATCTCCAAGCGCCTCGTCACCAGCGGCGCCCTGGACGTGGTGGCCACCGCGGCGCCGGGCATCCGGGACATCCTCGTGCTCGGCAAGGTCAAGCAGCTCCAGCGCGCGGGTGTCGCCGATGTCATCGTCCTCGACACGCCGGCCGCCGGGCACGCCATCACGTTCCTGCGCTCGGCCAAGGGCCTGCTCGACTCGGTGAAGGTCGGCCCGATCAACACCCAGGCCCGCGACGTGCTCGACCTGCTCGAGGACCACGAGCGCTGCCAGGTCATCCTCGTCACCCTTCCCGAGGAGACGCCGGTGAACGAGCTGGTCGAGACGGCCTTCTCCCTCGAGGACCAGGTCGGCGTGGGCCTCGGGCCGGTCGTGGTCAACGGCATCTACGACGACCTCGACGGCCTCGACGCCGACCCCACCGCGGCAGCCGAGCAGGCCGGCGTCACGCTCCGGGACGGCGAGGCCGAGATCCTGGCCGAGGCGGCCGACTTCCGCCGCCACCGCATCGACCTCCAGGTCGAGCAGGTGCAGCGCCTCTCCGACCGGCTCCCGCTGCCCCAGGTGCGCCTCCCGTTCCTGTTCGAGTCCGAGATCGGCCCCGAGGAGGTCGACGTGCTCGCCCGATCGGTGCTCGGTGCCATCGAGGTGCTGGATGCCGAGGTCCAGCTCGGGTCGCCCACGTGAGCGCCCCCGGCCTCGACGAGCTGGTCCGCGACCGCCGCATCATCGTGTGCGGCGGCTCCGGCGGCGTCGGCAAGACCACCACGGCAGCGGTGCTCGCCATGCGGGCCGCCGAGGCAGGTCGGCGTGCGGTCGTCGTCACCATCGACCCGGCCAAGCGCCTCGCCGACGCGCTCGGCCTCGACGGGCTCACCGACGCGCCCAGCCAGGTGGACGGCACCGGGTCGGGCGAGCTCTGGGCGATGATGCTGGACACCAAGTCCACCTTCGATGCCCTGGTCGCCAAGCACGCGGCCGACGACGCCCAGCTCCAGCGCATCCTCGGCAACCGCTTCTACAAGAACATCTCCGGCGCCCTCTCCGGCACCCAGGAGTACATGGCGATGGAGAAGCTCTACGAGCTGGCCGAGGAGACCGACTTCGACCTCATCGTCGTGGACACCCCGCCCACCCGGAACGCGCTCGACTTCCTCGATGCACCGGCCCGGCTCAGCCGCTTCCTCGACCACCGCCTCTACCGGCTGCTGACGGCACCGAACCGGGGCGTGTTCCGGGCCGTGAACGTGGCCACCCAGACCTTCGTGCGCACCGTCGCCCGCGTCGTGGGCGCCGACGTCATCGACGACGCCGTGGCCTTCTTCCAGGCCTTCGACGGCATGGAGGAGGGCTTCAAGCGCCGGGCCACGCGGGTGCAGGAGCGCCTCCGCGACGACGACACCGCGTTCGTGCTCGTCGCCTCACCGCGGCGCGACACCATCGCCGAGGCCACGTTCTTCGCCGAGAAGCTCACCGAGGGCGGCATCCCGGTGCGGTCCCTCATCGTCAACCGCATGCACCCCCGCTTCGACGACGGCCTGGCCGAGGCCACGCACCAGCGCGCCGACTCCCTCGAGGGGACCGACATCGGCTCGCTCTACCGCAACCTGGCCGACTTCCAGCTCGCCGCCTCCCGGGAGGAGGAGAACCTCGCCGGCCTCGCCGACAAGGTGGCCCCGGCGCCGGTGGTCCGGGTGCCGTTCCTGCGCTCCGACGTGCACGACCTCGAGGGCCTGCGCCTCATCGAAGCCGAGCTGTTCTGAGATCCGTTCCGGCCTACGCATCCCCGCGCGTGCGGGGGAATCGGTAGGCCAGAACCGTCAGTCTCGCTGGGCCTCGGCGAGCGCGGCGGCGGCCTCGTCGACCGACTCGGCCACCGGCACGATGCGGTCGAAGCCGGTCGTGTGCAGCAGCCGGGTGAGCGAGGCGCGGGAGCAGGCCACGGCGACCTCGCCGCCGGCCTCGCGGGTGCGTCGGATGCCGCCGATGAGCGCGCCGAGGCCGGCCGAGTCCATGAAGGGGACGTCGGAGAGGTCGATGAGGAGCGCATCGGCGTCGGCGACACCGCCGAGGGCGTTGCGGAACTCGTCGACCGTGTAGGCGTCGAGCTCGCCGCTCGGGCGGCACAGCGTGTAGTCCGGGGTCTGCTCGATCTCGATGTCCATCGCGGGGCACGCTACCGTTCCCGCCGTGCCCACGGTCCTCATCGCCACCGACAACGATGCCGTCGCCGACGAGGTCGCGGCCGCCATCGAGGACGACGAGACCACCATCGTGCGGCTGCGCGCCGGGGTGGAGGTGCCGCCCGCCGTGGAGGCCCACCAGCCCGACCTGGTGGTGCTCGATCTGCAGATCGGCAACATGGGGGGCATGGCCGTGGCCACGCACCTGCGGGCCGAGATCGCCATGGAGCGCCTCGACGACGTGGCCATCCTCATGCTGCTCGATCGCACCGCCGACGTGTTCCTGGCCAAGCGGTCCAGCGCCGATGGCTGGCTGGTGAAGCCCCTCGACTCGTTCCGCCTGCGCCGGGCGGCCAAGGCGCTGCTCGGCGGCGGCGACTACCACGAGGCCACCGGGATCGAGTCCGTGCCACCGGTGGCGCCCGCCTCCGCCTGATCGGCGCAAACCGCTGGCGCCTCCAGGGCGCGGGCGGCACGCTCGGGTGATGGAGCTGCGCCAGCGACTCGCCGAGCACCTGCCGATGTTCGGCCTCGAGGTGCGCACGCCGCGCCTGCTGCTGCGCTACCCCGACGACGAGGACGCGCTCGCCCTGGCTGAGCTCGGAGCGATGGGCGTGCACGACCCCGGGACGCAGCCGTTCTCGATCCTGTGGACCTCGGTGCCGCCGCCGCACCAGCAGCGCAACACCCTCGCCGTCCGGGAGGGTGAGGCCGTGGTGATGGAGGGCTTCGTGATGGATCGCGCCGACTGGGAGCCCCACCGCCGCGACGACATCGAGCTCGTCGGCGCCGACGCGGTGGCTGCGCTGTTCGGCACCGAGCGACCGCCCGGGTCCTGAGCCGGGATCCGGCTTCGATCGGCACCGGACCCCTCCGGTATGGTGGTCAGGCCCTGGCTCCACCGGCCAGGACGATCCGGGTGGTGGCTCAGCTTGGCAGAGCGCTGCGTTCGGGACGCAGAGGTCGGGAGTTCAAATCTCCCCCACCCGACCAAGACGAGCATGCAGGCCAGCACGGGTTCCGACCGGGCTGGCCTGCGTCGCGCCGGAGCTGTGGCTCAGCTCCTGACTCCATCCAGGTGGGCGAGCAGCTCGTCTGCAGCCTTCTCCACCGCGTCGTGCTCGTTCTGCGCCGCCCGTTGCTTCGCCGCGATCAGCCCGCTGCGGACCACCCGATGGAAGTCGCCGAAGGGGAAGGCGTAGCGGTCCTTGGTCTCCTCGGACGCCTCGGTGTCCAGGGCCAGGTGCCACTCGCCGTAGCCGTCGTACCCGTCGCGGTCGATCTTCTCGTTCGACTGCTCGGACGATGGCGCGGCGTCGCCCCACTCGGTCTCCAGGTCGTACTGGTTGCTGTCGATCATCTGACGGGCCTTGGCGACGCCGTCGTCGTTGACTCGGTACTTGGATGCCATGCGTGGCCCGTACCCGGCCGCCGTCGTCACTGATGCATCTCGGGGACCGTCGGGGAGGAGGCGGGGTGCGGCGCGGAAGCGCCCACCGCCACCGTGGCGACGAAGGGGGAGGTCATGGCGCGGAGCAGGGCGCTGTAGTCGACGCCGAAGCGCAGCTCGTCGCCCACGACGCCGGCTGCGTCGTCCAGGTCCACGACCAGGTGGTCGCTGCTCATCCCGAGCAGCGCGACGCCGGCCGGGCACGTGAGGCCGTCTGGATCGACGTCCTGGCGCCCGAGCGCGACGATCGCCTGTCGGACCGGGCCGGTCCCACACCGAGGCGCCTGTGCGCCGAACGCGGTCTGGGCGAGCTCGCCCCACGGTCGGGCCGGCTTCACCTGCACCTCGATGATCTCGCCCACGAGGGCGAAGGCGTCGGCGCGGAGGCCGTCGATGGGTCGCCGGTGGAGCGGCTCGGTGCCGAGCAGGATCGACTCGCCGAGCCGGAGGTCGTTGACGCGCCCGGCATCTGGAGTCGTCAGGGCCCACTCGAGGTTGGCGGAGTTGCCGCCGGAGATGACGGAGAGCTCGACCCCGCAGGCCGCTTCGACCTGCTCGACGAGGCAGGACAGCTCGTCCATCTTCGCCTGGTCCGGCACGACCCCGCACTGGCAGGCCAGGTTCGTCCCGAGCCCGACGAGCGACAGCCCCTGACGTCGACCGACGGATCGCGCCAGGTCGACCACGTCCGCACTCCCCACGCCCTCGCGGAGGTCACCCAGCTCGACCATGAGGACGATCTCGTGCGTCGTGCCCTGGGCCACGGCGGCGGCGGCAAGGCCGTCCAGGACGGCTCCCTCGGTGTTCATGCTGGTGGTGGCGTGGCGGACGACCTCGTGGACCTGGCTCAGCATCGGTGCCCGGATCAGGGTGAGCGGCGCATCGACCTCCGCCGAGCGCATCCGGGCGAGGTTCTCGACCCTCGAATCGCCGAGCCCGGCCGCGCCGCCGTCGAGCAGCGCCTGCGCCAGCTCGGTCGAGCCGAGGGCGGCCTTGGTCACGCCGGTCACCCGGATGCCGCGCCGCGCCAGTCGGTCCACGAGGACCCGGGTGTTGTCGCGGATCGCGTCGAGATCGACCTCGAGCCGAGGCGCCGTCACCGCTCGCTCAGGGTGCGCGGCTCAGCGAGGGCCGGGAACGCGTCGACGACCATGTCGACGAGGCGATCGAGCGGCCTGGTGAGCGGGTCGGTGGCCGGCACGCCGAGATCCAGCTCGTACTCGTCGATCGCCGCCGTGACGTCGGCGTCGGTCATGTGCTCGTGGTTGATCGTGACGCCGATCACCTTCGTGTCGGCGAAGGCCTCGATCAGCTCGACCTCGCTGGCGACGGTGGGCATGGCGACCATGGGGAAGTCACCGAGCACGCGGCGCTTCGGGGCGTGCTGCACGATGACGCCCTGGGGGCGGCTGCCCCGGAGGATGTGCGCCGAGGTGAGGTACGCGGGGTGGCTGAGCGCACCCTGGCCTTCGACGACGATCACGTCGGGGTCCTCGCCCTCGAAGGCCGCGACCACCTGGTCCTCGACCTCACCGGAGCAGAACTGGGGGACGAGGGCATCGAGGGCCACGCCGTACCGGCCGCCCTGGATGAGGGTGGTCTGGCCGGTGCCGACCATCACCGCCCTGACCCCGCGGGCGTTCAGTGCCTGGACGAGCAGCGTCGCGGTGGTCCGCTTCCCGATGGCGCCGTCGGTGCCGAGCACGGCGATGCGCAGGCAGGTGACGTCGAAGATCCGCCCCGAGAACAGCTTGAGGTCCTTCTTCTCCTTGGGGCGCCGGACGTCGGTGATGGTCACCCCGGCCATCAGGCTGGCCGCCACGAACTCGGCGTCGTCGTTGAGGAACTCGTGGAGCCCGTTGATGACGTGCATGCCTCGGGCGATGCCGTCGAGCAGGACGACCCGCTGCGCCGGGGAGAGCAGCCCGTCCGCCGGCGCGACGCCGAAGATGAGGTAGTCGGGGACGCCTCCGGCGTGGGCGATGGCCTCGGTCAGGTCGGCCAGCACCGGGACGCCGTTCGCTGTCCCGTCGAGGAACGAACCCGCATCCAGGCCGGCGCGTCGGCTGTCGATGACGCTGACGATGCGGTACTTCTCGGAGTGCCGGACCAGGCCGTTCGCAGTCTTGCCGTCCTGCTCGCCGAACTGGCCCTCGCAGTAGACCACCGCCGTCGGGCGCGCGTCGCGGGTGGAAGGGGTGGGTGCGGGCTGGGGCATGTGTCTCCTCTGAGCGTCTCAGAGGAGGCGACGGGCTCGTTGCCGGGGACGGTGTCCCTGCGGTCGGCGAGGCCCCTGCCCCTGAGTGCCGGCGGTGTTGCCGACGGCTGCATCCTACCGGGGGGACGGGCGGACACCTTCGGGTCGGGCGCGCCGATCTAGGTTGCGGAGGTGGCGACCGGCTTGACCCTCAGCGAGCAGTTCTTCCGTGACCAGGCGGCGTCGGGCGCGAGCGGCGACCTGTCCACCGTGCTCAACCGCATCAGCCTGGCGGCGAGGATGCTGGCGTCGGAGATCATGCGCGCCGGCTTCGTCGGCAAGCTCGGCCTGACCGGCGACAGCAACGTGCAGGGCGAGCAGGTCCGCCAGCTCGACATCATCAGCAACGACATCGTGAGCCAGGTGATGGACCACGCGCCGATGATCGCCGGCATCGGCAGCGAGGAGCTCGAGGACGTCTACGCGATGCCCGGTTCCGAGCACGGCAAGTACGTGCTCACCATCGACCCGCTCGACGGCTCCGGCAACGTGGACGTCGACGGGGCCATGGGCACCATCTTCGGGATCTACCGCCGTCCCGAGGAGCGCAGCGGCCTGCCCGCGGACGTCGCCGACTTCCTGCAGCCCGGCCGCGACCTGGTGGCCGCCGGCTACGTGCTCTACGGCCCCTCGACCATGTTCGTGTACACGGCCGGCGGCAGCGTGCACGGCTTCACCCTCGACCGCTCCATCGGCACCTTCTTCCTCACGCACCCGTCGATCCGCATCCCGGAGGGCGCGGGCACCTACGCGGTCAACGAGGCCAACGAATCGGAGTGGGACGACCGCACCCGGGACATGGTCGCCACCTTCCGACGCCAGCAGTCCCGCTGCGGCCCCCGCCAGGCGCGCTACTCCGGCGCGCTCGCCGCTGACGTCCACCGGATCCTGCTCAGAGGTGGCGTCTTCATGTACCCGCCGACGTCCTCGAGACCGGAGGGCAAGCTGCGCCTCCTCTACGAGAACGCACCCCTGGCGTTCCTCATCTCCCACGCCGGTGGCGCCGCCACCGACGGCCGTCGCGACATCCTCGACATCACGCCCACCGAGCTGCACCAGCGCACACCGCTGTACATCGGCAGCAGCGGCGACGTGGCCGAGGTGCAGCGGCTGCTCGGACCGGGACGAGACTGACCGCTCGCTCCGCGACTGGTGCGTCATCGCATCGAGCCTCTCGTGGTGCCGAGGCTGTGCCAGGCCCGGAACCCGATCTCGTCGACGAGCGCGCCGAGCGACCTCTCGGTGTCCGCTGCGATGCCGTACGGGGCGGGCTCGGGCACCGCCATGGTGCCGTGCCTGATGCCTCGATCCGCCATGTCCCACTCCATCCCGGCGCGGTTGAGGATGGCGACCATCGCTGCGTTCTCGGAGAGGACGTCGGCTGCGAAGCGCGAGATGCCATTCCGCCGGGCCGCGATCGCGAGAGCGCCCATCAGCAGCGCACCGAGTCCCCTTCCCTGGAGCTCGTCCATGATCGAGAAGCTGATGTCGGCGACTGACGGGTCCGAGCGCGACCGGATGTAGGACGCGCCGCCGACGCCGGTCTGCTCGTCGTCGATGGCGACCCAGACGAAGTGGTCGATGTAGTCGACCTCGGTCAGGTACCGGGCAGTCGCTGGCGTGATCCCGGTCACGCTGAAGAACCGCCGGTACCTGGTCTTGGCCGAGATGAGCGCGTCCGCCTCGAGGAGGCGCCATTGATCGGCGGGCAAGACCGGCCGGAGCCGGAGCGCCGTCCCGTCGTCGAGCGTCATGGGAACCGGGACTAGACCCGCGGCGAGGCGGCGACGGGCGCGGGTCACGACCTTGTCAGCGACGCCTTCGATGGCGAGGAGCTGCGTGAAGGCTGCGCGCCCGCCCATGAGGCCACGCACCGGGGTCAGGGCGGTCACCGTGGAGGCGCGTGGCCGCTCGCGAAGCAGCGCGATCTCGCCGACGATCGATCCCTCCGCCACGATCGCGAGCTCGTTGTCGTCGCGCTCGCCGACGACGACCCGCGCTTCTCCATCGGTCAGGAGGATGAAGTGGTGAGCCGCCTCCCCCTCTCGCATCAGCGTGGTGCCGGGCGCTGCGGTGAACGGGGTGAGCAGCGAGGCCAGACCGCGGAGCGCGGCATCGGGCGCGCCGGCGAGAACGTCGACAGCCTCCAGTTCGGCGACCGTCTCGCCTTCATCGCTCACGAGGACGTCCTGACGGGGCGTGCCAGCGGTTCGTCCGATCCCTCGGCCGGACCGGCTCGGGCACGACGGGTGCGGTGGCCGGTCACGTCGGTGCGGTCGGCGTGAGGCATCGCTCGAGTCGAGCACATTGCGCTGCGACAGGTGAGTGGCGTGAATTGGGTCACGAACCGGGCACCAGTGACCCGAGACCCTTCCTGGAGTCCAGGGGTCGCCCTACGTTCCGATCATGGTCCCCCCACGGGCGCGCCGAGGTGCGCCGGTCGCCATCTTCCTGCTCTTCGTCGCGGGGTTCGTGACAGCCTGCGGCTCGGGCGGCACGGGTGAGCCGGCCTCGCTCGCAGCGACCACCACCCTCGCCGGCGTCGTCCGGGCACCGCTGCTCGAGGTCGCCGACGTCTCGCTGCCCGAGGCGGCGAGTGGCACGCCGATGGCCATGCGGGCCGACGACGGCGAGCTGCTCGTCGTGTACTTCGGGTACACGTCGTGCCCGGATGTCTGCCCCATGACGATGAGCGATCTGCGGGTCGCCATCGAGGACCTCCCCGACGGGCTCGCCGAGAAGGTGACCGTCGCGATGGCCACCGTCGACCCCGAGCGGGACCAGCCGGAGACCCTCGCCGGCTACCTCGGGCACTTCTTCGACCGGACCGCTGCGCTGCGCACCGAGGACCCCGCCGAGCTGGCGACCGCGGCACGGGCCTTCGGCGTCCAGTACGAGGTCGAGGATCACGAGCCCGGCGACGCCACCTACGACGTCGGGCACTCGGCGATCACCTACGTGATCGACGACACCGGAACCGTGCGCGTCGAGTGGCCCTTCGGCTTCGAGAGCGAGCACATGACGACCGACCTGACCACCCTGCTGACCCGACCGGAGATCCGATGACCCCCACCCCCACCCCCACCCCCACCCGCCGCCTGACCGCCGTCGCCGCCCTCGTGCTCGCCGGCTCCCTCCTCGCCGCGTGCGGTGACGACGACGAGGTCGCCGCCGTGTCCGGCGAGGCCGCCCCGGTGACCGAGGCCGCCAACACCACGGACACCACCCAGGCCGAGGAGCCGGCCGGCGAGCTGGAGGTCGCCGACGCCTGGGCCCGCACCTCCCCGGCGGTGGCGACGGCCGGGGCCGCGTACCTCGACATCACCAACGGGACCGAGGCCGACGACGTGCTGCTCTCGGCCAGCGTCGACGCAGCCGTCGCCGCGAGGGTCGAGCTCCACGAGACGACGGCCGTCGAGGACGACGGTGACGCCGGGATGGGCGAGGGCATGGGCGGCGAGGAGGGCGAGGGGACGACCGACACCTCGATGGCCGGCGCGCCGATGATGCAGATGCAGCCGGTGGAGGACATCCCGGTGCCGGCCGGCGAGACCGTGTCGCTCGAGCCCGGCGGGCTGCACATCATGATGCTGGACCTGGTCGAGCCTCTGGAGGTGGGCACCACGATCGAGCTCACGCTCACGTTCGAGCAGGCCGGTGACGTCGTGGTGACCGCCGAGGTCCGGGACATGGCCCCGTGATGGCGCGCCGGCCGGGACTGCGCCTGCTCGCCTGGGCGCTGGTCGTCCTCGCATCCGCCGGCGCGGTCGCCGGCTGCGGCGAGGACCGCCAGGCCCAGACCGTGGAGGTCGTCGTCCCAGCTGGCACGCAGGACCGCCTCGACGCCGGCGAGACCGTCGACGTCATGCCGGCTCGGATCGAGCTGCGGGTGGGCGACACGTTGCTCCTGCGCAACGAGGACGACGTCGACCAGACGGTCGGGCCGTACTTCGTGGCCGCAGGCCGGAACCTGTCGCTGACGTACAGCGTCCCGGGTCGCTACGAGGGGTACTGCCCCCTCTCGGGGAGCGACGGCTACGAGATCGTCGTCTTGGACTGATCGCGGGGCACCCGGCGGCGCGCCCACTGGTACAGCAGCATCGAGATCACGGCGCTGATGCCCATGCCGACGAACACCGGCCGCAGGCCGACCGTGTCGGCCACGGCGCCGAGGGGCAGGGCGGCGAGGCCGAACCCGGAGAAGCTGAGCATGAGCAGCGACTGGACCCGGCCGTGGTACTCGGGCTCGCTCTCGGTGAGGATCAGCGTGTTGTTCATCGCCTGGAACGCCGAGGCGCCGCCGCCGATGACGAAGAGGGCGAGCAGGGCGAGCGGGAACGACGGCGCGAGCCCGAGGGCGACGATGCCGACGCCGAACACGACGCCGGCGATGACCTGGATGCGCCAGCTGTCGGCGCCGGAGATGCGAGCGATGCGCAGCGAGACGATCACGGCTGCTGCGCCGCTGGCCGCGTTCATGATCCCGTAGCCGGCCGAGCCGACGTCGAACACCTCGGTGGCGACCAGCGGCAGGAAGGCGATGTAGGGGAAGGCGAACATGACGACCGCGTAGGAGGCGATGATGAGCAGGAGCACCGGCCGGTTGCCCCGCACGTAGCGCAGCCCGGCGCGCAGCTCCGAGATGGGGCTCGGCCGGTCGCTCCGGTCGACCTTGGCCTGCTTCGGCAGCGGGACGATGATGATGAAGGCGATGACCATCAGCGCCGCCGTGATCAGGTAGGTGCCGGCGGTGCCGAGCCAGGCGACGCCGATGAGCGCGCCGCCCGCGGCCGGGCCGATGATCCGGGTGCTGTTCATGCTGATCTGGCTGAGGATCACGGCGTTCGGCAGCGCCCGGCGGTCGACCAGCTCGCTGGTGAAGCTGATCCGGGCCGGGCCGAAGATGGCGAACCCCGACGCCTGGACGGCGGAGGCGCCGACGAGCATCCAGTACTCGAGGACGCCGAACGCGTCGGCCAGGCCGACCCACAGCGCGCTGATGACGAGCAGGGCGGTGGAGACGAGCAGGACGGTGCGCTTGGGGAAGCGGTCGGCCGCGACCCCGCCGAACGGGGTGAGCAGCAGCATCGGGATGGCGAAGCCGAAGAACACCCCGCCCAGGCCCCGGTTGGACCCGGTGAGCTCGGCGGCGAGCCAGCCGCGCACGATCTGCTGGGCCTGCACGCCGAGGAAGATGAAGAGCCCGGAGATGAACAGCAGGCGGTACTCGGGGTAGCGCAGGGAGTGGAACGTGGAGATCCGCTCGACCGCCTCGGTGCCCGGGGCGACCGGGGACTGCGGGACGATGACGCGCTCAGGGACCTCGTTCGCCGGTTCGGGGGCGGTGTCCGGGGGGTCTCGACGCATCGCCGGACCACCCTATTGACCGCGCGGTCAAGAAGCGTCGGCCCGGGTCAGATCGTCTCCGAGGACGATCGTCCCGTCGAAGTGCTCGGCGGCGATGGCCCGCCACGCGTCCTCCTGGCCCGGCTGCATCGGCGGCACGTAGTGGGTGAGGACGAGCGTGCCGACCCCCGCCCGCGCCGCGGTCTGGGCCGCCTGGACCACGGTCGAGTGGTAGTCGAGGATGTCCTGGAGCCGTGCGTTGGGCACGAGGGCGACGAGGTCCTCCCGGATCACCGTCTGGACGTACAGGTCGGCGCCGGCGCACAGCTCGTCGAGGCCCGCGCAGGGGACGGTGTCGCCGGCGATGGCCGCGACGGCGCCGTCGTGGTCGATCCGGTAGCCGAGGGTCGGCTCCACGGGGCGGTGGTCGGTGGCGTGGGTCGTCACCGTGCATGCGCCGATCGTGAAGGTCTCGCCCGGCTCGTGCTCCACCACCTCGAGCTGCGGGCCGGCGGTGAGGTCGTCGTGGTGGTCGATCCGGTAGCCGACGTCGGGCTGCAGCATCTGCTCGATGCCGGTGACCACCGCCGCGGTGCCCGGAGGTCCGTGGATCGGCAGAGGGGTCGGTGCTTGGCTGGTCACCCAGTGCGACGTGATCACGTCGTTCAGGGCGCAGATGTGGTCACTGTGCAGGTGCGTCAGGAGCACGCCGGTGACCATGCTCGGGAAGAGCCCGGCGCCGGCGAGGCGCATGACGCATCCCCGCCCGGCGTCGACCAGCAGGTTCGTGCCGCCGGCCTGCACGAGGGTCGACGGGCCGGCCCGGTTCGGGTCGGGGAGGGGGCTGCCCGTCCCGAGCAGCGTCACGGAGAGGGGCATCCGGACAGCCGAACATCTGCGAGCCCAACTGTCAAATGATTCTCCTATCGTCGCCGGGGTGGAAGACGGAGCGACGTCGGCACGCAAGCCGCCCGGGGTCTCCTGGGAGCGCTGGATCGAGCGTCAGATCGCCGAGGCGATCGAGCGCGGCGACTTCGACGGCCTCCCCGGCGCCGGTCGGCCGATCCGCGACCTCGACGCTCGCCGCGACGAGATGGCCTGGATCCGGGACAAGCTCCGCCGCGAGCGCGCTGCGCCGCCCCCGCCGCCGGCGATCCAGATCCGCATCGACGTGGACGCTGCGCTCGGCTCGCTCGGCGCGCTGGCGACCGAGGCCGAGGTGCGCTCGCTGGTCGAGCACCTCAACGACCGGATCCGGACGGTGAACCGCACCACGGTCTCGGGACCGCCGACGACGCTCGGCCCCCTCCCGGTCGACGAGGTGCTCGAGCGCTGGCGCCGACTGCGGGGCGCGGCCGAGGGCCCCTGACCCGTTGCGTCAGGGCAGTCGGCTCAGGGAGGCGTAGCCCGCGCCCACCGCAGAGGCCTCGTCATCGGGGACGGAGCGGTCGGCGCTGGTGCAGTCCGAGGGGCCGAGCGGCGCCGCAGTGGGGGTCGGCCGCACGACGAGGCGCCCGCGCAGCGAGCCCGACCGACAGCTCGGCACGACGAGCCGGTGGACGGCTGCCGGCTCATCGAGGAGGGCATCGAGCTCCAGGTCGAGCACCTCGAGCAGCTGCATCGCCGCCGCGGCGTGGTCGACCTGGTCGCCGCCCTCCACCACCACCACGAGGGCCGGGACGCCGGCGTCGGCCGCCGCAGCGGCAATCGCCTCCGCCGCTCCGGGGGTGTCCGTGCGGTCGATGCCGACGACGACGAGCTCGGGCACGTGGCCGGTCGCGGCGATCGACGAGGCCACCAGATCGGTGCCGTTCACGCCCGTGACCGGGAAGCCGCTCATCGTGATGCCGCCATCCGACGACGTCCCTGCTGCCGCGATGGCCACCCGGATGTCGGGACGTTGGGCGAGGGCGGCGGCGGCCGCATCGAGGCCCGGGTCGGCCGCGCCACCGGAGTGGGTGAGCAGCACGGTGAGCGAGGTGGCGGCGTGCGGAGCCGGCGGCAGGGTGTCCCGTGCGCTCGCCAGCTCGACGAGCTCCATCGTCTCGGCCGCAGCCACGTCGGGTGCCGCGCTGTCGGACCCGCTGCCCACGCCGCAGGCGCTGAGCACCAGCACCAGTGCGACGGCACATCCCCCGAGCCGGAACCGCATCTGGGGCCAGTGTGGACCTGGCGTCCCGGCGATGGGTGGATGGTCCGCCGGTACGCTCCGAGGTCGTGGACATCGCAGCGTTCCAGGCCACCATCGCCGCCACCTACGGCGAGCGAGACGCCGATCGGGGCACCGCGCCGACGGTGGCGTGGCTGTGCGAGGAGGTGGGGGAGCTGGCCCAAGCCGCCCGCAAGGGCACGCCCGAGCAGCAGCTCCACGAGCTGGGCGACGTCATCGCCTGGGTCGCGTCGCTGGCCCACCAGCTCGGGCTCAGCCTGGACGAGGCCGCCCAGCGCTACGCGGCCGGCTGCCCGGTGTGCGCCTCGATGCCCTGCGACTGCTGACGCGGAACCGAGGAACGCGGTCAGCTCCGGCGGCGGAGCAGCTCCTCGGCGATCTGGATCGTGTTGAGCGCGGCGCCCTTGCGGAGGTTGTCCCCCGACAGGAACAGGGCGAGGCCGTGCTCGACGGTGGGGTCGACGCGGATGCGGCCGACGAGGGTGTCGTCGATGCCGGCCGAGTCCAGCGGGGTCGGCACGTCGGCCAGCTGCACACCGGCGGCGCCGGCCAGCAGCTCGCGGGCCCGGTCCGGGGAGATCGGACGGGAGAAGCGGGCGTTGATCGACAGCGAGTGGCCGGTGAACACGGGTACCCGCACGCACGTACCGGAGACGAGCAGGTCGGGAAGGCCGAGGATCTTGCGCGACTCGTTGCGCAGCTTCTGCTCCTCGTTGGTCTCCTCGAGGCCGTCGTCGACGAGGTCGCCGGCGAAGGGGAGGACGTTGAAGGCGATCGGCTTCACGAAGTTGTCCGGCTCACCGAACTCCGCGGCCCGGCCGTCGTGGGTCAGGCGGGGAGCGTCGTCGCCGACCTTGCGGACCTGGGAGTCGAGCTCCTCGACGCCGGAGAGGCCGGCGCCGGAGACGGCCTGGTAGGTCGACACCACGATGGCCTCGAGGCCGGCCTCGTCGGCCAGCGGCTTGAGCACCGGCATGGCGACCATGGTCGTGCAGTTCGGGTTGGCGACGATGCCGATGGGCAGGTCGTCCAGCGCGTCGGCGTTGACCTCGGGTACGACGAGCGGCACGCGGTCGTCCATGCGGAACGCGGAGGAGTTGTCGATCACGACGGGGCCGGAGGCGGCGATGCGCTCGGCCAGGGCCCGGGAGGCGGTGGCGCCGGCGGAGGCGAGGACGACGTCGAGGCCGGAGTAGTCCGCCTCGGTGGAGTCCTCGACGGTGATCTCGGTGTCACCCCACGGCAGGGTGCGTCCGGCCGAGCGGGCCGAGGCGAAGTACCGCAGCTCGTCGACCGGGAAGTTTCGTTCCGCCAGGAGGCGCCGCATGACGGCACCGACCTGGCCGGTTGCTCCGAGGATTCCTACGCGCATGGGACCAAGGGTACGGGCCTCGGCCGCGCGTCTCACATCGAGATGTCAGGACCTCAGCGGGTCCTCAGTCGGCGTCGAGGCCGAACGCCGTGTGCAGGACCTGGACGGCGTCTTCGACCTGGGACTGCTGGATCACGCAGGAGATGCGGATGGCCGAGGTCGAGATCATCTCGATGTTGATGTCGTTGTCGGCCAGGACCTGGAACATCTTCGCGGCGACGCCCGGGTTCGACTTCATGCCGGCACCGACGACCGACACCCGGCCGATGTCGTGGTCGAAGCCGACGCCGGCGTTGCCGACGTGGCCCGACAGCGAGTTGATGAGCTCGGTGGCCCGCTCCGCGTCGGAGTGGGGACAGGTGAAGGAGATGTCGGTGCGGCCGTGGTCGGACACGTTCTGCACGATCATGTCCACGTTCACGCCGGCGCCGGCGAGGGACGTGAACATCTGCGCGGCGACGCCCGGCTGGTCTGACACCCCGGAGACGGTGACCTTGGCCTCCGAGGTGTCGTGGGTGACGGCGTTGACGACGGCCTGTTCCATGTCGGTGGTCTCCTCGGTGACGATGGTGCCCGGCTCCCACGTGAAGGCGGACCGGACGTGGAGCTTGACGTGGTGGCGGCGGGCGAACTCGACGGAGCGCATCGCCGGCTTGGGGCAGCCCGTCGCCGTCATCTCGAGGAGCTCGTCGAAGCTGATCTCGGCCATGCGGCGGGCCTTGGACACGATGCGGGGATCGGCGGAGTAGACGCCGGCGACGTCGGTGTAGAGCTCGCAGAACTCGGCGCCGAGGGCGTGGGCGATGGCGACGGCGGTGGTGTCGGAGCCACCCCGGCCGAGGAAGGTCACGTCGCGCTCGAGCGACACGCCCTGGCTGCCGCCGATGACCGGGATGTAGCCCTCGGCCAGCGCGTCGGCGATGCGCTCGGGCCGCAGCTCGAGGATCTTGGCGTCCTTGTGGGTCGTGTCGGTGATGAATCCGGCCTGGGAGCCGGTGAAGGACTGCGACGGCACGCCCAGGTCGCTGATGGCCATCGCCACCAGCGCCATGGCCTTGCGCTCACCGGCGGTGATGAGCATGTCCATCTCCCGGCCGGGCTGGGTCGTGGAGACGTCGTCGGCGAGGCGGAGCAGCGAGTCGGTCTCCTTGCCCATGGCCGAGACCACCAGCACCACATCGGTGCCGCGGCGCTTCGTGCGCACGGCGTGCTCGGCCACCTCCCGGATGCGCTCCGGGTCGGCCACCGACGTGCCGCCGAACTTCTGGACCGTGATCACGGCGGTCGAACCTACCGAGGCCACGGTGCACGCGGCCAAAGTCCCCGATGGTGCCGTCAGGCCGGAGCGGAGCGCCGGCGAGCGGGCTGCGCGGGGATGGACGCCGACTCCGTGTACGTGGGGCTCCCCGCAGCGACGAAGGAGCGAGGAAGCCCAGTCAGAGCGTCTCGACGAGGGCGTCCCAGTCGCGCAGCTGCTGGAGGGTCTGGGTCTCGGTCGAGTGCAGCAGCGAGCAGATGGCGCGCAGGTCGTCGCGGCGGATGGAGAGCACCCGGCCGTTGAAGTCGCCCCGCTCGAGGATGATGGACCGGGCGTAGCGGTGCACGGCCTCGGCCTCGGGGATGCCGGACAGGGCGACCAGGTCGAGGATGACCTTCGAGGGCCGGTCGCTGTCGTCGTCGTCGTCGCTCTCGCCGAGGAGCACCGACATCGGTACGTCGTAGAACTCGGCCAGCTCGCGCAGGCGGGGCAGGCTCAGGTTGCGGAAGCCGCGCTCGTAGGCGCCGATGGCCGAGGCGCTCCACTGCCCGCCGCTCTCCCGCTCGACGTCGTCGAGGGACAGCTTGCGCAGCCGTCGTACGGCGCGCAGGCGCTGGCCGACCTCGACAGAGAACGAGGAGAGGCTGTCGTCGTCGCCTGCCATCACAGCCTCCCGCACTCCATCCGACCGTGCGCACACGGATCCGCCCTCAGGTTGCACGGAGCGTAGCGAAGGGCGTGGCGCAGGTCACGCGCGGGGCGCAGGTGGCCTGGCTGCGTGCGGACGGCCACGGCTCGGGACGGCATCGCTGCGCTCCGTGTGACTCGCGCTCCGGCGGGCGGGGCGGGTACGGTCCGCGCCCGTGGGTACCTCCAAGCGCGAGCGCCAGAAGCAGGCGCGACACGAGAAGATCGAAGAGCTGCGCCGCCAGGAGCAGCGCCAGGCCACCCGCCGTCGCGGGATCCTGATCGGCCTCGGCATCGCCGCCTTCCTGGCCTTCGCCATCGGCTACTCGGTGCTGACGTCCGACGACGGCGGTGACGACGAGGTCGCCACCGTGGACGACCCCGAGACCGACGGCACCGAGGAGGAGACCGCCACCGACGGCGAGACTGCCACCGAGGACGACGGCACCACCGACACCACCGAGGCGACGTCCGAGACGACCGAGACCACGGTCGCCGGGGTGCAGCCCGGCGACACGGAGTGCCCGCCGGCCGACGGGTCCGCCGAGCGCCAGATCGACTTCGACGGCCCGTTCCAGGACTGCCTGGAGGACGGCGTCGACTACCAGGCCCGCTTCACCACGACCGAGGGCGAGGTGCTCGTCGACCTGCTCGAGGAGCAGATGCCGAACACGGTGAACAACTTCGTCGCCCTCGCCCGCTACGGCTACTACGACGACACGCTGCTGTTCCGCACCGACCCCTCGATCGACATCATCCAGGGCGGCTCGCCCCACACGCAGGACAACACCGACCAGGGGCCGGGCTACAACATCCCCGACGAGGGCGGCGAGTTCGCGTCGGACCCGGCCACCGGCCAGTACACCGGGCCCTTCACCTACGAGGAGGGCCAGCTGATCATGGCCCGCTCGATGGGGCCGGACTCGTCCTCGGCGCAGTTCTTCTTCAGCACCGGCCCGAACGTGGAGCTGCTCGACAGCCAGGGCACCTACCTGCTGTTCGGTGACGTGGTCGAGGGCCTCGACGTGCTCCAGGAGATCATCGGCCTGCACGAGGCCGACGACAGCGGGCTCGGCGGCGCGCCGAGCCGGGACGTCACGATCGAGTCCGTGGAGATCCTGGAGCTCTGAGCGGCGACCGCCGCCGGGACCGCTCGGTCCGCGGCAGCGTGAACCGGAACGTGGCGCCCCCACCCGGCGTCTCATCCACCCAGATGCGCCCGTCCAGGCGCTCGATGGACTGCTTGGCGATGTGCAGGCCCAGCCCCACGCCCTGCTGGGCGCGGGTCAGGTGGTTCCCGAGACGCGTGAACTTGTCGAACACGCGGGTGCGGTCCGAGCGCGGGATGCCCGGGCCGTGGTCGATGACGCTCGTGATGAGCTCGTCACCGTCGGCCTCGACCACCACCTCGACGGCCCCGTCGCCCTCGGCGTACTTCAAGGCGTTGGACAGCAGGTTGGTGAGGACGCCCACGGCCAGGCCCTCGTCGGCCAGCACCGGCCCGGCATCGGGATCCACGTCGAGGGTGATGGTGCGGGAGGGATCCTGGCGGCGGACCAGCTCGACCTGCTCGAGCACGCGGTCGGCCCAGTCGACCTCGGTCCGTTCGACGACCATGCCGCTGGCGTCGAGCTGGGTGGAGCGCAGCAGGGAGTCGACGAGGGCCTCGAGCCGGTGCTCCTCGCGGATCATGATCTCGTAGATGCGCGCCCGGTCCTCGGTCGTGAGCTCGGCGTCGCGCCGCGCCAGGGTGTGCAGGAACCCCTTGATCGGCGTGAGCGGCGTCCGAAGCTCGTGGGACACCTGGGCGATCCAGCCGTCCTTGTCGTCCTGGAGCTTCTTGCGGGCGGTCTCGTCCCTCGCCACCGCCACGTAGCCGCCGTCGGAGAGCGGCGCGTACGAGCAGGTGAGCCACCGCTCCTCGCCCCCGGCCTCGATCTGCAGCACCACGCCGGTGACCGGCCGTCCGGCCCGCCCGGGATCTGCCGAACCGGTGGCCGGCTCGCCGTTCTCGGCCGTGGGGCGGAACGACTGGCTCACGTGCTCGCCGACGGCGAGGTCGGCGGGCACGCCGGTGATCGCCTCCATCGCCGGGTTCCACGCCCGGACCCGGAGGTCGGACGCGACCGAGAAGATGCCGTCGGAGGACGAGCCCACCAGATCGGCCAGCGTGCGGCGCTCGGTGCTGACGTCGGTCAGCAGGGACAGCTGGTGGAGGGTGGTGGAGACCCGCTCGGCCAGGGCGTCGAGGATGCGTTCGTGGCGGGCGGCGTAGGGCCGGCCGTCGGCCCGGGCGGAGACGGCGATCGAGCCGCACGGCAGGCCGGCGTCGTCGAGCAGCCGCATCCGGGACCCGGAGCCGTAGACGTCCTCGGTGGCGGTCGGGCCGGCGGCGACCCGCACGGTGTCGCCGATGCCCTCGATGAGCACGACGGCGCTGCGGGCACCGAGCAGCGCGATGGCGTGCTCGGCGAGCTCCCGTGCCGCTTCGTGGGTGTCGGTGGCCCGGGCGAGGGCGAGCTCGGCTTCGCGCAGGCGATCCAGCTCGGGGGCGGTGAGGGTGACCTGGCCGCGTCGACGGACCTCGAGGCCGACGAGGGCGGCGACCACCGCGGCGACGGCCGCGGTCAGCACGGCCCCCTGCACCAGGGCGACGACGACGGCGACCACGGCCAGCACGGCAGTGGCGCCCTGCAGGAGCGCGCCTCGCTGGTGCGGATCGGGGAACCTGTTGGCCATCTGTCCTCCGGGCAGTGTCGACGCCGCCGGCCGACGGGGTGAGTGTCGCGTTCGTCCGGCCCGCGCCGCCATGACCCGTTCGGGTCATCTTCGGTGCGAAAGGGACGATCAGGCGGGTTCGGCGGGAGGTGCGCCCTCGCCGGGCGGCAGGGCGTGGTGGGCGACGCCCTCGAGCACCTGGCGCAGCCAGAGCTGCAGGGTCGGGACCCGGTGCCGGCGGATGTCGATGACCGAGAGGCCGGCGACGCGCAGCTCGGCCGGGATGTCGCGGTCGGGCCGCCAGCCGGTGAGCCCGCGGAGGGGCGGGGTGACCAGGCGCTGGATGCGCCCGGGCAGGCCGACCTGGGAGCCCGGCTCGATGAACAGGACCCGGCCGTCGTCGGCGAGCACCTGGCGCAGGGACCGCAGCGTCTCGCTGAGGTCGGCGCTGGCGGCGAGCTGGAACACCGAGACGACGGTGTCGAACCGCTCGCCGGCGTCGGCCAGGGCCGCGAGGCGGGGGTCGCCGGCGCCGTCGAGCACCGTCGCGTCGGAGACGCCGTCGGCCCGGGCCCACAGGGTGCGGTGCATGTCGGCGCCGCCGAGGTCGAGGAGGCGACCCCGACCGCGCCGGGTGAGGGCGCGGCGCCGGGCGCGCACGAGCAGCTGGGCCTCGGGCGGGAGCGTGCGCTCGTACCCGGTGGGGATGATGCCGGAGTCCGCGATGGGCTCAGTCTCGCTTTTTCGGGCCCCTGGTTACCGCTCGGTACGGTGTGACGCATGACGATCAAGAGCGTGGGCATCATCGGTTCGGGGATCATGGGGTCCGGCATCGCACAGGTCGCAGCGACCTCCGGCTTCGACGTGGTGCTGCGCTCCCGCAAGCACGAATCGGCCGAGCAGACCGTGGCCGCCATGCAGAAGTCCCTGGAGAAGCTCGTCGCCAAGGAGCGGATGAGCCAGGAGGACGCCGACGCGGCCGTCGCCCGGGTCACCGCCACCTCCAAGCTCGACGACCTCGCCGACTGCGACCTGGTGATCGAGTCCGTCGTCGAGGACCTCGCCACCAAGGTCGCCCTCTTCAACGACCTGGACCACCACTGCAAGGACGACGCCATCCTGGCGACGAACACCTCGACGCTGTCGGTGATCGAGATGGCGGTCGAGACCCGTCGTCCGGAGCGGGTCTGCGGCGTGCACTTCTTCAACCCGGCCCCGATGATGAGCCTGGTCGAGATCATCAAGACGCTGGTCACGTCGGACGCGACCATCGCCGAGGTGCGCCAGTTCGCCGAGGCGTGCGGCAAGTCCCCGGTCGAGGTCAAGGACCGCGCCGGCTTCATCGTGAACCACCTGCTGTTCCCGTACCTGAACAACGCGGTGCGGATGCTGGAGAACGGCACCGCCAACCGCGACGACATCGACTCGGCCATGAAGGGCGGGGCCAACTTCCCGATGGGGCCCTTCGCCCTGCTCGACCTGGTCGGCCTCGACACCTCGCTGTCGATCCTCGACGCCCTCTACGACGAGTTCCGTGACCCGCACTACGCGGCCTCCCCGATGCTGCGCCGCATGGTCAGCGCCGGCCACCTCGGCCGCAAGTCCGGCGCCGGCTTCTACGAGTACTGATCCGGCCGCGGGCCCGACCCGCACCCGAGGACGAGCGAAGGCCCCGGCGGTGCCGGGGCCTTCGTCGTCGTGCGTCCTGCTGGTGGGCTGGGTGCGACAACGGCACTTCCATCCCCCGTTCCGTCCGGCGCAGACCGCGCGGATGTGACGATCTCCTTGCGATCCACCAGGGGTGCGGGAGGACGAATCGGCTGACCAGCCAGGCGTCGGAGAGAATCGGCCCGATGCCCGTCGAGCCCCCACCCTGCGCCTGGTCGTTCCCCGACGTGGACACGGCCGACGAGTCCGGCGTGGTCGGCGTCGGTGGGGACCTCTCGCCCGGCACGCTGCTGCACGCCTACCGCAGCGGGCTGTTCCCGATGCAGGTGGACCGGGGCCGGACGCTCGCCTGGTGGTCGCCCGACCCCCGCGGGATCCTCCCGCTCGACGGGTTGCGGGTGTCCCGGTCCCTGCGCCGGTCGTGCGCCCGCTTCGAGATCCGTGTCGACACCTGCTTCGACGAGGTCGTCGCCAGCTGCGCCGACCCCAAGCGCCCGCACGGCTGGATCACCGAGGAGATCCGCCAGGCCTACCGCCAGATGCACCGCCTCGGCTGGGCCCACAGCGTCGAGGCCTGGTCACGGGAGGACGGCACGCTCGCCGGAGGCCTCTACGGCGTGTCGGTCGGCGGCCTCTTCGCCGGCGAGTCGATGTTCCACCACCAGCGCGACGCCTCCAAGGTCGCCCTCGTCGGCCTGGTCGACGTCCTGTCCGCCGATGGCGTGGACCGCCTGCTCGACGTCCAGTGGACCACCGACCACCTCCGCTCCCTCGGCGCGATCGACGTCGCCCGGAACGACTACATCGACAGGCTCAGCGTTGCGCTGCGCCTGCCGATGCCGCCGGCCTTCACCTAGTTCTGGCAGTGGTGGTGTCGCGGCCGCCGACCGTTCTGGCAGCGACCACGGAACACCCGGTCGGTCAGCCCTTGCCGCCCTTGCCCTTGCCGGCCGGCGGGCCGCCCTTGCCGGGCTTCTCGGCGGATTCGACGGCCTGCGTCTCGACGGTGTCCTCGGTGGGGGGCGCCTCGACGGTGTCCTCGGACTCGTCGGCGACGGGCTCGCTGGGCTCGGTCGGCGCCTTCTTGCCGCCGGCGACGCTGGCCACGCACTGACCGTGGTTCTTGAAGCCGTTGGCCTCCAAGTCGTCGCACGGTGCGCCGCCCTTGGCGGCGGCGGAGACGACGGCGCCGTGGTTGTCCTTCGGAGCCTCGGGCTCCTCGGTGACCTCGCCGGTGAGCTCGTCCCCGCCAGTGAGGTCGTCCCCGTCGGTCGTGCCGTCGGTCGTGCCGTCGGTCGTGTCGTCGGTCGTGTCGTCGGTCGTGTCGTCGTCGGTCCCGTCGGTCGTGCCGTCGTCGGTCCCGTCGGTCGTGCCGTCGGTCGTGTCGTCGTCGGTCCCGTCGGTCGTGCCGTCGTCGGTCGTGCCGTCGTCGGTCGTGCCGTCATCGGTGCCTTCGTCCGTCTCTTCGACGACGATCTCCTCCTCAGCGGAGGGCTCGTCGGTCGCGACGACCTCGGCGAGGGCGAAGCTGGCGCCGCCGATCACGGTGACACCCGTGATGGCGACGATGGCGGTCTTCTTGGCAAAGATGGCTGCGACGGTGCGGATCATGGACGCGACTTCGGCGCGTCGTCAGCCGTCCTTGAGGGGCCAGTTCACAGATGATCCGATCGACCCAGCCCAGACCGGAAGTGACCGCAGGTGCGGCGGTCAGGGAACCGGGGTCGTGGCGTTGCATCAGCGCAACGCCACAGCCCCAGGACGTTCAGGCGACGTCGTAGCCGGCGTCGTCGATGGCCGAGCGGACGGCGGCGTCGTCGAAGCTGCCGGCGACGGTGACGGTCTTGTCGTCGATGGACACGTCGACGGACTCGACACCGTCGAGGGGCTTCACGGCGCCGGTGATCGCTTCGACGCAGTGGCCGCAGGAGATGTCAGGCACGTTGTAGGTCTCGGTCGACATGGGTCGACTCCTCTCGCTCGGGGGATGGGGCGGATCGGGTGCTGCGGAACCGGCGGAGCCGCAGGGAGTTGGTGACGACGAAGACGCTGGAGAAGCCCATGGCGCCGGCGGCGATCATCGGGACGAGCAGGCCGAAGGCGGCCAGCGGGATGGCGGCGGTGTTGTAGGCGAAGGCCCAGAACAGGTTGCCCTTGATGGTGGACAGCGTGCGGCGGCTGAGCGCGATCGCGTCGGCCACGCCGCGGGGATCGCCGCTGACGAGCGTGAGGTCGGAGGCCTCGATGGCCACGTCGGTGCCGGTGCCGATGGCGATGCCGAGATCGGAGGCGGCGAGCGCCGGTGCGTCGTTCACGCCGTCGCCGACCATGGCCACGACCCGGCCGGCGTCCTGCAGGCGGCGGACCTCGGCCAGCTTGTCGTCGGGCAGGACCTCGGCCAGCACGGTGGTGATGCCGACCTGGGCGGCGACGGCCTCAGCCGTGCGGCGGTTGTCGCCGGTGAGCAGCACCGTCTCGAGCCCCATCTCGCGCAGCGCCGAGACGGCCTCGACCGCGCTCGGCTTCACGGTGTCGGACACCGCGAGCACGCCTCGGGCCCGCCCGTCCCAGCCGGCGAGCACCGCGGTGCGGCCCTCGGCCTCCTGGGCCGCAGCGGCGGCCTCGACCTCGGGCGGGACCTCGTCGAACAGCAGGCGACGTCCGACCAGGACGTCGACGCCGTCGACCGTGCCGTGCACGCCCTTGCCCGCGAGGTTGCGGAAGCCCTCCACGGGTCGGTGGTCGGTGGTGGCGGCGGCGATGGCCGTCGCGATCGGGTGCTCGCTCATGGCCTCGAGCGACGCGGCCCGGCGCAGCAGCACGGCATCGTCGACGTCGGGGTCGAGCGACTCGGCCGAGACCAGCTGCATGCGTGCCTCGGTGAGCGTGCCGGTCTTGTCGAAGACGACGGTGTCCACGGAGCGGGTGCGCTCGAGGATCTCGCCGCCCTTGATGAGCACGCCCATCTGGGCACCCCGTCCGGTGCCGACCATGATCGCGGTGGGGGTGGCCAGGCCGAGGGCGCAGGGGCAGGCGATGATGAGGACGGCGACGGCGGCGGTGAAGGCATCGTCCGCGCCGTGTCCGGTGAGGAACCAGCCGGCGAGCGTGGCGGACGCGATCAGGAGCACGATCGGCACGAACACCGCGGAGATGCGGTCGGCGAGGCGCTGCACCGGGGCCTGGCTGCCCTGGGCCTCCTCCACCATGCGCACGATCTGGGCGAGCGCGGTGTCGGCGCCGACCCGGGTCGCCTCGACGACCAAGCGGCCGTCGGTGCTCACCGTGGCGCCGATGACCTCGTCGCCGACCGACTTGTCGACGGGCACGGGCTCGCCGGTGAGCATGGACTCGTCGAGGGCGGACGCGCCGTCGACGATGCGGCCGTCGGTGGGCACCTTCTCGCCCGGCTTCACGATGAAGCGCATGCCGACGGCGAGGTCGTCGACGGCGATCTCGCTGCCGTCCTCGAGCGTGGCGGTGCGGGCGCCGAGGTCGGCCAGGGCGCGGATGGCCTCGCCGCTGCGGCGCTTGGCCCGGGCCTCGAACCACTTGCCGAGCAGGATCAAGGTGATGATCACGGCGGCGGTCTCGAAGTAGACGTGGGCGTCGCCGGTGGCCGGATCGCCCATGCCCGCCATGCTCATGTCCATCGTGCTGTCGCCGGCACCGAGGAAGAACAGGGCGACGGTGGACCAGAGGTAGGCGGCGAGGGTGCCGATGGACACGAGGGTGTCCATGGTGGCGGCGCCATGGCGGGCGTTGAGCAGCGCGGCCCGGTGGAACCCGATGCCGCTGACGAACACGACCGGGGTGGTGAGGGCGAACACGACCCACGCCCAGCCGTCGAACTGGAGGGCCGGGATCATCGACAGCGCCACGACAGGCACGCTGAGCACGGCGGCGATCACCAGGCGTCGGGTGATCGTGCGGATCCACTCGGCCTCGGCCGCCTCGTGGTCGGCCTCCTCGGGGACCGAGTAGCCGAGCTTGGTGATGACGGCCTCGAAGTCGTCGCTGGCCAGCCGCTCGTCGTCGAAGATCACGGTGGCCCGGGCCGACGCCAGGCTGACGTTGGCGTTCTCGACGCCGTCGAGCTTGTTGAGGCCTCGGGAGATGCGAGCGGAGCACGCCGCACAGGTCATGCCTTCGACGGGGAGATCGACCCTGGTGCGCATGCGGTCACCGTACCACCGATGTCTCATACCCCCAACCCCTATCTGGTATGATGGCCAGATGCCCGGCTACACGATGAACAAGGACCAGTACCAGGCTCGCCTCCGGCGCATCGAGGGCCAGGTGCGCGGGTTGCAGCGGATGGTCGACGAGGACACCTACTGCATCGACGTGCTCACGCAGATCGCGTCGGTCACCAAGGCGCTCCAGGGCGTGGGCATGGGGTTGCTCGACGAGCACATCCGCCACTGCGTGAAGGATGCGGCCGAGGCCACCTCCGGCAGCGAGGAGGGTGCCGTGGACGAGTTCGACGCCAAGGTCGAAGAGGTCATGTCTGCCGTGTCGAGGATGCTGCGGACCTGAGCTCGCGCCGGCCCCTACGGTGCCGACATGCACCTCGGCGTCATGATGTTCCCGACCGACAAGGCCATCGATCCGGTCACGCTGTCCAGGGAGGTCGAGGCTCGGGGCTTCGAGTCGCTCTGGTTCCCCGAGCACTCCCACATCCCGACCTCACGGGCGACCCCCTGGGGCGGCCGGGAAGGTGCGCCGCCGCTCCCCGAGGAGTACTGGCGGACGCACGACAGCCTGATCAGCATCGGTGCCTGCGCCGCCGTCACGTCCACGCTGAAGCTCGGGACGGGGATCTGCCTGGTCGCCCAGCGCGACCCGATCTGGCTCGCGAAGGAGGTGGCGACCGTCGACCGGATCTCCGCCGGACGGTTCCTCTTCGGCATCGGCTACGGCTGGAACAAGGAGGAGCTCGCCCACCACGGCGTGCGCTACGCCGACCGGCGCGAGGTGCTGCGGGAGCGGGTGCTCACCTGCAAGCAGCTCTGGACCCAGGACGAGGCGAGCTTCGATGGTGAACACGTCCACCTCGAGCCGTCGTGGTCCTGGCCGAAGCCGGTCCAACGACCGCACCCGCCGGTGATCCTCGGCGGGGCCGCCGGACCGAAGACCTTCGCCCACATCGCCGAGTTCTGCGACGGGTGGATGCCGATCGCCGGCCGTCACGCCCTCGTCGACCAGCTCGACGGTCTGCGGGCGGCGTGCGAGGCGGTCGACCGCGACCCGGCCACGGTGGAGCTGGGCCAGTTCGCCACCCCTGCTCGTCCCGAGGCGCTCGAGGAGCTGGCGTCGGCCGGTGTCTCCCGGGCGGTCTTCGGCCTGCCTCCCGGCGACGCCGACACGGTGCTGCCCCTGCTCGACCGCTACGCCGAGCTGCTGACCGCCGCGCCCTGACCGGCACCGCTGTTCCAGAGCACGGGCCGTCCCAGGTGGCGGGTGCGTGCGCCGGTGCCCGAGAATGGCGCCATGGCCGACGTGCGACATGAGCGTGACCGCCCCTGGATGATGCGGACCTATTCGGGTCACTCCACCGCCAAGGCGAGCAACGAGCTGTACCGCACGAACCTGGCCAGGGGGCAGACCGGCCTGTCGATCGCCTTCGACCTGCCCACCCAGACCGGCTACGACCCCGACCACGTGCTCGCGCGTGGCGAGGTCGGCAAGGTGGGCGTCCCGGTGGCTCACCTCGGCCACATGGACACGCTTCTCGACGGCATCCCCCAGGACCAGATGAACACGTCGATGACCATCAACGCCCCGGCGGCGTGGATGCTCGGCCTGTACGTGGCGAACGCCGAGAAGAAGGGCATCGAGTCCAAGGCGCTGCGCGGCACCACGCAGAACGACATCGTCAAGGAGTACCTGTCGCGGGGGACCTACATCTTCCCGCCGGTCCCGAGCCGCCGGCTCATCGTCGACATGATCGCCTTCTGCGCCGAGTGGATCCCGAAGTGGAACCCGATGAACGTGTGCAGCTACCACTTGCAGGAGGCCGGAGCGACGCCGGTGCAGGAGATCGCCTACAGCCTCGCCAACGCCATCGGCGTGCTCGACGCGGTCAAGGAGTCCGGCCAGGTCGACGACGACCGCTTCGCCCAGGTGTTCGGCTCCATCTCGTTCTTCGTCAACGCCGGCATCCGCTTCGTCGAGGAGACGGCGAAGATGCGGGCCTTCACCCAGCTGTGGGAGCGCATCGGTCGCGAGCGCTACGGCGTCACCGACGACAAGGCGCTGCGGTTCCGCTACGGCGTGCAGGTGAACAGCCTCGGCCTCACCGAGCAGCAGGCCGAGAACAACGTGCAGCGCATCGTGCTCGAGGCCCTCGGCGTCACGCTGTCCAAGAGCGCCCGGGCCCGGTCGATCCAGCTGCCGGCCTGGAACGAGGCGCTCGGCCTGCCCCGCCCGTGGGACCAGCAGTGGTCGCTGCGGGTGCAGCAGGTGCTGGCCCACGAGACGGATCTGCTCGAGTACGAGGACATCTTCGACGGGTCCCACGTGATGGAGGGCCTCACCGCCGAGCTGGTCGAGGCCTCGTGGGCCGAGATGACCGACATCCTCGACCTCGGCGGCGCCTTCGAGGCCATCGATGAGATGAAGGGTCGCCTCGTCCGCAGCCACGCCGAGCGGATCCGGCGCATCGAGTCCGGTGACCAGGTCGTGGTCGGCGTCAACGCGTACACCGAGACCGCGCCGTCGCCCCTCGGCGGCGAGGACTCGATCATGAAGGTCGATCCCGGCGTGCAGGACATGCTCATCGCCGACGTGCAGCAGTGGCGATCCGAGCGGGACAACGACGCCGTGAAGCGCAGCCTCGACGAGCTGCGACGGGTGGCCGAGTCGGGCGACAACATCATGCCGGCCACCATCGACCTGGCCCACGCAGGCGGAACCACCGGCGAGTGGTCGGGCCTGCTGCGCGAGGTGTTCGGCGAGTACCGGGCCCCCACCGGCGTCGCCGCCGCGGCCGGCCACGGCACGAGCCAGGGCCTGCGCGACGTGGCCGAGAAGATCAAGGCCCGCCCGTCGGGCCCGCCCCGCCTGCTCGTGGCCAAGCCCGGCCTCGACGGCCACTCCAACGGCGCCGAGCAGATCGCCGTGGCCGCCCGCGACGCCGGCTTCGAGGTCATCTACCAGGGCATCCGCCTGACGCCGGCCCAGATCGCCCAGGTCGCTGCCGACGAGGACGTCGACGCCATCGGGCTCTCGATCCTGTCCGGCAGCCACCTCGAGCTGGTGCCCGAGACGGTTCGCCTCATCCGTGAGGCGGGCAGCGACGCACCCGTCATCGCCGGCGGCATCATCCCCGAGGACGACCGGAGCGTGCTCACCGAGGCTGGCGTCGCCGCCGTGTACACGCCGAAGGACTTCGACCTCACCAAGATCATGGGCGAGATCCTCGACCTGGTCAGCGAGTGACGATGGGACGGCGGGGGTGAGCCGGGCGGGGGGACGCTGGGCCGTCGTGGCGGCGGCCGTGGTCGCCGGCGTGGCGGGCGTGCTGGCCGTGGTCACCGCGGCAGCCGTCCCGGCCGTGGTCGCCGGCGTCGCCAGCGCCCTCGTGGCCGTGCTCGTCCTGATCGAGGACCCGCAGGAGCACGAGCCGGCCCCCCAGCCGTCGGAGCCGGTGCCGACCGGCACCGTCGCACCGGCTGCCCCTGAGGTCGACGACGACGTCGATCCGATCCGGGCGATCTTCGAGTCCGGCCCTCCCGCCGGCGGCAGCGGCATGCTCGGGCCGGAGTTCCTGCTCACCACCCTGCGGGGCCGGGTGGCCGTCGCCCGTCGGGCGCTGCGCCCATTGTCGGTGGTGTGCTTCGAGGCCTACGACATGGCCCCCGACGGGTCCACCACCGCGCTCGTGCCGGCCGACGACGTGGCCGCCGTGCTGCGTCGGACCCTGCGTGAGGCCGACGTGGCCGGCCACCTCGACGGCCACGCCTTCGTCTGCATCCTCGAGGACACCGGCGAGAACGGCGCCGTCTGGACCGCGGAGCGGGTCCGTCGGAACCTGCTCGAGGGCGGTCGCTCCCGCCGCTTCCGCGCCGGGGTCGCCTCCTACCCGGCGCACGGCCTCGAGCCCGAGGAGCTCGAGGAGAAGGCCCGCGCCGCGCTCGAGGCGGCCCGGGACTGGGCGACCGATCGCATCGAGGTCGCCGGAGCGCCCTGAGCCTCAGCGCGAGGGAGGCGCAGGAGCGGCCAGGGGGAGGACCGGTCGGGCACCGGGCATGACCTCGAGCCCGTCGGCACCCGCCACCTCGACCTCGCCGCCCTCGACGGTGACGGTCAGGGTGCAGCCGGCGACGCGGATGCCCTCGACCCGGAGCCGGGCCATGGAGTCGAGCAGGGTGGGCTCGAGCCACACCCTGCCCTGCACCGCCTGCGGGTCGAGGCGCAGCATGGCTCGCAGCCACAGCAGCGGTGCGGCCGCAGCCCACGCCTGGGGCGAGCACGAGGTGGGGTAGCCGGCGGGGACGCCGAGCTCGTCGATGCTGAAGCCGGCGAAGAGCTCCGGCAGGGCGCCCCGCTGGTGCCCGGCCGCCGCCAGCTGGCCCTCGATGATCCGGTTGGCGTGGTCGACCATCCCGTAGCGGGCGAGTCCGGCGGCGGCGATGGCGTTGTCGTGGGGCCAGACCGAGCCGTTGTGGTAGCTGACCGGGTTGTAGGCCGCCATCGAGGCCGCCATCGTCCGCACACCGAAGCCCGAGAAGGAATCCGGGGCCAGCAGGCGATCGGCGACCAGCGGGGCCAGCTCGGGATCGACGATGCCCGTCCACAGGCAGTGCCCGACGTTCGAGCACACCGCGTCCACCGGCCGCTTGTCGGCGTCGAGCGCGAGGGCGAACGTGCCCTGCTCCTCCAGCCAGAAGTCCTCGTTGAACCGGCGTCGCAGGGTGCGGGCCTTCTCCGCCCAGCGGTCGTGGCCGGCGACGTCGCCCATCTCCTCGGCGAAGTGGGCCCGGGCCAGGTAGGCGGCGTACACGTAGCCCTGTGCCTCGCACAGCGCGATCGGCGTCCGGGCGAAGGTGCCGTCGGCGAAGCGGATGGCATCCCAGGAGTCCTTCCAGCCCTGGTTGGCCAGGCCCCGCTCGTCGGAGCGCTCGTACTCGACGTAGCCGTCACCGTCGCGGTCGCCGTGGTGCTCGATCCACTCGAGCGCCCGGTCCGCGTGCGGCAGCAGCCGATCGGCCATCTCGTCGTCGGGGTCCCACCGGCGAAGCTCACCCAGGAGCATGACGAACAGGGGAGTGGCGTCGACGGTCCCGTAGTAGATGTCGCCGCCCCCGAGCGCGAGCCCACCGGCCTGCCCGAAGCGCATCTCGTGCAGGATCCGACCCGGTTGCTCCTCGGTGCGGGGGTCCTCGTCCTCGCCCTGGAAGCGGGCCAGGGTCTCGAGGACCCCGTGGGCGAGGGACGGATCGGCGATGAGGGTCATCCACGCGGTGAGCAGCGAGTCGCGGCCGAAGACCGTCATGAACCACGGGGCGCCGGCGGCGAGGATCGGGAGCTCGGGGTGGTCCGGGTCGAAGATGCGCAGGGCGCCGAGGTCGTTCGCCGAGCGCTCGATGGTCTGGGCGAACCCGGCGTGGTCGGTCTCGATCTGCGGGAGCCGGGCATGCCACTCCTCCAGGCGACGGGTCGGCTCCGGGTGGGCACCGTCGAGCCCGGCGAAGTGGGGGACGATCGGGACGCCGTCGAGCTCGACGGTCACCTCGATGACGACCTCCCAGCTCGCCCCCGGGGCGAGCGAGGCGCGCCACGCCGCCCTCCCCGGTTCGACCTCGGCATCCTCGGAGAGCGAGATCGTGACGACCTTGGTGACCCGGTCGGCGTCGTGGGTGAAGCGGAGCCGCCCGGGTTCTGCGTCGGCGCGGTGCCGGCCCCGCCGCTCGACCCGGCTCTCCTTCACCGCGAACAGGTCGGCGAAGTCCACGTCGCAGCTGAGCTCGACGAGCAGCGGGACGGTGTCGGCCCCGTGGTTCGTGATGCGGAGCCGCTCCTGCATGCCGAGGCCGACGTACCGGGACCGGAACAGCACGAGGCTTGCGTCGGCGTGGCCGGCGTCCGGTGCCCCCCGTCCGGCGAACCGTGCCGAGAACGGGGTGTCGAGCTCGACCGCGAGCGGTTCGACGCGGTGCCCGTTGAGCAGCAGCTCCCACCGGGACAGGATCCGGGTGTCGAGGACGAACAGGCCGTTCGGGAGGTCGGCGCGCATGTCCCCGCTCCGACCGGACAGGGCGAAGGCCTGCCCGGCCACGAGCGTCACCGTGCCCTCGGCGTGGCCGAGCGGCGCGACGGCGGTGGTCCCGGCGAACGGTGACGGGTCGCTGGTCATGGACGGACCAGTCCGGGCTGGCTCGCGCGCTGCTCGATGACCCGCTCGAACAGGGCGAGGTGGTCGGCGACCATGCGCGAGACGCTGAAGCGGCGCTCCGCGTCCTGCCGGCAGGCGTCGCGGTCGAGTCCGTCGACGTCGGCCAGGCGGCGGGTGAGGTCCGCGACGTCGTCGCACAGGTACCCGGTCCTGCCGTGCTCGACGATCTCGGGAGCGGCTCCCTCGCGGAACGACAGCACGGGCGTGCCGCAGGCGAGCGCCTCGATCATCACCAGCCCGAACGGCTCCGGCCATCGGATCGGGTTCACCAGCGACCGGGCACCCCGGAGCAGCTCGAGCTTGCGCTCGATCCCGACCTCGCCGACGTACTCGATGCGGTCGTCCAGCAGCGGCTGCACCTGCTCGGCGAAGAACGACCGCTCCAGCGGCTCCTGCATCTTGGCCGCGAGGAGCAGGCGCACACCGGCCTCGCGCGCCGCGAGGATGGCGCGCCGGGCGCCCTTCTCCGGCGCCATGCGGCCGAGGAAGAGGTGGTACTCCCCCCGGTCGTCGCCGGCGCCGTCACCCTCGGAGTAGCGGTCGAGATCGATGCCGTGGTGGATGACGGCGTCGATCGGCAGGCCGGCCCGGATGCCCCGCGCCGCCTGGTCGTGGCTGATGGCGATGAGGGCGACCTGGTCGGTCACGGCCCGGTAGAGCGTGATCAGCTCCTTGTTGAACGGGCCGTGGTTGGTGGTGACGACCGGCAGCTCGGGGTGACGCCGGGCGTACACGGGGCCGATGAGGGTGTGGTCGTGCACCACGTCGGCGCCCCAGTCGAGCATGGCCTCGTACCCGTGGATCAGGTGGTGGAGCTCCACGACCGCAGCGCCGAGCCGCTCCCGGTCGCCTCGCTCGAGGATCCACCCCTTCGGCACCGGGCACGTGGAATCACCGGTGGTCCAGAGGAAGACGTCGTGGCCGGCGGCGAGGAGGCCGCGTGCCAGCCGATCGATCACGGACTCCGTGCCGCCGTAGCCCTCCGGTGGGACGGAGACCCATGGCGGTGCAACGATCCCGATGCGCATGGCCGATCGCTCCCTGTTCGTCGAGCGTGGACCGCAGAGGCGGGGCCGCTCGTCGGACCCGAGCGTAAACCCCCGCCGGCGTCGGCGTCCCGAGGAGTGGTGACCTACGTCGGCGGCCGTCGGTCCGCCAGCTCCGAGAGCACCTCGTCGGTGTCGGCGCCGAGCGGCCGGCCGGTCCAGCGGATGCGGCCGGGGGTGGCGGACAGCCGAGCGACCAAGCCCTGCATCGGGGTGCCGTCGACCTCCGCCACGGAGCCGCGGGCCTGCACGTGGGGATCGGCCAGGACCTCGTTCATGGAGTACACGGGAGCGCACGCGGCCTGCGCCTCCTCGAACGCCGCCAGCACCTCGTCCCGGGTCCGCGCGCCGATCCACTCGGCCATGCGTGCGTCGATCCGGCCCCGTGCCGCGACCCGGCCGTCGAAGGTCTGCAGGGTCTCGTCGTCGCCCAGGCCGACCAGCTCGAGGACGCGGCGGGCCACGGACTCCGCTGACGTCGACACCGCGACCCAGCCGCCGTCGGCGCACTGCCAGGTCCCGCGGGGGACGGTGTAGGGGACTCCCGATCCGAGGCGGGGCTGCTCCCATCCCTCGACCGCTGCCGCCGAGACCAGCGGCCCCATGATCTGCAGCAGGGACTCGAGCAGGTTCACGTCCACGACCTGTCCGACCCCGGAGTGGACGGCGACCATGGTGGCGAAGGCCGCGGTGAGGCCGGTGACCTCGTCGGTGAGGGCGATGGGCGGCAGCAGCGGCGCCCCGTCGGGCTCGCCGGACAGGGAGGCGAAGCCGGACATGGCCTCGGCGAGCGTGGCGAAGCCGGCGCGGCCGGCGTAGGGGCCGTCCTGCCCGAAGCCGGTGACCCGGGTGATGACGAGATCCGGGTTGCGCTCGTGGAGCACGTCGGGCCCGAGGCCGAGGCGCTCGAGCGTGCCGGGCCGGAAGTTCTCGACCAGCACGTCGGCGCCGGCGCACAGGTCGAGCATGTCGGCGCGGCCCCGGTCGGTCTTGAGGTCGAGCACGATGGCGCGCTTGCCCCGGCCGAGCAGCTTCCAGAAGTAGGTGACGTCGTCGTCGGGGTCCCGCCGGAACATGTCTCGGGTGCCGTCGCCGCTGCCGGGGCGCTCGACCTTGATGACGTCGGCGCCGAAGTCGGCCAGGTAGCGGGCGCACGCCGGCCCGGCGAGCACGGTGGACGCGTCGATGACCCGCAGGTCGGCCAAAGGAAGATTCATCGCGACAGGTACCTCGCGAGTTGTGAGGCGCAGCCGAGCAACTCGGTTAGAGAGGAGGCCCCTCGGGGCCGACGAACGGCGGTCACCGGCCCAGCATGAAGCACCGGTCGCTGAGCTTCCCAAAGGCGTAGTCGGCGTACGTGCCGAGGTACATGCCCCGGGTGCGCTCGGTCCACGCCAGGGCCTCGGGCGAGGAGATCCGGTGGTGCAGCTGCACGATGCCGCCCTCGTGCACCCGGTACTCGGCCCACGCCCCCGGGTAGTCCTTCACGCACGCGACCTCGACCCACGGCATGTCACCGGTCTGGGGGAACCGCCGGACCCGGTTCCGGTGGGTGTGCCCGGCGAAGTAGCCCACGATGCGCGGCCGACGGGCGGCGATGTCGACGAGGCGCTCGGACCAGTCCGGGTGGATGCCGAAGTAGGTGTCGTTCCGCTCCTTCGACCGCGGGTCCCACACGTGGTGGTGGCCGAGGACCACCACCGGGCGGTCGGCGTCGGCGGCGATGGCGTCGAGCTCGTCGAGCTGATCGTGGGTGAGGCCGCCGGACGACTTGAACGGGACGGTGGTGTCGAGCAGCACGACCGTGGCGCCGGGCAGGTCGACGCGCTGGAGGGGCCAGTCGGCGTAGGCCCGGCCCTCGTAGGCGTCGTGGTTGCCCCGCACGTGGGTGAGCCGATCGCCGAAGGCGCCGCCGTAGGTCTCGAGGAAGTCGGCGTACTCCTCGTCGGTCCCGTCCGTGGTGAGGTCGCCCTTGACGAACACGGCGTCCACCTCGGCGGCCTGGATCTCGGCGATGGCCGCCTCGTTCATGGTGACGGGGTAGGGGGGCTCGCCAGGCTCGGCCGTGAGGATGGGGCCGATCTCGTCCTCGTGGCCCTCCACGACCCCGCATCGGGTCTCGCCGAAGTGGACGTCGTTGACCGTCGCGAAGCGGGCGAGCAGCTCACCGCCGGGATCCGGCATCGTCTCGACCTCGAGGCCGTCGAGCTCGTGGACCCGTCCGGGCTCCAGCTCCTCGTAGCGGTGTGCGCGGGTGCCGTGGTGCACCACGACCAGGTCGGGCCCGACCGTGGTGATCTCTGCGCCCACCGGTTCGGCTACCAGGGGCGGTTGCGGCGCATGGGGACCGGCTGGCTCCACCAGCGTCCCGAGAACCGCCACCGGTTCGGGCGGTCGTCCGGCGCCTCGCCGCCGACCCGTGGCCAGGCGACCTCGATGGCCGCGGCGATGGCCACGGCCTCCTCGTCGGTTGGTGCGGGCTGGATCTGCACGGGCGCGAAGTTACTCGGGGTGGCCCACGGCGACACCAGTGTCGGCGTCGAAGAGGTGGACCCGGTCGGGGTCGACGACGAGGTCGAGCCGCTCGCCGACCCGGGTGCGCACCGGCGCGCCGTCCCAACGGAGGGTGCCGCCCTCGACGGCGACGGTGGCGACCGCCCGGCGGCCCAGGACCTCCACACCCACGACCGTGCCCTGGAAGCGGGTGCCCTCGGCACCGGGCGCGGCCGCGCGCAGCTCGTGTGGTCGGATGCCGACGTCGAGCTGCCGGCCGCCGAGGCGGGTCCGGACGACCCCGATCTCGGGCTCGCCGAAGAACCGGGCCACGGCCAGGGTCCGGGGGCGGTCGTACACCGCCATCGGCGCCCCCACCTGCTCCAGACGTCCGTCGAGCAGCACGGCCACGCGGTCGGCGACGGCGAGCGCGTCGCGCTGGTCGGCGGTGACCCAGATCGTGGTGACGCCGTACAGCTGCTGGAGGCGGACGAGATCGGCGCGCACCATGCCGCGGCGCGCCGGGTCGATCCGGGCGAGCGGTTCGTCGAGGAGCAGCACCCGCGGGCGGGCGATGACGGCGCGCGCGATCTGGGCCACCTGGATCTCACCCCCGCTGAGCGTGCTCGGCGGCCGGCCGAGCACGTCGCCGAGGTCGAGGGCGAGGGCCTGCTCGTCGATGCGCCACCGGCGCTCGTCGCGGTCGATGTCGTGGCGCAGGTCGAGCGGCAGGCCGACCGAGTCCTCCGTCGGGCGGGAGGGCAGCAGGGCCGACGTCTGGGTGACCATGCCGAGGCCGCGGTCGCGGGTCGGCACCGCGTTCACCCGTCGGCCATCGATCCGGATCTCGCCGCTCGTCGGCTCCTCCAGCCCGGCCAGCAGGCGCACTGCGGTCGACTTCCCGCACCCCGACGGCCCGACCAGGCAGCAGATGGTCCCGTCGTCGACGTCCAGCGTCAGCGATCGCAGGACGGCGCGGCCCTCGCGCTCCTTGGTCACGGCGGCGAACGCGACGGATGCCATCAGGCCGCGCCCCTGCGCTCGACCAGCACCAGGCCGGCGCCGGCCGCGCCCACGACCACGCCGCCGACCACCCCGAGGACCCCAGCGCTGGTGGCATCCAGCAGCACGCCGCCGGCGAGGGGGCCGACCACCCGCCCGGCGGCCATGACCGCCTGCGCGTCGCCGGCCCGTTCGCCCGGGGCGGCCGATCGTGCGGCGAGCAGCGAGAAGGCGCCGGGCGTCCCCATCCAGAAGGCGAATCCCCAGAAGGCGATGGCCACCACGAACAGCGGTCCGCTCGTCGCCGCCCCCATCACGATCGCGCACACGCCGCACCCGACGATCCACGCCCCGGCGGGACCGCGCCGTCCCGACCACCGTGCGCTCGGGATCGAGGCGAGGGCGTTGGCGCTGTACGCGAGCGAGATCGCCGACAGCGACAGGGTCGTGCGATCGGCGGCGATCACGGCCCCGAACGTGAAGACCGAGGAGCCACCCACCGTCATGAGCCCGAGCAGCGCCAGGATCGGGCGGACGCCGGCAGCCGGCCGGGATCGTCCACCGGCGACCCGCTCGGCGCGCGGGGTGACGATGCGCTCGTGGTCGCTCCCGCTGTGGCGGCTGAAGGCGAGTGGGACGAGCGCGGTGACGGCCAGGGCCACGAAGATGCCCCTCGGGCCGAACCGGTCCACCAGCTCGGCGGCGATCGGCGCGGTGGTGATCCCGATGACGGGGCCGACCACGGCGATCTCGCTCATCCGGACGTCGTCGCCGAAGACGAGGGTCCAGCTGAACCAGGTGATGAGGCCGAGGGCGACGCCGCTGACGACGCGGAGGCCGACGAGCAGGGCGAAGGGCGGCAGGAGGGCGCTGAGCCCGTGCGCCGCCACGGAGACGAGCAGCGCGATGCCGAGCACGCGGCCCCGTGGCCGCAGGAAGCGCCCCGCCCCCCACGATCCCGCCACGAAGCCGAGCAGCTGCGCGGCGGTGGCGAAGGACGCCAGCCCGAGACCGACGCCGTAGGCGTCGCTCAGCGCGGGGAGCAGGAACGGGGCCACCGACAGCACGGCGGTCCCGTACGCGGTGGTGAGCAGCAGGCCCGGGTGCTCCGACGGCCGGATCGCCCGCAGCAGCCGGATGGGGACCTGCACGGTGGCGGACCGTATCGGCCGCCTCCGAGGTGGGTCGCTACAGCGGCACGTTGCCGTGCTTGCGCGCCGGCAGCTCCTCGCGCTTGGACTCCAGCATGTCGAGGGCGGCGTTGACCTTGCGGCGGGTGTCGGCCGGGTCGATCACGTCGTCGATGTAGCCGCGGTCGGCGGCCGCGTAGGGGTTGAGGAACTTCTCCGAGTACTCCTCGACCAGCTCGGCCTTCTTGGCGTCGGCGTCGTCGGCCTCGGCGATCTCGCGCCGGTTCACGATCTCCACGGCGCCGGCCGCGCCCATCACGGCCAGCTCGGCCGAGGGCCAGGCGATGGCGTAGTCCGCACCGATCGAGCGCGAGTTCATGACCACGTACGCGCCGCCGTAGGCCTTGCGGGTGATGATCTGGATGCGGGGCACCGTGGACTCGCAGTAGGCGTAGAGCAGCTTGGCGCCGTGGCGGATGATGCCGCCGTGCTCCTGGTCGACGCCGGGCATGAAGCCGGGGACGTCGACGAAGGTCAGCAGCGGGATGTTGAACGAGTCGCAGGTCCGCACGAACCGGGCCGCCTTCTCGGACGACTCGATGTCGAGCACGCCGGCCATCGCCATGGGCTGGTTGCCGACGATGCCGACGGGGCGGCCCGCCATGCGGGCGAAGCCGCAGGTGATCTGGGGCGCCCACGACGGGGCGTACTCGAAGTAGTCGCCATCGTCGACGATCTCGGCGATGACCGCCTTCATGTCGTAGGGCTGGTTCGGGTTCGTCGGCACCATGTCGCGCAGGGCGTCGCACTGGCGCTCGGGGTCGTCGCCGGTGTCCAGCACCGGGGGCACCTCGAGGTTGTTCGACGGCAGGAACGACAGCAGGTACTTCACGTCGTCGAGCACGGCCCGGTCGTCGGGGCCGGTGAACTGGCAGACGCCGGACTTCTGCGAATGGGCGTCGGCACCGCCGAGCTCCTGCTGGGTGACGTCGGCGCCGGTCACCGTCTTCACCACGTCGGGGCCGGTGATGAACATGTAGCTGGTGTCCTCGACCATGAAGACGAAGTCGGTCATGGCGGGGGAGTAGACGGCGCCGCCGGCGCACGGGCCCATGATCACGCTGATCTGGGGCGTGACGCCCGACGCCTTGACGTTGCGGTAGAAGATCCCGCCGTAGGAGTCGAGGGAGACCACGCCCTCCTGGATGCGGGCGCCGGCGCCGTCGTTCAGGCCCACAAGCGGTGCACCCATCTTGAGCGCCATGTCCATGAGCTTGTGGATCTTGTTGGCGAAGACCTCGCCCAGGGCGCCGCCGTACACGGTGAAGTCCTGGCTGAAGACGAAGACCTTCTTGCCGTCCACGGTGCCCCAGCCGGTGATGACGCCGTCGGAGTAGGGGCGCTCGTCGAAGGAGGACTCCATGGGCCGGCGGGCCAGCAGGTCGAGCTCGTGGAAGCTGCCCTCGTCGAGCAGGTACTCGATGCGCTCGCGGGCGAGCATCTTGCCTCGCTCGTGCTGCCGGGCGATCGAGCGCTCGGACCCGGGCTGACGTGCCTCGGCCTTCTTCTCCTCGAGGTCGGCGATGCGCTCGGACATGGGGTGCTCGGCCATGGGCGAGGAAACTAGTGGCGCCCCTTCCGGGTGGCCCACTCACGCGCGACGTGTATCGATTCGTCCGGTTCCGTACTGTCTGCGCCGATCATCCCGATCGCCGCACCACCAGGGGGGACCATGAGACAGAGCCCGGACGTCAGCCGCCGTCGCTTCCTCGGCTACGTCGTCGCCGGACCGACGCTGATCACCGCGGCGCGGTGGATCGATCCGCTCGCCACCGCCGACGCGCAGGAGCTGCCCCGCATCGGGGCCCAGATCGCCGAGTCCTACGACCTCATCGACTTCCTGCGCGACGCGGCCCGTCCCACGGCGAACCTCATCACGGTCACGGTGGAGGACGACGGCACCGTGTCCTTCGAGCTGCACCGCACGGAGGTGGGCCAGGGGATCAACACGGCGATCGCCATGATCATCGCCGAGGAGATGGACGTCCCGCTCTCGCAGGTGCGCATCACCCAGGCCGACGCGCGGCCGGAGCTGCTCTTCAACCAGCTGACCGGCGGGTCCAACAGCATCTACACCATCTACGACCCGGTCCGGATCGCGGCCGCCGTCGCCCGGCAGCGGCTGCTCGACGCGGCTGCCATCGCCCTCGGGTCCGCCGGCGCCGAGCTCGGCATCCTCGACGGGGTCATCCGTGCCCCCGACGGCAGCTCGCTCGGCTTCGGTGAGCTCGCCCGCGACGCGTCGTCGCAGGTCACCGAGGCCGTCGACGTCCAGCCGAAGCGGGAGCGCCCCCGCATCGTCGGCACGCCGCAGAACCGGATCGACGCCCGGGCCATGGTCACCGGCGAGCTCCGGTACACGGGCGACCTCGTCGTCCCCGATGCCCTCCCGACGATGGTCGCCCGGCCACCGACGCACCTCGGGCGGCCGGTCCGGCTTCGCAACGAGGCGGCGGTGCTCGCCGTCCCGGGCGTGACCCACGTCGCGCTCGTCGAGAGCGGCGTCGCCGTCCGGGCCCGCACCTTCGGCCAGTGCATCGACGCCCTCCAGGTGATCGACGTCGAGTGGGCGCCGGGCCCGGCCGCGGGGATGTCGGACGAGTCGGTGCAGGCCGCGCTCGCCGACGCCGAGCTGCCCCAGGTCGTCCCGGACACCGGCGCGCTCACCCCGCTCGGCATCCCGTCGCCGGTGCAGACGAGGGACTTCAGCTTCACGTTCGCCTTCCAGCCCAACTGCCCGTTGGAGACCAACCCGTGCGTGGCGGACGTGCGCACCGACCGGGCCGAGATCTGGGGACCGATGAAGAACCCGGTCGTGGCCCAGCAGGACATCGCTTCCGCCCTGGGGCTGCCCCAGGACGCGGTCACCGTGCACGTCGTGCAGGGCGGTGGGTCCTTCGGGCGCGACCTGTTCTGGGACGCGGCCCGCGAGGCGGCGCTCGTCTCCCAGGCCATGGGGGTGCCGGTGAAGCTGAGCTGGACCCGCACCGACGACTTCCGCCAGGGCCGGGCGCACCCGGCGTGTCGCTCCTCGATCCGGATCACCCGCAGCGAGACCGACATCGTCTCCTACGCCCAGCACCACACCAGCGTGAACACCGACTTCGGCCACGGGCTCGGCGAGATCATCACGGCCCGTGCCGACGAGCTGCCGGGCGGCCTCGGCGGGATGGGCTTCTCCCAGACCGTGTTCATGCTCACCCAGTACGTCCCCTACGACTTCGGTGCCGTCGAGCAGCTCCTGGCCGAGACGCTCCCGGCCCCGGGCGAGATCGAGACCAACGTGTTCCGCACCGGCTCGATGCGCAACATCTACAGCCCGAACGTGGTCACGGCCCGGGAGCTGGCCATCGACCAGGTCGCGGCCGAGGTCGGGCGAGACCCCCTCGAGCTGCGCCTGTCGACCCTGCGAGATGCCCGGTCCGTCGCGGTGCTGGAGAAGGTGGCCGAGGCGGGGAGCTGGGGTCGGGAGATGCCGGCCGGCACCGCCCAGGGCCTCGGCTTCCACAGCGAGTACAAGGGCCGGGCCGCCTGCCTCATCGAGATCGACTGCCGGCCCGAGACCGTGTCCCGCACCGTCCCGACGGCGGCCTACGCCTACACCGGGCCCCGGGTCACCCGGGCCATCTACGCCGTGGACGTCGGGCTCACCATCAACCCGCGCGGGCTCGAAGCCCAGATGCTCGGCGGGATGATGGACGGGATCGCGAACTGCCTGTCGTTCTCGCTGCACCTGGTCGATGGAGGCTTCGCCGAGGACTCCTGGGAGCACGCGTACTACACCCGCCAGTGGAACGTGCCGTTCGAGACCCAGGTGTTCATCCTCGACTCGTCCAGCCAGCCGGGTGGTGCCGGCGAGTTCGGCGTCGCCGCCTCCATGGCCGCCACGGCCAACGCCTACGCCCGGGCCACCGGCTCGATGCCGACGTCGTTCCCGATCAACCACGGGATGCCCCTCGCCGAGTCCATCGTGCCCCAGGGCGCCATCCCGCAGTCCCCGACCGACGGCCTCGGCCGGCGCTGAGAGGAGCATCGATGCCTGTCCAGAAGTTCATGGTGAACGGCCAGCGGGTGGAGGTCGACGTCGAGGACGACGTGCGCTTGCTCTGGGTCCTGCGCGACCTGCTCGACATCACCGGCCCGAAGTACGGCTGCGGCCTCAGCATCTGCCAGTCCTGCACCAGCCTCGTCAACGGCAAGGCGTTCAACCCGTGCTCGGTCCCGGTCGGCCAGCTGCGGCCGAGCGACGAGGTCGTCACCATCGAGGGCCTGGCCGACGCGGTGGACGGCGACGGCCTGCACCCGGTGCAGGAGGTCTGGCTGGAGGAGGACGTCGCCCAGTGCGGCTTCTGCCAGCCCGGCCAGATCATGGCCGCCGTCGACCTGATCCAGACGCTGCTCGCCGACGGTCGCCGCGACGTCACCGAGGCCGAGCTCGACTCGCTGCGCAACGTGTGCCGGTGCGGCACCTATCCCCGGGTGCGCACGGCCATCCGCCGTGCCCTCGCCGTCATGGCGGAGACGCCGGTCTTCGTGCGCGGCGCTCAGCGGTAGCGAAGCGCCCCGTCGTCGAGGTCGGCGGCGGGGAACTCGTCCTTCTCGGCCCAGTAGTCCTGGGTGAAGCGCCAGGGCTCCTTCGTGCCCTGCTTGGGCATGAGGTGCAGCGCCCGCATCAGGTAGCCGGGGTTGAAGTCCTCCGGGTCCACCCAGGGGAGCAGGCCCATGTCGGCGTCCTGCGCGCGCAGCTGGGGCACCACGATGTCGGCGCCGAGCTCGTCCATGTGGTCGAGGAGGCGGCACACGAAGTCGGCGATGAGGTCGGCGCGCAGGGTCCAGCTGGCGCGGAAGTAGCCGAAGACCCACGCCATGTTGGGCACGCCGGTGAACATCGTGCCGCGGTACCCGACGGTCTGGGCGAAGTCGAGGGGCTCGTCGTCGATGGTGAAGGTGATGTCGCCGAGCACGCTCATCTCGAAGCCGGTGGCGGTGATGATGAGGTCGGCCTCGAGCACCTCGCCCGAGGCGAGTCGGATGCCCTCGGGCACGAACCGGTCGATGGTGTCGGTGACCACCGAGGCCTTGCCGCTCTTGATGCCCTCGAACAGGTCGCCGTCGGGGACGAAGGCGATGCGCTGCTGCCAGGGTCGGTAGGCGGGGGTGAAGTGCGGGCTGAGGTCGTAGTCGTCGCCGAGGATCGCCTTGATCCCCTTGAACAGCTCCTCCTTCACCAGCTCGGGGTGCTCGGCGGACATCGAGGTGACCAGCGCCTGGGTCTTGAGGACCTGGCGCCGGACGATCTCGTGGGTCCACTCGTCCGGGACCTCGAGATCGCGGAGCTGGTCGGCCAGCTCGTTCGCGTTGCGGCCGGTGGCGAAGTACGTGGGGGAGCGCTGCAGCATCGTGATGTGCTCGCAGTCGGGTGCCATGGCCGGGATGAGGGTGGCGGCGGTGGCGCCCGAACCGATGACGACGACCCGCTTGCCGGCGTAGTCGAGGTCGTCGGGCCAGGTCTGAGGGTGCACGACCTGGCCGGCGAAGTCGTCCATGCCGTCCCACTCGGGCGTGTAGCCCTCGGTGTGGCGGTAGTAGCCCTGGCACATCCAGAGGAAGCCGGCGGAGATCGTGAACGCCTCGCCGGTGTCGGTGCGGGTGCCGGTCAGGGTCCAGCGGCGGTCCTCGGTGGACCAGGTCGCGGTGTCGATCTGGTGCTGGTAGCGGATGTGCTCGTCGAGCCCGTCCTCCTCGATGACCTCGCCGAGGTAGGTGAGGATCTCCTCCGCGGTGGCGATCGGCGCGCCCGTCCACGGCTTGAACGAGTAGCCGAAGGTGTACAGGTCGCTGTCGGATCGCACGCCCGGATAGGTGTGCGTGCGCCAGGTGCCGCCGTAGCCCTCCTGGCACTCGAGGATCGTGAAGGTCGTGCCCGGCCGGTCGGCGAGCAGGTGGTGCGCGGCGCCGATCCCGGAGATCCCGGCTCCGACGATCAGGACGTCGACGTGGTCGTTGGCCAAGGCGGCTCCCCCTTCGGTCGTGCGCCATCGTGCCCCACCGACTGACCGCCGGGTCAATTGGCTCCGGCCCCGTACGATCGCGTCGATGGTCCTGCCCGTCCCGTTCCCGCTCAAGCCGATGCTGGCCAAGGCCAACGACGGCATCCCCACCGGCGACTGGATCTTCGAGCCGAAGTGGGACGGGTTCCGGTGCCTGGTGTTCCGCGACGGCGACGAGATCCAGCTGGGAAGCCGCAACGAGCGGCCCCTCACGCGGTACTTCCCGGAGCTGCTCGACCCGCTCCGGGCCGCGCTGCCCGAGCGCTGCGTCGTCGACGGCGAGATCGTCGTCGCCGTCGGCGACCGGTTGGACTTCGACGCGCTCGGCCAGCGGATCCACCCGGCCGAGTCCCGGGTCAACATGCTCGCCGAGCAGACCCCGGCAGCGTTCGTTGCCTTCGACGTCGTCGCCCTCGACGACCGGGCCCTGCTCGACGTCCCCTTCGCCGAGCGGCGGGCGCTGCTGGAGCAGGCCATCACCCCGGGCGCGCAGGTGCACCTGACGCCGACCACCACCGACCGCGACGTCGCCGCTGACTGGTTCCGCCGCGTGGAGGGCGCCGGCCTCGACGGCCTGATCGCCAAGGACCCTGTCAGCACCTACCAGCCGGACAAGCGGATCCTGCGCAAGGTGAAGCACCAGCGCACCGCGGACTGCGTGGCGGCCGGCTTCCGCTGGCACAAGGACGGCAAGGGCGTCGGCTCGATCCTGCTCGGCATCCACGCCGGAACCCCGGACGAACCCGGCGACCTGCGCCACGTCGGCGTGTCGGCATCGTTCACCGCCAAGCGACGCGCCGAGCTGGTGGACGAGCTCGAGCCCTACGTGATCGATCCGGCGTCGGGGGAGTTCGCGGATCACCCCTGGAGCAGCTGGTACGAGGCGGAGGCCCACGAGACCGGCCAGCTGCCCGGGGCGCCGAACCGATGGAACAGCCAGCGGGACCAGTCGTGGATCCCGCTGCGCACCGAGAGGGTCGTGGAGGTCGGCTACACGATCATGACGTCGGGTCGGTTCCGCGGCACGACCCGCTTCGTCCGCTGGCGGCCCGACAAGGAGCCGCACCAGTGCACCTACGACCAGCTCGACGTCGTCGAGCCGATGGCCTTCGCCGACGTCCTGACCCCTCCTGGCGGGTGAGCGCCGTCAGCGCCGGGCGAGGCGTGCTGCTCGGTCGGCGAGGCGGTCGCCGTCCAGCGCTGACGCGACCTCGGCGAAGCCGTCCTGGGGTCCCTGCCAGGCCATCTCGGCGATGGTGGCACTGACCGGGGCGTCGGGCTGCAGCGTCGCGATCGTGCGGAACAGCAGCGCAGCCTCCATCTCGTCCTGCAGCACCTTGGCCAGCTTCGCTCCGCTGCGGACCGTGATGTCCCACTGGCCGGCTGACGGCGGGATGTCCTCCAGGTGCACGTAGCGGGCGAGCACGGCGGCCGCCGACTTGGCCCCCCAGCCCGGCAGCCCGGGGAAGCCGTCGGCCGAGTCGCCGACCAGGGCCAGGTAGTCCGGGATGGACTCGGGGAGGACGCCGAACTTCTCCTGCACCCCGGCCGTGTCGAACCACTTGTCCTGGCGACGGTCCCACTGCACGACCTTGCCGCCGACGAGCTGGGCCATGTCCTTGTCCGGCGTGCAGACCACGACCCGGTCCACGTCGTCGTCGGCGGCGGCGAGGGCGGCGCCGGCGGCGAGCCCGTCATCGGCCTCGAAGGTGGACTGGGGCCACACGGCGAACCCCGCGGCCGTCAGCACCTCCTCGAGCACCGGGAACTGTGCCTTGAGCTGCGGGTCGATGCCCTCGCCCGTCTTGTAGTCGGCCCACAGGTCGTTGCGGAAGCTCTCGATGACGTGGTCGGTCGCGATGCCGATGTGGGTGGCGCCGTCCTCCACCAGCTGGAGCATGGAGTTCACGACCCCGCGCACGGCGCCCCGGTCGGGGTCGCGGTTGCTCGGTGAGTAGTGGTAGCGGAACAGCTCGTAGGTCCCGTCGACCAGGTGCACGGTCAGTCCCATCGGATGCATCCTCCCAGGCGAGCGGTGGTCGCGCGGCCACGAGGCGGGTAGGGGCAGGTCGAAAGACCGCACACCAGGAGGCTCCGCCATGAGCGCCACCGACCAGCAGCACGACGCCGACCAGCACGACGACGGGGGCGGCGGCATGGATGAGGGCTCGATGTACCTCCGCTTCGGGGCGATGATCGCCACGTCGACCGTGGTGATGTTCCTGCTCACCTACACGAACACCTATGCGTGGGATCACGTCCGCTTCAGCGAGGAGCGGCTCTACATGGCGCTCGTGATGGGGGCGGCCATGGCCGTGATCATGCTCGGCTTCATGATGTCGATGATGTACAAGAACACGAGGATCAACCTGGCGATCGTGGCCGCCGCGGTCGTCGTGTTCGCCGGAGCGCAGTTCCTGTCCCGGTCCCAGGTCCTCGTCGAGGACGAGGCGTACATGAAGGGCATGATCCCGCACCACTCGATCGCCATCCTCACCAGCGAGCGGGCCGACATCGACGACGTCCGGGTCCGCGAGCTCGCCGACGAGATCATCGAAGCGCAGCGCAAGGAGATCGCCGAGATGGACTGGCTGATCGACGACATCGACGAGAACGGCGCGGCGACGACGCAGGACGAGGCCGAGCAGCGGCCCGTGCCCGAGTTCGAAGCGGCGTCGTAGCTCAGCGCGAGGGCACGCCCGCGGCGCCCACGAGGCTGCGCACCCGCTTGCGGTGCGTGGACAGGTCGTCGAGGGTCCGCTCGTAGGTCATCCGATCCACCAGCGCGATGCCGGCCTCGTCCAGCCGGTGGGTGCGGGGCACGGTCGGGGTCCCGTCCTCGTCGACCTGGCTCCCGTAGGTCTCGAGGTAGGTCGCGATGGCCGAGCGGAGCTGGCGTCGCGGGGTCGCCAGCGGCGCGACGGGCGGGTCGACGCCGTCGAGGAGGGTGAGGAGGTCGTCCAGATCGGCGACGGCGAGCGGGGCGGAGGTGGTGGTGTCCGAGCTCTGGAACAGGTGCAGCACCGGGTAGGCGAGGTGCTGCTCGGCGAGCGTGCCGAGCGCCGCGGCCAGGTCCCGGAGCTGGTGGTCGAGCTGGATGCGGGTGCCGTCCCACGCACCCAGGACGACATCTTCAGGGGAGTCGCCGAGTGCGCGCGCCGAGGAGGCGAAGGACCGGGACGCCACCGATGCCGAGATGACCGGGAGCAGGTAGGTCACCGACAGGGTGAGCAGGAACAGGCCGGTGGCGCTGACCGCCACGGCCAGCACGCGGCCGAAGTCGGTGGCCGGGGCGAGGTCACCGTTGCCCAGCGTGAAGAGGCTGTACCCGACGAAGTAGGCGCGCTCGAACCAGTCCACGGGCTGCTTCGTGCCCGACGTGCGGATGGCATCGGGCTGTCCCTCGAGCATGAGGGTGAACCCGGTGAGGAGCAGGGCCGTCCACGTGGCCACGATGGCGAGGAGGGCGACCGGACCGACGGCGGATCGGAGCCGCCGGTCACCCGACAGGAGGGGGAGGGCCCTGCGGCCGAGTGCGGTGATGGCACCGGTCAGCGGGCCTGCTCCCTGGCCCGACCACAGCACGGTCCGGAAGACGTCGGCCACGACGAGGGCGACCATGAGGCACCCGAGGCCGACGAGGAGGAAGTCGCGCACGACGTGCCACTACCCGGGCGCGGCGCCCGTGATGCTCAGGGCGTCGCCGCATCGGCTCCTACACTGACGCCCGGGGGACCCGCAGCGCGCTTGACGGAGGGCGATGATCGACGACGAGCGGGCCGAGGGCGGCGCAGGCGTGGCGGGAGGCCCTCCCGCGTCCGCGCCGAGCGGCGAGCTGGCAGGCATCTGCCGGCGCGTCGTGCTCTGGTACGCCGCCGTCGCTGCGACCTGGATCGTGGCCAGCGACCTCGCCGTCAGCATGGTGCGCAACGAAGATGTCGAGCAGCAGGCCCTGGACGTCGTGAAGGGGCTGGTGTTCGTGCTCGTGACGGCCGCCGTGCTCTGGGTCGTGCTCCGGCGGCTGACGCGGTCCTACGACAAGCACTTCGCTCGGGAGGTCACCGCCCAGCGCGACTTCTACCAGTCGATCCTGAGCACGTCGACGGACCTGGTCCTGATCTTCGGGGCGGACGGCCTCATCCGCTACGCCAACCGGGCGCTCGTGGAGATCCTGGGCTGGGACCACGATGCCGTGATCGGGCGTCGAGGCCGGGACTTCCTGCACCCCGACGACGTGAACCCGGCCAGCTCGTTCCGTGCCAACCTCGAGCTCGGCGGCAGCAACCGGCGGACGTTCCGCATGGCGCACCGGGACGGCACCTACCGGACCCTCGAGATGGCGATGTCGTCGATCCCGCTCGGGGATGGCACCGAGGGTGCCGTCATCGTGGCCCGCGACGTCACCGAGCGAGCCCGTGGCGAGCAGCAGCTGCGCGCCGCGCTGGCCGAAGACGTCACCGGCCTGCCGAACCTGCGCATGTTCGTGGCGGAGATGGAGCGCCTCGCCGAGGTCACCGCCGTGGGCCTCGACGCCGTCGTGCTCCTCGTCGACATCGACCGCTTCGGGGACATCAACGCGCTGCACGGACGGGTCGGTGGCGACGCGGTCCTCCTCGAGCTCTCCCGCCGGATGGAGGCAGCCCTGCCCGAGGCGATCGGGCTCTGGCGCCACGGGGCCGATGAGATCCTCGCCGTCCTTCTGGAGGACCCGGCGCAGACCGCGGCCGAGAGCGGGGTGGGCCTGGCCCGGCTGATCGAGCGCGTCCAGCACGAGGCGGCCGCGCCGATCGCCATCGACGACTCCGATCGGCGGCTGTCGGTGAGCGTGTCGGTGGGCCTCGCCCGGCTGCCGGTCGACTGCGGGGTGCCGGAGGATTCGCTGAGCTCCCAGATGCTGCGCACCGCGGAGGAGGCGCTCGTCGAAGCCAAGCAGCACCCCGACCGCAGCGCGGTGCGCGTCCAGGGCGACGCGGGGGCGGGCAGCGAGCGCGCCCTGGTGATCGAGCAGCTGCACCGGGCGGTCGAGCGCGGCGAGCTGGTCGTCCACTTCCAACCCAAGGTCCGCCTCGCCGACCTGTGCGTGGTCGGCGCAGAAGCCCTCGTGCGCTGGCAGCACCCGGATCGGGGGCTCCTGCTGCCCGACGAGTTCCTCCGGGCGGTCGACGAGGCCAACCTCACCGCGGCGATGACGCGCAGCGTGCTGCAGAACGCGCTCGCGCAGGTCCCCGGGTGGCTCGGCGCCGCGGGATGCGCCGCGGACTTCGAGGTCAGCGTGAACATCTCCCTCGACGACCTGCGGCGGCGCCGCTTCGTGGACGACGTCTTCGACGCCCTGCACGAGAGCGGGGTCGAGGCGCGGCACCTGTGCCTGGAGCTGACCGAGCAGACGATGCTCGCCGATGCGCTCGGCGCCAGCACCGTGGTGGCCGAGCTCCGCCGGGCCGGCATCCGCGTCGCCATCGACGACTTCGGCACGGGCTACTCGAGCCTCGAGCACATCCGGATCTTCGAAGTGGACGAGCTGAAGATCGACAAGGGCTTCGTGCAGCAGATCGGTCGCAGCCGCACCGACGAGGCCATCGTCGACTCGATCCTGGCCATCGCCGGCCGCCTCGGCGTGAAGGTCACCGCCGAGGGCATCGAGACGTCCGAAGCCCTCGAGTACCTCCGCCAGCGCGGGTGCCACGACGGGCAGGGCTTCTTGTTCAGCGCAGCCGTCCCGGTCGAGGAGTTCGCCCCCGGCCGGTCGTGGGCGACGCTGCCCTAGAGGTTCTCCTGCACCAGCTCGATCAGGGTGCCGAAGCTGCCCTTCGGGTGGATGAAGGCGACCGTGGTGCCCCGCGACCCGGGGCGGGGCTCCTTGTCGATGGGGGTGGCGCCGGCGGCGACCATCGACTCGAGGGCCTGGGCGCAGTCGTCGACCCGGTAGCCGATGTGGTGCAGGCCCTCGCCCTTCTTCTCCAGGTACTTGGCGATGGGGGAGTCGTCGCGGGTGGCGGCGGTGAGCTGGATGTAGGAATCGGCCACCTTGACCAGGGCTTCCTCGACGCCGTCGGAGTCCACGACCTCGCGGTGGTGGACCTCGGCGCCGAAGGCCTCGGCGTAGTAGGCGATGGCGGCGTCGAGGTCCTTGACGGCGATGGCGACGTGGTCGATCTCGGTCAGCAGCATGACCCGAAATGTAGTGCGATCGGACCAGCCGGAATCCCATCAGGACGCGCCGATCCGACATGATGACCGCTCGGTAACCCGCCCCGACCGGAGGAATGCAGCCCATGACCACGATGACCCGTGCCTACGCGATCACCGCCGAGGCCGTCGCCGCCGAGGCGCAGCGGACCGGGGAGAGCGCCGAGGAGATCGACGTCTCCAACGTCGTCCACCTCGACGACCTGGAGCTGCGCGACCTCGGTCCCCGCGACGTCAAGCTGAAGATCCTCGCGGTGTCGGCGGAGCACAACATCACCCATGCCGCCACCGCCGACACCATCAACATCGCCGAGGCCCGCGGCGGCAAGATCTACCCCGGCAACTCCGCGGTCGGCGAGGTGCTCGAGATCGGCGACGAGGTCACCCGCCTGGACGTCGGCGACGTGGTCATCACCCACTGCAACGGCGAGCCCGACGAGAACGGCTTCCCGCTGCGCATCTGGGCCTACGACCAGCCCGAGTCGATCGGCTGGTACTCGAAGGAGGCCGTGGTCGAGGACTGGCAGCTCATCAAGGCGCCGCTCGACTCCGGGCTGAGCCTCTGGGAGATCGCTGCGCTGCCGCTGCGGGCCCCCACCGCCTACCACCTGTGGCGCCGCGCCCTCGGCATCTACCGGGTCAAGGTCCCCTACGAGCGCCAGGCCCGGCTGAACGTCCTCAGCTTCGGTGGCGGCGTCGGCGAGCTGTTCTTGATGCTGGCCAAGGCCGAGGGCCACAACGCCTTCTTCTGTGCCGGGTCCAAGGAGCGTCGCGACTCCCTCGAGAAGCTCGGCATCGTCGGGATCGACCAGAAGCAGTTCAACCGCTTCGCCTCCTCCGACGACGTCAAGGCGTTCAACAAGCACGTCAAGGGGCTCACCGACGGCGTCGGCATGCACCTGGTCTGCGACATGCTCCGTGGCCCCGTCTTCGAGGCCGGCATGGCCGTGGCCGCCCGCTGTGGCGTCAACGTGAGCGCCGGCTGGCAGCTGTCCCAGGTGGTCTCCTACAACTCCACCGTGCAGTCGGTGAAGCAGGTCACCATCGACCACACCCACTACGAGACCCCGGTGGGCTGCGAGGCCGCCACCGAGCTGTACGGCTCGGTGTTCAAGCCGACGATCCACAACGAGATCTACTCCTTCGAGGACCTGCCCCGGTGCTTCCAGGAGATGCACGAGAACACCCAGACCGGCATCCCGATCATCCGCGTCGCCGACGAGATGCCCGAGTCCGTCAAGGACCTCGTCTGACCCGTCCCTGATCGTTCTGGCAGCGGCTGCGGAACACGTTCCGCAGCCGCCGCCAGGACGCGGCGGTCCGGGCCGACGTCGACCGCATTACCGCGCGGTAGTGGTGCCTGGTTACCTTCGGAGCAGCACAACCATCGACGGGGGAGTTGCCCTATGTCCGGATCCGTGATCCTCACCGGTGCCCGCACGCCCATCGGCAAGCTGTCGGGGGCCTTCGCCTCGATGGCTGCCACCGACCTGGGTGGCATCGCCATCAAGGGCGCGCTCGAGAAGGCCGGGATCGCTCCCGACCAGGTCGACTACGTGGTCATGGGCCAGGTGATCCAGGCCGGGGCCGGCCAGATCACCGCCCGCCAGGCCGCGGTCAACGCCGGCATCCCCATGGACGTCCCGGGCACCACCATCAACAAGGTGTGCCTGTCGGGCCTGAACGCCATCTACCTGGCCGACCTCATGATCCAGGCCGGCCAGGCCGACATCGTGGTCGCCGGCGGCATGGAGTCCATGACCAACGCCCCGTACCTGCTGCCGGGCGCGCGCAGCGGCTACCGCATCGGTGACCAGAAGGTCGTCGACTCGATGATGCACGACGGTCTGTTCTGCGCCTTCGACATGTGCGCCATGGGCGCCGGCACCGAGAAGTACGCCGCCTCCGCCGGCCTCGAGCGCCAGCCCCAGGACGAGTTCTCGGCCCAGAGCCACCAGCGGGCCGCGGCTGCGGCCAAGAACGGCCTCTTCGACGACGAGATCGTCCCGGTCCCCGTGCCCCAGCGCAAGGGCGACCCGGTCATGGTCAGCGAGGACGAGGGCGTCCGTGGCGACACCACCGGCGAGTCCCTCGCCCAGCTGCGCCCCGCCTTCGACAAGGCCGGCAACATCACCGCCGGCAACGCCAGCCAGATCTCCGACGGCGCCTCCGCCACCATCGTGGTCTCCAAGGCCAAGGCCGAGGAGCTCGGCATCACGCCGCTCGGCGAGGTCGTCGGCTACGGCCAGGTCGCCGGTCCCGACCCGTCGCTGCTCACCCAGCCGAGCCGGGCCATCAAGGACGCCCTCCAGCGCTCGGGCATGTCGCAGGACCAGCTCGGCCTGTACGAGCTGAACGAGGCCTTCGCCGCGGTCGGCCTGGCCTCCATGACCGACCTCGGCATCTCGGACGACATCGTCAACGTCAACGGCGGCGCCATCGCCCTCGGCCACCCCGTGGGCATGTCCGGCAACCGCCTCGCGCTGCAGCTGCTGCTCGAGATGAAGCGCCGCGACGTGGAGTACGGCGCCGCGGCCCTGTGCGGCGGTGGCGGTCAGGGCGACGCCATCATCGTCAAGACCCTCAAGTAGCACCCCCCGAAACCGTTCTGGCCTACCGATCCCCTCGCATGCGGGGGAATCGGTAGGCAAGTTCGCTTTTTCAGGGGTCGTCGTCGGGGATCACCGGGTGCAGCCACCGGCCACCGGGGGGTTCGGTGGGCACCGGGTCGCCGCCGCCCCGGGCCGTCTCGGCGGGTGGGGGCGGATCGGGTCGCAGCTCGCGGTGGGGGAGGGTGACGGGCTCCACGGCCGGCCCGTCGAGGGCGTCGCAGAGCCCGACGAGCAGGCGCAGGGCCGCGTCGCGCGGCGTCTCCGAACCAACCGGCCGTGCCGGGGTGGGGAGCTCGACGAGCGCGGCGGACGCGGCCGGCAGGCGGTGGCGAAGCGCCTCGGCGACGGCCTCGACGTCCTCGCCGGTGGCCGTGGCGGCGTCGTCCACATCGGACTCGAACGTGGCGTTCGGCGCCGAGCGAAACCGGTCCCGAGCAGCCTCGTCGTCCGCCAGTCGGAGCACGAAGCGGAGCAGGTCGGCCACCGCCGGCACGGTACCGGCGCCTTGACACGCCGCGAGAGGTCGTTCATACCCTGCTGCCGTGTCCAAGCCGCTCGTCATCGTCGAGTCCCCCGCCAAGGCCAAGAAGATCAGCGAGTTCCTCGGCGGCGACTACGTCGTGGAGGCCTCGGTGGGCCACATCCGCGACCTGCCCTCCAAGGGGCTCAGCATCGACGTCGACTCGGACTTCAAGACCGAGTACGAGGTCAACCCGAACAAGAAGGACGTCATCAAGCGGCTGAAGGCGCTGCTGAAGGACGCCGACGAGCTCTACCTCGCGACGGATGAGGACCGCGAGGGCGAGGCCATCGCCTGGCACCTCCAGGAGGTGCTCAAGCCCAAGGTCCCCGTCCGGCGCATGGTGTTCCACGAGATCACCCGCGGTGCGATCGAGCACGCGGTCGAGAACGCACGCGACATCGACTACCACCGCGTCGACGCCCAGGAGACCCGCCGCATCGTCGACCGGCTCTACGGCTACCCGGTCAGCCAGATCATGTGGCGCAAGGTGAACCGCGGGCTGTCGGCCGGTCGCGTGCAGAGCCCGGCCGTCCGACTGGTCGTCGAGCGCGAGCGGGAGCGCATCGCCTTCGTCGCCGCCGACTACTGGGACCTCACCGCGGCCTTCCCCACCGACCCCGCCTTCACCGCCCGACTCGTGGCGCTCGACGGCAAGCGCGTCGCCACCGGGCGCGACTTCGGCCAGGACGGCCGGGTCACCCGCGACGACGTCGCCGTGGTCGACGAGCCCACGGCCACGAGCCTGCGCACCCGACTCGACGAGCAGCGGTACACGGTCCGCTCCATCGACGAGAAGCCGTGGCGGAGCCGGCCCAAGCCGCCGTTCATGACGTCCACCCTCCAGCAGGAGGGCGGTCGCAAGCTGCGCATGTCGGCCAACCAGGTGATGCGCATCGCCCAGGGCCTGTACGAGAAGGGCTACATCACCTACATGCGCACCGACAGCACCACGCTGTCGCAGACCGCGATCGATGCAGCCCGCAGCCAGGTGCGCGAGCTCTACGGCGCCGACTACGTCCCGGCCGAGCCCCGCCAGTACGCCGGCAAGTCCAAGAACGCCCAGGAGGCCCACGAGGCCATCCGCCCGGCCGGCGAGACCTTCCGCACGCCGGACCAGGTGAAGGGCGAGCTCCGCAAGGACGAGCTCGGCCTCTACGACCTCATCTGGAAGCGCACCGTCGCCTCCCAGATGGAGGACGCCGTCGGTCGCACCATCTCCATGCGCATCGTCGCCGAGGCCCGGGCCGACGACGGCCAGCCGGCCAACGAGTGCACGTTCGGTGCCTCCGGTCGCGTCATCACCTTCCCCGGCTACCTCAAGGCCTACGTCGAGGACAGCGACGACGACGACGCCGAGCGCGACGATGCCGAGTCGGTCCTGCCCGCCGTCACCGAGGGCGACGCCCTGCCCACGCCGGCGCTCACCGCCGACGGGCACACCACCAGCCCGCCGGCCCGCTTCACCGAGGCGTCGCTGGTGAAGCGCATGGAGGAGCTGGGCATCGGCCGCCCGTCCACCTACGCCTCGATCATGACCACCATCCAGGACCGCGGCTACGTGTTCAAGAAGGGCAACGCGCTGGTGCCGACGTGGACGGCCTTCGCCGTGGTCAACGTGCTGGAGCGCCAGTTCGGCGAGTACGTCGACTACGAGTTCACCGCCAAGATGGAGGACGACCTCGACCTCATCGCCGTCGGCCAGGAGGACCGCGTCCCGTACCTCAAGCGCTTCTGGTTCGGCGACGACGGTTCCAGCGGCGGCCCGGGTGCCCGCAAGGGCCTCTCCGTCGTGGTCGACGAGGCGCTGGAGAAGGTCGACGCCGCCGAGGTCAACACCTTCCCGCTCGGGATGGACGAGAACGGCGAGATGGTCGTGGCCAAGCCCGGCCGCTACGGCCCCTACGTCAAGCGCGGCGACGACGACACCGCGTCGATCCCGGAGGGCCTCCCGCCCGACGAGCTGACGTTGGACAAGGCGCTCGAGCTGCTGGCCGCGCCCAAGGGCGACGAGCCCATCGGCGAGCATCCCGAGTCCGGACTGCCCGTCTACGTCAAGACCGGCCGGTACGGGCCCTACGTGCAGCTCGGCGACCAGGACACCCTCCCGCCGGACGAGAAGCCGAAGATGGAGTCCCTCCTCAAGGACATGAAGCCCGAGGAGGTGACCCTCGACGACGCCCTGCGGCTGCTGTCGCTGCCGCGGGTGGTGGGCACCGACGAGGAGACCGGCCTGCCGGTGCTGGCCCGCAACGGGCGCTACGGCCCCTACATCTCCAAGGGCGACGAGAAGGGCGCCGACGCCCGCAGCCTCGAGTCCGAAGACGAGCTGTTCACCGTCGACATGGCCCGGGCCAAGGCCCTCTTCGCCGAACCGAAGCGCCGGCGCGGACAGGCGGCGCCGAAGCCGCCGCTGCGCGAGCTGGGTGACGACCCGGTGAGCGAGAAGCCCGTCGTCGTCAAGGACGGCCGCTTCGGTCCCTACGTCACCGACGGTGAGACCAACGCCAGCCTCCGCAAGGGCGACCTCGTCGAGGAGATCACCATCGAGCGCGCCGCGGAGCTCCTGCAGATCCGACGGGAGACCAACCCGCCGAAGAAGAAGGCCGGCGCCCGCAAGAAGGCGACGAAGAAGAAGGCGACGAAGAAGAAGACCGCGGCCAAGAAGTCGGTGGCCAAGAAGAAGGCCACCAAGAAGGCGTCCGAGTAGCGGAGCGAGCCGACATCGGCGGTTCTCGCTCCCCGGTTCTCTAACGTCTGCCCCGTGGCGGAGTCCCCCGATGCGCGACCGACGCCGCCGCGTCCCGGCGAGGGCCCGGTGGGCACGCCGGACTCCCAGGCCGAGCTGCCCACCATCGCCATGGATGCCCTCGGCGAGCGTGAGCCCCGCGGGCACGTCCGCCTGTTCGGGTCGACCGCCTTCTTCCGGCTCTGGCTGACCCAGGTCGTCTCGGCCACGGGCGACTGGCTGGGCTTCCTCGCCATCGCCGCGCTGGCGACCCGCATCAGCGATCGACCCGAGGCCGCCGTCGGTCTGGTGATGTCGGCGCGCATCGTGCCGGGCTTCTTCCTCGGCCCGGCGGCCGGCGTGTTCGCCGACCGCTTCGACCGCAAGCGGCTCATGGTGATGTGCGACGTCGGCCGCGCCCTGGTGCTGGCGTCGCTGCCGTTCGTCGACACCGTCCCGGGCCTCATCGTCGCCTCCCTCGTGATGGAGGTCTTCACGCTCCTGTGGGCGCCGGCCAAGGAGGCCTCCGTGCCCCACCTGGTGCCGTCGGACCACCTCACCACCGCCAACTCGCTCTCCCTCGCCGCCGCCTACGGCACGATCCCCATCGCCGCCGGGTTGTTCTCGCTGCTCGCCGAGCTGTCCGACACCATCGGCGACTTCGAGCTGCTCAGCGTCGTCCGGGGGACCCAGGAGGGCCTGGCCTTCTACTTCGACGCCGGGACGTTCCTGCTGTCCGCGCTCATGATCTGGTCGCTCCCGCTGCCCCGCCGGCGCAAGGCGGATCGGGGCCGAGGGGCCAAGCGCGTCGAGTTCGGCGCCGCCTGGCGCGAGCTGCGCGAGGGGTGGCAGTTCGTGTTCCTCAACCCCGTCGTGCGCGCCGTGAACCTCGGCCTGGCCACGGGCCTCATCGGCGGCGGCATGCTCGTGCCGCTCGGCCCCGTGTTCGCCGACCAGGTGCTCGGCGCGGGGCAGTCCGGCTTCGGCGTGCTCATCTTCGCCCTCGGCCTCGGCGTCGCCGGCGGGGTCATCACGATCTCGGTGTTCCAGCGGCGGGTGCCCAAGGAGTGGACCTTCGTCGTGGCCGTGTTCGTCGCCGGCTTCTCGCTCGGCACCGCCGCGTCGATGTCGGCGCTGGAGCTGGCGGCCGGGTTCGTCTTCGTGCTCGGCATCTGCGCCGGCTGCGTCTACGTCCTCGGGTTCACGATGCTGCACGAGCACGTGGAGGACGAGCTGCGGGGTCGCATCTTCTCGGCGCTGTACACGCTGGTGCGCCTCTGCGTGCTCATCGCCTTCGCGGTCGGGCCGTTCCTGTCCGAGCTGCTGGGCGAGCTCTCGGAGAACCTCTTCGACGACGGCCACGTCGGGCTGTTCGGCGTCTCCATCGCCGTGCCCGGCGTCCGGCTGACCCTGTGGACCGCAGCGGCGATCATCGTGGTGGCCGGCGTGATCGCCGCCCACTCCATGCTCGATGCAGCCCGCAAGGAGCTGGTCACCGGTCCCCCGACCGTCCACCGCGGCGGCGCACCGCCCGACGCGGCCGAGCGCGAGGGGATCGACGGATGACGGCGCGGTTCTTGGCCTTCGAGGGCGGCGAGGCCGCGGGCAAGTCGACCCAGACCGAGCGCATCGCTCGCCGGCTCGATGCCCTGCTCACCAGGGAACCGGGCGGCACGGCGGTCGGCGCCGCGATCCGGGGCATCTTCCTCGATCCCGCCACCGGTGAGCTCGACCCGCGCACCGAGGCGCTGCTCATGGCCGCCGACCGAGCCCAGCACGTCGCCACCGTCATCCGGCCCGCCCTCGCCGCCGGCCGCCACGTGGTGACCGACCGCTACCTGCACTCCTCGATCGCCTACCAGGGCCACGGGCGCGGCTTGGACCCCGCCGGGGTCGAGCGGCTCAACCGGTGGGCCACCGACGAGCTCCTGCCGGACGTCGTCGTCCTCCTCGACGTGCCCGTCGAGGTGGCCCGCCAGCGCATCGCCCACCAGGCACCGGACCGGCTCGAGTCCGAGGCCGACGGCTTCCACGAGCGCGTCCGGGACGGCTTCCTCGCCCAGGCCGCCTCCCACCCGGACCGCTGGGTGGTCATCGACGCGACCGGCGACCCGGACGACATCGCTGCGGCCGTCTGGGGCGCGGTCACCGCCCGCCTCCCCGACCTGGGCTGAGGGCACGGCGACCACCCGTTCGTTGGTCGCAGATCGACCAGATCCGGTCGATCTCGCACCACTGAACGGGCGCTCGGGGCGGTCGGGCAGGATGGGGGCGTGACCGACACCGCCGATCTCGGGGCCGCCCTCGCCCCGTCCGACGTCGAGGCCCTCGTCGAGCGGGCCGACATCTGGCACGACGTCGTGGGCCAGGGGCGGGCGGTCGCCGCGCTGCAGGCGGCGGCGACCCGTCCGGTGCACGCCTACCTGCTGGTCGGACCGGCGGGCAGCGGCAAGCGAGCCGCAGCGCGGGCCTTCGCCGCTGCGCTCCTCGCCATCGACGCCGCCGGCCGGGGGAGCGACGTGGAGCGGGCCATCGAGCTGTGCCTGGACGAGTCCCACCCCGACCTGCAGGTGTTCGAGCCCGAGGGGGCGGCGCTCACCATGGGCGACGCCGAGGACATCGTCACCGCGGCCAGCCGCAGCCCGGTCGAGGGCCGCCGCAAGGTGCTGGTGCTCGAGGAGTTCCACAAGGTGCAGCAGGCCGGCCCTGCGCTGCTCAAGACGATCGAGGAGCCCCCGGCCTCCACGGTGTTCGTGATCCTCGCCGAGGAGGTCCCCAACGAGCTGGTCGCCATCGCCAGCCGCTCGGTCCGCATCGACCTCGGGCCCGTCCCCCAGGACGCGGTCACCGACCGGCTGGTCGCCGAGGGGGTCGACCGTGAGGTCGCGGCCACCACCGCCGCAGCGGCCGGCGGCGACCTGCACCGGGCGCGGCTGCTGGCACGGGATCCGTCCCTGGTCGTGCGCCGCGACTCGTGGGCATCGATCCCCCACCGGGTCGACCGCACCGGCCACACCGCAGCGGCGCTGGTCGACGAGGTCGTCGCCCACATCGATGCGGCCCAGGGCGCGCTCGACGAGCGCCACGAGGCCGAGCGGCTCGCGCTGGAGGAGCAGATCGAGGCCTACGGCATGCGGACCACGCCGCTGAAGGACCTGGAGAAGAAGCACAAGCGGGAGGTGCGCCGCCACCGCAACGCCGAGATCCGCTTCGGGCTGGCCGTGCTGGCCGGCGAGTACCGCGACCGGCTGGCGACCGCCGGCGACCCGACCCCGCACCTCGCCGCCCTGCGAGCCGTCCAGGAGGCGGCCGAGGCGCTCGTGCGGAACCCGAACGAGACGCTGCTGCTGCAGGCACTCGTCGGCGGCCTCGATCCCCTCTGAACGATCTGGTGGCGCCGGCCCTCCGCGCTACCCTCTCCGGTCCCGCCCGAATAGCTCAGTCGGCAGAGCGACGCTCTCGTAAAGCGTAGGTCGTGGGTTCAATTCCCACTTCGGGCTCTCAGCACATGCAGAGCGACGACCCCCCTCCGCAACCGGTGTCGGTCCGGCCCTTCTCGCTCGTCCTCGCGGTGCTGGCGCTGCTCGGCGTGCTGCTCGCCGTGGCCGGCGCCGACACCACCGTCACCGATGCCACCGGCGCCGCGCCCATCGTCGACGACGCGGCCCGCCAGGATCCGGTCCAGGTCGAGCAGAGCGCGCACGAGGTCGCCGACTCCGGACCGGCGTCCAGCGTGGACGACCTGCCCGACGTGCGCCCGCACCGGTGTGCGGACATCGCAGAGGCCCCACGGGTCCACCGAGGCTGCAGCCCACCGACGCTGCGCGGACCGCCGGGCGCCTGAGCGCCCCAAGCCGTCGCTGGAGCCGCCCCGACTCCGGCCCCGCCCGTGCCGTCCGCCCCGCGTGGCGCCGACCCCTGAGAGCCTTCCCGTGCGTGATGTCCTGCCCGAGCTCGGACTCGTCGGAGTCCTCGTCCTCCTGAACGCCGCCTTCGCCGGCACCGAGCTGGCGCTGGTGTCGCTGCGCGAGGGCCAGCTGCAGCGCCTCGAGCGCCAGTCCAGCACCGGTGCGGTGCTCGCCGACCTGGCCCGCGACCCGAACCGCTTCCTCGCAACCATCCAGATCGGCATCACCCTCGCCGGGTTCCTGGCCTCGGCGGCGGCCGCCGTGTCGCTGGCCGAGCCGCTCGAGGAGCCGCTCGGCTTCCTCGGTGGCGCGGCGGAGCCCGTCGCCGTCGTGGTGGTCACCCTCGTGCTCGCCTACGTCACGCTGGTCTTCGGCGAGCTCGCCCCCAAGCGCGTCGCCATGCAGCGCGCCGAGCGGTGGGGGATGGTCACCGCCCGACCGCTCGCGTTCATCTCGGTCCTCACCCGGCCGATCGTGTGGCTCCTGTCCCACTCGACCGACGTCGCCGTGCGACTCATGGGCGGTGACCCGCACCAGGACCGCGAGGAGATCACCGAGGAGGAGCTGCGTGACATGGTCGCCGTCCAGACCAGCTTCACCCCGAAGCAGCGGCTCATCATCGACGGTGCGTTCGAGATCGCCGAGCGGACCCTCGAAGAGGTGCTCCGGCCCCGCGGCGAGGTCTTCGTGCTCGATGCCGAGCAACCCGGAGCCGAGGCCCTCGAAGCGCTGGCGGCGAGCGGTCACTCCCGGGCGCCGGTGGGGGCGAACGGCAACCTCGACGAGGTGATCGGGGTGGTGCACCTCCGAGACCTGCTCGGGCTCGGCAACCGGCCGGTCGCCGACGCCGCATCGGAGATCCGTGCGTTCCCCGAGACCGCCGGCGTGCTGGATGCCCTCCACCAGATGCAGCAGTCCCACGCCCAGCTGGCCGTCGTGGTCGACGAGCACGGCTCGGGCGCCGGGATCGTGACCGTGGAGGACCTCGTGGAGGAGCTGGTGGGCGAGATCTACGACGAGACGGACCGCGACGTCCTGTCGGTGCAGCGCCACGACGACGGGTCCCTGGTCCTGCCCGGTCAGTTCCCCGTGCACGACCTGACCGACATCGGCATCGACGGCGTGGAGGACGGTCCGTACACCACCGTCGCCGGCCTCATCCTGGATCGCCTCGGCCGTGTGCCCGAGGAGCCCGGCGACCGCGTCCTCCTGGATGGCTGGGAGCTGGTGGTCGATACGGTGCACCGCCACGCCATCACCCAGGTGCGAGCCATCCCGCGAGGATCCGACGACGTGACCGCCGACCCATCCGAGGAGCGCCGTTGAGCGTCGCGATCCCCCTGCTGATCATCGCCGTGATGGTCTCGTTCAACGCGCTCTACGTCGCCGCCGAGTTCGCCACAGTGGGGTCTCGGCGATCGCGCGTCCAGGAGGACGCAGCGGGCGGGAGCGCCGCCGCCGGCCGGCTGCTCGAGATCCTCAACGACCCGAAGCGCCTGGACAGCTACGTGGCGGCGTGCCAGATCGGCATCACCCTGTCGAGCCTGGTGGCCGGCGCCTACGGCCAGGCTGCGCTCACGCCCCTGCTCGAGCCCGCCCTCGGCTCCGTCGGTGGCCGGGCGGTGGCGGTGCTGATCGTGCTGGTCGGCGTGACCTCGGTGCAGGTGGTCCTCGGCGAGCTGCTGCCCAAGACGGCGGCGCTGCGCTACCCGGAGAAGCTGGCCATGCTCACACTGCCCCCGATGACCATCAGCCAGTGGCTGTTCCGGCCGCTGGTGGCGATCTTCAACGGGTCGGCCTTCCGGCTCATGAAGCTCTGGGGCCTCGCCGTGGACCACTCCCACGCCCACGTGCACTCGCCCGAGGAGCTGGCGGGGCTCTACCGGGCCAGCGCCGCCGGCGGGCTCATCGACGCCTCGGAGCGGGACATGCTCGCCGGCGTCCTGAACGTCGAGGACCGCCTCGTGCGGGAGATCATGACGCCGCGGCGTCGCCTCACAACGGTCCCGGCGACCTTGCGCGCCAGCGATGCCCTCGGACGGCTGGCCGACAGCGCCCACACCCGGTTCCCGGTCACCGGTGCCGCCGACGACGTCATCGGCCTGGTGCACCTGCGCGACCTGTGGGTCGCGGCCCGTGACGACGGCGACCGCACCGTGGGTGAGCTGGCCCGCTCCGTGCCGGCCGTCGCCGAGGTCCTCACCGTGCCCGGCCTGTGGGAGGAGCTGCGGAACGAGGAGCAGCACTGCGCCCTCGTGGTGAACGAGTTTGGCTCCGTGGCCGGGCTCGTCACGATGGAGGACGCGATCGAGGAGATCTTCGGCGAGGTGCTCGACGAGTTCGACGTCGAGGAGGACCCGATCACCGTGGACCAGCGACGGGTGTCGGTCCGCGGCGACGTCCTGGTCGAGGTGCTCGAGGACCGGTTCGGCACGATCCTGACCGAGGACGACGTGGACACCATCGGCGGGCTCGTGTGGCACGAGCTCGGCCGCCGTCCCCGGGAGGGTGACGAGGTGCCCGTCGGGCCCGGAGGCGTCGTCCTCCGGGTCGACCGGGTCGACGGCACGGCGGTCGCGCGAGCCAGCTTCGACCTCCCGGACGGTGGCGCATGATCACGACCGTCGTGCTCCCCATCGTCGCCGTGCTCGTGCTGGTGCTGGTCAACGGCTTGTTCGTCGCCGCCGAGTTCGCGCTGGTCGGCGCACGACGCAGCCGCGTCCAGGCCATGGCCGACTCGGGCAGCACCGCGGCCCGCTGGCTGCTCGGCGTGTTCGACCGCCCCACCGGCAAGGACGGCTACATCGCCATCGCCCAGCTGGGCATCACGCTCGCCAGCATCGGCCTCGGCATGTACGGCGAGCCGGCCGTGGCCGGGTGGCTCTACGGACCGCTGGAGGACCGATTGGGCCTGTCGTACGGGGCGTCGCACGTCGTCGGCTTCGCCATCGCCCTCAGCGCCATCACGTTCCTGCACGTCGTGTTGGGCGAGATGATCCCCAAGGCCTTGGCCCTGCAGTCCCCGGAGTCGGTGGTGCTGCGGGTCAACCCCGCCATGCGGGCCTTCGGGCTGGTGTTCCGCCCGATGGTGGTCGTGCTGAACGCGACGGCGCTCGGCCTCATGCGCCTGCTCCGCATCCCGGAGCCGGACAAGAGCACCGCGCTCTACACCAGCGCCGAGCTGGAGATCGTCACCGACGAGGCCGCCGACAGCGGCCAGCTGGGTGCGCTGCAGCGGGACCTGATCCGCAACATCTTCGACCTCGACGAGCGGCGGGCCGAGGAGCTCATGACCTCGCGCGGCCGGCTCGAGGTGCTCGACTTGGGAGCGACCGCCGAGGAGGTCGCGGCGCAGGTCGCGTCGTCCCCACGCAGCCGCTACCCCGTCATCGACGGCGACCTCGACCACGTGGTCGGCGTGCTCCACATCAAGGACTTCATCCGGGCCTCGCGGCGATCCGCCGTCGTCGTCGAGGAGCTGATCCGGCCGCTCCCCACGGTGGCGGCGACGGCAAGCGCCGAGCAGCTGCTCGAGCGCTTCAAGCGCACCCGCACCCACGCCTGCCTCGTCGTCGACGAGTTCGGCGGCACGCTCGGGGTCGTCACGCTCGACGACGTGATCGCCGAGGTCATGGAGGAAGGCGACGAGTCGGGATCGTCCGCTGCCGTCCACCACGACGACGGCTCCGTGAGCCTCGACGGCGAGGTCACCCTCGCCGAGCTGCGCGACGACCACGGCCTCACCTTCACCCACGACGAGGTCGCCACCGTCGCCGGTCTGGTCCTCGCCGCGCACGGCACCGTGCCGCGGCCCGGCACGGCGGTCGAGGTGCAGGGGCACGAGCTGGTCGTCGAGGACGTGGAGGGCCACAAGATCACCACGGTCCGGGTCCGCCGACTGGAGACCTGACCGGACCCGGGAACCAGGCGCCGGGCTCCGACGTCGGATGGCCATGCGCACTCGACACGTCCGCCGGGGGATCCGGACCTTCGCTCTGCTGGCCGCCGCTGCGGTCGCCGCCACCGCCTGCGGCAGCGAGGGAGGCTCGCCGCCGACGAGCGGCGGGCAGGCCTTCCAGGGCCTCCGCGGTGCGGCGCCGGTCGTGCTGCAGAGCGACCGGAGCTGCGATGCGGTGCTCGAGGACTTCCAGTCGTTCGCGCCGGCGGTGCTGTCGGACCAGATGTTCGGCGTCGCCGATGACGGCGCAGCGACGACCGGCGGGGACCTCGACGAGGTCGCTGCGGACCTGACCGCCGGGCCCAGCGCCGAGCGGGCCGCGGCGCCAGACGAGGCCGGCGCGCAGCTCGAGGCCGCCGAGGGGTCGTCGTCGGACACCAACACCCAGGAGGCCGGCATCGACGAGCCGGACGTGGTCGAGAACGACGGCGAGTTCGTCTACGTCGTGGACCACGGGCCGGACCAGGCGCACCTGGTGATCCTCGAAGGGTCGACCGCCGAGGTGCTCAGCCGCACGCCGCTCGCGTCCTACGGCGCGCAGCTGCTCCTGCAGGGCGACCGGATGCTGGTCGTGACCAGCGGCGGCTACGGGTACCCGATGCCCATGCCCATGCCGATGCCGATGCCGATCGAGGACGGTGCGGCCGTGTCCGGTCCGGTGCCCGACGAGGAGCCGATCCCGGTGGACCCGTTCCCCATGCCGACCGAGCCGCCGGCCTTCGCGGCCGGCACGGTCCTGCAGCTGCTCGACGTCAGCGACCGCCGGGCCCCCCAGGTGGTGCAGACCACCGAGATCGAGGGCCAGCACGTGTCGACCCGGGTGGTCGACGGGGTCGCCCGCGTGGTGGTCAGCAGCTACCCCGACGCTCAGCCGCTGTTCGACGACGTCGCCGTGCGCATGGGAGGCGGCGGGGACGTCGACGCGGGCCTGGCGGCGATGGAGGCCGGCGTCGGCGACACGACCATCGACGACTGGCTGCCCGCGTTCCGCACCACGGTGGCCGACGACGGTGAGGTGGCCTCGCGCACGTCGACCGAGGGCAGCCTGGTCGCCTGCGAGGACGTCTTCGTCCCCGAGGTGAACGCGGGCATCGCGCAGACCTCGGTCCTCCGGGTCGACTTCGCCGACGGCTTCGACCCGGCCGACACGACCACGGTCGTCGCCGAGGCCGGGACGGTCTACGCCTCGACCAGCACCCTCTACGTGGCGGCGAACACCTACGTCCCCCTCCAGGAGCAGGGCCGGATCGTGGGTGAGGACTTCACCACCGCCCTCCACGCCTTCGACCTGCGCGGCGACGGCCCGGCCGCCCACCTCGGCGCCGGCGAGATCCCCGGGCACCTCCTCAACCAGTACTCGCTGTCCGAGCACGACGGGTACCTGCGGGCGGCCACGACCGAGGGCGCGCCGTGGGGCGGTGGCCAGGACAGCCAGTCCGGTGTCCGCGTGCTGCAGCTCGACGGCGGTGCGCTGGTCGAGGTCGGCGCCGTCACCGGTCTCGGGGTGACCGAGACGATCCAGTCGGTCCGCTTCATGGGACCGGTCGGGTACGTCGTGACGTTCCGCCAGACCGACCCGCTCTACGTGATCGACCTCAGTGACCCGAGGGCGCCCCGCGCCGTCGGTGAGCTGAAGATCCCCGGGTTCTCGTCCTACCTGCACCCGGTCGGCGAGGGCCGGCTGGTCGGCATCGGCCGAGACGCCGACCTCGAGGGTCGTGACCAGGGCCTGCTCGTGTCGCTCTTCGACGTCGCCGACCCGACGGCGCCGGCGCAGCTGCAGACGTGGACCCAACGGGACGCCTGGTCCGTCGCGGGCGACGACCCGAAGGCGTTCCTGCACTGGGCGCCGGAGTCGGCCGTGGTCGTGCCGCTCGAGCGCTTCGGGGGCGGGAGCCCCGAGAGCGGCATCGTCGTCCTCGACGTGGCCGACACCGGCATCACCGAGCGGGCGCTGGTGACGGCCGAGGGCCGCTACCCCTCGCGGGCGCTGGTCGTGCAGGGGCGGCTCTGGTCGCTGTTCGACGGCGGCGTGGTCGTGTCGGACTTCGCGAACCCGACAGATGGGGTATTCACCGGATTCCGCTAGCCGGTCATCCGCCGCATCCAGCCGTTCCGAAGCAGGGATGAAGTCCACTTAAACCCTGCTTCCCAGGAGGAACCCCTGATGCGAACGTTCATCACCCGGATCGCGGTGCTCGCTGCTGCTGCGCTGGTCGTGCTCGCCACGCCCAGCGCCGCGCAGGAGAGCGCGCGGATCCACCTGATCCACGGAATCCCCGACACGCCGGTCGACGTCGTCGCCGGCGGTGAGGTCGTGTTCGCCGATTTCCAGTTCGGCGACACCCAGGACCTGTCCGGCCTCGCCGGCCAGACCCTCGCCGGCCTCACGGTGAACGCCGCCGGCACCGACACGGTCGCCATCGACGCTGGTGACACGGCGCTGCCCGCGAGCGGCAACTACACGATCATCGCCCACCTCGACGCCGAGGGCACGCCGACGCTGGCCGTCTTCGAGAACGACACCAGCGCCATCGCCGCCGGCGAGGGTCGTCTGACCGTCCGTCACACGGCTGCCGCGCCCGCGGTCGACGTGCTGGCGAACGGCGAGGCCGCCTTCACGAGCCTGTCCAACCCCAACGAGGCCTCCGCCGACCTCCCCGTCGGCACCATCAGCGCCTCGGTCGTGCCGGCCGGTGCCGCCGACCCCGTCGTGATCGGCCCCGCCGACCTCGGCATCACCGATGGCACCAGCCTCATCGTCTACGCCGTCGGCTCGCTCGACGCGGGCAGCCTGACCGTGCTGACCGAGACCATCGACGGCCTCGGCACCGCTCCGACGGCCGTGAACACCGGCAACAGCCCGGTGACCGACGATGCCGGCCTGCCGGTCGGTCTGCTGGCGCTCGCCGGCATCGCCCTGCTGGCCGCTGCAGTGCCCGCCCGCCGGCTCGTCGCCGCCCGGGTCCGCTGACGTGGAGCGCCGCCGCAGCGTGACGGCGGCGGCGGCGCTGCTGCTGTTGCTGGTCGGGGTCGCCTGCGGCGCCCCGGCCGGCGACGGCGCGTCGGACGGCGCGACGGTCGAACCGACGGCGGCGCCGACGACCGCACCCGTCACGACCGCTCCCGAGCCCCGGCCCACCTCGGACCTGGCTGCCCGGGTCCAGCCGCTCGGCTCGGCCCGCTACGACCCGGCCGAGCACCAGACGGCGACTCGCACGGTGATCGGCCTGTCCCTCCCGGTCATCGGCGTCGACGGGGCACCGGTCGAACCGGTCGGCGTGGAGCCGAACGGGGAGATGGAGATCCCGCCGGCCGACGAGGTCGGCTGGTACCGCTTCGGGGCCGCGCCGGGGGAGCCCGGCTCGGCGGTGCTCGCCGCCCACATCGCCTACGACGGTGTCGACGGCGTGTTCCGGTACCTGGATCGCCTCGGCGCCGGCGACGAGGTCGCCGTGTCCTTCGACGACGGGTCCAGCGAGCGGTATCGGGTGACCGAGGTCGTGACCTTCGACAAGGAGGCGCTGCCCGATGACCTGTTCGCCCGGGACGTGCCGGAGCGACTGGTCCTGATCACCTGCGGCGGTGAGTTCAACCCGGCGCTGCGCAGCTACGAGAGCAACGTGGTCGCCTACGCCGTGCCGGCGTGATCGCCGCCGCGGGTCTCGTCGGGGCGGCCGGATAGGGTCGGCTCCGATGGCCGACCAGGCGACGTTCGCAGCGCAGGCGATGCCCTTCATGGACTCGCTCTACGGCGCGGCCCTGCGCATGACGCGCAACCAGAGCGATGCCGAGGACCTGGTCCAGGAGACCTTCCTCAAGGCCTACCGCGGCTTCGGGGGCTTCCAGGAGGGCACGAACCTCAAGGCCTGGCTCTACCGGATCCTCACCAACACCTACATCAACATCTACCGGTCGAAGAAGCGCCGCCCGGACGAGACCGACCTGGCCGAGGTCGAGGACCTCTACCTGTACCGGCGCCTCGGGGGCCTCGAGGGCGCCACGGCGGGCCGATCGGCCGAGGACGAGCTGCTGGAGCTGTTCAGCGAGGCCGAGGTCAAGGACGCGCTCGAGTCCCTGCCGGAGACCTTCCGCATGGCGGTCCTCCTCGCCGACGTCGAGGGCTTCGCCTACAAGGAGATCGCCGAGATCCTCGACATCCCGATCGGCACTGTGATGTCGCGCCTGCACCGGGGAAGAAAAGCCCTCCAGAAGTCGTTGTACGAGTTCGCCGTCGCTCGGGGCCTCACCGAGCGCACGGACGACGCACCCGACGAGAGCGAACCGGCCAACGCCGGCTGACCGACCTTGCGAGATCCCATGGACCACGGCGACTGCAGCGAGACGCTCCACGAGCTCTACCACTTCCTCGACGGTGAGCTCACCGACGAGAAGCGGGTCGCGATCCAGGAGCACCTCGAGGCCTGCCCGCCCTGCTTCGAGGCGTTCGACTTCGAGGCCGAGATCAAGCAGTACATCGCCCAGAAGTGCCGGGACCGGGTGCCCGAGTCCCTCCGGTCCCGCATCGCCGACGCCATCGACCACGTCGACCCCGGTGGCTGAGCGATCCCGGTCGGGCGATGTCGGCCCGACCCCCGCCTCGGCGTAGAGTCGGACCATGCTCGCCATCATCTGGCACTGGTGGATCGCCGTCATCCTCATGATCACGCTGGTCGTGCCCGCTGTCGTCATGACGGTTGCGCTCTACCTGCGCAAGGTCGTCAAGCCGCAGTACCCGGGGGTCGACCAGCCGCGTGGCTGAGCTGGTCGACTGGGACCTCGCCGAACGCATCGCCGTCCGGGCCGCAGGGCGCGAGCCGCTCGCTGACTCGTACCACTGGGAGTCCCTGGAACCCGACTTCGCGGAGCTGACCGCCCTCGCCGAGGAGCTGGTCGCCGCCGAGACGGGCCTGCACTCCCTCGCCGGCCCGGCCCGCGGCAAGGTCACCGACCGCGCCGGTTGGGTCCGGGCCAACATCTCCTCCTTCCAGCGCCTCCTCGGCCCCCTCACCGAGAAGATGGCCCCTCGCGTGTCGGGCCCCACCGTGCCGATCATGCGGGCGGCCGCTGCGGCCGAGGTCGGCCTCCTCCTCGGCTGGATGTCGGGGCGGGTGCTCGGCCAGTACGACCTGCTCGTCGCCGGCGGCTCCGACGACGACCCCGACGGCCAGCCCACCGATCAGGACCTCGTGTACTACGTGGGCCCGAACGTGCTGGCGCTCGAGAAGAAGTTCGGCTTCCCGCCCCGCGAGTTCCGCCTCTGGCTGGCCCTGCACGAGGTCACCCACCGGGCCCAGTTCACCGGCGTGCCGTGGATGCGCGAGCACTACCTGGGGCTGCTCGATCGCACCCTCTCCTCGGCCGGCCTCGACCCGATGGTCCTGGTGCGGGCGCTCAAGCGCACCGCGGACGAGCTCCGGGCCGGGCGCAGCCCGCTGTCCGAGGGTGGCATCACCCACCTGCTGGCCGGGCCCGAGCAGCGCGCCGCCCTCGACGAGATCGGCGGGCTGATGAGCCTGCTCGAGGGTCACGGCGACGTCACCATGGACCGTGCCGGTGCAGGCCACGTCCCGTCCGCCGAGCGGTTCGGGCGGGTGCTGCGCAACCGGCGGGCGTCGGCCACCGGGCTCACCAAGCTCGTCCAGCGGCTCATCGGGCTGGAGGCCAAGCTCAACCAGTACCAGCAGGGCGAGGACTTCATCGCCGAGGTCGAGCGCCTGGGCGGCGGCAAGGCCGCCCTGGAACCCGTCTGGCGCGGCCCGTCCTGGCTGCCGACGCTGTCGGAGATCCGCGAACCCCACGAGTGGGTGTCGCGCGTGCAGCTCTCCGACGAGCTCGTCACCTGAGCGCCCCGGCCCCTCCGCCACCAGCGACGCCCGGTCGCTTGGCATGATGAGCCTCCCATCCCGTGGGGAGGAGGCAGCTGTGGCGTCCGTGCTGGTCGTCGACGACGAACCCGACATCCGCTACCTGACCCAGCTCCAGCTCGAGCTCGACGGCCACCGCGTGATGACCGCCGCCGACGGTGCCGAGGCCCTGGCTGCGGTGCAGGTCGAGGTGCCCGATGTCGTGCTGCTCGACGTGATGATGCCCGAGGTCGACGGCTGGAGCGTGCTCGAGCAGCTGAAGGCGCACCTCGACGAGCAGATCTCCTCGGTGAAGGTGCTGATGATGACGGCGCTCGCCGCCGACGACGACCGGCTCCGGGGCGGCATCGAGGGCGCGGTGCGCTACCTGGTCAAGCCGGTGTCGTCCGACCAGCTCCGGGCGGCCATCGCCGACGTCGTGGCCGGCGGCCCCGAGCGGGACCAGCGGCGCAAGGCCCAGACCGGTGCGCTGTCGGAGCTGGCCCGCATCCAGCGGGGCGGCGACGCCGGCGCGCCCCGGGACGAGCGCGCCGGTCCGCGCCTGTCCCGGCTCGAGCACGCCCGACCGCGCGACGACCACCCGAGCCCCGACGGTGCCGTCCACATCGGCGGCGACCTCACCGACAAGCAGTGCAGCCTCCTGCGCACCCTCGCCGCCGCGCCGTCCGTGAGCGCAGCGGCCGGCGACCTCGGGGTCAGCCGGTCCAACGTGTACGCCAGCCTCCGCCGGATCATCCGCAAGACGGGCCACGAGTCGGTGCCCGAGCTGCTCCGACGCCTGCGCGCCGGACAGGTCATCGTCGACGGCTGAGCTCCGGTGTCGGCCACGCTCCAGGCAGTCCGGGACCGCTGCCGGTTCCCGCGCGCGGGGCCTGTCACCTGCGCGGTCTCCGGCGGCGCGGACTCCCTCGCCCTGCTGATCCTGGCCTGCGACGCCGGCCTCGGCGTCACCGCGGTGCACGTCGACCACGGCCTCCGGCCCGGCAGCGCAGCGGAAGCCGACGTGGTGGCCGACGCGGCCCGTCGCTTCGGCGCGGCCTTCCGCGCCGAGCGGACCCAGGTCCCCGCTGGTGGCGACCTGGAGGCCCGGGCGCGCTCGGCGCGCCGGGACCTGCTCGGGCCCGATGCGCTCTACGGCCACACCGCGGACGACCAGGCCGAGACCGTCCTGCTGGCGCTGCTCCGCGGATCGGGGCTCGACGGCGTCGCCGCGATGCGTCCCGAGCACCACCCGCTGCTCGGGCTGCGGCGGGCCGAGACCCGCGCCCTCTGCGCCGAGCTCGGCCTCGACGCGGTGCATGACCCGTCGAACCACGATCCGCGCTTCCGCCGCAACCGCGTGCGGGCCGAGGTGCTGCCGCTGCTCGACGACGTCGCCGAGCGGGACGTCGTGCCCCTGCTGTGTCGGTTCGCGGCGTTGGCTCGAACCGACGTGGAGCTCCTCGACGACCTGGCATCCGGCTTGGACGCCACCGACGCGCGTGCCCTCACCGCCGCGCCGGGACCACTGGCGGGACGCGCCGTCCGGCGGTGGCTCCGCACCTGGTTGCCCGGCGGGCACCCACCGGACGCGGCCGCGGTCCAGCGCGTGCTCGCGGTCGCCCGGGGCGAGGGCGTCGGCACGGAGGTGGCGGGCGGCGTCCGCGTCCGGCGCCGGGGGCAACGGCTGACCGCGGATGGGCCCGCCGGCGGAGGCGACCGCTAGGTTCCGCCCGCATGGCTGCCCAGGGTGACGACCTCATCGGCGACGTGCTCCTGTCGGAAGCGCAGATCCAGGAGCGGATCACCGAGCTCGGCGCCGAGATCGCCCGGGACTACGCCGGGAAGGCGCCCATCCTCGTGGCGGTCCTCAAGGGGGCCTTCATCTTCATGGCCGACCTGGCCCGTGCGGTGGACATCCCCCTCGAGGTCGACTTCATGGCGGTCTCGTCCTACGGGGCCAGCACCCGCTCCTCCGGTGTCGTGCGCATCGTGAAGGACCTCGACATCGACCTCCACGACCGGCACGTGATCATCGTGGAGGACATCGTGGACTCCGGCCTCACGCTGCGCTACCTGCGCAAGACGTTCGAGTCCCGTGGCACCGCCTCGCTCGAGGTCTGCGCCCTGCTCGTGCGCGAGGGCAACCAGCAGGCCGAGCTCGACCTGCGCTACATCGGCTTCCGCATCCCGCCCGCCTTCGTCATCGGCTACGGCCTCGACGTCGCCGAGCGCTACCGCAACCTGCCCCACATCGCCGACTACAAGGGCGCCGAGTAGCCCGTCCGATGTCGACAACCCGGGGTGGGTCGGTAGCGTGGTCCGGACTGTGAAGAAGAAGCTGCGCCGCCCAACGCTCATCTACGTCGCACTCGCCCTGGTGGCGGCCCTCGTGGCGTCCTCGTTCCTGCGCTCCGGGTCCGATCCCGAGGAGCTCACGCTCAACGAGTTCCGGGGCTTCGTCGCTGACGGCGACGTCGAGACCGCCACCATCAAGGACCGCAGCCACGCCGTCGAGGGCGAGCTGCGCGACGGCACCGAGTACAAGGTGTCCTACCCGGCCGAGTTCGTCGACGAGCTCACCGCGGAGATGTCGGAGGCCTCGCCCGCCATCGAGATCGAGGTCGACCAGCAGCAGGAGTCCATCTGGGTCTCGCTGCTGTTCAGCATCCTGCCCCTGCTCCTGCTCTTCGGCCTGTTCCTGTTCTTCCTCAACGCCATGCAGGGCGGCGGCAGCCGGGTCATGCAGTTCGGCAAGGCCAAGGCCAAGCAGTGGAACAAGGACCAGCCCAAGGTCACCTTCGACGACGTGGCCGGGTGCGACGAGGCCGTCGAGGAGCTCCACGAGATCAAGGAGTTCCTCCAGAGCCCGGCCAAGTTCCAGTCCATCGGCGCCAAGATCCCCAAGGGCGTGCTGCTGGTCGGCCCGCCCGGCACCGGCAAGACGCTGCTCGCCCGGGCCGTGGCCGGCGAGGCCGGCGCCCCGTTCTTCTCCATCTCGGGCTCCGACTTCGTCGAGATGTTCGTCGGCGTCGGTGCATCCCGGGTGCGCGACCTGTTCGAGCAGGCCAAGGCCCAGGCGCCCGCCATCGTGTTCGTCGACGAGATCGACGCCGTCGGCCGCCACCGCGGCGCCGGCATGGGCGGCGGCCACGACGAGCGGGAGCAGACGCTCAACCAGCTCCTCGTCGAGATGGACGGCTTCGACGCCAACACCGGCGTCATCCTCATCGCCGCCACCAACCGCCCCGACATCCTCGACCCGGCCCTGCTCCGCCCGGGCCGCTTCGACCGCCAGATCGTGGTCGACCGCCCCGACCTCGAGGGCCGCAAGGCCATCCTCGACGTGCACGCCAAGGGCAAGCCCCTCGCCGACGACGTCGACGCCGCGGTCATCGCCCGCCGCACGCCCGGCTTCACCGGCGCCGACCTGGCCAACCTCATGAACGAGGCCGCCCTCATGGCCGCCCGCCGATCCGCGGACACCATCGACATGCACACCGTCGAGTCCGCCATCGACCGCGTGCTCGCCGGCCCCGAGCGCAAGACCCGCGTCATGTCCGACAAGGAGCGCCGGGTCACCGCCTACCACGAGGGCGGCCACGCCCTGGTCGGCCACCTGCTCGAGCACTGCGACCCGATCCACAAGGTCTCCATCGTCGCCCGCGGCCGGGCCCTGGGCTGGACCCTCGCCCTGCCCACCGAGGACCGCTACACCCACACCAAGGCCGAGCTCATCGACCGCCTCGCCATGCTCCTCGGCGGCCGCACCGCGGAGGAGGTCGTGTTCGGCGACATCACCACCGGCGCCGCCGACGACATCGACAAGGCCACCGACATCGCCCGGGCCATGGTCACCACCTACGGCATGAGCGACGCCGTCGGCCCCATCGCCCTCGGCGCCAAGCAGGGCGAGGTGTTCCTCGGCAAGGACTACGGCCACGAGGCCAACTACTCCGACTCGGTGGCGGCCACGATCGACACCGAGGTGCGCCTGCTGGTGAACGACGCCCACGCCAGGGCCCGCGCCATCCTCACCACCTACCGCGCCACCCTCGACAAGCTCGCCGAGGAGATGCTCGAGCACGAGACGCTGGGGGACAAGGAGCTGCAGGAGATCTTCGGCGACCTCGAGACCTGGGTCGACGCCGACGCGTCCGGCCTGGCCGACGCCCCACCGCCGCCCCCCGAGCCGGAGCCCGCCTCCGAGCCCGAGCGTGCCCCCGTCACGGCCAGCGAGGCCGCGCCGGCCGGGGACGCCGGCGCGGTGCCGGCTCGTCCGGCCCCGCCCCGACCCCGGTGGCGCCCGCGCTGGCGGGTCCGACCCGGCGCATCCGGCACGTGAGCGTCATCCCGGCCGACGCCGACGACGAGCGTCCGAACCTCGCGCCCGAGGTCGACCAGCCCCGCATCGCCGCGGCCGTCCGAGAGATCCTGGAGGCCATCGGCGAGGACCCCGACCGCGATGGTCTCCTCGACACGCCGGCCCGCGTCGCGCGCATGTACGCCGAGATCTTCGCCGGGCTGCACGACACGCCGGAGAAGCACCTCAAGACCACCTTCGAGGCCGACCACGACGAGATGGTCATGGTGCGCGACATCCCGATCTACTCGGCGTGCGAGCACCACCTGATCCCCTTCATCGGAAAGGCCCACATCGCCTACATCCCGGGCGAGGACGGTCGCATCACCGGGCTCTCCAAGCTCGCTCGCCTGGCCGACGTCTACGCCCGCCGGCCCCAGGTCCAGGAGCGCCTCACGGTGCAGATCGCCGATGCGCTCGAGCGCGTGCTCAACCCCCGGGGCGTGCTCGTCGTCGTGCAGGCCGAGCACCTCTGCATGTCGATGCGCGGCGTGCGCAAGGCCGGCACCACCACGGTGACCTCCGCGGTCCGCGGCCTGTTCCGCTCCAACACCGCCACCCGCTACGAAGCGATGCGCCTCATCGACATGTAGGGCTTCTGTCGTCATCGCGTCACACCAGGTGCGACGCCGGGACGAGATCTCCTCAGGCGGTGGCGGGGAAGAGCAGGTCGAGGTAGCGCTGCGCCGTGGGCTGGGGCTCGTGGTTGGCCAGGCCGGGCTGCTCGTTCACCTCGATGAACACGTGCTCGGGTCCCTCGGGGCTGGGCACCATCAGGTCGATGCCGGCCACGGGGATGTCGAGCGCGGCGGCGGCGCGGACCGCGGCGTCGGCCAGAGTCGGGTGCAGGCACGGCGTCATGTCGTGGATGGTGCCGCCGGTGTGGAGGTTGGCGGTGCGGCGCACCTCCAGCGCGACGCCCTCGTCGAGCACGTCGTCCAGGGTGTGGCCGGCGGCGCGCACGGACGACGCCGTGATCTCGTCGAGGGGCGTGACCATGTTGCGCCCGAGCTCGGCGGCGCGCTGGTCGTTGCGGGCCTCCACGAGCTGGCGCACGGTGCTGCTCCCGTCGCCGACGACCGTCGGGGGCCGCCGCACCGATGCGGCCACCACCTCGCCGTCGATGACCAGCACCCGCAGGTCCTCGCCGGGCGCCATCGCCTCGAGCAGCACCCGATCGCAGGTGGCGCGGGCGCTGGTGATGGCCGAGCGGAGCTCGTCGACATCCCGGACGCCGACGGAGATCCCGGCCCCGCCCTCGCCTCGGCACGGCTTCACGACGATGGAGCCGTGCTCGGCGAGGAAGGCCTCGTCCGCGTCGTCGTCGGTGGCGATCCGCCCGGGCGGCACGGGCAGGTCGGCTGCCGTGAGGACCCGTCGCGTCATGGCCTTGTCGTCGCAGCGCCGGAACGCGATGGCGGAGGTCAGCTCGCTGAGCGACTGGATGACGGTGCGGGTGCGGCCGTCGTGGGTCAGCGCCAGCTCGCCGATGTCGGGGTCGAGGACGACGACCCGGATCCGGCGGGCGAGGGCCTCGTCGATGATGATCCGGGTGTACTCGTTGCAGTCGTCGTAGCCCTCGGGGGGCGGGAGCGCGCTCACCGGGCCGAGCGGTGGTCGTCGCCTCCGGCCTGCTGGACGAGCCAGGAGAAGAGGCGGTGGTGCGGGTCCACGTGGGTGATCAGCTCCGGGTGCCACTGGACGCCCAGGATCGGCTGCTCCGGGTGCTCGACGGCCTCGATGATGCCGTGCTCGTCGCAACCCACGACGGCGAGGTCGTCGGCGCAGCGGTCGATGGCCTGGTGGTGGAGGGTGTTCACGTCGATGGCCTCGGTGTCGAGGACCTCGGCCATCGTGGAGCCGGGCGTGATCCGGACGTGGTGGCTCGGCCCGTCGAACGCGCCGGGCACGAGGTGGGGGTTGCCGTCGTCGTGCTCGGGCAGGTGCTGGATGAGCGTGCCGCCGAGGGCGACGTTGAGGATCTGCACGCCGCGGCAGATGGCCAGGATCGGGATGCCCCGCCGTCGGGCCTGGGCGATGAGGGCCACCTCCCAGGCATCCCGCGCCTCGTCGACGCCGCCCACGGCTGCGTGGCGGGTGGCGCCGTAGCGCTCCGGTGCCACGTCGCCGCCGCCGGACAGGACGAGGGCGTCGAGGTGCTCGACCGAGACCGCCGCGTTGCCGGGCGACTGCACCGGCAGGATGATCGCCGCGCCCTCGGCATCGGTGACGGCGTCGACGTAGGCGCGGTCCAGGGTGGTGAGGGAACGGTCGACCTCGAGGACGGGGGACCGCCGGAGCGCGGGGGAGCTGGTGATGCCGACGAGCGGGGGCACGGGCCGACCGTATCCGGATGGGCCGCCGGCCAGACGCCGGTCCGGACGAGTCCTACGCCGCCGACCCACCGGGAAGGAATCCCCGATGCTCACGTCCTCCCCGCAGCCCGCCAACGGCCGCGCGTCGCAGCTCACCGACCGTTCGACGCCGCCCGTTCGCCCGGCGACCCGCACCACCACAGGCGGCCTGGAGGTCACCGAGACGCTCGGGGTGGAGGAGGAGTTCCTCGTCGTCGACCGCGAGACGCGCGAGCTCGTCCCCCGCGGCCATGAGCTCATCGCCGAGGTCGGCGATCTCGGCGAGCACGTCAGCGCCGAGCTGAACCGCTGCCAGGTCGAGGTCGACACCCCCGTGTGCACCGACCTGGCGTCGCTGCGCGACGAGGTCGTCGCCAAGCGCGATCGCCTCCGCACCGCGGGTGACGAGCTGGGCCTGGCCGCTGCCGCGGTGGCCACCCACCCGTTCTCGAGCTGGCGCCACCAGGCCGTCGACACCGATGAGGAGCGCTACGAGGTCATGGAGGACCGCTTCCGGCTCCTCGCCCGCGAGCACGTCATCTGCGGGTGCCACGTCCACGTCGGCATCTCCGACCCCGACGATCGCGTCGCGGTCCTGGCCGCGGCGGGTGCTTGGCTGCCGACCCTGCTCGCCATGTCCACGAACTCGCCGTACTGGCAGGCGGAGGACACCGGCTACGCCAGCTACCGCACGGTGATCTGGTCGCGCTGGCCGACGTCGGGCATGCCGCCGTCCATCTCGTCACCGGAGGAGCTGCAGGGGATCATCGACGACCTGATCACGGTCGGCGCCATCGAGGACGAGACCCACCTCTACTGGTGGGTGCGCCCGTCCCTGCGCCACCCGACCGTCGAGTTCCGGGTGTGCGACACGTTCCTCTACGTCGACGACGTCGTCGCCGTGACCGGGCTCATCCGGGCCCTGTGCTGGACCGCGCTGAACGCGCCGGAGACCCTCCCGCCCGTCCCGAGCCGCCACGTCCAGCGCGCCGCGGTGTGGCACGCCGCCCGCTACGGCATGCGCCGCGACCTGGTGGACCTGGCGGCCATGGCCCAGCGGCCGGCCGAGGACGTGGTCCGCTCCCTCCTCGACATGGCCCGCCCGGGCCTCGAGCACTACCGGGACGACGAGGTCGTGACCGAGCTGGTGCAGCAGCTCATCTCCCGGGGCACGGGCGCCAGCGCCCAGCGCCTGACCCGAGCCGAGGAGACCTCGGGCGGCCCGGTCATCGACATGGTCCTCGACCGGATGCGCTGACCCGGCAGCCCATCAGCCCGGGAGGTCGGCCAGGTCGCGCAGCGCGCGGCAGGCGGCCTGCACCAGCGGGATCGCCAGGCACGCCCCGGTGCCCTCGCCGAGGCGGAGGTCCAGCGCCAGCAGGGGCTCGAGGCCGAGGTGGGCCAGCGCCGCGGTGGCGGCCGGCTCGGTCGAGCGGTGCCCGCCGACGACGTGGGCCGCGGTCCCGGGCGCGATGGCCTCGGCCACGCACAGGGCGGCGCCGCCGATGACGCCGTCGACGATGGTGGGCACCCGGCGGGCGGCGGCGGCCAGGTGGAGGCCGGCGAGCGCGGCGATCTCCAGCCCGCCCACGTCGGCGAGCACGTCGACCGGATCGTCGAGGTCGCGCGCCCGGTCGACCGCGGTGCGGACCAGCCGCTGCTTGTGCCCGAGGCCGTCGGCGGGCAGGCCGGCGCCCGGGCCGACGAGCGGTTCGGGGTCCTGGCCGGTGAGACAGGCGATCAGGGCCACCGACGCGGTCGTGTTGCCGATGCCCATGTCGCCGCCGACGAGCAGGTCAGCGCCGGCATCCACGTGCGCGCCCGCCACCGCCGCGCCGACCGCGACCGCCGCCAGCGCGTGGGCCCGGCTCATCGCCGGACCAGTCGCGATGCTGTCGGTGCCGGCCCGCACCCGGCGGTCGAGCACGTCGGCCCGACCGAGGGCATGCAGGTCGCGCAGGTCGGACGACACGCCGACGTCCACCACCGTCACCGAGGCGCCGGCCTGGGCGGCGAAGGCGTTGATGGCCGCGCCGCCCGCGGCCATCGTCCGCACCATGGCGCCGGTGATCTCGCTCGGCCACGCGCTGGCCCCGTCGGCGACCACGCCGTGGTCGCCGGCGAACACGACGACCGCTGGCTGCGCGGGAACGGCCGGCGGGCAGACGCCGGTGATGCCGGCGATGCGGACGGCGACGTCTTCGAGGCGGCCGAGGGAACCAGGGGGCTTGGCCCGGGTGCTCCAGCGCGCGGCGGCCGAGCGAGCGGCCGCCGCTCGCTCGGCGTCGTCGGCCGGCGCGGTGATCCGCTGTCGCAGGTGGTCGAGCAGCTCGGGGCTCACGGGTCGCTCCGGTGGTCGGTGGCGGACAGGGCGCGCTCGAGCCGCTCGAGGCCGTCGGCGTCGGGGACGGCGATGCGGACGGCATCCGGGTGCCCGAAGGTCCCGCCGTGGCGGACGACGACGCCCTCGGCCAGCAGCCGGTCGCGCAGGCCGGCGGCCCCCGGCACCCACACGTAGGGGGAGTCGCTGGGCTCGGGGGCGAGGTCGTGGCGGACCAGCACGTCGTGGAGCTGGGACCGGAGCTGGGCGATGCCTGCTCGCCACCCGCTGGGATCGGCCAGGTCGAGCAGCGCAGGGAGGGCGGCGCACACCAGGCCGTTGACCGACCAGCGCGGCCGCAGACCCCGGAGGGCGTCGGCCTCGGCGTCGTCGCGGGCCACCACGTAGCCGATGCGGATGCCCGGGATCGCCCACGCCTTGGTCAGCGAGCCGAGCGCGGTGACCCCGGGGTCGCCCCGGGTCCAGGAGGCCGTGGCCAGCAGGTAGAAGGCCTCGTCGCGGACGTCGGCCACGTCGTCGGGCGCGGCGAGACGGCCAGTGGGGTTGTGCGGGTCCGAGCGCCAGCGCGGCCCGGCCGGGTCGAGGCGCGCCAGGTGGCGCCGGTACAGCGAGAAGTCGCACTCCTCGGCCCAGCCGACCGGCCGGAGCCGGGCCACGAGCGCGATGGCCTCCGCACCGCCGTTGGTGAGGACGAGCCGCGCCGGATCCACGCCGATGGCCTCGGCGAGCGCAGCGGTGGCGCGGGCGTCGTCGGGGTAGCGACCGACCCCGTCGAGGGCGGCGCGCAGCACGGGCCGGACGTCGGGTGCGAGGGGGTTGAGGCTGGCGGACAGGTCGAGCAGCTCCTCGACCGGTCGGCCGAGCGCAGCGGCGACCCGGTCGACGTCCCCGCCGTGGGGGCCGGGGGCGGGGGTGCCGGTCACCGGCGCCGCCGCCGGGGTCGGATGGCGAGGAGCCCGACCGCGCCGAGCGCGCCGATGAGCACCAGCTCGGCCCGTTCGGCGAGGCGGACGGCGCGGGCGATGTCGGCGGCGACGGGGCGGTCGCCGGAGCCCAGCGTGGGGCGGTCTTCGACCCGATCGCCGTAGCGCAGCGGACCGCCGAGGGACACGCCGAGCGCGCCGGCGAAGGCGGCCTCGGCCACGCCGGCGTTCGGTGACGGGTGGGCGGGGGCGTCGTCGCGGATGGCGCGGACGGTGGCTGCTCGACGCTCGGTCGGGGCGAGGGCCACCGTGCACAGGGCGAGCAGCCGCGCGGGCACGAGGTTGGCCAGGTCGTCGGCCCGGGCGGCGGCCCAGCCGAAGCGCTCGTAGCGCTCGCTGCGGTGGCCGACCATGGCATCCATCGTGTTGAGCGCCCGGTAGCAACCGGTGCCGGCCGCACCGCCTGCGAAGGCCCACAGCGCCGGCGCGTACACGGCATCGACCATGTTCTCGGCCACCGACTCGATGACCGCAGCCGCCACACCGGACTCGTCCAGCTCGGTCGGATCGCGCCCGACCAGCGACGGGAGGGCGGCCCGGGCGGCCTCGAGGTCGCCGGCTTCGAGGTGGGCGCCGATGCCGGCTGCCACGTCTCGCAGCTGACGGCCGGCGGTGGTCACCGACACCGCAGCCGCGGTGGAGCCGAGCAGGCGGCCGCCCACCGCGCCGAGCGCGGCACCAGCGACCGCGTAGCGGACGCCGGCGCGGCGGTCGTCGGCCCAGAGCACCTCCTCGACCTCGGTCATGGCCGTGCCGAACCGGGCAACGGGGTGGGCCCGGTCGGGCATCGGGGGCACGACCTGGGCCAGCACCAGGCCGAGCGCGGTGCCCCGAGCCCGGGCCGAGAAGCTCGGTCGCCTCACGGTCGGGCCGCCAGGGCGAGCAGCGCAACGGTCTCGGCGAGCACGGCGCACGCGCCGAGCACGTCGCCGGTGAACCCGCCGATGCGACGTCGGGCGAGCAGGACGACGCCGGTGACGGTGGCGAGCAAGGCGACGAGGGCGACGGCCCCGGTGGTCCCCTGCGCCACCACCAGCACGCCGGCGACCGGCACCAGCCACAGGGCCGTCCACCGGCGGGCGCCGGGCACCATCGCCGAGGCGAGGCCGGCGTCCCGGGCGTAGGGCACCAGCGACGGGACGACGGCGAGCACCGTGCGGCTCGCCGCCCACACGGCGATGAGCGAGAGGGGCTCGACCAGATCGGTGGCGAGCGCAGCCCACCGGGCCAGCAGCACCACGGGGACGACTGCGAGGGCGAAGGCGCCCACGTCGGGGGCGGCCATCACCGCGAGGCGCCGGTCCCGTTCGAGGTGGGGGAGGAGCCCGTCGGCGGTGTCGGCCAGCCCGTCGGCGTGGAGCATCCCGGTGATGGCGAGGTCGGCGGCCACGACGAGCACGGCGGCGACGCCGGGCGACCACAGCTCGACCGACACGAGCCAGACCCCGGCGAGGGCGGCGCCGATGAGCGCGCCGACGACGGGGAAGAACAGGAACGTGGTGCGGTCCGGTGTCCGGGCACCGCCGAAGACCGTGAGGAACCCGAGGGCGCTCAGCACGGCAGCTCGCCCGGCTCCGGCAGGCTGATCGCGCGGCCGGCCACGACGAGCAGGGCGTGGTCGGCCACGGCGGACACGGCCTGGTTGACCTGCCCGAGGGCATCGGCGAAGCGGCGACCGAGCTCCGTGGGCGCGTGCGGGGCGAGGCCGACCTCCTCGCCGACCACGATCGTCGTGCCGGCGCGCGCCCGCAGGGCGTCGACCAGCGGACCCGGGTCCGGATCGAGGTCGGGGTGGCCGGTGGCCCACGTCCCGAGGGAGTCGAGGAGCACGACGCCGTCAGTGCCTCGCAGCACGCCTGGGAGATCGGTCGGGGTCGTGCACTCCACGGTCGTCCACGCGGCCGGGCGCCGGGCCCGGTGGGCCTCGATGCGAGCGGCGTGGTCGGCGTCGGCGGGGTCGAGGCGAGCGGTGGCCACGTAGGTCACGGCAGCGTGGGGTCCGGCCAGGCGCGCCGCCATCGACTCGGCGACGGCCGACTTGCCCGAGCGCGTCCCCCCGAGGACGAGCACGATCACGGGTGCCGCTCCAGCCCGTCCCGCACCGCGGCGTGCACGGCGCGGCCGATGCGGGCGCCCCAGGTGGACCGGGGTCCGGCGAAGGGCTCGACCGGGACGGCGGGCGGCCAGACGACGGTGACGGCGTCGCTGGCCGTGCCGGTGCCGGGCACGCCGGCCTCCTGCAGGGCCTGGGCCTTGGCCTCGGTGGCCGTGATCACGGCGTTCACGGCGGCCGCCGGGGACAGCGCCACCGGGACCTGGACGACGATGTTGATCGTGCCGGGCACCCAGCCGCCGTCGGTGCGGTGCCCGTGGGAGCCGTCGACGTCGGCGGCCCACGTCGGCTTGGTCACGCCGACCGTGGCGTCGACCACCACGTCGCCGTCGGCGGCCCGCACGGCGCGGTGCACATCGACGGCGGTGAGCATCGCCGCCCCGGTGCCGACCAGGCCGAGCCGGGTCGCGATGTCGCGGGCGTGGTCGTCGAGGTCGGTGCGGTCGTAGCCGGCCGGCACCCCGATGTTCAGCAGCCAGTCGATCGCGGCGCTGCCGCCGCCGACCGGTGCCGAGGACAGCGCCGCCCGTGGGCCGTCGAACACCCAGCTGCAGGCCGCACGGGCGCCGGCAGCGTCCGGCAGGTCGACGACGTCGACCCGAGCGGGACGGGCCAGGTGGCGGCCGACCTCGGTCACCAGCCCGGCTCCGAGCCGGGGGCCGCTGCGCCGGCGGTGAGGTCGCTCACGGCGGCGGTGTCCAGGTGCTCGCCGATCCAGTCGGCCATCCGGTCGTGCTGGGCCTCGAGCCGGTCGGCGAAGGGCACGGGGTGCGGGGCGAAGGTCCTTCCCCGTCGTTCGGCCACGTCGGAGAGGCCAGCGCGGACGCCGTCGGCGTCGAACAGGCCGTGCAGGCTCGTCCCGCGCACGCGCCCGTCGGCCGACCGGGAGCCCTCGCGCTCCGCCGGGCCGCCGGGGTCGACCGGGTCGAGCGCCAACCACGGCCCGTCGCCCCACGCTCGGCCCAGGTGGATCTGGTAGCCGGCGACCTGGGCGTGCCCGTCGACGGTGCGGCCCGTCCGCCGGCGCACCACCTTGTCCCGCTCGAACACGGTCTCCACCTCCAGCAGGCCGAGCCCGTCAACCGTGCCGGCGCCGGACTCGACCTCGTCGGTGATCCGCGTCCCGAGCACCTGCTGGCCGGCGCAGATGCCGACGACGTCGGTGCCGCGTCCGGCGGCAGCCACCAGCGCCGCTGCCATGCCCGTCCGGCGGAGCCACGCAAGGTCGTCGACGGTCGCCCGGCTGCCGGGCACCACGACCAGGTCGGCATCAGCCAGCTCGCCCGGTCGTCGGACCCATCGCACGACGACGTCGGGCTCGGCGACGAGGGGGTCGAGGTCCGACGGGTTGGCGAGGTGGGGGAGGTGCACGGCGGCCACGCGCACGGGGTCGTCCGAACCGGTCCGCTCGGGGTCGACGACCGTGCCCACGTCCAGCGAGTCCTCGGTCCCCAGCAGCGCCCCGGGCCCGAGGTGGGGCAGCACGCCGAGCACCGGGACGCCGGTGCGAGCCTCGAGGTCGGCGAGACCGTCACCGAGGAGCGCCGGGTCGCCCCGGAAGCGGTTCAGGACGATGCCGCCGATGCAGCCGGCGAGGTGCGGCGGCAACAGGCCGATCGTGCCGTGGGCCGCGGCGAAGGCGCCGCCGCGCTCGATGTCGACCACCAGCACGGCGGGCATCCCGGCGGCACGGGCCAGGGGGAGGTTGACCAGATCCCGGTCGAGCAGGTTGATCTCCGCCGCACCGCCGGCACCTTCGGCCACGACCACGTCGAAGCGCCGGCGCAGCGACGTGAGGGCATCGAGCACGACCGGCCGCAGCTCGTCGGTGCGCGCCCCCCAGCCGGCGGCGTCGGTGGTCCCCACCTCCGTGCCGAGCACGACGACGTGGCTGCCGGTCGCGCTCGAGGGCTTCAGCAGGATCGGGTTCATGGCCGACTCGACATCGACGCCGGCGGCGGCCGCCTGCATCGCCTGGGCTCGACCGACCTCGCCGCCGTCGACCGACACCGCCGAGTGGTTGGACATGTTCTGGGCCTTGAACGGCGCCACCGTCGCACCCGTCCGGGCGAACCAGCGGCACAGGCCGGCGGTCACGGTCGACTTCCCCGCGCCGCTCGTGGCGCCGACCACGAGGAGCGCCCCGCGGGGCGACGCGCCCATCTAGTAGTCGATGCCCTTCATCGCCCGGATGCCCGACTGGTACGCGTGCTTGAGGACCCGCATCTCGGTGGCCGTGTCGGCCAGCTCGAGCAGCGGCTCCGGTGCGTCGCGGCCGGTGCAGATGACGTTGACCTTCGGCGACCGGTCCCGGATGGCAGCGACCACCTCGTCGGTGTCGAACCACCCCCAGTTCATCGGGTACGTGATCTCGTCGAGCACGACCAGGCGGTGGGTGCCCGAGGAGAGCAGCGACGCCGCCTGTCGCCACGCCTCGCGGGCGACGGCCTCGTCTCGGCTCAGGTCCTCGCTGTCCCAGGTGAAGCCCTCGCCGATGGCGAACCACTCGACGCCGAGGTCACGGGCCACCTTCTCCTCCCCCGTGTTCCACTTGCCCGACTTCAGGAACTGCACGACGGCGACCGGCCAACCCCGAGCGACCGAGCGGATCATGGTGCCGAAGGCCGCGGTGGACTTGCCCTTGCCGTTGCCGGTGTTCACGAGCACGAGGGAGTCGGCGCGCCGCAGCTCCGGCGGTTCCTGGTGCTCGGTGGGGGGTGCGTCGGTGGGGGTGTCGCTCATCGGTGGTCCTCCTCGGTGGCGTGCGGTGCGAGCTCGGTGGTGGCGGGCGTCGCTGGCCGGCGGCGCTGCTCCTTGCGCCGGCGGACGGTCACGGTCACCGAGCCGTCCTCGGCATCGACGTCGCAGCTGGCCTCCACGCCCCAGTGGGCGCCGATCACGTCCGGCGTGAGGACCTCCCGGGGGGTGCCGGCGGCGACGAGGCACCCGTCGGCCAGCACGGCGACGAGGTCGGCGAACTGGCCGGCCACGGTGAGGTCGTGGACGGTCGTGACGATGGTCAGCTCGCGCTCGGTGCGCAGGTCGGCGATCAGCTCGAGCACCTCGAGCTGGTGGCCCACGTCGAGCGCCGCGGTCGGCTCGTCGAGGACGAGCACGGGGGTGTCCTGGACCAGGGCGCGAGCCAGCACCACTCGCTGGCGCTCACCGCCCGAGAGCGTGTCGACGCGTCTGTCGGCGAAGTCCTCCAGCCCCAGGCGCTGCAGCACCGCGAGGGACCGGCGACGGTCCTGGAGCGACGAGGCGCACCGGAGGCCCTGGTGGGGAGCGCGCCCGAGCAGGACGTAGTCGAACACCCGCATGCCGGGTGGGATCACCGGGTGCTGCGGGACGACCGCGAGCTGGCGGGCCCGGTCGCGCACGCTGAGGTCCCGCCCGTCGCGGCCGAGCAGCTCGACGTCGCCGGCGTGGTCGACCGTGCCGCCGAGCGTGCGCACCAGCGTGGTCTTGCCGGCGCCGTTCGGGCCGATGAGCGACAGCCACGACCCGGCCGGGACGTCCAGGCTGATGTCGCGCACGACGGGCGCCCCGCCGAGCTCGACGCCGACGGCGCGCCACGAGATGGCCGGATGCGTGCTCATGCCATCGACCTCGAGCGGAGGATCCACAGGAAGAACGGTGCCCCGACGAAAGCGGTGATGACGCCGATCGGCAGCTCGGCTGGCGCCTGCACCGTGCGGGCGAGCACGTCAGCCAGCGCCAGGAAGGCGCCGCCGAACAGGAACGAGAGGGGGATGACGCGGCGGTTGCTGACGCCGGCGACCAGGCGGACGCCGTGGGGGACCACGAGGCCCACGAAGCCGATCAGCCCGCTGACCGCCACGGCGGCGGCGGTCGCCAGCGAGGCGGCGACGAGGACGGCCATGCGGATGCGTCGCGGGTGGAGGCCGAGGGCCTGGGCCTCGTCGTCGCCGACCGCGAGGACGTCGAGCGCGCCGACCGCCAGCACGAGGACGGCGCCGCAGACCAGCGCGTAGGGGAGGAGCAGGAGGACCTCGTCCCAGCCGCTCGTCGAGAGCCGGCCGAGGATCCAGGCGTAGACCTGGCGGAGGGTCTCGGCGTGGCGCTGCTGCACGTAGGTCTGCGCTGCGGTGAAGAACGCCGCCACGGCGACGCCCGCCAGGATCAGGGTCGCCGGCCCACCGGATCCGTCGCGCCGCACGCTGAGCGCGGCGGCCATCGCCACGGCCACGAGGGCGCCGATGAAGGCGAACATCGGGATGGCGTCGAAGGCGCCGACGCCGTCACCGGCACCGGTGACGATCGCCAGGGTGGCGCCCAGGCCGGCGCCGGCGGCGATGCCGAGCAGGTAGGGGTCGGCGAGCGGGTTGCGGAACACCCCCTGGTAGCCCGCACCCGAGCCGGCGAGCAGCGCACCCACGAGCAGGCCGAGCACGACGCGAGGGGTGCGTATCTCCCACACGATCGCTCGTTGGGTGTCGGACAGCCCGGAGTCGAGCGACACGAAGGGCAGGTGGTCGAGCAGCTCGACGGCGACCCGGTGCAGGGGCAACGAGACGGGACCCGTGGCGATGCCGACGACCGTGGCGACGGCCACTGCGGCCAGGCCGGCCAGCAGCCACCTCGGGGACAGGTCGGTCGCTGCGGGCAGCGTCCCGACGATGTCGTCACCGTCCGGCGGTTCGACGGGCGCGACCGACGGGCCGGTGGTGAGACCCGGACCGTCGGTCGCCGTCGTCATGACCGGCCGCTCAACCGGCCACGCCGGCGTCGACGTCGGCCGTGGCCTCGACGATCGCCGCGAGGAAGTCCACGATCCGCGGACCCCAGCGGGAGGCGATGTCATCGTCCAGCTCGACGACGTCGCCCTGCTGGACGGCGTTCATCTCGCTCCAGCCCGGGCGCTCGGCCACGGTGCTGGCGTCCTGGCCGCAGCACTTGGTGTCGGCCAGGAAGATCAGGTCGGGATCGGCGTCGATCAGGAACTCCGCCGACAGCTGCGGGTAGCCGCCGGCATCAGCCGCGCCGTCCGCGGAGTCGGCCACGTTCTCCAGGCCGGCGAGGCCGTAGATCTCGCCGATGAAGGTGTCGGACGTGACGCTGTAGAGCGTGTCGTCCAGCTCGTGGTAGTAGGTCAGCGGCTCGCCCTGCTCGGGCAGCTGGGCGACCAGCTCCTCGATGTCGGTCTGCATGTTCGCGACGACCTCGGCTGCGTCGCCGACGTGACCCGTCGCCGCACCGACGACCTCGATCTGGGTGTAGGTGTCCTCGATCGTCATGGCCGACGGCAGCACGATCGTGGGGACGTCGACGGCAGCGAGCCCGGCGACGACGTCGTTGCGGTCACCGGACAGGATCACCAGGTCGGGGTCGTAGCCGATGATGGCCTCCACGTTGGGGTCGAACCCGGAGAGGTCGGTGACAGGGGCGTCATCGGGGAAGTTGGAGAAGTCGTCGACGGCGACGACCTGCTCGCCGGCGCCGACGGCGAACAGCATCTCGGTCGCCGTGGGCGAGAGCGAGACGATGGCCTGCGGTTCGGCCTCGATCGTGGTGTCGGTGCCGTCCACGGTGACCGTGACGGGGAACGTGGCCTCGCCGGCACCGTCCTCGGCGCCCTCGGCAGCCTCGGTGGTGTCCTCGGCAGCGTCGGTGTCGGCCGGGTCGCCGCTGGCGGCGATGCCGGTGTCGTCGTCACCGCAGGCGGCGAGCACCAGGGCGAGCGCGGCGAGGACCGCCGCGAGGCGGGTTCGGATGGGGGAGCGCAATTCGGTACCTCCTGTCGTCGAGGATCCGGTCTGCTCGATCGACAGGGGTTGCCGGTCGAACCAACCCCTTGCCTCGAGGGTCACATGGTTCGCTCGGAGGAGGGTTCGACCGGACTCGCCCTCGGCTCGTAGGCCTCGGACATCACCGTTGCGGGTCAGTGCCGGGATCTCACCGGACTTCGTCACTCCACCGGTCGATGACCATAGCCCGCTCCCGCCGCGGCCGGTCCAGTCCGGGTTCGGGGCCGCCGGGCGGTCGATAGGGTGACCAGCCGATGCGACCGCTGGTCATGGGCGTCCTGAACGTCACCCCGGACTCCTTCTCCGACGGTGGCTCCTGGGCGGACCCCGACGCCGCGGTCCAACGGGGCCGCCAGCTGCTCGCCGAGGGCGCCGACATCATCGACGTCGGGGGGGAGTCCACCCGTCCGGGGGCCGAGCCGGTCGGCATCGACACCGAGCTCGCCCGCGTCGTTCCCACCATCGAGGCGCTCGTCGACGACGTCGCCGCCGCGGGCGCCCGGCTCTCGATCGACACGCGCCACGCCGAGGTCGCCCGCGAGGCGCTGGCCGCCGGCGCCACCATCCTCAACGACGTCTCCGCGTCGCTCGAGCACGTCGCCGGCGAGGCCGGCGCAGGCTGGGTGGCCATGCACATGCTCGGCGAGCCGGGCACGATGCAGGACGACCCGCACTACGACGACGTGGTCGCCGAGGTGCGGGCGTTCCTCGTGGCGGCCGAGGAGCGCGGCCGCGATGCCGGCGCGGACGAGATCTGGATCGATCCCGGCATCGGCTTCGGGAAGACCTTCGAGCACAACTGGGCCCTCCTCGGGGCCCTGGATCAGCTGGTCGACACCGGCATCCCGGTGGCGGTCGGGACCAGCCGCAAGGGCTTCCTCGGCGCGGTCCTGGCCGAGGCCGACGGCACCGACCAACGGCCCGGACCGGAGGACCGCCTGGAGGGATCGATCACGACCGCCTGCTGGGCTGCCACCATGGGAGCCGCCATGATCCGAGTGCACGACGTCCGCGCCACGGTGGCCGCGCTCGGCGCGGTCGCCACGCTGCACGGCTCGGGAGGCACCTGATGGTGCTGCGCGGCAAGTGGGCCCAGGGCATCGAGCCCCGCAACTTCACCTGGATCCTGCAGGGCAAGCTCGCCGTCTGCGAGCGCCCCGGCGGCTACGGGGCCAACCATCGCAAGGTGCGCCGCCAGGAGGAGATCATCTGGCTGCGCGAGCAGGGCTTCACGATGGTCGTCTCGCTGGCCGTCTCCCCGCACAACCTGCACAACTACGACGAGATGGGCATGCCCTGGCGGCACCGCCCCTTCACCCGCAGCGACGACCAGGAGGCCTACCTCAGCCGCCTGTTCCCCGAGCTGCGCCAGCTGCTGCTGCAGGGCGGCAAGCTCGTGCTGCACCAGGACGAGCTGGGCGACCGGCTCAGCGGGCTCATGGCCGCCTACGTGCTGTGGAACAAGCTCGTCCCCGGGGGCCCGCAGGCCATCTCGGTCGTCGAGCAGCTGCTCCACCGCCAGCTCGGCCCCGACGCCCGCAGCCTCGTGGCGCTGGTCCCCCGGCTCCCCGCCCCGGGCACCACCACCGTCTCGGTCGACGAACCCGACCCGCTGCCGGCGGTGGACCCCGACGAGGACGCGTGAGCACCCGATGAGCCCGGGCGCCATCGAGATCCGGGGTCTGCGCGTCCTCGCCAACGTCGGCGTCCCCGAGGCCGAGCGGGTCCACGCCCAGCCGCTGTCCATCGACCTCGAGCTCACCGTCGACCTCGACGCCGCCGGCCGCTCCGACGACGTGGCCGACACCGTCGACTACGGCGCGGTGGCCATCGCCGTCGCCGACGCGGTCGCCGACGCTCCCGTGGCCCTGCTCGAGCGGGTCGCCTCGCTGGCCGCCGACGCGGTGCTCGACCTCGACCCCCGCACCGAGGCGGTCACCGTCACCATCACCAAGCTGCGCCCTCCCATCCCGCGCGACGTGGAGGCCACCGCGGTGCGGCTGCACCGCACCCGCCCGTGACCCGGGTGCTCCTCGGGCTGGGGTCCAACCTCGGCGACCGGCGAGCGCACCTGCGCGACGCCGTGTCCTCGCTGCCCGGGGTCACCGGGGTGTCCGACGTGTACGAGACCGACCCGGTCGGCGGCCCCGAGCAGGACCGCTACCTGAACATCGTGGTCGCCCTCGACCTGCCCATCGCGCCTGGCGGCGGTCCGTCCCGCCCGCCCGAGGACCTGTCGACCGACCGGACGCTCCCGCCGATCACGCCGCTGGAGCTGCTCGCCATCTGCCAGCGCATCGAGTCCGCGGCCGGTCGGGTGCGCGACGTCCGCTGGGGGCCCCGCACCCTCGACGTCGACGTGCTGTGGATCGACGGCATCGAGCTGGACGACCCGGACCTCACCGTGCCCCACCCGCGCATGTTCGAGCGCCGCTTCGTGCTCGCGCCGCTCTCGGAGCTGGCGCCCGACATCGTGCCCGAGGGCTGGGAGCGCGACGCCGAGGGGCAGGTCGACCACCTCGGGCCGCTATCCTCCAACCCCTGACCGGCACCCGTACGGGGCTGGATCCACGAACCATCGGAGCGAGCATGTCTGCCTTCGACGCGCGCATCATCGGCCCCGGACGGGCCGGCGGCGCCCTGGCCACCGCGCTGACCAGCGCGGGATGGCGCGTCGACGGGCCCCTCGGCCGCGACCACGATCCGGCCACGGCGACGTCCGGCGCCCGGATCGTGCTGCTCGCCGTCCCCGACGGGGACGTGGCCGACCTCGCCGCCTCGCTGGCCCCGGGTGACGCGGTGGTGGCCCACGTGGCCGGCTCGCTCGGGCTGGACGTGCTGGCGCCCCACCTGCGGGTCGCCTCGGTGCACCCGCTGGTGTCGCTGCCCGATGCGGACATCGGTGCCCGCCGGCTCGCGGGCGCCTGGTTCGCCGTGGCCGGGGATCCGGTGGCGACCGAGGCCGTGGAGGCGCTCGGCGGTCGGGCCGTGGAGATCGCCGACGAGGACCGCACCGCCTACCACGCCGCTGCGGCGGTCGCCGCCAACCACCTCGTCGCCCTCCTCGGCCAGGTCGAGCGCCTGGCCCGCCAGGTCGGCGTGCCGCTCGAGGCCTACCTCGACCTCGCCCGTGGCGCGCTCGACAACGTCGCCGAGGTCGGGCCGGCCGCCGCGCTCACCGGACCGGTCGCCCGGGGCGACCGCGCCACCGTGGCCCGTCACCTCGCCGCCATCCCCGAGGACGAGCGCACGATCTACGCCGTGCTGGCCGAGGCCGCCCAGCGCCTGGTCGACGACGGCGCCGGGGTGCCGGCATGAGGCGGATCGCCACCGTCGCCGAGCTGCGGGCCGTGCTCGACGCCGAGCGGGCCGCCGGCCACCGGGTCGGCTTCGTGCCCACCATGGGCTACCTGCACGAGGGCCACGTCTCGCTGATGCGAGCCGCCCGGGCCGAGGCCGACGTCGTCGTCACGTCGATCTTCGTGAACCCCCTCCAGTTCGCGGCCCACGAGGACCTCGACGACTACCCCCGCGACCTCGAGCGCGACGCATCGCTCGCAGAGGGTGCCGGCGTCGACCTGCTGTTCGTGCCGTCGGTCGCAGAGATGTACCCCGACCCGGTGCCCGGTGGCCTGCTCGCCACCACCGTCTCGGTCGCAGGCGTGTCCGAGCACATGGAGGGCGCGTCCCGGCCCACCCACTTCGCCGGCGTGGCCACCGTCGTGGCCAAGCTCTTCTCGATCGTCGGGCCCTGCCGGGCCTACTTCGGCGAGAAGGACTTCCAGCAGCTGGCCGTGGTTCGCCGCATGGTCGCCGACCTGTCCATGCCGGTCGAGGTCGTCGGCTGCGAGACCGTGCGCGAGGACGACGGCCTGGCCATGTCCAGCCGCAACGCCTACCTCTCACCCGAGCAGCGGGCCGCTGCGCCGGTCGTGCACCGGGCCCTGCGCGCCGGCGCCGCCGCCGTCCTCGCCGGCGAGCGCGAGCCCGGCGCCGTGCGCGCCGCGATCGCCGGCGTCGTCGCCCAGGAGCCCCTCGCCGAGCTCGACTACGCCGAGGTCGTCCGGGTCTCCGATCTCACCGTCCCGTCCGCCATCGACCCCACCGACGCGCTCGGTTTGCGCCTGCTGGCCGCCGTGCGCTTCGGTTCCACCCGTCTCATCGACAACCTGGGGGTGACCGCTCCCGCTCCGTGCGCAACGGAGAGCACGGCGGCGCCCACCGTGAGGAGCTGATCCACGTGCGCCGTCGCATGATGAAGTCCAAGATCCACCGCGCCACCGTCACCGACGCGAACCTCCACTACGTGGGGTCGGTCACCGTCGACGAGGACCTCCTCGACGCCGCCGACATCATGGAGTTCGAGCAGGTCGCGATCGTCGACGTCGACAACGGCGCCCGCCTCGAGACCTACACGATCGCCGGTCCTCGCGGCTCCGGTGTGGTGTGCCTCAACGGTGCGGCCGCCCGGCTCGTCAGCCCCGGCGACAAGGTCATCATGATCAGCTACGCCGACTACGAGCAGGCCGAGCTCGCCCACTACGAGCCCCGCGTGGTCCACGTCGACACCGAGAACAACCAGATCGACGAGGTCACCGCCGAGCTGCTCGCCGAGCAGACCCGCGGCCCCGCTCCCCACCGCTACCTCGAGGTCGAAGCCCCCACCCGCTGAGGCCCCATCCAACTGGCAGTCGTGGTGTCGCGCGCCCGCTCGACCGGGACGGCGCCTCTCCGAACTGGCAGTTCTGGTGTCGCGCGGCGGTCAGGCCGGGGCCGAGGTGACGACGAAGCGCACCTCGAGGTCCTCGTCTGCGTCCGGGTGGTCCGTCCGCGTGTGCGATCCCCGGGTCTCGGTCCGGGCCTTGGCCGCCACGACCTGGGCGAACCCGAGGGTGGCCAGGTTGTGGACCTCGGCCGAAGCCACGTCGTCCACCGGGCGGGCGAAGGCCTGCACCGCCTCGGCGAGGGCGATGTCGAGCGACCCGTCGTCGCGCAGCACGCCGGCGTGGGCGGTCATCGCCCGCTGGAGGCGGTCCCGCGCCTCGGCCGTCGTCCCGGGTTCGTCGCCGGTGGTGGGCGCGACGTCGACAACGCCGTCCAGCGTTCGGCCCGGGATGGCGGTGCTGTCCGGTGCGCCGCCGAACAGGGCCCGCATCGCGCCGGTGGGCTCGGGCGCGTCCTTGCCGGCGTCGATGGCCTCCACCACCCGGGGTCCGAACACCATGCCGTCGAGCAGCGAGTTCGACGCCAGGCGGTTGGCGCCGTGCACGCCGTTGCAGGCCACCTCGCCGGCGACCCACAGCCCGGGCAGTGACGACGCGCCGTCGAGATCGGCGAGCACCCCGCCGCACGTGTAGTGCGCGGCGGGGGCGACGGGCAGCCAGTCGGTCGTGGGATCGAGCCCGACGACGGCCAGCGCCGCGCTGATCGTGGGGAAGCGCTCGTCGAAGTGGTCGAGCACCGTGGCGTCCAACCAGACGTGCTCGGTCCGGTCGGCCTGGAGCTGCGCGGTGATGGCGCGGCTGACGACGTCGCGGGGCTGGAGCTCGTCCACGAAGCGCTCGCCCGATGCGTCGCGGAGGAACGCACCGTGGCCGCGGAGGGCTTCGGAGAGCAGCGGCCGGGGCATGGCCTCGTGGTGCAGCGCGGTGGGGTGGAACTGGACGAACTCGACGTCGGCCAGCGCGGCGCCGACCCGCAGGGCCATGGCCATGCCGTCGCCCGTGGCTTCGAGGGGGTTCGTGGTGACCGAGAACAGCTGGCCGCCGCCGCCGGTGGCGAGCAGCACGTTGCGGGCCTGGACCTCGATCCGCTCGCCGTGCTCGTCGATGGCGGTCACGCCGGCGCAGCGCCCGCCCTCCACGAGCAGGTCGAGCGCGAAGGTCCGCTCCAGCAGGACCGCGGCCGTCTTCTGCACCGCCTCCACGAGGGCCCGTTCGACCTCGACGCCGGTCGCCGCCCCGCCGGCGTGGAGGATGCGCGGGTGGCTGTGCCCGCCCTCCCGCGCCAGCAGGTACTGGCCGCCCTCGTCCTGGTCGAACATCGCGCCGAGGGCGATCAGCTCGTTGACGCGGACCGGACCCTCGTCGACGAGGACCCGGACGGCGTCGAGGTCGCACAGGCCGGCGCCGGCGCCGAGGGTGTCGGCCAGGTGCAGGTCGGTGGAGTCGGGGTCGCCCCCGAGCACCGCAGCCACGCCGCCCTGGGCCCAGCGGGTGGTGGCCTGGTGCAGCTCGGCCTTGGTCAGGACGCCGACCCGCATGCCGTGCACGTCGGCGGCACGCACCGCCGCCGAGAGCCCGGCGACCCCGGATCCGAGCACGAGCAGATCGAGCACCTCCATCGCCGGCAGTCTGCCCCACGACCTGTGCGGGACCGCCTTCTCGAACTGGCAGTCCTGGTGTAGCGCGACGTCAGCAGCGCCCGGTCCAACCGCCGAGTCGCTCGAGCGTTCGGCGCACCTCGTAGACGACCCCACCCGGTGCGTACATCACCGCCTCCTCGTCGAAGCGCAGGACCTCCCACCCGAGGCGCCGGAGGACCGCATCACGCCGGGCGTCACGTCGCCGCCCTTCGTCGGTGCGGTGGTGCGGTCCGTCGATCTCGACGTCGAGCCGGACCGGTACCCCCGTGGCGAGCATCCGGCGCTCCCAGGTCATCGGCACGCCGGGGGTGCCGTGGACCCGGCCATCGATCCGCTCGAGGACATGGGCGTCCCGCAATCGCGTGAGCCGGGATGCCGGGCACCCGCGGTCGCGGATCTGAGCGGTGGTGATGAGGTGGTGCTGCTCCTCCAGCAGCTCCTGGACGGCGGGTGGGATGGTCGGCGGCATGGCCTCTCCTCGGACGTGCGGGAGAGGGGGAAGTCCGTCCGACCGTACGCAGGGGGGTCCGACAGCGACCGAAGCGCTACACCAGCACTGCCAGTTCGGAAAGGCGCTCGTGGCAGGCTGCCGGCCATGTCGGACGTGCCCGTCGAACCCCCGATCCATGCGGTCCGCGCTGCGGTGGCGGCCGCCCTCGCCGAGGACCTGACGCCGCTCGGTGACCTGAGCGCCGCGCTGGTTCCGGCCGACGCCACCATCGATGCGGTGTTCGCCAGCCGGGCGGCCGGGGTGCTGGCCGGCACGGCGTGCGCCACCGAGGCCTTCGCCCAGCTCGACCCGGCCGTGACCGTCACGTGGCGCCACCACGACGGCGACCGCATCGACGCCGGCACCACCGTCGCAACCGTCACCGGCCCGCTCGCCCCCGTCCTCACCGGCGAGCGCACGGCGCTCAACTTCCTGTGCCACCTGTCCGGCATCGCCACCCTCACCCGCCGCTTCGCCGACGCCGCGGCCGAGGGGGGCGACGCCCGAATCTGGGACACCCGCAAGACGACGCCGGGCCTCCGCTCGCTGGAGAAGGCGGCGGTCCGGGCCGGGGGCGGCGCCAGCCACCGGGGGAACCTGTCGGACTGGGTCATGTTCAAGGACAACCACCTCGCCGCCATCGGCATCGAGGAGGCAGTCCGGCGGGCCCGCACGGCGTGGCCGGCCCGCACGATCCACGTGGAGGTCGACGACCTCGACGGCCTGCGCACCGCGCTGACCGCCGGCTGCGACGCCGTCCTGCTCGACAACTTCACGCCCGACCAGGCCGCCGAGGCGGTCGCCATCGCGGACGGCTGGGCGGCCGATCACGGTGGCCGCCGTCCGCTGCTCGAGTGCTCGGGCGGCATCACGGTCGAGACCGCTGCGGCCTACGCCGCCGCCGGCGTCGACCTGCTCTCCACCAGCCAGATCACCCAGTCGGCGCCGGCCCTCGACATCGGGTTGGACGTCCGAGGCTGACATGGGGCGCGCCGAGGGACCGTGGGACCTGGGCGGCCGCACCCGCCGGGCCGTCACCCCCGCTCGCCTGCTCGCGCGAGGCGCCGCCGCAGCCGCGATGGCGCAGGCACGGGCCCTGCGCGGTGACTCGATCCAGGACATCGCCTCCGACCGCCGGCTGGTCGCCGCCGCCGAGGACATCGCCCGCGAGCTGGGCGAGATGAAGGGGGCGGCGATGAAGATCGGCCAGGCGCTGTCGATCCTCGACGTCGGCCTGATCCCGGAGGAGTACCGCACCGCACTGGCGGTGCTGCAGTCCGACGCGCCGCCCATGCCCTACGACGCGGTCCGGGAGGTGGTCACCGCCGAGCTCGGCGCTCCGCCCGAGGAGCTGTTCGACTTCTTCTCACCCCGGCCCATGGCTGCGGCGTCGATCGGGCAGGTCCACATGGCCCACCTCGGCGACGACGAGCTGGTGGTGAAGGTCCAGTACCCGGGCGTCGCCGATGCGGTGGCCGCCGACCTGCGCAACGCCGCCCTCCTGTCGGCCCTCGCCCGGCTGATGCAGCGGATGCTGGCCGGGCTCGCCGGGGACGTCGACGTGCGTGCTCTCATCGACGAGGTCCGGGACCGGGTCACCGACGAGCTCGACTACCGGATCGAGGCGGCCAACCAGATCGAGTTCGCCGCGATGTTCGCCGGCGACCCGGAGATCGGCATCCCGGCGGTGCGCGAGGACCTGTCCACCCGGCGGGTGCTCACCAGCCAGTACGTCGATGCGATGCGGTGGTCGGCGGCGCTCGAGCAACCGGTCGAGCTGCGCAACCAGTGGGGCAACGTCGTCTCCCGCTTCTCGGCCACCTCGATCTACGACCACGGGGTCGTCAACGTCGATGCCCACCCCGGGAACTTCCTGTTCCACGAGGACGGCCGGGTCACCTTCCTCGACTTCGGCTGCGTGTCCCGCCTCACGCCCGACCAGCTCGTGCGCCTGCGTCGGTTGGCTGCTGCGCTCATGACCGGCGACCGCGACGCCGTGCTCGACACGTTCGTCGACGCCGGCTTCCTGCGCACCCGGGAGGGGTTCGACCCGGAGGTCCTGCTCGGCCCGCTCGGCAGCTGGGTGCAGGCGGCCCGGGGACCCCAGCCGTTCCACTACTCCCGCGAGATGCTGGCCGACATCGTGGCCGAGGCCATGCGGGTCCGCGTCGGCGTCGACGAGCTCAAGCTCCTCCAGCGGCTCGACGTGCCGCGGGAGCACGTGCTGCTCGGACGGGTCTCCGTCGGCAACGAGGCGATCCTGGCCCACCTGGAGGCGACCATCGACTTCCGCGACCTCTACGCCCGCCACCTCGCCGGTGCCCTCGACATCGATCCGGAGTGGCCGGACGCATCGGATGAGGACGGCTCCGGAGGGGTCGCGTAGCGTCGCCCCCCGTGAATCTGCTCGCCATCGACGTCGGAAACACGCAGACCGTGATCGGCCTGTACGACCTGGAGTCCGGCGTCGAACCGCCGAACCGGGTCGCCGACTCGGACCTGCTCGACCACTGGCGCATCGCCACCAACGTCGAGCGCACCGCCGACGAGTACGCCCTGCTCTTCCAGGAGTTCCTCGCCTTCCACGGGTTCGGGTGGACCGAGGACGTCCAGGGCTTCGCCGTGTGCTCATCGGTCCCGCGGGTCACCGGTGCGCTCCGCCGCTTCAGCGAGCGCTACCTCGGCTTCGACGCGCTCGTGGTCGAGCCGGGCGTGAAGACCGGCATGCCGATCCTCTACGACAACCCCCGCGAGGTGGGCTCGGACCGCATCGCCGACGCGGTCGCGGCCTGGGACCTCTACGGCGGCCCGACGATCGTCGTGGACTTCGGCACCGCCACCACCTTCGAGGCCATCTCGGCCAAGGGGGAGTACATGGGCGGCGCGATCTTCCCCGGCATCGACATCAGCCTCGACGCCCTCTTCGGCCGCGCCGCCGCGCTCCGCCGGGTCGAGCTCGTCGAGCCGAGCAACGTCATCGGGCGGTCCACCATCGAGTCCATGCAGTCCGGTGCGGTCTACGGCTTCACCGCGGTGGTCGACGGCATGGTCGAGCGCTTCCAGGCCGAGCTCGACCAGCCCTGCACGGTGGTCGCCACCGGTGGGCTGTCCGGCCTCATCGCCCCGCTGTCCGCCACCATCCAGCACCACGAGCCGTGGCTGACGCTGCACGGCCTGCGGATCATCCACGAGAAGAACTCCCATGTCTGACGACACCCCCTTCGATCCGCCCTACCGCCTCGACGTGACCGACCGGGTCGGCGCCGTCCTGGCCGAGTTCGACCACCTGGCCGACGGGGAGGAGACCGACCGCACCGTCACCGTGGCAGGTCGCGTCATGTTGTTGCGCGACCAGGGAAGGCTCGCCTTCGCCACCCTGCGCGAGGGCAGCACCGGGGACGAGATCCAGCTCTTCGCCCTGTCGAAGGTGCTCGACGGCTTCGACCGGTTCGTGAAGCTGAACCTCGGTGACTGGATCGGTGCGACGGGCGAGGTCGTGCGGACCAAGCGCGGTGAGCTGTCGATCAAGGTGACGTCCTTCGTGCCGCTGGCCCAGGCCCGCCGCGGCTTCGGAGACAAGTTCCACGGCATCACCGACACCGACCTGCGCTACCGCCAGCGCTACGCCGACCTGTGGGCCAACCCGGAGGCCGCTGTGGCCCTGCGCGCCCGGAGCCGCACGATCAGCCTCATCCGGCGCTGGCTCGAGGACCGCGACTTCGTCGAGGTCGAGACCCCGGTGCTCCAGCACGTGGCCAGCGGGGCGGCGGCCACGCCGTTCACCACGCACCACAACGCGCTCGACGTCGACCTCAAGCTGCGGATCGCTCCAGAGCTGTTCCTGAAGCGCCTCGTCATCGGCGGCTTCGAGCGGGTGTACGAGATCGGGCGGGTGTTCCGCAACGAGGGCATCTCCACCCGGCACAACCCCGAGTTCACGATGCTCGAGCTGTACCAGGCCTACGCCGACTACACCGACATGATGGCGCTGGTCGAGGACCTCGTCGCCCACCTCGCCACCGAGCTCCACGGCACGACCACGCTGACCTACGACGACCGCGAGCTGGACCTGTCCACGCCGTGGCGTCGGGCGTCGATGGTCGAGCTCATCGAGGACGCCATCGGCGTGCGCCTCGACGTCGGCCAGCCCATCGACGAGGTCCGGGCCGTGGCCACCGAGCACGGCGTCGAGGTCGAGGAGTCGTGGGGCACCGGCAAGCTGATCCTCGAGATCTACGAGAAGACCACCGAGCACGGCCTCTGGGGTCCGATCTTCGTCACCGACTACCCCGAGGAGGTGTCGCCGCTGTCGAGGGCCCACCGGGACCAGCCCGGCGTCACCGAGCGCTTCGAGGCCATCGTCGCCGGCCGGGAGCTGTGCAACGCGTTCTCCGAGCTCGTCGACCCCGACGTGCAGCGCGCTCGCTTCGAGGACCAGGTGCGCCAGAAGGACGCCGGCGACCACGAGGCCATGGCCCTCGACGAGGACTACCTCCGGGCCATGGAGTACGGCCTGCCGCCCACCGGCGGCCTCGGGATCGGCATCGACCGCCTGATCATGCTGCTCACCGGCACCACGTCCATCCGCGACGTCGTGCTGTTCCCGACGCTGAAGCCGGAGCAGTAGCGGGTCAGAAGCGGTCGCCGTACTTGCCGAGCAGGTCGTCGAGGCCCTCGCGCAGCAGCGATGCCTCGGTGCGCCCGGTGGCATCGGACAGCTTCGACAACCGGTCGAGGTCGGCGCGGCTGTAGTAGTTGCTCTTGAGGACCATCTTCTCCTCGACGTACATGGCGATGCGATCCCGTCCCTCGCGCTTGGCCCGCATCAGTGCCTGGCCGGCGGCCCGGAGGAGCTCCTCGCCGGTGGCGGCGTGGGGTGGGACCGCGGCCACCCCGACCGACGCCGTCACGTGCCCGACGTCGGCGATCGCACGCGAGGCGAGGTGCGCCCTGATCTCGTCGAGGAGCACCAACCCGTTCTCCGCCGACTGACCCGGCAGGAGCACGGCGTACTCGTCACCGCCCAACCGCGACACGAGCGCGTCCCCCGGCATGTTGGCGTGCAGCACCTTCTCCCAGGCCAGGAGCACGGCGTCGCCGGCGTCGTGCCCGTACCTCTCGTTGACCTCGGCGAAGTCGTCCAGGTCCGTGAGGGCCATGGCGGCGGGGACGGTGCCGTGGTGCAGGCGCTCCTCGACGGAGGCGACGAAGTCCTCCCGGGCGGTGATGGGCAGGAGGGATGCGTTCGACGTGTGAGGCATGACATATATATGTCCTACGTGTGCACGCGTGTCAAGGGTGGTGTCGCGCAACATGGGTACTGCCAGTTCCCAGGGCGAGTGCGTCCCCCGCCGGCGGGTTCAGGGGCGGGCGGCGGCGACGGTGCCGAGGACGTGGTCCACACCGTCGTGCAGCGCGGCCTTGGCCGGCGAGTCCGGCAGCGGCGCCAGCGCGTCCTGGGCCCGGCGGGCGTGGCGCTCGGCCTCGGCCATGGTCTCCTCGATGCCGCCGGACTGGAGCACGAGGGACCGGGCGGCCTCGCGCTCGGCGCCCTCGATGGGCGACCCGAGCAGGCCGGTCAGCTCCTCGCCGACGTCGGACTGCAGCGCCCGGAGCACCGGGAGGTTGTAGATGCCCTCGGTGAGGTCGTGGGCGGCGGGCTTGCCGAGCTCCTCCTCGGTGGCGACGAGATCCAGGACGTCGTCGACCAGCTGGAAGGCCATGCCGAAGCTGACCCCGTAGTCGGTGAGGGCGTCGACCTCGTCCCGTGGCAGGCCGCCCACGATGGCGCCGATGCGGCAGGCCGTGGCGTACAGCGACGCGGTCTTGCCCTCGACGGCGGCGAAGTAGGCGTCCTCGGTGCGGGCCGTGGAGTAGGCGTGGCGCAGCTCGAGGATCTCGCCCTCGCACAGGCGGCCGATGGTCCGGGCCAGCAGCGCGGCGACCTCGGTACCGAGCGAGGCGGCGATCTCGGATGCCTTGGCCAGGAGGAAGTCGCCGGCGAGGATGGCGGTGAGGTTGTTCCAGCGCACGTTCACCGACTGGACGCCCCGCCGGGAGTCGGCTTCGTCGATGACGTCGTCGTGGTAGAGCGACCCGACCTGGACCAGCTCCACGGAGACGCCGCCGTCGATGACGTCGACGGTGACCTCGGTCGAGGTCGCGGCTGCGAGCACGCCGAGCATCGGGCGCAGGCGCTTGCCCCCGGCCCGGATCAGGTGCGAGGTCATCTCGGTGAGCTGGGGGTCGTCGGTGGTGACGGCAGCCAGCAGGCGCTCGTCGATCAGCGCGAGGTGGCCCTCGGCGCCGGGGAAGTCGAGCAGCGGGTTGGAACCCATGGCCGGAGGCTACTGGGGCCTTCGGACAGGGCCGCAGTCGCCGTCGGGCGCGCGGCGCCGGACGGGTCGCGGCTCCGGGCGTCCCGGCAGATGGGGGTGGTCAACGGCGTGCTGGTCGGGTACGCCTGGGGCATGCGCATTCCGACGGGCACGGACGTGAGGCTGCCGTTCCGGGATCGGGTCGAGGCCGGTGAGCTCCTCGGCGATGCGCTCGCCGGCGTGGACCTCGGACCCGAGGTCCTCGTCGCCGGGCTGCCCCGCGGCGGCGTGCCCGTGGCTGCGGAGGTGGCCACGCGCCTGGGAGCACCGCTCGACGTGATCATCGTCCGCAAGGTCGGCGTGCCCGGGCACCGCGAGCTGGCCATGGGGGCGGTCGGCGAAGGGGGCGTCGTCGTCCACGACGAGCGGATCATGCGGGCGGTCGCCCCGTCGGAGGCCGCCGTCGATCGCACGATCGCCGCCGAGCGAGCCGAGGTCGAGGCCCGCGCCCACCGCTTCCGCCCCGGCCGGGAGCAGCGCAGCCTGGCGGGCCGGACGGTGCTCGTCGTCGACGACGGCCTCGCCACGGGGTCGACCGCCGAGGCTGCCGTCCGGGTGGCCCGGGCCCAGGGCGCGGCGCGGATCGTGGTGGCGGTGCCGGTCGGCTCACCCGCCGCGGTCGCTCGGTTGGAGGCGGTCGCCGACGCCGTCCTGTGCCTCGCCGCACCGTCCGGCTTCGGCGCCGTCGGTGCGTACTACGAGGACTTCTCCGAGACGACCGACGACGAGGTCGTGGCCCTGCTGCTCGCTCAGGCCTCCGGCGCGTCGCCGCGCGCCTCGCGCCCGGCCGCCACCGTGGACGTCGCCGTCGACGTCGGTCCCGGCCGCCTCCCCGGCACGCTCGTGGTGCCCGAGCGCGCCAGCGGCCTCGTGCTCTTCGCCCACGGCAGCGGCAGCAGCCGACACAGCTCCCGCAACCGCCACGTCGCCGACTCCCTGCGCGACGCCGGCCTCGCCACGCTGCTCTTCGACCTGCTGCTGCCCGAGGAGGACGGAGACCGCCGCTTCGTCTTCGACATCGACCTGCTGGCCGAGCGCCTGCTCGCCGCGTCCGAGGGCGTGCGGGCCCTCGCCGAGGTCGAGGGGCTCGGCGTCGGCGTGTTCGGTGCCAGCACGGGCGGGGGCGCGGCGCTCGTCGCCGCGGCGCGTCGCCCGGACCTCGTCGACGTCGTCGTGTCCCGCGGCGGCCGGCCCGACCTGGCGGGCGAGCACCTGGCGCACGTGCGGGCCCCGACGCGGCTCATCGTCGGCGGGGCCGACACCGAGGTCCTGGCGCTGAACCGGCGCGCTGCCGCGCACCTCGGCTGCCCCCACGACCTGGTGGTGGTCCCCGGCGCCACCCACCTCTTCGAGGAGCCGGGCGCCCTCGACCAGGTGGCCGACCTCTCCATCGACTGGTTCCGCCAGCACCTGCCGGCGCCGCGGTGAGGGCCGCTACTCCTCGCCGGGCAGGTCCACGATGTCGGGCGTGATCGCTTCGGGCGTGTAGCGCACGGTGGCGTTCCACAGCAGCCAGCTGTCCACGCCCAGGTCGCGGGCGGCGTCGATCTGGGCCCGCACCTCGGCCGGCCCGTAGGGGATGCCGATGGAGAAGTCCTGCACCCACAGGTTGAACGCCACGCCGGAGCCCGCCGCCTTGGTCTGGAAGTCGGTGAGCGACTTGGTGATGATCTCGTAGGGCTGGGCGTTGGGGTGATCGACCCGGTACTCGCCCCGCACCCAGTGGGAGGGGTACAGCATCGGTGCGATGTAGTCGACGTGGCGGGCGATGGCCGGCACGGGCTGGCCGATGGCGTCGGGGTTGCGGGCGGCGACGCCGAACAGCGACGCCCCCTGGTACACGCACGCCTCGCGGAGCGGGTCGCCGGCCTCGGCCAGGAAGGACACGACGGCGTCGTTCACGGCCTGCTTCTCGGCGAGGTCGTCGCCACCCTCGGGCACCTGCAGCCCGGGGAAGACCATCCCGGCGATGTCGCCCTCGGGCCGGCGGACGTAGTCCCACAGGATCTCGTCGACGCCGCGGTCGACGGCCTCCATGGCCAGGTCGATGTTGTACTGGCGCACGTCGGGGTTGGCGACGTTGGTGAAGCCGCCGTACTTCGACAGCATCCCGCCCTCGTTGTCCTGGATCACGTAGTCCATGCGGCCGTTGTCGACGGCCCACCGGGCCATGGGCCCGTCGCGGAAGGCCACGATCCGCCCGATGATGCGCATGCCCTTGCCCTTGAGCAGCTCGATGGCGTCCTCGAGCACGTACTCCTGGCGGACGGCCCCGATCTCGTGGGCCATGTCGACGTCGGTGTCGTAGCCGACGATGCCGCCCTCGTCCTTGATGTCGAGCTGGACGGCCGAGACCTTGCCGGCGTCGACCATCTCGATGATGTGCTCACGCAGCGGGGCGTAGCCCCACGCAGCGGCGGTGACGTGCATGGACTGCGAGGACGGGTACTCGACGGGGATGACGACCTCGGCGGCGGCCCGGTTCCCGGCGACGTCCTGGGCCTGGATCAGCACCGGGCCGGTCGGGGCGTTGTCGTACTCCAAGGTGAACGTGCCGTCGTCGGCGAGCTCGAGGTCCTCGCCGTCGACCGTGATGCTCGCCAGCCCGGTCTCGGCCCGGCCCGTGACGGTGACCGGCGAGCAGATGGGCACGGCCGGCTGGGGGGAGGCGACCTCGATCATCGGCGGGGTGCCGTCGACGGCGAAGACCCAGCTGAACTCGGCCTCGTCGAGGAGGGGACGGCCGACCGACATCGACAGCTCGTGCACGCCCTCCTCGAGCGGGGGCGGGGTCCAGCGCACGCCGTCCTCGGACACCTCGTAGGTGTCGTCCACGGCGGGCAGGCCGTTGAAGAACAGCGTCGGCTCCAGCCCCGACTCGAGGTCCAGCTGGGCGACGTCGATGCGCACGTCGAGGCCGCTGGCCTCATCCAGGGTGAGCTGGGCGCCGTCCTCGAGGCCGGTGATGGCCACGTCGACGCGGGTCGCACCCCAGAACTGGGTCCAGATGTAGGTGCCGAGCAGGACGAAGCCGAGGGCGATGAACAGGCTCGACCAGGGGATGGAGCGGCGCTGGGTGCGCGGCGTCCACGCCTTGGGCCCCTTGGGCCGGCGCCCGAAGCGGGGGCGCGGGGCATCGAGGCGGCCGCTGCGACGGGGGTCCCCGAGCAGCGGGGGGTCGTACTGGCGAGGAGGGCGTCCCGGTGGACCGGAGCGGCCGCGGCGGCGACCGCCACCTGCGCCCGGGATGCTGCTGAGATCGGTGGGCATGGTGGTGGATGGCCGGACTCGGCGCCGTGGCGGGCCGTCCGGCGCAGCGGCCCACGCTACCGGGGGGCCCGTCCGGCCCGCCACGCGCCCCGCCCCGGTGGAGCGCTCCGGAGCAGGGATACACTGGCGGTCCGAGTCTCCCGATCAGTCCTGGTCGACCCCCAGGGAGGGCAGCGCCTTGTTCGAACGTTTCACCGACCGTGCCCGCCGAGTCGTCGTGCTCGCGCAGGAAGAGGCACGGCTCCTCAACCACAACTACATCGGCACCGAGCACATCCTGCTCGGGCTGATCCACGAGGGCGAGGGCGTGGCCGCCAAGGCCCTCGAGTCCCTCGGCATCTCCCTCGAGGCCGTCCGCAGCCAGGTCGAGGAGATCATCGGCCAGGGCGGCTCCTCGCCGTCGGGCCACATCCCCTTCACCCCCCGGGCCAAGAAGGTCCTCGAGCTGAGCCTGCGCGAAGCGCTCCAGCTCGGCCACAACTACATCGGCACCGAGCACATCCTGCTCGGCCTCATCCGCGAGGGCGAGGGCGTCGCTGCCCAGGTCCTCGTCAAGCTGGGCGCCGACCTGTCCCGGGTCCGCCAGCAGGTCATCCAGCTGCTCTCGGGCTACCAGGGCTCCGGTGCCGCCGGTGGCGGCCCGAGCGGTGGTGGCGAGAAGGCCGGCGCCGCCGCCGGCTCCACCAGCGGGGACACCCCGTCGGGCTCGCTCGTGCTCGACCAGTTCGGTCGCAACCTCACCCAGCTCGCGCGCGACAAGGAGGTCGACCCGGTCATCGGTCGCTCCCGCGAGATCGAGCGGGTCATGCAGGTGCTGTCGCGGCGCACCAAGAACAACCCGGTCCTCGTGGGCGAGCCCGGCGTCGGCAAGACCGCCATCGTCGAGGGCCTGGCCCAGAAGATCGTGGCCGACGACGTGCCCGAGACGCTGCACAACAAGCAGCTGTACACGCTCGACCTCGGTGCGCTCGTCGCCGGCTCCCGCTACCGCGGCGACTTCGAGGAGCGTCTGAAGAAGGTGCTCAAGGAGATCCGCACCCGCGGCGACATCATCCTGTTCATCGACGAGCTCCACACCCTCGTGGGTGCCGGTGCCGCCGAGGGCGCCATCGACGCGGCGAGCATCCTCAAGCCGATGCTGGCCCGCGGCGAGCTGCAGACCATCGGTGCCACCACGCTCGACGAGTACCGCAAGCACCTCGAGAAGGACGCCGCCCTCGAGCGCCGCTTCCAGAAGATCATCGTCGAGGAGCCCTCCGTGGCCCACACGATCGAGATCCTCAAGGGCCTGCGCGACCGCTACGAGACCCACCACCGGGTCACCATCACCGACCAGGCCCTGGTCGCGGCGGCCAACCTCGCCGACCGCTACATCGCCGACCGGCACCTGCCCGACAAGGCCATCGACCTCATCGACGAGGCCGGCTCGCGCCTGCGCATCAAGCGCATGCAGACCCCGCCGGACTACAAGGAGCTCGAGAACGAGCTGGGCGGCGTCGTCGAGGCCAAGAAGGCCGCGGTCGAGCGCCAGGACTTCGAGGAGGCCGGTCGCCTCCGCGACAAGGAGAAGGAGCTGCTCGGCCAGAAGGAGGCCAAGGAGCAGGAGATCAAGGACTCCGGCGTCGACCTCTTCGACGAGGTCGACGAGGAAGCCGTGGCCGAGGTGCTGTCGGTGTGGACCGGCATCCCCGTCTACAAGCTCACCGAGGAGGAGACCCAGAAGCTCCTCAACATGGAAGAGGAGCTGCACCGCCGGGTCATCGGCCAGGAGGACGCCATCAAGGCCGTCTCCCAGGCCATCCGCCGCACCCGGGCCGGTCTCAAGGACCCCAAGCGCCCCAGCGGCTCGTTCATCTTCCTCGGCCCCTCCGGCGTCGGCAAGACCGAGCTGGCCAAGACCCTGGCCGAGTTCCTGTTCGGCGACGAGAACTCGATGATCAGCCTCGACATGTCCGAGTACATGGAGAAGCACACGGTCAGCCGCCTGGTCGGCTCGCCTCCCGGCTACGTCGGCTACGAGGAGGGGGGCCAGCTCACCGAGGCCGTCCGCCGCAAGCCGTTCTCGGTCGTGCTCTTCGACGAGGTCGAGAAGGCCCACACCGACGTGTTCAACACGCTGCTGCAGATCCTCGAGGAGGGTCGCCTCACCGACGCCCAGGGGCGCTCGGTGGACTTCCGCAACACCGTGCTGATCATGACCTCCAACCTGGGCACCGCCGACCTGCGCAAGCAGTCGGTCGGCTTCGGCAAGAACGACGAGGCCGTCTCCTACGAGAAGATGAAGGAGAAGGTCAACGACGCCCTGAAGGCCCACTTCCGGCCCGAGTTCCTGAACCGCATCGACGAGACGATCGTGTTCCACGAGCTCAGCAAGGACGAGGTCATCCAGATCGTCGACAACTTCGTCGCCAAGCTGGCCATCCAGATGGAGGCCCAGGGCATGGGCATCGAGCTGACGCAGGCGGCCAAGCTGTACGTGGCCGACAAGGGCTACGACCCCACGCTCGGCGCTCGTCCGCTGCGCCGGGCGATCCAGCGCTTCGTCGAGGACCCGCTGTCGGAGAAGCTGCTCTACAAGCAGTTCCGCGCCGGCGAGATCGTCACGGTCGACGTCGAGCCCGACCCCGAGACGAACGAGGACGTCATCGTGTTCCGCTCCGCGGAGGGCTTCGTGCCCCCGTCGGTCGAGGAGCTCGAGGCCGCCGCCACCCCCGAGTAGGGCGCGGCTACAGCTCGACGGTGGAGGACCCGGGATCGTCCGGGTCGAGCGCGATGCGGGGCCCGTCGTCGGCGTCCTCCTGGACGTCCTCGGCCACCTGCTGGTCCTTGGGTGGCTTGCCCTCGACCAGCTCGCCGATGACGCCGCCGACGGCGACGAACGCGGCCGCGGCCCGGCTGCGCTCGGCCGAGCGGACCCCGATGCTCATCGCCAGCGGCCCGGGGGCGATCTCGCGGTAGGAGTCGATGATCAGCTCGTGGACCTTGCGCCAGTCGGTCTCGTCGTCCAGGCGCACACCGACCCAGCCGCGGGACCCGACGTACTTCGGGAGGAAGTAGGGGTCGCCCTTGGCCAGCAGGGTCCCCTGCTCGCCCGTCACCGCCTTCACCGTGATCGTCGTCCGACCCTCCTCGTCCTGGCCGCACCCCACGAAGACCTTGTCTCGCACCCGGTAGGTCGGGTGGCCGGCCGTCTCCTTCTCCACCGCCTCGGGGAAGCCGAGGGCGATGTCGCGGACGGCCTGCAGGGGGTCGAGGGCCATGGCGACCATCCTCACAGGAAAATCCCGTGGATCCGCACCACCGGTGGTGGACGATCCACGACATTTCGCTCGGGGACGGTCCGGCCTACGCTTCCCGGCGTGTACGCGCGCATCCTGGTCGGCACCGACGGATCCCCCACGGCGGACAAGGCCGTGGCCCGAGCAGTGGAGGTCGCCCGCTCCGCCGGGGCCCGCCTCACGATCATGACCGCGTCGTCGGAGGCCGAGGGACGGTCCGTGGTCGACGAGGCGGCTGCCGCCCACGCTGGCGCCGGGGTCGACATCGACACCCTCGTGGTCGACAAGGACCCCGTGGGTGCGCTCATCGACACCGCCGAGCAGGGCTACGACCTCGTCGTCGTCGGCAACAAGGGCATGACCGGCGTGAGCCGGTTCTTCAAGGTGGGGGCCGTGCCGAACAAGCTGTCCCACCACCTGCCCACCAGCATGCTCGTCGTGCGGACCACCTGAGTGCGGGTGCGCCGCGCCGGGCTCGCCCTGCTGCTCCTGCTGGCGCTCGCCGGCTGCGAGGTCCGGACCGAGCTGAACGTCACCGTCGACGAGGACGGCGCCGGCCGGGTGGAGCTGGCCGTCGCGCTGGACGAGGACGCCATGTCGCGCCGCCCCGAGCTGCTCGACGAGCTCGATCTCAGCGACCTGACCGACACCGGCTGGGAGGTGACCGGGCCGGCGGAGGAGGCCGACGGCGCCACCTGGATCCGGGCCCGCCACGACTTCGGGACCCCCGAGGAGCTCGGCACGCTGATCGACGACGTGGCGGGGCAGGGCGGCCCGTTCCGTGACTTCCGGCTGACCCGGGAGGACGCGTTCGCCGAGCGTCGCTACCGCTTCACCGGCACCGTCGACTTCACGGCCGGCGCCGGTGCGCTCGCCGAGGATCCCGAGCTCGCCGAGGCCCTGGAGGCCGAGCCGATCGAGCTGCTGGAGGAGCGCCTCGGCGCCGCCATCGACGAGATGGTGGAGGTGCAGGTCGCGGTCCGCATGCCCGGGTCGGTGGACTCCAACGCCCTCACCCAGGCCTCGAACGGCGCCGTCTGGCGTCCGTCGGTGGTGGAGCGCGAGGTCATCGAGCTGCAGGCGACGGGCACGGTCAGCCGCTCCGAGCGACTCGTGTGGGCGGGTGTCGCCGCGGTTGCCACCTTCGCGCTGGTGCTCTACGTGCTGGTCCGTGCCGCGATGTGGCGCCGCACCCGGCGACGGTCGACCCCCGTGCGCACCTAGCCATCCGCGTTCTTGTCGGGGGGTCCGGGGAGGATGGCCCGGTGACCACGACCCGGCCCCGATCCTCCCGGCCCCGCCGCTCCACCTTCCGCTGCTCCTCCTGCGGAGCGGGCGCCCCGGTGTGGGCCGGGCGCTGCACCGGCTGCGACGAGTGGAACACCCTGGTGGAGGAGCGCACGTCCTCGGTCACCCGCAGCGTCGGGGCCCCGGCGACGCCGGCGCGTCCCATCGCGGAGGTGACCGATCAGGACGTCGCCCCCATGCCCACCGGCGTGGCGGAGCTGGACCGGGTCCTCGGCGGGGGTCTGGTCCCGGGCTCGGTCACCCTCGTCGGCGGGGAGCCCGGCATCGGCAAGTCGACCCTGCTGCTGCAGACAGCGTCGGCGATGGCTGGCAGCGGCAGGCCGGCCCTGTACCTGACCGCGGAGGAGTCCGCCCCCCAGGTGCGGGGGCGGGCCCAGCGCCTCGGCGCCCTCGCCGACCAGCTGTGGCTGGCCGCCGACACCGCCCTGCCCGACGTGCTCGCCCACCTCGATGCGGTCCAGCCCGCCGTCATGGTCGTGGACTCCATCCAGACCGTGCACGACCCCGAGCTGGCGTCCGCCCCGGGCGCGGTCGGGCAGGTGCGCGAGTGCGCCCAGCGCCTCGTCACCGAGGCCCGCGCACGCGGCGTGGCCGTGGTGCTGGTCGGCCACGTCACCAAGGACGGCGGGCTGGCCGGCCCGCGGGTGCTGGAGCACCTGGTCGACACCGTGCTCTCCTTCGAGGGCGACCGCCACCACGCCCTGCGCCTGCTCCGCGCCGTCAAGCACCGCTTCGGCGGCACCGGCGAGCTCGGCGTGTTCGAGATGTCCGACGCCGGCCTGGTCGGCGTCGAGGACCCGAGCGCCCTGTTCCTGGCCGATCGTCGCACCGGCGAGGCCGGCTCGGTCGTGATCCCGGTGCTGGACGGCGGCCGGCCGCTGCTGGTCGAGGTCCAGGCCCTGCTCGCGCCCACCACCATCCCCACGCCACGCCGCCAGGGACAGGGCGTCGAGAGCAGCCGCCTGGGCATGCTGCTGGCGGTGCTCGACCAGCGGGTGGGCGTGTCCGCCGCCAACCTCGACGTGTGGGTCACCGTCGCCGGTGGCGTGCGGGCCACCGAGCCTGCCGCCGACCTCGGGGTGGCGCTGGCGGTGGTGTCGGCCATGACCGGCGTGCCCGTGCCCGGTGACCTCGTCGCGTGCGGCGAGGTCGGCCTCGCCGGTGAGCTCCGCCAGGTCGGCCGCATCGACCGCCGCCTCGCCGAGGCCGCCCGCCTCGGCTTCCGCCGCGTCCTCGTGCCCACCACCGCCCCCGAGCCGCCCGCGGGCTGCCAGGCGATCCGCGCGCGCGGGCTGCGCGAGGCCATCGCAGCGGTCGGGCTGGACCGGCACGGATAGTCTGTGAAGGTGCCGTCCAGGACCTCACCCGCGATGCTGGAGGCCCTCGCCTTCGTGGCGCCGGGCGCCCCGCTGCGCGAAGGCCTGGATCGCATCCTGCAGGCGGAGATGGGCGCCCTCATCGTGGTCGGGGACGGCCCCGACGTCTTGAACATCTGCTCGGGCGGCTTCCTGCTCGACGCTGCGTTCAGCCCCCAGCGCCTGTCGGAGCTGGCCAAGATGGACGGCGCCATCATCCTGGCCCCCGATGCCACCCGCATCGCCCGGGCCAACGTCCACCTGGTGCCGAACCCCAACGTCCCCACGTCGGAGACCGGCACCCGGCACCGCACCGCCGAGCGGGTCGCCCGCTCCATCGACGTCACCGTCGTGTCGGTGTCGGAGGACCAGCAGGTCATCGCGGTCTACGTCGGGGACGAGAAGCACCCGCTCCAGCCCATCCCGATCCTGCTGAACCGGGCCAACCAGGCGCTGCAGACCCTCGAGCGCTACCGCAACCGCCTCGACGACGTGTCGGCCAACCTCTCGGCCCTCGAGGTCGAGGACCTGGTCACCGTGCGCGACGTCGTCACCGTGCTGCAGCGCACGGAGATGGTCCGCCGCATCGCCGACGAGCTCGCCTCCGACATCGTCGAGCTCGGCACCGACGGCCGCCTCGTGCGCCTGCAGCTCGACGAGCTGATGGGCGGGGTCGACGACGAACGCCGCCAGGTCGTGCGCGACTACTTCCACGAGGAGAGCAGCTGGCACCTCGACGAGGCCATGACCGCCCTCGCCGACCTCGGCACCGAGGACCTGCTCGACCTGCGCACCGTGTCCTCCATGCTGCACCTGCCCGGCACCCTCGACCTCGACGCCTCGGTGCAGCCCCGCGGGTACCGCCTCCTGTCCCGCATCCCCCGCCTGCCGGACTCCATCATCGAGGCCATCGTCGAGCGGTTCGGCTCGCTGCAGAAGATCATGCGGGCCACCATCGATGACCTTGACGACGTCGGCGGCGTCGGCGAGACCCGGGCCCGCTCCATCAAGGACGGCCTCGCCCGCCTCGCCGAGTCCAGCATCCTCGACCGCTACTCCTGAGATCTGGCATCGGAGGCGGAACGTAGCCCGCCAGGGCCTTGTTCCGCAGCCGCTGCCAGATCCTTCGGACGGGACCCGTCGAGCAACGGGCCGTCAGGTCTCTAGCCGACTCGGCGGCGGAGGAGCGAGTGGACCCGCTCCCAGTGCAGCTCGGAGGCCTCCCGGTGGTACCGGGGCCCGGGCGGAGCGAAGCCGTGCACGGCGTCGTCGTGCCAGTCGAGGGTGTAGGTGACGCCGGCGTCGCGCAGCGCCTGCTCCATGACCTCGCGGTCCTCCACCGGCGCGGTGGGGTCGTCGGCGCACCAGGCGAAGTGCAGCTCGGCCTCCACGGCGTCGAGGCCGAGGTGGGGGGAGTCGTCGCCGTCCCGGACGAGCCAGGCGCCGTGGATCGAGGCGCCGGCCTGCACCCGCTCGGGCATCGCTCGGGCGATCGACACGACGAGGCCACCGCTCATGCAGAAGCCGACCGCCCCGACGGGGCCGTCGGACGCGGCCGGGTCGGCATCGGCGAAGGCCAGGAGGGCCTCGGCGTCGCCGAGGATGTTGGTGGGCGTGACCGTGCCCATCAGCTCCTGGCGCTTGTGCATGTCCTCGTCGCTGGTGCCGAGCTCGCGGTACTCCATGCCCCGGTAGAAGAGGAACGGCAGCAGCACGTAGTACCCGGCGGTGGCGAGGCGCGACGCCATGTCCATGAGCGCCGGGCGGATGCTCGGCGCGTCCATCAGGTACAGCACCACGGGGTGGGGTCCGCCGTGGGTGGGGTGGAAGACGAAGGTCGTCATCTCCCCGTCGGGGGTGGTGAGCTCGACCCGGCGCTGCTCCATGCTCAGGTGGCCCGGCGGGTGAGCTGCTCGCGGTCGGTGATGCGGTAGCGGCGGTCGCGCTGGTCGAGCCAGCCGAGGCGCAGGAACGAGGCGATGGCCTTGTTGACCCGCTCCCGGGAGGCGCCGACCATGCCGGCGAGCTCCTCCTGGGTCACCGGGAGGGTGAACTCGTCCTGGTCGCCGGCCAGCTCGAGCAGGCGCTTGGCGGTGCGCCCGGTGACGTCGAGGAAGACCGAGTCGGCGAGGGCGGAGTCCGTGATGCGCAGGCGGGTGGACAGCAGCGCCACCACCAGCCACAGCAGGGCGGGTCGCTCCTCGTAGATCTTCTGCACCGGCTCGTAGGGGACGACGGTGACGACGGAGGGCTCGAGCGCACGGGCCTCGGTGGACCGGCCGAGCCCGTCGAAGAGCGGCATCTCGCCGAACAGGTCCCCCCGCTCCATCAGGGCGATGACGGATTCCCGCCCGTCGACCGAGCGCTGCGACATGGCAACGCGCCCGCCCTCCACGAGGAACAGCTCCTCGGACTCCTCGCCCTCGGAGAACAGCACGTCGCCCCGACGGAGGTCCCGGGTCGTGGCGGCCCGGACCACGTCGTCGAGCTCACCCTCGGTGAGACCCGAGAAGAGCGCGGAGGCTGCGAGGAGGTCACGGTCGGCCACGAGGTCTGAATCTATGCCAAACGTCACCGGATCGGGCAGGAGGGTCGCGGTCGGGGCCGGATGCGAGGAGGCGCCGGTTGCTGCGTACGCTCCCTGTGATGCCTGCCCCGACCGCTCCTGCCCCGGTGTGGACCGTGGTCGTCGCCGGGGGCGGTGGCACCCGCTTCGGCGGCCCCAAGCAGTACGTGGAGCTCGCCGGCCGGCGCACCATCGACTGGTCGCTCGCCGCCGCCCGGTCCGTGTCCGACGGCATCGTCGTGGTCGTGCCGGCCGCCGACGTCGACGGGCCCATCCCCGACGCGGACTCGGTCGTGGCCGGCGGGGAGACCCGGTCGGCGTCGGTGCGCAACGGCCTGGCTGCCGTGCCCGACGACGCCGCCGTCGTGCTGGTGCACGACGCGGCCCGACCCGCAGCCAGTCCGGCGCTGTTCCGAGCGGTGGTGGAGGCGGTCCGTTCCGGCGCCGACGCCGTGGTCCCGGGGGTCGCGGTGACCGACTCGCTCCGCCGGAGGTCCGGTGGCGCGGTGGACCGCGACGGGCTGGTCGCCGTCCAGACGCCGCAGGGCTTCGCCGCTGCCGTCCTGCGCGCCGCCCACGCATCGGGGGCGGACGCCTCCGACGACGCCTCCCTGGTCGAGGCGGCCGGCGGCACGGTCGAGGTGGTGCTCGGGGAGACCACCAACGTCAAGCTCACCCACCCGGGCGATCGCGTCGCGCTCGAGCTCACGCTCGCTTCGCGCAGCGGCCAGGGGGCCCCGGCGTGACCGGTCGCGTCGGCATGGGCTTCGACGTCCACCCCCTCGGCGACGACCCCGAGCGGCCGATGGTCCTCGGTGGCGTCACGTTCCCCGGTCCAGGCCTCGTCGGCCACAGCGACGCGGACGTCATCGCCCACGCCTGCGCCGACGCGCTGCTCGGCGCCGCCGGGCTCGGCGACATCGGCTCCCACTTCCCCGACACCGACCCGGCGCTGGCCGGCGCCGACAGCATCGAGCTGCTGCGTGCGGTGGGCGACGAGATCCGGGCCGCGGGCTGGCACGTCGCCAACGTCGACTGCTCCGTCGTCTGCGACGAACCCAAGATCGGTCCGAGCCGGGAGCAGATGCAGCGCCGGCTGAGCGACGCGGCCGGTGGCCCGGTCACGGTGAAGGGCAAGCGTCCCGAGGGCCTCGGCGCCCTGGGTCGCCACGAGGGCATCGCCTGCTGGGCGGTCGCCATGGTCGAACGAGAGGACCCACGATGAGCGCAGGGCGCGGAGGCGGACGAGGCGGCGGCAAGCCCGGAGGCGGCGGGAAGCCGGGTGCCGGAGGCAAGAAGGGCGGACGACGCCCACCGCCCACGGGTCGCTCGGCGACTCCCGGCCGGGCGCCGGCCCGGAGGTCCAAGGGGCGCACCGGCGCCGCCGGCGGTGGGGGCGGCGGCGGCCAGCGCAAGCGCGCCACGAACGAGCTCGGCGGCGACCAGGTCGAGGGTCGCAACGCCGTCCGCGAGCTGCTCGTCGCCGGTCGGCGGCGGGTGCACGAGGTCGTCGTGTCGACGGATCGCGCCGATGCCCCCGTGCTCGAGGACATCTTCGACCTCGCCCGCCAGCTGAACGTGCCGGTGCGCGAGCTCGGCCGGTCCAAGCTCGCCACCGTCGCCCGCACCGATTCGCACCAGGGCGTGATCGCCTCGGCCGCGCCCTTGCAGTCGGTCGACATCGACGAGCTGCTCGAGGTGCGCGACGGCGTCCAACCCTTCCTCCTCGCCGCCGACGGCGTCACCGACCCGGGCAACCTGGGCGCCCTCCTGCGCACCGCCGAGTGCGCCGGGGTGACCGGCGTCGTTCTGCCCCGTCACCGTGCGGTGCACGTGTCGCCGGCCGTCACCAAGGCGGCGGCGGGCGCGATCGAGCACCTGCGCTTCGCCATCGTCGGCGGCCTCCCCGCCGCCCTGGCCGGAGCGACCGAGAAGGGTGCGCTGGTGATCGGCCTCGACATGGCCGGGGACGTGTCCCTCCACGCGCTGCCGCCCGTCGATCGCCCCGTCATCGTCGTCGTCGGCTCGGAGGGCAAGGGCCTCGGCCGCCTCGTCCGCCAGCGCTGCGAGGTGGTCGCATCGATCCCGATGCGGGGGAGCACCGAGTCGCTGAACGTCAGCGTGGCCGGGGCGCTCGCCCTCTACGAGGTGGTGCGCCAGCGCGGGCTCGAGTAGGTCGTACCGGGGGTTACTGCAAGCGTGATTGACACAAGACCGTTGCGGTTGTCACACTTTGACTAGTCCGATCGGGCCATGGATCGGATGGGCAGGCGCTACACCAGGGAACCACCGACGCAGGGAACGCACCACGTGGGGAATCGTCGCACCACCATCGCCCCGGACACCGAGGACGCCGCGCTGGTCGATCGCTACCAGCGCCACGGCGAACCCGAGGTCCTCGAGGCGCTCATCAGCCGCTACCGACGCTTCGCCCGGGCCAAGGCCCGGGGCTACTTCCTCATCGGGGGCGACTCCGACGACGTCGAGCAGGAAGCGCTCATCGGCCTGTACAAGGCCGTGCGGGACTACTCGCCGGACCACCAGGCCAGCTTCCGGGCCTTCGCCGAGCTGTGCATCAAGCGCCAGATCATCACGGCCATCAAGACGGCCACCCGCCAGAAGCACCAGCCGCTGAACCAGTACCAGTCGATCTCCGGCGTCCGCCCCGGCGACGAGGCCGGTGAGTCGGTCATCGACGAGATCCTCGTCAGCCACTCCGACGCCGACCCGTGCGACACCGTGGTCGCCGACGAGCGCATGCAGAAGATGCACGCCTCGATGGACGCCCTCCTCTCCGGCCTCGAGGTCGAGGTCCTGCGCCTCTACGTCGAGGGCAAGAGCTATCAGGAGATCAGCGACCAGCTCGGCCGCCACACCAAGTCGATCGACAACGCCCTGCAGCGCATCAAGCGCAAGCTCGACGGCAAGCTCGACGAGGACGAGCCGCTCGCGACTGCGGTCTGACGGCGAGCCCGAGGCGAGAATCGAACTCGCGACCTCCTGTTTACAAGACAGGTGCTCTGCCGATTGAGCTACTCGGGCGGCGACCCGCTTTCCGGCGCGTACTTGCAGGTCAGCGGGTTGGGCTACGCATCGTAGTCAGAGTCGACGTCGGCCTCATCTGCACCGATATCTGCACCGTCAGACTCTTTTGCGCTGCGAAGCACGTCATCGACCTTACCGGTGAGCTGCTCGTCGAGAGCCGGGAACAGGTGGCCGTACGTGTTCAGCGTGATCTCGATCGACGAGTGCCCGAGCCGTTCCTTGACGCTCAGCGGGTGCCCGCCTAGCGAGATGAGGATGGCTGCGGCCGTGTGCCTCAGGTCGTGCAAGCGGAGCTCGGGCGGCAGGCCGGCCTTCGCCGCAGCGGGCTTGTAGTGCTTCGCCATGAACGCCGACCGGCGCAGGTCGCTGCCGGTCGGGCTGGTCCACACGCGGTCGCCGGGCTGCTTGTCCTTGACGAGCGCGGCCAGGTCGGGCAGAAGCGACGCCGGGACCGGGACGGCTCGGTTCCGTTTCGTCTTCGTGTGCTCCTGCTGGACGAGCCGGCCGCCGACCTCCACCAACGTCTCACACACGGTGATGGTGCCGGTCCGCAGGTCCACGGAGCGGGCGCGGAGGCCGGCGATCTCAGCGGCTCTGAGGCCCGTCGTGCCCGCGACCATCACGAGGACCCGGTACTGCTCCTCGTCCATGGCGTCGGCGAGGGCGACGAGCTGGTCCGCTGTCAGGAAAAGCATCTCCTGGCGGACCGGCGCGCCTTCGACACGGATGCCTTCGGCAGCGTTGCTGCCGACCCACCCGCGGTCGGCAGCGAGGCCGAGGACGAGCCGGAGGACGGTCCGCGACTGCTTGCGGGTGGACAGCCCTGCTCCGTGCTTGTCCATTCGTGCGAGCCAGGAGCGCACGTCGCTCTTGCGGACGTTCTTCAGCGGCCACGTCCCCCATTCGGGGACGACGTGCGTGCGGAGCACCGACTCGTAGTTGTCGATCGTCTTGGCGGTCCGTGCTGACGAGCGGACCTCGTCGATCCACACGGCCGCCGCGTCGCCGACGGTCCGGTCGCCTGCGTCGGGCAGTTCGCCGCCGTTCGCCTTGGCCGCCTCGGTGGCATCGGCGAACTCGCGGGCCGCGCCTTTGCTGGCGAACGTCTTCGTCTTGACGCGGCCGGAGCGTGAGCGCCAGCGCACATCCCAGCGAACACGACCGGGCCCGGAGCCGGGCAGACGGCGGCGTGTGATCGAAGCGTTCTTGACGGGCACGACTACCGGCTCCGGCGGGTGCTGCGGATGCGCTTGCGGCGAGCGGCCCGCCTCACGCGGAGCGTGGTTTCGTAACTGGAGAGGGGGACACGGGAAGGCTGGCTGCGTGCGTGGCGTGCGAGCTCCTGCTCAAACATCGTCGCCGCCCTCGTCCTCGTACTCGCCGACGGTCCGGTCAGGCTCGACGAACCGGACCGTGTCCGGGATACGCGTGTAGGCGACCATGCGCCAGCGAGTCCACGTGTCGGCCACGCAGTCCTCGCAGCACCCGATCGCGTGCGCCATCTGCCCGGCAAGGACGGAGCGGTCGCCGTCGTCGAACTCGCCGATCCAGTCGAACGCTCCGCTCGTGTAGATCGCCTGGCGGACGGGGAGGACCAGGTCCGCGTCCATGGCCGCGGCGAGCACTGCGTACGACACCTTGACGGAAGCGGCCGGGTACTTCGCCCGCAGCCTCCCGGACGCCATGACGGCTATCGGCATGATGATGTTCTTCGGCACGGGGGAAGGTGTGGGCATGCCGATCGGAGTAGCCGGCCCGCGCGATAAAGGACAGAGCGACAGGCTGTTTGTCGTCGAGTCGTCGTGCACGCCCGCGCTCGGCGTGGAGGGTGCCGGCTACTTCGATCGCATGGACGAGGACACGACGAGCATCATCGAGGACGAGGGCACCACGTGGCTGCTCGCGGTGTGGCACCCGAGCGGCCTGCGCCAGGGGGACCGCATCGTCGGCCTCGATAGGGCGAAGCTCTCGACGCCTGCGGAGGTTCGCAGCGTCACGTTCGACGACGAGGTCGATCCGGGGGGCCGCACGTGGCAGGTCGAGCTCGACTGCGGCATCGGCGAGCACGGCGACGAAGCGAGCTGCAAGGTGGTGCGGCGGGGCAAGTAGATGGGCGGTCTGGTGGTGCCTGGCGACACGCCTCCGCCCGGAGCGGGTGTCGTCCTGTGCCGTCGCTCGACGCGAAGCGGAGAGCGCACGGAACCGTGACGCTGCGCGGCCGAGCCGTTCGCTCCGGACGGCCAGGCAGCCTCACTCAGCGCCCAGCTCGTCGCTCCGAGAAGAGCGTGGGCAGAGGAGAGGGTTGTAGGCGCCCGGCGAGGGGGCCGATTCTGGGGCGGATTCGCGCTTTCGCGGGGTAATCATCGTCGGACCGCAGACCTCGCCAGCCGGGACACACCGTCGGAGAATCTTGGCGGCGATGCAGGGAGTTCCGCGCTCGGTTCGCCGACCCGAGTTCGCGACGACCAACACGGTGCCCCGGCATGCCGTTTCGGTGCTTGACAGCGAGCGGCGCCCTTCGTCGAGCTGGCTGGTGCCCCGCCCTAGCGCGCCGCTCCCGCAGAGGCTGCGCACCCTTCCCCGCACGGTGGCGCAAACCTCAGCCCGCGGTCGATCGAGCATGCCTCCGTGTTTGCGCACGTTCCCCCGCACGCGTCGCGCACCCATCGCGACGCACGCGTGCGCACCCGTTCGCGCGATGGCCGTCGCTCTGTCAACGGTCAGTAGGACGTGCCCGGTGACGGACAGCAGACCTGCCCGCTCGTGGCCAACAGAACTGCCCAGCCGTGGCCAGGGGTTCTGCCCGTAGC
>JAMYFF010000007.1:0-77500 GCA_024128875.1 Salinilacustrithrix flava
TACGGGCAGAACCCCTGGCCACGGCTGGGCAGTTCTGTTGGCCACGAGCGGGCAGGTCTGCTGTCCGTCACCGGGCACGTCCTACTGACCGTTGACAGACGATGCGACGGGAACCGCCGTGCGCGCACTCCCCCGGTGTCCCGCGTACTCGACCCCACCACTGGGGGAGATCTGGGGGAAGCCCACCTCGGAAGAAAAACGGCGAGGGGCCCCGATCCTTCAAGACCGGGGCCCCGCAAGCCGTTTCGGTGGTCGGGCTGGGGAGATTCGAACTCCCGACCTCTTGACCCCCAGTTCAATGAGGTCGCTGATGTCTGGTGTCGTTCAGTGTCGCTCAGTCCTCCTACCAGGACTTTCACGATCCGTTGAGTCCGTCGAGTAGGCCCGAATCCGCCCCGTCGTCAGACTTCTGCATACATTTTGCATACATCGCGAGGAGGCCGATGGGGACCGGCATGCGGTCCGCGCGTCCCGAGCGTCGGCGTCGATCGGGGACGGTCGGCACCGCGATTCTGGGACAGTGAACCCGTTGAGCACTCCCCCACTACCCGGCGTTCGGTGATGGCTCGCGCGGGTGGGCGGGCGGAGCGGTATGGGACGTTGTGAAGCCGATCGTGTCTGAGCGATCTTCACCGGGGCGGACCTGGAGTGTCAGCGCGTGCGGAGGGCCGGAGTATGGGTTCAGGCGATCACGGCGACGCCGAACAGGAGGAGGAGTCCGGCGGCGAAGCCAGCGCTGAGGACGGCCTTCTCCCTTGCGGTGGGTGAGGTGGTGATTTCGGGGAGGAGGTCGGTGGCGGCGATGTAGATGAAGTTCCCGGCGGCGAAGGGCACCAGGAAGGCGATGTCGATGCTGCCGCTGACGCCGTAGGCGATCAGTCCACCGGCGAGGAAGGTGAGCGCGGAGATGACGTTGAAGAGCAGCGCCCGGCGTCGCTCCCAGCCACTGTGGATGAGGATGCCGAAGTCGCCGAGTTCCTGTGGGACCTCGTGGGCGGCGGCGACGAGCCAGGTGACGATGCCGACGCGGTGGTCGAGCACGAAGGCGCTGCCCACGGCGAGGCCGCCGATGAGGTTGTGGAGGCCGTCGGCGACGAGGATCAGGTAACCGAGCGGGCGGTGGGCGGCGACGGGGCGGTGGCAGTGGTGCCAGTGGAGGTACTGCTCGAGGAGGAAGAACGAGTACAGGCCGGCGGCGACCCAGGCCCAGACGGTGAGGTCGTTGCCGAGCGCGTCGATCGACTCCGGGAGCATGTGGAACAGCGCGCCGCCGAGGAGCGAGCCGGCAGCGAGCGCGACGAGGGGTAGGACCAGCTTCTTGAACGTCTCGGCCGGAAGGACGAGGGTGAGGCTCCCGGTGAGAGCCAGGGCGCTCATGGCGAGACCGGAGACGGCGATCCACGCCAGCGTCGACATATGCCCGGCACGCTACGTGGCGGGCTGGTGACCCATCACGGCTGTCGCTCGGAGGGTGCTGGACGGAGGTCGCCGCCGTGGCGCTGGAGCACGTCGAGGGCGGCATGTGGGTGGCCGTGGCTGCAGACCGCCACGAGCACCTCGCCGGGCTGCAGTCGGGTGCGGGCGATCTGTTCGTGCACCGTGAGGGCGTGTTCCTCGCGAGCGACACCGAGGTAGCCGCCGAGCATGGCTCCGCCGAAGCCGGTGGCCGCACCGACGGCGAGGAGGCCGCCGACACCGACCGCACCGACGACGGGGACCAACGTTCCCACGAGCGCGAAGCCGGCGAGGAACCCGACGACGGCGCCACCGCCAGCGCCGAGCTCGACGTCGTGTCCAAGGTCGGCTTCGGCATCGTGTTCGAAGGCGACCTGTCCTGGCCCGTGAACCGCGACGCCGAGGTGGTTGCTGCCCAGGCCCAGCTGGCGCAGCTCGGCCACGGCGGCTTCGGCCCCGGCACGGGTCCCGAAGACGGCGAGGAGGTGGTCGTGATCCTGGTGGGCGCGGAGGTCGGCATCGTCGAAGGGGGGACGGTGCAGGCGCTCGACGATGCCTGCCTCGTCCGGGCCGGCGTTGGGACCGTAGGGCATCGTGAAGGTGCCGAGGGGCTCGCCGGCCGCGTTCGTGAGGGCGAACACCACCGCCTCGTCGGCCGGATCGGTTGGCCCCTCGAATCGGACCACCTCCACCACCGCCAGCTCGGCCGGATCGTGCTTGGCGCCGGACCCAGCAGCCCGCAGATGCGGTCCGTCCGCGATGAGATCGTCGCCGAAGCCGGTGCCGGCCAGGCGCTCGAGCGCTTCACGCATGGTCTCCATGCGCGAATGCTGACAAACCGCTGGTGGCTGCCGACAGGGCCGAAGGTCAGGACCAACAGCCCTGGGCACCCCGCACGAGGCTGGCCGACAATGGCTTCATGGAACGCGTGATCGCCACCCACCACCATGAGGGACACGAGCTCGACGTTGTCGAGTTCATCGATGACGACTCGGTCACCATACGTTTCGTCGTGGACGGCGAACTCCTCCCCGTCGGTTCGCATCCCGATCGCGCCCCGACCGAAGACGAAGCCGCCTCCTTGCTTGGAAGCTGGCCCGAAGACGCCAGCACCGAGGCGCCGTCTCCACAGGTGGCGTACCACGGTGGTCTCCACCCCCGGGAGGTGATCGCTCTGCTCGAGGCCCTCGACGACGAGCACAAGGCCCACGCCACCTACCGCCAAGTGATCGAGGACTTCGGTGCGGTCCGTCCCTTCATCAACATCGTCGACTCCGAAGCTCGCCACATCGCCGCCCTCACCGAACTCATGCAGCGCTACGAGGTACCCGTACCCGCCAACCCGTGGCCGGGGAAGGTGACGCGCTACCACTCGGTGGCCGACGCCTGCGCCGACGCCGTCAACGCTGAGATCGAGAATGCCGCGCTCTACGACCGGCTCCTGGCGACCACTGACCGGTCCGACATCCGCGAGGTGCTCCACAACCTGCAGGAGGCATCCCAGGACCGTCACCTCCCGGCCTTCCGGCGCTGCGCCGAGCGGGAGCAGGACCGCTCAGGCCACCATCGAGGCGAGTATGGCCACCGGCATCGAGGCCACGGGTAGTCACAACCAGCCTCCAGGGCCGACGCATCACATAGACATAGACACCGATCGATGGTTGATCGGTTCGACGCCGCTGGCGCTCAGGTGGCCCCCCGAGAGCCTCAGGCGAGGAGACTGCGAAGCATCCACGCGGTCTTTTCGTGGATCTGCATGCGCTGGGTGAGCAGATCCGCCGTCGGTTCGTCGCTGACCCGCTCGGCCACAGCAAACACGGACCGCGCCGTGCGAACCACCGATTCCTGACCCTTGACCAGTCGACGGATCATCTCGGTCGCGTCAGGACGGTCGTCGTCCTCGACGACCGAGGACAGAGCGGCGAACTCGCGGTAGCTGCCCGGCGCGACCGCTCCCAAGGCACGGATGCGCTCGGCGATCTGGTCCACGGCCAACGCCAACTCGACGTACTGCTCCTCGAACATCAAGTGCAGTGTCCGGAACATCGGGCCGGTCACGTTCCAGTGATAGTTGTGCGTCTTCAGATACAGCGTGTACGTGTCGGCCAACAGCCGCGACAAGCCGTCTGCGATCTCTCGGCGATCGTCTTCGTCGATACCGATGTCCATGTTCAGATCAATCGTCGTCATGAACCAATAGGTACCGATTCCCGGCAGCCGACACCAGAGTCCAACGTCCCGCTCGCGACCGAGGCGCCAGGCGCCTGTGGTTGCGTGGGCGGCGGCTCAGCAGTCAGTCCCCCGCCGCGTCGTGAGGGGTGACGGCCTCGAGGTCGGCGGACAGCGAAGACGGCGAATGCCGACGATCGCCCGGCTACAGGGCCTCGAGACACCGGACGGCCCGGCAAGCGGGTCTATTCGTATCGAGTTCAGGTCGAGGGCTCAGGATTCTGGGTCTGCGGTGGCGTGGTCGGGGCAGTCGACGCGTAACTCGTGAGTCTCGAGCCTCGTATCGAGCAGGTGACAATGAGCGGGGTTGCCGTCGGCAGGGGGTTGGTAGTGGCGGCAGCTGAGGCAACTGCGATTGATGGTGATGACGCCGGCCTCCTGGAGGCGGAGGATCTCCTGGAGCAGGACTTCGAGGGCCGTCCCACGGTCGAGTGCTCGAGAGTCATCCGACCTGGGCCGAAGTGCGCGCAGACCGTCCCGGATCCTGTCTGCGCTGGCCTGTCCGGTGTCGGTGAGGCCAGCGATGGTGATGCGCCCGTCGTCGGGGCTTCGCCGTCGTTCGAGGAGGAGCTTGCGTTCGAGGGCAGCCACGGCGTCGCTGGCCGTCGGCTGAGACACGTCGAGCTCGCGTGCGAGCTGTCCGACCGGGAGCGGACCGAGGTGGTCCAGTCGGTCGATGATCTCGATCTGGAGGGTGGTCAGGCCCAGATCGGTGGCGATTCGCTGGCGTGCTGCTCGCAGGGCACGGCCGAGCCGCTCGATCGCGTCGAGGAGCTTCCGGTCGACGTCGGCCGTGCCTGCGCTCATGGTGGTCAGTCTCGCGGTCTCACCAGGTCTCCGGGGCGTAGGGCTGGGACCAGAGGGCGATTGTGAGGGTGACGGCCTTGAACCATGCGATGTACATGGCGTCGACCTCGGCGTCGGAGTGGCCCTTGGCCGCCAAGAAGTCGCGGATGGTGGCGGTGATCGGCCAGATGAAGGCGACCATGTAGCGGAGCGGGACGTGGGTCTGATCGGACTGGACGTCGTCGGTTCGTCCCATGGTCGTGACGTGTCGTTGCGCGATCTCGTGTTGGTAGGCGAGCCAGGTGTCGTCCCAGGCTCGGCCACAGAGGTCGCGGATCCACTGTCCGAAGCGCTCGCGGACGGCGGCGAGGTAGTCGCCCGACGGCGTGCCGTCGGCGCCATTGAAGGACTGGACGAGATGCGGGTGGCTGCCGACGTAGCCATACCAGAGGTCGAGGATGGCGTCGACCTGGTCCTCGAGCACCTCGCCGGCGGTGCGCAGCGCGGCGGCGTCGTCGTCGGTCCACAGCAGCGTCTGCAGCAGCAGGTCGAGATCGGCGAAGCTGACCGGGGATGCGGGCAGGTCCGCGCCGTAGCGGTAGCCGGGGATGGTGGTAGTCACGGTGTCTCCTTGGGCAGAGGTTCGGTGGTGGGAGGGGCAGGGCAACCGGTGCCGGGATCGCAAGTCAAGTCGGCCGGATCCGGTGTGGGTTCGTCGATCAGGCGGGCGATATGGGCGCCAAGCGCGAGGTCGTCGACTTGGCCGAAGGCGTTGAGGCGGAGGCGCCCGCCACGGTCGATCAGCACGAGGCTGGGCGTGCCTCGCAACCCGTAGCGCCGCATCGTCACCGGAGCGCCCCCGTCAGGAGACGACTCGTCGACGCCCACGGGGAAGGTGATCCGGTACTCGTGCAGGAACGCCTCGAGCGAGACCGGGCCCATGGCGTCGTGATGCTCGAACACAGTGTGCAGCCCGATCACCGCGATGTCCGAGCCGAAGGTGGCAGCGACGCGCTGGACTTGTGGCAGTCCATGGGACACGCAGCCCGGGCACAGCATCTGGAACGCCTCGATCACGACCACGCTGCCCCGCTGGTCAGCGAGCGACATCGGGCCTGGAGTGTTGAACCACTGCGACACGGCCAGCTCGGGAGCACTCGATGTAGGAGGAAGCACACCGAGTATTTATAGGATTCCTATGTATTTGTCAACACCTCTGCGGCCCGCGACCGCCCACCAAGTGCCGGTCGATGTCGCCCAGTCCGGGCGCCCCAGATCGTCGTCCCTAACCGCGTCGCCGACGACCGGCGCTTTGCGGGCACTAGGTGTGAGGACGCCTGTAGCGCCACGCAGACGGCACACCCCCTCAGAGCATTCCGCTCACGTGGTCGGCGACGCCGAGGTGCCTCAAAGTTCCTGCCTGCGGGGGCCGGCTCCTACTTCGGAGATTGCGAAGCGTCCTCAGGAGGTCTTGCCTCACCGGAAGCCGGACGCGCTAGCTCGAGCACGAAAATGCCCTACAGGGAGTTCCTTCTGCGCCCCGAGGAACCTGTGGACGGTGCTGTACCCCAACGGCGCGCCCTGCACCCCGGTGCGCGTATACACCCCAACGTCGCGCCCTGCACCCCGGCGCGCGTATACAGCTGCGTCGCAGCAACAGAGCGGCCTTAGCCTTCGGGGGTTCTAGAACTGTACGGCCGCTTGCGGCCGGCGAGCGCTCTTTCCAGGGCAAAGGTGCTCGTTCAACGCAAGCCGACACGCCTTACAAATGGCCGCGACAGCGGTTCAGAGGCTACAGACGGAAGCAGCGAGCGCAAGAAGAGACGGTGTCGAGTTTCGGGCAGGTCGGACATAATCTCTATCCGGCGCTGCGATAGTCACGTCTTCGCCGAATTTCGAGTATGTGTGCGTGGTCGAGCTCGTCGAAGTGTCCCCGTGCGACTCGATGCTCGTGACGGTTTCAACCTGGGCGACGCGACCGTCATCGTCAACATCAACCCGCGAACGGGTAGTTATCACGGCGCTATCATCGGAAGCCGACTGTCGGTCGTCGACGATAAGGGTGTCGCCCTCTTTCGAGAAGGTGCGCTCTTTCGAGGCCGCCTCGCCAGTTGTGAGCAAGCCGGTCTTGCCTGCGCCGTCGAACTCTACCCATGGACGGCTCAAATCAGCGCCGCTGACGTCGAGTACATAACAGGCGTCTCTCAGGCCGATCGCCAAGGGAAGGAGCGAGGTGGGTCCCACCTTGTCGCCCGGAAGGTCCAGTGCGGGGATTGCGCCGGGAGACCCGTCCAACACCTGCAGGGCCTCTGCGCAAACAGTGTTACCACCGGCCAGCACAACGACCGCTCCCGCTTGCCAATCGACCCACTTCACCGCCTCGCTGGCACATGCCGTGCCCGACTCGGAGCCGGGAGCCGTCTCAGAAACGCTGATTCTCGCAGCCTGCGTAGAGCGAGTTCGCTCGACAGCCTCCTGCAACCGCTCAGCGACAGAGACCGATTCACCGCCGGAGTTGCAGGCCGGTATCGAGGCCACGACCACTGCCATGGCGGCCACCCACGTTCGACCGACGCTTGACTTCCGCAAACTGAATCCCGCTTCGCCGTACGTGGTTAGGTCCCGGTGACATCGTACACGTCAACCCACGGGCTCCCGTCGGTGAGCCGATAGCTCAACTTGACGACGTCCCGCAGCCGTTCATGCTCAGCCAGGACCTCGACGGTGTCTACCGGGGGATCATAAGCGTGATTGACCACTACGTACGCCGAGTCGCCCCCACCAATCGGAGCGACCGTGTCTGCGATCAAGGACTGGCCGTCAGAGAGTTGAAGCCTCACGGTGTGGACGATGCCGTCCACGACGCCGTAGTGGTACTCCGTGCCGACGTGCTCCTCGAGCCCTGCGGACAGCTGCGGGTCATCCATCAAGTCTGCCGGCAGTGGTGGAACAGCGAAAGACGAGGAACTGGTCTCGCCGCATATGACTCCTCCACCGCCCTGCAGAATGACGAATACAGCGCAGCCTTCGCCCGTTGCGGGATCAACGTTGGTCATCAGTGCCCAACCGTCCTTTTCTGCGGCGACCGTTGCGGTCGCCAGCAGGTGATCCATGGAACTGACCGCAGGGTCCTCGCCTGCGACGGTTGTGTGGATGTCGCCGTCCAGCAGTGCATTGGACCCTGGCTCTGACTCGTGGGCCGCCGCGCTCGGCCAGCCACCCGCCATACCAACGGTCAGAGCAAGGCTAATACCAGCGGCAACTACACCTGCCACGATGGCACGACGTGTGGGTCTAGTAGACATTCGGCCTTCTTCCTAGGTGGATGAGGCAAGCGAGCTTATTTGGACGTACCACAGATTTCCCGTGTTCAGCAGATCCGGTGTTCATGAAGCGCGTAGGTTGCCGGAATCACTTCAATGAGATCGACCGGATCCTGTGGATCGAAGCTCTGGTTGATGATGGTCGCGTTCTCCCTGCCCTGAACGGCAGAGTCATACTGGCATTGACTTTCAAATCCCGGCTTCTGAAACGCGAAGTCCATGCACGTGATCCGTTTCGAGGAGGGTTGAATGTGGGAATCTCGGCACGAGCCGACCGCCACCGGGACTTCCCGTCCACTCGATACGACGGTGAAGAGAGCTTCATGGGTCATTGACCGAGTGACCGTGCTCAGGCCTGGGATCACGAAGATGGACGAGTAGGACATGTCCCAGAAGACCTTCTTAACTGGGAAAGATCCGTAGATTCCCAGCTGGGTACTTCCCGCCCGGTGCAAGACATTTACGAAGTCAGCGTCTATAAGCCGGTGCTGATCGTCTCGGTACGCAGATTCTGCACCGGCGGGAGTTACAGCGAAAAGCGCGCACAGCAGCGCCAGACATGCGCCCGCCCACATGAGCCGACCGAACCTCAGCTCCCGATTTACCCGTTGAATCGGGCGAGTCATCGCATGACCTCCACTCGCGGGACTTGGCCTGCACACCCGTCGACGATCGGATGCGGAGTCGCAAGATATTCGCGCAAGGTTATTGAATCCATAGCCCTTTCGGGTCATACATGCACCCGTCCTGTTGGTGGTCGAGGTTCTCTATCCCGGCGGCGAACCGAGTCCGACCGTGCCCGCAAAGTGCCGAACCGCCACAGGTCGTGAGCGCGTCCCCGAATGTCGTCCCAGATCGCTCCGGCGGTGACGGTTATCGGTGGAGGGTGAGTCCCGGAACGCCGTCGAACACCGCGTCGGCGGTGAGGAGCGGCGCACCGATATGAACTGCGGAAGCTGCGATCCATAGGTCGTTGGCATGGACCGGTTCGTGGAGCGCGTGTCCGACCTGGCGGCACGCGTGACGAAGCTCAGCGGCGGTGGTCAGCATGGCATCACTCACTGGCACGACTGTCGTCGCCGCGATCGACTGCTCCAGCCGCTGTCGGCGTTGGCCTCCCCAACCGGCGACGAGGGCGCCGTAACGCAACTCGGCGACGGTGACAGCGGCGAGGAAGTTCTGGTTGCCGGCCATGAGATTGACCTGGGGCTCGAAGCGGGCCCGTCGGCGTCGGCTGATGGACGCGCTGAAGACGCCGGTGTCGACGACGATCCTCACGACTTGAGCGCTGCGGCGAAGGCGTCGTCTTCGTCCTCGGAGAGCTCCTCGATCAACAGCGAGTCGATCGAGTCGAGCGCCGGAGCCGCGTCGAGCTGATCGTCGGTCAGATCAGCGGGCAGCAGCGAAGTCCCGTGCGGGGCCTCGCCCGAGGGTCGGACGGCGTCACTCACGACCACCAGGTTACGCCCTGGAGCCGAGGTCAGCCTCCTGCGACGAAGGCCACGACCACGTAGGCGGCGTGGCGGTCGAAGTTCTGGCGGCGGCGGTCGTAGATGGTTGTGGTCCTGGGGTCGGAGTGCCGGGCGGCGGTCTGCACGTCCCGCAGCGGGACCCCGGCGTCGAGGGCGGCCATGATGAAGGCCGCTCGCAGCATGTGGGGATGTACGTGCCCGAGGCCGGCGCGCTTGCCGATCGAGGCCACCCATCGGTGGGCGGTGCGGCGATCCAGGCGCTGACCGTCCCGGCGGCGAAGAATCGGCCCTTCGTGTCGCTCGCCGACGACCAGGTCGATGGTGCGTGCCGTACGTGGGACGAGCGGGATCGTGGCGGGCTTGTTGCCCTTGCCGGTGATCCGCAGGATCCGGTGGCCCCGCTCGACGGCGAGGTCTTCGACGTTGGTTTCGCACGCTTCGCTCACCCGGAGACCATTCAGACCGAGCAGCACGGCCAGCGCCTGGTGCGCGAAGTCGTAGTGGTCGGCGGCGGCCAGGAACATGCCGAGCTCAGACCGGTCGAGCCCTCGAGCGTCGGAGGGGTGGACCTGCGGGCGGCGGACGTACTCGGCCGGGTTCGAGCCGATCCGGCCGTCGATGTGAGCGAACCGGTAGAAGCCGCATACCGTCGAGAGCCGGCGGTCGATCGTGGATGCGGCGAGGCCTCGTTTCTCCATGGATCCTCGCCACAGCTCGATGTGCGGACGGGTCGCGGCGAGCACGGGGACATCGTGGTCGGCGGCCCACTGGAAGAAGCCGCGCAGGTCCTGGCGGTACGCCTCGAGAGTGCGCCCGCTGTAGCGGGCCAGGAAGGACGCGGCAGCGAGCTGCGCCTCGTCGAATCCGGCATCGTCGAACGGCGTCTGCACCGCCGAACCGGTCGCGAAACTGATTGTGGTCATGGCTGGATCTCCTCATGGTGTTGGGAGATCCAGCAGACGCCTCATCCGCCGCAGAGACCAGCGCGACCTACCGGTCCATCAGCCGGCGTTGGGCGGCACCCTATGAAGCGGGGGTCTCCGAGCCATAGGGGGCACCTGGCTTCACGACCATCCCCGGTTACACGCACCACGCAGCAGTCCTCATCCTCCGGGGTCAGATCCTCGGTGCTCATTGAAGAGAGCACCGCCAACTGCTGGTCAGGCTTGCCGCGCACGCACGCGGTCTACCGAAGCCCACAACCGATCGCGAGCACCTACAAAGACCTCTTCAGCACCCATTCAACGGCCACATGGTCCTCACCTCGGGCGTGCTACTCGGGTGTGTCAACCGCCATGGCACCAGTCGGGGCCGTCACCGAGGTGTCCGAGGCTACGGGTGCAATTGTGATGTCGGTAGATGAATTGGCCGTTGCGACAGCCGATCTTAGCGAGAGCTACTCTCATCCAGTGCAGCAGATGCACGCCGGAACGCGCGGCTATTTCGATCGATCCGGCCCTTGTCAGCCAGTGAGCCCATCAGATCTCTTGTCTCGGTGAGCCATTCGTCTTCAATTCCGCGGTCTTTCGACTCTGCTATCCCCGTCGACACCGAGTCGTCAATGGCAGCATCGTCTTCCTCCTTTGCGATGGCGAGGACGACGCGGGAGGAGAGCCCAAACCTCAGGCTTGAGTATGTTCCTTCGGGTTCAAGTTGACGCCACTCGCCATTGCGTTCTGCCCAAAAGGAGCCATCTGCACGCTCCTGGGCGGGGACGCTCTTACCGCCATTCATGAATTCTCCTCACTGATCGCGAACACCGTGACCTTGTCACGAACCCTACCAAGCGAGATCGCTGTCAGAATCGTAGGTACTGTACGGACCCCAGCACTGGACACGAAAGATGAACGGCGGGCCTGAACACCAAAGCTGCTGATGCTTGTTGAACGACGTGTCCAGGTACTCGTATTGATCGGCCCAGAACGGATAGTTGTCGCCGCTCCTGTACGCCTCAAAGCGAACTGTAAGGTAGCCGTATGGCCAACTCGACCCATATCCGTGCATGTAGAGGACATCATTAAAATAGGTCGCCTCTGCCTGGCACATATCTCCGGCAATCGCAGGAGATGCCCGCCCGATCACCGAGAAGCCTGCAGCAGCTCCCGCTCCGACCAAGCGCTGCCGCCTGCTTAACGTCGTTCGCATTACTACTATGCCCCCAGCTGAATTACGGTCGGACGATGTGCCAAAATCGAGCAAAACGACCCAATCTACCCACCGAAAATACCATCGAGTGACCAGCACGTCAACCTTGTCAACACTTCGACGGAGCGCGTGCCCAAGTTTCTGTCGACGATGCTGGCTTCCACCGGCCTAGGCCGGTCGTTCCGGTACCTCGTGCACGATGTCGATACCGCGGTCGACCTCCTGGGAACGCACGCATCGCGACTGAGCCAGGCTGGCTCCGAGACCGGCGGACGCCCAGGTTCGCTTCAAGCTTGACCTGCCACCGAACGGTCCGGTCATGTCGCCTGGGCACGGCCCGCCAAGTGCCGTTGCGTGACGGCCGCGCTGACCATCCCCGAATGTCGAGAAGGCTACGCGACTACGCCAGGGAGAGCCCGCGTGACCGGGCCGGTGGGTCTCGCAGGATCACGTCGTTCATGCGGACTGTCATCGCCGTGATCGAGTGTCGCTCGGCCAGCCGAGCGTCCTCTGGCTCGGGGCCCAGGAGATCGTCACCCTCGTAGCCGACCTCGAGGCGGTAGGTCTCGATTGCCTCGGCCGACTGCCACCACGCCGAGGCCCGGACTCGGTCGTCAGGGATCGAACCGAGGGCGTGCACGAGGTGCGGTGGTGGGTTCCGGCCGATGCGCCCGAGATGTCGGGCGAGCAGGGCGTCGGCGCGCTGCTCGAACTCGGTGAGCCGATCGATCTGGGCTCGATGGCGGTCGGTGAACAGCCGGTGGGTGTCGGCCTGGTCCTCGAGACGGTCAATGGCTTCGTCGAGTCGTGCGAGTCCGGAGCGGTGCCGCTCGACGGTGGTCTCGAGGACCACGCGATCGGGATTGGCGCGCCCGAGTCGTTCCCGCAGTCCTCGTGGGCCGAGCGCCGCGAGTTGCTCCTCCGATCGAACGAGGAGCGCTGCCGTGTCGGAGCGTTGGCGCTTGAGCGCGGCGAGCTCCGTACTCGGGTCGGGTGGACCGGAAGCGAGCAGCACGCGCAGCGAGCGCCGCTCTCGGAGCAGGTCACCCAGATCCGGCTCTCCCCGACCGGCCGTGTTGCCAGCGAGGTCGATGGCGAGCTGTTGTCCTCTCGATCGGCGGAGTGCGTCGGTGACGACCTCGAGGGCGTCGGGTTCGAGGTGAGGGCTGGTGTGCTCGGGGGTCTCGTCTCGGTCTCGGCCGACGACGTAGAGGTGGTTGCCGAGCCGGCCCCGTGAGAGGCCGACGTAGCCGAGCTCTCGGTAGAGGGCGTCGTTGCCGAGGAGCAGCGCTCGGTCGCAGGTGAGTCCCTGGGCTTTGTGGGCGGTGGTGGCGTAGCCATGGGCGAGGTGGCCGGCGTCGAGATACTTGGCCGGCACCTCGCTGCGCGCTCCCGTGTCGAGCTGCACAGTCACCGTTCGGTCGTCGGCGTCGACGGCAGTGACTGTGCCGACGCCGCCGTTGGTGAGCCCGCGACGCTTGTCGTTGCGGAGCGCGAGGATCCGGTCGCCCGCCTGGAAGGTGCGCTCGCCGTCGGCGGTCGTGACCTCGGGGCCGGTGAGTCGTTCGTCGATGGTCATGCGGGCGCGGGCGCGGGCGATGGCGTTGAGCGCTTCGACGTCGACCCAGCGGGCGGCGATCATCACGGCCTGTTCGCCGGCCACGGTGGCGGCCCACCAGTCGGCGACGATCTGTTGGCGGACGTCGGAGGCGGTGGGCGCGGTGACGACTCGGCCGTGCTCTTGGTAGGCGGCGAGTGCGACATCGACGTCACCGTCACGCAGTTCCTTGAGGGCGGCCTTCTCCCATGCCTCGCGTTGGCGGTGGTTCTCGCTCAGGTGCAGGGTGTCGAGCCGATTGGTGAACCCGCGAAACGCGCCGCCGGGGCCGATCTCCTCGAGTTGCTTGTGGTCGCCGACGAGCACGACCTTGGCCCGGGCGGCGTGGGCGTGGTCGAGGAGTCGGATCATCGTGCGAGAGTCGACCATTGCGGCTTCGTCGATCACGACCACGGCGCGCTCGGGTAGGCCTCCGTGCTCCCGGTGGGAGTCGAGGTCGATGAGCAAGCGAGCGATCGTCGACGACGGGATGCCGGCCGACGATTCCAGCTGTGCGGCCGCTCGGGCGGCGAGGGCGCAGCCGATCACCGTGTGCCCGGCGGCTTCCCAGGCGTCACGAGCGGCATCGAGGCAGAACGTCTTACCGGTGCCGGCCGGTGCGTTGACGACGTCGACGCCGGCACCGGACGTGGTGAGCGTGGCGACCAACCGGGCCTGTTCGGTGCTGATCGTCGGCCGCGCGGCCAGCGCGCCCGCGAGGTCGGCTTCGTCGACGACGCCGACGGTGTCGTGGATACGGGACACGGCGTCGTCCATCATCCGCTGCTCGAGGGCGACCAGCTCTCGGGTGGAGTAGATCCCAGCCTTGGCGATGCCCGCCGTGGCCAGGTCTCCCGTGTCCGATGGACCCGACACGGACACCACCTCGGCCCTGGCCAGGAACTCATCCGCCAGCGCTTCGACCTCGGCCGGTGGGAGTCCTTGGGGGAGGTGGTTGGTCCATTCGATGATGACCGAGCAGCGGCTGAAGGTGGACGCCTCGGCGGTAAGCCCGTGGGAACTCTCGAGCTTGCGGTGCACGGCTTCGATGTCGGCTGCGGTGAGGATGGTCGGCGCGCCTCGGTCGAACAGGTCGGGGAACTGATCGGGCTCGTAGCCGATGGACCGGGCCTCGTCGACCCAGCGGTCGCGTAGCCCGACCGGGCTGGTGCCGAGGTCCTTGGGCTTGCGGGTGTCGAGCGCGGCGATCTCGGCGGCCTTGGGTGAGGAGTAGCCGAGCTCGTCGAGCTGGGCCTGGATCTGGGCGCGCCGCTTCGAGAAGTGCCGCAGCACCTCGGGAGGCATGGCGGCGACATCGGCGATGCCGTCGGACACCGGTCCCCACTCGATCCCGAGCCGCTTCGTGAGGAGTCGGCGCAGCTCGGCTTCGTAGATGGACCCGCCGGCCTTGGACTGGCGGTAGAGGACCCGGCCGTCGAGGGTCGTCCAGCCTCCGGTGCTGTTGTGGACCATGTTGGCCGTCACGACATGGGTGTGCAGATGTGGGTCACCTTCCCGCGAGGTGCGGTGCCGGAACGCCGCCGAGATGAACTTCCCGTTCCTCTCGGGGCGAACGCCGTCCTTGCCCCGGCGGGTCCAACCGGCGGAGCGTTCCATGAAGGCGAGCCCTGCCTCGACGGCCTCGTCGTGGCAGTCCCGCACAACCCGGCTCAGCTCCGGATCACCGAGACCGAAGAGCAGGGACACGGACTTCGGCGCTCGGAAGCACAGGTCGTAGCCCGCGATTCTCCGGTTCTTGGCCGCGAGCCGTGTCCCGGTCGCCGGGTCTTCGCCGGCGATGATCGAGCGCAGCGCATCGGCGTGCACCTCGCCGTCAAGGTCGAACTCCGAACGTCCGGATCCGAGCCAGACGCCGGTCGCCTCACCGTGTCCGAGGTAGTACTCCTCGGGACTCTGGGCGATCCCCTTCAGGACGTACTCCGGGTTGGCCAGCTTGCCGATGCTCAGCACGACGACCACCCCGCCAGACATTCACGATCGCGTTCACGATCCGGTTCACGACCGACTGACGCATCCGAGGATGCAAGTTCGTGTGTTCTCTTGGCGGGTGAGGAGAGCCAGCGGTTCCGGGCCGGGGGACGCTCGATCGGGACGGGGGTGGTGGCGCTCATGGCTGTGGCTCCTGGGCGTCGACGAGGAGCGTCAGCTGGTCGGTGGTTGGCGACGGTCGAGTGCGTCGGTCCGGCGCTGGTCGTCGAGGCGGGACTGCCGGCGGCGTGTCGTTGCGAGGTGGCGTTCTGGCGAGACCTGCGGGCAGCTTGAGCACGTAGCCAGCTGCGCCGAACCGGCCTTCGGTGCGATCCTGCGCCCGCCTTCGGACGAGTCCGGCGTCTCCGAGCCGTCGGAGCGCGCCAGCCGCCGTGTCCTTGCTCACCGACACGGCAGCGGCAACCGAGCGAGCGGTCTCCCGGGAGACGAGGTCGTCGCCGTCGACCTGCGAGCAGAGGGCGAGGTGCTCGAGCACGAGCCAGGCAGTCGGTCCGACCCTGGCCACCACTTCGAACGCCCTGGCGTCGATGTGGAGGAGGACCGGCATCACCGCTGAGCTCCGAGCGGCTCCTCCACCAGGTCGTGGACGGCTTGGCGTGGGATCAGGATCCGACGCCCGAGACGGATACATGGGAGCTCGCCGAGGCGGACGAGCTCGTAGGCGAGGCTCCTCGAGATGCCGAGGAGGTCGGCGGCTTCGTCCACCGTGTACGTGAGGCGGTCGCTGGACATGGGGGCTCCTCTCGGGAGCGGCCAGTCCGCTCCCTTCACCCCACTAGGCTTTTTCAGGGGCCAAAACATCGCGCGGCGATCGCGGGTGTCACGCGATTGCAAGCTTCGCCCACGGTGGCGGACGCCGACGGACGATCAGCGCGAATCGACCTTCTGCCCTGTCAGCTCACGACGGCGTCGACGAAGGCGCCCACGCGACTCCCCTATGCCCGTCGACCGCCAAGGATCTCGCGACGGAGCTCAGCTCGCCCGGAGCGAGACGCACGAGCGTCGCGCCGTCGAAAGGGATTACTTGGGTCAGGTGTGGGCGAGCCGGTCGCTGACCAACCGGTTCAGGCTCACCCGCTGCTCGGCCGCCTCGAGGACGAGCTTGCGGTGGAGGGACTCGGGCACACGGACGTTGAACTTGCCAGAGAACGTCCGCTCCGAGATCGGCTCGGGCACGGGTTCGCCCGAGGCCCGCATGTCCTCGACCACGTCGGCAACGAGGGCCACGAGTCCACGGAGTGCCTCGGTCTGGTCCTCGTCCAGCCACGACAGCGAAGGGAACTCGGCGACGGTGGCGACGAACTCGCCGTCTTCGGCCGACCACCGAACCCGGTAGGCGTAGTGCGTCGTCTCGGTCACTTGGTCTCCTCCTTGCTCAGCTTGTCGATGGCCTTCAGGACCTGCGTCACCTGGTACGGCTTGGCCTTGCCGCCCTTGGCCCGTTGGATGTTCACCCGGGGATCGCCGGGCCACGGTGTCTTGAACACGGCATGGGAGGTGCCGCTCTGACGAGCAGCACCGAAGTAGTGCTGGCACACGGTCTCAAGATCCGTGTACCTCACGTTGGTCTGTGAGTTCCGCATGGCGGCCACGAGCTTGTCGATCTTGGCCACAGCAGGATGGTACCGCTATTGGTACCAGTCGGCAACAGCTACTCGAACACTCCGTCGATGAGGTCGCCGGCGCGCCGGTGCTGCTCGGAGACCGTGTGGGTGTAGGTGTTCAGCGTGATCCCGATGTCGGCGTGGCCGAGGCGCTCCTGCATGATCTTGTCGTCGCCGACGACCACCCGGCCGATGGACTGGGCGGTGTGGCGCAGGCCCTTGGGCGTGAGGCGGGGCACGCCGGCATCTTTGGCCAGCCGCTCCATGATCCGGCCGACGTTGTTGGGGTCGATCCAGCCGCCAACCTCGCTGGTGAAGACCAACTCGACGGCGCTGGTGTCGAGGCCGAGGACGACGTGCTCGGCCGCCTGGCGGGTCCGGTGCTCTTCGAGGACCTCGACGGCGCGCTCGCCGATGGCCAGGATGCGGTCGCTCGACTCCGTCTTGAGGTCCTTCATCACCGGCCGGCCCCGCACGACGGCGAGCTGCTGGGCGACCTCGACGGTGCCGTGGTCGAGATCGAGGTCGCTCCACCGCAGGCCGAGCAGCTCGCCCCGCCGCAGCCCGGTCACGAGGCCGAGGTGGAACAGGGCGTAGAGCCGGTGCTCGCGGTTGGCGGCGAGGAACGTCTTCGCCTCGTCGACGGTCCAGCTCTTGCGGGTCGTCGCCCGCTTCGCCCTCGGGGGCTGGGTGAGCGCGACCGGGTTGCGACCGAGGCGTCCTCGCTGCACGGCCTCTTCGAGCGCCATCGACAGCACCTTGCGCACGAGGCGGGTCGACGTGGCGCCGAGTCGGGGCTTCTCCCCTTCCAGCGCGCCGTTCAGGTCGACGATCCAGTCGTCGAGGATCTCGGGTGTCAGGTCGCGCAGCCGAACGGCGCCGATGAGCGGGACGATGTGGCGCTCGACGGCCCAGCGGTACTGGTCGAGTGTCGACTGCTCGACCCTTCCCTCCTTCGAGCGCAGCCACACGTCGACGACGAAGGCCTCGACGGTCTCGTCGGCTGAGCCGGCCCGCCCGGCGGCCACCGACTTGGCCAGCTCGGTGGCGGCCCGCTTGGTGTCGAACGTGCCGAGCTGGCGGACCTTGCGCCGGCCGGTCGACGGGTCATAGCCGCCCTGGCGCACCGTCCACTTCCCCCGCTGCCGCTGCACCGTGGGCTCGTCGTGTGGCACCCATTCCATACATCAGAGATCCTACGACATACATTCTGCATACATCGAGGGTTCGAGGCCGAAAACGAGGAGAGCCGGTTTCCGAAGAAACCGGCTCTGACCTGGACTTTCTTGCGTCGGGCTGGGGAGATTCGAACTCCCGACCTCTTGACCCCCAGTCAAGCGCGCTAACCAAGCTGCGCCACAGCCCGTGGGACGGTCGAATCTACTCCCCTGCTGCTGCCGATCTGCCAATCCGCCCGTGGCTCAGATCACGACCGTCAGGAACTGCACGAAGCGCCAGCCCAGGTAGGCCAGCAGCAGGGCCAGCATGAGCTTGAAGTGCCAGGGCACCGGAGGCAGCGGCTCGGCCTCGGTCGGGTCAGCGACGTGGTGGCCCTCCGGGCAGTCACCTCCCTGGTCGAGCGTGTTGGGGTTGTAGAAGCGGTCGCACGCCTCGCAGAACGGCACCGGCTACCGCCCGAGCGTGGCCGTGATCCGCGACGGGACCGGGCGGCCGATGAGCGCGGACACGGTGCCGGCGGTGCGGATCATCCGGTCGAGGTCGATGCCGGTGTCGATGCCGAGCCCGTCGCACAGGTGCACGAGGTCCTCGGTGGCCAGGTTCCCGCCGGCTCCTTCGGCGAAGGGCGACCCGCCGAGCCCGCCGACGGCGGTGTCGAAGGCGGCGATGCCGAGCGTCATGGCGGCGAAGGCGTTGACCAGGGCCGTGCCCCGGGTGTCGTGCAGGTGCAGGCGCACGTCGATGCCCGTGGTGGCCACCACGTCGGCGATGCGGTCCGGGGTCGCCACGCCGGTCGTGTCGGCCAGGGTGATGGCGGTGGCGCCCGCGTCCTGGGCCGAGTCCACGATGGCGGCCACGTCGAAGGCGCCGATGTCCTCGTCGTAGGGCGAGCCGAAGGCGCAGGAGATGACGACGTCGACGGGGCGGCTGCCGGCGGTCTCGGCGATCGGCCCGATCTGGGCCACGGACTCCTCGACGCTCATCTTCACGTTGCGCTGCGAGTACGCCTCGGAGGCCGACACGGTGACGGTGAGCCCATCGACGCCGGCCTCGACCGCCAGCTCGGCGCCCTTCACGTTCGGGACGAGCGCCCAGTAGCGGGCGTGCTCGTCGCGCTCGAGGGCACGGAACAGGTCGGCGGCTCCGGCCATCGCCGGCACCGCTCGCGGGGAGACGAAGGCGGCCGCTTCGATGTCATTGACCCCCGCATCGACCAGGGCGGTGATGAGCGCCACGCGGTCGGCGACCCGCACAGGCTGCTCGGGCTGGAGCCCGTCGCGCGGGCCCACGTCGCGGATGGAGATGGCGTCGGGCAGGTCCCAGGACACGGGTCGCTCCTACACCGGGGGCACGCCGTGGCGGCGGTCGGAGAACTCGCGCCGGCGGGTGCCGGCGGCGGCGAAGCGGTGCACGACCTCGTCGCGCAGGGCGCTGGGCGGGACGATGGCGTCGATGACCAGCTCCGATGCCAGGCGGAGCAGGTCCACGTCGGCCTCGTAGATCTCGATCTGCTCGGCAACGAAGGCCTCCTGCTCGGCCTCGTCCTCGATGGCGGCGATCTTGTTGGCGAACACCGCGTTGACCGCGGCGTCGGGCCCCATGACGGCGATCTTGGCGGTGGGCAGGGCGATGGTGGCCTCGGGGTCGAAGGCCGGGCCGCACATGGCGTAGAGGCCGGCGCCGTAGGCCTTGCGCACGACGACGCACAGCTTGGGCACCGTCGCCTCGGTGATGGCGGTGACCATCTTGGCGCCGTGGCGGATGATCCCCTGGCGCTCCACCTGGGTGCCGATCATGAACCCCGGCACGTCGGCGAGGAACAGCAGCGGGATGTTGAAGGCGTCGCACAGCCACACGAAGCGGGACGCCTTGTCGGCGGAGTCGACGAACAGCACCCCGCCGAGGTGGGCCGGGTTGTTGGCGACGACCCCGACCGGACGCCCGTCGATCCGGCCGAGGCCGCAGATGAGCTCCTTGGCGAAGAGCGGCTTGTACTCGAAGAAGGACTCGGCATCGACGAGACCGTCGATGAAGGCGTGCATGTCGAAGGCCACGGCCTCGTCGACCGGCACGACGTCGTCGGCGAGCTCGTGCGAGGGCGGCGCCGGCTCGTAGCGAGGCGGTTCGTCACGCCAGGTCTGGGGGAAGTACGAGAACCACGCCCGGGCCTGGTCGAGGGCGTCCTCGTCGTCGTGGGCCAGGGCGTCGCCGCAACCGGACACGCTGGCGTGCATCCGGGCCCCGCCCATCTCCTCGAGCGTGGTGTGCTCGCCGATGACCTTCTCGGCCATGCGCGGCGAGCCCAGGTACATGGAGGCGTTGCCCTCCACCATGAAGACCACGTCGCAGAAGCTCGGGATGTAGGCGCCGCCCGCCGCGGAGGGCCCGAAGAGGCAGCAGATCTGGGGCACCCGACCGGACAGGCGGATCTGGTTGGCGAAGATCCGACCGGCGCCGCGCCGCCCGGGGAAGAGCTGCACCTGGTCGGTGATGCGGGCGCCGGCGGAGTCGACCAGCCAGAAGATGGGCAGGTCGTGGGCCAGGGCGTACTCGCTGGTGCGCACCATCTTCTCGACGGTGCGGGCCCCCCAGGACCCGGCCTTCACCGTGGGGTCGTTGGCCACCACGCACACCCGGCGGCCCTCGATGGTGCCGGTGCCGGTGACGACGCCGTCCGCCGGCAGGTCCTCGCCCTGGTTGTTGGCCAGCAGCGCGTCCTCCACGAAGGAGCCGGCGTCCAGCAGCAGGTCGAGGCGGTCGCGGACGAAGAGCTTGCCCTGCTTCTCCAGCTTCCCGGCCTGGGTCTCGAGGTTCCCGGCCAGCGCCCGGGAGGTCGCTGCCCGCAGGTGCTCGAGCGGATCGTGGGGCGCCGTCACCCCACGATCTTGCCCGGTCCGGGCGGCAGGCGCGAAGTGCGACGCCACGACTGCCGGTTCGAGGAGGCGATCGACACGCAGGTGATCCGTCGCGTGCTGTCGATAGCCTCTCCCTATGCCCACCTCCCGGCAGCGCCCGACCGTGCGCCAGCTCGAGTACGTCGTCGCGGTCGCCGACCACCTCAGCTTCAGCGCCGCGGCCGACGTCTGCGGGGTCAGCCAGCCGGCCCTGTCCACGCAGGTGCGGGAGGTGGAGCAGCGCCTCGGCCTCTCGCTGTTCGAGCGGGGTCGCGGTGGGGTGTCCGTGCCGGACCACGCCGTGGCGGTCATCGACGCCGCCCGCAGGGCCATCCGGGCCGTCGACGACGTGGCCGATGCCGCCGTGGACCTCCAGGGCGAGCTGGTCGGACCGGTCCGGATCGGGATCATCCCCACCATGGCGCCCTACCTGCTGCCCACCCTCGTGCGAGAGCTCCGCCGGCGCCACCCGCGGGCCGAACCCGTCCTCACCGAGGAGCGCACCGACGACCTGGTGCGCCGCATCGAGCTCGGCGAGCTGGACCTCGGGCTGCTCGCCGCGCCAGTCCCGAGCGACTCGCTGTCGTCGGTCCCCGTCGCGGTCGACGAGTTCCACCTCGCGCTCGGCGAGGACCACCCCTACGCCGGCGAGGGCTCGCTCCCCTCCGGCGTGCTCGCCGGCCTGCCGGTGCTGCTCCTCGAGGACGGCCACTGCCTCCGGGACCAGGCCATGGACGTGTGCGCCACCGCCGGCGCCAGCACCGACGGCGCGATCCAGGGAACCAGCCTCACCACCCTCTGCCAGATGGTGTCGGCTGGCGGCGGCGTCACGCTCCTGCCGGCCAGCGCGCTCGAGGTCGAGGCTCGCCCCGGCTCCGGCCTCGTCACCCGTCCCCTGCGCGACCCGCGGCCGTCGCGCACCGTGGTGCTGTCGTGGCGCGACCGCTCCCCGCTCGCCGCCATGTACGCCGCCTTCGGGGACGCCATCGCCCCGGCGCTGCAGGCGGCCTGCCCCACGACCTGACGCAACACCAGCACTGCCAGAACGGGGAGCCGCAACCGCAGCACCGCCAGAACGGGGAGGGGTCAGCTCCGGCGGATGGCGAGGATGGCGGTGTCGTCGGTGACCGGCTCGGTGGCGAAGTCCTTGGCTGCCTCGAGGAGGCTCTTGCACAGCACGTCGGGCGGCACGCCAGGGTCGCGGCGCAGCGTGTTGGCGATGCGCTCCTCCCCGAAGAACTGGTCGCCGGCGCGGGCCTCGGCCAGACCGTCGGTGTAGAGCAGCACGAGGTCGCCGGACTCCAGGTCGATCTCGCGGGAGTGGTAGTGCGACGCCGGGTCCAGCATCAGCAGCGGGCCGGTGGCCCGCAGCGGGCGGACCTCCTTGGCGTGCCAGAGCCAGCCGGCGGGGTGGCCGGCCGAGCAGACCCGGAGCGTGCCCGAGTCGGTGTCGAACACCACGACGAGCAGGGAGATGAACTCCTCGACCCGCTCGAGCGCCGACATCTGGGCGTTCAGCTCCTCCATCGCCTGGGCCGGGTCCCGGTACTGGCGCAGGAACACGCGCAGCAGGTACTTGGCCTGGAAGGCGGTGATGGAGGCCTCGATGCCGTGCCCGGTGACGTCGCCGATGACGGCGGCGATGCGGTTGGGCGACACCCGGAACACGTCGTAGAAGTCGCCGGCCATCATGCCGGTGCCCGGCTCGTAGACCCGGCCGAGCTCGAAGCCGGCGAAGTCGGGCAGCTCCTCGGGGGCGAGGCGGGCCGCCCACTTGCGGGGCGCCAGCTCGTCCTGGGTCAGGACCTCCTGGGCCTTGCGCTCGAGCTCGTTGCGGTCCTCGGCGATGCGGGCGACCCTGCGGAAGTCCCGGTTGTAGTACAGCGACATGGCAACCGGGATCGTGACCAGGGCGTAGAGCGCGGCGGCCTCGGTCGTCCCGGCGATGCCCACCACCAGCGACGCAGCGGCGAGCAGGCCGTAGAGGAGCGCAGCGTGGAGCTCCTTGCGGAACGCGGCACCGGCCAGGATGGCTTGGTCAGAGGTGTCGCCGTACTCGCTCTGGATGCGGTGCCAGCTCTGCTGGAACCGCAGCGCGGAACGGCCCCACACCACGGCGGCAACGGCGCACAGGAGTGCGACCACCGCCAGGATCGGTTGCTCCATGGATCGTCGAGCCTACGCGCTGCTCAGTCGCGCTTGCGCACACGGAGCTTGAGCGGGGTGGCCCCGAGGTCGAAGGCCTCCTGGAGGCTGCGCTCGAGGTAGCGCACGTAGGTCTTGGGCAGCTCGCGGTTGGCGAAGATCGTGAACGTCGGCGGGTGCGCCGCACCCTGCAGCGCGTAGAGGACGCGGGCGCCGTGCGGGGCCGGTTGGGCCTGCTGGGCACGACGGATGACGTCGTTGACCTGGCGGGTGGGGATTCGGGTCTCGTAGGCCCGGATCGCCGAACCCAGCGCCGGGTACAGGCGGTGGACGCCCTTGCCGGTGAGCGCGGAGACCTGCAGCACGGGCGAGTCGCCGATGAAGTGCAGCTTGTCGGCGATCTGGTACGTCACCCGCTCCCGGTCGTCGGCCGAGGCCACCTCCCACTTGTTGAGCAGGACGATGACCGGGCAGCCGGCGAGGTCGACCCGCTCGGCCAGGCGCTGGTCCTGGGCGGTCACGCCCTCCGCCGAGTCGATGACGAGGATGGCGATGTCGGCCTTGTCGATGGCCTGCAGGGCCCGCACCACCGAGTAGTACTCGGTGCCGTCGTCGACCTTGGACCGACGACGCATGCCGGCGGTGTCGACGAAGCGGATGGCGCCCTCGGAGGTCTCGACCACGGTGTCGATCGTGTCCCGGGTCGTGCCGGGCATGTCGTGGACGATGGAGTGCTCGGCGCCGGTGAGGCGGTTGAACAGCGTGGACTTGCCCACGTTGGGGCGTCCGACGATGGACACGGCGATCTCGCCGCCGTCGGCCGCGGACTCGGGCTCCTCCTCCTCGTCCTCCGGCGGCAGCATGGCCACCAGGTCGTCGAGGAGGTCGGCGGCGCCGTTGCCGTGCAGCGCGCTCATCGGGCTCGGCTCGCCCAGGCCGAGCTCCATGAAGTCCCAGATGAGGTGCTCGCGCTTGGGATCGTCGATCTTGTTGACGATGAGGCGCACCGGCTTGCTCTTGCGGCGCAGCAGCTCGGCCGCCTTCGCGTCCTCCTCGGTGACGCCGACGGTGCCGTCGACCAGGAAGATCACGACGTCGGCCTCGTCCATGGTCCGCTCCGAGACCCGGGAGACCTTCTCGTCGAGCGCGGAGCCGCCGGGCATCCAGCCGCCGGTGTCGACGACCTCGAAGGTGCGCCCGGCCCACTCGACCTCGACGGCCTTGGCGTCGCGGGTGACGCCGGCGCGCTCCTCGACGATGGCGGTGCGACGGCCGGCGAGTCGGTTCACGAGCGTGGACTTGCCCACGTTGGGGCGGCCGACGATGGCCACGCGGAGGGGGGAGGACATGGAGCTCTCGATTCAGGCGGGCGTCGGGGACGCCGGGAGGGGGAGGCCGAGGGCGGCGCGCAGCGCAGCCCCGTCGGTGGGGACGACCTCGACCGGCCGGGGCAGATCGGCGACGGTGGTGCCGTCCAGGAAGCGGTCCTGGGACAGGCACACGTCGGGCAGCAGGTAGCGGTGACCGGCGGGTTGCTCGGCCAGGACGCGGGCGACGTCCTCGCCGACCATCAGGCCGGTGACGCCGATGTTGCCGCCGAAGAAGCGGTTGGGGACCTCGACGATGCGCACGTCGTCGCGCTCGACGCCGGCGAGCAGCGGGGCGAGGACCTGGGCCCCGTAGGGGGCGGTGAGGACGCCGATCGGGGCGTCGGGAGCGGGACGCCGCCGCCCGAGCTGCACCGGGACTCCGGGGCCGATCGGTTCGCTCGTCCCACCGAGTGGAACGTCGGGACCGATCGGCGCGCTCGTACCGCAGGTCGTGCCGGTCGTGCGGGGGGCGCGGTAGCCCTCGGCCGGGGCGCCGTCGACCCAGGCGAAGAAGCCGGCCTGGGGTCGGGTGACGTCGTCGGCTGCGCCGTGGAACTCGGCCTCGAACGTGCGGGCCATGCCGATGCCGTCCTCGTGCATGGCGAAGCCCTCGTAGGCCTCGGCCGCGGGGAACGGGCGCCGGGCGAGCAGGTAGTACTCGTCGGCGGCGTAGACGAGGCGGTGACCGAGCACGGTGCGGTAGACGTCCTGCCAGTCCTCGACGATGTCGACGACGGTCTCGGCCTCGGCCAGGGAGTGGGGCCGCATCCGGGACTCGTCGGAGTGGTCGCTGATGCCGAGGGGCACCACGGCGAGGCTGGCCAGCTCGGGGTACTCGTCGAGCACGCCGGCGAGGGTGTCGGCCAGGACCGCCCCGTCGTTCACGCCCGGACACACCACGATCTGGCCGTGCACGGTCACGTCGTGGTCGAGCAGGGCCCGCAGCCAGCGCAGGCTGGTGGCGCCCCGGCGGTTGCGGAGCAGGTCGGCCCGGACCTCGGGGTCGGTGGCGTGGATGCTCACGTACAGCGGGCTGAGCCCCTCGCTGACCACCCGCTCGAGGTCGATCTCGGTGAAGCGGGTGAGGGTCGTGAAGTTCCCGTACAGGAAGGACAGGCGGTAGTCGTCGTCCTTCAGGTACAGGCTGCGGCGCATGCCCGGGGGCAGCTGGTAGATGAAGCAGAACTCGCAGTGGTTGTCGCAGGTCTGCACCTCGTCGAAGATCGCCGCGTCGACGTCGGCACCCAGCGGCTCCCCGGAGCGCTTGGTGACGGTGACCTGGCGCTCGAGCCCGCCGCGGCGCACGTCGAGGACCACCTCCGGCTCGTCGACCAGGAGGTGCCACTCGATGACGTCGCGCGGCTGGACCCCGTCGAGGGAGAGGATCTCGTCTCCTTCGACGAGACCCGCTCGGGCTGCGGGTGATCCGGGCGCGACCGCGATGACGCGGGGCAGGCTCACCGGCGACAGGCTACCGCCGGAGCGGCGCGAAACCCCAGGTCGGCGGCCGACGGTCCCATCAACGCTGCGCCGAGCGGAAGAACTCGTCGCTGGCCGCCAGGTGGGCGGCGAGGGCGACGTCGTCGACCCGGCGCAGCTCGTCGGCCCAGTGCGCGAGGCCCGCCGGGTCCGGGGGGCGGCCCAACACCGCCCGGTAGGTGGCGGCGACTCGGTCGCGACGGGACTCGATCGAGCCGAAGAAGGCGGCGGCCACGGTGTCGCGCTCCACGCCGGCCTGGAGCTGGGCGGTCCAGTGCGCCAGCCCGCCGTCGTCGGGCTCCCGGTGCAGCAGGTCCCGATAGAGCCGGTGCAGGAACCCGTCGGCGGTGGCACCCGCATCGGCGTAGAGCTCGTCGGAGGCGTAGAGCAGCGCGCCCACGTGGGTGATCGCCAGCCCGGCGGCGACCTGATCCCGCCAGTAGCGCAGTCCGTCGTCGTCGGCTGCTCGGCCCAGCGCGCTGCGGTACAGCGCATCGACGGTGCGGCCCACCCACTCGAGCGAGATCGCCAGCGACCGGGCGTGCTCGAGGCGGCCGATCGCACCGCTCTCGATGGCCACGGTGTGCTCCTCCAGCTCGGTGCCCGACGGCGAGCGCCCGAGGAACAGGGCGAACGTGGCGCGGACGTGGTCGGCGGTCGGCCCGTCCGGATCGAAGACCACCCGGAGGTCCGGGCGGCAGGCGCGCATGCCCGACAGCGGCTGATCCGGCCCACCCGAGACCGACCGGACGCCCCCGGCGTCGCCGGTGCCGAGCCGTGCGGCCACCCCCGCCCACGACTCCCCCGCCGCCGTGGTCACGCAGACGGAGCGGTCCACCGCTCGGGGGGCGGGCTCCCCCGCGGTCAGGGCGCTGGCCACGGAGCGGCTGACGAGCTCGACCAGGCGCTGCCCGGTGACGTGATCGGGGTTCTGGTCGGTCATGACGGTGATCGCGTAGCCGGACCCGGTGGCGTCGTGGCGGACGAACCCGGTGGACCCGATGCGCCACCGAGCCGTCCCGGACGTCGGGTAGAAGCCGTTCTTGAGGGCGACGGTCCACCCCGACGGGACGCCGGCGCTGATCCCCCACTGCTGGGTCGGGTGCACCGACGTCATGGTCCGCCACGCCTCCTCCCGATACGGGGCAGCCAGCGGTCCACCGCCGTGCAGCAGCGCCGTCGCCAATCGGGTGCGGTCCTCCGCCGTGGACGTCGTGAGGCCCCAGCGGGAGGTGCTGGTGGTGCGGGGCAGGCCGAAGCGCTGGTCGAGCCGCTCCTGGCCGGCGTCGCCGCCGAGGGAGACGTAGAGGTCGCTGGCGGGCGGGTTGTGGGAGCGAGCGATCATCGGCTCGACCCGGGCCCGCTCCCAGGGGGTCAGGCCACGCCCCTCGTCCTGCGCTCGGAGCAGGACGCCGGCGAGGAACTGGGCCTTGATGACCGACGCCGTGGTCATCACCGTGCCGGGCGCCAGGTGGTACCAGCAGCCGGTGCGCACGTCGTGCACGGCAGCGGTGACGCGCTGGCCGGGGAAGTCCCGGGCGATGGCCGCGTGCAGGTCGGGGCTGAAGGGCTCGACGCAGGACGTCGCCGCCGCTCGGCCGGCACCGGTGGCGACGCTGCCGACGAGGAGCAGCACGGCGAGGAGCGGGCGGACGACCAGGGATGCCGTGGTCCGGGCCATGGCGCCGGATCGTACCGATGGCCGCCGGTGAACTCGCCCGACCCGGCGCACCCGCCGCGCGTAGGTTCCGCGCCCATGGAGCTCACGATCGAGTCGATCCGATCCGGGGACCGGGAGCGGCACCACGCCCTCATGCGCCAGGCGTTCGGCGGCACGGACCGTTTCGACCCGTCCGCGCCGGTGTCCGACCCGGACAAGTTCGTGTGCGCCTACCTGGGTGACCAGATGGTCGGCTCGGTCCTCACCTTCGACTTCGCCATGACCTGGGGCGGCCGGCGCGTCCCGTGCGGGGGCGTGTCGGGCGTCGTCGTGAGCCCCCAGGCGAGGGGTCGGGGGGCCGCGCAGCGGATGCTGGCCGAGGCGCTGCGCCGCATGCACGAGCAGGGCCACGTCGTCAGCGCGCTGTACCCGACCACCGCGTCGCTCTACCGGCGGGCCGGCTACGAGGTCGTCGGCCTCTACCGGCGCACGCGGATCCCGGTGGCGGCCATCGATGCCGGCGGGGACGCCCTCGAGTGGCGGGAGGTGGACGGGTCGAGCGAGGTCCTCGCGTCGCTCCACGACGACCTGGCCGGGCGCCTCGACGGCTGGTTCCGGGTCGACCCCCAGTGGTGGGCGTTCCGCAACCACCGCCAGGCGGCGGACACCTCGGTCAACCGGTACACGTACGTGGGGTCGAGGGCCGGGGCCGACGTGGCGGCCGTCCAGTACCGCTACGCCAAGGCCGACGACTTCTACGACCTCGAGGTCGAGGTGCTGGCTGGTCTGGATGTCGAGGCGGTGGGCGCCGCGCTCGGGCTGCTGGCCGGTCACGGGACCACCGCGCGCCACGTCGTCGCCGCCCTGCCGCTCTCGCTGCTCGGCCCCCACATCCCCCAGCTCCAGCTGACCAGCACCGCGTCCGACTGGCCCTGGATGCTGCGGCTGGTGGACGCCCCCGGGGCCGTCGCCGCGCGCGGGTGGCCGACGAGCGTGGCGGGCTCGGTGGAGCTCGACATCACCGACGATGCCTGCACCGGCAACGCCGGCGCGCACGTGCTGGAGCTGGGCGGCGGCGAGGCGGCCCTGCTGCGGGGAGGTTCCGGGCGGATCCGGGTGACCATCCAGGACCTGGCGATGCTGTACGCCGGCTGCGACGTGGCCGGTCTCCGGGCTGCTTGCCGCCTGATCGAGGCATCCCCCACCGACCTCGACCTGCTGGCGGCGGCCTGCGTCTCGAACCCCTCCATCCCGCTGTTCTTCTGACCCCTTGCGCATCCGAGTGGCCGACCCGGGACCTTGGACCCTCGGGACGGCCCCAGGAGGGCGCTCGCACGCCCGCTGACGCAGGTTGGCCAAGGCCGCATGGGTCCATCGTCACTTTGCGATCAGATGACGCGGAAGGCGCTGACGGGTGCGCTTGACTGTGTCCAGCGCCAAGGAGCGCCCGCTGCGATCCGCAGCGCACGACCACCTCCGTTCCTCCTCCCTGCCCCCGAGTGGGCCATCCCCCCGGAGCGTCCTCGAATGCCCTCGAGCTCTTCCCTGCGCCGTCGCGCGCGCCTGCTGCTCGGCAGCGCCCTGGCTGCGACCACCGCCGTCACGGTGCTGGCCGCCGCCCCGGCTGCCGCGCAGACCGATCCGATCACCGACGTCGGCGTCACCGACCCGGACTCCCGCTTCGACGCTGCCCTCGCCACCCTCCTCCGGGTGATCTACCGGGACGAGGCGATCGAGACCGAGGACCCCACCCCCCGGGACCTCGAGGCCAAGGCCGACCGGGGCTGCATCGACGCCGGGCCGGCCGACGCGGACGTGCCGACGACGGTCGCCGCCATCTTCGAGTGCCGCCTCACCGAGGCCGGCGTGGACGAGGCCCACGTGGACAAGTGGACCGCTGAGGCACTCGTCGTCGCCGAGTGCGAGTCCCTGTTCGAGGCCGACGCGGTGGTGTTCGACGGCCGGTACCTCGACACGGCGCACCCGAACGGCAACCGCTACTCGGCGGCCGGCGTCTTCCAGTTCATCCGGGCCACGGCCGACAAGTGGATCGACGGCGGCTACGCCAACGTCAAGGACGCCCGGCTGAACATCGACGCCGCCGCCCGGCTGTTCATCCACAACCGCAACGCCGGCCTGCTCGGCTGGGACGACTGGGCCTGCGCGGCCGCCCACGACGGGTTCAAGGTCGGCTCGGTGCTCCCCGGCTGGCCCGGCGGTCCTGCCGAGCTGCCGGACTGGGTCAACGAGTACGTGTCCTGAGCCTGCGCAGCCGTCGCTAGCGTGGGAGCCGTGCCCGTCGACCAGGTCCTCCTCGCTGCACCCCGTGGCTTCTGCGCCGGCGTGGAGATGGCGATCAAGGCCCTGGCCTGGATGGTCCGGGCGTTCGAGCCGCCCGTGTACTGCTACCACGAGATCGTCCACAACCAGCTGGTGGTGCAGCGCTTCCGGGACCTCGGCGTCGTCTTCGTCGACGACATCGACGAGGTCCCGCCCGGCCGCCCGCTGATGCTCTCGGCCCACGGCTCGGCCCCCGAGGTCGTCGCCGCCGCGCAGGCCAGCGGCGGTTACGTCGTCGACGCGGTCTGCCCCCTCGTCACCAAGGTGCACCACGAGGTCAAGGTGCGAGCCGGGAAGGGCTACCAGATCGTCTACGTCGGCCACGAGGGCCACGAGGAGGCGGTCGGCACCATGGCCGTCGCCCCCGACGCCATCCACCGGGTGGAGTCCACCGACGAGGTCGACGCCCTCCCCCGCTTCGACCAGCCCGTCGCCCTGCTGGCCCAGACCACGCTGTCCCACCGGGACTGGGAGGGCGTGCTCGACCGCACGCGAGAGCGCTTCCCCGACGTGTGGACCCCCGGCCGCAGCGACCTGTGCTTCGCCACGACCAACCGCCAGGCGGCGCTCACCGCCCTGGCCGAGCGCTGCGACGCGATCATCGTCATCGGTTCGGCGAACTCGTCCAACACCCGGGCGCTCGAGTCGCTCGCCCGGGACATGGGCTGCGAGCGCGTCCACCGCGTCAACACGCCCGAGGAGGTCCCCGACGACCTGTCCGGTGTCGTCGGCGTCACCGCTGGGGCCAGCGCGCCCGAGGAGCTGGTGTGCTGGGTGATCGACAAGCTCGACCCCGCGAACGGCATCGAGGAGATCCGCATCACCGACGAGGAGGAGTACTTCCCCCCGCCCCGGAACCTGCGCGAGATGCTCGAGGCCCTCGACGTGGTCGCCACCTTGCTGGTCGGCGGCACCTTGACCGATCGCCCCACCGTGGTCGACCGGGAGACCAAGGCCAGCGAGGTCCTCGGCGCCCTGGTCGTCAGCCCGTAAGACCGTCGCGACACAAAGGGCGGCCGGGCGCGTCGCCAGGATCTCGCTAGACGCAGTGGGCGCCGTCGGCGTCGACCTCGGTGATGTCCTCCTCGATCCCGTCCACCGGGCCCGGCAGGAGCCGCACCGCGTCGGGCTTCAAGGCGATCGGCAGGAAGCTCATCCCACGCCGGGCCGGGCCCCGGCGCAGCTCCCCGAACGGGCTGAACCGGGAGGCATGGCACGGGCACTCGAACCACCCCGACGACTCGCACCACGGCACCCGGCAGCCCTGGTGCGGGCACTTCTGCCACAGCGCGAGCAGGCCCCCTTCGACCCCGGGCCGGATCGCGTCGGGGACCGCAGCGGCGAGGGCCTCCCGGTGCTCCTCGGGCACCGGCACGACGTAGGTCTGGGCCTCGGCGACGTACCAGACGCCCCCGCCCTCCTCGATCGCGGTGGCGACCTCCTCGGGGGTGCCCAGCTGCTGGCCCTCCTCGGCGATGTCGGGGCCACCGCCGTCGTCGCCGCACGCGCTCAGACCGGCACCAGCGATGGTGACCGCACTCACCTGCAGGAAGCGTCGTCGATCCACCGTGGCCTCCTAGCGGTCCAAGCGCCCGACGCGGCGCTGGGCGTCGTCGAAGAGGGCCTGGATCCGGGTCTGGAGCAGCTCGGTCGTCTCCCGGACCTGCCGGCGCGACGGACGCTTGCCGTCCTCACCGGCCGGTGCGGGGATCGGGTCGCCGATCACCAGCACGACCTTCACCGGCTTGATCCACTTCGCCCCGGGCGGCATCGCCGCTTCGGAGCCGCCGATCCCGACGGGAACGATCGGCACGCCGGTCCGGCCCGCGACGAACGCCGGACCCTCGAACAGGTCCTCCACGATCGGTCCGGTGCGACGCTGGCCCTCCGGGAACATCACGACCGGCTCGCCGTAGCCGAGGGCCGTGACCGCCGAGCGCATCGCCTCGCGGTCCGCGGAGCCGCGGCGCACCGGGATGCCGCCCATGGCGTCGAAGAAGCGACCGGGGAGGTCGTACTTCCACATGGTGTGCTTGCCCATGAAGCGCATCCGGCGACGGGTGACGGCGGCGACGAGCAGGGAGTCCACGTTGGACCGATGGACCGCGGACAGCACGAAGGGCCCGTCGGGCACCTTGTCGAGGCCGTGGACCTCCATGCGCCAGAACAGGCGGCAGAAGCCCACGATGACCGCGGTGACGGCGCGGTAGAAGCGCAGCTGGGCCTTGGTCGGCGGCCCCTGCTCCTCGACGGGGTTGCCGCGGGGGTCGGCGGCGGGGACGGGCTGGTCAGCCATCGATCTGCTCGGCCAGCAGGTCGACGATCTCGTCGACGGTCAGGTCGCTCGTGTCGACCTCGACGGCGTCACCGGCACGGGTGAGCGGCGATGCGTCGCGGCCCTGGTCGAGTGCGTCCCGGCGGGCGATGTCGGCGGCCACGGTCTCGTAGTCCAGGTCGGAGACCTCCTTGGACCGCCGCGCCGCCCGCACCTCGGGACGGGCGTCCAGGTACACCTTGAGGGCGGCGTCGGGGAAGACCACCGAGCCGATGTCGCGGCCCTCGAGCACGCCGCCGCCCCGGCGACGGGCCCACTCCCGCTGCCGGGACACCATCTCTGCCCGGACACCTGGGTTGGCGGCGACCGTGCTGACGGCCCGCGTGACCTCGGGCCCGCGGATCTCGATGGTGGCGTCGACGCCGTCCACCACGACGCCCTCCAGCGTCACGGCCAGATCGACCTTGGCGGCGAGCGCGGCGACGGGCTCGGCGTCGGCGGGGTCCAGGTTGCGGCGCAGCGCCGCGAAGGTGACGGCCCGGTACATGGCCCCGGTGTCGAGGTACTCGAGCCCGAGGCGCTCGGCCAGGAGCCGGGCCACGGTCGACTTGCCGGAGCCGGCCGGGCCGTCGATGGCGATGACGCGGAGGCCGTCGTTGGACATGCGGCGACGCTACCGCTGCCGGGACGGGCCGACGGTGCCCGCTCGGAGGTCGTCGAGCAGGTCCCAGTAGCCGGGGAAGGTCTTGGCCACGCAGCCCGGGTCCCGGACCGCCATGCCCGGGATCGCGAGGCCGAGCAGCCCGAAGGCCATGGCCATGCGGTGGTCCCGGTAGGTCTCGAACGTGGCGGCGTGGATCGGGCCGGGTCGGATGACCATGCCGTCGTCGGTGGCGACGGCGTCGATCCCGCAGCGCACCAGCTCGGCGACCGGGCCCGCGATGCGGTCGGACTCCTTGTCCCGGATGAAGCCGACCCCCCGGATGTTCGTGGGGCTGTCGGCGAGGGCGGCCAGCGCAGCGAGGGTGGGCACGGTGTCGGAGATGTGGGCCATGTCCACGTCCACCCCGTGGAGGCCGGGTCCGGCCGCCACCGTGACGGCGTCGTCGTGCCAGGTCACGGCGGCGCCCATCTGCTCGAGCACGTCGACGAAGGCCACGTCGCCCTGCAGCGACCCCCGGTGCAGACCCGGCACGGTGACCCGGCCGCCGGTGACGAGGGCGGCGGCCCACGCGTAGGACGCCGCCGAGGCATCGGGCTCGATCGCGTAGGCGGTGCCCCGGTAGCCGGTGCCGTCCACGGTCCAGGTGTCCCCCGCCGCGGTGACCCGGGCGCCGAAGGCGGACATGACGGCTGCGGTCATCTCGACGTACGGGCGGGAGATCAGCTCGGTCGTGAGGCGGATGGCGATCCCGCCCGGCACCGCGGGCCCGGCGAGCAGCAACCCGGACAGGAACTGGCTGGACACGTCGCCGGACAGCTCCACTGCGCCGGAGGTGAGCGGCCCCCGCACGCGCACCGGCAGGTGACCGGCGCGCTCGTCGTCACGGACCGACGCCCCGAGGGCCCGCAGCGCGTCGAAGGTGGGGCCCATGGGGCGGTCCCGCAGCTGCACGTCGCCGTCGAGCACCCGCTCGGCGCCGTCCAGCGCCAGCAGGGGGAGCAGGAAGCGCGAGGTGGTGCCGCTCTGCCGGGCGTCGATCACCTCGACCGGCCCGGGCCGGCTGCGCCGGCGCTCCCGGTCGGAGGCCGACGGCGGCTCCACGGCGATGGTCCCGTCGCCCCCGACGGTGACACCGACGCCGAGTCGGCCGAGGTTGTCGGTCATCGCCTGGGTGTCGTCGGCCTCCAGGGCGCCGGTCAGCCTGGACGGACCCTCGGCCAGCGCCGCGCACACCAGCGCCCGGTTGGTGATGCTCTTGGAGCCGGGGAGGACGACTGTGGCGTCGATGGGGGCGTCGACGGGGACGATCGGGAGGGGGTCCTGCACCGTCAGTCCAGGTGCTGGATCGACGGGCGGTACCCACGGGCGAGCAGCCCGCCGCGGAAGCGCTCCGCCAGCGCGCCCTCGACGAGCACGATGAGCACGCCCTGCTGGCCCTCGGAGGAGTGGGCGATCTCGAGGTCGACGATGTTCACGTCGAGCTCGGTGGCCAGCGTGGTCACGTCGGCCAGCACGCCGGTGCGGTCGGGCACGGGCACCCGGACCTCGGCCAGCTCCGACGGGCGGGTGTAGCGCGACGGCAGGTTGACCCGCGCCGCCCGGGCCCGGCTGAGGTCGGTCAGCAAGGCGTCCCGGTCCGAGGAGGCGACCTGGTCGCGGGCCTCGGCGAGGGCGGCGATCAACCGGTCGAGGCCGGCGACGATGGCCACCTGGTTCTCCTCGCAGATGTCGGGCCAGATGCCCGGGTGGCCGGAGGCGATGCGGGTCATGTCTCGGAAGCCGCCCGCGGCCAGGCGCAGCAGCGCGACGTGCTCGTCGGCGCGCTCGTCGGCGATGCGCATGAGCGACGCGGCGGTGAGGTGCGGCACGTGCGACACCACCGCCACGAGCTCGTCGTGGCGCTCGGGTGGCAGGGCGATGACCTCGGCGCCGAAGGTGGAGACGATGCCGCGGATGCGGGCGTAGGCGTCGTCGTCGGTGTCGGCGGTCGGCGTGAGCACCCACACCGCACCCTCGAACAGGTCGACGGTGGCGCCGTCCACGCCCTCCTGCTCCGAGCCCGCCATCGGGTGGCCGCCCACGAAGCGGGCGTCGTCCACGGCGGCCACGATCGGTGCCTTGACCGAGCCGACGTCGGTGACCAGCCCGGTCGTGCCGGCCAGCGCCTTGCGGGCGGCCTCGGCCACGGTCCGGACCGGCGTGGCGACGAAGGTGATCTCGGCGTCCGGGTCGAGGCCGACCTGGTCGATGACCTCGAGCTGGCGGGCGCGGTCGGTGCGGGCCTCGTCGTGGTCGACGCCGCTCACGTGCCACCCCTGGGCGCGCAGGGCGAGGGCGATCGAACCGCCGATCAGGCCGACGCCGACGACGTTCGCGCGTGGCTGGGAGGCACCGGGCACGGTGCTCGATCCTAGGAGCCGAGCCGGCAGGCGAGGCGACTCATGAGCACGGGCCCTCTGGCGGCGAAGCCGCCAACCCAGCGCCCGACCTCACGGTGACCCGTCCCCACGTCCCGAGCCGAGCCGCCAGGCGAGGCGATCAGTCGGGGGGTGGGGTGGGGACCGCAGCCCGTTCGAGGGCCCGGACCTCGTCCTGGCGCAGGGGTCGCCACTCCCCCGGCCCGAGGGTGGTGTCCACGAGCGGGCCGATCCGGGTGCGCACCAGACGGACCACCGGGTGTCCGATGGCCTCGCACATGCGCCGGACCTGGCGGTTGCGACCCTCGTGGATCACGAGGCGCACCACCCCGGGGCTGACCATCGCGGCCGTGGCGGGTGCGGTGATCCCGTCCTCCAGCTCCACGCCCTCCCGGAGCCGGCGCAGCGCGCCGCGCGCCGGCGTGCCCTCGACGTGGGCCAGGTACTCCTTCTCCACGCCGTAGCTCGGGTGGGTGAGCCGGTGCGTCACCTCGCCGTCGTTGGTGAGCAGCAGCAGGCCCTCGGTCTCGGCGTCGAGGCGACCCACCGGGAACACGCGGGGCTCCTCGGGCACGAGCTGGACCACCGTCGGGCGGCCCTGGGGATCCGATGCCGTGCTGACCACCCCGGCCGGCTTGTTCAGCAGGTACCAGACGGTGTCGGGGCGGACGCCGACGAGCACGCCGTCGACCTCGATGGCATCGACGTCGGGATCGGCCCGCTGGCCGAGCTCGGCGACCTCGCCGTTCACCACGACCCGGCCGTCCTCGATCATCTCCTCGACCACCCGGCGGCTGGCGATGCCGACGCGGGCGAGGATCTTCTGCAGGCGCTCGGGCTCGCTCACTCCGACTCGTCGTCGGCGGCGTCGGGTGCGCGCTCGCCGTCGCCGTCGTCGTCCACCGGTGCCGTGGTGTCGGCATCGAGCGGATCGGGCCGCAGGCCGTGCTCGAGGGCCTCGTAGACGTCGGCACCGGGCACGAACTCACCGAGGGCCGGGAGCTCGTCGAGGGAGTTCAGGCCCAGCTTCTCGAGGAAGGTCGGCGTCGTGCCGTACAGGACGGCCTGGCCGGGCCCGTGGTCGCGGCCGACCTCGTCCACGTAGCCGCGCTGCACGAGCGTGCGCATCACGCCGTCGACGTTCACGCCTCGGATGGCGGCGATCTGCGCTCGGGACATCGGCTGCTTGTAGGCGACGATGGCGAGGGTCTCCAGGGCCGCGTTCGAGAGCCGGCCGCTCTGGCCGTCGAGCACGTAGCGCTCCACGTAGGGAGCCAGGTCCGGGTGCGTCTGGTATCGCCACCCGCCGGCGACCTTCACCAGCTGGAAGCCGCGGTCGGTGGCGTCGTACTCCGCAGCGAGCTCCACGCACAGGGCTTCGATCCGCTCGGCGCTCACCTCGAGCAGCTGGGCGAGCAGCTCGACGGTGATGGGATCCTCGGTGACGAGCAGGAGGGCCTCGGCGGCTCGCCGCAGCTCCCGTTCCCGATCGTCCTCGCCTGCAGTGGGTTCCGGCTCAGTCACTCTCAGCCATCGTAGGCATCGACGAAGGCGAGGTCCTCGAGGTCGAGCTCGTCGTCGTCGGGGCGACCGGTCCACACCACGGTGAGCGAGCCGAGGCTGTTCACCTGCTGGAGGTCGATCCAGCCCTGCTTGTACAGCTCGAGCACGGCCAGGAACCGGACGACCACCTCGAGGCGCTCGACGAGGTCGGCGGTGAGCTCGGCGAAGGTGGCCCGACCGATGCGGGGCAGCTCGTCGAGGAGCTCGGCGACGGCGTCGGTGACCGTGACCCGGATCTGGTGGATGTGGTCGATGTGGACCCGCGGCACCGGCTTGGGCTCGACGGCGCGCAGGAAGGCATCGCGGAGCTGGTCGGGCGTGGTGGTGGCGAGCATGTCGGGCAGCAGCCCGAGGAACTGCTGATCCACACCGGCGGTGCGGGGGTAGGAGCGACCGGCCTCGTTGGCGATGGTGGCCATGGCCACCGCAGCGTCCTTGAAGGTCTTGCACTCGACCAGGCGGGAGAGGAGCAGGTCGCGCTCCTCCCACAGGGCCAGCTCGTCGTCGAGGTCGACGTCGCCGTCGTCGGGCAGCAGCCGCTTGGACTTGAGCTCGATGAGCGTGGCGGCGATGAGCAGGAACTCGGTGGCGAGCTCCAGGTCCATCTGCTCGAGGCGCTCGAGCTGGGCCAGGTAGGCGTCCACGATGTCGGACAGGCGCACCTCGTAGAGGTCCACCTGGTCCTGCAGGATCAGGTGCAGGAGCAGGTCGAAGGGACCCTGGAACACGGGGGTCTCGACATCGACGGCCACGAAACCAAGGGTAGGCGTGGCCCCGGCGCCGCTGGTGGATGGTCAGCGCGGTCGCGACCTGCGCCGGCAACCGTCTCGGAGGGGCCGCGACCCCACCCCTACGATGCCGCCCCATGGTCCGCTCCTTCTCCGGCATCCAACCCTCCGGCGATCTCCACCTGGGCAACCTCCTCGGTGCGATCACCCGCTGGGTGCAGGACCAGCACACCCACGACGCGGTGTTCTGCGTGGTCGACCTCCACGCCCTCACCCTCCCCCAGGACCCGGCGGTGCTGCGTGAGCGCACGGTGTCGCTCACCGCCCTGCTCGTCGCCTGCGGCCTCGACCCCGGGGCGTGCACCCTGTTCCTGCAGAGCCACGTCCCGGAGCACACGCGCCTCGCGTGGCTGATGGAGTGCACCGCCAGCTTCGGCGAGCTGTCCCGGATGACCCAGTTCAAGGACAAGTCGGCGCGGGCCGAGTTCATCTCCGCCGGGTTGTTCACCTACCCCGCGCTCCAGGCGGCCGACATCCTCCTGTACGACACCGACGTGGTCCCGGTCGGCGACGACCAGCGACAGCACATCGAGCTGGCTCGCGACCTGGCCCAGCGGTTCAACTCCCGGGCCGGACAGGACGTCCTCGTCGTGCCGAAGCACGTGATCCCCCCGGTGGGCGCCCGGATCATGGACCTGCAGGAGCCGGGCAACAAGATGTCCAAGTCGCTCGAGTCGCCCCAGGGCACGATCCTCGTGCTCGACGACCCCAAGGCGATCGAGAAGAAGATCAAGCGAGCGGTGACCGACGCCGACAACGAGGTCCGCTTCGATCCCGAAGCCAAGCCGGGCGTGTCGAACCTGCTCTCGATCCTCGGTGCCGCCACGGGCCGGGACCCGTCCGCCCTCGCCGGCGAGTACGACATGTACGGGCCCCTGAAGGCCGATGCCGCCGAGGCCGTCGTCGAGCTGCTGGCCCCCATCCAGGCCCGCTACGCCGAGCTTGTCCGGGACACCGGCACGATCACCTCGATCCTGCACACCGGTGCCGCCAAGGCCCGCTCGGTGGCCTCGGCGACCCTCGCCCGGGTCCACGACGCGGTCGGGCTGCTGCCACCGGGCTGACCGCCCGCGACCCCGGACGGGACGGGGCCGGCGCTACTGTCGCCGGACCGTGGACGCCGACCAGATCCTCGATGCGCTGCGGCCCCTCGTCCTCGTGGTCGACGGCACCGGCACGGTCTCCGAGCTCCGGGGCGGGTACGGCGGCTTCCTCGGCCACGACGACGTCACCAGGTGGGTCGGCGCCAGCGTCTTCGACCACGTCGCGCCCCACCACGTGGACGAGCTGGCCAGCTACTTCATCGAGAGCGCGGGGCGCTCGGCGGACGCGCGCTCGCTCCCGCTGCCGTTCCGGCTCGCCATCATCGGCGGGGACGGGCTCGAGCACGACGTCGACATCATCCCCGCCGAACACGAGGACGCTGGCGGCGAGGGCCGGTGGGTCGTCACGGTCGTGCCGGTCGCCCTGCAGGCCTCGGTCTCCCGCTCGCTGGAGGCGGAGATGGCCGGCGCACCCCGCCAGCGCGTGAAGGAGCTGCTCACCGAGGAGCTGGCGGTCGACAACATGCACTACACCTCGCGGTGGTTCCTCGTGGACCTCACGGCGCCGAGCGGGCCGACCGTGACCACCGCTCGCCCCCAGGACACGGCCATGGCCGACGCCATCGCCGAGCAGGTGGCGAAGCACGGCTGGCGACCGTGGGGCAAGACACGGGCCGGCGAGCTCGCCACGCTCCAGGTCGACGAGCTGCCGGCCAGCCTGCAGCCCATCGCCGCCGAGCACCGCTGGCGCCGCGTGGCGGTCACCCCGGTGCTGGTCGACGGCTCGCTCGCCGCGGCCTACCTGCTCTTCGGGCGGGTCCCCGACGACTACGACGTCACCGAGGTGAACAGCAACGTGCTGTCCCGGGTCAGGCGCCTCATCGACGCCACCGCCCTGCTCATCGCCCGGTGGCACGACCGCGACCGCCTCGTTGCCGCAGCCACCCGCGACCCGCTCACCGGCCTCGCCAACCGTGATGCCTTCGCCGACGCCCTCGCCGAGTGCGCCGACGAGGCCACGCTGCTCTACATCGACGTCGACCGCTTCAAGAGCGTCAACGACCGCTACGGCCACGACGTGGGTGACCGCGTCCTGGTCGAGATCGCTCGTCGGATCGTCGCCGCCTGCCGGCCGGACGACGTCGTCGCCCGCTTCGGCGGCGACGAGTTCGTGGTGCTCCTCGACGGCATCGGGCTCGAGCAGGGGCGCCAGATCGGCGAGCGCATCGTGGAGATGGTCGCCGCCCCGAACGAGGACCTCGCCGACCTCGCCCCGGTCACGGTCAGCGTCGGCCTCGCCCCGGTGGTGCTGCGCGACGACGCCGTCCAGGCCGCTGACACCGCCATGCTGCGGGCCAAGCGAGACGGGCGGGCCCGGCTCGTGACCGCGCAGCAGCCCTAGCCGGGAGGCCGCTTGGCGGCGCGGAAGCGCACGACCGTGATGACCGCCATGCCGACGGCGAGGACGAACCAGCCGGCCGCGAGCGCCCCGGTGCTCATCGCCGCCGCGAGGAAGAACCCGAGGGTGAGCAGTGCCGAGATCGCCCAGGATGCGTCCACCGGCCCACGATAGGACCTCAGGTGGGCGGGAGCGGGACCGGGCGGTCGCGGAAGCGGAGCATGGCGGCGAGCGCCTCGGTCCTCGGCATCGGGACGCCGGCCTCCCGGGCCGTCCGGATCGCGACCTCGTAGATCGCGTCGATCTCGAGTGGCCGTCCGGCGGCCAGATCCAGCTTCATCGACGGGTCGTACGGGCGCATGGCGTCGGTCGCGGCCAGCATCTCGTCGCGGAACGCCCCCGGGACGTCGTGGCCGCCGGCGCGGGCACCGGCGATCACCTCGTCCATCAGGTCGGCGACGAGGGCGCGGGCGGCCGCGTCCGCGAGGAGGGTCTCGGTGCTGGCGTCGAGGAGCGTGCACAGGCCGTTGAAGGGGATGTTCCAGACCAGCTTGCGCCACCGGGCGACGCCGAGGTCGCCGAGCACGGCCGTCTCCACCCCGGCGCGCCGGAGATCGGCGGCGACCCCGTCGGCAGCGGGCAGGTGCTCGACCTCCAGCGGCGCGAGGGTGACCGCGCCGTAGTCGAGGTGCTCGGCCCGACCGGGACCGTGGCGGTGGGCGCACACGAAGCAGAGCCCGCCGAGCACGGCACCGACGCCGGGGACCTGTGCCCGCACGACCTCCTCGGCACCGAGGCCGTTCTGGAACACGGCGATCGTCGCCCCGGGGACGCCGGCACCGGACAGCAGCTCCCCGAGCCGGCCGTTGGCCGTCGTCTTGGTCGCGACCACCACGACGTCTGAGGCCGGCAGCGCCCCCGGTTCAGAGGCCACGACCACGTCGGCGGGCTCGATCCGCAGCCTGCGGCCCTCGCTCAGGACCTCGATCCCCTCGGCGGCGATGGTGTCGGCGCCCGATCGGACCAGCCAGCGGACGGGGTGCCCGGCCACCGCGAGGCGGGTGCCGTACAGGAGCCCGACCGCGCCCGCACCGACGATGGTGTAGCTGCGTCGACCGTCAGGGTCAGTCGTCATCGGCGTCTCGCAGCGCCCGGCCGATCTCGACGGGGACCGTCCACGAGCGCTCCGGACGGTGGTGCTCCCGCGCCCAGGCCACCGTGAGCGGGTCCGCCCCGGCGTCCGCCAGCAGCGCGGCGCCGATCTCGTCGTGGTGCAGGTAGCGCCCGATGCGACCCCGGATGCCCGTCTCGTCCCGCCAGCGCGCCCCGCGCCGTCGACCGACCAGCGTCGCGACGGCCCGCCCGACGGTGCCCAGATCTGCGTCGACCTTGCCGACGTCGTGCAGCAGGGCAGCAGCCACCACGGCTCGGTCGGCGCCGGATTCGCCAGCCACGGTGCGGGCCACGCCGACCGAGTGCTTCTGGTCGGCCCGGGACATGCGCTGCCAGAGCTGACGCTCGCCCGGAAGGAGCCGGGCGGTCGCCCACCCCTCGTCGTCGGCCTTCAGCGGCACCGGCGACAGCGAGCCGAGGAACCGGCGGACCAGGTGGATCGGCCCGGCCACGGCAGGATCAGGCGTGCTGGATGCAGAACCGGGTGGCCGGCATGACCTCGAGGCGGTCGGGGCCGATGGTGTCCCCGCAGACCTCGCAGGTGCCGTAGGTGCCCGAGTCCATGCGCTCCAGCGCCTTCTCGATGTCGTCCAGGTCGCGTCGGAGCTGGTCGTAGAGGACCTTGTTCTCCCCGCGCTCGGCCGCGACCTGGCCCGAGTCGGCGAAGTTGTCGTCGTAGGACAGGTCGTCCTCCTTCGCGTCGAGCTCGTGCACCTTCGAGCGGAGCATGTCGCGCTCCTGTTCGAGCGCGACGCGGCGTTCGTCGTCGGTGGAGGGCTCGACGGGGTCGGACATGGCCGAAGGATAGACAACCCGGCCCGACGTCCGGCCCATGGTCCCGGGGCAGATCTCCGGGTGAGGAGGCGCGCCGGTGGGCAAGAACTGTCACAAGCGAAGCGGAAGGATGGACATGGGACCCCGGGGCAAGACGATCAGCGCCGCGACCGGCACGCGACGGGGGCGGTGGCCGGGCCTGGCGGCCCTCCTCGCGGTCGTGGTCCTGTCGGCCGCGTGCTCCTCGATCATCAAGCCGGTCGAACCCGGCAACCGGTACGGCACCGCAGCGGCGCTGGCCGGTGAGGCCTTCCCCGACGGCGCCGACGTCGCCCTCCTCGCCACCGGACGCAGCTTCGCCGACGCCCTCGCCGCGGCGCCGCTCTCCGCCGCGCGGTCCGGCCCGATCCTGCTCACCGAGCCGGGCGCGATCCCCGACGAGACCGCCGGGGCCCTCGACGACCTCGGCGTCAGCGAGGTCATCTTGCTGGGCGGGCCCTCGGCCATCAGCGAGGATGTGGCCGACGAGCTCGCCGAGTCCTACGAGGTCCGGCGACAGGCCGGTGACGACCGCTTCCAGACCGCAGCCCAGCTCGCCCTGCTCGCCCACCCGGACGGGGCCGACACCGTCCTGCTCGCCACCGGCGCCGACTTCGCCGATGCCCTCGCCGCTGCGCCGCTCGCCGCCGCCGAGGGCGCGCCGATCCTGCTGGCTGGCGCCGATCGCCTCCCCGCTGCGACGTCGGAGGCGCTGACGGAGCTGGGGGCCGACCAGGTGCTCGTGCTCGGTGGCGAGGCGGCGATCGGTCCCGCCGTCGAGCAGCAGCTCGTCGCCGAGGGCTACGACGTCTCCCGCACCGCCGGTGCCGACCGCTTCGACACCGCTGCGCTGCTGGCCGAGGCCGCGTTCCCCGACGGCGCCACGGTCGCCCTGCTCACCACCGGGCGGGACTTCCCCGACGCCCTGGCCGCGGCTCCCCTGTCCGCGGCTCGCGGCGGACCGATCCTGCTCGTCGACGGCAACAGCGTCCCCCCGGCCACCAGCGACGCGCTCGACGCCCTCGGCGTGGACGAGGTGCTCCTGCTCGGCGGGACCGCCGTCGTCGGCGAACCGGTGGCCGAGCGCCTGTCAGAAGCCGACTACGAGGTGACCCGCTTCCCCGAGTGACCCCGAGGCCCCGTGGTGCGCTCAGATGCCGGCGCGGGGGTGGGCCGAGCGCCAGGCGGCGACGAGCCGCTCGGTGGAGATCTTGGTGTACACCTGCGTCGTCGCGATCGAGGCGTGGCCCAGCAGCTCCTGCACGGCGCGGATGTCGGCACCGTGGTCGAGCAGGTGGGTGGCACAGGAGTGGCGCAGGACGTGGGGCGTGAGCCGGTCACCGAGCCCGGCATCGGCGGCATGGGCCTTCACCACCAGCCAGGTGCCCTGGCGCCCGAGGCGCCCGCCGCGCTGGTTGAGGAACACCGCCTGCTCGTCGTCCCGGCGTCGCCAGCGGGACGGGATCATCGCCCCCCGCCCCTCGACGGTCAGCCACGCGCCGAGCGCATCGGCCGCCGCACCGAGGACCGGCACGACCCGCTCCTTGTCGCCCTTGCCCACGACCCGCACGAACCCGTCGTGCAGGTCGAGATCCTGCAGCGACATCGACACCAGCTCCGAGATGCGCACCCCCGTGCCGTAGAGGGTCTCGAGGATGGCGCGATCGCGGCGGGCGACCGGATCGTCCCCGACCACGCGCGACAGCAGGGCGTCGACCTCGGCCTCGGTGAGCGCCTTGGGCAGGCCTCGGGCCACGGGAGGCGGGGCCACGTCGGCCCCGACGTCGGCCGCGACGTGGCCCTCCTCCGCCAGGTACCGGTGCAGGTTGCGGGCGGCCACGATCCGGCGCTTGCGCGTCGAGGGGGCGAGCCCCTGATCGCCGAGGTCGCCGACCCAACCGACCAGGTCGTCCTCGGTCACGTCCGCCACCTCCCGGCCGAGGTGCTGGAGGTGCGCCGCCCAGGCCCGCAGGTCCCGGCGGTACGCCTCGACGGTGGATCGGGCCCGGCCGCGCTCCAGCCGCAGCCAGGTCAGGTACTCCTCGATCTCCAGCGGCAGCTGCTCGTCCGGGTCGGACCCGTTCACCGGGATCGGACGAGGGCGACGGCGATGACCGTCTTCGCGTCCGTCAGCCGGCCGTCGGCGATCATCGCGCCCAGGTCGTCGAGGTGGTGGCGCTCGATGGTCATGGCCTCCTCCTCGGGACCCTGGGCGTCGGAGTCGACGTCGCGGAGGCCGGTGGCGAGGTAGACGTCGACGACCTCGTCGGACATGCCGGGGGCGTTGTGGAACGACACCAGGTGCTCGAGGTGCGCGGCTTCGAGGCCGACCTCCTCGGCCAGCTCCCGGCCGGCGGTCTCCTCGGTGGGCTCCCCCTCGACGTCGCGGATGCCGGCGGGGATCTCGAGCATGTGCGCGTCGAGCGGCGCCCGGTACTGGCGCACGAGCGTCACCGTGCCGTCCACGTGCAGCGGCAGGACCGCGACCGCACCGGGGTGGCGGATGATGTCGCGGGTGAACGTGTCCCCGTCGGGCCCCTCGAAGGTGCCGATGACGACGCGCATGACGTGACCGTCATAGACGGCCTCCTCGCCCTGCAGCCGGAAGGTGGTCACCGGCTAGTCGGCGGCGACGCTGCTCGGCTGCTCGACCGGCGAGTCCAGGTCGAACAGGTGGGGCTTGCGTCCCTCGGCTCGAGCGAGCGCGGCCGCCACGAAGGCCCGGAACAGCGGGGCCGGGCGGGTCGGGCGGCTCTTGAGCTCGGGGTGCGCCTGGGTACCGACCCAGAACGGGTGCCCTCGGAGCTCGATGAACTCGACCAGGCGGCCGTCGGGCGACTCGCCGCACAGCAGCAGGTCGCTGGCCTCGAACCGGGACCGGTAGCGGGGGTTGAACTCGTAGCGGTGGCGGTGCCGCTCGGACACCACGGTGCTCCCGTAGGCCTCGGCGACCTTCGACCCGGGCGTGAGCTGGGCCACGTAGGCGCCGAGGCGCATGGTGCCGCCCATGTCGGTGACGTCGTGCTGGCTCGGCATGATCGTGATCACCGGGTCGACCGCGGCCGGCTCCATCTCCGTGGAGTTCGCGCCCGGCAGGTCGAGCATGTTGCGGGCGTAGTCGACGACCATCATCTGCAGGCCGAGACACAGCCCGAGGCACGGGATCTCGTTCTCCCGCGTGTAGCGGGCGGCTTCGATCTTGCCCTCGGTGCCGCGCTCGCCGAACCCGCCCGGGATGACGACGCCGTCGAGGTCGCGGAGGCGGCCGTCGGCCATGAGGCCCTCGACCTCCTCGGCCTGGATCCACTCGAACTCGACGTCGACGCCGAGGTCGAACCCGCCGTGCTTGGTGGCCTCGACCACCGACAGGTAGGCGTCCTGGAGGGCCACGTACTTGCCGATGATGCCGATGCGCACCGGGCGCGTCGCGGCGTCGACCTTGGCGACGAGGGCCTCCCACTCCCGCAGGTCCGGGGCGGGCAGGTCGGTCATCTGCAGCACCTCGCAGACGACGGAGTCGAGGCCCTCCTCGTGGAGCACGAGTGGGATCTCGTAGATGTTGCCGGCGTCGGCCGCGTTCACGACCCCGTCGGCGTGGACATCGCACAGGCGGCTGATCTTGTGCTTCAGGTCGTCGGGGATGGGGTCCGCCGAGCGGACCACGATGGCGTCGGGCTGGATGCCCCGGCTGCGCAGCTCGGTGACGGAGTGCTGCGTCGGCTTGGTCTTCTGCTCCCCCGACGGACCGATGTAGGGCACGAGCGTGACGTGGACGTAGCAGACGTTGCCCCGGCCGACGTCGAGGCGGAACTGGCGGATCGCCTCGAGGAACGGGAGGATCTCGATGTCGCCGACGGTGCCGCCCACCTCGGTGATGACCACGTCGACGTCGTCGTTGGCCAGCCGGCTGATGCGCCGCTTGATCTCGTCGGTGATGTGCGGGATGACCTGGACGGTCTTGCCGAGGTAGTCCCCGCGCCGCTCGGCGGCCAGGACCGCGGAGTAGATCGAGCCGGTCGTGGCGTTGGAGTCCTTCGTCAGGCTCTCGTCGATGAAGCGCTCGTAGTGGCCCAGGTCAAGGTCGGTCTCACCCCCGTCGTCGGTGACGAACACCTCGCCGTGCTCGAAGGGGTTCATCGTCCCCGGGTCGACGTTGATGTACGGGTCGAGCTTCTGGAGCGTGACCCGCAGGCCCCGGGCCTTCAGCAGACGGCCCAGCGAGGAGGCGGTGAGGCCCTTGCCCAGGCTGCTCGTCACGCCACCCGTCACGAAGATGTGTTTCGTCACGGGACCACAGCCTAGGCCCGCGCCGGCCCGGGCGGGACGATCCTGCTCCGGTGCCGTCCGACACCGGCCCTCGCCGTCAGTCGAAGTCGGCCCAGCCCGAGGTGTCCACGAGGTCCATGGCCCGGAGGCGCTCCACGCTCGGGCGGTACCAATCGACGAGGCGGGCACGCAGGTCGGCGGGGATCGGCGGCGGCGCATCGGGGCGGTCGCGGGCCGCACGCAACCGCCCGAGCCGCGCCACGGCCGCGTCGGGCAGCACCCGCTTCAGGGTGGGTTGGACAGCTCGCACGACCCGGCCGACGCGGGCTCGCATCTCTCCCCCGGCCACGCCCGACCGGTTGTACTGCACGCCGGTGTCGAAGTCGTGGCGGGGCACGCCGAGGTGGTCGCAGATCCGCTCCAGCGCCGCGTCCGGCCGGCCCGTGACCTCGTCGTAGCTGAGGACGAGCAGCGCATCCGGGCCGAACACGTCGAGGTGGCGCTGCAGCTGCTCGTCGTAGAGGCCCATGCGCAGGACGTGGCTGGCGCCGGCGTAGGGCGAGTAGCCGGGCGGCTCGGCCATCTCCTGCTCGCAGCCCCGGGTGAAGGCGGCGATCGCGGTCTCCGGGCTGTCGCGCCGGATGTGCAGCCAGTGGCTGTAGGCCCGGTCGACCGGGTTGCGCAGCACCGCCACCAGCTTCGGGTGCGGCAGCGCCCGGCGGATCTGCTCCGGAGCCTCCCGGACGTAGAGGTAGAGCGGGGAGGCCTCGCCGAGCACGTCGCCGACCCCTGCGTGGGCGAAGAGCTGCTCGTAGGCGTGGCGGTCGGGGACGGACTTGGTCACGATCGACGAGCCGGGTTCGATCAGCGGCCGGGGCGGGTCGGTCGAGTGGTCGAACGCGAAGTGGTTCGGCTCCTTGATCCGCGACATCGTGATGCCCGGGTGCTGGTCGAGGTAGTAGTGCAGCGAGGTCGTGGCCGACCGGGCCGCACCGATCACCAGGAAGTCCGGCAGCGTCACGGCCCCAGCATGCCTCAGGGGGCCGGTGGGAGGCGGCCGAGGCCGTCGAACCAGCGCAGCGGACGGACCTGCTGGATCACCCGGCTGAAGCTGACCCGCTCGCTGAGCAGGTTCAGGGCAGCCACGACGACCAGCACCACGGCCCGCGTGGAGGGAGCGGTGGTGAGCAACACCGCCAGCGCCAGGGTCGCACCCAGCACGTTCGCGCCGGTGTCCCCCAGCATCAGCCGCTCCCGCAGGTCCGGGACCAGCAGGGCCGCCAGCGTGCCGAGCACGACGGCCGGCCCGGCCAGGTCCGGATCGATGCCGGCGACGACGGCGATCGGGACCGCCGCCAGCAGCGACACCTTCGCGAGGCGGCCGGGGGCCCGGTCGAACAGGTTCGCCAGGTTGGCGGACAGCGCGATGAGCGCGGCGTCGGCCAGGAGCACCCAGAAGCGCTCGCGGGCGGTGGGGGCGGCGACGAGCACCGCGAGCGCGCCACCTCCGAAGAGCTTCACCGCGCCCGTGGTGAGCTGACGGGAACGCAGGGCCGACAGGTGTCCCCGGAACCCCTGCGCCTCCCGGTCGCCGGCGAGGTCGTCGAAGAGGCCGAGCAGCCCGAACCCGGCGGCGGCCAGCACGGAGACGGCCAGGGCCCCCTGGGGCACCTGCACCAGGTCTCCGGCGTCGAGCAGCACGAGGCTGGCGCCGGCGGCGAGCAGCACCACGGGCAGCACGATGCCGACGGCGACCGGGACCTCGAAGCCCCTGACGTTCGTCCGCAGGAACAGCGGTGCGGAGAAGACCCGGGCCAGCATCGGCCAGGCCAGCGCTCCCCCAGCGGCGCCGAGGCCGAAGGCGAGCGCCAACACGACCGGGTCGTTCACGTCTCGACGTCCGTGGGGACCATCGCAACGTCGTGGGTGCGGACCACGAGGTACGCGACGTGGGGCAGCAGCAAGGTGAGCATGACCGCGGGGATCGCGATGCCGGAGTCGTTCACGACGCCGCCGATGACGCCGGTGGCCAGCACGCCGACGACGCACGCCCGCATGCCCGGGACGCGCTGGAACAGGGTCCGCAGGAAGCGCGGCGGCCGCCAGATGAGGAAGGCCAGGAAGGCCAGGGCGGCGGGGATCACGAGCGACCACACCGACGACAGCAGGATGTTCAGGTTGGCGTTGATCTTGCGCTCGATCACGGTGCTGAGGCCGGCGATCCCCTCGTCGCCGAGTGTCTGGTCGATCAGGCGGCCGAGGTGGGTCTGGTCCTGGGGGTCGCGCTGCAGGTCGACGACGCCGAAGATCGCCAGCACGAGGGCGGTCAGCACGCCGACGCCCACGAGGCGGCGCAGGTCGATGCGGGCATCGGTGAGGGCCAGCATGGTGATGGCCAGCCCGGACACGACCGAGATGGTGCCGCCGACGTTGGCCCCGAGGGCGGGCAGGCCCACGGCGAGCACCGCGAGCAGGAACACGCCGGCGACGATGGCCAGGTCGTAGCGACGGTCGCCCTGGTCGCGGCGGGCGCCGCCCAGCAGCTCCCGGCGACCCCAGACCCCCGTGACCGCGATGATCAGAGCGGCCACCATCAGCGCCCAGGCCAGGTTGCCGTAGCCGGCGAGGCGGCCGGCGACGATCGCGCCACCGCCGTAGCCGAACGCGGTGTCGATCTGCAGCGGACCGCCGAGGGCGATGTCGCCCACCAGCAGCACGACCGTGGCCGACATGAGCAGCACGGAGGGGACCAGGGCGCGGGAGTGGACCCGACCACCCGCGACAGCGCGGGCGGTGACCAGGTGGGCGATGGCGGCGACCAGGCCGGACACGGCGAAGATGGCGGCGATCGCGCCGCCGACGCTGAGGCGCCAGTAGGGGAAGACCCCGGCGAGGAAGGAGACGAACGGGAGCGCCATCCCGGCGAGGAGGAGGAACGCGACGGTGCCGGCCAGCCGTCGGCGCTTGTTGGAGAGCGCGTACGCCGCCACCGCATAGGTGAGGATCTGGCTGATGATGAACAGGACCGTGAGGGGCCCCGACAGGCTGTTGCGGAACAGCGCTCGGACGTTGTCGTCGGCGAGCGCCCGGAAGGTGGTGGCGTCGGGGGCGCCTCCGCCCGACGAGGCGATCGGTGCCGCGCTCATCTCGTCCGGCTTCTCGATGCCGAGGGCGTCGAGCACCGTCGGGCCGATGTCGGGCAGCGTGACGTAGCCGTCCCGTCGGGAGGTGCCGCTGCGGGCCAGCCCCGGCTCGAGGCCGGCGCCGGCGGCGGCGGCCACCACCAGCTGGTCGGCCCCGACCGGTGAGACCGGTGAGACCACGAGCACCAGGTCCCGGTCGAGGTCGACCTGCTCGAGCAGCGCGCCGAGGAGCTCGTCGGTGCGGGCGAGGGCATCGGCGGCCACCGCATCGGCGACTTCGGGGGTCACCACCGGCTCGGTCGCCTCGGCCCGGAGCAGGTCGCTCAGCTCGACGAGCACCACGTCGGAGTCGTCCCAGACCCGTTCCACCTCGGACAGCACCGTCCCCGCGTCCAGCGCCACCCCACCGGGCAGGTCGGGGCCGCTCTCGAGCAGTCCGCCATCGACCCGTCCCCGGGCGACCTGGCCCCGTTCGTCGACGACGGCGAGGGCGGCCTGGCGGCTGAGCTCGGCCAGCGGCGGCTCCACCACGACCTCGGCGTTGCCGACGACGGCGGCCGAGAGACCTGCGGCGCGCAGCGCGCGGCCGAGCGAGCCCGGCTCGGAGCCGTAGAGGAGGTCGTCGTTGCGCCGCTGGATGGCGGCGGCGCCGAGCTGGAGCACCTCGGCGTCGCCCGGGTCGACGCCGAAGCGCCGCTCGTAGACGGCGGTGACCGGCTCGCCCTCGTAGGTCGCGTCCGGCGGGAAGGCGAGGGACGCGTATGCGCTCGGGACGGACGTGCGGTTCCCGGCCCCCATCGTGGCGTAGCCCTCGCCCAGGTCCGTGTCGATGCCGATCGTGCGCACGCTCGCGGAGGCGACCGCGGACCGCTCGAGCAGCGCGACGAGGTTGGCGGGCTCCTCGTCGGCGACGAGGTCCCACGAGAGCGTGGGGATCGACACCACGAGCACCCGGTCCGCGTCGGCCCGCGAGGTGCTGGAGCGCCCCGGGAGCACCACCAGTGCGACGGCGACCGCGACGACCAGTGCTGCGACGGCGATCCGGATCGGCTTCATCGGGGGGACACGACCTCTTCGTAGACGTCCCGGACGGCAGCGGCGAGGGCAACGGGTCGGAACCGCTCGGCCGATCCTGACACCTCACCGTCCGGGCGGGACGAACCCGCCAGCGCGGCCACGACGGCCTCCGCCAGTCGAGCGGCGTCGCCGACCGGCACGACCCGGCCCGATGCCGGATCGATCACCTCGCGGACGAGGCCCACGTCGGTGGACACGACCGGGCGACCGAGGGCCAGGGCCTCCAGCACGACGAGGGGCCCGGATTCCCACTGCGACGTGACCACGACCAGGTCGGCCGCGGCCAGCTCGCTGTCCACGGTCGGACGAGCGCCGCCGAGGTGGACGACCTGCTCGAGGCCGCGGGCGGCGATCGATTGCTCCAGCTCGGCCCGGAGCGGGCCGTCCCCGAACACGAACCAGCGCAGCCCCGGCCGCTGGTCGCGGACCGCGGCGGCGGCGTCCAGGAGCACGTGCAGGCCCTTCTGCGCGTGGAGGCGCGCGGCGGTGACGACCAGGTCCTCGTCGGCGGCCACGCCGAGCTCGGCCCGGACCTGCTGCGGCGTGCGCGTCGGGACCGGCGGCGGGCCCGCCGGCGGGATCACGTGGATGCGGTCGGCACCGGGCCGGCCGGCGAAGCGGCGCGCGACCTCGCCGGAGACGGCGATCGTGGCGTCGGCGCGGCCGGGGAGCCGCTCCTCCAGCCGGCGCAGCAGCGGCGCCGACCACCCGGCGACCTCGTCGAGCACGAGGTTGTGGATGCTGACGACCAGCGGCGGGCGGGGGTGCACGGTGGAGGCCACCCAACCGGCCTTGAGGCCGTGGGCGTGCACGACGTCGACCCCGTCGAGCAGCGGCCGGAGCGCCCGCCGGGCGGCGAGCACCTGGTCGGGTCGCAGACCGCCGGGGATCGGGACCACGTGGTCGAGCGCGTCGAGCACCCCGGCCGGACCGGCGGTGCGCACCTCCCAGCCGGCAGCCCGGAGCTGCTCGCTGACGTAGGCGACGTGGCGGCGTATGCCCCCGATGGAGGGTCCGAGCAGCTCGAGCGCGACGCGACGGGTCACGTCGACCCCTCCCCCGTCGCCGGACCGCCCCGGAGCAGGCCCACGATGGCCATCGGCCGCGGCCCGCCGAGGAGGGCCTGCACGGCCACGTGCACCGCGGCCACGGCGCTGCCGCCGAGCACCACGATGCCGAGCGAGCCGAGGCGCGAGTCCCACGTCAGACCGGCGACCACGCCGAGCACGGCCGCCGAGGCGACCGCGGCGGCAGCGAGCTGGGGGCCGAGGGCGGCGAGCAGGCGGATCGGCACGTCCCGTCGCCGGAGCCGGCGGGTCACCACCGCGCCGAGCACCAGGGCACCGACGAGGTAGGTGCCGGAGTGGGCCCACGCCAGCGCGGCGACGAGCTCGTCCCCGTCGACGGTGGCGGCGGCCAGGGCCATCGCGACGACGCCCAGGGCGACCACGGCGGCGTGGGCGGTGGCGGGCGTCCGGGTGTCCTCCATGGCGTAGAGCATGCGCGTCAGGAAGTAGAAGAGCGCGTATCCCACCAGGCCGGGGGCGAAGCCACGCACCACGTCGGCGATCAGATCGGCGCCCCCGGGCCCGACGTTGCCGAACGACGCGACCCTGGCCAGCGGCTCGGCGAGCACCCCCAGGGCGACGGCGCTCGGGAGCACGAACAGCGCGATGGCCGTGGTGCCGCGCCGGACCGTGGCGCGCACCTCGTCCCAGCGCTGCGCGTGCACGTGCCGGGCCGCGGCCGGGAACATCGTCGTGAGCACCGGCAGGGCGAACAGCGAGTGCGGCAGGAGGAAGAACGTGAACCCGACCTGGTAGGCGATCACGCCGCCCTCGGTGCGGTTCGCGAACAGCAGCACCGCGCCGAGGAAGACCTGGGTCATGGCCAGGTAGAGCGCGGCCCAGCCCCCCTGCCGGGCCAGGAACCGCAGCGCCGGGTCGGACCGGTCGAGGTTCGGTCGGAAGCGGAAGCCGGCCCGACGTGCGCCGAGGATGGGCAGGGCGCAGAACGCGACCACGCCGAACGTGGTGCCGCCGGCGAGCACCGCGATCTCCGCTGCGCTGAGGTCGAGGCTCGGCTCCTGGCCCCGCCGCATCCACCAGAACAGCCCGTACGCGCCGCACACCACGACGTTGTTCACCGCCGGTGCGATGGCGGGCAGGGCGAAGCGGCCCCGGGCGTGGAGCACGGCGGTGGCCACCAACCCGACGTCGTACACCAGGATCTGGGGCAGGAACACGAGCAGGAAGACGGTGCCGAGCGCGACCTGGTCGGCGCGGACGGCGGGGTCGTCCACGCCGGACACCAGCACCCGCATCAGCAGCGGTGACGCCAGCGCGCCGAGGACGGCGAGGCCGGCCAGGACGGCGAGCGTCAGGCCCAGCACCGAGCCGGCCAGGCGCTCGGCGTCGTCGTCGTCACCCCGGTCGAAGCGGGCGACCAGCGCCGGCACCAGCACCGCCTGCAGCGCGCCGGCGGCGAACAGCTCGAACACGATGTTCGGGATCGTGTTCGCCGACTGGTACGTGTTGCCGAGGAACGTCGTGCCGAGCACGGCCGCCACGACCACGACGCGGACGAACCCGGTGATGCGGCTCACCGCCGTCAGGACGGTCTGCGTCGCCGTCGAGCGGGCGAGGCTGCGCCGCTCGTCGACGCGGGCGGTCACGGGTCCTGGAGCGGCGGCAGCAGCGCGGAGGCGCCCTCGCCGAGCCCGTAGTGGCCGACGGTCGAGCTGGCCAGGTCCTCGACGGCCAGGACCGTGGCCATCCAGCCCTGGAAGTGGTCGAGGCGGTCCACGGTGGACACCATGGATCGCAGCTCTTCGTCGGACCGGATGGCTGCGACGGCCTCCGACACCGCGGCGCCGTCGCCCAGTGCCGAGGTCACGACGGTCCGGATGGGCACGTCCACGCCCTCGGTCAGCCGGTCGACGAAGGGCTGCACGAACACGTCGTCGGGCAGGGTCGGTGAGCCACCGACCAGCACGACCCGCACGCCGTCGGGCAGGGTCAGCTCGTCCTGGCCCTCGCTGACCGGCTCGAACACGAGGAAGCCGGCATCGACGAGCGCCTGGGCCAGCAGCGGATCCGTCGGGTCCTCCGTGCCGTCGACCTCGTCGTCGCCAGACGCATCGTCCGGGTCGCCGGGCGGATCCGGGACCGTCCCGCCCACGTCGACCCCCTCCGACGGGGTCTCGGCATCGCCCTCCTCACCGCCGACATCGTCAGCGTCGCCGGCGGGCGCGCCCGTTGCATCCCCCTCCTCGGACGCGTCCTCGGTGGCGGCGTCGACCGCAGCGTCTCGCCGCTGGCTGGTCTGCACCTCCCGGCCGAGCCGGTCGATCACCAGGCGACGCAGCCGCGCCGGGTCGCCGGAGGGCTCCTCGAGCACGGCAGCGAGATCGTCGATGTCGGCCTCGTCGGCCAGCAGGAAGCGCTCGGTGAGCCACCACTCGCCGAGCACGTCGGCGCCGGCGGCCTGGAGCGACTCGACGGCACCGTCCACGTCGGCGTCGTCCACCCCGGCCGAGGCCATGACCACGACGGGCACGGCCTCCAACCGGCCGGCGAGCAGCCCGGCGCCCTGCTCGTCGAGGGCGGACTGCAGGGCCTCGGCCTCGGCGAGCTCGTCCTCGAGCACCTCGATCTGCTCGTCCCGGTCGCCCAACCTGGTCTCGAGGTTCTCGAGCTGGCCGTTGAGGTTCTCGACGGTCGCCCGGTCGAGGAACGTCGAGCCGAGCGTCAGCCCGATGCCGATGGCGAGGAAGACCGCGGTGAGCGAGACGATGTGGTAGCGGAGGTTGATCATGAGGTGAACGAGACCCAGTACGTGCGGATGACCAGCCGGATCGGCTCGCTGACGAGGACGATCACGACCATGGTGAAGACGGCGGCGAGCACGAGGAGGAGCAGGTCCCGGGTGCGCACCGTGGACCGGTAGAGGCGGCTCACGCCCTTGGCGTCGACCAGCATCATGCCCACCTTCATGCGGACGAGGAAGGTGGAGGCCATGCCGGCCCGCCCCTTGTCGAGGAACTCCACCATCGAGTTGTGCGTGCCGACGGCCACGATGAGCTCGCAGCCCTTCTCGTAGGACAGGAGCATGGCGATGTCCTCGCTCGTGCCCTCGGACCCGTACACCTCGTAGTCGAGGCCGAGGCCGTCGAGGCGCTCGCCACCGGGGGCCCGCCCGTCCCGGTAGCCGTGGACGATGAGGCGGGCGCCGCAGCGCAGGGCTTCCTCCGAGACCGAATCCATGTCGCCGATGATCACGTCCGGCTTGCGGCCGGCCTCGAGCAGGGCGTCGGCCCCGCCGTCCACGGCGATGAGGATCGGCTTCTGGTCGGCGATGTAGCCGGAGCGGCGCAGCAGGTTCAGATCGTCCTTGTAGCCCACGCCCCGCACCACGATGAGCACGTGGCGCCCGCGGAAGTCCACGCCCGGCACCTCGGGCACGTCGGGCTCGTCGACGAGCAGGTGGCCCTCGGCCTGGATGTAGCGCAGGGTGTTCTCGGCGAAGCGCTCGAGCTCGGCGCCCATGGTCGACTTCGCGGCCAGGATCCGGTCCTGCAGGCCCTCGTGGGTCTGGCGCTCGCCGGTGGCGATCTCGTCGTCGCCGAGGAGGATCGTGCCGTCCTGGATCGTGATCCGGCTGCCCTCCTCGATCGCCATCACCTCGGCACCGGCGGCATCGATCAGGGGGATGCCGGCCTCGGTGAGGGCGAGGGGGCCGATGTTCGGGTACCGCCCGGTCATCGACGACGACGCGTTGACCACCGCGGCTGGGCGGGCGCCGACGAGGGTCTCGGCCGCGACCCCGTCCAGGTCCTCGTGGTCGATGACGGCGATGTCACCGGGTTGGAGCCGGCTCACCAACGCCTTGGTGCGTCGATCGACCCGGGCGATGCCGGACAGCGAGGGTTGCCCGGAGACCGCGGCAGGCTGGGTCACGCCTGCCTCCGAGCCTCGGCGGCGGCGTCGAGCAGCTCGAGCGCGTGCTCCCGGCCGGCTTCGCTCTCCGGCTGGCCGGAGAGCATTCTGGCGATCTCCTCGACCCGGGCGTCGTCGCCGAGGGCCGTGACGGTGGCCGTCGTGGAGGTGTCGGTCGCCGACTTGGCGACCCGCAGCTGGCGGTCGGCGAAGGCCGCGACCTGCGCGAGGTGGGTGACGACCAGGATCTGGTGGCGGCCCGCCAGGGCGGCCAGTGCCGTGGCCACCGCCCACGCGGTCTCGCCGCCGATGCCGGCGTCCACCTCGTCGAACACCAGCGACGGCGGCCCTGCGGTGAGCTCGAGGCGCAGGGCCAGGGTGGCGCGCGACAGCTCACCGCCGGAGGCGACCTTGGAGATCGGTGCCGGCGCACCGCCGGGGTTCGCGGCGAGCAGGAAGCGCACGTCGTCGGCGGGTCCGTCGCCCTCGACCACGACCTCCACGCGCGCGGCCGGCATGGCCAGGGCTCGGAGGCGCTCCTCGACGCCGCCGGCCAGCACCGGCGCCGCCGCCTTGCGCGCCTTGGCCACGGCGGCGGCCGCGGAGGCCTCCGCCTTCCGGGCGCTCGCCAGCTCGGCCTCGAGCGCCTCGGCCCGGGCGTCGTGGCCGAGCAGCTCGTCCAGCCGGCGACGGATGGCCTCGCGCTCGTCCAGCACCTCGGCGAGGGTGTCGCCGTACTTGCGGCGCAGCTCGGCGAGCAGCTGGCGACGCTGGCGGATGGCCACCAGGCGCTCGGGATCGTCGGCGATGCCCTCGGCGACGTCGCGGAGGTCGTGGGCCGCCTCGGTGACCTCGGCGGCCGCGGAGCGCAACCGGCCCTCGAGCTCGGCGAAGGGCCCGCGGCCGCCGACCAGGCCGATGACCGACTGCAGCTGGTGGGCGACGCCCTCGTCCCCGACCAGGGCCTCGGCTGCTGCCGCTGCCGCGTCCCGGTGGGCGACGGCGTCGGCGAGCAGGTCCTCCTCCTCGTCGAGGCGATCGTCCTCATCGGGGTCCTCGAGCGCGGCGTCGTCGAGCTCGGTGAGCTGGTAGCGGAGCAGGTCGATCTCCCGGGCCCGGCTGCGCTCGTCCCCGCCGAGCTCGTCGAGCTGGGCCGAGACCGCGGCCACCTGGGCCCGCGCGTCGCGGAGCGGCTGCAGGTCGACGCCGGCGAACCGGTCGAGCGCGTGGCGCTGGGAGGACGCCTGCAGGAGCTGCTGGTGGGCGTGCTGGCCGTGCAGCTCGACGAGCGCGCCGCCCCGCTCGGCCAGCTCGGCGACGGTGACGGGCCGCCCGTTGACGTAGGCCCGGCTGCGGCTGCCGGTGGCGGCCGGGATCACCCGCGAGAGGACGACCTCCTCGCCCTCCGCCGTCACGAAGCGGCCGTCGACGATGGCCTCCTCGGCGCCGGGGCGCACCACCGAGGCGTCGGCGCGGGCGCCGAGCAGCAGCTGGATCGCCCCGACGACCAGCGACTTGCCCGCACCGGTCTCACCGGTCAGGGCGGTGAGGCCCTCGTCGAGCACGAGTCGGGCATCGGCGAACACGCCGAGGTCACGCACGGCCAGCTCCGCGATCACCGTGGGTCCCTCATCGGTCGGACAGCCCGAACTTGGTCTTGAGGATGGCGAGAAAGTCGTGCTCACCGAACGTGACGAGCCGCGCCGTGCGGGGGCTCGCAGTGCAGCTGAGCGCGTCGCCGGGGTGGAGGGTGCCGAGGTTGCGGCCGTCGGCGGAGACCGTGGCGGGCCGGTGCCCGACGACCTCGAGGTGCAGCGTGGAGTGCGGGTCGAGCACGAGCGTGCGGTCGAACAGCATGTGCGGTGACACCGGCGTGAGCACCAGGCAGCGGTGCATCGGCGCCACGATGGGCCCCCGGGCCGAGAACGAGTACGCCGTGGACCCGGTGGGGGTCGCCACGATGAGGCCGTCGGCGGCGTAGGTCGTGAAGTACTCGCCGTCGACGCTCACAGCGAGGCGGACGGTGTGGCCGGAGGGCGTCTTCTCGATGACCGCCTCGTTGAGCGCCACGTGCTCGGAGGACTCGCGCCCCTCGATGCGGGCCGCCAGGAGCATGCGCTCCTCGATCTCGTAGGCCCCGGACAGGTAGCGCTTGATCGCCATCCGGGCGCCGGCCGGATCGACCTCGGTCAGGTAGCCGAGCTGGCCCACGTTGATGCCGATCACCGGGATGCCGCTGTCGGCCACCAGCTCCACGGTGCGCAGCATCGTGCCGTCACCGCCGAGGCTCACGGCGACGTCGAGCCCGTCGGCGAAGCGGTCCTCGGGCACGCCGTGCTCACCCAGGCCGAGTCGCTCCGCGTCGTCGGTGGGCATCCGCACGTCGTGGCCGCGCTGGAGCAGCCACGTGGCCAGGTCGTGGGTGATGGACGCGGCGCGATCGCGCTCGCCGTGCAGGATGAAGCCGGCCGTGACCATCAGGCACCGGCCTCCCCGGCCGCCTCGGCCACGAGCGCGTCGAGGTCCAGCTCGCGCCCGGCGACCGCACCCTCGTGCGGGTCGCGACCGTGTTCGGGGCGGCGGACGTGCACGAGGAACTCGGCGTTGCCGTCCGCCCCGCGGAGGGGGGAGACCATGGCGTCCATGATGGCGCCTCCGGCCTCGCCGATGGCGACCATCACCTCGTCGAGCACCCGACGCCAGACCTGCGGGTCGCGGATCACGCCCCGTCCCCGGGAGACCTCGGCCCGGCCCGCCTCGAACTGCGGCTTCACGAGCACCACGAGGTCACCACCCGGCGCGAGCAGGTCGAGCAACGACGTCATCACGGCGTGGAGCGAGATGAACGACAGGTCCGCGACCACGACATCGACAGGTCCGCCGATGTCGTCGGCGCGCACGGTGCGGATGTCGGTCTGCTCACGGACGTCGACCCGCTCGTCGGCCCGCAACCGCTCGTGCAGCTGGGCGCGGCCGACGTCGACCGCCACCACCGATGCGGCCCCCGCCTGCAACAGGGCATCGGTGAAGCCCCCGGTCGAGGCGCCGGCGTCGAGGGCCCGGACACCAGTGGGGTCGAGGTCGAACCGGGCCAGTGCGCCCGCCAGCTTCTCTCCGCCCCGCCCCACGTACCGAGCGGGCGGCCCGAGCACGCGGATCGGCTCGCCGGGCGCGACGAGGCGGCCGGCCTTGTCGGCTGGCGCGTTGGACACGAGCACCCGCCCGGCATCGATCAGGTGGCGCGCCTGCTGGCGGCTCTCGGTGAGGCCGCGCCGGAGCAGCTCGAGGTCGAGTCGCCGCCGGGCGCCGGAGCTCATGGCCTCCTACGAAGCCGACGGGCCGCCGGCGGACCCGGGAGCGGCCTTCTTGGTGGCGGCCTTCTTCGTCGCCGCCTTCCGCGCCGGCGCCTTGGTGGCAGCCTTCTTCGCCGTGGTCCGCTTGGCCGCGGCCTTCTTGGTGGTCCGCTTCTTGGCGGCCGCCTTCTTCGCCGTGGCCCGCTTCTTCGTGGCGGCCTTCTTCGCCGTGGCCCGCTTCTTCGTGGCGGCCTTCTTCGTGGCGGAGCGCTCGGCGGCGGCTTCGGTGGTGCCGGTCGCGCCGGTCTTGGCCGGCGCGACCTGCGCCGTCGGGGTGGGCGCGGGGGTGCTCGCGTCCGGTGCGTCGACCAGGCCGAGCGCCACCAGCTGGTCGCGGACCTCGGAGCGGACCATCTCGAGCAGGCCCTCGGTGTTGGCCTTCGAACGCTCGACGATCTGCTCGATCAGGTCCTCGGCCTGCTTCGACTTCACCTCGCCCTGCTTGACGAGGTCCTTCACGATCGCCTCGGCGCGGGACTGGGTCATCTGCGTGAACGCCATCCCCGCATCGAGGTACCGCTTGATCAGGGGGTTCTTGGCCATCCGCGCAGGCTACGACAGCACGGCGGGGGGCGAAAGTGCCGGACGGCGCTCCTACGCTCTGGCGGTGCTCCCGCTCAAGGACGTGAACCCCACGAGCCGACGCCCCGTGGTCACCTTGCTGTTGATCCTCGCCTGCGTCGGCGCCTGGTTCCTCTGGCAGGAGGAGCCCCAGCGGGAGCCGATCGACGACCTGGTGTTCAACATCGAGAACGCCGCCATCCCCTGCGAGCTCACCCAGCAGCGACCGCTCACCGCGCCGGAGCTCGAGGCCACCTTCGGGGCCCTCGGCGGCGACCCGGAGTCGTGCGGGATCGGTGGCGACGATGCCCCGCAGGGCGTGCCCGACAAGTCCATCTGGCTGTCGGCCCTGGCGTCGATGTTCTTCCACGGCGGCCTGATGCACATCGGCTCGAACATGCTCTACCTGTGGATCTTCGGGAACAACATCGAGGACCACCTCGGCGCCGTCCGGTACCTGCTCTTCTACCTGGCGGGCGGGGTCGCGGCGCTCGTCACCCACGTCGCCCTCCAGCCCGACAGCACGATCCCGGTCGTGGGTGCCTCCGGGGCGGTCGCCGCGGTGATGGGTGCGTACCTGATCTGGTTCCCGAACGCGCCCGTGCGCACGATCGTGCTGCTGGGCTTCCCGATCCTGGCCACCATCAAGGCCAAGTGGCTGCTCGGCGTCTGGTTCGTGCTCCAGTTCTTCACCAGCCCGAACTCCGGGGTGGCCTGGGCCGCCCACGTGGGCGGCTTCGTCTTCGGCGTGGCGATCGGCGTGCTCGTCCGCTCGACGCGCGCTGCGCAGAAGGCGGCATGGCGGAACCGCTACCAGGACCAGATGTCCCCCCACCACTGGGACTCCACCGGCGGCGTCGGCCCCGTCCACGAGTACCGGCGGTGGCGGCCCGGGGGCTGAGCGTCCGAGGGCTCAGGTGCTGAGGACGAGCACGGCGACGTCGTCGCGGCGGTCGGTGTCGGCCAGCGGCGCCACGATGGCGTCCAGGAACCCGGCGCCGAGGGGCAGTGCGCCGACCCGATGCGCCAGCTGTTCGATGCTGACGTCGATGTCCTCGCCCGGCTTCTCGATGAGGCCGTCGGTGTAGAGCACCACGACGTCGTTCGGCTGCAACCGACGCTGGGACTCCCGGAAGGCCACCCCTTCGAACACCCCGATGGGCGGGGACCCGTCGCCGTCGAGCAGCTCGACGGTGCCGTCCGCTCGGCGCACCAGGGCCGGGAGGTGGCCGGCCCGGCACCACTGCACCGTGTGGTCCCCGGGTTCGTAGCGCAGGACGAGCAGCGTGGCGAAGGTCGACCCGGACAGGGAGAGGGTGAGGTGGTTGAGCTTGCTGAGGACCGCCCCCGGCGAGAACCCCTCGAGGACGTAGGCGCGCAGGGCGTTGCGGAGCTGGCCCATCTGGGCAGCCGCGGCCACGCCCTTGCCGACCACGTCGCCGATGACCAGGGTGACGCTGCCGTCGGGCAGGGGGACCGCGTCGTACCAGTCGCCCCCGACCTCCAGGCCCTCGGTGCCGGGCAGGTAGCAGCCGGCGAGGTCGACGTGGTCGACCTCGGGCAGCGCCGGGATGAGGCTCTGCTGGAGGGTCTCGGCGATGCGGTGCTCGATCTCGAACATGCGCCGCTCCTCCTCCTCCCGCCGCGCGTCGAGCACCGAGAGGGCGAAGCGGTCGGCGAGGGCGGCGTGGAACTCCTGGTGCTGGGGGTCGATGCGCAGCCCGGGCGGGACGCCCACCACCAGGACGCCCTCGACGCGGCGACGCCGGCGGCGGGAGCGGACGACCGGCAGCGTCACCGCCGTGTGGGCGGCCTCGGGCCACCCCTCGTGCGCGTGCACGTCGGCGAAGCGGCCGATGTCCTCGACCACCACGGCGCGGCGGCGCTCGATCGCCTCCTGGATGTGCCACGGGTCGGCATCGACGCCGAGCTGGACCGACGCGCCCGTGCCCTCCCCGCCAGCAGCCACGCCGGTGGTGCCGGTGAGGTGCGCGACCCCGTCGTCGAGCCGGTACAGCAGGGCGAAGGGGGCGACCTCGCGGTGACCGGCCAGTGCCTCGGCGGCGCCGGCGAAGGCCTCGCCGACCGTCGTGGCCGATGCGGTCTCGGCGATGAGATCGATCAGGACCCGCTGGTGGCGGGCGGCGATGACCCGGCTCGTGGTCTCCATCCCGGCGTTGAACACGCCTTCGATGCGGCCGTCCTCGGCCATGATCGGGCTGAGGTTGTAGTTGAAGTAGGTCTCCTCGAGGTACCCGCGCCGCTCCATCGGCAGGAGGCGGTCCGCCACCCACATCCCCGTGCCCTGGAGCGCCCGGTCGAACTCCGGCCCGACGATGTCCCAGATGTCGGGCCAGACCTCGCGTGCCGGCTTCCCGAGCGCCCACGGGTGCTTGTCGCCGGGGATGATGCTCCACGCCTCGTTGTAGAGCAGCGTCAGGTCGTCGCCCCAGTAGATGGCGATCGGGTACTTGGCGCCGAGGCAGATGCTGGCGGCGGAGCGCAGGCTCTGGGGCCAGGCGTCGGGGTCCCCCAGGGGCGTGGCGGACCAGTCCAGGTCCCGAAGCACCGGCGCCATCGTGCCGGCGCGCTCGAACACGCGGTCCAGGTCACCCAGCCGGTTCGCAGGCGGCTCTGCGGGCGCTCGCTCGCCGGATCTCACGTTCAAGGGGCGACATCGTAGGTGGTGGCCCCCCTGTCCGTCAGGCCAGCGTCCTCCGCACGACCTCGAGCAGGTCGTCGGCGATCAGCCACGGCTCGGGCTCGACCGGCAGGTCCGCCTCGGTGGTGACCCCGGAGAAGACCAGCGCGAACCGGTAGCCGAGCGCGGTGGCGAACCGGCCATCGGTGTCGGCCCGGTCCCCGACCACGATCCCGTCGCCCCCGAGGCGGTCGCGGATCAGCCCGACCATGGCACCTTCGGGCTTCCCGCCGATGAGCGGGTCGGCGCCGCCGGCGGCACGGATCGCGGCGCCCAGGGCCCCCGCGCCGGGCTCGAGGCCGTGCGGCGTGGGGAACGTGGGGTCCGGGTTGGTCAGGATCCAGCGGGCGCCGCCCCGGATGGCGAGGCCGGCTCGGCGGAGCGCGTCGTAGTGGAACTGGCGGTCCAGGCCCGAGATCACCGCGTCGCAGGGCCCGTCCTCGACCAGGGTGCAGCCCCGGGCCTCGACCTCCTCGACCAGGCCGGGCCCGCCCACCACCAGCACCCTCTCGTGAGGTTCGAGGAGGCTCGCGCCGGCCTGGGCTGCGCCGACCACGGCCCCATCGGCGGGGATGCCGATCGCGTCGAGGGCAGCCTCCTGGTCCCGGATGGACCGGTAGGCGTTGTTCGTGGCGAACACCACCTCCTCACCGGCGGCGCGCAGCAGGGCCACGGCTTCGGCTGCGCCGGCGATCGGCTGCTCACCGAGCCGGATCACACCGTCGAGGTCCAGCACCCAGGGCATCGCAGCATCGTGGCACCCGGACCCGGTCTGCAACGATGTCCGGGTGCCCCGCTTCGAGCCCTTCCGAGGTCTGCGCTACGACCGCGAGCGAGTCTCCCTCGCCGACGTCACCGCACCCCCCTACGACGTCATCGACGACCGCCAGCGCGCCGAGCTGGCCCGCAACGACCGCAACGCGGTGCGGATCGACCTCCCCGTCGACGAGGACGGCGAGGACCGCTACGACGTCGCCCGACGGCTGCTGCAGGAGTGGCAGGACGAGGGCACCTTCGTCACCGACGAGGCCCCCACGTTCACGATCTACCGGATGACCTTCACCGACGAGACCGGCGTGACCCGCCACACCACCGGGGTCATCGGCGCCCTCGAGCTGTGGCCCCCCGGGGCGGGCGAGATCCTCCCCCACGAGCACACCACCAAGAAGGCCAAGTCGGACCGCCTCGACATGCTGCGGTCGACCCGGTACAACCTCTCGGCCATCTGGGGCCTGTCCCTCGCCGGGGGCCTCACCGACCTGCTCCCGACCGACGTCGAGCCCGACGCCGAGTGGACCGACCCCGACGGCGTCACCCACACCACCTGGACGAGCCGGGACGCCGACCGCAACGGTCGCATCGCCACCCTGGTCCTCGACCACCCCATCGTCATCGCCGACGGCCACCACCGCTACGAGACCTCCCTGCAGTACCGCGACGAGCGCCGCATCGTGGACGGTCCCGGCACCGCCGCCGACCTCACCATGTGCTTCGTGGTGGAGCTGGTCGAGGACGAGCTCACCGTCCAGCCCATCCACCGCCTGATCACCGGCCTGCCCGACGGGGCCTCCTTGCCGGTCCTGCTGAGCGAGCACTTCGACGTCGAGCCCACCGACCCGTTCGGCCCCGACGCCGTCGCCCGTCTGGTCGAGCTCGGCGGACTCGGCCTCGTCGACGACACCGGCACCTTCGTGCTCCGCCCGAAGGACGGCGCGTTCGACGCGTCGGTGGAGCTCGACACGGTGCGCCTCGAGCAGGCGCGCTCGGCTCTCCCGGCCCACGACCTGAGCTACCAGCACGGCGTGGCCAACGTGGTCGAGGCCGTCACCGAGGGCCGGGCCCAGGCGGCGCTGCTGATGCGGCCGGCCACCGTGGCCCAGATCCAGGCGATCGCCCACGGCGGCGAGCGCATGCCACCCAAGACCACGTTCTTCGCCCCGAAGCCCGCCACCGGCATCGTCTTCCGCGCCCTGGATTGAGGCCTCGCCGGAGGGTTCTGGCAGCGGCTGCGGAACGCGTCAACCGACCTCGAGGTGCAGGCGCTGGCGGACGTCGGTCGCCGACGCGGCGACGACGACCTCCCAGGTCCCCTCGTCGACCACCCAGCCGTCACCGTCCCAGCGCCGGAACGCCTCCGGCGGGATGGTCACGACGACCGGCTCCTCCGTGCCCGGCGCGACCGTGACCTTGGCGAACCCGGCCAGGACCTTGGGCGGGCGACCGAAGCCGTCGGGCCCCGACAGGTAGGCCTGGACCACCACGGTGGCGGCGCGCTCCCCCGTCGCCTGCACCGGCACCGTGAGCTCCACCGGATCACCGGCGCGGATGGAGTCCGATGACAGGGAGGCGGCGCCCCAGTCGGCATCTCCGTAGGAGAGGCCGTGCCCGAACGGGAACAGCGGCACGGTGCCGGCGGCGTCGAAGCCCCGGTAGCCCATGAGCAGCCCCTCGCCGTAGTGCTGCACGCCGTCGACGGGGGCGTACCAGCGCCACGCCGGCGTGTCCTCCAGGGCCTCGGGGTAGGTCAGCGGCAGCCGGCCACCGGGGTCGGCGTCACCGAGCAGGACGTCGACGACGCCGTCCGCCATCTCCATGCCGCCGAAGTAGGCGAGCAGCACCGCGGCCACGTCGTCCACCCAGGGCATCGACACCGGCGAGCCGGCGTTGACCACGACGACGGTGCGGGGGTTGGCCTCCGCCACCCGTCGGACGAGCTCGTCCTGGTCGCCGGGGAGGGCGATGGTCGTGCGGTCCTCGCCCTCGGTCTCCCACTCGTCGTTGGTGCCCACGACGACCACCGCGACGTCGGCGTCCCGGGCCGCGGCCACCGCCCGTGCGATCATGTCGGGCGGCTCGGGGGCGCGCACGCCGAGACGGATGGCGGCGTAGCCGCCCCGACCGGTCGTGGTGATCCGGATCGGCACCGCCACGCCGGCCTCGCACTCGATGGCCGCCTCCTGCTCCTCGGAGCCGAACCCGAAGAACAGCGGCCCGCGGGGCAGCTGCCGGTCGGGGTCCTCGAGCACGGCGACGTCGCCGACCTCGATCCGACCGGCGCCGGTGAGGACCGCGGACAGCAGGTGGGTGCCGCTGCGCTCGGGGACGAACGTGCCGGTGACGGTGACGTGGAAGCGCTCGGGGTCCACGCCCTCCGGGGTCGACCCGAAGAAGCGCAGCATCGTCTCGGGCGTCACGTCGGTGACGACGACGGGTGAGTCGGGATCGAGGCCGTCGCGGTAGTCGACCCGAAGACCGGGCTCCCCGTCCGGCGTGCGCAGCACCTCCTCGGTGAGGGGCGGCGGCAGCCGATCGATGCGGACGCCCGGTTCGTGGACCACGGACGCGGCCCGGTCGGCGAGGGCCTGGAGCAGCGATCGGTTCGGGAGCGCCTGGAGGCTGGCCGACCCACCGCCCATGATGCGGGTGTCCTCGGCGTTGGGGCCGATGACCGCCACGCTGGCACCGGGTGGGATCGGCAGGGCGGCGTCCTCGTTGCGGCACAGGACCAGCCCCTCGACCACGGCCCGGCGGCACAGCGCCCGCTCGGCCGGGTCGTCCACCGTCTCCTCCGCCTGCTCCGAGTCGCGCTCGGTGACGCGCACGCGGGCCATGAGCCGCAGGAGGTCCTCCACCTGCGCGTCGACGAGGGGCTCCTCGACGTCGCCGGCCTCGACCGCGGCCTGCAGCCGCTCCCCGTAGATCGTGCTCGGCCCCGGCATCGGCACGGTGAGGCCCGCCCGGATGGAGGCCACGGTGTCGTGGGAGCCGTACCAGTCCGACACGACGAACCCGTCGAATCCCCACTCGTCGCGCAGGATCCCGGTGAGCAGCTCGCGGCTGGCCGCGCAGTGCTCGCCGCCACGCTGGTTGTAGGCGCTCATGATCCCCCAGGCGGCGGCCTCGGTGACCGTGGCCTCGAAGGGACGCAGGTAGAGCTCGCGGAGCACCCGATCGTCGACGTCGACGTCGACGCTCATCCGGTCGATCTCGGTGTCGTTGGCCACGAAGTGCTTCACCGTGACCGCGACGTCGTGGGCCTGCACCGCCTCGACCAGCGGGACGGCGAGTCGCGCCGTGAGCTCGGGGTCCTCCGACAGGCACTCGAACACCCGACCGCCGATCGGGGTCCGCTGCAGGTTCACGGTCGGGGCGAGCAGGACGTGGGCGCCCTTGCGCCGCGACTCGGTGCCGAGGAGGTCACCGAGCTCCGCGGCCAGCGACGGGTTCCACGTGGCGCCGACGGCGATGCCGACCGGGATGACCACTCCTGGCGTGCGACGGGCGCCGAGCCCGTCGCCCCGCACGCCGTTGGGCCCGTCCGACATCTTCACCGCGGGGATGCCGACCCGCTCGATCGGGTGGGTCCGCCAGGTGGAGGCCCCGCCGAGCAGGCGGCACTTCTCCTCGAGGGTGAGGTCGTCGACGGCGGGGAGTGGCGTGCTGGGCATCGCCGGCGAAACCTAGTGACCCGGGGCCCTTCCCCGTCCGGAGGCGTGCACGGATGCTGGCGGCGTGACCCCCGATCGCTGGCGCCTCGCCGGCATCGCCACGGCCGTCGCCGCACTCGCGCTGGCGACCCTCCTGGCCGTTGGTGGCAGCACCGTCGGCGGCGCGCTGCGGGTGGCCCTCGTCCTCGCCATCGCCGCCGTCCTGGTCGTCGGTCTGCGCCGGCGAGCCCGCCTCGCTGCCGTCGCTGGCGCGCTCCTCGGCCCGTTGGTGCTCGCGATCGGCGTCGGCTTCGGGCCCCACCTGTTCGCCGCTCCGGCGAGCATCCGCGGCTTCGGTGCCGCCGGCGCCGTGGCGGGCGGGTTCGGCCTCGTCGGCTTCGGCACGGCGTCCGCCACCGAGGGCATGCGTCGGCGCGGGCGGATCCCCACCTGGCTCGGGATGGTGGTCCTGGTCTTGCTCACCCTGGCCGTGGTGGGTCCGGCCGTCGCGGTCGTCAACGTGCCCGACTCGACCGCCTCGCGGACCGCAGCCGAGCCGCCGCTCGATGCCGAGCCCGTGTCCCTGCCCACATCCGACGGCGTGACCCTGGCCGCGTGGTGGGTGCCGGGGACGAACGGTGCGGCCGTGCTCGTCCGCCACGGTGCGGGCTCGACCCACGAGGGCGCGCTCGCGCAGGCGACGGTCCTCGCCGACCACGGCTACGGCGTGCTCCTCATGGACGCCCGCGGGCACGGGGAGAGCACCGGGCGGGCGATGGACTTCGGCTGGTGGGGCGACGCCGACATCGCCGCCGGGCTCGACCACCTCGTCGCCCGACCCGACGTCGACGGCGACCGGATCGGCGTCCTCGGGCTCTCGATGGGCGGTGAGGAGGCGATCGGTGCCGCCACCGACCCCCGCGTCGGGGCCGTGGTCGCCGAGGGCGCGACCGCCCGCCGAGCCGCCGACAAGGACTGGCTCTCCGACGTCCACGGCTGGCGGGGCGCCGTGCAGGAGCGGATCGAGCAGCTGCAGTACGGCCTGACCGACCTGCTGACAGACGCCCCCCGCCCCACCGTGCTGCGCGACGCGGTCGTCTCATCCGAGGTGCCCGTCCTGCTCATGGCCGCCGGGCAGGTCGCAGACGAGGGCCACGCTGCGGCCTGGATCGCCGCCGGCGCGCCCGAGCGGGTGGAGGTCTGGACCGTGGACGGTGCCGGCCACACCGACGGACTCGGCGTCGCGCCCGAGGAGTGGGAGCGACGGGTCGTCGGGTTCCTCGACGAGCACCTGTGAGGGTCAGACCGCGGTGCGGACCTCGCGTCCCAGCAGCTCGATGTGGTCGAGGTCGTCGAGGTCGAGGACCTGCAGGTAGACGCGCTCGGCGCCGGCGTCGCCCCACTCCTGCAGACGAGCCACGGCTTCCGACGGCGTACCGCACACGCCGTTCTCCCGCAGCTCGTCGACCTCGCGCCCGATGGATGCCGCCCGGCGCGCGATCTCGGATTCGTCCTCGCCGACGCATACGACGAGCGCGACCGAGTACGTGAGGTCGTCAGGGTCGCGACCGATGTCGCGGCAGGCGTCCTGCACCCGGCCCCGCTGGCCCACCCAGGTGTCCTTCGGGGCGAACGGGAGGTTGAACTCGCTGGCGAAGCGCGCCGCGAGCGCCGGGGTCTTCTTCGGGCCACCCCCGCCGATGATGATGGGCGGCCCGCCCTCCTGGACCGGCTTGGGCAGCGCCGGCGAGCCCGACACGGTGTGGTGGCGACCGTCGAAGTCGAAGGTCTCCCCCACCGGCGTGCGCCACAGCCCGGTGAGGATCTCCAGCTGCTCCTCGAGGATCTCGAAGCGCTCCTTCAGCGGCGGGAACGGGATGCCGTAGGCCGTGTGCTCGGCGTCGTACCAGCCGGTCCCGATGCCGATGTCGACCCGGCCACCGGACATGGCGTCAACCTGGGCGACGCTGATCGCGAGCGGACCGGGCAGCCGGAACGTGGCTGCGGTGACGAGGATCCCGAGACGGATCGACTCGGTCTCGCGGGCCAGTCCGGCGAGGGTGATCCAGGCATCCGTCGGGCCGGGCAGCCCGGAGGCGTCGCCCATCTTGAGGTAGTGGTCAGACCGGAAGAAGGCCGAGAAGCCGGCGGCTTCGGTGGCCCGGGCGGCGGCCAGGAGCGTGTCGTAGGAGGCGCCCTGCTGGGGCTCGGTGAAGATGCGCAGGTCCATGGTCGGAACCTACCGGCGATGCCACCATGGCCCGGTGCAGGTGACCCAGCTGTGGCGCTACCCCGTGAAGTCGATGATCGGCGAGTCCCTGACGGCGGCCGACATCGGGCCGCTCGGCATCGACGGTGACCGCCAGTGGGGCCTCGTCGACCGGGAGACGGGTCTGGTCCTCACCGCTCGGCGGGCGCCCCAGCTCCTGTTCGCGGAGCCCGTCGCTCGCGGCGATGGCATGGCGGTGCGACTCCCGGACGGAGCGGTCACCGACGACGACGACGTCCTGTCCGCGTGGGTGGGGCGGCCCGTGGAGCTGCGCCGTCCGGCGCCCGACGAGCGCGGCCACTACGCCGTGGAGGGCGCAGGCCTCGACGATGAGGCACCCGAGCGGTGGGAGGGCCCCGCCGGCGTGTGGCACGACTCGACGCGGACCCGGCTGTCGATCGTGGCCGAGGAGGCGCTCGGCGGCCGAGACGTCCGTCGGTTCCGACCGAACGTGGTCATCCGCGGCGGCGACGAGCGGGACCTGGCCGGGTCCCGCATCCGGCTGGGCGGCGTCGTCGCCGACGTGGTCAAGGAGATCGACCGCTGCGTGATCGTCACCCGACCCCAGCCCGGGCTCGAGCGGGACCGGTCGGTGCTCACGCAGGTGCGCGCCGAGCGCGCCGGCAACCTGGGCGTCGGTGCGCTGGTCGTTGCCGCCGGGCGGATCAGCCTCGGCGATGCCCTCGAGGTCGCGTGATCACTCGACCTCCCACGTCGCACCGGAGCGGAGGAGGTCGTGCAGGTTGCCCGGGCCGCGCTGCTCCTGGGCGGCGGCGAGCTGCTGGTTGACCCGGCTGCCGTACTCGTCCCGGCCCACGGCGCGGAACACCCCGACCGGGGTCGGCTCGTGGGGGCCGGTGGCGATGCGGGAGAGCATGAACGCGATGGAGGGGTCGGGGCGGGTCTCGTCGTGGACGAGCACGGCGTCCATGCCGACGTCGGCCACCTCGGCGAGTCGCACGCCACCACCGTCGAGCACCACGCCACGCTGGCGGTCGGCGCCGAACAGGATCGGCTCGCCGTGGCGGAGATCGATCAGCATCTCGTCCCGGGCGCTCTTCGCCGTGATCTGGCCGAAGGCGCCGTCGTTGAAGACGTTGCAGTTCTGGTAGATCTCCACGATCGACGCACCCTGGTGGTCGTGGGCCCGCTTGATGGTGTCCATCATGTGGTTGCGGTCCATGTCGTGGGTGCGGGCCACGAAGCTGGCCTCGGCCCCGAGGGCCACCGACACCGGGTTGAACGGCTTCTCGATGGAGCCGAACGGTGTGGACTTGGTGACCTTGCCGGTCTCCGACGTCGGTGAGTACTGGCCCTTCGTGAGGCCGTAGATCTGGTTGTTGAACAGCAGGATCGTCAGGTTCACGTTGCGGCGCAGCGCGTGGATCAGGTGGTTGCCACCGATCGAGAGGGCGTCGCCGTCGCCGGACACCACGAACACGTGGAGATCGGGACGGGCCATGGCCAGGCCGGTGGCGATGGCCGGGGCCCGGCCGTGGATCGAGTGCATCCCGTAGGTGTTCATGTAGTACGGGAAGCGGGCCGCGCAGCCGATGCCGGAGACGAACACGACCTCCTCGCGGCGCACGCCCATGTCGGGCAGGGCGAGCTGCACGGCGGCGAGGATGCTGTAGTCGCCGCAGCCCGGGCACCAGCGGACCTCCTGGTCCGACATCCAGTCCTTGCGGCTGGTCTCTGGGATGGTGGTGTCGCTCACTTCGCTGCTCCGTTCTGCGCGACCCCGAGGGAGTCGAGGATGGCGGCTTCGATCTCGACGGCCGTGAACGGCAGGCCGCGGACCTTGCTGACGGTCTTGGCGTCGATCAGGAACTCGGCCCGCAGGACCTTGCTGAGCTGGCCGAGGTTGAGCTCGGGGACCAGTGCCCGGTCGAAGCCGCTGAGCAGGTCGCCCAGGTTCGGCGGGAACGGGTGCAGGTGCGTGAGGTGGATCCGGGCGATCGAGTGCCCGGCGGCGCGCACGCGGTCGACGCCGCCGGAGATCGCACCCCAGGTGGAGCCCCAGCCGATCACGACCAGGTCGGCGTCGGCGTCGCCTTCGAGCACGGCCTCGGGGATGTCCTTGGCGATGCCGTCGAGCTTGGCCTGGCGCAGGTGCGTCATGAGCTCGTGGTTGCCCGGGTCGTAGGAGACGTTGCCGGTCTTGTCGGCCTTCTCGAGGCCGCCGATGCGGTGCTCGAGGCCGGGGGTGCCCGGCAGCGCCCACGACCGGGCCAGCGTCTCGGGATCGCGCTCGTAGGGATGGTGCACCGGGTTCCCGGCGTCGTTGGTGCCGTTGGCCTCGGTGGCGAAGGTGGTGGAGATGTCGGGCAGCGACTCGACATCGGGCAGCTTCCACGGCTCGGCGCCGTTGGCGAGGTAGCCGTCGGAGAGCAAGAAGACCGGCGTGCGGTACTTCAAGGCGATCCGGCACGCCTCGATGGCGGCGTCGAAGCAGCCGGCGGGCGTCGAGGCGGCCACGATCGGCATCGGGGACTCGCCGTGGCGGCCGTACATCGCCATCAGCAGGTCCGACGCCTCGGTCTTGGTGGGCAGCCCGGTGGACGGGCCACCGCGCTGGATGTCCACGACGACCAGTGGCAGCTCGAGGCTCACGGCCAGGCCGATGGCCTCACCCTTCAGGGCCACGCCGGGCCCGGAGGTGGTGGTGATGGCCAGGTGGCCGCCGTAGGCGGCACCGATGGCCGAGCCCACGCCGGCGATCTCGTCCTCGGCCTGCAGGGTGCGCACGCCGAAGTTCTTGTGCTTGGACAGCTCGTGGAGGATGTCCGAGGCCGGGGTGATCGGGTACGAGCCGAGGAACAGCGGCATGTCGGCCAGCTGCGACGCGGCGATGAGGCCCCAGGCCAGGGCGACGTTGCCGGTGATGTTGGTGTAGGTGCCCGGCACCTTCTCGGCCGGCTTCACCGAATAGGCGTGGTCGAACAGCTCGGCGGTCTCACCGAAGGCGTGCCCGGCCTTGAACGCGGCGACGTTGGCGTCGGCGACCTGCTGGTCCTTGCCGAACTTCTGCTGGATCCACTCGAGGGTGTGCTCGGCGGGGCGGGTGTACATCCACGACACGAGGCCGAGCGCGAAGAAGTTCTTGGACCGCTCGGCGTCGCGGGGCTTGACGCCCAGGTGCTCGACCGCCTTCTTGGTCATCTCCGTCATCGGCACCTCGTACACCTTGTAGGCGTCGAGGCTGCCGTCCTCACGTGGGTCCGAGGAGTACCCGGCCTTGTCCAGGTTGCGCTCGGTGAAGGCGTCGATGTTGAGGATCACCGAGCCGTTGCCCTTGAGCCGGTGCAGGTCGCTGCGCAGCGCGGCCGGGTTCATGGCCACGAGCACGTCGGGCGCGTCGCCCGGCGTGGTGATGTCGTGGTCCGAGATGTGGACCTGGAACGCCGAGACGCCCGCGATCGTGCCGGCTGGCGCGCGGATCTCGGCCGGGAAGTCCGGCAGCGTGGCCAGGTCGTTGCCGAACATGGCCGACGCGCTGGTGAACCGATCCCCCGTGAGCTGCATGCCGTCGCCGGAGTCACCCGCGAAGCGGATGATGACCCGATCGATGGACTCCGTGCGCTCTCCGGTGGGCTGTGTGGAGGTGTCTGACACCTGTCCCCCTACTCCGATGACGTCGTTGTCAACGGGGTCGACCCTAGCCCTGCGCGCGACGGATGCGCGCGAGGCCGGAGTCCCGGTCTGGCAGGGTCAGAGGTCCCTCGTCAGGCGATGGATGCCCGGTAGATGCTCTCGATCGCCTCGTCGAGCGCGGCGTCGAACTCCTCGGCCGACTGCTGGGCGCGGAGGCTCTCGGTGAGGGCTCGCGAGAAGCTGGCGATGACGCCCGGGTTGCGGGAGAGGCGGTCGTTGGCCTCGTCGCGGCTGTAGCCACCGGACAGGGCGACCACCGCGAGCACGTTCGGGTGGTCGACGAGGGGCTGGTAGAAGCCGTCCTCCTCGGGGAGCGTGAGCTTGAGCATCACGATGTCGTCGCCGAGCTGGTCGAGGCGGGCCAGGATGCCGGCGCGGAGCAGGGCCTCGGACTCGGCCTTGGTCGCGCTGTGGATGTCGATCTCGGGCTCGAGGATCGGCACCAGGCCGGCATCGACGATCTGCTTGCCGACGGCGAACTGCTGCTCGACGATGGCGTCGATGCCGTTGGCGTTGGCGTCCTTGACGACCGAGCGCATCTTGGTCCCGAACACGCCCTTGGCCACGGCCCGCTCGAGCAGGTCGTCGAGGCCGGGGATCGGCTTCATGACCTGGACGCCGTCGACCTCGTCGTCGAGGCCCTTGTCCACCTTGAGGAAGGGCACGACCTGCTTCACCGACCACAGGTAGTCGGCGGAGTCCTTGCCCTCGACGGTGCGGTCCATGGTGTCCTCGAAGAGGATGGCCCCGAGGACCCGGTCGCCCGTGAACGCCGGGGAGGTCATGATCCGGGTGCGCATCTCGTGGATGCGGTCGAACATCTCCTCGTCGCCGTCGTACTCGTGCTCCTCGACGCCGTAGGCGCGCAGCGCCTTGGGGCTGCTGCCGCCGCTCTGGTCGAGCGCGGCGATGAAGCCCTGCCGGCTCTTGACCTTGTCGAACTGCTCCTGGTTCATCCGTTGCTCTCCCTGTGGGCGGTTGGTGGGGGTGGTCGGGCGGCGACGACGTGCGGGCGCCGTTGCAGGACCATCCTGGCCGACGACCGTCCGACCGTTCACCTTCTCCCCCACCGCGCGCTCACCGAGAACCTCCGATGCGCTCGGCGGCGTCGGCAAGGGCGGCGACCGCCGCAGCCGTGCGCCGCGGCCGGCCCACCGACGTGGCGAGCACCTCGGTCGCGCTCCGGGTCGCGCCACCGGCGCGGAAGAAGCGTCGGCGGACCCGGCCGACCACGACGACGCGGTCGCCGGCGGCGAGCCGGGGCGCTCGGCGGGGGTCGACCCAGGAGACGGGCACGGTGTCCGCGGGGGCGCGGTCGCGCACGGTGACCTCGTAGCGCAGCAGCACCGAGCCCGACGGCAGGGTCTGCTCGACCGGGTCGCTGCTGAGGGTGCCGACGAGGACGGCGAGGTCCAGGTCGGAGTCGATGGTGGTGGGTTCGGGCACGGGAGCCTCCGCAAGCAGGAGCACCGCCGGCGAGGGGCCGGCGGGCAGGTGCTGGGGGAAGCCAGATCCCAGTGTCGCAGAGCGCGCCGACAGGAACCCGTGAGCTCAGAGCTGGCGGAGGCGGTCCTGGACGTCGAAGAACCCGGGCGCGGCCGAGGCCACCGACTCGAACCAGCGACGGGCGGACTGCTGCTCGCCGGCGCGGTCGTAGAGGTCGCCGAGGACGTAGCGCATGCGCAGGTGGTGGTCCTTCAGCGCCTTGTCGCCGAGCGCACCGGCCTCGAGCACGGCGATCGCCTCGGCGATCATGCCCCGGTCGGCCAGCGAGCCGGCGTACACGATGCGACCCTCGGCGACGAGGGGCGCAGCCAGCGAGGCCTCACCGATCTCGTCCCAGAGCTCCTGGACGCGGTCGTGCTGGCCGAGCGCGCGGTAGCAGTCGGCGAGGACCGGGTGCTGCTCGGTGGAACCGGACCGGCGGGCGAACTCCTCGAGCTCGTCGGTCGCCTGGCGCCACTTCCCCAGCCGGTACAGCGACAGGCCGTAGAGCTCGCGGACAGCGGGCTCCTCGGGGATCAGCTCGGCGATCGGCTTGAGCACCTTGCGGGCATCTTCGAAGCGGTCCTCGGCGTAGGCCGCGGTGGCCTCGCCGATGCGACCGAGGGTGCGGTCGGCCCGGGCCTGGCCCAGGCGACGTCGGAGGCGGTCGCGGTCGATCTCGAGCGCGCCCTCGACGCGCTTGGTGGCACGCTCGGCCCGTCGCTGCGAGCTGCGCCCGCCGGTCGCCTTCTTCTTGGGTGCGCCGTCCTTCTTGGGTGCGCCGTCACGGCCACGGCCGCCGCCGCGCTTGGCCGGTCCGGGGCGACGGCTCCCCCGCTCGACCGCTTCACCAGCGGCGCGGCGGACAGGACCTTCGTCGACCCAGCGCTCGCTGGCGGGCTGCTCGCCCTCCGCCGGTCGTGACCGCTCCCTGGCGTTGGGCGCGGAGTCGACGTCGAAGGTGCGGCGCTTGCCCTTGATCGGTGGGCGCGGGCCGCGCTCGGGCCGCTCGCCGTCGCGATCGTCGCGACGCGGCGCCCGGTCCCGATCGGCGCCGGCCCGGCGGGGGCCACCCCGGGGGTCGCTGCTGCGCTGCGGTCGGCCGCGAGCGTCGCCGCGGCCTCCCCCACGGGAGGCGCCACCGGCCGAGGACCCATCGCTGCGGGTCCGGCTGCCCGGACGGGGCTTGCGGTCATCGCCGGCCTGGCGGGCTCGATCGGAGCGGGGACGCCCCTGGCCGGACGGGCGGCGGTCGCCGGACCCGGACCGGCGGCCGGGTCGATCGTCGTCTTCGGGGCGCGAGGGCATCCGGACGAGCGTACAGGGGTACCCGCGTCGACCACGAAGGGCGCGACATGGGCCGAAAACGGCGAAGGGCCCCCGCGATGCGGGGGCCCTTCAAGAAACCGGCGGTGACCTACTCTCCCAGGGGGTCTCCCCCCAAGTACCATCGGCGCAAACGGGCTTAACTTCCGTGTTCGGAATGGGAACGGGTGTATCTCCGTTGCTATCACCACCGAGAATTTGGTTGTCAAAGAACACGAGGCCAGACGGCCTTCGAGTGTTCCTCGAGTATTCCATAGCGAGCACGAACATGGATGAAACCAAGCCCTCGGCCGATTAGTACCGGTCTGCTGAACACATTGCTGTGCGTACACATCCGGCCTATCAACGTGGTGGTCTACCACGGGCCTTACCTGGTTGACCCAGTGAGAAGCCTCATCTTGGAACAGGTTTCGCGCTTAGATGCCTTCAGCGCTTATCCTTTCCGCAGGTCGCTAACCAGCCGTGCCCTTGGCAGGACAACTGGCACACGAGAGCTGCGTCCATCCCGGTCCTCTCGTACTAGGGATAGCCTTCCTCAAGCTTCTTCCGGCTGCAGCGGATAGGGACCGAACTGTCTCACGACGTTCTAAACCCAGCTCGCGTACCGCTTTAATGGGCGAACAGCCCAACCCTTGGGACCTGCTTCAGCCCCAGGATGCGATGAGCCGACATCGAGGTGCCAAACCTTCCCGTCGATATGGACTCTTGGGGAAGATAAGCCTGTTATCCCCGGGGTACCTTTTATCCGTTGATCGACGGCGCTTCCACACGCCACCGCCGGGTCACTATGCCCGACTTTCGTCCCTGTTCGACTTGTCAGTCTCACAGTCAAGCTCTCTTGTGCCATTGCACTCAACGGCTGATTGCCAACCAGCCTGAGAGAACCTTTGGGCGCCTCCGTTACCATTTAGGAGGCGACCGCCCCAGTCAAACTACCCACCTGACACTGTTCCCCATCCCGATAAGGGACGTAGGTTAGAATTCAGAGGTACGCAGGGTGGTATTTCAACGATGACTCCACACTGGCTAGCGCCAATGCTTCCAAGTCTCCCACCTATCCTACACAACGCAAATCCAAATCCAATATCAAGCTATAGTAAAGGTCCACGGGGTCTTTCCGTCCTGCTGCAGCTAACGAGCATCTTTACTCGTACTTCAATTTCGCCGGGTCTGTGGTTGAGACAGTGGGAAAGTCGTTACGCCATTCGTGCAGGTCGGAACTTACCCGACAAGGAATTTCGCTACCTTAGGACCGTTATAGTTACGGCCGCCGTTTACCGGGGCTTCATTTCAGAGCTTCGTCCGAAGACTAACCCTTCCAATTAACCTTCCGGCACCGGGCAGGCGTCACAGCGTATACAGCGCCTTGCGGCTTCGCACGCTGCTGTGTTTTTAGTAAACAGTCGCTTTCCCCTGGTCACTGCGGCCCGCTCGAGCTCGGGACGCGAAGTCCTTCACCCTACTGGGGCCCTCCTTCTCCCGAAGTTACGGAGGCAATTTGCCGAGTTCCTTAACCACAGTTCTCCCGATCGCCTTGGTATTCTCTACCTATCCACCTGAGTTGGTTTGGGGTACGGGCACCGTGTCAACTGACAGCTGAGATTTTCTTGGCAGCATAGGATCGGTGACTTCGCCTGTACGGCTCGGTGTCACGTCTCAGGCTGTATGACTCCAACTCTCATCGGAGTCGCCCTACACGCTTACCCCAGGTCAACCATCGCCTGGGTTCACTTACCTTCCTGCGTCCCTCATCTGCTACCCGCAGAAGTCTCACTCGACTCGTCCGAAGACAGCCTCGAGATCAACGACGTTGGGCTGGGCGCGGACACGGTGGTACCGGAATATCAACCGGTTGTGCATCGACTACGCCTTGCGGCCTCGCCTTAGCTCCCGACTTACCCTGGGAGGATTAGCCTTGCCCAGGAACCCTTGGATATTCGGCGGAGGGGTTTCTCACCCCTCTTTCGCTACTCATACCTACATTCGCACTCGACCACGCTCCACAGACGGTTCCCCGCCTGCTTCACAGCAAGATCGACGCTCCCCTACCCATCTGTAAACAGATGACGCAGCTTCGGCGGTGTACTTGAGCCCCGTTACATTGTCCGCGCAAGACCACTCGACCAGTGAGCTATTACGCACTCTTTCAAGGGTGGCTGCTTCTAAGCCAACCTCCTGGCTGTCTTCGCAATCTCACATCGTTTTCCACTTAGTACACACTTGGGGGCCTTAGCTGGCGTTCTGGGTTGTTTCCCTCTCGACCATGAAGCTCATCCCCCATGGTCTCACTGCCGCGCTCTGGAGTCATGGCATTCGGAGTTTGATTGGGTTCGGTAACCTTGTAGGGCCCCTAGCCCATTCAGTGCTCTACCTCCATGACTGAACACACGACGCTGCACCTAAATGCATTTCGGGGAGAACCAGCTATCACCGAGTTTGCTTGGCCTTTCACCCCTATCCACAGGTCATCCCCTCAGT
>JAMYFF010000007.1:82500-265161 GCA_024128875.1 Salinilacustrithrix flava
ACGACATGGACAGCTGCGAGACCCCCGACGACGTCGGTTGACTAGGGCCGGCGCTTGCGGCGCTCGTGCTCCGGGCGGCGAGCCCACTCGGCCTCCGCGTGGAGGTCGCCGAACGCTGCGAGCCGCTCGGCGGACAGCTCCCCGGCCTCGACGGCAGCCCGGACCGCGCAGCCCGGCTCGTGGTCGTGGGTGCAGTCGTTGAACCGGCACTGCGCCGAGAGGTCGTCGATGTCGGAGAAGGCGGCGTCGATGGCCTCGGGGTCGACGAAGAGCCCGATGGCCCGGATGCCGGGCGTGTCGACGACGATGCCCCCGCCCGGCAGGAGGTGCAGCTCCCGCCGGGTCGTGGTGTGACGGCCCTTGGCGTCGAAGGCGCGGACGTCGCCGGTGAGGGCGACCTCGGCGCCGGCGAGCGCATTGAGCAGGCTCGACTTGCCGGCGCCGGACTCCCCCAGCAGCACGACCGTGTCGCCACCGAGGGCACGGGCGAGCTCGTCGATGCCCTCGCCGGTGCGGGAGGACACCGCGACCACATCGGTGCCGGGGTGCTCGGCCGCGACCTCGGCCCGGAGCGACTCGGCGTCGGGGACGAGGTCGGCCTTGGTCAGCACCACGGTGGGCTCGGCGCCGGCGTCCCAGGCCTGGGCTGCGGCCCGCTGGATCCGCCCCGCCTTCACCGGACGGTCCAGGCCGGCAACCACCAGCACGCGGTCGAGGTTGGCGGCGAGCACCTGCTCGCCCTCCCCCACCGGATCGGCCCGGCGCAGGACACCACGGCGCTCCAGCACGGCCGCGACCTCGTCGTCCACGACGACCACCCAGTCACCCACCACCGGCGTCCCGACCCGGTCGGCCCGGGTGCGGGCGGCGTGCACGCCGTCGGCCCGGGCCACCTGGACCCAGCCCCGGTCCTGGCGCACCACGCGGCCCGGGATCCCGCCCGGAGCGTCGATCGCGTCGACCTCGGCCCGGCGGGACTCGTCCCAGCCCAGCGCCTCCAGTGCCGGCCCGGTGCTCAACGCTGCATCAGCTCCTGGTGGCGGGCCAGGCCGTGGCGCACCATGCGCCAGGTGCCCTCGTCCAGGTCGAGGCCGGCGAGGTCGTCGAGGGAGGCCCACCGGATGTCGTTGGACTCGTGGTTCCCCGCGGGCTCCGCGCCGGGAGGAGCGTGCACGAGGTAGCGGACGTCGAGGTGCAGGTGGGGGCCGTCGTCGGGCGGGGCGACCTCGTGCACGTCGAGGTCGACCGCGACGGGCAGCACGCGCAGGCCCTCCATGCCGGTCTCCTCCGTGGCCTCCCGAAGCGCCACGGCGGCGAGGTTGGCATCGCCGTCGCAGTGCCCGCCGGGCTGGAGCCAGCGGTCGAGCTTGCGGTGGTGGAGCACCACGACCCGGTCACCGTCCGCGTCGACGACGAGCGCCGATCCGGTGAGGTGGCCGGTCCGGCACGAGCGGTGCAGCGCGTCGTCGTGGACGTCGACGAAGTCCAGGATCGTCCGGCGGTGCGGCTCCGCGCCGGGGTCCACATCGGCGGCGGCAACGGCGGCTCGGGCGTCGGCGAGCCGGTCCGAGGCGCGCAGCTCCGGGGCGTCGGCGTCGAGCAGGTGCGGTGCTGGCACGGTCGGAGGCTAGGCCGGTCAGCGGCGCGAGACGTTGGGGTCACCGTCCACGTACCAGCGCCACGGGTGCTCGGCGCCTGCGGACAGGCCGATCCGGGTCGCCTGCACCGGCTCGGACGGCGGGGGCGTGCCGTCGTCCCACAGCCCCACCGCGCTCCCGCCGAGCAGGTCGACGCCGTCGTGGTCCCCGTGGAGGCCGAGCGCCTGGGCCGCCTTGGCCGGGCCGCTGCACAGGTCCCGGTCCCGCCGGGCCGCCGGGCCCCGGGCGGAACGCATCGCGTCGATCCCCTCGAGCGGCGCGAGTGCCCGGACCAGCACGGCCACGCCCTCGTCCTCGTCGCCGCACACCACGTTCACGCACCAGTGCATGCCGTAGGTGAAGTACACGTACAGCAGCCCGGCCGGGCCGAACATGGTGGCGTTGCGAGCCGTCCGGCCCCGATAGGTGTGGGCGCCGGGGTCGATGGGGCCGCAGTAGGCCTCGACCTCGACGATGCGACCGCTGCGCCGGCCGTCGGGCAGGTCGTGGGCCAGCACCTTGCCCAGCAGCTCCGGGGCGACCTCGCGGGGGTCCCGCGCGAGGAACGACCGCTCGACGTGCCTCATCCGCGTGCGGCAGCCCCGAGCGCCCGGATCGCCGCCAGCTCCTCGGGAGCCATGTTCGGGTCGAGCGCGCGAGCCGCGCAGACGCCGCCGAGGGACGCCCGAGCCGCCTCCACGTCCACGCTGGCGAGGAAGCTGTCGAGCAGGCGCCGGCGCAGCGCACCGGCCAGGGCCTGGATCACCCGTCCACCATCGGGCCGACCGACGGCGAGCAGCAGCCAGGTCGTGGCGACGTCGTCGGCGCGAACGCCGACATCTGCGTTGTTCCAGTCGATGACCACCGGTCCGTCGGGCGCGCACATGACGTTGCCGGGGTGCAGGTCGAGGTGCAGGACGCCGCCGGTCCGGCCCTCGGGCGGCGGCACGGCATCCAACCGCCGGTGCAGATCGGCCAGCTCCCGGCCGAACGATGCCGCCCGCCACGGACGGCGGAGGAGCACGTCGAGCTGGGTCGACCCCTCGATGCGATCCATGACCAGGTCGCGTCCGTCGACGTCGTGCACGGCCGGGACCGGGAAGCCGTGGTCGGCCAGGTGGGCCATGATCGCCGCTTCCGGCGCCGAGTCGTACTCGGTGCGGTACCGGCGCAGCACCCGTCCGCCACCGATGTCGTAGACGTCGGCGTCCCGCCCGCGGCCGATCAGCGGCCCGGGGTCAGCCATGACCGGCCACGGCGTCGCGCAGCTCCTGGGGGACGGGCGCGGTCTCGAGGGAACCGGGGACGACGCAGACGTAGACCATCGTGGCCTCGAACAGCGGATCACCACCGCGGGTGCCGACGTAGGTGACGTCGAAGGAGGTGTTGCCGAACCGGGAGACCTCGATGTCGATGTCCACGGTGTCGCGCAGCCGTGCCGGCGCCGACCAGGTGATGGATGCGGCCTTCACCATGATGTCCCAGCTGCCGCTCTCCAGCCCGACCGCGAGGTCGCGGAAGAAGCTGTCGGCGAGATCGTCGCACCAGCGCAGGTACACGCTGTTGTGCACGACCTGCTGCATGTCGCACTCCGAGTAGCGGACGTCGAGGGAGTAGCGCACGGTCAGGCCTCCTGCACGCGGGAGCGGTCGGTGGACAGGCGGGCACGGAAGCGATCGAGCTGCGCGGCCACGGCCGCCGGCCCCGCGCCGCCATGGGTGGTGCGCATGGTGACGGGGACGCCGGGCTCGATGAGAGCGGCGGCGTCGGGGCCGAGGTCCGGGTGCGCGGTGACCAGCTCGGCCAGGGAGGCGCCGTCGTCGACCGACCGGCGCACGAGCGCACCGACGATGGCGTGCGCGTCGCGGAACGGCGTTCCGGCGCGGACGAGGAACTCGGCCAGGTCGGTGGCCGCGGCCGTCGGCGCGTCGGCGGCCTCGGCCATCCGCTCGGTCCGCATGGTGAGCGTGGCGTACTGCCCGGCGGTCGCTCGCAGCGCGAGGCGCACCTGCTCGACCGCGTCGAACAGCGGCTCCTTGTCCTCCTGCAGATCTCGGTTGTAGGCGATCGGCAGGCCCTTCAACGTCGCCAGCAGACCGGTGAGGTCGCCGATGACCCGGCCGGCCTTGCCCCGCGCCAGCTCGGCGATGTCGGGGTTCTTCTTCTGCGGCAGCATCGACGAGCCCGTGGAGTACCCGTCGTCGAGGCGGACGAAGCCGAACTCGTCGCTGCTCCACAGCACGATCTCCTCCCCCATCCGGGACAGGTGGATCGCCACGAGGGTGACGGCGAAGAGGGACTCGGCCACGAAGTCGCGGTCGCTCACGGCGTCGAGGCTGTTGTCGAAGACGCCGGCGAAGCCGAGGTCCTCGGCCACCGATGGTGGATCGAGGGGCAGCGACGACCCGGCCAGCGCGCCGGCGCCGAGCGGCGACACGTCGAGGCGACGGCGGGCGTCGAGGAGGCGGTCGACGTCGCGGGCCAGCGCCCAGGCATGGGCGAGGAGGTGGTGGGCCAGCAGGACGGGCTGGGCCCGCTGCAGGTGCGTGTAGCCGGGCAGGTAGGCGTCGCCTGCGGCCTCGGCCCGGTCGAGCAGCACCTGCTGCAGGGCGAGCACGTCGCCGGCCACGGCCAGCAGCTCGCGCTTGCACCACAGGCGCAGGTCGGTGGCCACCTGGTCGTTGCGGCTGCGGCCCGTGTGGATCTTGGCGCCGGCCGACCCGGCCAGCTCGGTGACCCGCCGCTCCACGGCGGTGTGGATGTCCTCGTCGGACTCGACGAACGCGAACGAACCCCCGGTGAGCTCGGCTTCGACCTGGTCGAGCGCGTCGAGCACGGCCGTGACCTCGTCGGGTCCGAGGATCCCGACCCGGCCGAGGCCGCGGACGTGGGCCCGGCTGCCCGCGATGTCGTCGGGGAACAGCCGCTGGTCGAATGGCAGGCTCACCGTGTAGGCGAGCAGGTCCTCGGCCGGCCCGGACTCGAACCGCCCGTGCCACAGGGTGTTGGAAGGCTCGCTCATCGGTGCCTGCTCAGCGGTTCTTGGAGCCCGGGCCCTGGCGCTGGGACCAGGTCTCGATGCCGAGGCCCCACAGGCGCACGAAGCCGGCGGAGTCCTCGTGGCGGAAGGAGTCCTCCGCGTCGTAGGTGGCCAGGCCGTAGTCGTACAGGCTCGTGTCGGACCGACGGCCCTCGACCTCGCAGGTGTTGGGCGCCAGGTGGAGGCGGACCTCCCCGGTGACGTACTTCTGGGACTCGGCGATGAAGGCGTCGAGGGCCTCGCGCAGGGGCGAGAACCACAGGCCGTCGTAGACGAGCTCCGCGTAGCGGGATTCGAGGCGGTACTTCTCGCGCTGCAGGTCCCGCTCGAGGCAGATCGACTCGAGGTCGACGTGGGCCTTGATGAGGGCGAGCGAGGCGGGGCACTCGTAGGTCTCGCGGCTCTTGATGCCGACGCGGCGGTTCTCGACCATGTCGATGCGACCCCACCCGTAGGAGCCCACGAGCGTGTTGAGCTCGTCGATGACCTCGGCGGGCGACTTGGACTCGCCGTCGATGCTGACCGGCATGCCCTCCTCGAAGCCGATGACGACCGTGCGCTCGTCGGTGGCGGTCTGCTTGGTGAGCAGCCACACGCCCTGCGGCGGCTTGGCCCAGGGGTCCTCCATCTCGCCGCACTCGATGGCCCGTCCCATCAGGTTGTCGTCGATGGAGTACACCTTCTCCTTCGTCGCCTGGATCGGGATGTCGTGGTCGTAGGCGTAGTAGATCGCCTCCTCGCGGGTCATCCCCCACGAGCGGACCGGCGCCATGATCTCGAGGTCGGGCGCCAGGGCCCGGGTGGAGACCTCGAAGCGGACCTGGTCGTTGCCCTTGCCGGTGCAGCCGTGGCCGACGGCGTCGGCGCCGTGGAAGCGGGCGGCCTCGACCAGGTGCTTCACGATGACCGGGCGGGACAGGGCCGAGACGAGCGGGTAGCGGTTCTCGTACATGGCGTTGGCGCGCAGCGCCGGCATGCAGAAGTCGCGGGCGAACTCCTCACGGGCGTCGACGACGACGGCCTCGGCGGCCCCGGCGGCGAGGGCGCGCTGCTTGACGACGTCCCAGTCCTCCGCGGCCTGGCCGACGTCGACGGCGAGCGCGATGACCTCGACGCCTTCGTTCTCGATGAGCCAGCGGACGGCGACGGAGGTGTCGAGGCCGCCGCTGTAGGCGAGGACGACTCGCTTGGCCATGGTGGGGACTCCTTGCGATGGATGTGTGCGGGGTTCAAATGGGCGAGTTCGAGGGCGTCGGGCGAAGGTAGCGAAGCGCCAGCGGAGCGACCGCACGGACCTCGGGCGGCTCCGTGCGAACGTGGGCGCTCCCCGGAGCGGAGCGAGGAAGCGCCAGTGTCACGGAAGCGCCGATCTCATAGCCCGGCGAGGTCGCTGATGCGGTGGGCGACGGATTGGCCCGTGGAGGTCTCGGCGATGACCAGCAGGACGGTGTCGTCGCCGGCGACCGTACCGAGCACGTCGGGGAGGCCGGTGCGGTCGAGGGCGGAGCCGACGACGTGGGCCGACCCGGGCGGGGTGCGCAGGACGACCAGGTTGTGGGAGTGGGCGACCTCGACCACCCACTCGCTGCACACCCGGCGGAGGTGCTCCTCGGGGGCCACGGCGTCCTTGGGCATGGCGGGCACGGCGTAGACCGTCTCGCCGCCGGGGACGCGCACCTTGATGGCGCCGAGGTCCTCGAGGTCGCGCGAGACGGTGGCCTGGGTGGCCACGACCCCGTCGGCAGCCAGGAGATCGACCAGCTGCTCCTGGGTGGACACGGCCTGGTCCTCCAGCAGCCGCTGGATGCGGTGCTGGCGCTGGGGCTTGGTGAGGCGAGGACCTCGGGGGGTGCGGGCGTTGGTCACTGGATGGCCTCGATCTCGACCAGCCAGCGGAACAGCCCGATCATGGCGTGCATCCGGTTGTGGGCCTGGGCGAACATCCGGGACTGGGGGCCGTCGGCGACGGAGGCCGACACCTCCTCACCCCGGTGGGCGGGGAGGCAGTGCATGAAGATGGCCGTGGAGGCGGCGGCGGCCATGACCCGGTCGTCGACCTGGAAGCCTTCGAAGGCCCGGCGGCGGGCCTCGGATTCCTCCTCCTGCCCCATCGACGCCCACACGTCGGTGTGGACGGCATCGGCGCCCTCGGCGGCCTCGGCGGCGTGCGTGGTGACGAACGGGGCGGTGTCGTGGCCGGCAGCGCGCAGCCGGTCGACGTCGACGCCGGTGGGGCCGTAGCCCACCGGGGAGGCGATGCGGACCTGCATGCCGCACATGGCGGCGCCGATGCTCAGGCTGCGGGCGACGTTGTTGTAGTCACCGACCCAGCAGACCGTCCGGCCGGCCAGGTCGCCGAGCTCGCTGCGCATGGTGCGCAGGTCGGCCAGCGCCTGGCAGGGGTGGCCGAGGTCGGAGAGCAGGTTGACGATCGGGATCGACGACGCGGCGGCCATGTCCTCGAGGATCTGGTGGTCGAAGACCCGGGCGCCGAGCGCGGCGTGGAACCCGGACAGCACCTGGGCGATGTCGGCCGCCGGCTCGCGCGTGCCGATGCCGACCTCGGCGTTCGTGAACGTGACCGCGTGGCCCCCGAGGCGCGTGACCGCAGCCTCGGAGGAGTGTCGGGTGCGCAGGCTGGGCTTCTCGAAGTAGAGGCCCACGCTGCGACCGGCGAGCTCGCCACTGACCGCGCTGTCGGGCGCCGTCGGCGTCTCGCACAGGTCGAGGATGCGGACCAGCTCACCGGGTGAGAGGTCGTCGATCTCGAGGAGGTGGCGGGTGGGGGTCACTCGGCGCTCCCGTGCAGCACGTCGGCGATGGTCGCGACGGCCTCGTCGATCTCGGCGTCGGTGACGGTGAGCGGCGGGGCGAGCCGCAGCGCGCTGGCCGTGACCGCGTTGACGACCAGGCCGCGGTCGAGCAGCTGGGTGGCGATCGCCTTGGCGTCCCGGCCCAGCGCGTCGGTGTCCAGCTCGGCGGCGATGAGGAGCCCCAGGCCGCGGACCTCGGTGACAGCGGGCAGGTCGAGGAGGGCAGCGCGCAGGCGCTCCCCCGCCTTCGTCGCGACGGCGGGGATGTCGAGGCGGCGCATCTCGGCGAGCACCGCCCGGGCCGCGGAGGTGGCGAGGGGCTGGCCGCCGAAGGTGGTGGCGTGGTCGCCCGGCTCGAAGGCGGCGGCGACCTCGACCTTGGCCGCGCAGGCGCCGATCGGCATGCCGTTGCCGAGGGCCTTGGCCATGGTCACCACATCGGGCTGCACGCCGAAGTGCTGGAACCCGAACCACTCCCCCGTCCGTCCGAGGCCGGTCTGGACCTCGTCGACCATGAAGAGGATGCCGCGCTCGCGGCACAGCCGCTCGACGCCCTGGAAGTACTCGGCCGTCGCCGGGTTCACGCCGCCTTCGCCCTGGACCGGCTCGAGGAGCACGGCGGCGACGGAGGCGTCGAGGGCCTGCTCGAGCGCGTCGAGGTCGTTCCAGGGCACGTGGCGGAAGCCCTCGGGCAGCGGCTGGAACGCCTCCCACTTCTGGGGCTGGCCGGTGGCGTGCAGCGTGGCCAGGGTGCGGCCGTGGAACGACGAGAACGCGCAGACCACATCGTGCTTGCCCCGTCCGCCGAACTTGCGGGCCAGCTTGATGGCGGCCTCGTTGGACTCGGCGCCCGAGTTGCAGAAGAACGTCTGGTAGCGGGAGGCGTCGGGGTTGCCGGTGCGCAGCAGCTCGTCGAGTGTGCGGGCGACCTCCCACCCGGGTTCGGTGCCGAACAGGTTCGACACGTGGCACAGGGTGCGGGCCTGCTCGGCGATGGCATCGGCCACGACCGGGTTGGCGTGGCCGAGGGACACCACGGCGAGGCCGGACAGGAAGTCGAGGTACCGCGTGCCCTCGCCGTCCCACAGCTCGGTCCCCTGGCCGCGGACGAAGCGCACCTGCGGCGGACCGTAGGTCGGCATCAGCGGGCAGGCCTCGAGCTCCTCGGGCGCGCCCATGGCGGCGGCGTGCGTCGTGTCGGTCACGGTGTGGCTCCCCTCGTGTCCCCGGTGTGGGGGTGGCGGGTGATCATGGTGCCGACGCCCTCGTCGGAGAACAGCTCGAGCAGGACGACGTGCTCGAGGCGCCCGTCGAGGAGGTGGGCGGCGGGCACGCCCTGCTCCACGGCGGACACGGCTGCGTCGATCTTGGGGATCATCCCGCCGGTGAGCTCGCCGTCGGCGATCTTGCGCTGCAGCTCGCTGACGGTGGCGGCGCGGATCAGTGAGTCCGGGTCGTCCACGTCCTCGAGGAGGCCGGGCACGTCGGTGAGGTAGATGACCTTCTCGGCGTGCAGCGACGCGGCGAGGGCTCCGGCCACGGTGTCGGCGTTGATGTTGTACGCCTGCCCGTCCGCGCTGCCGCCGATGGTGGACACGACCGGGATCAGCTCCTCGGCCAGGAGCCGGTGCAGGATCGCCGGGTTCACCGACTCCACGTCGCCGACGTAGCCGAGCTCGGGATCGCGCGCGACCGAGGTGATGAGGCCGGCGTCCTCGCCGGAGAGGCCGACGGCGAGGGGGCCGTGGGTGTTGATGGCACCGACGATGTCCCGGTTGACCTTGCCGACGAGCACCATCCGGGCCACGTCGAGGGTGTCGGCGTCGGTGACCCGCAGGCCGTCCTTGAACGAGGACTCGATGCCGAGGCGGGCCAGGAGCTCGCCGATCTGGGGACCGCCGCCGTGGACCACGACCGGCCGGAGCCCGACGGTGTGGAGCAGGACGATGTCGGCCGCGAAGGAGTCGGCCAGGGCCGGGTCGACCATGGCGTTGCCGCCGAACTTGATGACGACCACCTTCTGGCGGAACCGCTGGATGTACGGCAGCGCCTCCAGCAAGATCCTGGCTCTGCCCATGGCGGTCATGGCAGCAGCCCGGTCAGCGGCAGGCCGGTGGCCTCCGGGAGGCCGGCGAGCACGTTGGCGCACTGGATGGCCTGGCCGGACGTGCCCTTCACCAGGTTGTCGATCGCCGAGAGGACGAGCAGGCGGCCGGTGCGCTCGTCGTGGCGCACCGTGAGGTGGGCGCAGTTCGAGCCGGCGACCGCCTTGGTCTGGGGGATGCGGTCGTCGACGACGACGAAGGGCTCGGCGGCGTAGGTGTCCGCCAGGCACGACAGCAGGTCGTCGCGGCTCGCGCCCGCCGCCGGCGTGGCGTAGATCGTCGAGAGGATGCCGCGGGTCATGGGCACCAGGTGCGGGGTGAACAGCACCTGGGCCCCGGTGGCCTGCTCGATCTCGGGCGTGTGGCGGTGGTCGAGCAGCCCGTAGGCCGTCATGTTCTCCGACGCCGAGGCGAACGTGGTGTGGGCCTTCGGCGGCCGTCCCGCGCCGCTCACCCCCGATGCGGCATCGACGATGACGCCGGTGGTCTCCACCAGCCCGGCCCGCACGAACGGCGTGAGGGCGAGGGCCGCACCGGTCGGGTAGCACCCGGCGACCGCGACCAGGTCGGCGCCCGCCAGCTCGTCGCGGAACAGCTCGGGGATGCCGTAGGCGGCCTCGGCCAGGAGCTCGGGTGCCGGGTGCGTCTGGCCGTACCACTGCTCGTACAGGGACGGGTCCTTCAGCCGGAAGTCGGCCGCCGCGTCGATGATCCACTTCACCCGGCCGCGCAGCCGGGGCACGATCTCCTGGCTCAGCCCGTGGGGCAGGCCGAGGAAGACCAGGTCCAGCCCGTCGCAGTCCTCCGCGGTGGCCGGGGTGAAGGCGAGGTCGGGGTAGGCGGCAGCCAGGTTCGGGTACAGGTCGGCGACCGCGGTGCCCGCCTGGCTCTCGGCCCCGGCGACGCGGACCTCGAGCTCCGGGTGGGCCGCGAGCAGCCGCAGCAGCTCGGACCCGGCGTAGCCGGACGCACCCAGGATGCCGACGGAGATCATGGGCGGAGCCTATCCGCTTGCTTGCATGACTATGCAAACGTGTTCCGGGGCCCGTCCGGGTACGAACCCACCATGGCCGATCACCGCTTCGCGTTCCGATTCGATCCCACGTACCGCCGGCTGGCGCTCCCCTTCGGCGTGCGGCCCTCCACGGCGGTGGTCCGGGTGAGCGACGAGCAGCTCGACGCCCGCTTCGGTCCGTGGCGGGTGCGCACGCCCCTGGCGAACGTCGCCGGGACGCAGCGGACCGGGCCCTACACGCTGCCCAAGACCGCCGGGCCTGCCCACCTCTCCCTCGCCGACCGGGGCATCACCTTCGCGACGAACGGCGATGCCGGGCTCTGCATCGGCTTCCACGAGCCGGTCACCGGGATCGATCCGTTCCGCCTCATCCGGCATCCCGGGCTCACCGTCACGGTCGCCGACCTCGACGGGTTGGAGCAGCTCCTCGACGCTTGACCACGGGCGGCGGTGCCAGCCGGGCTACAACGTTGCGATGCACACGCCCCTGGACCTGGACCTCGTGCGCCGGCAGTTCCCCGTCTTCGGCACCGACGCCGGGCGGTGGGCCATGTTCGAGAACGCCGGCGGCAGCTACGCCTGCGGCCAGACGATCGACGCGCTCCACGAGCACTACGTGCACCGAAAGGTGCAACCGCACCACCCGGGCGGACCGGCGATGGCGGCCGGTCGCGCCATGGACCGCGCCCGGGCCCGGTGGGCCGAGGCCCTGGGGGTCGGCGAGGACGAGGTCCACCTCGGCCCGTCGACCTCGGCGAACACCTACACCCTCGCCCACGCCTTCGAGGAGCTGCTCGGCGCCGGCGACGAGGTGATCGTCACCGACCAGGACCACGAGGCCAACCGCGGCGCCATCGAGCGAGCGGCGATCCGGGCCGGTGCCACCGTGCGGGTCTGGGGCATCGACCCCGACACCGGCCTGCTCGACCCGGCCGAGCTGGAGGACCTCCTGTCGGCCGCCACCCGGCTGGTGCACCTCCCGCATGCGTCCAACATCGTCGGCGTCCTCAACGACGTCCACACCCTGGTGCGCCTCGTGCACGAGGCGAGCGCGTGGGCCGTCGTCGACGGCGTGTCGGCCGTGCCCCACGGCATCCCCGACGTCGGCCACCTGCACGCCGACGTCTACCTGTGCAGCCTCTACAAGGTCTACGGGGTCCACCAGGGGCTCATGGCCGTGCGGCGACCCCTCCTCGACGCCCTCCCGAACCAGGGCCACTTCTTCAACGCCGACGTGGTGAGCAAGCGGCTGAACCCGGCCGGTCCCGATCACCCCCAGGTCGCCTGCTCCGCCGCCGTGCTCGACATGGTCCTCGAGCAGGCCGACCACCACGGCGACCCGGCCGAGGACCTCCGGGCGGCCTGCGACGCGATGGCGAGCCGCTGGCAGGCCCACGAGGCCACCGTGGCCGCGCCCCTGCTGGCCTGGCTCGACGGGCGCGACGACGTGCGCCTCCTCGGCCCGGCCGACGACTCAGCCGGGCACCGCTGCCCCACGATCGCCTTCGTCCCCGAGCACCACGACCCCCTCGCCGTCGCCACCGCCCTGGCCGACCGGGAGATCGCCGTCGGTTCCGGGCACTTCTACGCCTGGCGCACGCTCGAGGCGATGGGCGTCGACCCCCGGCGCGGGGTCGTGCGGGCCTCGCTGGTCCACTACACCTCGGCCGAGGACGTGGCGCGCCTGATCGACGGGCTCGAGGCGGTGCTCGATTGACGGTCCTGCGGTTGGCCCGGGCAGCGCTCGTGGCCGTGCTGGCATCGCTGGCCGTGGGCATCGGGACCGCCGGCGCGCAGACCGACCCCGCGTCGGCCGCGCAGCCGCCCGTGCTCGTCACCGGCGACTCGCTCTCGCACCAGGCGGCCGACGACATCGCCCGGTCGCTCGGCGCGCTCGGGTACCACGACGTGCGCTTCGAGGTCTGGGGCGGCACGACGATCAGCTGGTCCACCGACAGGGTCCTCGAGCACCCGGCCCCGATCGTGGTGTTCGCCAGCGGCACCTTCGACGTGGCCTGGGGTTGGACGCCCACACACGAGGAGCACGCCCGCCGGGCGGTCGAGGTCCTGGAGCAGCGCGGGTGCGCGATCTGGGTGCTCCCGGCCGCGGCCCGCTACCCCGACGGTGTCCGACGGCCGCACCCGGAGAGCCGCGACGGCGTCGCCGGCATCCGGCGTGCGGTGGACGGCTCCGGCGTGCACCTCGCCGAGTGGGACCTGGTGGCCGACGCCCTGCCCGAGATCCACGTCGCTGACGGCGTCCACGTCTCCGACGACGGGCAGGTGCTCTACGGCGACCTCGTCGCCGGGAGCGTGCGCCACCGGTGCGAGGGCCCGGATCCGTCCCGGACCGAGCCGCAGGCGCGCTACGCGGCCTGGGCGATCGAGACGCTCCTCGGCCGGGAGCCCACGGCCACCGCCATCGCAGCGTGGACCGACCGGCTGGCCGGCGGCCACCCCCGCATCGCCTTCACCCGTGCCCTCACGGCGAGCGAGGCCTGGGCGGGCACGCAGGTCGATGACCTCTACCGCCGGGCCCTGGACCGGGACGCCGACCCGGCGGGCCGGACCTACTGGGGCGGCCTCGTCGCCGGCGGCGTGGCCCTCGACCTGATCGCCGCCCACGTCTTCGGCTCCGACGAGCTCATCCAGCGGGCCGGGGCGACGCCGTCGGGGTTCGTGACCGCGCTCTACCACCGGCTCCTGCGCCGGGAGCCCGAACCGCCCGGGCTGGACTTCTGGCTCCGGACCCTGGCCGGTGGCGCCTCGCCACCGACGGTCGCGGCGTCCTTCCACCGCTCCCCCGAGTCCCGGGGCGACCGCGTCGACGCCCTGTACCGCCACATCCTCGGTCGATCGCCGGACCCCGCCGGTCGGGCGGCGTGGGTCGATGCGCTCACCACCGTCAACGACCTGCGCCTCGCCGCCCTGCTCGCCGCCTCCGACGAGGCCCACGCCCGGGCCCAGACCGCCGGCTGACCGGGCTCGCCCCGCAGCCTGTTGCCTGCGCTACCCGCGCAGGTGCGCCGGGAAGCCGGCCTGGACCGCGTCGATGATGGCCTGGCGGACCTCGCCGACCTCGCCGTCGGTGAGGGTGCGGTCGCGTGCCTGCAGGCGGACCCGGTAGGTCAGCGAGCGGTGACCGTCCCGGACGCCCTCGCCGCGGTAGGTGTCGAAGAGGCGGACCCAGCCGAGCAGGTCGCCTGCGGCCCGTTCGATCGTCGACCCCACGTCGGTGGCCGAGATGCCCTCCGCGACCTCGAAGGCGAGGTCGATGTCCGATGACGGGAACCGGCTCACCGGCGTGTAGGTGGGCTCCCCGTGGGGGTGGGCGAGGAAGCGGTCGAGGTCGACCTCGAGCCAGGCGACCCGACCGGGGATGTCGTAGGCGGCGAGCACCTCGGGGTCCACCTCCCCGACCGCGCCGACCGGCTCACCCTCGACCCGGACCACCCCGGATCGGGTGGCGTGCAGGCCGGGCATCTCGGCGTTGGCGACGTCGGCACCGGGTACCGACAGGCCGTCGCACACGGTCCGCCACGCTTCCACGGCGGCGGTGGCGTCGGCGCCGGCGACGATGACGGCGACCGTCTCGCGCTCGTCGGGCAGCTCGGCGTCGGGGTCCATCGGACGACGGAAGACGTGGCCGATCTCGAACAGGGCGATGCCCTCGTTGCGGTGGCCGACGTTGTGGCGCACGGCCTTCAGGAGGCCCGGCAGCAGCGAGGTGCGCAGCACGGACTCCTCGGCCACGAGGGGGTTGGTGATGGTGATGCCGTCGCCGGGCAGGCCGGCCCGCTCGAGGTCGCCAGGGGCCAGGAAGGGCATCGGTGCGGCTTCGGAGAGCCCGAGCCCTGTGAGCAGGCTGCGCAGCCGGCGGCGCTCGAGCTGACGGCGGGTGAGGTGGCCCGACAGCGACGACACCGGCATCGTCTTGCCGAGGCGGGCGTAGCCGTACATGCGGCCGACCTCCTCGACGACGTCGATCTCCACCTCGGAGTCGAGCCGGAACGACGGCAGCGCAACTCGCATCGGCTCACCCTCCGCACCGAGCTCGGTGGTGAACCCGATCGGGTCGAGCAGCTCCTTCATCTCCTTCGGCGACAGGTCGGCGCCGAGGATGGCGTTGACACGGGCCGGTCGGACCTCGATCGGGGTGCGGTCGGGCAGCTGGCCCCGCTCGTCGACCAGGCCCTGCGACACGGAGCCGACCGAGCCGCCGCCGACGCCCCCGAGGAGCTCGACGAAGCGGTCCTGGGCGAGGTCGATGCCGTCGGGGTCGACGCCCCGTTCGAAGCGGGCGGAGGCCTCGGAGCGCACACCGAGCCGCCGGCTCGACTTGGCGAGCGGCATGCGCTCGAACCAGGCCATCTCCACGACCACGTCCGTGGTGGCGTCGGAGATCTCCGAGTCGGCCCCGCCCATGATCCCGGCGATGCCGACCGGGACGTCGGTCGCGTCGCAGATCAGCAGGTCGGCGGTGGTGACCGTGCGCTCGACGTCGTCGAGGGTGGTGATGGTCTCGCCCTCGTTCGCGAGGCGCACCCGGAACCCGGCGCCGCCGAGGGTGGCGAGGTCGTAGGGGTGGGAGGGCTGGCCGAGCTCGAGCATCAGGTAGTTCGAGGCATCCACCACGTTGTTGATGGGCCGCATGCCGAGCAGCGTGAGCCGGTTGGCGATGAGCGGATCGGACGGGCCGACCGTGACGCCCTGCAGCACCCGGGCGGTGAAGCGACCGCAGCGCTCGGGGGCGAGGATCTCCACGGAGACCAGGTCGGCGGTGGCCGGACCCGTCGTGGCGATGGTCGGGGTGGGCAGCTGGAACGGCAGACCGAGGCGGGCGGCGACGTCGCGGGCCACGCCCGCCACCGACATGGCGTCCGGGCGGTTCGGGTTGATCTCCAGGTCGTAGAGCACGTCGGCGGAGATGCCAAGCGCCTCGGTGAGCGGCACGCCGGGCTCGAGGCCTTCGGGCAGCAGCAGGATGCCGGACGGGTCGCCGGGCAGGTTGACCTCGGGCGGGCTGCAGAGCATGCCGTTGGACCACTCGCCGCGCAGCTTGCGCCGGGCGATCTCCATGCCGTTGGGCATGGTCGTGCCGAGCGTGGCCAGCGGGACCAGGTCGCCGACCGACATGTTGAAGGCGCCGCAGCAGATCTGGAGCGCCTCGCCGTCGCCGGCGTCGACGTCGACCAGCTGGATCTTGTCCGCGTCGGGGTGGGGGCGGAGGTCGAGGACGCGGGCGACGACGATGCCGTCGAGGCCCTCACCGAGCACGTCCATCTCCTCGACGGCCATGCCGAGGTCGCTCATCACGTCGCCGAGCGCGACCGCGTCGAGCTCGATCGGCGCGAAGTCGCGCAGCCAGGAGTGGAGAACCTTCATCGTCGCTCCTAGAACTGCCGCAGGAAGCGGACGTCGTTGGTGATCAGCTCGCGCAGGTCGTCGACGCCGGCCTTGGTGACCGCCAGGCGCTCGATGCCGAAGCCGAAGGCGAACCCGGAGAACTCCTCGGGGTCGATCCCGCAGTTGCGCAGCACGTTGGGGTGCACCATCCCGCAGCCGCCCAGCTCCAGGAACGAGCCGTCGGGGCGGATGATGTCGAACTCGGCCGAGGGCTCGGTGAAGGGGAAGTACGACGGACGCAGGCGGGAGGAGAACGCCCCGCCGAAGTAGGCCTTGGTGAAGCGGTCGATGGTGCCGGCCAGGTCGGTGAGGGTGATGCCCCGGTCGATGACCAGGCCCTCGATCTGGTGGAACACCGGCAGGTGGGTGGCGTCGGCCGTGTCCTGGCGGAACGTGCGCCCCGGCATCACCGAGTAGATCGGCGGTTCGGTGGTCTCCATGACCCGCACCTGGACCGGCGAGGTGTGCGTGCGCAGCAGCGTGTGGCCCGGCTCCCCGAAGTCCACGTAGAGCGTGTCGTACATGTCCCGGGCCGGGTGTCCCTCCGGGAAGTTGAGCGCCCCGAAGTTGTAGTGGTCGGTTTCGACCTCGGGACCCTCCGCGACGGTGAAGCCCAAGCCGACGAAGACGTCCTCGAGCTCCATGATCGCCTGGGTGACCAGGTGGAGGTGCCCGGCCCGGGAGCCGGCCATGACCTCGGTGAGGTCGAGGCGGTCGGCCTGCAGCCGCTCGGTGCGCTCGGCCCGCTCGAGGTCGTGGCGGCGGTCGTCGGCGGCCGCCTGGAGCTCGTCGATGACGTCGTTGACGGCCTGGCCGACCGACTTGCGCTCGTCGGGGTCGAGCCGGCCGAGCTCGCGCTTCAGGCCCTTCAGCGACCCCTTCTTGCCCAGCGTGGTGCGCACGACCTCGTCGAGGGCATCGACGGTGGGCGCCTCGGCGAGGCGGGCACGGGCGTCGTCGGCGATGCGGGCGAGCTCATCCATCATGGTCATGGAACCCTGCCCGACCGGGGCGGCGGCTGGCAAAGGGCTTCACCCCCAGGGCGGCGCGTTCCTGTCAGACCCTCTGAGGAGAATGGGCGACATGACCGGTTCCGCCTCTTTCGCTCACGACGCCGACGTCACGTCGGTGGCGCGGGAGCGGTTGGACCTCGCTGCTGCAGCGGCGGCGGGTGTCCAGTCCGCGGAACGGGATCTCGTCCGGGCGCTGCTCGATCTGTGGCCGATGTCGGCGTGGCGGGCTGCCGGTGCCACGTCCGCGAAGCGGTGGCTGCTCGCCTACACCCACTGTTCCGAGCAGGAAGCCCATCGGCTCGAGCGCCTCGCCGGGCTCTGCCACCGCCACCCCGCCCTCGCCGAGGCGGTCCTGTTCGGCGAGGTGTCGATGGCCCGGGCCCACACGCTGGGCCACGCCGCGAACCCCGACCGGGAACCGTGGCTGGCCGACTCCCTGGACGCCTTCCTCCGCCTGGCCGAGCGGGGCTGCGACGACGCCGACTGGGCCGGGGCCGTACGCCACTGGGCATCCCTCGTGGACCAGGAGCGCGAGGTGCGCCGCGTCCCGGCCCACTCCGTGGTCCTCACCCAGAAGCTGTTCGGTGGCGGCGAGATCCACGGCGACCTCTCCCCCAACGCCTTCCTCAACGTCGCTACCGCCCTCGACGCCTGGACCGACGACCCCGATCCGAAGGACGCTCCCTACCAGCGCTCGCTCGGCGAGCGGCGCGCCGACGCCCTCGACGACATCTGCCGGGCCGGCCTCGACCCGGACAGCACCCGTTGGGGCTCCGCCGACGCCGAAGACGACGACCACGACGAAGACGAGTGGGAGGACGTGGAAGCGGCGGACACCTTCGACGGCTTCTGCCCGACCGATGACCTCGACGAGCACCTCGCATCGACGGACGAGCTCGACCCGCTGGTCCGCCTGCGCCGGCGGCTCCGCAAGGCCGAGGCCCACCGGCGCCGCCGAGCCCGCCGGCGCACCCGGTCCCGCTCGGGGATCTGCGTCAACGTCCACATCGACCTGCGCACGCTCGCCGACCTGCGACATGTCGACGACCTCGAGGACCTCGTGCTGCGGGGCGACGGGTGGAACCTCACCCGCGCCGCCGCCGATCAGCTCCTGTGCGACGCCGCGCTGACCGCGGTGCTCTTCGACGGGAAGGGCACGCTCCTCGATGCCAACGACGCGGCGGAGCAGTGGTCCCGCAAGCAGCGGCGCGCCATCGCCGCCCGCGACGGCGGTTGCGTCTTCCCCGGATGCGGCCGACCACCACGGCACTGCGACATCCACCACCTGCACCACCGCGGCCGGGGCGGACCGACCCGCACCGGCAACGGCGCCATGCTCTGCCGGTTCCACCACCGCCTGCTCCACCACCACGGTTGGCGCCTGCTGGTCGAAGACGGTCGGTGGATCGCCATCGACGCCCACGGCACCCGATGGACCGGACGGCCGACCCCGCTCGTCAGCTCGCGCGGCGATCCGCCGTGACGCCGGCGCACCCCTGCCCACGTCCCGCCCGCCGTTCCGGCCCACGCCCATCCCGGCCCCAGCCCCGGTGACCCGACCCATCCCCCGGTCGGGTCCCCGGCGCGCCGCCGTGCCGGCGTTGAGCGCGCTCAGGCCTCGCCGTGAGCGCGTTCGAAGGCGTCGGTGGGGAGCGTGAAGGTGAAGGTGGCGCCCTGGCCCGGTTCCGAGGTGGCGGTGAGCTCGCCGCCGTGGGCCTCGACCAGGCCCCGGCTGATCCACAGGCCGAGGCCGGTGCCGGTGGGCCGGCCGTGGTCGCGGCGGAAGAACTTGGTGAAGACCCGGGGCAGGTCGTCGGCGGGGATGCCCTCCCCCGTGTCGGCCACCGACACCCGCACGTGGGGGCCGTCCACGTCGGCGGAGACGGCCATGCCCTCGAGGCTGCCGTACTTGGCCGCGTTCTCGACCAGGTTGGTGAGCACCTGCTCGAGCTTGTCGGGGTCGGCGTAGACCTGGGGCACGTCGTCGGCCACCCGCACCTCGCACTCGAGACCCGGGTGGGCCATGCGGACCTTGTCCACGACCGTCGTCGCCAGGTCGGCGACGTCGACCAGCTGGCGACGCAGCACGAGACGGCCGGTCTCGAGACGGCTGATGTCGAGCAGCTCGGTGACCAGGCGCGTGACCCGGTCGGCGTCGTCGTGGACCTGGCTGAGCATCTCGCGCTTCTTGTCGTCCTCGATCCGGTCCCACCGGTTGAGCAGCAGCGACACGTAGCCCTTGACCGACGTGAGCGGGGACCGCAGCTCGTGGGAGACGGTGGAGACGATGGCGATGCCGGAGCGGTCGCCCACCGGTCGAGCGGCGAGCACGGTGCCGCCGCCGACCGCACGGGCGGTGACGGTGACGGCGACGTCGCTGCCGTCGGCCCGAGCCATCAGGAGCTCCACCTCCTTGCCCGGCGCGGGCCAGGCCCCGGCGTCGATCGGATCACCGACCGGATCCCGCACGACCAGGGCCTCGGTGGCCGGCCGCCCGATCCGGTCGTCGAGGGAGCCGAGCAGCTCGGTCGCTGCCGCGTTGCCCGCGGCCAGCGTGCCGTCGGGCGCCACGGCCAGGACGGCGTCGGGCAGCACGTCCCACCCGGCGAGGTCGCTCACGGCGCTGCCGCCCGGCGCTGGCGCGCCGCCTCGAAGGCGACGACGGTGCCGGTCATGGCCACGTTCAGGGATTCGACCCGGCCGGCCATGGGGATCCGCACCGCCACGTCCGCCGCGTCGACGACGGTGCCGGGCAGCCCGTGGGCCTCGTTGCCGAGGAGCACGGCAACATCACCGCTGAGGTCGACGTCGTCGAGGCCCACGGCATCGTCGAGCGTGGTGGCCAGCACCGTCATGCCGGCGCCACGCAGCCGGCTGAGGGCCTCGGTGGCGTCGCCGACGGCGAGGACGGGTACCCGGAACAGCGCGCCGGCCGATGCCCGGACGCACTTGGGGTTCCACAGGTCCACCGCATCGGCGCAGGACACTACCGCCGAGGCCCCAGTGGCCTCGGCGACGCGCAGCAGCGTGCCGGCGTTGCCGGGGTCGGCCACGCCGACCAGCACCAGCACCAAGCCGCGCAGGACCGAACGCTGCGGTGGTGCCGGGAGGGCGGCCAGCGCAGCCAGCGGTTGGGGCGTGACCGGTGAGGTCACCTTGGCCAGCGCACCGGCCTCGACGTCGCGCACCGGGACACCGGCGGCCCGAGCGGCCGCGATCGCGTCGGCCGGGGCACCGGGCTCGGCGTAGACCTCGGCCACGTCGACCCCGGCCTCGATGGCCTCGACCACGAGGGTCGGGCCGTCGATGACGAACTGGCCGGCGTCCAGACGCGCCCTACGGCGCCCCGAGAGGCGCCGTAGGTGCTGCAGTGCGCTCGACCGGGGGCCGAGCAGGTCCGTCATGGACGACGCTTACGCTGCGCCCTCGGACTGGGCGGCGCCGAGGGCCTGGTCAGCCACGCCGACGAGGGACGCGAAGGCGGCATCGTCGCGGACGGCCAGGTCGGCCAGCTGCTTGCGGTCGACCTCGACCCCGGCCTCACGCAGACCGGCGACGAAGCGCGAGTAGGTGGTGCCGTGGGTGCGGCAGGCGGCGTTGATGCGCTGGATCCAGAGCTTGCGCATCTCCCCCTTGCGGGCTCGACGGTCGCGGAACGCGTAGTTCCCCGAGTGCATGACCTGCTCGTTGGCCGAGCGGAAGGTGCGGCTCTTGTCGCCGTAGTAGCCCTTCGCCCGACCCAGTACCTGCTTGCGACGCTTCTTGCTGTGGACGCCGCGCTTGACACGTGCCATGTCTGACTCCTCTCAGTGGATGTTCGGCTGGGTGCTTCTCAGATGCCGAGCATCCGCTTGACGCGCTTCTCGTCGGCCTTGCTGACGAGCTCGTCACCCTTGAGGCGGCGGAGGCGCTTCTCGCTCATGCGCTCGTTGCCGTGGTGGCGGTTGGCCTGGCGTCGGCTCACCTTGCCGCTCCCGGTGATCTTGAAGCGCTTGGCCGACGTGCGGTGGGTCTTCATCTTGGGCATGGCTCTTCCTTCGTCTTCGACGTGCGTGGTAACGGGGCGGCGGTGCGCCCGGCGTTCAGTCGGACGTCTCGTTGGGGGCGTCGGCCTCGGCTTCGGCGGCTGCCTCGGCTTCGGCGGCTGCCTCGGCTTCGGCTTCCTTGGCTGCGGCCTTCGCTGCGGCCTGGGCCTTCTTGTCCGGTCCGAGGACCATGGTCATCTGACGACCCTCCTGGCGGGCGGTGGTCTCCACCCGGCCCACCTGGGAGGTGGCTTCGACCACTCGATCGAGGATCTTGCGGCCGAGCTCCGGGTGGGTCATCTCTCGACCTCGGAACATCAGCGTGATCTTGACCTTGTGACCCTCCTCCAGGAAGTGGATGACCTTCCTGGTCTTGGTGTCGAAGTCACCCGGCCCGATCTTGGGTCGGTACTTCATCTCCTTGATGGAAGCACTCGAGCTCTTGCGACGAGATTCCTTCGCCCGTTGCGCAGCCTCGTACTTGTACTTCCCGTAGTCCATGATCCGACACACGGGTGGGTTGGCCTTGTCCGCCACCTCGACCAGGTCGAGGTCTTGCTGGCGGGCGATGGCCAATGCCTCGGGCAGTGGCTTGATCCCGATCTGCTCACCGTCAGCACCCACGAGGCGGACCTCGCGGGCGCGGATGCGGTCGTTGATGCGGGGCTCGTCAGCAGCTATCGCCGATCACTCCTCGACAAGTTGTCCGTTCCTCCTGTGGTTCGGAACTTCGTTCGGAATCACGAGGAAGCGGTACCTGCCGGGAGGGCGTTGCCCCCACACGCGGAAACGGACGTCCGAAGACGTCCGCCACACCGAGTCGCCGACACCCGGGGGTGACGGCGAGGTGTTCCACGACCCGAGCGCACCAGCGGTGGTCGGGTGGGGGGCGGGCCCCGCTTGCTCGATCAGTTGTGGCACCAATGTACCGGGTCGTGGCGCCGACGTGGCAAGTGCGCCAGGATCAACGCTCTGACGTGCCCCGCGCACGCCACCCCGGTGGCGAGGAAGGAGATGCCCGTGTCATCGCTGTGGACACCAGGAGGCGAGGTCCCCGTCGACCGCTCCAGAGGCGGATCGGAGCCACCTCCCTCGGAGGCGACCGCGCCCCGACCGGGCTCGGGAGGGCCGCCGTCGGAGGAGGAGCTGGCCGCCCAGGCCGCCGAGCTGCAGCGCTTCCTGCTCGAGGCGCCGGCGGAGGAGATCGTCGCCCAGCACGCCATGGGGCTCTACGAGCTGGCCGTCATCCACCTGTCCCAGCCCGAACCACGCCTCGGCGACGCCCGCCTGGCCATCGACGCGCTCGTCGCGCTCGTCGACGGCCTCGAGGGGCGCCTCGGCGAGGTGGGCACCCAGCTGCGCCAGACCCTCCCCCAGCTGCAGATGGCCTTCGTCCAGATCGCCGACCGCGGCGGCGAGGGGCAGGAGCCGACCACGGAACGTACCGACGGATAGGTTGGCGACACGCTGGTGCGAGCGAGGGGGAGGTGAACGTGGCCGACGTGGAGACCCGGGCCGTGCACGCGACGCTCGCCGACCACCTCAACGACCTCGTGGCCGTGTTCGACGCCGAGGGCCGCTGCCTGTTCCTCAACCGCACCGGCCGACGCCTCCTGCGCCTCGACCCGGACGCGTCCCTCGACCTCCGCCTCGAGGACCTGCCGGGCAGCGCCGACCGGGACCGCTTCGCCAACGTCGTGTCCGCCGTCCGGGCCGGAGACACCTGGACCGGTTCGATGTCGATGGCCTCGCCCATCACCGGGGAGTTCCCCACCCGCTCCACGATCTGCCCGCTGACCCTGGACGACGGCGAGCCCGGGTTCGGCTGGGTGGCCAAGGACACGACCACCGATCGCGACGTCATCCGCAGCCTGCGCCAGCGGGCCTTCTACGACCCGCTCACCGGCCTGTCGCACCGCTCGCTCTTCCTCGACCGGCTCGATCTCCTGCTGCGCCGGGTCAGCGGCGACCCGACCCCGGTCGCGGTGCTTTTCGTGACGCCCGACCGGTTCAAGGAGAAGATCAACCGGTTCGAGCAGAGCGCGGGCGACGTCCTGCTCAAGGCCATCGCCTCCCGGTTCCCCGAGCACCTCGCCACCGATCAGAGCGTGCACCGCTGGGGCGACGAGGACTTCGTCGTGCTCTGCGAGCGCGTGGACGACGAGGCGGACGCCCTCGCCGTCGCCGAGGAGGTCGCTCGCTGCTTCCGTGACCCCTTCACGGTCGGCGATCACGTGGTCATGCTGACGGCGTCGTGCGGCGTCGCGCTCGGCGTGCCCGGCTCGATGACCACCGACGAGCTCATCCGCCACGCCGACGCCGCCGCCCAGCTGGCCAAGAACACCGGCGGGGGCAGCATCAGGCTCTTCGACGAGGAGCTGCGGGCCCGCGCCATGCGCCGGGCCGAGCTCGAGGACGAGCTGTGGGGCGCGGCCGGGCGCGGCGAGCTGGTGCTGCACTACCAGCCCGAGGTGCTGCTGCGAACCAACGAGATCGTCGGCGCAGAGGTCCTCCTGCGGTGGCGCCACCCCCAGTGGGGTCTGGTCGCACCGAACGAGTTCATCCCGATCGCCGAGACCAGCAACCTGATCATCGAGATCGGTGACTGGGTCATGCGCGAGGCCTTCACGCAGTGCGCGGCGCTGCGCCACCGCCACCCCGACCGCGATGCGCTCGTCATCGCCGTCAACATCTCCGCCAAGCAGTTCGTCGCCCCCGACTTCGCCGACAAGGTGGCGACCGTGCTCGCCGACACCGGCGCCCGGCCGGCCGACGTGTGCCTGGAGATCACCGAGAGCGTCCTGCTCGACGACGCCGAGGAGACCATCTCCCGCCTCGGCCAGCTCAAGGCCCTCGGGGTGCACCTCGCCATCGACGACTTCGGGACCGGCTACTCGTCGCTGTCGTACCTGCGTCGCTTCCCGGTCGACATCTTGAAGGTCGACCAGAGCTTCGTCAGCGGCCTCGGCCACGACCCCGAGGACTCCGCCATCGTCCAGGCGGTGATCCACATGGGACGGGCGTTGCGCATGACCACCCTCGCCGAGGGGGTCGAGACCGCCCACCACGTGATCGAGCTGCGGGAGCTGGACTGCGACGTCGCCCAGGGCTTCCACTTCGCCCGGCCGATCCCCTTCGAGCAGTACGAGGCGCTGCTCGACGCCGGCGACGACTGGCTGAACAGCTCCACCGGCTGACGTCGGCTAGGACGCCTTCGCGATGCTCCAGGCCTCCCAGCGGCCGAGGCGGCCGGGGATGATGCCGAAGCGCACGGGCGTGCCCACCTCGATGGTGCGGCTGCCGTCAGCGATGCCGGTGCAGTGGAAGTGGTGGACCTCGCCGCCGTCGGTCGTGATCTCGCCCAGGCCGCGGTCCTCGTCGAACGCCGTGACCGTCCCGGTCTTGGTACCCATCGTGCTGACGGGCATGGTCAGTGGACGATCTTCGACAGGGGGAGCTCGAGGATGTCGCTGGCGCCGGCATCGACCAGGGCCGGGATCAACCGGTTGATCTGGTTCTTCGGCACGACGGTCTCGACCGCGTAGCCACCGCCGCCGTACAGCTCGTTCACCGTCGGGGCCTTCATCGACGGGATGATCTCGATGACCTTGTCCAGGTCGGCGCCGCCGACGTTGAGCTTCACCAGCACCTTGCCCCGGGCTTCGAGGGACCCGTTCAGCAGCGTGAGGAGCTGGGCCATGGCGTGGGCCTTCTCCGGGTCGGCGGCGCTGGCCGGGTTGGCGAGCAGCTCGGTGTAGCTGGTGAGGATCGTGTCGACGATCTTGAGGCCGGCGGCGCGCAGGGCCCGGCCGGTCTCGGTGATGTCGACCACGCAGTCGACGATGTCGGGGACCTTGGCCTCCGTGGCGCCGTAGGACAGGCGGATGTCGGCCTCGATGCCCTTGTCGGCGAAGAAGCGCTCCGTGAGGCGGGGGTACTCGCTGGACACCCGCACACCCTGGGGGAGGTCGGCGACGGACTGGACCGGCGAGTCCTGGGGCACGGCGACCACGATGCGCACCGGGTTCGAGGTGGCCTTCGAGTACTGCAGCTGGCCGAGGCTGACGACGTCGGCGCTGGTCTCCTCGACCCAGTCCCGGCCGGCGATGCCCAGGTCGAAGAGCCCCTCGGACAGGTAGCTCGGGATCTCCTGCGGGCGCAGGATCCGGACCTCGTCGATGCGTGGGTCGTCGACCGTCGCCTTGTAGTCGACGCTGCTCGATCGGTTCACCTGGAGGTCCGCGTCAGCGAACAGCTCCATCGTGGCCTTCTCGAGCGATCCCTTGGGCAGCACCAGCTTCAGCACGCCGGCCACGGTACGGGCGGGCCTGCGGGCCGGCCGAATCCGTTCGGTTCAGTGGCGCTGGGCGAGGCGGGCCATCTCCACGGCCACGAGCGCGGCTTCCTCGCCCACGTTGTGGCCGCCGGGGCCCTCGGAGCGGGCCAGGGCCTGCTCGGTGTTCTCCACCGTGACCAGTCCGAACGCGATGGGGACGCCGGTCTCGAGCTGCACCTGCTGCACGCCGTTGGCGGCACCCTCCGAGACGAGCTCGTAGTGGGTGGTCTCGCCGCGGATGACCGCGCCGATGGTGACGATGGCGTCGACCTCGCCGGAGCGGGCCAGGATCCGGCAGGCCATGGGGATCTCGAAGGAGCCGGGCACCGTCTCGATCACGATGTCGTCGAAGGGGATGCCGAGGTGGAGCAGGCCGCGCTCGACGCCGGCGCAGAGCCGTTCGACGATCTCCGCGTTCCACCGCGACCGGACCAGGCCGATGCGCAGGCCGATGCCGTCGAGGTCCTCGGGCACCTGGGCCCGGTCGTCACCGCTCGCCATTATCCGCTACCTCGCGCTCCGGCCCCGGGGGGCCGTTCGTCGCTCGGAACGCTGTCGGCTGCTCGCTGGCGCTCCCGACGCCGACCCGCGTCGGATGGGGCACGACTCACAAGACGTCATCCAAGCCTTCCAACAGGTGCCCCATGCGCTCGCGCTTGGTCCGGAGGTACTTGATGTTCTCCGGGTTCGGCACCGACTCGATCGGGACCCGCTCGGTGATGGTGAGCCCGAAGCCCTCGAGCCCGCCTCGCTTGGACGGGTTGTTGGTGAGGATCCGCATCGTCGTGACACCGAGGTCGACCAGCATCTGGGCGCCGATGCCGTACTCGCGGGAGTCGATCGGCAGGCCGAGGGAGGTGTTGGCGTCCACGGTGTCCTGGCCCTGCTCCTGGAGGGAGTAGGCGCGGATCTTGTGCCCGATGCCGATGCCCCGGCCCTCGTGGCCGCGCAGGTACACGACCACGCCCTGGTCCTCGGCGGCGATCTGGGCCATGGCCTTGTGCAGCTGGGGGCCGCAGTCGCAGCGCAGGGACCCGAACGCATCGCCGGTGAGGCACTCGCTGTGCACGCGGACGAGCACGTCCTGCTCCCCGGCGACGTTGCCGCGCACCAGGGCCACGTGCTCCTCGCCGTCCAGGGTGGACTCGTAGACGTAGCAGGTGAAGTCGCCCCACTCCGTGGGGATGCGGGCCTCGGCCACGCGCTTGACCAGCTTCTCGGTCTTGCGCCGGTAGCGGATCATGTCGGCGATCGAGATGAGCAGCAGGCCGTGCTTCTCGGCGAAGCGCTCCAGCTCCGGGACCCGCGCCATGTCCATCTTGTTCTCGTCGACGATCTCGCACAGCACGCCGACCGGGGACAGGCCGGCCATGCGGGCGAGGTCCACGGCGGCCTCGGTGTGCCCGGCCCGCTTCAGCACGCCGCCCTCGCGGGCGATCAGCGGGTTGATGTGGCCGGGACGGGCCAGGTCGAGCGGGCGGGTGCTCGGGTCGACCAGGGCCTTGATGGTGGCGGCGCGGTCGTGGGCCGAGATGCCGGTGGTGGTGCCCTGGCGGACGTCGACGGACACCGTGAACGCGGTGCGCATCGACTCGGTGTTCTCCCGCACCATCAGGTCGAGCTCGAGCTCGTGGGCCCGCTGCTCGGTGACCGGGGCGCAGATGTAGCCGGACGTGTGGTGGAGGAAGAAGGCGATGGCCTCGGGCGTGGCGTACTCGGCCGCCATGATGAGGTCGCCCTCGTTCTCGCGGTCCTCGTCGTCCACGACGACCACGATCTCGCCACGGCCGATGGCTGCGACGGCGTCTTCGATGGGTGCGAAGGGCATTGCTCTCCTTCCGGGGGTGAGGCGAGCGTACCCGTGGCCCTGCGGCGGGCACCCAACGGGGCCGACCGGGTAGAGGTCCGGGCATGAGCGCACCCGACGAGACGGGCGAGCCCGCCCGCTGGAACCCGACCGACCCCGAACCGTCCTGGCTGGCCGCCGACCGGCGCCCCGAGGGGGTCGACGACGCCACCGTCGAGGCCGTCGGCAAGCTGGGCGAGGCGATGGAGTGGGTGGAGCGGGCCCGTGGCCGCCTGTACGACTTCCACCAGATGATGGGCCACGCCGACCTGCTGGCCGGTGAAGCGGCCGAGCTGCTGCGGGCGTGCGGGCAGGGCGGCCTCGCCGACGACGTGGAGGAGCACCTGGTCGGTCGCAACGTGCTCGAGGGTCGGTGGACCTTCCAGATCGTCGAGGAGTTCGACTCGACCTACTACGCCACGTTCCGGGACGGCCTGCAGCATCTCGAGGGCGAGCTGGTGGGCGGCCGGCCCCACGTGTTCGAGTCCGAGATGAAGGAGGACCGGCGGACCGCGGGCCGGCGCCACCACGAGCAGCGCCCGCCGGAGGCGGGCAGGTCCTGAATCAGCCGCCGACGTCGCGGTGCCACTCCAGCAGGCGCTCGACGTACTTGACCGTGACGTCGACCTCGAGGTTGACGGCGTCGCCCGGTCCCTTGCGTCCGAGGGTGGTGACCTCGGCGGTGTGGGGGATGACGGCGACGGTGAAGCCGTCCTCGAGGACGTCGACCACCGTGAGGCTCACGCCGTCGACGGTGACCGAGCCCTTCACGACCAGGTACCGCAGCAGGTCGATCGGCACTCGCACGCGGAGGTCCGGAACGGCCTCCACGATCTCGCCGACCGCGTCGACGTGGCCCTGGACGATGTGGCCGCCGAGGCGGTCCTGAGCACGCACGGGGCGCTCCAGGTTCACCACGGTGCCCGGCGCCGAGTCGCCGAGGTTGGTCCGGCGCAGCGTCTCGTGGGACACGTCGGCCTCCCACCAGCCGCCCCGGTCGTCGGTCCCCATGGCGGTGACGGTGAGGCAGCAGCCGTTCACCGCGATGGAGTCGCCGATGGAGGCGTCCTCGAGCACGGTGTCGGCGCCGATGCGCAACGTCGCGCCTTCGAAGGAGCGGATCTCGCCCAGCTCCTCCACGATGCCGGTGAACATCACGGGGTCCCTTCGGTGGTTGATCGGGGGTGCGGCAGGAGGTCGATCCGCAGGTCGTCGCCGAGCGACGTCACGGACTCGATCCGACCGCGCCAGGCATCCGCGATGGTGGCGGCACCGGGACCGCGGAACAAGCCGGGTGCGTCGTCGCCTCCGAGCAGCGCCGGCGCCAGGTAGACCACGTAGCGGTCGACGAGGCCGGCCCGGTGCAGCTCGCCGGCGACGGTCGCACCGCCCTCGAACAGGACCTGGACGTGGCCCCGCTGGCCGAGGTCGTCGAGCAGCGCCTCGACCGGACCGTCCCACTCGGTGCAGGGCCGCACCCGCGCGCCGTCAGGGGCGCGGCCGAGGACGATGCGCTCGGGGTCGGGGCCGTCCGCATCGCGGGCCGTGAGCGTGGGATCGTCGTCGCGCACGGTTCCGGCCCCGACCACGATGCTGTCGCTCTCGGCCCGGAGCCGGTGGGCGTCGGCGCGGGCCACCGGCCCGGTGATCCACTGGCTGGTGCGGTCCGGCGCCGCGGTGCGCCCGTCCAGGGTGGCAGCCAGCTTCAGCACGACGTAGGGCCGGCCGGTGCGGCGCTGGTGCAGGTACGGGGCGAGCTGGCGCTCGACGAGGTCGGCGGCGCACCCCACGTCGACGGTGATCCCCGCCTGGCGGAGCCGCTCGGCACCGGCGCCGCGCACCCGCGGGTCGGGATCGAGCACGGCGACGACGACGCGGGCGACCCCGGCGTCGACGAGGGCGTCGGCGCACGGCGCGGTGCGGCCCGTGTGGCTGCACGGCTCGAGGGTGACGTAGGCGGTGGCGCCCCTGGCCCGCTCCCCTGCGGCCTCCAGGGCCGCGACCTCGGCGTGGGCCTGGCCCGGTGGGCGGGTCGCACCGGTGGCGACCAGCTCGCCGCCGGCCACGATCGTGCAGCCCACCCACGGGTTCGGGTGGGCGGTGGCCCGGACATCGGCTGCCGCGGCGATCGCCGCCCGCATCCAGCCCTCGTCGGTCGCGTCAGCCACCGGCCGAGCGTACAAGCGCCTCCGAGCCCGCCCCATCCCCCGCCGACTTCGCCGATCTCGCCAGACTGTCCGGAGTCCGTCCGGGTCCGGCGGGCACGGTGCGAGCGCGAGGGGAGACGATGGCGCCGAGATCTGCGGTCGTGTGCGATGACGACCCGTTGCTGCGCTGCGTGCTGACGAGGGTCATCGGCCCCATCGGCTACGAGGTGTGTGCCGAGGCGGAGAGCCCGTCCGAGGCGCTGGAGGTCATCGACCGGGTCCACGCCGACGTCGTCGTGCTCGACCTCGCCCTCCGCGACGGCCGGGGCGAGGACCTGCTCCGCCACCTGGTCGCCGAGCGTCCGGAGACCAAGGTGGTGGTGTTCTCGTCCCACGTCGGGGATCTCGACGGCCTGCTCGCCGCCGGCGCCACCGCCGTGGTGGAGAAGCCGGACTTCCCGGCCCTCGAGGTGGTCCTCGGCGACCTCGCCCACGGCGGCTCCCTCCGCCACGACCTCCGCCGGCCGGTGGCCCGGCCGATACCGGCGCTCGACCCGCCGGAAGCCCTCAGCCTCAGCGGGTTGGAGCCGTGGTCATCGTTCCGCAAGGCGGCCGAGGGCCTGCTCAGCGGCGACGCCGTGCTGGCCCTCGACCTCATCCCGACGGCCTCGGACGCCGGCAGCTGGGACCACGTGCTGCGCACCGATCACCGGCTCGCCCTCGCCCGGTGCGCGGCGTCGGTGCGCCGGGACCAGGACCGGGTGAGCCTGTCCCCCGATGGGGTCCCGCTGCTGCTGGCGGTCGCGTCGCACCCGGAGGCACCCGAGGCGGTGTTCTGCCGGATCCGGGAGGTGTGGGCCCGGGAGGTGGACCGCGGCACGCCCGTCGGCGTCTACGGCCACGTGCGCAAGGGCATGCCGGCCGGGACGATGCTCGACCACGCCGTGGAGGCCGTGCTCTTCGACGAGCCCACGACCGGCGATCCGCTGCGGATGATCTAGGCCGTTCAGCCGGAACGGTCAGTGGGGGCGGTCGCCGCGGAGGAGCTCGAGGGCGTGGGGCACGACGTCGAGGACGGCGTCGAGGCACTCGATGCACCCGTTGGTGGACCCCGGCAGGTTCAGGACCAGGGCGGCGTCGATGGTGCCCGCGGTCTGGCGGCTGAGCCGGCCGAGCGGGCTGACCAGGCGCATGGCCTCGGCCAGCCCGGGGGCCTCGCGGTCGAGCACGGCCCGCGTGCCCTCGGGGGTCAGGTCCCGGGGCCCGAAGCCGGTGCCGCCGGTGGTCACGAGCAGACCAGCCCAGCCGTCGGCCAGGGCGCGCAGGGCGCGGGCCACCGACTCGATGCCGTCGGCGACGACGAGGCGGTCGTCGATCTCGAAGCCGTTGGCGCGGAGGTGGTCCTCGACGGCTTGGCCGGAGCGGTCCTCTCGGGTGCCCGCCACGACGCCATCGGAGACGGTCAGGATCTTGGCGTGCTCCACGGCGTGGGAGCCTAGGGACGGCGCCATCGGGCCACGTACATGCCATCGGCATCGTCGTCGGGGACCATGGTCTCGGTGCCCTCGAGCTCGAAGCCGGCGAGGTCGACGGCATCGACGACGCCCTGGTTCTCGGCCTCGGTGAGCGTGCACACGCTGTAGACGAGCGAGCCCCCGGGAGCCACGACGCGAGCGGCCTCGCGCAGGAGGCGGACCTGGAGCTCGGCCAACCGGGCCGGGGCGTCCGCGTCGATGCGCCAGCGGGCGTCGGGGCGTCGTCGGAGCACGCCGAGCCCGGAGCAGGGTGCGTCGACCAGCACCCGGTCGAACGCGCCCGATCGGTAGGGGGACGCGGCGGCATCGGCGACGACCACGGGTAGGTCGAGACCGAGCCGGTCCCGGTTGCCCACCACGAGCCGGGCCCGCGCCGGGGACGGGTCGGCGGCGACCACGGAGGCACCGGTGGCGGCCAGGCCGGTGGCCTTGCCGCCCGGGGCGGCGCAGGCGTCGAGGACGAGCTCGCCCGGGCCGGCCCCCACCGAGGCGACGACCCGCTGGGAGGCGGCGTCCTGCACGTAGCCGTCGTCGCGCACGTGGGTGGTGGCGGCGTGGTTCATCGTCCGCAGCACCGACGTCGCGGCATCGGCGCCCAGGCGCTCGGTGAGGGCGGTGACGATCCAGTCGGGGTACGACAGCTCGGTGGCCAGGTCGGGCCACTCGACGCCGGCCGCCACGTCGTCGGCGATCCGGCGCAGGACGGCGTTCACGAGGCCGCGAGCCGGCTTCGGTGCCGCCCCGACCGTGGTGCTCACCGCGGCGTGGGGGGCGACCCCGCCGAACGCGAGCTGGTAGGCGCCGAGGCGCAGCGCGGCGGCCACCCGGGGCGACATCCCACCGGTGCGGTGCTGCGTCACGAGGTGCTCGCACGCCCGGCGCATGCGGGTGGTGCCGAAGACCAGCTCGGTGACGAAGTGCCGGTCGCGATCGGCCAGGTCGCTGCGCCCGAGGACGGCGTTGGTCGCCAGGTTGGCGTAGGCCCCCTCCTCCTCGATGCGGCCGAGGACGTCGAGCGCGGCGCGGCGCACGGCCACGCCGGCGGCGTCGACCGGGGGCTTCGGCTTCGACTTCCGGGTGGGCTTTGACTTCCGGGTGGACCGGGGCGGGCGGGGCGCGCTCATGTGCCGAGCCGGTCGCCGTCGGACCAGCGGGCGCCGTTGGCCCACGCCGACGCCGCCATCCGGGCCTTGCCGGCGGGCTGGACCTCGAGCAGCTCGATCGGCGCGGTGCCGGTCGGGTGGACCACGCCGTCGCCGCCCGGTTGCAGGGAGGTGCGCCAGACCTTGAACCGCTCCCCTGCCAGCGTGGTCCAGGCGCCGCCGACCCGCACCTGGCGGTGGATCCGCTCGGCGGGTGCGTGCCAGTCGATGCGAAGGTCGTCCGGGCCGAGCTTGTGGGCGTACTCCGGCTCCCCCACCTGCGGCGTCGGCTCGCCCAGCCCGGACTGCAGCGTCGAGACGAGCAGCTCGGTGCCGGCGTCGACCAGGCGGGCGCGGAGCTCCTCCGCGGTCTCGTCGGGGCCGATGTCGAGCTCGGTCCGGGCGTGCACCGCACCGGTGTCGAGGCCCTCCTCCACCACCATCAGGTCCACGCCGGTGCGCTCGTCGCCGGCCAGGATCGCCCGTTCGACCGGGGCCGCGCCGCGCCAGCGGGGCAGCAGGGAGAAGTGCAGGTTCACCATCGGCAGCTCGGCGAGCACGTGGGGCCGGATGATGCGGCCGAAGGCGACGACGACTCCGAGGTCGGCGCCGGCATCGAGCACGTCGTCGACCGTGTGGGACACCGGGATGCCGAGGTCGACCGCAGCGGCCTTCACCGGGCTCGGCGCGGTCTTGCCGCCCCGCCCGCGTCGGGTGTCGGGGTTGGTGACGACGAGGCGGATGTCGAAGCCGGCGGCGTGCAGGGCGCGCAGCGGCGGCACCGACATGGCCGGGGTGCCGAGGTAGACGAGCGAGCGGGGGCGCACGGGGCGGGTCGCTCGGCTCAGGAGAAGAAGCCCGACGTCTCCCGGGGGGCGACCTCGAAGCCATCGCGGATGCGCCGGATCTCCTTGAGGGCCTGCTTCTTCGTGTCCGGGTCCATGCGCTCGGTCATGAGCACGCCGTCGAGGTGGTCCAGCTCGTGCTGGAACAGCCGGGCGGTGAGCTCGTCGGCCTCGATCGAGACCTCGTTGCCGTCCAGGTCGACGCCGACGAGGTGCACGACCTTGGGTCGCACGATCTCGAAGGACAGCCCCGGGATCGACAGGCAACCCTCCTCGTAGGTCCACTCGCCGTCGGACTCGACGATGCGGGGGTTGACCAGCACGTGCGGGTCGGCCCGGGCCTCGGGGTCGAGGTCGTAGACGAAGAGGCGCTTGCCCACCCCGATCTGGGGGGCGGCCAGGCCGAGGCCGGGGGCCTCGTACATGGTGTCGAGCATGTCGTGGGCCAGCTTGACCAGCTTGCCGTCGATGTCGGTGATCTCGGCGGCGGAGGCGCGCAGCACCGGATCGCCGACGACTCGGATGTTGTAGGGCGCGCTCATGACGGGGCCGAGGCTACCGTCGCCGCCGTGGGTGCCCCACCGGACCAGCCGTCGACCGAGCCCACCACGGGGGGTGCCGAGGGCCACTACTTCGCCGAGGCGCCGACCGCGCGCCGTCGGCCGGGCCACATCGTCGTGGACCTGCACGGCGACCGCTTCGAGCTGGCCACCGACTCGGCCACGTTCAGCCCCCGCCGGCTCGACCCCGGCACCGCGTTCCTGCTCGATGCCGCGCCGGCGCCGCCGCCCACCGGCACGTTCCTCGACCTCGGCTGCGGCTACGGCCCCATCGCCCTGGTCCTGGCCCGGGAGCGGCCCGACGCCCGCATCGTCGCCGTCGACGTCAACGAGCGCAGCCGGGAGCTGTGCACCCGCAACGCGGAGGCGCTCGGCTGCACCAACGTGGACGTCCGCGCCCCGGACGAGGTCGACCCGGCGCTGCGCTACGACCTGATCTGGTCGAACCCGCCGATCCGCATCGGCAAGGACGCGCTGCACGACCTGCTGCTCCGCTGGCTCGAGCGGCTCACCCCGGACGGCGAGGCCGTCCTGGTGATGGGACGGAACCTGGGCGCCGACTCCATGCAGCGCTGGCTGGGCGAGCAGGGGTTCCCCACCGAGCGCCTGGCCTCCAAGCGCGGCTATCGCCTGCTCCGGTCGCAGCGGGCCTAGACCCGCAGGGGGTCGACGGACAGGCGCAGCCGCCCCGACGGCCGGTGCACGGCGGCGAGCGAGTCGCACAGCACCTGGTGGTCGGGGGCCTTGACCCGCCACGCCCCGTCGACGGGACCCTGCACCTGCACCTCCGGCGGGGCCGACTCGACGAGCGCCGCCACGAACGCCTCCCCCGCCTGGTCGCCGACCTCGGCCAGCGCGATGTGCGGAGGGAACCCCAGCATCTCCCGGCGCTCGTCCTCGACCACGGCGACCCGCTCCGGATCGCCGAGCAGCGCGGCCCGGCACACCTCGTGCTCGGGTGCCCGGGTCTGGAGCAGCACGCGCCCGCCCTCCCCTCGACCGCCGACGATCCGGGCGGCTCGCGCGACCAGGCCGAGGGCCTGCTCGGCCGCCCGGTACCGGGGCGCGAACAGCTCCTGGTCCAGATCGAGGAACGCGACGACGTCGGCCCGGCCGACCTGGTGGAGCACGGCCTCGGTGCCGACGTAGAGGCGGGCGCTGTCGACCTCGGCGGCCGGGGTCTCCGCGGTGACGGCCACGACCCGCTCGCCGCTCAGGGCCTCCAGGTCCTCGACCACCCGGTTGACGCCCATGCGGATGACCTTGAGGTCGATGCTGCCGCACGTCGCGCAGATCACGGGTCGGGTCGTCCCGCAGCGCCGGCAGACGAGCTCGTCACCGGGCTTGGCGACCGCGGCGTGGCAGGCGTCGCAGCGCACGATCTCGCCGCACCCGGCGCAGCCGAGCAGTGCGGCCCGTCCCTTCTGGTTGAGCACGCAGAGCACCCGGGCGCCGCTGCGGACGACGTCGACGAGCTGGGGGGAGAACAGGGCGTTGCGGCCCGGAGGCTCCTCGGTGCGGTCCGCCACCACCGTCGCGGGCCAGCCGGCGCGCTCGGTGGCCCGGTCGGCGCGGACGAGGCGGGCGAACCGCAGCGCCTCGAGGGTGGGCATCGGTGAGGTGAGCACGCAGGGCACCCCCCGGCGCCGGGCGCGCTCGACGACGACGTCGCGGGCGTGCCAGGTCGGCGACCGCTCCTCCTGGTGCACCTCGTCGTGCTCGTCGAGGACGACGACGGCCGCCAGGTCCGGCACGGGGGCCCACGCTGCGGCCCGGGTCCCGATCACGGTGCAGCCGCCGGCCGCCGCCCGGGCCCACTCGTCCGGGTGGAGGGCGACGGGCACGCCGGCCCGGCGCAGCCGCACGGCCAGGTGCCGGGCCATCCGGTGCGACGGGCAGATCACCAGCGCGTCGCCGAGCGACGCGGCGCCCTGGGCGACGGCGGCCAGGTCGGCGGTGGGCGGGAGCCGCAGCACGGTCGGGCCGCCCGACAGCGCGTCGGCCAGGAGCGGGCCGACGACGGGGTCGGCCACCGCAGCGGCGGGGTGGGTGCGGGCCGGCCGGGCCGGGAGGCCGTCGACGTTGCGCTCGGGGGACGCGGTGCGCAGGAACGGCACCGGCGTCTTGGCCGCCCACCGCCACTGCGCCCACCGGGCCAGCTCGATCAGCTCCGCGCTCGGCCCGTGGCCGGACAGCTTGGCCAGCGGCTTCAGGGTCACGCCGGCGGGCGGGTCGACGTCGACCTCGGTCACCCAGGCGCCCACCCGGCGGGGGCCGAGCGCGATCCGCACCCGGGAGCCGACCCCCACCCGACCCACCCACGCCTCGGGCACCACGTAGTCGAAGGTCTTGGCGATGCCGGTCTGGTCGGGCAGGACGCGCACGACCGTCCCCGCCGGGGCGGGGTCCGGTTCGGTCGGTGGCTCCGGCTCGTCGCCGCCGAAGAGGGTGGGTTCGTCGGTGCTCAGCGGTGGTGCGGCGCCGGTCTAGAGACCGAGCGCCGACTTCACGTCGTCGACGCGGTCGGTGTTCTCCCACGGGAACTCGCCCTCGGCGCCGGTGCGGCCGAAGTGCCCGTAGGCGGCGGTCTTGCGGTAGATCGGCCGGCGCAGGTCGAGGTCCCGCAGGATCGCGCCGGGGCGCAGGTCGAACACGTCGCGCACGGCCTGCTCGATGGCGGCCGGGTCGACGTTCTCGGTGCCGAAGGTCTCCACCATGATCGACATCGGGTGGGCCACGCCGATGGCGTAGGCGACCTGGACCTCGCAGCGGGAGGCGGCGCCGGCGGCCACCAGGTTCTTGGCGACCCAACGGGTGGCGTAGGCCGCGGAGCGGTCGACCTTGGACGGGTCCTTGCCGGAGAATGCGCCGCCGCCGTGGCGGGCCCAGCCCCCGTAGGTGTCCACGATGATCTTGCGGCCGGTGAGGCCGCAGTCGGCGTGGGGGCCGCCGAGCTCGAACTTGCCGGTGGGGTTGACCAGCACCCGGAAGTCGTCGCCGGCGAAGGCCTCGGGCAGCGTCGGGCGGATGACGTGCTCGATCAGGTCGGGCTTGATGAGCGTCTCGGCGTCGTGGCCGGGTGCGTGCTGGGTCGAGATGAGCACCGTGTCGAGGGCCGCCGGGCGCCCGTCGCGGTAGTCGATGGTGACCTGGGTCTTGGAGTCGGGTCGCAGGTACGGGAGGATCCCGGCCTTGCGGACCTCGGCCAGGCGCTCGGCGAGGCGGTGGGCCAGGTGGATCGGCGTCGGCATCATCGCGTCGTTCTCGTCGCACGCGTAGCCGAACATCATCCCCTGGTCGCCGGCACCCTGGTCGTCGAGCTCGTCGTCGCGCTCGCCGGAGCGGGTCTCGAACGCCTTGTCCACGCCCTGGGCGATGTCGGGGCTCTGCGGGTCGATGGTGGTCATCACGCCGCACGTGTTGCCGTCGAAGCCCATCGACTCGCGGTCGTAGCCGATGCCGTTGATCGTCTTGCGGACGATGTCGGGGATCTCGACGTAGGCCGTCGTGGTGATCTCACCCGACACGATGGCCATGCCCGTGGTGACCATGGTCTCGCACGCGACGCGGGCCATGGGGTCCTCGGCGAGGATCGCGTCGAGGATGGCGTCGGAGATCTGGTCGGCCATCTTGTCGGGATGGCCCTCCGAGACGGACTCGGAGGTGAAGGTGAAGTCGTTCTTCATGACTGGCTCCCTGGATTCGGGGTGCGGAGGGTGGTGACGGCGTCGAGCACCGCCTTGGCGATCCGGCGCTTGTCGGCCCGGGCCACCTCGGTGGCGCCGGTGGCGGACAGCAGCACGACCTCGTTGGTGTCGTGCTCGAAGCCGGCGCCGGGGGCGGACACGTCGTTGGCGACGATGAGGTCGGCGCCCTTGGCCGACAGCTTGGCCTCGGCGTTGGCGCGCAGGTCGTCGGTCTCGGCGGCGAAGCCGACCAGCGTCTGGCCGGCGGGCTTGGCGGCGCCGAGCGCGGCGAGGATGTCGACGGTGGGCTCGAGGACGACCTCGGGGACGCCGCCGGCCTTCTTGATCTTGCGGTCGGCGGGGTCGACCGGCTTGAAGTCGGCGACGGCGGCGGCCATCACGACGACGTCGCACGTCGGGGACCGCTCGGCGACGGCGGCGTGCATCTCGTCGGCCGTGTCCACCCGCACGACCTCGACCCCGGCGGCCGGCGGGCGGTCGACGGTGGTGACGAGGGTGACCCGGGCGCCGCGGGAGGCGGCCTCCGCGGCGACGGCGTAGCCCTGCTTGCCCGACGAGCGGTTGCCGATGAAGCGGACCGGGTCGATGGGCTCGCGGGTGCCGCCGGCGGTGACGAGCACGGCGAGGCCGGCCAGGTCGGCGGCGGCGCTGGTGCCGGCCAGCACCTTCTCGGCGGCTTCGACGATGGTGGCCGGGTCGGCGAGCCGGCCGGCGCCGGAGTCGCCACCGGCCAGGCGACCCTCCTCAGGCGGCACGACGTGCACGCCCCGGGTGGCGAGCACCTCGAGGTTCTCCCGCACGGCCGGGTGCTCCCACATCTCGGTGTGCATGGCCGGGGCCAGCAGCACCGGCGCGGTGGTGGCGATGAGGGTGGCGCTCAGCAGGTCGGCCGACCGGCCGGTGCGCAGGTCCGAGATCACCCGGGCGGTGGCCGGGGCGACGATGACCAGGTCGGCGGTCTGGCCGAGGCGGGTGTGGGTGATCGGGCTGCCGTCCGCGCCGTGGTCGATCTCCCACAGCGACGTGCGGACCGCCTCGGATGCGAGCGTGGACAGCGTGGTCTCCCCGACGAAGTGTCGGGCGCCGTCGGTCATGATCGGTGTGACGTGCGCACCGGCGTCGACCAGGCGACGGCAGACCTCGACGGCCTTGTAGGCCGCGATCCCGCCGGTCACCCCGAGGACGATGCGCTTCCCGGCGAGCATGGGCGGGCCGCGCGCGGAGCGACTAGTCCTGTTCCTGGGCCGCAGCGATGCGGGCGGCGGCCTCGGCGGCCTCGGCCTCGCGCTTGGCGGCGAGCTCCTCGCCGTAGACCGGCAGGATCTTGTCGGCGGCGATCTCCTCGAAGGCGATCGAGAGCGGCTTGCGCACCACGGAGGGGACCTGCGGGGGGACCTGGGAGCCCAGGCCGCCGCTGCCCACGGCGTTGAAGTACGCGTTGATCTGGCGAGCCCGCGTCGAGCCCAGCGTGACGAGACGGAACTTGGAATCCGTGCGATCGAGGAGGTCCTCGATCCGCGGGTTCATCATCGTGTCGTGACGACCGGACATGTTGCCTCCGAGGGGTTGCCGAACGAGCCACGCTAGCAGCGGGCTGCGCCGGCGCAGGAAACCCTCAGCCCTCGCGGTGGGCGTCGATGAGGGCCTCGAGCTCGGCGACGGCGTCGTGGAGCACGTCGTTGACGATGTGGTGCATCCCCAGGCGACGGGCCGCCACCCGCTCCTCGTCGCCCTTGCGCATCCGGGCCTCGATGCGGTCGGGGCTGTCGCCGCGACCGGTGAGGCGCTGGCGCTGGGCCTCCCGATCGGGGGTGTCGACGAAGACGAGCAGGGCATCGGGATCCACGGCTCGGATGGCCTCGGCGCCGGCGACGTCGATCTCGAGGAGCACGTCGGTGCCCGGCGGCGGGTCCGGGACGGGGGTGCCCTGGCGGTAGTCGAGGAAGTCGACCCACTCCAGGAACCCGCCGGCCTCGATGTGGGCGTCGAAGGTCTCGCGGTCGGTGAAGACGTAGGCGTCCTCGGCCTCGCCCGCCCGGCGCTCGCGGGTGGTCCAGGACCGGCTCAGCCAGATCTCGGGGCGCCGGGTCAGGAGCTGGTCCACGATGGTGCCCTTGCCGACCCCACCCGGGCCGGACACGACGATGTTCAGGACCCGAACTCCTCGAGCAGCTTGCGCTTCTGCTGCTCGCCCAGGCCCCGCACGCGACGGGTCTCGGAGATCTCGAAGGCCTCCATGGTGCGGCGGGCCTTCACCTTGCCCACGCCGGGGAGCGACTCGAGCACGGCGAGGACCTTCATCTTGCCGATGGTCTCGTTGCCCGGGGCCTGCTCGAGCAGCTCGGACAGCAGGAGCGAGCCCATCTTCAGGCGTTCCTTCAGCTCGGCTCGGGCCCGGCGGGCCTCGGCGGCCTTGGCCAGCGCCGCCTGACGCTGCTCCGGGGTGAGAGAGGGGGGCTGGGGCATGGCGCGACCCTAGACGACACCCCCCGCTGCACCGCTCACGACAGGGCGTCGTCGACCACCGCTGCGGCGGCGCAGGCCGGGTCCTCGGCGTGGGTGATCGTGCGCCCGAGGACCAGCAGATCCACGCCCGCGGCCAGGGCCTCGCCCGGGGTCGCGGTCCGCCGTTGGTCGTGGGGATCGTCGCCGGTGGTGCGGATGCCCGTGGTGACCACGAAGATGTCGGGCACGATCGCCCGCACCTCGCCCACGTCGGCGACCGCGCAGACGAGCCCGTCGCACCCGGCCTCCGCCGCTGCCTCCACCCGCTTGGGAAGGATGTGGGGCGGGGCGGTGTCGTCGGAGGTCAGCACCGTCACGGCCAGGGCGCGGGGAACGGCGACGCCGGCGGACTCGGCGCCCTCGCGCAGGCCCTCGACACCGGCGCGGAGCATGTCGACGCCGCCGTGGGCGTGGAACGTCACGTGGGCGACGCCGAGGGAGCCCAGCACCCGCGCCGCCTTGCGCACCGTGGTCGGGATGTCGTGGAGCTTGAGGTCGACGAACACGTCGAGGCCGAGGCCCTGGAGGGTGCTGACGGCGGCGGGCCCGGCGCTGGAGAACAGCTCGAGGCCGACCTTGAGGGTGCCGAACCACGGTCCGAGCTCCCGGGCTCGCCGACCGGCCTCCACCAGGTCGTCGGTGTCGAGCGCCAGGCACAGCCGGGCCCGCACCTCCTCGGGTGCCTCGATCTGGATCTGTGTCAACGCCACGCCTCCCTCGTCCGGCGCCCAGCCTGCCATCCCTCCCGGATCGGCTGCGGCCACGGTGCAACGATGGGACATGGACGTTCGGCTCGCATCGCTGTCGGAGCGGCTCCGCAACAGCCTGTTCTTCATCCCGATGGCCTGGGTGGTCCTCGCGGTGCTGCTCGGCGTGGCCGCCGTCGAGCTCGACCAGCGGCTGGTCGAGGGCACGGCCGAGCTCCCCTTCGGCCTGTCGTCCACGGTCGACAGCGCCCGCGCCATCCTCGGCACGGTCGCGTCGGCGACCATCACCTTCGCCGGCATCGCCTTCTCCATCTCCCTGCTCGTGATCCAGCTGGCGTCGAGCCAGTACTCGCCTCGGGTCGTGCACGGCCTGCTGCGCGACCCCTTCACCAAGCAGGTCATGGGCGTCGTCATCGGCACGTTCACCTACTGCCTGGTCGTGCTGCGGGCCGTCCGGGGTCCCCTCGAGGACGACGGGACCCCGGTCATCCCGAGCATCTCGGTGGGGTTCGCGCTGCTCTTCGGCGTGATCTCGATCCTGGCCATCGTCGCCTTCATCAACCACAGCGCCCACTCCATGGACGTGTCCCGGATCCTCGCCCGGGCGACGTCGGACGGCATCGCTGCAGCCAAGGACCTGTGGGACGACGAGCCGCAGACCGGCAGCGACCCCGAGCAGGTACCCGAGGCCCCCGACGACCACCTCCTCGTCACCCACGTCAGCGATGGCTGGGTGCGCGACATCGACTACCGCGGCCTCGCCGCCAGCGGGCCGCCGGGGGGCACCGTGCGCGCCGAGATCGAGGTCGGGCGCTACGCCGTCGCCGGCACGCCCCTCTGCCGCATCTGGCCGCGTCCCGACGACGAGGACGAGTCGTGCTGGCGGGCCCGCCGGGCCGTCATCACCGGCGACAGCCGCACCGTCGAGCAGGACGTCGGCTACGCCATCCGCCAGCTGGCCGACGTGGCGCTGCGGGCGCTGTCACCCGGGATCAACGACCCCACCACCGCCCAGGACGCCATCTTCCACCTCGGCAGCGTCCTGCGCGAGCTGCTGGCACTGCACCCGCCCCGGCTCGCCACCCCGACGGAGGAGGACCGCCTCCTACTGCGCCCCGAGCGGCTCGGGCACCGGGACCTCATCGACGTCGCCTTCGACGAGGTGCGCCTGGCCGCCGTCGGGATGCCGACGGTCTGCATCTACCTGCTGGAGATGCTGCACCTGCTCGACCAGGCCGTCGACGGCGACGAACCGGTGCGGGACGCGCTCCGTCGCCAAGCCGCCCTCATCCGGGCCGGGGTCGACCGCGCCGACCTGGGGAGCCACGACACCGAACGCATCCGCGACGCCCACGACCGCCGGTTCGGCCCGCAGGTCTGACCCCACGTTCTGGAGCACCTGGACGACCACCAGCGGTGCAGCGACGTACCCCAGAACGGGATGGGGTGCGTCAGCGGGGGGTGGGCGGGCGGACCGCGCCGGTGAGGTCGGCGACCCGTGCGACGCCGATGCGTCCGGCGAGGGCGGTGAGCTCGGCGAGGACCTTCGCGACGGTCCGCGGGTCGGCGAAGGTGGCGGTGCCGACCTGCACGGCGGTGGCGCCGGCCCGGAGCATCTCGACCGCGTCCTCGCCCGTGGCGATGCCGCCGACCCCGATGACGGGCAGCTCCGGCAGGGCCCGGTGCACGTCGTGGACGATTCGCACCGCGACCGGGTGGATGGACGGGCCGGACACGCCGCCGCCCCGCTCCCCCGACCCCAGCCGGTAGGCGCCGCTGACCGGGTCGATGGCCATGCCGAGCAGCGTGTTCACGAGGGTGACGGCCTCGGCGCCGGCGGCGTGCACGGCGGCGGCGACCTCGGCCACCCGGCTGGTGTTGGGGCTGAGCTTGGCCCACCGGGGCAGCCCGGCTGCGGCCACGGCCTCGACGGTGGCCGCGCTCGCCTCGGGGTCGTGGGCGAGGAGCTCGCCCCCGGCCTCGGTGTTCGGGCACGACAGGTTGATCTCGACGGCGACGACCTCGCTGGGGCAGCCGGCGAGCTGCTCGGCGGCACGGCGGTAGTCGTCGATCGAACGTCCCCAGATGGAGGCGACCACCCGGGCGCCGGCATCGACCAGCCGCGGCAGCTGCTCGCGCCGCCACGCCTCGACGCCGGGCCCCTGCAGACCGACGGAGTTGATCATCCCGCCATGGGTGCCGTGCGTGCGAAGCGCCGGGTTGCCGTCCCACGGGTACGCGGCCAGCGACTTCACCACGACCGCGCCGAGCGAGGACAGGTCGACGTAGGCGCCGAGCTCGGTGCCGTGGCCGGCGGTGCCGGACGCGGTCATCACCGGGTTCGGCAGGGTCACCGACCCGATGGTCGTGGTGAGGTCTATGCCGCTCATGCGCGGATCCTCACGCGTGTCCCGAGCTGCGACCGTGCGCAGGGCGCCAGCCCGGAGCACGCCCCACCGGTGCGGGCGGCTCCGTGCAACGGGAGCCGTGGAGGAGCGCAGCGACGAACACGGCTCAAGACGAGTGGTACTCCTGCAGGGACATGACCCGGCCGGCGTGGGCGGCCCGGTCGCGGATGCCCTCGGCCGCGGCGACGGCGCCGGCGGCGGTCGTGAGCAGCGGCACCCGGTGGGTGGCGGCGGCCGAGCGGATGTAGTCGCCGTCCGCGCGCGGTCCCCGGCCCCGGGGGCAGTTCACGACGAGGTCGATCTTGCCGGCCTCGAGCAGGTCGACCGCGGTCGGTCCGGCGCCCTCGGCGTGCTGGCCGAGCTTGGCCACCCGGGTGGCCACGGGGATGCCGGTGGCCTCGAAGTGGTCGGCGGTGCCGTCGGTGGCCACGATCTCGAAGCCCATCTCGATGAAGCCCTTGGCCGCGACTGCCCCCTGGGGCTTGTCGCGGTCGGCCAGGGAGAAGAACACGGCCCCGGTCTCGGGCAACCGCTCCCCCGCGGCGACCTGCGACTTGGCGAAGGCCAGGCCGAAGGTGCGGTCGATGCCCATGACCTCGCCCGTGGAGCGCATCTCGGGGCCGAGCACCTGGTCGGCGTCGGGGAAGCGGTTGAAGGGCAGCACGGCTTCCTTCACCGCCACGTGGCGGCCCTGGCCCCGACGGTTCGGGATGACGGGGGTGGTGAGCATGCCCTCGTCGCGCAGCTCGGCGAGCGTGGCGCCGACCATGACGCGGGCGGCGCACTTCACCAGCGGCACGCCGGTGGCCTTGGCCACGAAGGGCACGGTGCGGCTGGCCCGGGGGTTGGCCTCGATCACGAAGACCTGGCCCTGGCGCACGGCGAACTGCACATTGAGCAGGCCGACCACGTCGAGGGCCTCGGCGAGGCGGCGGGTGTAGTCCTCGATCACCTCGACGGTCTCGTCGGCCAGCGAGTGCGGCGGGATCGAGCAGGCCGAGTCACCTGAGTGCACCCCGGCCTCCTCGACGTGCTCCATGACGCCACCGATGACGACCTCTCCGGTGCGGTCACGGATGGCGTCGACGTCGACCTCGGTGGCCTCCTCGAGGAAGCGGTCGACGAGGACGGGACGCTCGGCGGACAGGCCTCCCTCCTTGCCGAGGGAGCCGAACCCGGCCAGCTCGGCCATGGCTCGCACGAGGCCCTCGTCGTCGTAGACGATCTCCATGGCCCGACCGCCCAGCACGTAGCTGGGGCGGAGCAGGGCCGGGTAGCCGATGCGCTCGACGATGGCCCGGGCGCCGTCGAGGTCGGTGGCGGTGCCGCCGGCGGGCTGGGGGATGTCGAGCCGGTCGCAGAGCTGGTTCCAGAGGTCGCGGTCCTCGGCCAGATCGATCGAGGCCGGGCTCGTGCCGAGCACGGTGCCCTCGGGCAGGACCCCCGCGAGCTTGAGCGGGGTCTGGCCGCCGAGGCCGACGATGACCCCGACCAGGTTGCCGGAGGCCATCTCGGCCTCGACCACGTTCAGGGCGTCCTCGGTGGTGAGCGGCTCGAAGTAGAGCCGGGTGGAGGTGTCGTAGTCGGTGGACACCGTCTCGGGGTTGCAGTTGACCATCACGGTGTCGTAGCCGGCGTCGCGCAGGGCGAAGCTGGCGTGCACGCAGCAGTAGTCGAACTCGATGCCCTGGCCGATGCGGTTGGGCCCGGAGCCGAGGATGATGACCCGGGGCTTGCCGGTGTCGACGACCTCGTCGGTGTCCTCCCAGGTCGAGTAGTGGTACGGCGTCGCCGCCTCGAACTCGGCTGCGCACGTGTCGACGGTCTTGTAGGTGGGCACCAGGCCGTCGGCGATCCGGCGGGCCCGGACCTCGGCCTCGTCCACGCCCCAGAGGTAGGCGAGCTGGGCGTCGCCGAAGCCGAGGCGCTTGGCCCGGCGCAGCTCCCGCGTGGTGATGTCGGTGAACCCGACCTCGGCCAGGTGGGCGCGCTCCTCCACGATGCGGGAGATCTGGTCGAGGAACCACGGGTCGACCTTGGTCGCGTCGGCGACCTCCTCGACGCTCATCCCCCGGCGCAGGCACGCCTCGAGCTGGTAGGGCCGATCCGGGGTGCCGATGCAGGCCTGGGCCAGCAGCTCGGCGTCGGAGAGGTCGTCCATCTGGGTCTCGCCCGGGTCGCAGTTCAGGCCCATGCGGCCCTGCTCCAGCGAGCGCATGGCCTTCTGCATCGACTCGGGGAAGGTCCGCCCGATGGCCATGGCCTCGCCCACCGACTGCATCGACGTGCCGAGCGCGTCGCCCTGGCCGGGGAACTTCTCGAACGCCCAGCGGGGCACCTTGGTCACCACGTAGTCGATGACCGGCTCGAAGCTGGCCGGCGTGGCCTTGGTGATGTCGTTGGGGATCTCGTCGAGCGTGTAGCCGACCGCGAGCTTGGCTGCCATCTTGGCGATCGGGAACCCGGTGGCCTTCGACGCCAGCGCGCTCGAGCGGGACACGCGAGGGTTCATCTCGATGATCACCATCTCCCCGTCCTCGGGGTTGATGGCGAACTGGACGTTCGAGCCGCCGGTCTCGACGCCGACCCGGCGGATGCAGGCGAAGGCGGCGTCGCGCATCAGCTGGTACTCGATGTCCGAGAGCGTCTGGGCCGGCGCCACCGTGATCGAGTCGCCGGTGTGGACACCCATGGGGTCGAGGTTCTCGATCGAGCAGATGATCACGCAGTTGTCCGCGCGGTCGCGCATGACCTCGAGCTCGTACTCCTTCCACCCCTTGATGGAGGTCTCGATCAGGATCTCGCTGATCGGGCTCGAGTCGAGGCCGAACTTGGCCATCCGCCGGAACTCCTCGGGCGTGGACGCGATGCCGGTGCCCTTGCCGCCGAGGATGTAGGCGGGCCGGATCACCACGGGCAGGCCGATGGACTGCACCACGGCCTCCGCCTCCTCGAGGGTGTGGGCGGTCGCCGACTCGGGTGCGCCGAGGCCGATGCCGGCCATGGCCTGCTTGAACTTCTCGCGGTCCTCGGCGGTTGCGATGGCCTCGGCGTTGGCCCCGATCATCTCGGGCGTGCCGGGCACCCCGATGATGCCGGCCTCGAACAGCTCCATGGCCAGGTTGAGGCCGGTCTGGCCGCCGAGGGTCGGCAGGACCGCGTCGGGCTTCTCCTGCTCGATGATGCGCCTGGCGTGCTCGAGGTCGAGGGGCTCCACGTAGGTGGCGTCCGCGAAGTCCGGGTCCGTCATGATCGTGGCCGGGTTCGAGTTCTGCAGGATCACCCGGTAGCCCTCCTCGCGGAGGACCTTGCAGGCCTGGGTGCCGGAGTAGTCGAACTCGCAGGCCTGGCCGATGACGATCGGGCCGGAGCCGATCAGCATGATCGACTCGATGTCGGTGCGCTTGGGCACTACTGCTGCTCCATCTTGTGCTTGAAGTCCTCGAAGAGGTGGCGGGCGTCGTGGGGGCCGGGGCCGGCCTCCGGGTGGTGCTGGACGGACCAGGCGTTGGCGTCGAGCAGGCGCATGCCCTCGCAGACCCCGTCGTTGAGGTTCACGTGCGTCATCTCGGCGATGCCCCCGAGGCTGTCGGGGTCGACGGCGAAGTTGTGGTTCTGGCTGGTGATGTCGATGCGCCCGGACGTGACGTCGCGCACCGGGTGGTTGCCGCCGTGGTGGCCGAAGGGCAGCTTCACGGTCCGGGCACCGGCGGCGAGGCCGAGCACCTGGTGGCCGAGGCAGATGCCGAACAGCGGGCGGTCGTCCTCCAGCAGGTGGCGGATCTCCGCGGCGGCGTAGTCGACGACCTCGGGGTCGCCGGGGCCGTTGGAGAGGAAGATGCCGTCGGGATCGACCGACCGGAGGTCATCCGCGCTGGCCGAGGCCGGGAAGACCTCGACGGTGGCGAACTCGCCGAGCTGCTCGAGGATCGACACCTTGATGCCGAAGTCGTAGGCGGCGACCCGCAGCGGACCGTCGCCGTAGGTGTACCGCTCGGGCGTGGTGACCTGGGCGACGAGGTCGACCCCGTGGGTGCCGGGCTCGGCCGCGGCGGCAGCCTTCAGCGTGGCCTCGTCGACCAGGTCGAGGGGACCGAACGCGCCGGGGATGGCACCGGTGTCGCGGATGATGCGGGTGAGGCGGCGGGTGTCGATGCCGCCGATGCCGGGCACCCCGTGGCGCTCGAGGAAGGCGGGCAGGTCACCGTCGCTGCGCCAGCTGCTGCGTCGGCGGGCGAGGTCGCGGACGATCACGCCCCGGCAGAAGGGCCGGCGGCTCTCGTCGTCCTCGGCGGCCACGCCGTAGTTGCCGATGTGGGGGTAGGTGAAGGTGACGATCTGGCCGGCGTAGGAGGGGTCGGTGATGATCTCCTGGTAGCCGGTGAGGGCGGTGTTGAACACGACCTCGCCGGTGGCCACGCCCCCGGCGGGCTCGGCACCGAACCACTCGCCCTCGAAGGTGGAGCCGTCGGCCAGGACCAGGGCGGCGTCCCTGATCCGCGCGCCGGCGCTCATCGGGTCACCTCCCCGCTGCGGAGCACCGGTTCACCCTCGAGCAGGGTGTGGCGCACCCGCCCGCGCAGACGACGTCCGGCGTAGGGGGTGTTGCGGCTGCGGCTGTGCATGGTGTCGGCGTCCACCGTCCACTCCTCTTCTGGGTCGAACACGCAGAGGTTCGCCCTGCGTCCCTCGATGATGGGGCCTCCGTGGCGGTCCTCCACCCCGAGCAGCTGTGCCGGTCGCCACGAGAGCAGGGCCACGACCTCCTCGAGGTCCAGGTCGAGCTCGGTGAGCGCCAGGCCGAGCGCCGTCTCGAGGCCGAGCATGCCAGGCGGGGCCTCGTCGAAGGGCTGCTCCTTGGCATCGGGCGTGTGGGGTGCGTGGTCGGTGGCGATGCAGTCGATCGTGCCGTCGGCCAGACCGGCCCGGACCGCGGCCACGTCGTCGGCGGTGCGCAGCGGCGGGTTCACCTTGAACACGGCGTCGTAGGTGGCGCAGCACTCGTCGGTGAGGGTGAAGTGGTGCGTGGTGGCCTCGCACGTCAGGTCCATCCCGCCGTCCTTGGCCGCCCGCACCATCGCCACGGAGCCCTCGGTGGAGAGGTGCTGGAAGTGGATGCGAGCACCGGTGAGGCGGGCCAGCGCGATGTCGCGCATGACCATCAGCTCCTCGGCCTCGGCGGGCTGGCCGGCGATGCCGAGTCGGCTGGACCACTCCCCCTCGTGCATGTGGCCGCCGCCGGCCATGGCGTCGTCCTCGCAGTGCTGGGCCAGCACCACGTCCAGCGCCGAGGCGTACTCCATGGCCCGTCGCATCAGCCGGGTGTCCTGCACGCCGGTGCCGTCGTCGGTGAAGAACCGCACGCCCAGCTTGGCCATCTCGGCGATGGGGGCCAGCTGTTCGCCGGCCCGGCCGACCGTGATGGCACCGGAGGTGCGCACGTCGCACGGGGCGGAGCGCCCGAGCTCGAGCACCTCGCGCACGACGGCGGCGGAGTCGATCGCCGGCGTGGTGTTGGGCATGGCCAGGATGCAGGTGTACCCGCCCGCCGCGGCGCCGCGAGCGCCGGTCTCGATCGTCTCGGCCTCCTCCTTGCCGGGCTCGCGGAGGTGGGTGTGGACGTCGACGAAGCCGGGGCTGACCACGCACCCACCGGCGTCGAGCACCTCCGGGGCGTCGAGGTCGGGGCCGACGGCGAGGATCGATCCGTCGTCGCCGACGACCACGTCGCCGGAGCGGACGCCGGTGGCGTCGACGAGGCGGCCGCCCTTGATCACGAGGGTTGGCTGGGGCATCTAGACGGCCTCCGGGACAGCGACTTCGGGGGGCAGGAGCTCGGATCCGGATCCGAGCAGCAGGAACAGGACCGCCATGCGCACCGACACGCCGTTGCGCACCTGGTCGATGATCACCGAGCGGACCTCGTCGGCGACGTCGGGGTCGACCTCGACGCCGCGGTTGATGGGGCCGGGGTGCATGACGAGGGCGTCGTCCTGGAGCAGGCGGGCCCGCTCCCGGGTCAGCCCGTAGGTGGCGGTGTACTCGCGCAGCGAGGGCAGCAGCGCCTCGGTCATCCGCTCGCGCTGCATGCGCAGCAGGTACACGGCGTCGACGGTGGGCAGCACCGAGTCGATGTCGTGGCTGACCCGCACCGGGTAGGTGCCGATGGCCGGCGGCAGCAGCGTCGGCGGGGCGACGACGGTGACCGTGGCGCCGAGCTTGGTGAAGGCCCAGATGTCGGACCGGGCCACGCGGCTGTGCTTGACGTCGCCGACGATGGCGATGTGCATGCCGTCGAGGGAGCCCCGCTGCTGGCGGATCGTGTAGCAGTCGAGCAGGGCCTGGGTCGGGTGCTCGTGCCAGCCGTCACCGGCGTTGACCACGGCGGCGTCGACCCACCGGGTGAGCTGCCATGGCACGCCGGAGGACTTGTGGCGAACGACGACGCAGTCGATGCCCATGGCCTCGATGGTCTGGGCGGTGTCGCGCAGGGACTCGCCCTTCTTCACCGACGACGTCGACACCGAGAAGTTCATGGTGTCGGCCGAGAGGCGCTTGGCCGCGGTCTCGAAGCTCAGCCGGGTGCGGGTCGAGTCCTCGTAGAAGAGGCTGACCACGGTCTTGCCGCGCAGGGCCGGCACCTTGGGGATGGGGCGGGCCGAGACCTCGGCGAAGTGGTCGGTGAGGTCGAGCAGGCGCTCGATGTCGCCCCGCTCGAGGTCGCTGATGCTGAGCAAATCCGTCATTTCACGACCTCGCCGAGGTCGACGCCGTCGTCGTGGACGTCGACCGCCTCGTCCTTGCGGGTGGGCAGGTTCTTGCCCACGTAGTCGGGTCGGATCGGCAGCTCCCGGTGGCCACGGTCGACCATGACCGCCAGCTGGATGGCGCGGGGCCGGCCGAAGGAGGTGATGGCGTCGAGGGCGGCCCGGATGGTGCGTCCGGTGAAGAGCACGTCGTCGACGAGCACGACGACCGCGCCGTCGAGGTGGAACGGCACGTCGGTGACCGCCTCGGGCAGCACCGGGCGCAGGCCGATGTCGTCGCGGTGGAAGGCCACGTCGAGCTTGCCGACGGGGACGTCGACCCCCTCGATCTCCAGCAGCGCCTCCTGGAGGCGCTCGGCCAGCGGCACGCCGCCGGTCTGGAGCCCGATCAGCACGACGTCGTCGATGCCGCCGTTGGCCTCGATGATCTCGTGGGCCATGCGCCAGGTGGCCCGGCGCAGGTCGTCCGCGTCCATCACCTGGGTCCGGGCAACGAAAACGCCCCCGAAGGGGCGTGTGAGACGTCGTTCGCGTTCCGCCATGTGGCGTTCCTTCCTGTCCGTCCGGGCCTCACGGGACCCGCTTCACGGTCAGGAGGTCAACGTAGCACCGCCGTCGTGGCCGACCAGATCGCCATCCCGCCCGAGCTCCCGAGCCGGTCCCATCCCAACCGGTCGAACAGCGCCCCGGCCGCGGTGTTGGCCGGGTCCGTGCGGGCCCACAGCTGGTCGAGGGCGAGCCCGGCGGGGTCGAGCGCCCACGCCGCGACCGCCTCGACCGCCCGGCGGGCGACCCCGGTGCGGCGGTGCGGTGCGGCGACCCACACGCCCAGCTCGGCCCGGGCCGGGTCCGTGGTGAACGACGACAGGCCCACCTCGCCGGCGACGCCGGGCACGATCACCAGGTCGAGGGCGAGGCGATGCTCCCAGCGCTGCTCGGCGCCGGCGATCCAGGCGGCGGCGTCGAGATGGTCGGGCGGCGGGTTCCAGCGGGCGATGTCCGGGTCGGCCCAGGCCGCCTCGAGGGCCGGCGCGTCTTCGGGGCGCCAGTGGCGCAGGCCCTCAGGTGGGGTCGGGAGCACCGGGCACCTGCAGGCGCCGGAGCACGGCGGCGATGCCCGCCGCGCTGCGCATCTGCACGGCGTGCCAGCCGGCGTCGAGGGCGCCGACCACGTTCTCGTGGCGGTCGTCGATGAACAGCAGCCGCTCGGGGGCGACGCCGAGCACCTCGTCGGCCACGTGCTCGAACGAGGCGACGTCGGGCTTCATGAGCCCGATGAGCGACGAGTTGCAGATGTCGTGGAACAGCTCGTGGATGCCCATGGTGCCCATGTCGACCTCGAGCTTGGTGGTGGCGTTGGAGAACACCGCCACCCGCTGGCCGGCGTCGCGCAGGGCCGACACGATGGCGACGACCTCGTCGTCGATGCGCCACTCGGTCTCGAGCCACATCTGGCGGCCGGCGTCGGCGTCGACGCCGTCGTGGGCCTCGGCGAGGCGCCGGCCGATCTCGGCCGCCCACTCCTCGGCGGTGAGCCGACCGCACATGGCGTCGCTGTACAGGGGCTCGGAGAAGGCGATGGATCCGACCGCATCGGGCGGCAGGTCGTGCGCGTCCTGGAACGCACCGATCGCCTGGGCCGTCCAGTGGCGGATCACGCCGTCCATGTCGAAGACCACGACCTCGATCGGCATCCACGGTCGATCGCCGTCGCGGACCTCCTCGGCCACGCGGGCGAGGATGCCGTTCACGAACTTCGGGGTGTCGTCGGTGCTGCCGTAGCGGCCGCCGAGCTCCACCGCCTCGGACAGGCACACGCCGGGCGGGACGTCGAGCTGGGTGGCCAGCTCCAGCACGCCGAGGCGCAGCACCATGCGGTCCATGGCGGCCATGCGCTTCACCGGCCAGCGGTTGGCGTAGCGGTCCAGGACGTGGTCGATCTCGGTCTGGTGGTCGGCGACGCCGAAGGCCAGCTCGAGCGCGTAGGCATCGGGCCGGATGGGGAGGCCGGCGACCACGTCCTCGGGGTGCACGGACTTGGAGTCGGCCTCGTAGAGGAGCTCGACGGCGCGCTCGCGCGCCTCCCGGCGGGTGCTGGACAGGCTCACGCTCGGGACTGGTACTGGCCGGTGCGGGTGTCGATCTTCAGCTTCTCGCCCGTGTTGATGAACAGCGGGACCTGCACGACGTAGCCGGTCTCGAGGGTCGCGGGCTTCGTGCCGCCGGTGCTGCGGTCGCCCTGCAGTCCCGGCTCGGTCTCGGCCACGGTGAGCTCCACCGACGGGGGCAGCTCGACGCCGACGATCTCGTCGCCGTACATCATGAGCTGGGCCGTGGCCTGCTCGACGAGGTAGTTGGTGGCGTCACCGAGGTTGCTCGGCGCGACCTCGATCTGGTCGTAGGTCTCCTGGTCCATGAAGACGTAGTTCGACCCGTCGTTGTAGAGGTACTGGTACTCCGAGCGGTCGATCTTGGCCTGCTCGACCTTCTCCCCCGCCCGGAACGTCCTGTCGATGTTGGCGCCGGTGCGCACGTTCTTCAGCGTGGTGCGCACGAAGGCGCCGCCCTTGCCCGGCTTCACGTGCTGGAAGTCCTGGACCTGCACGAGACCCTCCGGCAGGTCGAGGCACATGCCGTTCTTGAGGTCGTTCGTGGAGACGGTCGCCATGGCGACATGGTGTGCCGCCGGGGGCGGACCTGCCAAATGGTCGGCCGGGGCTACGGCGCCGGGTCGTAGGGCGAGGCGGTGAGGTGCCGGCACCCGGCGGCGGTGACCACGACCGAGTCCTCGATGCGGACGCCACCGTGCTCGGGCAGGTACACGCCCGGTTCGACCGTGACGCAGTGGCCCGGGGCGAGCAGCGCGGTGGACTCGGGACTCAACCGGGGCTCCTCGTGGATGACCAGGCCGATGCCGTGGCCCGTGCCGTGCACGAAGGCGTCGGACCAGCCGGCCTCGTCGATCACGGCCCGGCACGCCTGGTCCACCGCGACCGCCGGCACGCCGGCGCGGACGGCGGCGACCCCGGCCGCCTGCGACGCCCGCACGACCTCCAGCATCCGGGCCTGCGTCGCCGAGGGCTCCCCCACCACGAAGGTGCGGGTCATGTCCGAGTGGTAGCCGTCGCAGAGGGCACCGAAGTCGATCACGACCAGCTCACCCTCCCCGGTGGCGCCGATCACCCGGTCGGAGGGCCGGGCGTGGGGGCGGGCCCCGTTGGGCCCGCTGGCGACGATGGTCTCGAACGACGGGCCGTCGGCGCCGTGGTCGAGCATGGCCGACTCGAGCGCCCGGGCGAGCTCGCGCTCGGTGGGCTGCTCCCGCAGCAGGTGGCGGACGTCGGCGAGGGCGGCATCGGCGATCTCTGCGGCGCGCTGGAGCCGGTCGACCTCACCGTCGTCCTTGACGGCCCGCAGGCCGAGCACCAGGCCCTCCGTCGGCACGAGCGTGGACGACAGCGCCTGCGCCCACTGCTGCTGGATCGACCACGTGACGTGGTCCGCTTCGAGGCCGAGCCGGTCCGTGCCGTCGAGCACGGTCGCCAGGCGGGCCGCGGTGTCGCGGGTGACCTCGACCTCGGCGGTGACGCCGGCGGCGGCGAGCTGGTCGACGGCCTGCTCCTGGTAGCGGCCGTCGGTGACGAGCACGAGGTCGCGCGGGCGGACGACGAGGACGCCGGCGGAGCCGGTGAAGCCGGTGAGCCAGCGGACGTTCGTGAGGTCGGTGACGACGAGGGCGTCGCACCCGGCCTCGTCGAGCGCGGCCCGGACGCGCCCGGCGCGGGCGGCGACGTCGAGCGGGGCCAGGGCCGCCGCCGGGCTCACCGCACGTCCCCCAGCGCGGCCCGGGCGATCTCGGGATCGACGCCCGTCACGATCTCCACGCCGTCCTCGCCGTCGAGGGCGAACGTGAGGCCGTCGAGCGCCTTCTTGTCCCGTCCCATGAGCGAGAGGAGCTTGTCGTCGTCGAGGCCCTCGGGCACGCGGTCGGGCAGCTCGTAGCGGGCCACGATGTCGTGGTGCAGGGCGACGCGCTCGTCGGAGATCCGACCGAGGCGGCGGGCGAGGGCGGCGGCGTAGAGCAGGCCGACCGCGACGGCCTCGCCGTGGCGCAGGTCGTACTCGCCGGCGGTCTCGATGGCGTGGGCCAGCGTGTGGCCGTAGTTGAGGATCGCCCGCAGCCCGCCCTCGCGCTCGTCGGCGGCGACGATGGCCGCCTTGATGCGGATGCACTGGGCCACCTGCTCCTCGAGGTCGAGGTCGTCGAGGCCCTCACCGCCGGGGAGGAACCGGTACTTGGCCAGCTCGCCGTAGCCGCCCCGCAGCTCCCGGGCCGGCAGGGTGTCGAGGGCCTCCAGGTCGCACACGACCGCCGAGGGCTGCCAGAACGCCCCCACGAGGTTCTTGCCCTCGGGCAGGTTCACGCCGGTCTTGCCGCCGATGGCCGCATCGACCATCCCGAGCAGCGTCGTGGCGACGTGCACGACCGGCACGCCCCGGTGGTAGGAGGCCGCGGCGAAGCCGGCGACGTCGGTGACCATCCCGCCGCCGATGGCCACCACGCAGTCGGCACGGGTGAGGCCCCACGTGGCCCACTGCCGGCACAGGTACTCGACGGTCCGCAGCGTCTTGGCGTCCTCGCCGGCCTCGATGTGGAACACCCGGTGCTCGACCCCGGGGTCCGCGGTCATGCCGATGCCCCGCTGGGTCACGACGGCCACCCGGCCGGTGCCCTCCGGCAGCAGCGCGGGCAGCTCCCGCCGTGCCCCGCGACCGACGATCGCCGGGTAGGAGCGGCCAGGGACCGGGACCTCGACGGTGATCATCGGCGCCTCACCGGGTCTGGACGTAGGCGTCGTGGTTGCGCACCAGCTCGGTCAGGGAGTCGCCGCCGAACTTGCGCACCGCCTCGGTGGCGAGCACCAGGGCGACCATCGTCTCGGCGACCACGCCCATGGCGGGCACCGCGGTGACGTCGGTGCGCTCCTTGAAGCTCACCGTCTCCTCCTTGGTCCGCACGTCGACGGTCTTGAGCGTGGGGCGGTTCAACGAGGCCAGCGGCTTCATGGCGGCGCGGGCCACCAGCAGCTCGCCGGTGGTGATGCCGCCCTCCACGCCGCCGGCGCGGGTGCCCTCGCGCACGTAGTCGCCCCGGCCGTCCCGGGCGTCGGGCGCCCAGCCGATGGGGTCGTGGGCGTCGCTGCCGCGGAGGCCGGCGACCTCGAAGCCGTCGCCGATCTCCACGCCCTTGATGGCCTGGATGCTCATGAGGGCCTGGGCCAGGGCGGCGTCGATCTTGCGGTCCCAGTGCACGTGGCTCCCGAGCCCGACCGGCACGCCGTAGGCGAGGACCTCGGCCACGCCCCCGAGGCTGTCGCCCTCCTTGGCGGCGGCCTTGATCTCCTCGACCATGGCGGCGCTGGCGGCGGGGTCGAAGCAGCGGACCTCGTCCTCGTCGACGGCGCCGAGGTCGGCGGGCGCGGGCCGGATGCCGGCACCGGCCCGGGCCTGGCCCATCTGGATGACGTGGCTCAGCACCGAGATGCCGAGGTGCGACAGCAGCGCCTTGGCCAGCGTGCCGGCCGCGACCCGGGCCGCCGTCTCCCGAGCGGAGGCCCGCTCGAGGACGTCCCGGGCGTCGTCGAAGCCGTACTTCTGCATGCCGGCCAGGTCGGCGTGGCCGGGCCGGGGCTGGGTCGCCGGGTTCTTGGTGGCGCCGGGTGCGGGCGACATCTCCTCGTGCCACTTGTCGCTGCGGGTCCACTCCGTGTTGGCGATCTCGATGGCGACCGGCGACCCGAGGGTGCGGCCGTGGCGGACGCCGCCGACGAGGGTGACCTCGTCCTGCTCGAAGCGCATGCGGGGGCCGCGGCCGTAGCCGAGGCGGCGGCGGGCCAGCTCGCCCTGCACCTCCTCCACCTCGATGGGCAGGCCGGCGGGGAGCCCCTCGACGATCACGACGAGGGCGGCCCCGTGCGATTCACCGGCGGTCAGGTAGCGCAGCACGGCCGGGAGCGTAGAGCCGGTGCCGGCCGGGGCACGAAGCACATGGTGCTCGGGCCCGCCCGGTTCAGAGGGGCGTGATGCCCCACACGACGGCGATCGTGCACCCGGCCGCGAGCGACGGGCCGTAGGGGAACACCACCTTGGTCGAGCGCCGGGCGATCGCGTACGCCCCGCCGCTCAGCACGCCGAGGATGGAGCCGAGCGCGGCGCCGAGGAGCACGGCCCGCAGCGGCCCCACCACCAGGTCGAGCACGCCCCCGGGCTCGTGGCCCCGCCACCCCAGGTAGAAGCCCATGAGCCAGGCCAGCTTCACGTCGCCCCAGCCCATGCCCCGGGGGGAGATGAGGTGGGCGAGGAACAGCATCGACGCGTACAGGAAGCCGCCGATGGCGGCCCCGACGATCGTGCCGGGCGCACCGGCGACCAGGGAGGCCACGACGATGGCGCCGAAGCCGATCGCCATCGACGGGAAGTTGATGCGATCGGGGATCCGGTACACCCGCAGGTCCACGGCGGCGAGGGTGACCAGCGCGGCGACCAGGAACAGGATCGCCGCCGTCGGCGCCGACCAGCCCAGCTCGGCGACCGTGGCCGCGAAGGCCGCGGCCATGACCACCTCGGTGACCGGGAACCAGCGCCGCCACCACGACCCGGGCCGCACGACGGCGAGCACGGGCACCGGTGGCAGGTCGGTGGGCACGGGTTCGAGCTCGTCCAGCAGGGACTCGTCTGCCCCCTCCGGGAGGTCCTTCGGGTCGGTGACGACGTAGCCCGGCTCGCGGACGATCAGCCGGTTGGCGAACGACCCGACGAGGAGGCCGGCGATCCCGGCGAGCACGAGGGCGACGAGGTCCACGGCGGGGCACCCTAGGTTCGGCCGGCGCCGACGACGGTGAGGCCGCCGACCGAACCGGGACCAGGGTCGGGATCAGTGCCCGGGATCAGTGCTTGGTCGAGGACAGGAAGCGCAGCAGCAGGTTCTGGTCGATCTCGTCGCGGCCCGGCTCCGGCGCGGGCTCGGTCGCCTGGGGTTCGGCCGGCTCGGCGTCGGTGTCCCACGTGGCCTCGACGGCCGCGGCCGCCTTCGGGCTGAGCTGGGACAGCTGGGAGAGGACGTCTTCGTCCTCGACCTCGACCTCGAGGTGGGCCGGTGCGGTGACGGGCTCGTCCTCGACGGTGTCGGGCTCGTCCGCCGGCTCCTCGATGGCCTCGATCTGCTCGATCTGCTCGATCTGCTCGGGCTGCTCGGGCTGCTCGAGCTCGGCGGTGTCGGCGGGCTCGGCGATCTCGGCGGCGTCGGGCTCGGCAGGGGGCTGCTCGACGGTGCCGACAGCGACGAAGGACGCCAGGTCGGCGCCGAGGGAGCTGACCGCATCCTGATCCAGCGCCGGCTCCACGAACGTGGGCTCCTCGGACGGGGCGGACCACGATGCACCAGCATCGACGGCGTCGGTGGACGGCGCGTCGAGCACGGCGGGAGCGGCGGTGACCGGGGCCTCGTCGAGCTCGACCAACCCGATCTCGATCAGGTCGCGCAGCTGGCGGCACACGTCGTACTCGCCCTGGCCCAGGCGATCCGCGAGGACGTGACCATCGGCGCCGGTGCCCACCTGGGCGAGGACCCGCCACTGGTTCGGGGCCACGGTGCGCTCGCCATCGAGCTCGGTGACCATGCGGACCCACACGTCGAGCGACGGCACGATCGCCTCGATCTCGCGCCACTCCGCCAGACGGGACTCGGCCTCGGCCAGCACGTCGTCCACGGGACGGGGCTCGCCGTCGGCACCGGGCTCGGCGCCGGAGTCGAACTCGAAGCGGGCGTCGACGAAGCGGAGCAGCTCGAGGGCCACGCCCTCCACCGCGTCCTCGACGGCACGGTCGGCATCAGCGCCGACGATCGCCCCGTCGCGCACCCAGATCCGGCCGCGACCGCGGTCCCCGTCGAGGGCCAGCAGGCCGGTCTTCTTCGTGCTCGAGAGGAGCCGGAGGACATCCGGCAGGCTGAACGTCTCGAGGGTCCCGGACAGCGCCACGACGATCTCCTTCAGAGGCTGGGCTTCGCTCCTGGTTCCTTCGGCGCGATCGGGCCCGTCCTGTAGCGGGAATCCCGACGGTCCTGCCCTCAGCCCGTCGCTGCCGCCCGCATCACGTCGATCGGTGCGTCGCACCCCGTCCAGGCCCGGAGCTGCCGGGCCGCCTGGTGGACGAGCATCCCGAGGCCGTCGACGGTCGTGAGGCCGCGGGTCCGGGCCGCGTCCAGGAGCGGGGTGACGAGCGGGTGGTACACGAGGTCGGCGACCACGGCGCCGGCGGGGAGCAGGTCCGGGTCGGCGGCCAGGGTGGCGTCGTCGCCCATGCCCACGGGGGTGGCCTGGACGAGCAGGTCAGCGGTGCCGAGGTCCGAGGCGGAGCCGACGGCGCCGACGGCTCCGGCCAGCGCGGCGGCGGTGGCCGCCCGACCCGGGTCCCGGTTCACGACCGTCACCTGGGCCGCACCGGCGGTCGCGAGGGAGCGCACCACGGCCCGAGCCGCGCCTCCGGCTCCGAGGACCACGCACCGCCGCCCGGACGGATCCACGCCGGCTTCGACCAGGGAGTCCACGAAGCCGCCACCGTCCGTGTTGTCCCCTATCAGCCGGTCGCCGTCACGGCGCACGCTGTTGACGGCGCCGAGCGCGGCGGCGTCCGCGGTGAGCGCGTCGACCTCGGCCGCGACGGCGCCCTTGTGGGGCATCGTCACCGACAGCCCCTCGATCCCGAGCGCCCGCATCCCGCGCAGCGCAGCGGGCACCTCGCCGGGCGGGACCGGCAGCGCCACGTAGACCCAGTCGAGGCCCAGGGCCTCGTAGGCGGCGTTGTGGATGTCCGGTGAGCGCGAGTGGCGCACCGGCCAGCCGATGACCCCGGCCAGCTGGGTGGCGCCGGTGGGCGTCCGGGTCACCCGCACCCCAGACCGAGGCGGGCGCACTCGGCCTTGGCCTGGTTGAACTCGGCGAAGGAGTCGGTGAAGAAGTGGTTGCCCTGCTCGTCCTGGAGCACGTAGTAGATCCAGTTCCCCTCCGCGGGGTTGAGGGCACCTTCGAGCGACGCCTGGCCCGGCGCGGCGATCGGCGTCGGGGGGATCCCGGCGACCCGGCGGGTGTTGTAGGGCGAGTCGGACTCGAAGTCGAGGTCCTCGCGGTCCCGGCCGCTGATCTCGGCCTCGTACCGGCTGGTGGCGTCGATGCCGAGCGGGATGCCCTGCTCCAGGCGGTTGTAGACCACCCGGGCGACCATCGCCCGCTCCTCCGGGACCCGGGTCTCCTCCTCGATCAGCGAGGCGATGACGAGGATCTCGTAGGGCGTGCGGCCGAGCGCGGCGGCGCGGGCCTCGACGTCGAGCGCCGTGAGGCGGGCATCGGTCTCGGCCACGAGGCGACGGAGGAAGCCGGCCTCGTCCACGTCCTCGTCGATCTCGTAGGTGTCCGGGAACAGCAGGCCCTCGTAGGAGGTCACGCCCTCGGGCTGGTACTGGCTGCGGATCTCGCCCGAGTCGAGCGCGGCCTGCAGCGCCTCGAGCGACCAGCGCTCCACCCCGGTGTCGGGATCGGCGAGGCGCGGCAGGATCTCGGAGACGGTGAGTCCCTCGGGGATGGTGATCCGCTCGAGCTGGGGCGGGCGGGGTCCGCCGTCGAGGACGGCGACGGCCTCGTCGAACGACGAGTTCTGCTGGAACTCGTAGAAGCCGGCCTGGAACGGGCCGACGCCCTCCAGGCGCGTCCAGTAGTCCCAGATGGTGGACGACGTGATGATGTCGTTGTCGACGAGCAGCGCGCCGATGTCCTCGGTGGTGGACCCGGCGGGGATCTCGAGCTCGACGGTGGCGCCGGGTGGGCCGGGCGGGTCGATGCGCTCCTGGATCTGGTTCCAGGCCACGAACGCGCCGGCGGCGAGCAGGGCGAGCAGCACGAGGAACGCGATGAACAGCTTGCGACCGGTGTGGGACGGGGGGTGCCAGTCGTCCCACTCCCCTTCCGCCCACTGCTCCTCCACGTAGTCGCCTTCGTGGTCGTGCACCGTGGCGGTGTCCCAGTCGGCGGCGGGATCGTGATCCCTCGTCCAATCGTCGGTCACGACGGCTCCTCTGCTGCGTGCTCGGCAGGCCGGGCGTCGAGCCAGGCCTGCAGGATGACGGCGGCGGCGACCTTGTCCACGACCCGGCGCCGGGCCGGGCCGCGCAGCTGCTGCGCGTCCAGCGATCGCTCGGCGGTGACGGTGGACAGGCGCTCGTCCCAGGTCTCGACCGGCACGTCGAGCACCTCGGCGAGCTGACCGCACTCGTCGAGGACCCGCCGGGCGGCGTGGCCGACCGAGCCGTCGAGGGAGAGCGGCAGGCCCACCACCACGACCTCGGCGCCGGTCTCGGCGACGTGCGCGGCGATGGCGCGGTGGTCCCGGCGCCGGTCGCCCGAGCGCGCCAGCACCTCGTACGGCGTGGCGAGCGTGCCCGAGGACAGGGCGATGCCGACCCGCTTGGATCCGAGGTCGAGGGCCAGGGCGCGCACCGCGGTCTCAGGCGATGCCGGCCGCGGCGCGGACCAGGTCGAGGGCCTCGTCGAGCCCCCCGGGATCCTTGCCGCCGGCGACCACCAGGCGCGGGTCCTTGCCGCCGCCGCCCTTGATGGCGCGGGTGGCGTCGGCGACGAGGGTGCCGGCGTCGATGCCGGAGTCCTCGGTGGTGGCCGCGACCAGGGCGGCGCCGCCCCCTTCGGGTGCCCCGCCGATGACCACGGCGCGCACCCCGGGGCTGTCCCGCAGGCTGAGCGCCAGCTCGCGCAGGTCGTTGCGCTCGGCGCCGTCCACGCGGGCGACCACGATGCCGTCGACCGCCTGTTCGGCGAGGTTGCCGGCAGCAGCGCCGGCGAGCTGCTTCTTCAGGGCCTTGACCTCGTCCTGGGCCGCCTTGAGCTGATCGCGCAGGCGTCCGACGCCGTCGACGACCTCGCCCACCGGCACGCCGGCGCGGGCCGCGACGTCGGCCAGCTCTGCCTCGCGCTCGCGCAGGCGCTCCACCGGCCCGGTGCCGGCGACCGCCTCGATGCGGCGCAGGTTCGATCCGATGGAGGTCTCGCTCACGATCTTCACCGGGCCGATGTCGCCGAGTCGGGACACGTGGGTGCCGCCGCACAGCTCGATGGAGTTCGGGCCGGCTTCCAGCACCCGCACCCGCTCGCCGTACTTGTCACCGAAGAACGCGATGGCGCCGAGGGCCCGGGCCTCCTCCATGGATGTCTCGTAGTGGCGAGCCTCGGGGTTGGCCAGGATCTCGTGGTTGGCGAGGTCCTCGATCTCGGCGATCTGCTCGGGGGTCACGGCCTCGAAGTGGCTGAAGTCGAAGCGCAGCCGGTCGGGCAGCACGATCGAGCCCTGCTGCTTGACGTGGTCGCCGAGCACCTTGCGCAGCGCCCAGTGCAGGATGTGGGTGCCGGTGTGGTGGCGCTTGATGGCGGCCCGCCGCTCGCTGTCGATGCTGGCGGTGACCTCGTCGCCGACCTCGAAGGCACCCTCGGTGACCCGCGCGACGTGGCGGTGCAGGCCGGGCAGGGCGTAGACGGTGTCGAGCACCTCGGCACGGGCGCCGTCGGCGGTGATCTCGCCGGTGTCGCCGACCTGGCCGCCGGACTCGGCGTAGAAGGGCGTGGCTTCCAGGAAGATCGACACGGTGCCCTCGGCGCCGGGGACGACCCCGACGACCGTGGTGGTGGTGCTGTCGACCTCGCGGCCGACGAACTCGGTGGGTCCGCTGGCGTCGAGCACGGCGCGGAAGGCGTCGACCTCGTCGCCGACGGCCACGCCGCCCCCCTTGGCTGCCGCCTTGGCCCGGGCCCGCTGGTCGGCCATGGCCTTGCGGAACGCGTCCTCGTCCACGTCGTAGCCGCGCTCGGCCGCGATCTCCTGGGTGACCTCGAACGGGAAGCCGTGGGTGTCGTGCAGGGTGAACGCGACGGTTCCGTCGACCGTGCCGCCTTCGGGGATGGTGGCGATGTGGCTGTCGAGCATCGTGGAGCCGGTGCGCAGGGTCCGTCGGAAGCGGTCCTCCTCGCGGCTGACGATGGTGAGCACGCTGTCCGCGCTCTCGGCGAGCTCGGGGTAGGCCTCCCCCATCAGCTCGACGCAGGTCTCGATCATCGGCGGCAGCACCGGCTTCTCGACGCCGAGCATGTAGGAGAAGTACACGGCCCGGCGCAGGACGCGGCGCAGCACGTAGCCGCGATCCTCGTTGGAGGGCATGACGCCGTCGGCGACCAGGAAGGCCACGGTGCGGGTGTGGTCGGCGATCAGCCGCAGGGCGATGTCGTGGAGGCGGTCGCCGCCGAAGCGGGCGCCGGTGACCTCCTGGGCTCGGTCGGTGAGCACCGAGAGGGTGTCGGCCGCGTAGAGCGAGGGCGAGTCGGCCAGCACGCCGAGGATGCGCTCGAGGCCGGCGCCGGTGTCGATGCCGGGGGCGTCGAGGTCGCGCAGGGAGCCGTCGGGCTGGCGGAAGTACTGGGGGAACACCAGGTTCCAGAACTCGACGTAGCGCTCCTCGGCCGCCGGGTTCGCCGGGCCGCCGTCGGGGCCCTCGTCGGGGCCGAAGTCCCAGAACAGCTCCGAGGACGGGCCGCACGGGCCGGTGTCGCCCATCTCCCAGAAGTTGTCCTTGTCGAGGCGCTGGATCCGCTCGCGCGGGAAGCCGACAGAGTCGGCCCAGATGTCCTCGGCCTCGTCGTCGGAGGTGTGGACCGTGATCCACATGCGGTCGCCGTCGAGGCCGAGCACCTCGGTGACGAACTCCCACGCCCACGGGATGGCGTCTTCCTTGAAGTAGTCGCCGAAGCTGAAGTTGCCGAGCATCTCGAAGAAGCTCAGGTGCCGGCGGGAGCGGCCGATGGCGTCGAGGTCGTTGTGCTTGCCCCCGGCGCGGACGCAGCGCTGCACCGAGACGGCCCGGGCCGGGTCGAACGGCGGCGCCTCCTCCCCGAGGAAGTACGGGACGAAGGGCATCATCCCGGAGTTGACGAACATCGGGGCCGACGGGTGGTGCGGGATGAGACCCGCGGAGGGCACCGACGTGTGGCCGCGCTCGACGAAGAACTGTGTCCAGGCGCGGCGGAGTTCGTCTGCTCTCACCTCGCCGAGCCTATCCGTGGAGGGTCAGCCGCCCCGAGGCGTTCGCTCCCGCTGGCGCCGGGCGACCTCGGCCTCGGCCCCGTGCTCGGAGGGTTCGTAGTAGGTCCGGTCGGCCACGCCCGCGGGCCGGTGCTCCTGTTCGACCCATCCCCTCGGGTCGTCGTGGGGGTAGCGGTAGCCCCGGCCGTGACCGATGGCGCCGGCCCCCTGGTAGTGGGCATCGCGGAGGTGGGCCGGCACCTCTCCCGCCGGCTGGTCCCGCACGTCGGACTGCGCCGCCCACCAGGCCTTGGCGACCCGGTTCGACTTGGGAGCGGACGACAGGTGCACGACCGCCTGCGCGAGGTTGTGCCCGGCCTCGGGGAGCCCCACGAACTCCACGGCGTGCGCCGCCGCGTTGGCCACCAGCAGGCTCGTCGGGTCGGCCATCCCGATGTCCTCCGAGGCCAGGATCACCAGACGCCTCGCGATGAACCGGGCGTCCTCGCCGGCCTCGACCATCCGGGCCAGCCAGTACAGCCCGGCGTCGGCGTCGCTGCCCCGGATCGACTTGATGAAGGCCGAGACCACGTCGTAGTGGTCGTCGACGCCGTAGCGCAGGGCGTTGGTCCCGAGCGCGGCCTCGGCGTCGGCCAGCGTGACCGTGACCCCGGTCCGGCCAGTCCCGTCGGTCCCCTCGCCGGCCTCGGTGCGGGCCGTGGCGAGCGCGACGGCGACCTCGAGGGCGGTGAGGGCCTGGCGGCCGTCCCCGTTGGCCCGCTCGGCCAGGTGCTCGATCGCCTCGTCGGTGGCCGTCGCCCCCTCGGCCCCGAGCCCGTTGCCGAGCAGGGTGCGCACCGCGTCGGTGGTGAGGGGCTCGAGCCGGAACAGGGTGGAGCGGCTGCGGAGCGGCGCGTTCACCTCGAAGTACGGGTTCTCGGTGGTGGCCCCGATCAGGACGACGAGGCCCTCCTCGACCGCCGGCAGCAGCGCGTCCTGCTGGGCCTTGTTGAACCGGTGGATCTCGTCGAGGAACAGGATCGTGCCGCGCCCCTGCTCGCCGAGCCGGTGCCGGGCCTGGGCGATCGTCTCCCGCACGTCCTTCACCGTGGCCGTCACCGCCGAGAGCTGGACGAACACCTTCTCGGTGTGGGCGGCCACGGCCCGGGCCAGCGTCGTCTTGCCCGTGCCGGGCGGGCCCCAGAGCAGGGCCGAGGACAGCCGGTCGCGCTCGACGAGCGACCGCAGCGGCTTGCCGGGGCCGAGCAGGTGCTCCTGGCCGACGATGTCGTCGAGGGAGCGGGGGCGCAGGCGGGCGGCGAGGGGCTGGCGGGACTCGAGGCGCTCCGATGCCGCCGCGGCGAAGAGGTCATCGCTCACGGGGCCACCGCCGGGCCGTCGGGGCGCTGGTCGGCCGGCACCCACGTGGTCAGGAAGGTCTCGGCCAGCAGGGCGGCGTGACGGATCGGATCCATCTTGGCCAGGCGGGCGGCCTCGATGCGGTCGCCGATCTCCCGGTCGACCCGGGCGAGCACCTCGGTGGCCGTGAGCGCCGCCGAGGAGCGGTAGGCCAGCACCGCACCCCCGTTGCACACGAAGTCGGGCAGCGCGGCGATCCGCCTCGCCCGCAGCTCGGCCAGCCCGGCCACGGTGTAGGGCACGTTCGCGGCGGGCGCGATCACCTCGGCCTGGACCCGCGCCGCAAGCGCCGCGTCGTACACGCCCACCCGGGCACCGGGGACGAGCACGTCGACCCGCAGCTCGTGGAGCTCGCGGGGCAGGTGGACGTCGAGTCCGAGGTGGTGGACGAAGGACTCGCCGTGCTCGGCGCGGGCCGCCACCAGCTCGTCGACGTCGAACCCGCCCGCCTTGGCGACCGCGCCCCGCAGGGTCGACACCGCCACCACCCGGCCGCCCCGGCGGACGACCTCCCGGGCCACGCCGTGGCCGACCTTGCCGAAGCCCTCGACCGCGACCGTGCGGCCTTCGAGCGTGCCGAGCCACGCCGCCGCCGCGGCGACCACGCCCCGCCCGGTGACCAGCTCCTCGAAGCCGACGCCGTCGATGACCTCCCGGAGCACCGCGGGCGTGTCGTCCCCGAACCCGGCGAAGTCGGCCGTGGTGGTGCCGAGGTCGGCGCCGGTGAAGAACCGACCCTCGTCCACCATCGGCTGGATCTCCTCGCAGTACCGGGCGAGCGTCTCGGCCCGGCTGTCGAGGAGGCGAGGCCGGATGCCGGCTTTGGCGCCGCCCATGCGGGCCTCGAACACGGCGAGCTTGTAGGTCATGGCCCGGGCCAGCAGCGCCAGCTCGTCCACGGTGACGTCCTCGGCCATGCGGGTGCCGCCCGCCGCGGGCGTCACGACCTCGGGATCCATGTCGAACACGATCTCGCCGTCGACCGAGCGGAGGTGGTGGACCTGCACGGCGCCGAGGCTACGGGCAGGATGGTGCGGTGACCGAGGGCGCCCGATGACCGAGCCGCTGGACCCGCTCGCGGCCGACGAGGTCCTCCGCCGGGCCGCCGAGATCAGCGCGCAGGACCGCCCGGTCCCCGCCCACGGCGGCTACGACCGCCGCGCCCTGACCGAGGCGGCGTCGGAGGTCGGCATCGCGCGCGGCGCCGTGGAGCTGGCGCTGGCCGAGCACGACGCCGGCATCCTGGTCCACAGCGATGCCCGGGGTGGACTGCTCGGCCCCTCCCGGGTGCTGGAGACCCGGGTCGTCCCGCGGACCGTGCCCGAGTCCCGCGGGCACGTCATCCACTGGCTGCGCAGCCAGCTCCTCCACCGCGACGAGCGCCAGGGCACCGCCGAGGTGTGGCGACCCCGGGACGACCTCGGCGCCAAGCTCCGGCGCAAGGTGGATGCCCGCACCGCCCGTCGGGTCCGCCTCGGCGACGTCGACGCGGTCGAGGTCTCCGTCGTCGACTGCGGCGAGGGCCGGAGCCTGGTCCGCCTCGAGGTGGTCTTCGACGACATGCGACGCGGGCTGCGCACCGGGGTCGTGGTCGTCCCCGCCGCGGTCACTCCGGTGCTGGGCGTGGCGGCAGCCGTGCTCACGCAGCAGCCCGAGCTGGTTTTCATCTCGTTGCCTGTGGCCGGGGCGCTCGGCGCCGTCGGCACCGTGGCCGGCCGCAAGACCCTGGCCGACCAGCGCGAGCGCGCCCGCCGCGCCCTGTGCTCGTTCCTCGACGGCCTCGAAGAAGCCTGACCCGTGCTGTCGGCGATGTTGCGAGCCCCTGGCGAGCAACTCGAGGTCGCCGGAGGCGACACTCAGTCCAGGCGGGGCAGGACCCGCAGGCCGAGCTCCTCGAGCACCCGGGGCTCGAGCTCGCTCGGTGCGTCGGTGAGGGGGTCGGCCCCCTTCTGGGTCTTGGGGAACGCGATGACCTCGCGGATGTTGGTCTCCCCGGCGAGGAGCGCCACGAGCCGGTCGATGCCGTAGGCGAATCCGGCGTGCGGCGGCGGGCCGAAGCGGAAGGCGTCGAGGAGGAAGCCGAACTTCTCCTGGGCCTCCTCCTGCGCGATGCCGAGCGCGTCGAACACCCGCTGCTGGACGTCGCTGCGGTGGATACGGACGCTGCCGGAGCCGAGCTCCCAGCCGTTGCACACCAGGTCGTAGGCGACCGAGCGGACCTTCGTGGGGTCGGACTCGATGAGGCCGGCCTCGAGGTCCTCGGCGTTGGGCATCGTGAACGGGTGGTGCATGGCCTGGGGACGGCCGTCGGGCCCGAGCTCGTCGTCGAACATCGGGAAGTCGGTGACCCACAGGAACTCGAGGCTCCCCTCGTCCATCGGCGGCTTGCCGAGGTCGACCCGCAGCAGGCCGAGGACGTGGCGGGCGACCGGACGCTCGTCGGCGACCAGGAACACCATGTCGCCCGGCGCGGCGTCGAGGGCGGTGATCGTGGCCGCCGACTCGGTCTCGGACAGGAACTTGGCCACCCCGCCCTCGAGGGCGGGCGCCTGGCGCTCGCCGGCGACGACGCGCATCCACGCCAGGCCCTTGGCGCCCCACAGCTTGGCCCGGTCCACGAGGCCGTCGATCTGCTTGCGGGTGAGCTCGGCGCCGCCCTCGAGGCGGATGCCCTTGACGCACGGGGCCTTGAAGACGTTGGCCTCGGTGTCGGCGAACACCTCGGTCAGCTCGACCAGCTCCATGCCGAAGCGGGTGTCGGGCTTGTCCGAGCCGTAGCGCTCCATGGCCTCCTCCCACGTCATCCGCGGGACGTCGCCGATGTCCTCTCCCGTGATGTCGCTGACCGCGGCGCGCACCGACTGGGTGACGAAGTCGAGCACCTCCTCCTGGCCGACGAAGGAGCACTCCATGTCGAGCTGGGTGAACTCGAACTGGCGGTCGGCGCGCAGGTCCTCGTCGCGGAGGCAGCGGGCGATCTGGAAGTACCGGTCGACGCCGCCCACCATGCAGAGCTGCTTGTACAGCTGGGGTGACTGGGGCAGGGCGTAGAAGCTGCCCGGGTGGAGGCGGGACGGCACGACGAAGTCGCGGGCGCCTTCGGGCGTGGACGCGATGAGCATCGGCGTCTCGACCTCGACGAAGCCGTTGTCGATGAACGTGCGTCGGATGGCGGCGTTGACGATGGTGCGCACCTGGAGGTTCTTCTGCAGGCGGGCCCGGCGCAGGTCGAGGTAGCGGTGGCGCAGGCGGATGGTCTCGTCCACCTCGGTGCGCTCGTGGATCGGGAAGGGCGCCGGCTCGGAGGTGGACAGCACCTCGACGGTGCAGTCCTGCAGCTCGATCTCGCCGGTGTCGAGCTTGTCGTTGGTGGCGCCCTCGAACCGGGCCTGCACGGTGCCGGTGATGCGCAGCACGTACTCGCTGCGCAGGTCGTGGGCCTTGGCCACGACGCACTGGGTGATGCCGGTGCGGTCGCGCAGGTCGATGAAGGCGAGCTGCTCGCCGTGCTCGCGCCGGTTCTCCACCCACCCGCAGAGCGAGACGGTGGCGCCGATGTCGCTGGCGCGCAGCTCACCGCACCAGTGGGTGCGCAGGCCGACGGCTGGGCCGGTCGAGAGGATCTCGGTCACGGGGTCTCCACTTGTGGATCGGGGGCGAGGAGGGCGACGACCTCGTCGACGAGGTCGGGGCGGGCGACGGAGCGCTGGCCCCGATCGCCGCGCAGGTCGCGCACGATGGCGTGGCCGGCCTTGGCTTCGTCGGCGCCGACGATGACAGCGAGCTCGGCACCGGAGCGGTCGGCGGCCTTCATCTGGGCCCGCATGGACCGGCCGTCCCAGGCCCGGTCGGCAGAGAGGCCGCGATCGCGCAGGGCTTCGGCGATGTCGCGCGCGTGGTGGCCGCCGGTGGTGTCGATCACGAAGACGTCGACGCCGGTGTCCGGGGTGGGGAACGCCTCCTCGGCGTCGAGGTGCAGCAGGACGCGCTCGATCCCCGACCCGAAGCCGATGCCGGGGGTCTCGGGCCCGCCGAGCGCCTCGACGAGGCCGTTGTAGCGGCCGCCCCCGATGATGGTGGACTGGGCCGCGTCGAGCGCCGTGCTCTGGAACTCGAACAGGGTGTGGGTGTAGTAGTCGAGCCCACGCACGAGGCGCTGGTCGATGGCGAACTCGATGTCGAGCGCTCGGAGCCCGGCTTGGACCCGTTCGAATCGGTCGACGCTCTCGGCTGACAGCACGTCGGAGATGCGAGGGGCGTCGGCCGTGGCCTGCATCGTCTCGCGGCGCTTGGAGTCCAGCACGCGCATCGGGTTGCGCTCGACCTTCTCGCGATCCTCCTCGGCGAGCTGGTCGCGCACGTCGGCGAGGTAGGCGCGCAGGATCTCCATGTAGTTCGCCCGGTCCTCGGCGTCGCCCATGGAGTTGATGATCAGCAGGTAGCGAGACGCGCCGAGCGTGCGCAAGTAGCGTTCGGCCAGCGCGATGACCTCGACGTCCACGTCCGGGTCATCGACGCCGAGCACCTCGACGCCGACCTGGTGGTGCTGGCGGTAGCGGCCCTTCTGGGGCTTCTCGTACCGGAACGCGGGCGTGACGTACCAGGCCTTCCAGGGCACCAGGGGACGGTGCTCGACGAACGCGCGCACGACGCTGGCCGTGCCCTCGGGCCGCAGCGCGATGCGCCGGCCGCCCTTGTCCTCGAAGTCGTACATCTCCTTGGTGACGACGTCGGTGGCGGCGCCCATGCGCTGGAACACGCCGAGGTCCTCGAACATCGGCGTGTGGATCATCCCGTAGCCGTAGCGCTGGGCGATCTCGCCGAAGGTGGCGAGGAGCGCGATCCACCGAGCCGACTCCGGCGCGAGCACGTCGCGCGTGCCGATCGGAGCGGAGAAGGCGGGCGTGGACACGGCGGCTGAGGGTAGTGGCTGCCCCCCGGACCACCGAGTTGGCTTCCGGCCACCAGGACTGGAGCACGACGTTCGCGGTGATGCTCCCACGCTGGGCGGTTCCCCGGCGCGGAATCCGTGGTTCCCCGCATGAAGACCGATCTCCCGGGTACCGAGCAGACGTGGGATCCACGTACCAGGCCGCGGCGATGACACCGCATCGAGCGAGAGCGATCCTGGCCGTGACGCCCGAGGCATCCCCGCAGGAGATCGAGCGAGCCTTCCGGCTCGCCATGCGCGCCTCCCACCCGGATCGGGGTGGCGATGCCGGTCGGGCCCAGCTGCTCCTGGACGCCCGCCGCTGCCTCCGAGCCGACCGGTCCCGCGGGATGGACGCCGAGCGCCGCGTCGTGGTCGTCCCCGCAGCCACCCGCCGAGACCGCGTCACCGCCCTCCTCACCCGACTCCGACTCCTCCGCCGTCCCACCCGCGTCCGTTGAGCCCGAAAGGTTCCCTCATGCAAAGCAACCTCCGCTTCTGGATCATCGTCGGCCTCGCCGTCGGCGGCGTCTGGGCCTTCACCGGCCTCGACGGCGCCCTGCTCACGCTCGGCCTCGGCGCTGTGGGGCTGCTCCTCGGCATCGTGATCGAACAAGGCATCAACGTCCGAGACGTGCTGCGCCAGGACCGCGACGCCTGATCCCTCCCACGAGATCCAAGCCACTTCCCAGCCCACCACACAAGGAGCGTCCAATGACCGACACCAGCACCAGCACCAGCATGCAGAACCAGAGCAAGGACCGTCCCTCGACCGGCGGCGGCGCCAGCGGCTCCCTCGCCCGCCTCGAGACCGACAAGGGCGTGACCTCGATCTCCGAGGACGTCGTCGGCAAGATCGCCGCCATCGCCGCACGCGAGGTCGAAGGCGTCGAGTCCCTGGGCGGCGCCATCTCCGGTGCGCTCAGCAGCGTCGTCGGCCGCATCCGGGGTGACGAGCACAAGACCGCCGGCGTCGGCGTCGAGGTCGGCACCAAGCAGGCAGCCGTCGACCTGTCGATGACCATCCGCTACCCGGCGTCGATCATGGACGTGACCGGTGCCGTGCGCCAGAACGTCATCGACCGCATCGAGACCATGACGGGGCTCGAGGTCGTCGAGGTGAACATCGCCGTGAACGACCTCGCCTTCCCGGGCGGCGACCAGGACCAGAACACCGGTCGGGTCGAGTAGCCGATGCCCGCCGACGCCGATCCGCGGCCGCCGTCGCCTGTGGACGTCGCCCGGGTCGTCGCGGACGCGGCGAGATCGCACGACGACGTCGTGGACCTCGACGCCGGGCTCGCCGGCGAGTTCGCGACCTACGGGCTCGGCGACCGCGTCCCCGGCGTCCGGGTGGAGGTCGATCGCGACGGACGCACCCAGGTGCACCTGCGCCTGGTCGTGCGCTTCGGTCGGCCCCTCCCCGACATCGGTGACGAGGTCCGGTCCCGGGTCGCCGCCGGGCTCGACAGCGCTGCCGAACCCGACGTCCACGTCCACGTCGCCGACATCGTCGACGATCACGCCGAGCTCGACCACCCAGGAGCCCCATGACCCTGCTGCGCCGCTTCCTCGCCCTCGTGGTCGCCCTCGCGCTGGCGGCCACGGCCGGCATCGTCATCGCCGAAGCGGTCGGCATCCGCATCGGCGAGAGCCCCGTGCTGCTGCCGATCGACGAGTGGGAGCAGCGCCTCACCACGGGTGACTGGCGCACATGGAGCGCGGATGCCTGGACCATCGCCTCCGCGATCGTCCTCGGCGTGGGCCTGCTCCTCGTCGCGCTGCAGCTCATCCCCCACCGCACGACCACGCTCGACCGCAAGCGGGCCGACGGCGAGCGCGAGGTGCGGTTCGGGCGCAGCGGGCTGAACGAGCGGCTGCGCGACCTCGTGGTCGACGAGGACGGTGTGCTCGGCGGCAAGGCCAAGGTCGCGAAGCGCAAGACCAAGGTGACGGCGCGCATCCCCGACGGTGCGGATCCGAAGCCTGCCGAGCAGTCGGTGCGAGCAGCGGTCCGCGAGGAGATCGACCGACTGCGGCTGGCCAAGAAGCAACGGGTGCGGGTCGACGCGGTCCACACCGATGATCGGGTGATCTGACGTGATCGACGGCTTCAACCGCTTCTTGCTCCTCCTCCTGGGCCTGGTCCTCGCCGGGGCCGGGGCGCTCGGCCTCGCCGCGGGCGAGGGTGCCTTCGACGACCTGGACTCCCCTGCCACCCTCTACGACGACGCGCGCGCCGAGGTGGTCGCCGATCCGGACCTCTGGTACGCCGTCGTGCTCGGCGTGAGCGGGCTCGTCCTGGCGTTCGCGCTGCTGTGGCTGTTCAAGCAGTTCGCCAGCCGCCCCGGTGGCCCCCACCTGTCGACCGTCACCGTCGCCGCCGACCGCCGGGGGCGCACGACCCTCGAGCCCGTGGCCGTGGCCCAGGCCATGGAGAACGACCTGGAGACGGTCGACGGGGTCCGCTCGGCCCGGGTGCGCATCCGGTCCATGGGCCAGGAGCCTGCGATGCGGGTGCGGCTCACCGTCGACCGCGCCGCCGACCCCGACCGCGTGCTCGGCGACGCCGAGCACGCACTCCAGCGGGGAGCGCAGAGCCTCAGCGCGTCCGACGTGGCCGCCCGCATCCGCATCGACTTCGCCGGTCGGGACGAATCCCGCGTCGTCTGAGGAGCGGTGCCCGGCGAACCGGGCTGCTCAGCCGCCCTTGCCCGGCACGACCCGGTAGGCGTCGTAGACGGAGTCGATGGCCCGGATGCTGGAGATGGCCGAGTCGAGGTGGGCGGGGTCGCCGAGCTCGAACTCGAAGCGCATGGTCGACACGCGGTCGCTGCCGGTGGTGGTCGACGACGCCAGGATGTTCACGTGGTGGTCCGACAGGGCCGAGGTGACGTCGAACAGCAGGCGGGAGCGGTCGAGGGCCTTGACCTCGATGGAGGCGACGTACACACCTGCGGAGTCGCCGTCCCACTCGACGTCGATGAGCCTGTCCCGTTGCCCGGTGCCGAGGGACACCGCGTTGGCGCAGTCGGCGCGGTGGACCGACACGCCGCGCCCGCGGGTGATGAAGCCGACGATCTCGTCACCGGGCACCGGCGTGCAGCACCGCGACAGCCGGACCATGACGTCGTCGAGGCCCTCGACGTGCACGCCGGTCTTGGACTTCCGGGCCCGGGAGCGGCTCCGACGGTCGTGGACCAGGTTGGTGGCCAGCTGCTCCGGCTCGACGGCGTCGGTGTCCTGGAGCGCCTTGACGACCCGGCCGGCCACGGACTTGGCCGAGAGGTGGTGCTCGCCGATGGCGGCGTACAGCGAGTCCAGGTCGGCGTAGTTGGCCTGGTTGGCGATGTCCTGGAGCGCAGCGGTGACCGGCTCGGTCTTGATCGGCACGTTCTCCCGCCGCAGCGCCTTGACCAGGTCCTCCCGACCGGTCTCGATCGCGTCCTCGCGCCGCTCGCGTGAGAACCACTGGCGGATCTTGTTGCGGGCCCGGGGGCTGACCACCACCTGCAGCCAGTCGCGCGACGGCCCGGCGCCCTCGACCTTGGAGGTGACGACCTCGACCGTGTCGCCCGAGCTCAGCTCGCTGTGGAGCGGGACGAGGCGGCCGTTCACCTTGGCGCCGATGCAGGTGTGCCCGACCTCGGTGTGGACCGTGTAGGCGAAGTCGATCGGCGTGGCGCCCTTCGGCAGCGTGATGACCCGACCCTTCGGGGTGAAGGCGAAGACCTCGTCCTGTTCGAGGTCCACCTTCAGGTTCTTCATGAACTCGTCGGGATCGGTGGACTCCTCCTGCCAGTCCACGATGCGCGACAGCCAGGCCAGGTCGTCGTCGTGGCTGCGCTCCTGGGGCCCGGTGCTCGACTTGTACTGCCAGTGGGCGGCCACGCCCCGCTCGGCGCGGGCGTGCATCTCCCGGGTGCGGATCTGCACCTCCAGCGGCTTGCCCTGCGGTCCGACCACCGTCGTGTGCAACGACTGGTACAGGTTGAACTTGGGCATCGCGATGTAGTCCTTGAACCGCCCCGGCACCGGCTTCCACGTGGCGTGGATGGAGCCGAGGGCGGCGTAGCAGTCCTTCACCGAGTCCACCACGACCCGGATGGCGACCAGGTCGAAGATGTCGTCGAAGTCCCGCCCCTTGACGACCATCTTCTCGTAGATGCTCCACATGTGCTTCGGCCGACCGGTGACCTCGGCCGTGAGCCGCAGCTCCTCGAGGCGCTCCTCGACCTGGTGGATCACCTGGTGCAGGTACAGGTCGCGCTCGGGCGTGCGGGTCGAGACCATGTGGTCGATCTCGGCGAAGCGCTTCGGGTGCAGGGCGGCGAAGCTGAGGTCCTCGAGCTGCTGGCGCACCTCCTGCATGCCGAGCCGGTGGGCCAGGGGGGCGTAGATGTCGAGGGTCTCGCGGGCGGTGCGCTCCTGCTTGAAGTGCGCCATGCCGGCGATGGTCCGCATGTTGTGGAGGCGGTCGGCGAGCTTGATGATCAGGACCCGCAGGTCCTTGGACATGGCCACGATCATCTTGCGCACCGTGGCGGCCTGCTGCTGCTCCTTGGTGTCGAAGTGGATCCGGTCGAGCTTGGTGACGCCGTCGACGATGGCAGCCACCTCGGCGCCGAACTCCTCCTCGACGTCGGCCAGCGACATGGCGGTGTCCTCGACCGCGTCGTGGAGCAGCGCCGCCGCGATGGTGACGTCGTCGAGGCCGAGGTCGGCCACGATCTTGGCCACCGCGATCGGGTGGTGGATGTAGGCCTCGCCGGTCTGGCGCAGCTGGCCGTGGTGGGCCGCCGACGACGACAGGTACGCCCGGGTGATGAGGTCGGTGCGGGCGGTGCGGCCGTGCCGTGCCCGGAACGCCGTCAGGAGCGGCGCGACCTCTTCCGCCGGGGGCGGACTGCTCCGGCGCCAGGGCAGGACCCGATCGACCGTGGACGGCACCCGCTCAGGATACGGGTCAGCGAGCCCGAACCACGGCGGACCCGCCGGCGAAGTTGTCGTGCGTGCCGCGCTTGAACGGGTCGTTGGCGATGGTCACGCCGATCGCCACCGCAGCGACGAAGGACAGCACACCGCCGACGATGGGCACGAGGCCGAGGAGCAGCCAGGCGTTGCGACGCATGGCGACCTCGTTGCTCGGGACCCGCCCGTCGGGGCCGATGACCTTGTAGCCGAGGGCCATCTTGCCCACGGTCTGGCCGCGGGATGCCTCGAGGAAGACGGCGTAGGCGAAGCCGAGGAGCGTGCTGACCAGCAGGTAGGCGAAGTCCTCGCCCGTGCCCACGCCCCCGAAGCTGGTGGCGGTGCCGTCGGTGAGCACCGCGGCGATGATGGCGTTGGGGATGAACAGCACGAGGCCGTCGATGATCCGGGCGCCGAAGCGGGGCCAGGGCCCCACCGGGGTGAGCTGACCACCCGACGACGGCCCCGGGAACGATCCCGGAGGCGGCTCGGAGGGCGGAGGTGGCGGGGGTGGCGGCGGCGGGAGGTCGGACATCAGCGGCGCTTGCCCTTCTTTCGGGGGCGGGGTGGGATGGTCCGGCCCGACAGCTGGGGCGCAGCCGCGGTCCGGCCCGGGTCGGGGGCCGTGGCCGTGGCGCCGGCCCCGGCGGTGACCGGCTCGGCCTTGCGCCGGCCGCCCTGGGCGTCCAGGCGCTGGCGCAGGTTCTGCTGGTAGGGCTCGCGCTCCTTGAGCCAGGCCACGATCGGCGTGGCCACGAAGACCGAGGAGTAGGCACCGATGGCGAGGCCGACGGCGAGGGCGAAGGCGAACTCCTGCAACGTCACGGCGCCGAGCAGGAACGAACCCACGAGCAGCATCGACAGCACCGGCAGCAGCGACGTGATCGTCGTGTTGAGCGAGCGCATCAGCACCTGGTTGAGCGACAGGCTCATCAGGTCCGTGTAGCTCATCTTCTGCGCGAGCGCCGGCCGCTCGGCGTTCGCCTGGGCCTTGTCGAACACGACGATGGTGTCGTAGAGCGAGTAGCCCATGATCGTGAGGAAGGCGATCACCGTCGCTGGCGTGACCTCGAGCTGGAACAGCGCGTAGAAGCCGACGGTGACGAGGATGTCGTGGACGAGGGCGGCGAGCGCGCCGACGGCCATCTTCCACTCCAGCCGGATCGCCATGTAGGCGGCGATGATCACGAGGAAGACCACGAGGGCCCGCTGGGCCTTGGAGAGGATCTCGTCCCCCCAGGTCGGCCCGACCGTGGAGATGGCCACCTCGGTCCGATCGACGCCGGCCAGCTCGGCCAGGGCCGTGGTCACCTCGGACAGGGCGTCCTCGCCGCCCGGTTCGGCCTGCACCCGCAGGTTGTCGGTGCCGACGAACTGGATCTTGGCGTTGCCGAAGCCGAGGGGCGTCAGCACGTCGCGCGCCTCGGACACGGATGCGTCCGGCGCGTCGACCTCCCACGCGGTGCCGCCCTCGAAGTCGATGCCGAGGTTCAGGCCGCGGAAGACCAGGGCGCCGCCGCTGAGCAGCAGCAGCACGACGGAGACGATCGCACCGATCCGCCACAGCCGCCGGAAGTCGATGTCGTTGTCGAAGCTGGCGAGCTTGGCGCGGACGCTCATGCCGGCGCTCCTTCGTCGATGGCGAGACCCCGGTCGACCTTGGGCGTGGGCATCCCGAAGAGGCGGGGACGGTGCTGCAGCCGCTTGGACTTCACCAGCAGCACGGTGAGGGGCCGCATGAAGAAGTACGAGGCGATCAGGTCGAGCAGCGTCGAGAGCCCGAGGAAGAGGGCGAAGCCGCGCACGGGGCCGACGGTGAGCCAGTACAGGATCGCGGCGCCGATGAGGGAGGCGACGTCGGCCTTCACGATGGTGGAGAAGGCGGTGGCGAAGGAGCCGTCGACGGCAGCTCGCAGCGACCGGCCGCCCGCGACCTCCTCCTTGAGGTGCTCGTAGAACACCACGTTGGAGTCCACCGCCACGCCGATCGACAAGATGATGCCGGTGACCCCGGCGAGGGTCAGGGCCAGGCCCTGGTTGGTGCCGAGCCAGGCGATCATCGTCCACAGCAGCGCCGCCGAGACCGACAGCGACAGCATGGCGACCAGGCCGAGCAGGCGGTAGTAGACGAGCATGTAGATGGTGACGATGGCGAGGCCGATGATGCCGGCGGTGACACCGGCGTCGAGGGCGTCCTGGCCGATGGAGGCCGAGATGGACTGGGTCTGCTGGGCCTCGAGCTCCACCGGCAGCGAGCCGTAGCGCAGCACCAGGGCCAGGTCCTTGGCCTCGCCCTCGGTGAAGTCGCCGCTGATCGAGATCTCGTCCGCGTTGAACGCCGGTGCGTTGATGGACGGAGCGGACACGACCCGGCCGTCGAGGACGATGGCGAGCTGGCGGGTCGGGCAGGACGGGGCGCCGTTGAAGCACTCGGCGGCGATGGCGTTGAACTCGTCGATGCTGTCGCCGCGGACCTCCACGGCGACCGCCCACTGGCCCACGCCCTGCAGCTGGGCGCTGGCCCCGCTGAGGATCTCGCCGGTGGCCTCGGCCGGACCGAGGCGGTACCGGCCGATCTCCGTGTCGTCGTCGTCGTACTGGGCCAGGGTGACCGGTTCCTCGACGACGTCGTCCTCGGCGGGCGTCAGCTGGAGCTCGTCGAGGCCCTCGGGCGCGTCCTCGCCTTCCGACTCGGTCGGGGTCTCGATCCCGTCGAGGCCGGCGGGCAGGAGCTGGAGGACCGGACGGAACCGCAGCTCCGCCGTCTGGCCGACCAGCTCGAGGGCCTGCTCGCGGTCGGCGATGCCGGGGAGCTGGACGACGATGGCGTCGTCCTGGCGGGTGATCTCGGGCTCGGCGACGCCGATGCCGTCCACGCGCTGGCGGATGATCGAGATGGCCTGGGAGATCGCATCGTCGTCGACGTCCTCCGTCGGCTCGAGCACGACCGACACGCCGCCCTGGAGGTCGAGCCCCAGCAGGGGCTCGTTGTCGGCGACGAAGGTCCAGACGAGGCCGCCGAGGGCGAGCACCACGATGAAGATGAGGGAGACGAGGCCGTTGCGGCGCATGGGGGGAGCTACTCGGGGTCTTCGGGGGTGGGGTCGGCCGGCACGACCGCGGACTGGGGCCGGGCGACGGCCATGCGAGCCATGGTGATCTCGACGTCCGGCGCGATGCGGAGGCGGGCGCGGTCCTCGTCCAGGGAGGTCACGGTGCCGAACAGGCCCGAGGTGGTGACGACCTCGTCACCGACCTGGAGCGACTCCACGTAGGCCTTGTGCGCCTTGACCCGGCGCTGCTGCGGGAGGATCAGCACGGCCCACATGACGCCGAGGATCGCGATCGGGACGAGCAGCTCCACCAGGTACCACCGGGGATCGGGGACGGACCGGACGATGCTAGTTGCGGGGTGCGGGCTACTCGTAGACCCCGGAGACCTCGGCCCGGAGGTCGTCGAGGGTCCCGTCCAGCACGGCGGCTCGGGCACGGTCGGTGAGGCGCAGCGTCCACGCCAGGTTGTGGAGCGTGGTGAGCCGGGGGCCGGTGGGCTCGTGCACGTTGAACAGGTGGCGCAGGTACGCGCGCGAGTATCGCTGGCAGACCCGGCAGTCGCAGTCCGGGTCGAGCGGCCCGGCGTCGGTGGCGAACCGGTTGTTCTTGAGGTTGAGGCGACCCTCGGAGGTCAGCAGGGTGCCGTGGCGGCCGAAGCGGGTGGGCAGCACGCAGTCGAACAGGTCGACGCCGAGGGCGATGGACTCCACGATCCCGACCGGGTCCCCGAGCCCCATGAGGTAGCGGGGCGCGTCGGCCGGCAGCTCGGCGATCGCGGCGGCGAGGGCCGGCAGCATCTCGTCCCGCGACTCCCCCACCGACAGCCCGCCGATCGCGTAGCCGTCGAAGCCGATGTCCACGGTCCGCTGGGCGCTCTCGATCCGCATCTCGGCATCGACCCCGCCCTGGACGATGCCGAACTGGTTCCGCGCCGGCAGGTCGTGGGCGAGGAAGGCGCGGCGGGCCCGGGAGGCCCAGTCGGCGGTGCGGTCGAGGGCCCGCCGGATGACCTCGGGCGGGCTGGGCAGCGGCGCGCACTCGTCCAGCACCATCTGGATGTCGGCGCCGAGCGCGAGCTGCACGTCCACGGCGCCTTCAGGTGTCAATCGGTACTCGTCGCCGTCGTAGGTGGAGCGGAACGTGACGCCGTCGTCGTCGACCTTCGGGGACAGGGAGAAGACCTGGTAGCCCCCGCTGTCGGTGAGCACGTGACCGCCCCAGTCGCTGAAGCCGTGGATGCCGCCGAGCTGCTCGACGACATCGGGGCCGGGGCGGAAGAGCAGGTGGTAGGTGTTGCCGAGGACGATCTGGGCGCCGAGCGCCTCGAGATCTGCCGTCTCGACGGCCCGCACCACCCCGCGGGTGCCCACCGGCATGAAGCAGGGCGTGGTGACCGTTCCCCGGGCGGTGGTGATGGTGGTGGCCCGCGCCGCTCCGGCGGTGGCCTCGACCTCGACGGACAGGGTCATGCCGTCACCTCCCGGTCCGTCCGGTCCTCGACGCCGGCGCCGTCGCGACCGAGGAGCATGCAGTCCCCGAAGCTCAGGAACCGGTAGCCCTCGGCGAGCGCGGTGGCGTACAGGTCCCGCCAGTGCGGGCCGGCGAAGGCCTCCACCAGCACGAGCAGGCTGGAGCGGGGCAGGTGGTAGTTGGTGAGGAGCACGTCGACCACGGCGACCTCGCTCCCGGGGTGCAGGAACAGGTCGGTCCGGCCGGACAGCGATCCGGAGGCGGCCGCGCTCTCGAGGGCGCGGACGGTGGTCGTGCCGATGGCGACGACCCGGTCGGCCTGCTCGCAGGCGGCCCAGGTGGCCTCGGGCACCTGGTAGCGCTCGGTGTGCATCTCGTGGTCCTCCACCTGCTCGGCGCTGATGGGCCGGAAGGTCCCCAGGCCGACCCACAGGTCGACGCCGACCACCTGGGCGCCGGCTGCCCGGATGCCGTCCAGGACCCGGTCGGTGAGGTGGAGTCCGGCCGTGGGGGCGGCGACCGATCCCGGCTGGTCGGCGTAGACGGTCTGGTAGCGGTCGGGGTCGCCGAGCGGCTCGGTGATGTAGGGCGGCAGCGGGACGGCACCGTGGGCGTCGAGCGCGCCGACGACATCGTCGGTGACCAGCGACACGACGCGGCGTCCCTCGTCGAGGATCTCGCCGACCTCCACCCGCAGGGACGGTCCGTCGTCGGCGACGGGCGCGAGGACCGTGCCGGGCGGGACCCGGCGACCGGGGCGCACCAGGGCCTCCCACCGATCCCCCTCGAGCGGTTCGAGGAGGAGGACCTCCACGGCGCCGCCGGTGGTCTTGCGGAGGTGCAGCCGGGCCCGCAGCACCCGGGTGGTGTTCACGACGACGACGTCACCGGGACCGAGCAGGCCGGGCAGGTCGGCGACCGTGCGGTGCTCGGGCGCGGCGCCTGCGCCGCGGTCGACCAGCATGAGGGCGGCGTCGCGGGGCTCGACGGGCGCCTGGGCGATCGCCGAGTCCGGCAGGTCGTAGTCGAAGCTCGCCGTCTCCACGTCGAGCGACGCTACGGGGTGGACCCGCCCGGGAGGGAACCCCCGCCCGCACGTCGAAGTAGGTGCCGCGGGTCGACGAGCGGACCCGCGCGTGCACAGCTGGTCCAGGCTCGGGGTTCGGAGGGAACATGGCGCTACGAGCGGACGACGTCGACCTCGGCCGCGACCGGGACCTCGTCGAGCGGTACCAGAACGGCGATCCGTCTGCGTTCGACGAGCTCTACCGGCGCTACTTCGATCGGCTCCACCGCTTCTGCCAGCGCCACACCCGCGACGTCCACGAGGCCGAGGAGATCGCCCAGGAGGCCTTCGTCAAGGCGCTGCGCTCCATGGACAGCCTCACCGGCGAACGCCGCTTCTACCCGTGGATGACGGTGATCGCGAAGCGCCTCACCATCGATCGGCACCGCAAGCTCGCCCGCGTCGAGCTGACCGACCAACCCGACCTCGGCTCGGTGGAGCCCGACGTGGACCACCTCTTCGCCGCCGTCGACGCCGGCCACGTCCGCGACGCCCTGGCCGCGGTCGGGCCCCGCCACCGGGAGGTCCTGCTCCTGCGTGAGGCCCAGGGCCTGAGCTACGCCGAGATCGGCCACGAGCTCGACGTCCCGATCACCACGGTCGAGGCCCTCCTCCACCGGGCCCGCAAGGCGCTGCGGCGCGAGTACGCCACCGTCGCCGGGGATGCCCGGGGCCTCTGGGGCCTCCCCGTCCTCGGGCTGGCCGCCACCCGCCTCGGCGAGCTGCGGGCCAAGGTCTCCGAGCGCTGGGTCGAGGTCGGCGCGATCGGCGCCCCGGTGGTCGCCGGCGCCGTGACCGCCGCGCTCGTGCTGGCCCCGTCACCCGGACCCGACACCGTGACCGCCACGGCACCCGAGACGACGGCGGCCAGCAACGTCCGGGCCGCCGCCGTACCGGTCGATCCGGGGGAACCGGTCGTGGTCGCCGGCGTCGACCCGACCGGCGAGGCACCGCCACCCGTCGGCCCACAACCATCACCCCCGCCGCCGGCGCCGGCGGCGGCCGCCGGTCCCGTCGACGTCTTCGTCGGCCCCGACGGGGTGGACCGGGCCTCCGGCGAGGCCGAGGAGATGCCCGTGCGCTCCGACCTCGGCCAGGCATTCGCCGGCCTCGATCCCCGCCCCGCCCTCGGCACCGTCGGCGACGGACTCGCCCGCACGTTCGAACCGCTCCTCGGAGGTACCCCGTGACCCGTCGCCGCACCATCGCCGCCGGCGCTGCCCTCGCCGCCGTCGCCCTCGCCGGCACCGTGGGCGCACCCGCCGCCACCGCCGATCCCGCCGTGCGGGTCAGCGACGACTACATCGCCTGCGTCGGGGTCCGCACCATCGACGTTGCGACCTGCGTCGAGGAGCCGCTCGGCCCGATCCTCGACGTCGTCCTGCCCTGACCGGGGGCGCTACTCGAACAGCGCGCTCGGGCCGTCGGTCTCCGCGGTGCGGGGTGCCACCAGGCCGAGGTGCTCCCAGGCTCCGGCCGTGCAGACCCGCCCCTTGGGGGTGCGCATCAGCAGGCCCTGCTGGATGAGGAACGGCTCGTAGACGTCCTCGACGGTCTCGGTCTGCTCCCCCACGCTGATCGCCAACGTGGACAGCCCGACGGGGCCCCCGCCGAAGCGCTCGCAGATGGCGGACAGGATGGACCGGTCGACCTTGTCGAGGCCGCGCTCGTCCACCCCGAAGGTGGCCAGCCCGAGGGCCGCCGTGGACTGGTCGATCGTGCCGTCGCCGCGCACCTCGGCGTAGTCGCGCACCCGGCGCAGCAGGCGGTTGGCGATGCGGGGCGTCCCCCGGGCCCGGCGGGCGATCTCGGTGGCGCCGCTGTCGTCGAGCACGACGTCGAGGATCGACGCGGCCCGCACGACGATGGCCTCGAGCTCGAGCGACGTGTAGAAGTCGAGCCGCTCGACCAGACCGAAGCGGTCGCGCAGCGGGCCGGTGATGGCACCGGTGCGGGTGGTGGCGCCGACGAGGGTGAAGGGCGGCAGGTCGAGGCGGATGGAGCGGGCGGCGGGGCCCTTGCCGATCACGATGTCGAGCTGGAAGTCCTCCATCGCCGGGTACAGGACCTCCTCGACGGCCCGGGGCAGGCGGTGGATCTCGTCGACGAAGAGGACGTCACCCTCCTCGAGCTGGGTGAGGATGGCGGCGAGGTCGCCGGCGCGCTCGATGGCCGGGCCCGACGTGGGCACGTGGCGCACACCCATCTCGTTGGCGACGATGGCCGCCAAGGTGGTCTTGCCGAGGCCGGGCGGACCGGCGAAGAGCAGGTGGTCGACGGCCTGGCCGCGGCGGCGGGCGGCCTCGAGGATGATGCCGAGGTGCTCCTTCAGCCGGGCCTGGCCCACGAAGTCGGCCAGCGACCGGGGCCGCAGCCCGTTGTCGTCGACGACCTCGCCCTCGAGCGGGTCCGGATCCAGCAGCTCCTCCCTCATCGGACCGGCCTCATCGGGACACCGCCAGGCGCTGCAGGGCGTGCTTGAGCAGGACGGAGGGGTCGTCGCCGTCGGGCAGGTCGGCCAGCACGTCGCGGATCTCCTCGAGCCCGTAGCCGAGGCCGGCGAGCGCCTCGCGCACGTCGGCCCGGGCGGCGGCCGCGCCCCCGGTGCCGGTCGCACCGGCGGACGACCCCGTGGTGCCCGGCACGCCGGTGTCGAGGGGGATGTCGAGGCGGCTCTTCAGCTCGACCAGGAGCCGGGTGGCCGTCTTCTTGCCGACGCCCGGCACGAGGCAGAGGGCGGCGACGTCGTCCTCGGCCAGCACGCGGGCCAGGTCGCCGGGGCCGTGCACGGAGAGGATGCCGAGGGCGAGCGAGGGCCCGACGCCGTGGGCGCCGAGCAGCGCGGTGAAGCAGCGGCGGGCATCGGCGGTGGCGAAGCCGTAGAGGGCCTGGGTGTCCTCGCGGATGTGGTGGTGGACCCACACGAAGACCTCGTCGCCGAGGTCGCCGAGGGAGACCGCGGTGGTGGGGCTCACCATGATCCGGTGGCCGATCCCGGCCACCTCGACGAGCACCTCGTCGTCGGCCCGGTCGAGCAGGGTGCCCCGCAGCGAGCCGATCACCGTCGGCCTCCGGCGGCGGCGATCCGGGCGAGCATCGGCGCCCGGGCGACGTGGCACAGCGCGATGGCGGCGGCGTCGGCGGCGTCGACCGGGCGGATGGGGCGGTCGATCTGGAGGAGTCGTTGCACCATGGTCTCGATCTGGGTCTTGTCGGCGGCACCGTCGCCGGTGACCGCCTGCTTGATCTCGTTCGGCGAGTACTCGGTGACCTCGGCACCCGCCGCGATCGCCTCCACCATCACGATGCCGGCGGCCTGGGCCACCCCGATGGCGGTGCGGACGTTGACCGAGAACAGGATGCGCTCGATGGCCACGGCGCCGGGGGGATGGTCGGCGACGAGCTCGCGCACGTCGGCCTGCAGGGCGTGGAGGCGCTGGGGGACGGGGAGGTCCGGTGAGGTCTTGAAGACCCCGAGGGCCACGAGGGCGGCGCCACCGGCTCGACCGGTGTCGAGCACCGCGTAGCCGCAGCGGGAGAGACCCGGGTCGATGCCCCACACGAACACGGGTTCGACCCTACCGGGCGAGGCGATCCCGGCCGCGGACCCCGCTCTGCTCAACTGGCGCCCTCGTGGTGCCGATGCAATGCCCGTGGTCATGACCCTCCCCTCTGTCCCCTCTGCCTCCGCGCCCGACCGTGCCCCCGCCGGCCACGCGCCCGTGGTGTCCCTCGACCGGGTCGAGCGCACCTTCGGCGACCAGACGGCCCTCGCCGGGCTGTCCTTCACCGTCCCGGCCCGGTCCATCACGGTCCTGCTCGGCCCCAACGGCGCCGGCAAGACGACCTGCACCCGGGTGGTCACCGGCGCGCTCGGGCCCGACGGCGGCACGGTGCGGGTCTTCGGCCTCGACCCGGCCACCGACGGCCCCGAGGTGCGGCGCCGCATCGGCATCGTCTCGGCCAAGCCCGCCCTCTACGACCGGCTCTCCGGCCTCGACAACCTGCGCTACGCCGCCGAGCTCTACGGCCTCGGCCGCCGCGACGTCGCCGCCCGGCGCATCGGCGAGGCGGCGGAGCGCTTCGGCATCGCCGGCGCCCTCGACCAGCAGGTCGGCGGCTACTCCACCGGCATGAAGACCCGGCTCGCCCTGGCCCGCAGCGTGCTGCACGAGCCCGAGCTGGTCCTCTACGACGAGCCCACGTCCGGCCTCGACCCGGAGTCGTCCTACGCGGTGCTGGAGCTGATCCGGGAGATGACGGGCCAGGGCAACACCGTGATCATGTGCACCCACCTGCTGCTCGAGGCCGAGGGCCTCGCCGACCAGGTCGTGATGCTGCAGGACGGGCAGTCGCTGGTGCAGGGCCCACCGGACGAGCTCGTGCGCCGCTACTGGCCTGACCGCACCGTCCTCATCGACGCCGAGGACCGAGCCGCCCTCGCCGCCCTCGCCGGCGAGCCCGGCGTGCACGACGTCCGCCACCGTGACGACGGCCCGGCCACCGTGGTCGTCGACGACCTCGCCCGCATCCCCGACCTCGTGCACGCCCTCGCCCGGGCCGGCGCCCGGGTGACCAGGGTCGAGGCGGAGCGCCACTCCCTCGAGGACCTGTACTTCGCCGTCCGGCGCGACAGCGGCGAGAACCGCATCGGCGAGGTCGTCCAGTGACCGCGACCATCGACCCGCCCGCGCCGCCCCCGAAGGGCCAGGGCTACCCGCAGCGCCCGGCGCAGCGCGAGACCGGCCGGATCGAGTGGGGCCAGATCGCCACCGTCGCCCGCACCGACCTCAAGCAGCTGATCCAGGCCAAGGACTTCTGGGGCCCGATGGTCGGCCTCGGGGCGATCTTCTTCTGCGTCGTCCCCACCATCTTGCTGTTCAGCCTCACCTCGATCGCCACGGTCGACGCCGTCGAGCAGATCAGCCAGACCCTCGAGGTGCTGCCCGACCGCGCCCAGGAGTCGATCCAGTCGTCCACCGGCGGCGACGACGCCACCCCGCAGGGCCAGGCCTCGTACGCGCTGGCCGTCTTCCTGTTCGCCCCGGTCGCCGTCGTGGTGCCCCTCACGATCTCCACCGCGGTCGGTGCCGCCACCATCGTGGGCGAGCGCGAGCGGGGCACCGGGGAGTTCCTCGCCCACTCCCCCGCCGGGGTGCGCGAGATCTACCTCGGCAAGCTGCTGGCCTCGCTCATCCCCGGCTACGTCACCACCGTCGTCGGCTTCGGCATCTACTCGCTCATCGTCAACCTCATCGTCGGGCCGGAGGTGGGCGGCTGGTTCTTCCCGACGACGCAGTGGTGGATCCTCATGGCCTGGGTCGTCCCGCCGTTCCTGGCCCTCACGCTGTCGCTCGTGCTGCGCCTGTCGGCCCGGGTGAAGTCCACGGCCGCGGCCCAGCAGGCGTCGGGCCTGGTCAGCCTCCCGCTGATCATGGTCGCCTACTCCCAGTCCACCGGCGCCCTGTTCGGCGGCGCCCGGGTCACGTGGATCATCGGCGGCCTCGCCTGGCTCCTCGCCGTCCTCGGCCTGCGGCGCGGCATGCGCGCCGTCTCCCGGGCCCGGCTCCTCGGCGTCGCCGACGAGCAGTAGGCGCCGAGCCCTCCGGGTCAGAGCGGGTCGTCGGCGACGATCGTGCCGCCGGCCAGCTCGATCCGTCGGCTGAGGGTGACGGTCTCGAGCAGCCGCCGGTCGTGGGTGACGAGCAGCAGGGTGCCCGGGTAGGACTCGAGCGCAGCCTCCAGCTGCTCGATCGCCGGCAGGTCCAGGTGGTTCGTCGGCTCGTCGAGGACGAGCAGGTTGACGCCGACGAGCGCGAACGCGGCCAGCACCGCCCGCGTGCGCTCCCCCGGTGAGAGCCGGCTGGTGGGCCGGGACACGTGCTCCGGGCCGAGGCCGAGCTTGGCCAGCTGGGAGCGGGCCTCGTTCGCGAGGATCCCGGTCTCGGCGACGAACGCGTCGACGAGGGCTTCCTCGCCGGCGAAGCGACCGCGCGACTGGTCGAGCGTGCCGACCACGACCGACGGACCGACCCGCACCGTGCCGCTGGTCGGCTCGATGTCGCCGAGCATCGTGCGCAGCAGCGTGGTCTTGCCGGAGCCGTTCGGGCCGACGAGCGCGACCCGCTCGCCGTAGCCGATGTCGAGGGTGATCGGTCCGAGCGTGAACCCCGCGCCGTGGTCGACGACGACGTCACGCAGGCTGACCACCTCGTCACCGGACCGCCCCGTCGTGGCGAAGTCGAGGCGGAGGTCCCAGCCCTCCCACGGCTTGTCGACCACGTCGAGCCGCTCGAGCGCCTTCTCCGCCCGGGCCGCCTTGCCGGCCAGCTTCTCCGAGGACGCCTTGTTGAAGGCACGGATGTTCTTGTCGGGCTCGCCGGAGCGCTTCACCTTGCCGATGCCCTTCGCCGACCACTCCCGGGTCTGCTGGGCCTGGCCCCGGAGGCTGTCACGGGTCTCCACGTAGCCGGCGAAGGCCTCCTCGGCGTGGCGCCGGGCGGCGGCGCGAGCATCGAGGTAGGCCTGCCAGCCGCCGTCGTAGCGGGTCGCGGTCCGCTCGTGCTCGTCGATCTCCACCACGCTCGTGACCACCCGCTCGAGGAACGCCCGGTCGTGGGAGATGAGGACGAAGCCGGCGGGCGAGTGCACGAGGAAGTCCTCGAGCAGGGCGAGCCCGGCCAGATCGAGGTCGTTGGTGGGCTCGTCGAGGGCCAGGAGATCGAACCCGGCGAGCAGCACCGAGGCCAGGTTCACCCGGGCTCGCTCGCCGCCGGAGAGCGTCGCCGCCGGCTGACCGGCCCGGCCCGCCCCCAACCCGACCCGTTCCAGGGTCTCGGCCATCGTGGCATCGAGGTCGGCGACCCCGAGGTGCAACCAGGTCTCCAGCGCGGCGCTGTAGCGGTCGGCGGCATCCGCGTCGCCCGCGGCCATGGCGCGCATCGACGCGTCGAGCTCGCGCTGGGCCATGTCGGCGCCGGTGCGGCGGGCGATGACGTCGGCGATGGTCTCGCCCGCCCGCACGTCGAGCTCCTGGGTGAGGTGCCCGACCCGGGCATCGGCGGGGACCCGCGCGACCGTGCCGCGCTCGGGTTCCAGGTCACCGACCAGCAGCCGGAGCAAGGTGGACTTGCCCACCCCGTTGGGCCCGACCACACCGATGCGGTGGCCGCTGGCGACGGTGAGCGACACGTCGGCCAGCACGACCTCGGGGCCGTGGGCGAACGACAGGTTGCGGGCGACGATCTGGGCGGACACTCAGGCCTTGGCGGCCTCGACGGCGCGGACCAGCTCCTCGGTGGGGCGGAACGTGAGCCCGGCGATGGCGCGGTGGGAGTAGGCGACCGTGCCCGCGGCGTCGATCACGAAGACCGAGCGGCGGTAGAACCCGAGCGGGCCGAGGATGCCGTAGGCCTCGCCCACGGCCTTGTCGGTGTCGGCGAGGAGCGGGAAGCCGAAGCCGCCCTGCTTGTCGGCGAAGTCCTCGTGGCTGGGCACGTCGTTCGGGGAGATGGCGAGCACCTGGGCGCCGACGTCGTGGAACGCGTCGATCTCGGCGGTGTACTCGTTCAGCTGGCGGGTGCAGACGGGCGTGTTGTCGCCCGGGTAGAAGACGAGCACCACCGGCGTGCCGGCGTAGTCGGCGAGGCGGTACGTGCGCCGGCCCTCGTCGGTGCCGTCGGTGCCCTCGAGCTCGAAGCCCGGGGCGGCGGCGCCGATCGCCACCATCAGCCCGCCGCCGCTTCCATCATGTCGGCCGTCATGTCGAAGTTGGCGTAGACGGCCTGGACGTCGTCGAGGTCCTCGAGCGCCTCCACGATGCGCAACGTCTGCTTGGCCTTGTCGGCCTCGGTGATCGGCACGGTGTTCTGCGGGAGCATCGTGACCTCGGAGCTCTCGACGTCGATGCCGGCGTCGTCGAGCGCCTGGCGGACGTCGGGCAGGTCGGTGGCCGGGGTGACCACCTGCCAGATCGACTCCTCGTCGGTGATGTCCTCGGCCCCGGCCTCGAGCGCCACCAGCATGAGGTCGTCCTCGGCGACCGACTTGGGGACGATGATCACGCCCTTGCGGTCGAACTGCCAGGACACGGCACCGGGCTCGGCCTGCGAGCCGCCGTTCTTGGTGAAGGCGTTGCGCACGTCGGCGGCGGCGCGGTTGCGGTTGTCGGTGAGCACCTCGACGAGCATGCCGACCCCGTTGGGCCCGTAGCCCTCGTAGGTGATCTGCTCGTAGACCACGCCCTCGAGGTCGCCGGTGCCCCGCTTGACCGCCCGCTCGATCGTGTCGAGGGGGATGGAGTTGTCCCGGGCCTTCTGGAACATGGTCCGCAGGGTCGGGTTGGCATCGAGGTCGCCGCCGCCTTCGCGAGCGGCCACCTCCACCTGGCGGATCAGCTTGGCGAAGACCTTGGCCCGCTTCTGATCCGTGGCGGCCTTCTTGTGCTTGATCGTCGCCCACTTGGAATGGCCGGACATCTAGAGGACCTCCTCGAGGAATCGCCGGTGGATGCGCAGGTCGTCGGACAGCTCCGGGTGGAACGCCGCGACCATCACCGGGCCGGATGCGCACAGTACGGGTCGACCGTCGACCTCGGCGAGCACGGTCACGCCCTCACCTCTCCGTTCCACGACGGGCGCGCGGATGAAGGATGCGTGGAACGGGACGGTCGGATCGTCGACGCCGGCCGAGGACAGGTCGAGGTCCGCTTCGAAGCTGTCGACCTGGCGTCCGTAGGCGTTGCGGCGCACCGAGATGTCCACGGCGCCGAAGCACCGCTGGTCGGGGCGACCGTCGAGGATCTCGCTGCTGAGCAGGATCATGCCCGCGCAGGTGCCGAGGGCAGGCATGCCGTCCGCGAGGCGCTTCGCCACGGGGTCGAACAGATCGCCACGCTCGAGCAGCATCGACATCGTCGACGACTCGCCCCCGGGCAGCACGAGCGCGTCGACGCCGTCGAGGTGCTCGGGCCGGCGGACCTCGGCCGTGGTGACGCCGCAGGCCTCGAGGGCCTTGGCGTGGCGTGCGAACGCGCCCTGGAGCGCCAGGACGCCGACGGTCGGGATCGCTACCAGCCCCGGTCCTCGAACCGGGTGCCGTCGGTGGCGGTGCCGGCCGGGTCCATGCCGATGCCGGTCATCGGGGTGCCGAGGCCACGGGAGACCTTGGCCAGGATGTCGGCGTCGCGGAAGTGCGTGGTGGCCTCGACGATGGCCTTGGCCCGGGGGGCGGGCTCGTCGGACTTGAAGATGCCCGAGCCCACGAACACCGCGTCGGCGCCGAGCTGCATGGCGAGGGCGGCGTCGGCCGGGGTGGCCAGGCCGCCGGCGCAGAACAGCGGCACGGGCAGGGTGCCCGTCTCGGCGATCTCCTGGACGAGCGGCAGCGGGGCACGGAGCTGCTTGGCCCACTCGAACAGCTCGGGCTCGTCGGCCTGCGTGAGCTTGCGGATGTCGCCGGTGATGGAGCGAAGGTGGCGGACGGCCTGGACCACGTTGCCGGTGCCGGCCTCGCCCTTGGAGCGGATCATCGCGGCACCCTCGCTGATGCGCCGCAGCGCCTCGCCGAGGTTGGTGGCGCCGCAGACGAAGGGGACGGTGAAGGCCCACTTGTCGATGTGATGGGTCTCGTCGGCCGGGGTGAGGACCTCGGACTCGTCGACGTAGTCGACCCCGAGGGCCTGCAGGATCTGGGCCTCGACGAAGTGGCCGATGCGGGCCTTGGCCATCACCGGGATGCTGACCGCGGCCTGGATGCCGTCGATCATGTCCGGGTCGGACATGCGGGCGACGCCGCCGTCGACGCGGATGTCGGCGGGCACGCGCTCGAGCGCCATGACCGCGACGGCACCGGCGTCCTCGGCGACCTTGGCCTGCTCCGGGGTGACGACGTCCATGATGACGCCGCCCTTCAGCATCTCGGCCAGCCCACGCTTCACGCGGAACGTGCCGGTCTCGTGGCTCCTGGCCGTGTCCTGGGCGTCGCTCGACATGCCCCCGAGTCTACGGGCGACCCGGGCCGGATCTCCCAACGCGATCGTGTGACAGGAGCACTGCCAGAACGGGAGGGCTACAGCTCCCGCAGCAGGTCGATGCGATCGGCGAGGGGCGGGTGGGCGGCGAAGGGATCGTCGTCGGCCGGTGCGGACGGGGCCGCGAACCACAGGGGCTGGAGGGACCGCGGGTTGCGCTCGACACCGGAGGACCCGGCGCGGACCCGCTCCAGCGCGTTGACCAGGCCGGGCGGGTACTGCGTGGCCCGGGCCGCGGCCATGTCGGCGACCACCACCCGGCGCTCGTCCTCCCCCGCCCGGGCGAGCCAGGCCACGAAGCCGGCGGCGGGGCCGCTGGCGAGCGAGCCGAACAGCGCGGTGGTGACGGTCGGCGCCTCGACCATGCCGTCGCGGACGTCGGCGAGCAGGTGGGCCACGATGCCCTCGAGCTCGATGCGCTCGGCGGTGTCGAGCAGCCCGCGGGTGATGGCGATGGAGGCCGGGCCGTCTCCCGAACCCCAGACCACGGCGTTGCGGGCCGGGTCCTCGATCACGTGGAGCCGGGGCACGGCGACGCCGACCGCCATGGATGTGCTGTCGACGACCCCGGCGAGGCGGGGCGCCTCGTCGACGCCGAGCGCCCGGGCCCCGAGCGAGCCGGCGATCCCCTCGTCGATCGCGCGGCAGCGCACCGCGGTGACGGCAACCGCCACGACGGCGGCGAGGACCGGGGCGAGCCAGACCGGCAGGACGATGAGGCCGAGGAGCAGCACCGGCACGGCGAGAATCCCCGCGTGCACCGCGGCGACGCGGGCCAGGTCGGTGGTCGGCTCTCGTGCGGTGGACAGATCGGTGGCCACGATGCTCCGGGGACGGGCGCGGCGGGCGCGGTGCGGGGCCGGGAGTCTACGGACCGCCTCCCCGGCGCACGAGACGGCCGCAGGCCACGCACAGTGGCGCGATGGTGACTAGTCCATCGGGTGTGCGAAATGGCACACCTGGGCGATATCGCCAAAGCGGCGAATCGGACAGGGTGGCGAGGTCAGTCCTGTCTTTTCTGTTGGGGAGCACTTCTTCATGCGTCTGTCCCGTCTCGTCCCGGTCCTCGCGGCCGGGGCTCTCCTCGCGGCGACCACCTCGCCGGCGCTGGCCCAGTCCGACCCGGAGCAGGCCGTGGTGGAGGGCGTGGGCACCACGACGGGCGCGCTGACCCTGCTCGGCCTCGACGCCGGCGACCTGCTCTCGATCGACCTGCTCTCCGATGCGGGCTCGGCCAACATCGACGAGGACCTCGGACCCCGTCGCGCCGCAGCCCAGATCGCTGCGCTCGCGCTCGAGTCGCCGGCCGCCGGCGTCTCCCAGGTGCTCCCGCTGCTGTCGGCGGAGTCCACCGGCGCCCCCGACGAGCGCTCGCAGGCGGTCACGCCGATCGACAACCCCGTCGTGTCCGGTGCCATCGCGCCGCTGCAGCTCAGCGCGCTCGTGGACGATGCCGGCGCGACGTCGCTTCTGTCGGCCGGGCTCGCCGACCTCGACGTGCTCAGCGGCATCCTCACCATCGCCGGCACCACCCTCGACCTCGGCAGCACCGCCCTCGTCGGCGACGCCGCCGGCTCGCGGGGCATCGACCTCGATGCGCTCACGGTGCTCGACCTCGAGGCGCTGCTCGCCACGCTCGGCATCCCCCTCACCGACCTCCCCCTCGACACCCTGCTCGGCCTGCTCGACGGCCTCGGCCTGCTCGGCCAGCTCGAGGGCCTGCTCGCCCCGCTCGGTCTCGACATCGACGGGTTGAGCGTCGACGCCATCGTGGACCTGGTGGACGGCCTCGTGGGCGAGCTCGACCTCCTGCTCGGCCAGCTCGACCAGGTCGACGCGCTGGTCGAGGAGATCATCGCTCTCGAGGACCTGCAGGCGGCGCTGCAGGCCGACTCGGGCTCGTGCGACACGCTCGGAGACCTCGACGACCTGCTCGGGGGCGGCGACACCCTCACCGAGCTCTGCAGCGACGTCACCGGCACCCTGGCCAGCATCACGAACCAGCTGACGACGCTGACCGCGCAGCTGGACGCCCTGCCCGACCCGACCGAGCTCACCGCGCTGGTGGACGACCTGCTCGACCAGGTCCGCGGCGCGCTGGAGGCACCGCTCGACCTGCTCTCGGGCCAGGCCCTGCTCAGCCTCGAAGGCCTCGACGTCACGGTGCTCACCAAGGCCACCGACGACGTGGCCACCTCGGTCGCCGACGTCACCGGCACGTTCGGCTCCCTGCAGGTCGGCGAGCTCCCCGTGCTCGGCACGCTGAACCTCACCGCCCCGACGGCCGACCTGAACGGCCTGCTCGCCCAGGCCGAGGGCCTCGTCGGCGGCGTCCTCGGCGAGATCTCCCCCGCCCTGGCCGACCTGGTGTCCATCCGGACCATGCAGGAGACCACCTCGGTCGAGGAGGTCGCCGGCTCGGTCGTGTCCTCGGCCGCGTTCTCCGGCCTCGAGGTCGAGGTGCTCCCGGTCCTCGGCGAGCTCACGGGCCTGCTGGACGGCCTCGGCGGCACCGACTCGCTCGGCGCCATCCTCGAGGGCCTCGACCTCCCGCTGCCGACCTCGGGTGCGCCCGAGGTGCTGGAGCTCAACGCCCTCCTCGCCCCGATCACCGGGGGCCTGCCCCTGCTCGGCGCCCTCGAGGAGGGGCTCGGGCTGCAGGTGGCCACGTTGAGCCAGCAGTCCACGTTCACGCCGGTCGCCGCCCAGGCGCCCGCCACCCCGGCTGCGCCCGCGGCACCGGCGGCACCGGCCCCGGTGCTGCCCCGCACCGGCAGCGACGACGGCCTGCTCCTGGCCCTCGCCGGCGCTGCGGTGCTCGCGGCCCTCGGCGGCCGCCACCTGGTGCGCCGCAACGGATCCGACGCCTGAGGCTGACGACTGCGGGCGCTACGAGCGGGTCGCGCTGATCCGCTCGTAGCGCTCCAGGTACAGATCGGCCAGCAGGTCCATGGAGAACTGGGCGGCCCGCTGGTGCCCGGCCGCCACCAGCTCGGCGCGGTGCTGCTCGTCGTCGAGGGCGCGGCGCAGCGCCGCCGCCAGCGCAGCGGCGTCGCCGACGGTGGCGAGCAGGGCGTCCTGGCCGTGGGTGGCGACGTTGCGGTAGCCGTCGAGGTCGCTGGCCACCACGGCGGTACCGGCGGCCATCGCCTCGAGCAGGACGACACCGAAGGACTCCCCCATCAGCGCCGGCGCGCAGAACACGTCGGCACCGCGCAGGCGGGCCATCTTGTCCTCGTCGCTGATCCGGCCCAGCCACACGATGCGACGGTCGCCGGCGTAGGCCGCCTGCAGCCGCTCGGTCTCGGGCCCGTCGGAGCCGACCCAGACCGTGACGTCGGAGGGCAGCGACTGGAGCGCCTCGAGCAGCAGGGCCAGGCCCTTGCGGGGCTCGTGGCGGCCGCAGAAGAAGATGGTGGGGCCGTCGCCGGCCGTGACCGGGCCCGCTGCGTAGCGATCGATCTCGATGCCGTTGAAGAGCAGCTCGTACTCCCCCGACAGGTACCGGTGGGCCAGCGCACGGGCGTCGGGCGACACGGCGACGCGGTGGCGGAGCCGACGCAGACCCCACCGCAGGATCGGGGCGGCGTAGCGGTAGGAGCTCGAGTCGCCGGCGGCGTGGAAGGTGCCGATCATCGGCACCGCGTTCAGGAGCAGCGCCGTCATGGTCGGGCCGGGGGCGAGCGGCTCGTGCAGGTGGAGCACGTCGAAGCCCTCGTCGAGGATGGCCCGCATCGTGCGCAGCTGCGCCGACGGGTCGGGTGCCACCGGCGCGACCGAGCCGTTGGCTGCGGTGGGCACGCTGACGCCGAGCGGGGTGACGCCGGCGTCGGGCGGGACGCCGTCCGCGGGGGCCAGCACCCGGGTGGGGTGCCCCTTGGTGCGCAGGGCACGGGCCAGCGAGAGCACCTGGCCCTGGACGCCGCCGGGGATGGTGACGCTGTAGGGGCAGAGGATGCCGATCTTCATGCCGGGCCGCCCGAGCCTGCCGGGCCGGTGGAGCGTCCTGCTGCGGCCAGGGCCTCGTGGTCGCTCGGCCAGTTCGGTGACATGAGGTGCCACTGGGTGGGGTCGATGCGGATGAGGGACTCCAGCTCGTGCGCGATGTCCTGGGTGATGCGGGCGACATCGTCGCGCAGGCCGCCTCGGCGCTCGATGAGCATGGGCGGGCGGACCACGGCGTGGTGCCCGCCGCGGGGCTGCTGGAACATGGCGCCGGGCACCAGGTCGGCGCCGGTGCGCAGCGCGAGCGTCGCCGGCCCGGCCGGCAGCGTGGTCCGCTCTCCGAAGAACTCGACCTCGGGGCCGGACCCGTCGATGTCGCGGTCGCTGAGCAGGCACACGAGGTCGTTGCGCTTGAGCGCCTTGATGACCTCGCGGCCCGCGTTCGGGCCGAGGGGCACGATGTGCATGCCGAGGCGGGTGCGGAACTCGGTGAACCACTCGAACACCTCCGGGGGCTCCAGGCGCTCCACGACCGCGGTGATCGGGACGCCGACGACCCGGGTGAACCAGAAGCCCGTCCACTCCCAGCCGCCCAGGTGGGGCAGGACGAGGATCGTGCCCTTGCCACGGTGCAGCGAGCGCTCGAGGTGCTCGTAGCCCTCGTAGGACATGCCGGCGTCGAGCTCGGCGGGGCTGAGCGTGGGCAGCCGGAACGCCTCGAGCCAGTAGGCGGCGTAGGACTCGAAGGTGCGGTTCACGGCCCGGCGCAGGGCCAGGCCGGTGAGGCTCGGATCGACCCGCTGGAGGTTCCGGGCCACCAGCATGCGACGCGTGGCGTCGGGCAGCGCGGCGCCGGTGCCGCCGAGGCGGGCCAGCGGACCGAGCGCGGGTGGGGGGACCTTGCCGGCGACGGCGGAGGCCGCCTGGAACGCGGTGAGGAGGCGGGACCCGGGCACGAGCCGTGCGGCCCGCGGCTACGGGCGGGCGCGGCGCCGGCGGCGGGCGGCGCGCTGCTGGCGCTCGACCCGTCGCAGGGTGCGGCGGCGGCGGTCGCGGTCGATGGGCGTGGCCTGGGGCACGGTGGCCGACGCCTGCTTCCACACCTTCATGAAGCGCTGCCCGGCGGTGATCAGGGTGAGCACCAACATGATCCAGAGCACGGGGATCAGCAGCGAGTCGAACAGCAGGGCGAAGCCGAGCAGGATCAGCCGCTCGGCTCGCTCCATGAGGCCGCCCCGGGCATCGAAGCCGAGGGCCTCGGCCTTGGCCCGCTCGTAGGAGATCAGGAGGGAGGCGCCGAGCACCGCCATGGGGAGCAGGCCGATGCGGCCCGGCTCGGTGCTGTCGAGGTACCAGGCGACGCCGCCGAGCAGAACGGCGTCGGCCACGCGGTCCATGGTCGAGTCGAAGAACGCCCCCCTGGGGGACGCGGTGCCGGACGCCTTGGCCACGGCGCCGTCGAGGACGTCGGGGATGGCGGTGAGGGCGAGCAGCAGCAGGCCGCCGCGCAGCGCACCGTTGGCGATGGCCACCGCGGCGGCACCCGACATCAGCACGCCGAACGCGGTGAGGTGGTCGGCCTTGATGCCCGCACGACGCAGGTTGGCGCCGACCGGCTTCAGGCCCTTCTCGACGCTGGTGCGGAAGCGGCCATCGAACACGCGCAAAGCGTACCAAGCACCCGGCCGATACCGTCGGGACCATGGCCTCCCTGCCGACCGACCACCTGAGCCCGAGCGATGCTGCCGTGGCCGTGCGCTCCTTCCCCCGCCGCTTCCGCGGGGTGCTCGCCCGCCCGGACGAGACCAGCGACACCGACGACGGCCAGCAGGCCGATCCCGACGAGCTGGCCCGCCGCATCGGTCCCGACGGCCGTTCGGCCGCCGACCACCTCCTCGCCGCGGACGGCGTGCTCGCCCTCCTCGACCGGGCCCTCGAGCAGGTGCGCAGCGACGACGACCCCGTCCTGCACCCCGGGGTGGCCGACCTCCGCGGCAGCTGGTGGGAGGACGAGCACACGCCGCTGCCCGCCCTGCTGGATCAGCTCGAGCACACCGCCGAGCGCTGCGCCGACCGCATCGATGCCATCGCCACCGACGACTGGGGACGCCAGGCCCGCATAGCCGACGCCGACGCCACGGTCGGGATCCTCGACGTGGTGCGCGAGGCGGTCGACGTGGTGGCCGGCCACCTCCGCAGCGCCGAGCGCACCATCACCGCGGTCCGCTGATCAGACGGCGGACTCGGGCACCCGCAGCACCACGACGGCGAGGTCGTCGCTGATGTCTCCCCGCTGGTAGTCGACCACCGCCAGCTCGATGGAGCGTGCCGTCGCCGCCGCCGACATCCCGCGGCAGCCGTGCACGACGTCGGCCAGCCGGTCGTCGCCGAACACCTCGCCGTCCCGGCGCACGTCGGTGGCCCCGTCGGTGTAGAGCACGCACGTGTCGCCCGGGCCGAGCTCGACGGACGTCTCCCCGCTCTCGATGTGGTCGAACATGCCGACGAGGTGGCCGGTGGGGCCGACCTGCTCGAGCGACCCGTCGGCCCGCAGCACGAGGATCGGCGGGTGGCCGGCCACCGCGGCTTCCACGCACACCCGCCCGTCGACCGGGCGGAGCCGGGCGTCGACGACCGTGCAGAACGTGCGCTCGGCCAGCTCCGTCATCGCCTGGTTCAGCACCTGGACCGCCTCGGCCGGACGGTGCCGGGCCATGGCCGCCGCTCGCAGGGTGTGCCGAGCCAGCGCAGTGATGCCGGCCGCGGCGGGACCCTTGCCGCAGACGTCGCCGAGGACGATCCCCCAGGACCCGTCGTGGAGCGGGAAGATGTCGTAGAAGTCGCCGCCGATCCCCTGGGTCATCGGCAGGTAGCCGGCCGCCAGGTCCAGGCCCGGGATCACCGGGAGGTCGGGTGGCAGCAGGCTGCGCTGGAGCTGGCGGCTGACCTCGTCGCGCTCGGCCAGCACGCGGGTCCGCTCGGCGAGCTTGGCGCGAGCCACCTCGTGCAGGCGCGCGTTCTCGAGCGCGGTCGCCGCATGGGCACCGAGCCCGCCCAGCAGTCGCGCCGCACCGGCGGGCACGGCCCCGTGGTGGAGCACGACGAGCAGCTCGGTGAGGTCCGGCTCCCACTCGACCGGCACCGCGAGTGCGCCGGGCGCCTCATGGACGCGCGGGCCGGCGCCCCGGGGCGCGGCGTCCGACACGACGCGGGCTGCCTCCTCCGACGCGGCATCCGCCCCGGCCGTGGCGGCGACGACCTCCCACGGGTGCAGGACGCTCGGCCGGCGCACGAGGCCGGCGCCGTCCGCGCCGAGCGCCTCGGCGGCCACCTCCACCACGGTCTCGGCCAGGCGAGCCCGGTCCCGCTCGCGGTTGAGCTGGAGGCTGATCCGATCGAGCGCGCTCAGCACCGGCTGCTCGGCCTCGAGCCGCTCCCGGTGGCGGACCCGGTCGGTGACGTCCATGGCGATCCCGACCAACCCGACCACGTCGCCGGCATCGTCCCGGCGGGCCGAACCCCGTCCCTCGATCCAGACGACCGTGCCGTCGGGGTGGAGGAAGCGGTGCTCGACGACGTGGCGGCCGGTGGCCAGCCCTCGCTCGATGGTGGCTGCCACCCGGTCACGGTCCTCCGGGTGGACCGCAGCCATGAAGTCCTCGAAGGTGCCGCCGAAGCTCCCCGACGGCACCCCGGCGAGACGCTCCATCTCCACCGACCAGGTCACCGCGTCGGCCTCACGATCCCAGTCCCACACGCCCAGCCGGCCGGCTTCGAGAGCCAGGTTCAGCTGCAGGAGCTGGCTGTCGTCTGCAGCGGTCCCGGCCACGGGCGCCATCCTAGGAAGCACCGCCCGTGTGGGCGACGCGCCGATCCCGACATACTGGCCCGATGGCCCGTCCCGAGCCCGCGGCGATCATCGAGCTGATCGAAGCGCGTCGACGTGACGAGCTCGCCGGGATCGTGCGCGAGCTCACCGTCTCCGAGGGCCTGGACGCGGCGATCGCCCTCCTCGTCGAGGTCCAGGTCGACGTCGGTGCCCGGTGGCAGTCCCAGGCATGGACCGTCGCCGACGAGCACGCGGCATCGGCGATCGTGGACCACGCGCTCACGGTTGCATGCGCCGCCACCGGCTCGCCCGACGACGATCGTCGCGTGGTGGTCGCCTGCGCCGAGGACGAGTGGCACGTCCTGCCCGCCCGCATGCTGTCCGAGCAGCTGCGATCCCGCGGGTGGTCCACGCTCTTCCTCGGCTCGTCTGCGCCAGCACGGGAGCTGGGGCGCTTCGTCGCGCACGCCGACCCCGTCGCGGTGGGCCTCAGCTGCTCGATGGACCGGAACCTCCCCGGCGCCCGCCGCTCGATCGAGGCCTGCCACGAGGCCGGCGTGCCCGTGGTCGTCGGCGGCGCCGCCTTCGACGAGCCGGGCCGGGTGGCGGCGCTGGGCGCCGACGCGAGCTGCGCCACGGTCGCCGAGGTGGACGAGCTGCTCGAGGCCTGGGCAGAGGAACCACCCGTGCTCGCCTCGCCGACGGTGGAGGCCCCGCCCCACCTCGACAGCCTCGCCCGCCACCGAGTCCTCGACGCCACGCTGCGCAGCATGGTCGAGCGCATCCACCCCCTCGCCGATGCGCGCCCGCACGAGCTGGTCCGCCTGCAGGAGGACCTCGACGGGCTCCTCCGCGGTGCCGAGGCCGCCGCGCACGTCGCGGACCCTGGCATCGTCGCCGACCACGTGGCCTGGCTCCGCTCGGTCTCCGAGGCCCGCGGCGAGACCCCCGGCCTGGTGGGGGTGGCGCTGGAGGCGCTCGCCGGCGCGGCTCCCGAGTGGATGGACCTACGCGGTGAGCTTTCCGTCGAGGTCTGACCAGTCCTCGGGGTTGCCCTCCACGAGGGTGTCGACGATCGCGCCGTCGACGCCGTCGACGAGCACGAAGCCTCGCTGCTCGGGCGGTTCCTCGGCCGAGTAGAGCAGGATCCGCCACGTCGGACGGCTCCGCAGACCCCGCCAGCCCATCTGCGCCGAGGCGTGGCCGACCGGGAAGCCGACGGCACGGGATGCCTCGACCAGGGCGTCGCGCTCGTCGACCTCGAGATCGAACCCGGCGAGCAGGTGGTAGCCACCGACGAGCGCGAGCACGATGCCGACGATGAGGATGCCGTCGTTCACCAGCACGGCGTCGTCCCCGGCGATGGCCCACACGGCGATGCAGGCCGCGGCGGTGAGCAGGTACAGGTAGCCGGGGATGCGCCGGCGGTTGTTGTCGGGGAAGACGTAGGGACCGACGTAGCCCGCGGCGTCGAGGTCCTCGGGCAGCTCGTCGGTGTACTCCTCGGGTTCGGTCACGGCTCGACGCTACCGTGCGCCGCGTTCGGGGTCCCGAACGCGGCGCACGTCACGCTCGATCAGCTGATCCAGCTCTCCACGACGTCGGCGTTGGCCTCGTCCTGGAGCCACTCGTCGACGGCCTCGGCCTCCTGGCCGGAGTCGTAGGTGTTGAACATCAGGTCCTCGAGGCTGGCGAGCTGGTCATCGGTGAGCTCGAAGCTGCCGAACCACTCGGCGACCTCGGGGAACTCCTCGCTGAAGCCGCTGCGGGCGACGGCGTGCAGCTCCTCTGCACCGCCCATCAGGCCGTCGGGATCCTCGAGGTCCTTGATGTCGTACGCCGCGTAGGCCCAGTGGGGGTGCCACAGGGTCACGACGACGGGCTCCTCGTTGTCGAGCGCCCGCTCGAGCTCGGCCAGCATGGCCGGGGTGCTGCCCTCGACGAGGGTGTAGCCCTCGAGGCCGTAGCCGGGCATCGCCTCTTCGCGGGTCACGCGGGTGAGGCCCGCGCCCGGCTCGATGCCGATGATCTGGCCGTCGAACATCTCGGCCTGGCCGGCGAGGTCACCGATCGTGTCCACGTCGACGTAGGACGGCACGGCGAGGTTGAGCGTTCCCTGGTCGTACCAGGTGCCGAGGTCCTCGAGCTCGTCGCCGTACTCGTCCCAGTAGTCCTCGTGGGTGGACGGAAGCCAGGCGTCGAGGAAGACGTCGAGGTCGCCGGCCGCGAGGCCCTGGAAGGTGGGGGCGGCGTCGAGCTGGGTGGTCTCGACCGTGTAGCCCTGCTCCTCGAGGATGTGGGTCCACAGGTGCGTGACCGCGATGTCCTCGTCCCACGGGATCATGCCGATCTCGATGGTGCCGCCGTCACCGGCTGCCTCCTCGGTGGCGGGGTCGTCGCCGGCTGTGGTCTCGGCGTCGTCGTCGCCGCAGGCGGCCACGAACAGCGCAAGGGCCAGCAGGGCCCCGAGCAGTCGAAGGTTGCGTTGCATTCGCATTCTCTCTCCTTGATTGGGGGAACTCGGTGAGATCTGGGGTCAGGCGGTGCCCGCCGGGGGCGTGCGACGACCGGACGACCCGATCGATGCGGTGGTGCGATCGAGGAAGACCGCCAGGATCACCACGGCGAGGCCACCCTCGAAGCCGACGCCGACGTCGAGGCGGGTGATGCCACGGAAGACCTCGGCGCCCAGGCCGCCGGCACCGACGATGCCGGCGATCACGACCATCGACAGGGCCAGCATGATCACCTGGTTGACGCCGGCCATGATCGTCGGCAGCGCGAGCGGCAGCTGCACCTTGCGCAGGACCTGCCGGGGCGGTGCGCCGAAGGACTCAGCGGCCTCGACCACCTCGGTGTCGACCTGGCGGATGCCCAGCTCGGTCAGGCGAGCGGCCGGCGGCATGGCGAAGACCACCGTCGCGACCACGCCGGGCACGGCGCCGATGCCGAAGAAGGTGATCGCGGGGATCAGGTAGACGAACGCCGGCATCGTCTGCATGAAGTCGAGGACGGGGCGCAGGAGGGAGGACACCCGCTCGTTGCTGGCCGCAGCGATGCCGAGCGGGATGCCGACGGCCACCGCGACCAGGGTGGCGATGACCACCAGCGACAGCGTGGACATCGACTCCTCCCACAGGGTCATGCTCTCGATGAAGAGCATCGACACGAACGTGAAGGCACCGAAGGTGACGCTGCGCAGCCGCCAGGCCAGCAGCCCCATGAGCGCGGCCAGCACGATGGCCGGCGGCCACAGCAGCAGGTCCTCGAGGTGGTCCACCAGCCAGCGGACCTGGTCGGCGACGAGGTCGAAGAAGCCGCCGAGGTTGTCGGTCAGCCAGTCGACCCCCTCGTCGACGCGCTCACCGATGGGGATGCGGGGGATCTCAACCACGGTGGTCCTCCTCCTGGAGCGCGTCTGGGGTGTCGACGGCTTGCCCGCCGAGGGCCGCGAGCAAGGTCACCCGTGGCACGACGCCCACGAGGCGGCCGTGCTCGTCCTCCACGGGCAGGGGCAGCGGCGTCTCGGCCGCCGGCACGAACAGCTCGACGAGCGGGACGTCGGGCGAGATGGTGGCCACGTCGGTGCGGATGGCGGACTCGAGGCTCTTGGCGTCGTGGCGCATGGCCGTGGCGACGTCGTCATCGGTGACGTACCCGCGGAGCTTGCGGTGCGCATCCACCACGAGGAGCCCGGACACCTGCAGCGAGCGCATCGCGCGCATCGCTGCACGGGGGCCGTCGTGGGTGGTGATCACGGCCTGCGGCTTCTCCATGACGGAACCGGCGGTCAGGACCCGGGACCGGTCCACGTCCTGGACGAAGCTGGCGACGTAGTCGTTGGCGGGATCCTGGAGGATGTCCTCGGCCGTGCCGACCTGCACGAGGCGACCGTCCTTGAGCACCGCGATCCGGTCACCGAGGCGCATGGCCTCGTTGAGGTCGTGGGTGATGAACACGATGGTCTTGTGCAGCGTGTCCTGCAGCTCCACGAGCTGGTCCTGCATCTCGCGCCTGATGAGCGGATCGAGGGCGCTGAACGCCTCGTCCATCAACAGCACGTCGGCGTCGGTGGCCAGGGCGCGGGCCAGACCGACCCGTTGCTGCATGCCGCCGGAGAGCTGGTCGGGGTAGCTGTCCTCCCAGCCTTCGAGGCCGACGAGCCGCAGCGCCTCGCGGGATCGTTCCTCGCGCTCGCTGCGGCCGCGCCGGCGGACCTCGAGGCCCCACGCCGCGTTCTCCAGGACCGTGCGGTGCGGGAACAGGGCGAAGTGCTGGAACACCATGCTGACGCTCGAGCTGCGGACCTCCCGCAGCTCGGCCGGGCCGAGCCGGGTGATGTCCCGGCCCTTGAGCTCGATGGTGCCGGCGGTGGGCTCGTGGAGGCGGTTGATGGTGCGCACGAGCGTCGACTTGCCCGAACCGGACAGGCCCATGACGACGAACAGCTCACCGGGCTCGATGTCGAGGCTGATGTCGATGACCGCCGGGACGGCACCGGTCCGCTCCTGGGCCTCCTCTCGCGATACGCCATCGCGCAGCAGCTCGACGGCCTCGGCCGAGCGACGGCCGAACACCTTGTAGATGTTCCTCAGTTGAATCGTTGACATGCGTCTCCGGTCGGCTGGCGCTGGCCCGAGGGTGCGACCCCCAGGAGCACCATGGCCGAGGTCACGGCTGCGGGGACCTCAGCGCGCGGAGACCGGTCGTGCGATCATCCGCCGCGCCTCATCGCAGCTGCGATGGGCAAGAGTTCCTCACGGGTGCTCCCGAGTCGGTCGTTCACCGGCTCGCGCTGTTCAGGCTCCGAGTGTGGCATGCATCGCCCGCGAATCCTCGCTCCGCGGGCGACGCGTCCGTCACGTGGGCCAGGCAGCGCGCAGCTTCTCCCACGTCACCGACAGCGGCTCGGGCAGCACGCGCGCCTCGGCGATCGTGGTCATGAAGTTGGAGTCGGCGTCCCAGCGGGGCAGGACGTGGCCGTGCACGTGGGTCGGCACGCCGGCGCCCGCCGCCCGCCCGAGGTTGAAGCCCACGTTCACGCCCTCGGGCCGGTAGGCCGCCTTGATGGCGTGCACCGACTCGTTCACGAGGCGCCACACGTCGGCGGACTCCTCCCCCGTCAGCTCCTCGAGCGCGCCGACCTCGCGGTAGGGCATGACGAGCAGGTGCCCGGTGCCGTAGGGGTAGGCGTTGAGGATGGCGAAGGCGTGGTCGCCACGATGGATGAGGTACGCCGCCTCGTCGGTGAGGTCCCCGGCGTCGATCGCCCGGAGGATCCGCGTGAACACGGAACCCTGCTCGGCGGAGAGTCCGGCGTTGCCGTCGGCGGTGACCTCGTCCATGTACGCCGTGCGCCACCCGGCCCACAGCCGGTCCAGGGGCGAGCGGGCTCGCTCGTGCTCAGGCGTGGTCACGGATCTCGGCGGTGATGCGCTCGATGAGGTCGGCCACGGGGATGTCGCGCTCGGGCTTGTCGCCGCCGCGCACGTTGTCGGCGACGGTGTCGTTGGCCACGTCGTCGCCGCCCACCACGAGGATGTGGGGCACCTTCTCCATCTTGTGGCGGCGGATGCGGGCGCCGAGGCCGTCGTCGGCCGCCGACACCTCGACCCGCACGCCGGCGTCGCGGAGGCGGTCGGCGACGGTCTGGGCGTGGTCCTCGTGCTCGTCGGCCACCGGGCACACCACGGCCTGGACCGGTGCCAGCCAGGTCGGGAACGCGCCGGCGTAGTGCTCGAGCAGCACGCCGAAGAAGCGCTCGATCGACCCGAACAGGGCCCGGTGCAACATGATCGGCCGGTGCCGCTCGTTGTCGGCACCGACGTACTCGAGGTCGAAGCGCTCGGGCAGGTTGAAGTCGGCCTGGATCGTCGACAGCTGCCAGGAGCGGCCGATGGCATCGCGCACGTCGATGTCGATCTTGGGGCCGTAGAAGGCGGCGTCGCCCTCCTTGACCGCGTACTCCAGGCCGTGGCGATCGAGCGCCTCGCGCAGGGCCTCGGTGGCCTGCTCCCAGATCTCGTCGCTGCCGACGTACTTCTCCGGGTCCTTGGTCGACAGGTTGAAGGTGAAGTCCTCGAACCCGAAGGCCCGCAGCACCGACAGCACGAAGTCGAGCAACCCCGTGATCTCGTCGGCGAGCTGGTCCTCGGTGACGTAGATGTGGCTGTCGTCCTGGGTGAAGCCCCGGATGCGGAGCAGGCCGTGCAGGGTGCCGGCCCGCTCGTAGCGGTAGACGTTGCCCAGCTCGAAGAGCCGGAGCGGGAGCTCGCGGTAGCTGCGCTGCCGGCTGCCGTAGATCAAGCAGTGGATCGGGCAGTTCATCGGCTTCATGTAGTACGTGCCGTTGTCCATCTCCATCGGCGGGTACATGCCGTCCGCGTACCAGTGGAGGTGGCCGGAGGTCTCGAACACCCCGGCCTTGGACAGGTGCGGGCTGTAGACGAACTCGTAGCCACCGGCCTCGTGGCGCTCCCGCGAGTAGTCCTCCATCAGCTTGCGGACGATGCCGCCCTTGGGGTGCCACACGGCGAGGCCGCCGCCGAGCTCGTTGGGGAAGCTGAACAGATCGAGGTCGGTGCCGAGCTTGCGGTGGTCGCGCTTGGCCGCCTCCTCGAGGTGGTCGAGGTGGGCCTGCAGATCGGCCTTCGTCGCCCACGCCGTGCCGTAGATGCGCTGCAGCTGGGGGTTCTTCTCGTCGCCACGCCAGTAGGCGCCGGCGACGCGCATCAGCTTGAAGTGGCCGAGGTGGTCGCTGGTCGTCGGCACGTGCGGACCGCGGCAGAGGTCGATGAAGCCGTCGTGGCCGTGGAAGGTCTGGTTCGGGCGCGGCTCGGGCGGGATGTTCTCGTAGCAGCGCACCTCGCCCCGCTCCGACGTGGCCGACATCGGGTCGGTGGACGCGTTCTCGATGATCTCGAGCTTGTACTTGTGGTCGGCGAAGATCTTCCGGGCCTCGTCCGCGCCGATCTCGCTCTTCACGAAGGGCTGGGACTCCTTCAGGATCTCCCGCATCCGCGCCTCGATGCGCTCGAGGTCCTCCTCGTGGAACGTGCCGCCGTCGGGCAGCTCGAAGTCGTAGTAGAAGCCGTTCTCCACGGGCGGCCCGATGCCGAACGTGGCACCCGGGAACAGCTCGAGCACGGCCTGGGCCAGGACGTGGGCCGTCGAGTGCCGGATGACGTAGAGGCCCTGGTCCGAATCAGCGGTGACGATCGCGACGCGGTCGCCGTCGACCAGCTCGTGGCTCAGGTCGCGCTCGGCGTCGTTGACCTCGGCGATGACCGCCTTCTTGGCCAGGCCCCGGGCGATCGAGCGGGCGAGGTCGCCGGCAGTGGACCCGGTGGGCAGCTCGCGGCTGGATCCATCGGGGAGCGTGACGGCGATCTGATCGGGCATCTGCTGGAGGGTAGCGATGCCCCCGGAGGGCGACGAAGGTCGTTGTCGTCTCCTCCAGCTCAGCGGTCGGCGACCGCACCCGTACGCCCACGACCCACGCGCCGCACGAGCAGGGGCTGGATGCTCACTGCGAAGAGGGTGAGCGCGAGGAACAGCGAAGCGCCGACCAGGCTCCAGCGGGTGAGCGTCGACAGGCGCTCCTCGCTGAGGACGAACGCAGCGATCCCGGTCACGATGCTCACGAGCGTCAGCGCCGTGAGGAACGTCACCACTGCGCCCGTCCTCGCAGCGATGCGGTTGGCGACGTTCTCCCGAAGGCTGCGGTTCAGCTCGTCGACGACCGCCACCTTCTCCTCCACGTCTGCCTGCAGCTCGGCCACCCGCCACGTCGACACGTAGGTGTTCCACGCCGTCGTGTGCACCGGGGTCTGCGCGTTGAGCACGTCTCTGTGCTCGTAGAACAGCTGCCGCGCATGCCCCTGCGTGTGCGAATCCTCGCCGAAGGCCTGCGACGCCGTCGACAGCCGAACGATCTCGTCGTACAGCTCGTCGTCCGCCTTGGTGATGGCAGCGATCCATCGCTGGTAGTAGCGAGCGACCGGCAACAGCATCGACTGCTGACCAGGCGCGATCTCGATCGAGATGCCGTTGGCCGGGGCGGCGTACCTTCGCTCGTCGGAGCTGATGTCCACCAGGTTCTGGTCGAGGGCATCCGAGTACATGGCCCTGCCGATGTCATCCACCGACGCCGCACACGGCTCGGCGTCGATGTGCACCAGACGGTGGCGGCCGACGTAGCGCACCTCGACATCACCGATCGGTCCCGAGACCGCCGGGCCTCCGTGCTCGGGTCCAGAGAGCCTCCGCTCGACTGCATCGAGGAGTGCCTGCGCGTGCGATCGCAGCGCCTCGTCGAGGTGGCCGAACGTGGTCGCGTCGATCCACTGCTGTGCCTGTTCGGGCGAGATCGCCCCAGGGAGATCGGGCTTCACAGAGGCCACGATCACCGCTGTGCCGTCGGCCCAGACCAGGAGCTCGAGTTGCGCTTCGACATCAGCGACCGCACCGGCTCGAGCGTCGACGGCGGCGTCCTTGGTGAACCGGAGGAAACCGACCGGGAGCCGGGTCGTACCGACGGAGTCCTTGTCCCACACCCGCGGCTGCACATCGAGACCGCTGCGTGAGCTGGTCCGCAGGTCCGCGTAGCTCTCGGGGACTCGAACCTCCCATCCGGCGATCTCCTCGCCGAGGGCCGAGGCCGTCTCCGCCTGCTGCCTTCGGAACGCACCGGGTGTGCGGGGCACGTCGAACTGGATGCCGGTCGTGAGACCGCACACGAAGTGGAGGCGGAGCCTCTGGATCGTCGTCGTCAAGACTCGCCGTCGCCCACCGCCGGGCGCCAGAACGTGACCAACAGGGCCAGGGCGCCGCCGAAGCCGGCGGCGAGGACGATCCAGAGGCCGTCGCTGCCGGGGACGGGCTGGAACAGGTCCAGGGCCTCGTCCAGCGACCAGCTGCCCGGACCGACGACGCCGAGGGCCACGCCGGCGGCGATGAGGGTCATCACGTACTCCCAGCCCTCACCGGGCCGGAAGATGAAGAAGCCGTTGCCCCGGTGGTTGGTGACCAGCGCCACGGTCATGGTGCCGACCACCGCGGCGGCGCCGAGCGGGGTGAGCAGCCCGAGCACGAGCGAGGCACCGGCGGCGAGCTCGGCGACGCTGGCCAGCCAGGCGTGGAGGATGCCGGGCTTCATGCCGAGCGAGGCGAACCAGCCGGCGGTGCCCTCGATCTTCCCGCCCCGGAACACGTGGTTCCACCCGTGGGCGAACATCACCGCGCCGATGGCGCAGCGGAAGACGAGCAGGGCGAGGTCGACGGCGTCCTGGTCCATGGACGACGAGCCTCCCACGCGGCTCAGCGCGAACCTAGGACCACCACTTCGAGAGCACGTCGGCCGAGGAGCGACGGACGTCCACGTCGTGGTGGACCTCGACGTCGGCGACGTCCTCGACGTCGTGGGCGCCGCCGGCACCCACCAGCACCCGCTCGCGCGCTGGTTGGCGGGCGGGCTCGGGCTCGGCTCTCGGGTGGCCGTTGCCGTTGCCGAGCTCGACCGGTTCGGCCACCGGCGCCGGGACGGCGACGTCGGAGGCCTCGGGCTCGCGCTCGTCGTCGCGCTTGTTGGCGTAGGTGTCGACGTACTCCTGGCCCGAGAGCTTGCGGATCTCGAACATGACCTCGTCGATGAGCTGGCGCAGCACGAGGCGGTCGTCGGCCCGATCCCGGTACCGGGTGACGTCGATGGGCGCACCGATGTTGACCTGGCAGGACCGGAACGGCTGGGGCAGCGCAGCACCAGCCGGCTGGATGCGGTCGGTGCCGCGCAGGCCGACGGGGATCAGCGGGGCACCGGTGCGCAGGGCGAGGCGCGCCGGACCGGTGTGCCCGCGGTGGAGCCGCCCGTCGCGCGAGCGCGTGCCCTCCGGGTAGATGCCGAACAGCTCACCGCGCTCGAGGACCCGGGTGGCGGTGTCGAGGGCGCGCTGGCTGGCGCTGCCCCCTTCGCGGTCGATGGGGATCATGCCGATGGCCGGGAAGATGTGGCGGGTCTTCCACGAGTCCATGTACTCGGCCTTGCCGACGTAGCTGATCCGGCGGGGCAGCACGACGGGCAGGACCATGGAGTCGAAGAACGAGATGTGGTTCGGGCAGAAGATCGCCGGGCCCTCGGCCGGCACGTTGTGCGCACCGGTGACGTTGATGCGCCAGAGCGCGTGCATCAGCGGTCGGATCAACCCCCTGGCGACCGGATAGAGCTGTCCGTACTCGCGGTCGTCCCCCATGGGTCGGAACGTACCAGCGAGAACCCGACCTGCGTCGGCAGATCCCTCAGCCGTCGGGCGAGAGGCGGACGCCGAGCAGCAGCGCAGCGGCCGTGACGTCGGCGCCGGCTGCCGACGCGACGTCGATCGCCTCGATGGCGCCGGGGGTGTCGAGGTCCTCGTCGAGGTGGGCTCGCACGGTCTCGAGCACGGCGGTCCCGTCGCCTCCGGCCGCGGCGCCGGCGCGCCAGCGTGCGAGGCGATCGGCGGCCGCGGGCATGAGGTCGTCGTGCCACTCCCACCCGTCCCGGTAGTGGTGCTTGACGACGGCGAGGCGGATGGCCATGGGCTCCCAGTCCTCGCGCAGCACCGACACGAAGACGAGGTTGCCGAGCGACTTGGACATCTTCTCGCCGTCCATGCGGACCATCGCCTGGTGCATCCAGTGGCGCACGAAGGGCTCGCCGGTGGCGGACTCGGACTGGGCCGCTTCGCACTCGTGGTGCGGGAAGATCAGGTCCGCTCCCCCACCGTGGAGGTCGATGGTGGTGCCGAGCTCGCGCAAGGCCAGCGCCGAGCACTCGATGTGCCAGCCGGGCCGGCCCGGACCCCACAGCGAGTCCCACGAGGGCTCGTCGGGCAGGGACGGCTGCCACAGCACGAAGTCCAGCGGGTCACGCTTGTTCGGGTCGTCGACGTTGCCGCCGCGCTCCGCCGCGTACTCGAGCATCGTCGCCCGGTCGTAGCCCGACACCTGCCCGAACCGCTCGTAGGTGGAGATGTCGAAGTAGACGGCCCCGCCGGCCTGGTAGGCGTGGCCCCGCTCGAGCACCATCCCGATGAACCCGCGGATGTCGGCGATGGCCGAGGTGGCGCGGGGCTCGCTCCACGACGGGAGCATCCCGAGGGCGATCATGTCGTCGTCGAACTTGGCCGTCTCGGCCGCGGCGAGGTCGAGGTAGTGCACGCCGATCTCGCGGGCCCGGCCGAGGATGGAGTCGTCGACGTCGGTCACGTTGCGCACGCAGCGCGTCTCGTGGCCCCGGTCGCGCAGGCGGCGCTGGAGGACGTCGTAGCCGACGTAGGCGGCGGCGTGGCCGAGGTGCGTGGCGTCGTACGGCGTGATGCCGCACGTGTACATGGTGACGACCTCGCCCGGCTCGAACGGGACGATCTCGCGCCGCGCCGTGTCGTAGAGCCGCAGCTGGCTCACGTCGCGTTGGCGTCCTCGTCGGCGTCGCTGCCGGCAGCCACCGCAGCGCGGGGCGGCTTCTTGGGAAGCCCGGTGAGGCTGTCGGGCAGCCCGTTGAACTTCACCGCGACCCGCGTCTTGTAGCGGACGTTGAGCTGGAGCAGCACGGCCGTGAACGACTCGATCGGGGTGGACTGCGACAGCTCGCCGGCGTCGAGGGGCCGCATGTTGGGGATGGCCTGGATCAGCTCGGTGGTCAGGGCCGTGGCCTCCTCGTGGTCCGAGCAGATCAGCACGTCGGTCTCGATCGGGTGGTCGAGGTCGCCGAGCTCCTTGGCCGGCACGTGGTGGAACGCGCCGGCGACCTTGCAGTCGGGCACCACGGCCTGGATGCTGGCGGCCACGCTGCCCCGGGGCGGGACCAGCGGCTGGAACTCCTTGCCGATGCGGGTGAGCGCGTTGGCCATGGAGATGACGACCTTGTGCCCGAGCTGCTCGCGCACCGAGGCCGCGGTCTGGGTCGCGCCGTCCCACGGGGTGGCGATGACCACGACATCGGCACCGGCGGCCGCGGCGTTGTCGCCCGCCTCGATGGCCAGGGTGCGATCGGGCCACTTCTCGAGCAGCTCGTCGACCTTCTCCTTGGCTCGGTCCGCCGATCGCGACCCGATGATGACGTCGTAGCCCACATCAGCGAGGCGTGCCGCGAGTGCGGAGCCGGCCGGGCCTGTTCCTCCGAGGATTCCGATCTTCACGCGGCGGACTCTACCGGTGGGGTCCTCGGCCGAACCCAAACCGGTCCTAACGTGGCGGACCGTGCAGGACCCCCTCGACGACGGCGCGGCCCGACCGCCCCAGCAGCTCTCGCCCGTGCCCTTCGTCGTGGCCCTCGTCGGCGTCATCGTCGTCGCGACCCTCGCCTTCCTGTTCCTCCGGGCCGAGGACGACGGCCGCCTGGTCCGGCCGGATCGGCTGCAGGCCATCGACGAGGACACCATCTCGGCCACGGCCCTCGGGCAGCCGGGCTGCGGGCGCATCGACCGCGCCCAGGTGGACCTGTCCGAAACCGAGGTCCTCGTCGAGCTGGTCGTCGTCGACGTCGAGGGGCCGTGCTCGGACCTGACGGTGGACCTCGTCGCCGAGATCACCCTGCCCGAGCCGGTCGGCGACCGGGCCCTGCGCGCCGGGGTCGGCCGCACCCGACTCCCCTGCACCGACGGCGACACCTCGTCGACGTCGGCCACCTGCGGGCCCCCCGGCTGACGCATCGGTAACGTCGCCACGCACCCCGAGGTCTGGAGACCAATGGGAATCCTCGACGGCAAGCGACTGCTCATCACCGGTGTCCTCACGGACGCGTCCCTCGCGTTCGGCGTGGCCAAGCTGGCCCAGGAGGAGGGGGCCGAGATCGTGCTCACCGGCGCGGGCCGGGCGCTCCGCCTCACCCAGCGCACCGCACGCAAGCTCCCCACCGAGCCCGACGTCCTCGAGCTCGACGTCACGGTGCCGGACCACGTCGAGGCCGTCCGCGACGCCCTCGGCGCCAAGTGGGACCGGGTCGATGGTGCCCTCCACGCCATCGGCTTCGCCCCCGAGTCCTGCCTCGGTGGCGGCTTCACCGAGGCGCCGTGGGAGGACGTCGCCGTCGCCATGCAGATCTCGGCGTACTCGCTCAAGACCATCGCCGACGTCGTCGTGCCCCTCATGCCCGAGGGCGGCTCCATCGTCGGGCTCGACTTCGACGCCACCCAGGCCTGGCCGGCCTACGACTGGATGGGCGTGGCCAAGGCCGCGCTCGAGTCGACCTCGCGCTACCTCGCCCGCGACCTCGGTCCGAAGAACGTCCGGGTGAACCTGATCGCGGCGGGCCCGATCCGGACCATGGCCGCCAAGTCGATCCCCGGCTTCTCGGCGTTCGAGGACGTGTGGGACGACCGCTCCCCGCTCGGCTGGGACGTCAACGACTCCGCCGGCGTGGCCCGCAGCACCGTGGCGATGCTGTCGGACTGGTTCCCGCAGACCACCGGCGAGATCGTCCACGTCGACGGCGGCTACCACGCCATAGGTGCGTAGTGACCGCTCACGTCCGTGGGTGCTCGGTCCGGCGGCTCCGCCGCCGAGGGCCTGTGTCTCTGGGTCGCCTCGCCTTCGGCTCAGCTCCGGCGGCGCGTAGCCCGTTCCGCTACCGCTGCCAGATCCAGCGGGGGTTGGCGACCCGGAGCTTGTCGACGACGGACTCCGCCATCGCCCGCACCACCTCGTCGCCGCTGAGGCTGCCGTCACGGACGCCGGCGGCGAAGGCGAGGTCGTCGGCCACGCCGAGCGATTGCAGGCGCTCGGTGTGGTCGGCCTCCATCGCCGGACCCATCGTGGCCTCGCGCTCGAGGGTGGCCAGCACGTTCTCGGCGACCCGGCTGTGGAACCCGACCCGCCCCGTGGCCTGCTCGCGCACGTCGCCGGCCACCCACTCGCGCACCGCCTCGAGCAGCTCGGCTGCGGTCGGGCGCCCGTGCAGGCCGGGTGCTCCCCCACCGGTCGGTGCCGGGCGGGCGATCGCCGCGGCGAGCGCGTCGGGCTCGAGCAGCAGGAGCAGGTCGTGCTCGTTCTCGCACACCCGCCGGCCGATGGCGGCCAGCTCCATCGATCGCGACAGACCCTCCAGGTGGGCCCGGGCCTGCATGATGCACATGATCCCCCACTTGAGGGTGCCGAGGACCTCCCACCACAGGACGACGTCCCGGTCGACGGGCCGCCCGGACGCCGCGGCGTACGCGTCGAACAGCTGGTCGTAGGGGCCCACGCCCGCCACCGGCTCGTCGCTGCCGAAGCGCCAGGCCCGGGTGCACAGCCAGCCGAGGTCCTCCATCGGATCGCCGATGTGGGCGAGCTCCCAGTCGATGACCGCCTCCAGCCCATCGGGTCCGACCATGAGGTTGCCGAGGCGGAAGTCGCCGTGGACGATCGCATCGCCGCTCGAGGGCGGCCGGTTGGCCTCCAGCCACCGGAAGGCGTGCTCGAAGGTGGGGTGCGGGTCACCGAAGTCGTCGAGGACCGTGCGGTACTGGGCGACCTGGTCGGTGCGCTCCAGGCCGGGCACCGCATCGGTCGGGACCCGGTGGATCGCGGCCAGGGCGCGGCCGCAGTCAGCGGCCAGGCGGTCGCGAGCGGCCGCGAACTCGTCGTCGCGCAGGATCTTGCGGGCGATCGTCTCCCCCTCGACGAAGCGGGACACGAGGTACCCGGCACCGAGGGTGCCCGGTTCGCCGGACGCGCTGACGAGGGGCGGGACGGGCACGCCGGCGTCGGCCGCAGCCCGCAGCATCGACGCCTCGGTCGCCATTGCACCGGTGCGGGGTGACCCGGTCCGCTCCCGCTGCAGGATGAACCGCTCGCCGGCGGCCTCGAACGCCCACGTCTCGCGCGAGGCGCCCCCGGTGAGCCGGCGCAGGCCGCCGACCTCGAGGTCGGGGTCGTCCAGCTCCGTGCGGAGCAGTTCCTGGAGGCGGTCGGCGAGCTCGTCGGGCGTCACGCCGGGGATCCTGCCAGATCCGGCAACAGCGGTTACCAACTTCGGGCGAGTTCCGAGGCCCTACTGACGGGACCTACCCGCAGGCGGCTCGGGTCGCCGGGTAGGGGTTGACGGGGCCGCCGTGGTTGGGGTGGATCTCGAAGTGGAGGTGGGGCATGCCCCGGGCGTTGCCGGTGTCGCCGACGTAGCCGATGACGGTGCCGGCCGACACCCGGCCGGATGCGCCGTACCGGGACAGGTGGGTGCCGTAGTAGTAGTGCCCGTTGTCGCCCGACAGGTGGAACGACAGGCCACCGATGGAGTTGCCACGGTGGCTCACCGTGCCCGACACCGGGGCGACGACCGGGACGCCGGTGCGCGCCATCATGTCCACGCCCTTGTGGGAGCGTCCGCCGGAGCGGGGGTAGCCCCAGGAGTCGATGAAGGAGTGGGGACCGGCCACGGGGCAGACCATGCCGCCGCCGCTCGAGGTGGTCGGGGCGGGCGCCGGTGCCGGTGCCGGCGCCGGGCTGCGCGTGGCGGAGCCGGACGAGGTCCGGCCCGCGGCCTGCGTCGCCCGTTGCTGGGTCTGGGCCTCCGCCGCGGCGCGCCGCTGCGCCTCGGCCTCGGCGGCACGGCGGCGGGCCTCCTCCTCGGCACGGCGCTTGGCCTCGAGCTCCTCGAGGCGCTTCAGCTCGGCCTGGACGTCGGCGAGGGCCCGGCGCAGCGACTCGATGCTGGCCTCCTGCTGCTGGCGCTTGGCGGCGAGGGCAGCGCTGGCCTCGTCGAGCTCGGCCTTGGCCTCGGTGAAGTCGTCGATCGTGTCGAAGGTGCCCTGGCTCACGTAGCGGGCGAGGGCCTCGGCCTTGACGCCTTCGTTGATGTCCTCGGTGGTGAGCAGCGGCATGTCGCCGCTGGAGGTGTACCGCTCGACCACGAGCTCCTCCATCGAACCCGACAGCGAGGCGAGGCGCTCCTCGGCCTGGGTGGCCTTGGCCTCGAGCGAGGCGATGTCGCGCTCGATCGCACCGAGGGCCGACTCCGCGTCGGAGACCCGGCGCACCGCGTCCTCGGCGGCGGCACGGGCGCGCTCGATGTCCGCGGTCTGGGCGCCGGCGGCGGAGGGCACGGCGAGGGAAGCGGCGACGGCGAGGGTCACCACGAGGGGGGCGAGGAGGCGGTGGAGCATGGTGGGGACAGCTGGCAGGGCCGACTGGCCAGGCTACGACCCGGTTGCAGATGTTGCAATCCGGTGACGGACGGCTCAGGCCGACGGGAGCTTGTCGCTCTCGTCCACGATCTCGCCGACCAGCTCCTCCAGCGCGTCCTCGAGGCTGATCAGGCCCACGGTGCGGCCCTGGGCATCGGCCACGATGGCGAGGTGGACGCGGGCCTTCTGGAGGGCGTGGAGCACGTCGTCCACGATCGTGTCGTCGCGCACGATGGGCAGCCGGCGGATCTTGCCGAGCGGCAGCGGCGCGGCGCGCCCCGCCTCGGGGATCGTGAGGAGGTCCTTGGCGTGGAGGAACCCCAGCACGTCGTCGAGGCCGCCCTCACCCACGACCAGGAGACGGGTGTGCCCGCTGCGCACGACCTCCTGCTCGGCCTCGACCGCCGTGGCTCGGCGGGGAACGAACCCGATGCGGTCGCGCGGCACGACCATGGGCCCGATCGGTGCCTCGCCGATGGCGAGGGCACCGCGCAGGATCTGGTCCTGCACGTCGTGGATCAGGCCCTCCTTGCGGGACGCCGAGACCATGTCGGCCAGCTCGTCGGAGGTGTGGCTGTCGGAGATCTCGTCGGCGGGCTCGGCACCGAGCAGGCGGATGATGCCGTTGGCCAGCGCGTTGAGCACGACGATCACCGGACCGAAGATCCGCATGTACAGGCGGTTGGCCCAGTCGAGCACGAGCACGGTGCGCTCGGGCTCGGCGATGGCGATGTTCTTGGGCACCATCTCGCCGAGGACCATGTGGAGGAACACCACGATCGACAGCGCGAGGCCGAAGCCCACGGTGGTGGCCACGCCCTCGGACACATCGACCCGGTCCTGCAGCAGGTCCTCGAGGGCGTGGGCGATGGCCGGCTCGGCGACGTAGCCCAGCAGCAGCGAGCAGATCGTGATGCCGAGCTGGGCCCCGGCCAGCTGGCGGGAGAGGTCCTTGATGGAGTCCATCGCCCGGGCCGCGGCCTTGCTGCCCTCGTCGGCGAGGGCCGAGAGCCGCGTGCGCCGGCTGGCCACGAGGGCGAACTCGACGGCGACGAAGAACGCGTTGGCCGCCAGCAGCAGCACGCTGGCGATGAGGGCGGTGACGTTCACCGTCCGCTCCCCTCGACGAGGAGGACCGCGGCGATGCGCATCCGGTCCATCTCGCGGACGACGACCTTCCAGTCGCCGTGGTCGAAGGCGTCGCCCTCCTCCGGGACCCGACCGAGGGTGTCGAGGACGAACCCGGCGAGGGTCTCGAAGGGCCCGTCGGGCAGCTCGAGGCCGCAGGCGTCGAAGACCTCGTCGCGGTGCAGCCCGCCGCCGAGCACCCACTCCCCCGGGCGCTGGACCCGGGTGAGCGGCGGCGCCGCCCGGTCGTGCTCGTCGTCGATCTCGCCGACGATCTCCTCGAGCACGTCCTCGAGCGTGATGACCCCGGCGGTGCCGCCGTGCTCGTCGACCACCACGGCGAGGTGGGTGGCCTGCTCGCGCAGGAGCACGAGCAGCACCGACAGCTGCATCGTCTCGGGCACGACGAGGGGTTCGGCCATGACGGCGCGGACCGACGTGGTGCCCCGCTGCTCGTAGGGGACGGCGAAGGCGTCCTTGACGTGGCTGACCCCGACGATGTCGTCGAGGTCGCCGTCGTACACCGGGAAGCGGCTGAAGCCGGTGGTGACGGCACGGGCGGTGAGGTCGGCGACGGTCTCGTCCACGGCGACCCCGACCGTCTCCAGGCGCGGCACCAGGGCGTCGACGGCGGACTTCTCCGAGAAGCGCACCGCCCGGGTGAGCAGGTTCACCGAGTCCTCGTCGATCGTGCCCTCCTCGCCCGAGGACCGGAACAGCAGGTCCAGCTCCTCCAGGCCCCGCACCGAGCGGAGCTCCTCCTGGGGCTCGATGCCGAGGCGGTGGACGACCCAGTTGGCGCACCCGTTGAAGAGGGCGACCACGGGCTTGACGACGACGCCGTAGACCCGCATGACCGGGGCGAGGAAGTAGGCGGTGCCGGTCGGGTAGGCGATGGCGAGCGACTTGGGGACGAGCTCGCCGAGCACCATCTGCACGGTGGTGGCCAGGGCCAGGGCCACGGCGATGGACACCCCGCGCCCGCTGCTCTCGCCGACGACCGCGGCGACGGCCGGCTCGATGACGGCCGCGACCGTCGGCTCGGCGATGAAGCCGAGCACGAGGGAGGTGATGGTGATGCCGAGCTGGGCGCCGGACAGGTGGTACGAGAGCCGGCGGAGCAGCTTCTCGGTGACCCGCGCCGCGCTGCGACCCTCCTTGGCGTGTCGGCTGACCCGGCCACGATCCACGGCCACGAGCGCGAACTCGTTCGCCACGAACGCGGCGTTGGCGGTGATGAGGACGGCGACAGCGACCAGGCCGAGTGCGGTTCCGATGGGGCACAGGGTACAAAGGCCCGATGCCCACCGAGCCACCGACCGAGGCACCGTCCGAAGCCCTGGCCGAGGCACCGGCGGCGGTGGTCGAGCTCGAGGCCGTCGACGTCGCCGTCGACGGCGTGCCGGTCCTCACCGGACTGGACTGGACCATCCGCGCCGGCGAGCGGTGGGTGATCGTGGGACCGAACGGCTCGGGCAAGACCACGCTGCTCCGGCTGCTCTCGTCCTGGCTCCGACCGTGGTCCGGTCGAGCGGTCGTGCTCGGCGAGACGCTGGGGCGCACGGACATGCGGGCGCTGCGCCGGCGGGTGGGCTACACGAGCCAGGCGCTCACCGACCTGCTCCGCCCGACGATGACCCCGCACGAGGTGGTGCTGGCCGCGCCGAACGGGGCGCTGGAGACGTGGTGGCACGCCTACGGCGACGACCAGCACGCCGACGCCTCGGCCCAGCTCCGGCTGTTCGGCATCGACGCAGAGACCGAGCACCGCCCGCTGCGCACCCTGTCCTCGGGTGAGCGCCAGCGGGTGCTGCTCGCCCGGGCCTTCACCGGCCGTCCCGGCATCGTCATCCTCGACGAGCCGACGGCGGGCCTCGATGTGGGCGGGCGCGAGGACCTGCTGCGGCGGCTCGACGCCGCCGCGGACACCACGGCCGCCCCGCTCGTGCTGGTCACCCACCACCTCGAGGAGATCCCGGCGGCCTTCGACCGCGTCGTGCTCCTCGACGGCGGCCGCATCGTCGGGCTCGGCCCGGTGGCGTCGCTGCTGACCAGCCAGCGGCTGAGCGACCTCTACGGCGTCGCCCTCGACGTGGCCTGCCGCGACGGACGCTGGTCGGCTGTCGCTGCAGGTTGACGCTCAGGTCTCGACGAGCTCCCGGAGCCGCTGGCGCGATGCCTCGATCTCGTTGGTCAGGACGCGGTCGAGCAGCGGCACCCACAGCGAGCCGCCGTAGTGCAGGTCCATCACGAGGCAGCTGCCGGTCGGGGTCGGCTCCACCGTGGCGGTGAGCCGCCAGGTGGCGTGCTCCCGGCCGTCGGTCTCGCGCCGTTCGAACACGGCGCGCCCAGGGTGGTCGTCGCCCACCGGTCGCGTGTGCTCGGTGCGCACCATGCGCAGCCGCTTGGACCGGGCGAGCGGCCCCAGCCGCCCGCGCAGCGTGACGTGCCAGGCCGGTCCGGGGTCGCCGTCGATGGGTTCGGCGTCGGTGGTGCGGGGCACGATCTCGAGCCAGCGGTCGTAGGTGTCGAGGCCACCGACCCACTCGAAGAGGGTGTCCGGGGTGCAGTCGGCTTCGAGGCTGGCGCGCAGGTCCACGGCGTGCAGGTCTACCGGCGCGACAGGTCGGCCACCACGCGCAGCAGGCCGTAGGGGTTCACGGCCTCGCCGCCGCCGGGGTGGACCTGGAAGTGGAGGTGCGGCGCGCCGCCCTGGGCGTTGCCGGTGTCGCCGACGTAGCCCACCACGTCCCCGGCGCTGACGACCGCGCCCTCGGCCATGCCCTCGGCGTAGGACGCGAGGTGGGCGTAGTAGTAGTACGTGCCGGACTGGCCCTTGAGCCACAGCTTCGTGCCGCCGAGCACGTCGGTGCCGAGCCGGGTGATGATGCCCCGCTCCACCGCGTAGAGGGGGGTGTCGAAGGGGGCCATGATGTCGACGCCCTGGTGGCCGTGCTCGTACTCGGTGCCGACCATCCGCGGGTAGCCCCAGGAGTCGATGAAGCTGAACGGCTCCCCGACCGGGAACACGAAGCCCCGGATCACGATCTCGGAGCCGGCGCTGAACACGGCGAGCTGGAACTTGCGCTCGGTGTTGATCCGCAGGGAGTCCTGCAGCGCCTGGCGGGCGCCGCGCAGCTCGCGCCGGGTCCGGGCCACCGCGTCGACGGCGTCCAGGACGCCCTGGTCGATCACGGCCTTGGCCTGCACCAGGTCGGCGACCGAGCGGCTGTCGGCCTCGGACACCGACGCGAGGAACACCTTGCGCATCTCCAGCACGGTGCCGTCCTGGGAGGTCATCACCGTGTCCAGCTCGGCGGCGTTTCCCCGCACCACCGCGTTGGCGATGCGCTCCCGGAACCGGACCTGGGCGTCCTCGAGCTCCTGGACCTTGAGCTGCTGGGCCACGTCGAGGTGGGCCAGCTCCTGCTGCAGGTCGGCGAGGCGGTCTGCCAGCTCGTCGACGAGGGTGGCGGCGGCCTCGACCTCGGCCGCGCTCTGCAGGACCTCGGCCTGGGCGACGCGCAGCTCCCGGCGGATCAGCCGCTCGGCGGCGAGGGGGTCGACGGGCTCACCCGGAGGCGGTGGGATGGTCTCCTCCGAGAGCGGCACCGACTCCGGGGGCGAATCCTGGTCGCCGGCGTGCTCCGGGGGATCTGTGTCCTCGGGCGCTGGGTCCTCGGGCGCTGGGTCCTCCGGTGGCGGGGGCGGCTGCTCGCCGCCGGGAGGTGGGGGCAGCGGGCTCGACGGCGGTGCGGTCGGGGACGGCGCGGTGGTGGTCGTCGCGCACGGGTCCGGCGTGCCGGGGGTGGTCGACGAGGTGCTCGAGGTCGACGAGGACGAGGACTCCGGCGGGCAGTCGGGCGTGCTGGTGGTCGAGGTGTCGTCCTGGGCCAGCGCCGGCGTGGTGAGCGCGCAGAGGGCGAAGACGAGCGCGACGAGGGTGCTGAGGCGGGTGGAGGGTGTGCGTGGCATCGACACGGGGCTGCTCGTTCCAGGGCCCGCCCTGGGACCTTCGGCTTTGGACTGCGCATCGTAGGGCTCCGGGTAGCGTCGCCCCCCATGGAGCGCACCCTGTTCGACGAAGGCCACGAGCTGTTCCGCGACAGCTTCCGACGGTTCGTCGCCGACGAGATCACCCCGAACCTGGAGCGGTGGGAGGCCGAGGGCATCGCCGACCGCGCCCTGTTCGCCAAGGCCGGGTCCCACGGCTTCCTCGGGATGGCGGTGCCCGAGGAGCACGGCGGCGGCGGGGTCGACGACTTCCGCTACAACCAGGTCGTCATCGAGGAGGTCCAGGCCGCCGGCGCCGGCGGGGCCGGCCTCGGCATCACGCTGCACAACGACATCTGCCTGCCGTACTTCCTCACGCTCACGACCGAGGAGCAGAAGGCCCGCTGGCTCCCGGGCATCGCCTCGGGCGAGCTGATCACCGCCATCGCCATGACCGAGCCGGCCATCGGATCGGACCTCGCGTCGATGACCACCAGCGCGGTGCGCGACGGCGACGACTGGATCGTCAACGGCTCCAAGACCTTCATCACCAACGGCATCAACGCCGATCTGGTCATCGTCGCGGTGAAGACCGACCCGTCCCAGAAGCACGCCGGCATGTCGCTGCTGGTGGTGGAGCGGGGCATGGACGGCTTCGAGCGGGGACGCAACCTGGACAAGATCGGCATGCACAGCCAGGACACCGCCGAGCTGTTCTTCAACGACGTGCGCGTGCCCGCCGCCAACCTCATCGGTGACGAGGGCAAGGGCTTCCTGCACCTGGTCGACAAGCTCCCCCAGGAGCGGCTGTCGATCGCCGTCGCCGGGGTCGCCGCCGCCAAGGCCGGCCTCGACTGGACCCTGGACTACGTCAAGGAGCGCACCGCGTTCGGCCAGCCGATCGGGAAGTTCCAGAACACCCGGTTCACGCTGGCCGAGGTCGCCACCGAGGTCGAGATCGGCCAGGCCTACATCGACAAGTGCGTGCTCGCCCTCAACGAGGGCACCCTCACCGCCGAGGAGGCCTCGATGGCCAAGTGGTGGTGCACCGAGCTGCAGCACCGGGCCCTGCACGAGTGCCTGCAGCTCTTCGGCGGCTACGGCTTCATGACCGAGTACCCCATCGCCCGGGCCTACGCCGATGCCCGGGTCACCACGATCTACGGCGGCACCACCGAGATCATGAAGGAGATCATCTCCAAGCGGCACCTCGGCCTGTAGCTCAGAGCTCCCGGCGCCAGGGCGGGTCGGCACCCACCCGGCTGCACGCGATGCCGGCGGCCTCGACGGCGAACGTCAGGGCGGTGTGCCACCAGTGCTCGTCGAGGCCGGCCAGCGCCGTGCGGTCCGTGACGCCGTGGGCGGCGAAGGCCGCGAGCATGGCTCCCGCGAAGGTGTCGCCGGCGCCCACCGTGTCCACCACGTCAACCTCGCGGTCCGGCACGACCTCGATCACGCCGGCGGCGCACACCACGGCCGCACCCCTCGCGCCACGCGTGATCACGATCGCGGCCGGCACGTCGTCACCCCCACCCTGCTCGTCCCCGGTGGGCTGCAGCCAGCGGTGTGCGAGGTCGATGGGGTCGACGCCGGGCTCCAACCACTCGATGTCGGCTGCGCTCAGCTTCACGACGTCGACGAGCCCGAGCCACCGATCGAGCCGGGCCAGGTAGCGCTGCCGCCCGCCTGCGACCGAGGGCCGAGGGTTCGGGTCGAGGTGCACGAGGGTGCGGTGACGGGCCGCCGCCAGGAGCGCCTCGATCCGCGAGGCCGCCGGCTCGAGCACGAGGGCCATCGAACCGCTCACGTGCAGCACGCCGGTGTCGGCGGGCAGGTGCAGATCGATCGTGCGCGCCGACACGGTGGTGGTGCCGGCGACGTGGAAGGCGAAGGCGGGCTCGGCGTCGTCGGGCCCCTGGGTGACCACGGCGAGCGTGGTGGGCTCGGTGGTGATCGGACAGGTCCGCCAGGACACGTGGGACTCGTCGAGGTGCTCCCGGAGCAGCTGGCCGAACCGGTCGTCGGAGAGGACCCCGAGGAAGCTGGTCGGCGCACCGAGGCGGCCGGCGGCGACGGCTGCGTTGTACGGCGATCCGCCCGGCGCCGCGTGCCAGGTGCGACCGGAGTCGTCGGCGGCGATGAGGTCGACGAGGGCTTCGCCGCAGCAGACGACGCGTGGTGAGGTCACCGGGTCAGGGTGCCAGACTCGAATTGACTGGTCGGTCAAGTAGCAGCCAGCGTTGTTGACACACTGTCAACAACGAGAAGGAATGCTGTGACGAACACGACTTCGACGCGGGGGTGGCTCCGGGCGCTCGCGCTCGTGCTGGGCCTCGCGATGGTCGCCGCCGCCTGCGGCGGCGGGGACGAGACGACGTCCACCGACACCGACACCGGCGACGGCGCGACCGGTACCGGCGGCGTGGAGGACTCGGTGCCGGACGCGCCCGAGGGCGACCCGACCCCGGGTGGCGAGCTCACCTACGCCCTCGAGGCCGAGACCAACGGCGGCTTCTGCCTCGCCGAGGCCCAGCTGGCCATCTCGGGCATGCAGGTCGCCGCCACCATCTACGACACCCTCACCAAGCCCGACGCCGACGGCCAGATCCAGCCCCACCTGGCCGAGTCGGTCGAGCCCAACGAGGACTTCACCTCCTGGACCATCACGCTCCCCGAGGGCGTGACCTTCCACGACGGCACCCCCCTCGACGCCCAGGTCGTCGCCAACAACATCGACGCCTACCGCGGCGCCTACGAGAACCGCAGCCCGCTGCTGTTCCGCTTCGTGTTCCAGGACGTGGGCTCGGTCCAGGTCGTGGACCCGCTCACCGTCCAGGTCGACATGACCCGTCCGTGGTCCTCCTTCGACTGGGCGCTCTACGGCTCGAACCGCATCGGGATCATGGGCCAGGCCCAGCTCGACAGCGACGACTGCGGCAACGAGCTCGTCGGCACCGGCCCGTTCCAGCTCGAGAGCTGGACCGTGAGCGAGGAGCTCGTCACCGTCAAGAACGCGGACTACTGGCGCACGGATGCCGACGGCACCCAGCTGCCCTACCTCGATCGGATCACCTACCAGCCGATCCCCGAGGTCGCCAGCCGCGTGAACGCCCTCGAGTCCGGACAGGTGGACGTGATCCACACCTCCGACACCGAGCAGATCGCCCAGCGCCTGCAGCCGCTCGCCGAGGGCGACCAGATCGAGCTGCTCGCGACCGACGACTACAGCGAGGTCAACTACCTCATGCTGAACACGGACGCGGCGCCGTTCGACAACAAGGACGCTCGCCTGGCCCTGGCCCACGCGCTCGACCGCCAGCTGCTGATCGACGTGCGCGGCTCGGGCCTCGGCTCCGTGGCCAACGGCCCGTTCCCCGAGGACGTCCCCGGCCACGTCGCCGACCCCGGCTTCCCCCAGTACGACCTGGCCAAGGCTCAGGAGCACGCCGCCGCCTACGAGGAGGCCACGGGCGAGCAGCTGTCGTTCTCCTACACCTTCGTGTCCACCGAGTCCGGCCAGCTGACGGCCCAGGAGATCCAGACCCAGCTGGCCGACGCCGGCATCGACATCAGCCTGTCCCCCGCCGGCGACCAGGCGACCACCATCAACAAGGCGCTGGCCGGCGACTTCCAGGCCATGGCCTTCCGCAACCACCCCGGCACCGACCCGGACCGGGAGAACAACTGGTGGTACACGGGCTCGCCCGTGAACTTCGGTCGCATCGCCGATCCCGAGATGGACCGCCTGCTCGACGAGGGCCGCGAGACCGGCCCGGGCGAGGCGCGCGACGCCATCTTCCAGGACCTGACCCGGCGCTTCGCCGAGGAGGTCTACAACGTGTGGCTCTCCACCGCCGTGTGGGCGATCGCCACCCAGTCCGACGTGCACAACGTCCTCGGCTACGGCCCCGAGGCCGGCAGCGACGCCTTCCCCGGCGTCGCCACCGGCCATGACGTCGCCGGCATCTGGGTGAGCCGGTGATCGGTGGCGGGCGGCTGCTCCCCCGGCCGCCCGCCACCCCATCTCCCTGGGGCGACCGCCCCGTTGCTCGCTAGCGTCGCCTGGTGCTCCCCCCGCTCCCCCCACCACGCCTGACCCGGCTCGTCCGGTGCGTCTTCGGCCTGGTGCTGCTCGGCGTGGGCCTCGGGCTGGTCGTCGCCGCCGACCTCGGTGCCGCCCCGTGGGACGTGCTCCACCAGGGCCTGTCCGAGCGGCTGGGCATCACGATCGGCACCGCCAGCATCGGCGTCGGCATCGTGATCCTCCTGGCCTGGATCCCGCTGCGGGAGAAGCCCGGCGTCGGCACCGTGCTCAACGTGTTCGTGATCGGCGCCACCATGGACCTCACGCTGGCGGTCGTCGACCGCCCGGACCCGCTGTGGGTCCAGGTCGCCTTCTTGGTCCTCGGCGTGTGGCTGTGGGGTCCGGGCTCCGGCCTCTACATCGGCTCCGGTCTCGGCTCGGGCCCCCGCGACGGGGTCATGACCGGCCTCGCCCGCCGGGGCCTGCGGGTCGGGCGCGTCCGGTCCGCCATCGAGGTCGTCGCCCTCAGCGTCGGCGTCCTGCTCGGCGGCACCATCGGCATCGGCACGCTGGTGTTCGCCATCGGGGTCGGACCGAACGTGGCGTGGTGGCTGCCCCGCCTCGACATGCGCGGCGGAGCTGCTCCCCGGCGACGGCTCCGCCCGGCTCGCGCCTGAGGCGGGTCAGAGGCCGCAGTGCCGGCGGGTCCGGTCGACGACGAAGGCCGCGAAGGCCTCCTTGCCCGCCTCGGTGTGGTGCACGCCGTCCTCGGCGTACCAGTACGGCTTGTCGGCCGCGTAGCTGTCCCAGTCCGCGATCCGGACGCCCCGCGCCGGCGCCAGGGCGCGGATCCCGGCGACGACGGCCGCCGTGTCGGGGTCGGTGTAGGACACCTTGTCGTCGCCGATGCCCGGATGTCGGACCGAGGCAGGCAGCACCCACACCGTGCAGCGCCCCTCGGGCCACGCCCAGTCGAGGGTCGCGGCGACCTGGGCAGCGTCGCGGTCGGTCCACCCGCCGATCGCGTTCATGTGCCCTGAGGAGATGACCACCACGTCCGGTGCTTGCCGGCCTTCGTCGCCCCACACCTGATCCCTGATCCGCTCGGCGGACCAGCCGATCTCGGTGCCCGGGTACGTCGCCCCGGCGGTGCGCAGGCCGCTGCGGTAGAAGCCCCACGACACGAGCGCATCGCTGTCCCAGATCACCGAGTCCCCGGTGTGGAACACCCGCGGGCCGGTGCCGCTGCTGTACGGCACCGGCTGGCAGGCGGCCAGGAGCACCGCAGCGGCGAGCGCCGCTGCGATGCGCGCCATGCGCCGCACGGCGATCATGACCCTCCCGGTTGCTGTTCAGGCGAGCAGGGCTCGCGCGATGTGGGTGATCTGGATCTCGTCGGTGCCAGCGTAGATCTGCAGGACCTTGGCGTCACGGGCCAGCTGCTCGACCTGGTACTCGGACATGTAGCCGTTGCCGCCGAAGATCTGGACGGCCTCGAGGGCGACCTCGGTTGCGGCCCGGGCCGAGTACAGCTTCATGGCCGACGCCTCGGCCAGCGTCATCGCCATCTCCTCGCCCCGCGCGGCCGCGGCCTGCGACTCGATGGTGCGGAACACCAGGTTCTGCACGTTGAGGCGAGCCACCTCCATGCGGGCCAGCTTCTCCTGGATCAGCTGGAACTGGCCGATGGGCTGGCCGAACTGGACGCGGTCCTTGGCGTACTCCACCGACAGCTCGAGGCACTTCTCGATCATGCCGAGGGCCATGGCGGCCACGCCGGCCCGCTCCATGAGGAACGTGGCCTTGGCGCCCTCGCGACCGCCCTTGGGCATGTCCTCGGTCTCGCCGATGAGGCGGTCGATGCCGACGCGCACGTCGTCGAGGAACAGCTCGCCGGTTGGGCTCGAGTGCATGCCCATCTTGCGCAGCGGCTTGGACTGCTCGAGGCCGGGCATCCCGGAGTCGAGGACGAAGGACAGGACCTTGCGCTCCTCGGGCGGGTTGCCCTCGTCGAGCTTGCAGATGAAGACGATGGTGTCGGCGTAGGGCCCGTTGGTGATGAAGGTCTTGGACCCGTTGAGCACGTACTCGTCCCCGTCGCGGCGGGCGGTGGCCTTCATCGACCCGAAGGCGTCGGAGCCCGAGCCCGGCTCGGTGATGGCCCAGGCGCCGATCTTGTCCAACGTCAGCAGGTCGAGCGCCCAGCGCTCCTTCTGGCGGATCGTGCCCTTGGACGTGATGGCCGAGGCCGTGAGGCCGGTGGACACCCCCATGGCGGTGACCAGACCCGGGCTGTAGCGGCACAGCTCGATGATGGGGATCATCGTGATCGAGCCGTCACCACCACCACCGCCGCCCTCGCCGCCGGGCTTCTCCTTGGTCGGGGGCTCCTCGCCCTTGGCGATGGCCTCCTCGACCGACTTCTCGAACTCGATCTGGCGCTTGAAGCGCTCCCTCGCCATCGTGTCCATGCCGAACGTGCTGTAGAGCTTGCGCAGCACGTCGTAGGGCGGGGTGTCGCCGAACTCGAGCTCGTCGCGCCGGGGTGCGACCTCGGCCTCGACGAACTGGCGGACGGCGTCTCGCACCATCTGCTGCTCTTCGGTCCACTGGATCATGTCGGGGGGATCTCCTCGGTGGTGTGGTCTGGATCTGTGAGCAGCGCCTCGAGCGCGGCCACCCGGTCCTCCAGTTCGGCGACCCGGGCCAACAACCCTTCCGCGTCTCTCGTTGCCGGTGCGGGCGTGACAGCCGTGGGAGCCGGCAGGCGTTCGTCGGGACCGTCGCCGAGCAGGTGGGCCCAGCGGGTCTCCTTCTGGCCGGGCTGGCGCGGCAGGTGGACCACGACGGGGTCGGTGCGGGCGGCGAGGCCCTCGAGCGTGGTGGCCACCTCGTCGTTGGAGGCGAAGGCGTGGGCCCGCTCGGTGCGGGTGCGCAGCTCGTTCAGGGTCTGCGGGCCCCGCAGCAGCAGGGCGGTGACGACGGCGAGCTCGCCGGCATCGAGGCCGAGGCGCTCGTCGAGGACGTGGCGGAACTTGGTGCTGCGCGCCCCGTGGCTGGCGTAGACGAAGCGCACGAGGTGGCGGGCCTTCAGCTCGTCCAGCGCGGCCTGGATCTCGCCCTCGGTGTGGTCGGTGACCGGCTCGCGGTTGTTCTTCTGGTTGCAGGCCGTCTGCAGACCCCGCAGCGTCATCGGGTACGTGTCGGGCACGGTGGCGGCCTTCTCGGCCAGGGCGCCGAGCACCCGTTGCTGGATCGGGGTGAGGGGACCCTCGAGCGCCTCGGCCATGGGCCGACCCTAGGTCGATGGCGCTGTGGTTCACTGGTGCACGGGGACGAAGGGCGGAGGTCTGACATGACGAACGACGCCGAGCAGGTCATCGATCTCGCACCGGCCGGTGCCACCATCGGGGACGAGGCACCGCGCAGCCGGGCCGTGCTGGGTGCCCTCGCCGTGGTCGCCGCGCTCGCCGCGGCGGTGCTGCTGATCGTCCCGGCCGAGGACGCCGAGGTCGCCGTCGACGAGGACGCGACCACCACCACCACCGAGCCCGATGCCGACGGGCGCGACGACGCGTCCGTCCCCGCGCCCTTCCCGGCGCCGCTCGCCCTCGGCGCACCCGACGACGGCAAGGCGTCCGTCGGCCTGCCCGTGAAGGCCGAGCCCGCCGACGGCCTGGTCGACGGCCAGACCGTCCAGGTCACCGGCACCGGCTTCCCACCCGGGGAGTCCGTCGGGGTCGTCATGTGCACCAGGGAGGCGGGCCAGGACCACGGTGCCCGCGGCGTCGACGCCTGCAACATCGGCCGCTTCGCGCAGACGACGGCCGACGCCGACGGCGTGGCCACGGTCGGGTTCGAGGTCCGACGCCTGGTCGTGCTCGACGGCCAGGAGATCGACTGCGCGTCCGAGGCTCAGCGGTGCCTCATCGGCATGGGGATGCTCTCCGACTACGACCAGTCCGGTGGCGTGCTGGTCGACTTCGACCCGTCCGCTCCCCTGCCCGATCCGCCGACGGCCGCGCTCGTCGGCGACGGGCCCTTCGACGACGGCGAGACGGTCACCGTCATGGTGGACGGGCTCCGCCCGGGCACCGGCGTCGGAGCCGCCGTCTGCACCGCGGATGGCGGCTTCTGCACCGACGCCCCGTCGAACGGCATCGTCGGCGACGACGGGAGCGCGACCTTCGAGGTCCGGCTGTGGCGCGTCTTCGCGGCGCCGGTGTGGGATGCCGCGACCACCGGGCAGGACATCGACTGCGCCGCCGTGGCCTGCGACCTGCAGGTCTGGGGCGAGGCGGTGGCCGGGCGAGCCGTCCCGATGATCGATCTGTCCTTCACCGACGGTCCCATCGATCGGGACCGTCCCGTGCTGGAGGTCCGGTCCGAGGGCCCGTACCGGCCCGGCGACCACGTCGAGGTCTTCGTGCCCGAGGTCGGACCCAACAGCGGGCTCGAGCTGCTGCTGTGCGGACCGACCGCGTGCAACGGCGCCATGGTCGAGCTCGACTGGGTCTTCGGCGGGATCCAGGCCCGTCTCACCGTCCCCAACGCCCTGGAGGGCAACCCGTGCATCGGGGAGCCGTGCCGGCTCGCGGCCCAGGTCTGGACCGAGCCCGCACCCGACGCACCACCCCCGCTGGCGCCGCTGCCGGTCGAGGTCGTGGTCGAGGCCTGAGACCGCTGATGACATGGCTGGTGGCTGGTCTCCGGCGACCACCCAATAGGATCCGCAACTCGGTTCCGCCTCCCGGCGACGGCTTTCTAGGAGTGCCAGCGTGACGTTCAAGGTCGGCGACAAGGTCGTGTACCCCCACCACGGGGCCGCCGTCATCGAGAAGACCGAGGTGATGGAGAGCTTCGGGGAGGAGAAGGAGTTCTTCGTCCTGCGCATGACGCACGGCGAGCTCACCTTGAAGGTGCCCTCCGACCGCGCCGAGGAGATCGGCATGCGCTACCCGATCTCGGACGAGGACGTCGAGGACGTCTTCGAGGTGCTGGCCAAGAAGGACGTCCGCGAGCCCACCAACTGGTCGCGGCGGTTCAAGAACCACCAGGAGAAGCTGAAGTCCGGCGACGTCTACCAGGTCGCCGAGGTCGTGCGGAACCTGGCGCTGCGCGAGGCCGACAAGGGCCTTTCCGCCGGCGAGAAGTCCATGTTCGTCAAGGCCCGCCAGGTCCTGGTGTCCGAGCTCGCGTTCGCGCTGGACATCGAGGAGGAGGATGCATTGGCGCGGTTGGAGACCACCCTCTCGTAGCGGCTGATGGCGGGCGACGACGAGACGGAGGCGACCGGCCCGTCGGACGAGACCATCGCCCGGCTCCGCTCCCGCGCCGAGCAGCTGCAGGCGGCGCGACGCATGCGCCAGCAGGAGACCGAGTCTGAGACAGAGACCAGGCCCGGGACCGAGGCAGAGACCGAGGTCGAGGACCCGGACGAGGATCCCTTCGCTGCGATGCTGGCGGCGGGTGCCCCGCTCGCCCACGCCGAGGACCTCGTCGATGGCGCGGACCCCTTCACCGAGCACGGCGCCGACCCGGAGGCCGAGCGCCTCCTGGACCGGTGGGCCGGGGAGGAGCGCGACGAGGCGGTCGAGCCCAAGCGGAACTGGTCCCCGCTCATCGCCGTGGTGGTGGTCGTGGCCGTCGCCGCCCTCGCCTTCGTCGGCGGCCGGGCGCTGATCACGAGCTCGGCGGGTGACGACACCGCGTCGGGCGACCTGCTCGACCTCGGCGACGACGGGTCGTCGGTCCTGGACGAGGACACGCCGAGCCTGGAGGACCTCACCTCCGACGTCACCCTGCCGCCGGGACCCGACTCCGGGCTGCAGGTCGCCGACCAGGGGATCACCGTCGTCCCCGATCGCTTCGACGAGTCCCGCCGGGAGGGCACGTTCGCCATCATCGTGCAGAACCCGCACGACGACTGGCTCGCCCAGGGCGTGCAGGTGTCGGCCACCTTCCTCGACGAGGCCGGCGCCCCACTCGGCGCCGACGACGGCTTCGTGGAGGTCGTCCTCCCCGGCCAGTCCGTTGCCGTCGCCGCGCTCTTCTTCGACGCGCCGACCGTGCCGGTCGCCGGCATGGACGTGCAGGTCGAGGTGGCCCGCTGGCGCGAGACGGGCCCGATGGAGGGTGGCTTCTCGATCACCGAGGTGCAGACGAACGAGGCCGAGTTCAGCGGGGTCCGCACCACCTTCCTCATCCAGTCGGACTTCGAGGAGCCGCTCACCGACGTCGGGGTGACCGCCGTGTACCGGGCCGCGGACGGACGCATCATCGGCGGCTACGACACCTTCGTCGAGCGCCTCGACCCGGGCGTGCCGACGCCGGCCGAGATCGACCTGCTGGCCAACGTCGACCCCGCCCAGATCGCCGCCACCGAGCTGTACCCCACCGCCGCGTTCGGCTCGGTCCCGGAGTAGGCCCCCGGACGCGACCGAGGCCCCCGAAGGGGCCTCGACGTGGGCGTAACAGGACTTGAACCTGTGACCTCACGCGTGTGAAGCGTGCGCTCTAGCCAGCTGAGCTATACGCCCGTAGGAGCGGGAGACTGTAGCACTCAGCGCGGGTAGCGACGGAGCTCGACGAGGTTGCCGTCGGGGTCCCGCAGGTAGATCGAGCGGGCGATGCCCTGGGCTCCCCATCGGTCCCCGGGTCCGTCTTCGATGACCAGGTCGCCGCGCGCCGCCAGCTCGTTGACGTCGTCGTCGACGACGAGGCAGAGGTGGTCCACGTTCTGCCCGGACCGCTCCAGCTGCATGATGTCGATGACCGTGGTGGCGTCGACGCGCACGCTGGGGAAGAAGACCTCGCCCGCCTCCCACTCCTCCACCCGCTCGGGTGTCAGCCCGAGGGTGCCGACGTAGAAGTCGAGGGAGCGCCGGACGTCGGCGACGTTGAGCACGAGGTGGTCGAAGCCGATCACGGGCACGGCCACAGCGTGCCACGGTACGGTCCACCCATGGCTGACGATGCCTCGAACCCGCTTGCCCAGGTGCTCGGACGCCTCGGGCTGTCCGGGGACCAGCTCTCCTCGCTCCAGCAGCAGCTCGGGCGGGTGATGCCGAGCGAGCAGATGAAGCTCATGCGGGACCTGGTCGACACGTTCTCCCCGTCCGGCGACCAGCTCAGCGCCATCCGCCGCCAGCTCGAGGCCCAGCGGGTCCAGGTCGAGGCGATGCTCGTCCAGCTCCAGGACATCGAGACCACGGTCGACCGCCTGGCCTCCACCGCCGAGCAGCTGCGCGCCATGCAGGAGCCCTTCCAGCGCCTGACCCACCTGTTCTCCCCGGGCCAGGACCGGTCCCAGTAGTCGTCAGTAGCCGTCAGTAGCCGGCGTCGACGTCGACGGGGCCGAGGAGCTCCTCCCCCGCCAGGTAGCGCCGCACGTTCTCCCGCACCCGCGCCGAGAGCAGCGGCACGGCCATCTCCGGCGTGTTCCCCACGTGGGGCGTGATGAAGCAGTTCGGCAGCGTCCAGAGCGGGTGGCCGTCGGGCAGCGGCTCGGGGTCGACGACGTCGAGCCCGGCCCCGCCGATGGCGCCCTCGGCCAGGACCTCGACGAGGTCGTCGGTGACGATGTGGCGGCCGCGGGCCACGTTCACGATCCAGGCGTGGGATGGCAGTAGCCGGAGGCGTCGAGCGTCGAAGAGGCCCTCGGTCTCCGGGGTGAGCGCCACGGCGAGCACGACCAGGTCGGCATCGGGGAGCTCGTCGTCGAGGTGCTGCTGCGTGACCGTGCGGGTCGCGCCCGGGAAGGGCTGCTCGGTGCGGCGCACGACCACGATCTCGCAGCCGAACGGCTCGAGTAGGCGCACCAGCGACTCGCTGATCCCACCGCCGCCGACGACCACCACGCGGGCGCCGAGCAGGTTGCGCCCGATCGGGCCCTCCCACGTCGTGGCCCGGGCGTAGGTACCCATCCCGCGGAGGCCGGCGAGGGCGAGCATGAGCGCCTGCTCGGCGACGGGGTCGGCGTAGACGCCCTTCCCGCACGTCCAGCGCCGGTCGTGGTCGAGCACGTCGACGTAGGGCTCGATGCCCGCCCACGGCAGCTGCACCCAGTCGATGTCGGGCTGCTCGTCCAGCAGCCGGCGCAGACCCGCCGGGTCCTTCGGGTCGGTCCACACGACCGCACTCGCACGCCCCTCGGTGACCGGCTCGGCGCCCCCGGCGCGGACGGCATCGGCCAGCCACGGACGACCGCCGGCGGGCAGGACGAGGATGCGGGCGGCGTCGGTTGCCATGCCGACCATCTTGACGCTCCCGGGTCAGCGGTCGGGCACGGGGTCCGGCAGGATCGGGACCTGGGCGCCGCGGCCCTGGCCGAGCAGGGAGGCGCGGGTGACGGCGGCACCGCCGAAGCGGTCCCGCACCGCATCGAGCGTGTGGTCGAGGGTGCGACGGTCGTGGCCGTCGAGGTCGAGGGTCAGCTGCACGGCATCGGCGGGGGCGAGGTCCGAGACGGTGACGCCGATGAGGGAGCACCCGGCCTCGCGCAGGTGCGGCCAGCGGGCGTCGAGCAGGTCCCGGGCGGCGACGAGCACGAGGTCAGTGCGATCGGTGGCGACCGGCAGGGTGCGGGACCTGGTCTCCCGGCTGAGGTCGGCGTGGCGCAGGCGCAGCGTGACGGTGCGACCGACGCGTCGGCCCCCTCGGAGGCGCTCGGTGACCCGCTCGACCAGGGCGAGCAGGGTGGCGTCGAGCTCGGCGCGTGACCGCGGCCGTCGACCGCCTGCCAGGCCGAGGGCCCGTTGCGCGCCGATCGAGCTGCGACGCGTGCCCGGCGCGACCGAGCGGGGATCGACGTTGCGGGCCAGGGCGTGGAGGTGGCGCCCGGCGGCGGGGCCGAGCATGGCCACGAGCGCGGCCTCGGGCACGTCGGCGACGTCGCCGACGGTGCGCAGGCCCCGCTCCTCCAGCTTGCCGGCGGTCACCGGGCCGACGCCCCACAACCGACGGACGTCCAGGGGGTGCAGGAACGCGAGCTCGCCGTCGGGCTCGACGACGAGGAGCCCGTCGGGCTTCGACACGGCGCTGGCCACCTTGGCCAGGAACTTGGTGCGGGCGACGCCGACGCTGATCGGGAGCCCGACCTCGTCGCGCACCCGCCGGCGCAGCTCGCGAGCGATCTCGACCGGCTCACCCACGAGGCGGCGAAGACCGTTCACGTCGAGGAAGGCCTCGTCCACCGACAGCCCCTCCACGAGCGGGGTGGTCTCCCGGAAGATCGCGAACACGGCCCGGCTCGCCTCGGTGTAGGCCGACATCCGGGACGGGACCACGATCGCCGACGGGCACAGGGACCGGGCCCGCGACACCGGCATGGAGGTGCGGACCCCGTGCACCCGTGCCTCGTAGGTCGCCGTGAGGACCACACCCTCGCCCACGATCACCGGCTTGCCCCGCAGCCGTGGATCGTCGCGCTGCTCGACCGCGGCGTAGAAGCAGTCGAGGTCGGCGTGGAGGATCCCGGGAGCAGTCACCGAACACATGTTCACCCCTCTTGACCCGTTGGTCAAGGATCCACCGGAGCGGCAGACTGGTGCGGTGACCGCCGTCGACGAGACCACGAGCGACGACGGCCAGGAGGGGGGCTCCAGACGGCCTGCCCGAGAGGGCACGGCCATGGCGGTCCTGCGCCAGGACACGTTCCGGCGGGTCTACACGGGCGCGTTCCTCTCCAACATCGGCACCTGGATGCAGAACGTGGTCCTGGGCGCGCTCGCCTACGACCTCACCGGTTCCTCGTCCTTCGTCGGCATCGTGCTCTTCGCCCAGCTCGGACCGATGCTGCTGTTCTCCATCGTCGGCGGCATGTTCGCCGACACCTTTGACCGGCGCCGCCTCCTCATCACGATCTCCGCCACGCAGGGCCTGCTCGCCCTCGCACTCGCCAGCGTCGTCCGGGCCGACGACCCGAGCAAGGCGTGGATCGTCGGCATCGTGTTCTGCATGGGCGTGGGCCAGTCCGTGTTCGGCCCCACGTACTCCGCCGTGCTCCCCGACCTCGTCGGACCGGGCAACCTGGCCGGCGCCATCTCGCTCAACTCGGCCCAGATGAACGGGTCCCGGGTGATCGGCCCGGCCATCGGCGGCATGCTCTTCGCGCAGTACGGCGCCGCATGGGTCTTCTCGCTCAACGCCATCACGTACCTGTTCGTCATCGGCGCCCTCCTGTCCGTGCGCCTGCCCGACGTGGAGGCGAGCGGTGCGGACGAGTCGCGCCTGCACCGCCTGGCCCTCGGGTTCCGCATCGCACGCAACCGGTTCCCCGTCGGCCGGTGCCTGGTGACGATGGTGGTCTTCTCCTTCCTGTGCCTGCCCTTCATCGGCCAGATGCCGGTGCTCGCCGACCGCAACCTCGACATCGCGGCCCGCTCCACCGCGTACGGCTGGCTGTACGCCTGCTTCGGCCTCGGCGCAATGCTCGGCGCCCTGTCGGTGGGCACCGTCTTCGCCCAGACGCCCAAGGAGACATTGGTGCGGGTCGGCATGATCTCCTTCGGCCTGTCGCTCGCCGTCTTCTCGTGGCTGCGGATGCCTGCCCCGGCCTTCGTCGTCATCGTCGTGGTCGGCTTCTGCTACTTCGCCACCGTCACCGCGCTGTCCACCGTGCTGCAGCTGCACCTCGCGGGCAACGAGCGGGGGCGTGTGATGGCGCTGTGGATGATGGCCTTCGGTGGCACGGTGCCGCTGGGGAACCTGGTGGCCGGCCCGCTCATCGATGCCACCTCGGTCACCACGGTGGTGTTCCCGGGTGCGATCATCGCGCTCGGGCTCGGTTGGTGGGCCGACACCCGCACCGAGCGGCCCTACGCTCACTGACACGCTTCGCGAGACACATCGCATCCGGGGGGATCGCATGCCGTACATCACCGATCGGGTCGTCCACGACGCGGACGCCCACATCATGGAGACGCCGACCTGGCTGCGCGACCACGCCGACCCGGCCATCCGCGACCGCATCGAGCCCCTCCCCCTGACGAGCGGCAACGAGCTGCGCCAGACCGGCGACGTCGAGGAGCAGCTCGCCGACCTCACCGCCGCGTTCGATCGCCTCGCCGCCAAGCACGCGTCCGAGGAGTACCGGGCCGAGGAGGCGCACGAGATCATGCTGCGCAAGAACTTCGCCGCCACCGGGTCGTTCATCCCTGAGGACCGCGTGCGAGCGCTGGACCTGATCGGCGTGCAGAGCCAGCTCGTGTTCAACACGTTCCACAACTCCCGCCTCTTCGCCTGGGAGCGGCCGTCCGACGGCAGCGCACCTGACCTCGACATGGCCTACGGCACCGCACGTGCCCACAACCGGGGCATGGCCGAGTTCTGCTCGGTCGACGAGCGGCTCCTGTCCACGATGTACGTCCCGCTCGCCGACTTCGACCGGGCTGCAGCCATGGCCGACGAGGCCCTCCACCTCGGCGCCGCGGCCCTGCTGATCCCGTCGGGCTGCCCGGCCACCCACTCCCCCAGCCACCGCTCGCTCGATCCGGTGTGGGCCCGCGCCCAGGAGGCCGGCATCCCGATCGTGTTCCACGTCGGCGGCACCGGCGAGCTGATCGACCCGATGTACTTCCAGAACGGGCTGCCCATCCCGCCCGACTTCCACGGGGGCGACGAGAACTTCCGCTGCGTCGACTACATGGGCATCCCCGGCCCGCCGGCCCAGACGCTGGCCACGATGCTCTTCGACGGCGTGTTCGAGCGGTTCCCCGACCTGCGCGTCGGCGTCATCGAGCAGGGCGCGATCTGGATGCCGGGCTGGATGCGCCAGATGGAGTCGGCCTTCGACGCGTTCCACCGCCACGAGGAGCGCCTCCAGCAGCTGTCGCTGCGCCCGTCGGAGTACGTGTCCCGGCAGATGCGGTTCACGCCCTACCCCACCGAGGACGTCGGCTGGATCATCGAGCAGGCCGGGCCCGAAACCGTGCTGTTCAGCACCGACTTCCCCCACGTCGAGGGCGGCCGGCGCCCGGTCGAGCGCTTCGAGGCCAGCCTCGACGCCGCCGGCGTGTCCGACGACGACCGCGACCGCTTCTACCGGCGCAACTTCGTCGAGCTCATGGGCAACGGGCTCCCACCGGTGCTCGCCCACGCCTCCTGAAGCTGGCAGTGCTGGCGTTGCGCCGGCGCGTCGCTACGTTCGGCGGGTGCGCGGTCTCGGAACCATCGTCAACGTGATCACGGTGCTGGCCGGCACCGGCGTCGGCGTGCTGCTCCACGGGCGCATGCCCGAGCGGGTCCGCTCGACCGTCCTCGACGGCATCGGCCTCATCGTGCTCGGCGTCGGCATCGCCAGCTTCCTCGAGACGCGCAACGCCGTGTTCCCGGTGGTCGCCATCGTCGCCGGCGGCGTGCTCGGCGAGCTCATCCGCATCGAGGACCGGTTGGAGGCCCTGGGCGAGCGCCTCCGCCGGCTGGTCGAGGCCGCCGCATCGGAGCCGGCCATCGCCAGCTACGTCGAGCGCGATCCCGACGAGCTCCAGATCGACCGGGAGCCCGGTGAGAGCCGCTCCTTCGTCGACGGCTTCCTGCTCGCCAGCCTCACCTTCGGCATCGGGGCGATGATGATCGTGGGCTCCCTGCAGGACGGCATCAGCGGCGACAGCGAGCTGCTGATCGTCAAGGCCACGCTCGACGGCCTCGTCTCGGTCCCCTTCGCCGCCGTCTACGGCTGGGGCGTCGGCTTCAGCGCCCTGAGCATCGCCGTGCTCCAAGGCGCGATCACCCTGCTCGGGGCCACGGTGGGCGACTCGCTCCTCGACGATCGCATGGTCGCCGAGATCGAGGCCACAGGCGGCGTGATGATCCTCGGCATCGGCCTGCGGCTGCTCGACCTCAAGAAGGTCAAGGTCGGGTCGTTCCTACCGGCGCTCGCCATCGCACCCGTGCTCGTCGCCGTCTTCGCGAGCTGATCACCCGAGGAGCAGGGTGGCGACCCGCTCGAGGCCGGCGGAGCGGCTGGCCTTGACGAGCACGGCGTGGTCGGGGCCGAGGGACCCGAGGGCGTCGACGGCGGCCTCCACCGTGGGCACGTCGGTGCCGACGCCGTAGGCCGGGCAGTCGACGGTGACGACCTCGATGCCGAGGTCCTCGGCCAGCTCGCCCATCTCGGCGTGGCGCTCGTCGCTGCCGTCGCCCAGCTCGGCCATGACGCCGAGCACGGCGACGCGACGGCCGGCATCGAGGGCGGCCAGCGAGTGCAGCGCCGCGGCCAGGGCCGTCGGGTTCGAGTTGTAGGCGTCGTTGAGCACGGTGGCACCCGACGCGGCGTGGCCGAGCTCCATCCGCCACGGCGACAGCGCAGCCGACCCGAGGCCTTCCGCCACCGCCTCCAGCGGGACGTCCTGCACGAGTGCGGCAGCGGCGGCGGCGAGGGCGTTGCCCACCTGGTGCACGCCGTGGACCGCCAGCTGCACGTCAACCGTGCCCCACGGCGACGACAGTCGGAACCGGGGCCGGAGGTGCTCGTCGACGTCGACGCGCTGGGCGACCACGTCGCCGGACACGCCGTAGGTGAGCACCCGGGCGTCGGTCCGAGACGCCATGGCCCGCACCCGGGCATCGCTGCCGTTGAGGATGACGTGGCCGTCGACGGGGATCGCCTCGACCAGCTCCCCCTTGGCCCGGGCCACGTCGTCGAGACCGTGCTCGTACTCGGAGGTGTGGACCTCGGCCACCATCGTCACGATCGCGACCGTCGGGCGGGCGACGTCACACAGCGTGCGGATGTGGCCGATGCCCCGAGCACCCATCTCGAGGACGACCCGCTCGGTGCCGTCCGGCGCGTTGACCAGCGTGAGCGGCACGCCGATCTCGTTGTTGAAGCTCTTCTCGCTGGCGGCGGTCCGGTACGTGGTGGCCAGCGCGGCCGCGAGCAGGTCCTTCACCGAGGTCTTCCCCACCGAGCCGGTGATGCCGGTGACGGCCTCGGGGAGGCGGTCCCGTGCCACCGATCCCAGGCGGGTCAGGGCCCGCATCGTGTCGTCGACCAGGACCGCCGTCGTCCCCTCCAGGGGCTCACGGCTCGTCAGGCACGCGGCTGCCCCGGCTTCGATGGCGGCGGGGATGAAGTCGTGGCCGTCACGCTCGGCGACGAGGGGCACGAACAGCTGGCCCGGGCCGGCCAGCCGGGAGTCGATGCACGCGCCCGAGATCGTCGTGGGGGGCCCGACCACCTCCCCGCGGACGGCGGCGGCGACCTCGTCGATGGTGAGCTCCACACCCGGGATTCTGGCAGCCGGCTCCCTACACTCCCGCGCCATGGCCCTCCCCGATCGCGTCCGGCTCGTCGTGCTCTTCGGGGGGCGTTCGGCCGAGCACGAGGTGAGCTGCACCACCGCCACGCACGTGCTGCGCGCCCTCGACCCGGACCGCTACGAGACGGTTCCCGTCGGCATCGCCCGCGACGGCGCCTGGCTGCAGACGCAAGGCCCGCTGCCCGATCCCCTGGCAGTGACCGGCACGCCCGTCGAACCGGTCACCGTTCTGCAGCCCCAGCCGGCCGCACCCGGTGGCGCAGACATCCCCGTGGTGGCGCTGCCGCTGCTGCACGGCCCCTTCGGTGAGGACGGCACCATCCAGGGCCTGCTCGAGATGGCCAGCGTGCCCTACGTCGGCAGCGGTGTCCTCAGCTCGTCGGTCTCCATGGACAAGGTGGCGGCCAAGGAGCTGCTGTCGGCCCACGACATCCCCCAGGGCGCGTGGATGTCCGCTCGCCGCCACGAGATCGACGACGACCTGCTCGCCCTCGCCGCCGACCGGCTCGGCTTCCCGATGTTCGTGAAGCCGGCGAACATGGGCTCCTCGATCGGCATCTCCAAGGTGCACCAGGTCGAGGACCTGGCCGCCGCCGTGGCCGAGGCGTCCCGCTTCGACGAGTGGCTCGTCTTCGAGGAGAACATCGTCGGCCGCGAGCTCGAGTGCGGCGTGCTCGGCAACCTCACGCCGCGCGCCTCGGTGGTCGGCGAGGTGCGGCCGGGCGCCGACTTCTACGACTACGACGACAAGTACGAAGACGGTGCCGAGCTGCTGATCCCCGCACCGATCTCGGCGCCGATGAGCGACGAGCTGCGCGACATCGCCCTGCGGACCTTCGCCGCCCTGCGGTGCGAGGGCATGGCGCGGGTCGACTTCTTCTGGGAGGAGGACGGTCGCGGACCCCTCGTGAACGAGGTCAACACGATCCCCGGGTTCACCCCCATCTCCCAGTACCCCAAGCTGTGGGAGGCGAGCGGCCTCAGCTACGGCCGCCTGCTCGATGAGCTCGTGGCGCTCGCACTGGAGCGCCACGAGCGTCGCTCGAGCTTCGAGTCGGAGCGCTGAGCGCCCCTTCTCGTTCGACTTCTTGGTCTACTTCTTGGTCTCGGCGAAGATCTCGGCGATCTCGTCGATGAGGTCGAGCAGCTTCTGGGCGTCGGCCTCGTCGTTGCTCTTCTTGGCGTCGCCGGCGGCCTTGGTGGCCCGCCAGAACAGGTCGTGGAGCTGGGGGAACTGCTCGACGTGGGGCGGCTTGAAGTAGTCGGTCCACAGCACCCACAGGTGCTCCTTGGCGAGCTGGGCGCGCTGCTCCTTGATGATGATGCAGCGGGTCTTGAAGTAGTCGTCGTCCGACGCGTTGAACTTCTTCATCGTCTCGAGGACGGACTCGGCCTCGATGCGGGCCTGCGCGGGGTTGTACACGCCGCACATGAGGTCGCAGTGGGCGTCTGCCGTGGCAGCATCATCGAGGTCGGCGACGGAGAGCAGTCGGGACACAATGCTCATGGGAGCTCCTTGGGGGTCAGTGGTGAGGATGGACACTCGTGCCCGGACCCTAGCGGCGCTGATCGGCGCCGCCACGGGGGTCGCGGTCGGCGTCGCGGCGGCCTCCTCGCTGGAGCGCCACCTGGTCCGCGGCGAGTCGATGATCCCCACGCTGCGGCCCCGGGACACCGTCATCTCCGTGCGGGCCGACTCGATCCTGGGCCGGTTCCTCCGGCCCCGTCGCAGCCGCATCGCGGTGATCGCGCTGCCCTGGGAGCACGACCTCATCGGCGTCAAGCGCCTGGTGGCCGAGCCCGGCGAGCCCTGGGAGGACGGCGACGACCGGGTCGCCGCCGGGCCCGGCTGGGTGGCGGTCGGCGACCAGCGCGAGCTGTCCACCGACAGCCGCCACCACGGTCGGGTGCCTGCCGATGCGATCCGGGGCATCGTCGTCGGTCGGGTCAAACCGCCGACCTCCTGACCTGACCGCCTGACCTGGTCTCCTAACCTCCGTCGGGTGGCCAGGGACGATCCCGCCGGTCTCACCGGCGTCCGACAGCGTCTGGTCGCCCGCCTGCGCGAACGCGGGACGTACCGACGCTGGGTGCTGTCCACCGCGCTGGTCGGCATGTTCGCCACCACGTTCCCGGTGACGATCCTCACCGTCGCGCTGCCCGACATCGCCGACGAGTTCGGCAAGAGCGACGCTCTGCTCACCTGGGTCATCTCGGCCCCGATGCTGGCCTCGGCCGTGGCCCTGCCGGTGCTCGGCAAGATGGGCGACCTGCGCGGCCAGCGCAAGGTGTTCCTCGCCGGGTTCACCCTGGCCACGCTGGTCGCCGGGGTCACCGCGTTCGCGTGGAGCGCTCTGGCCCTCATCGGGCTGCGGACGATCACCCAGGTGATCGGCTCGGCCACCCAGCCCACGTCGATGGCGTTGATCATGCGGGCGTTCCCCGCCGAGGAGCGGGTGAAGGCGATGGGCTGGTGGTCGCTCGTCGCCGCCGGCTCCCCCGCCATCGGCCTGGCCGTCGGCGGGCCCCTCGTGGACGCCGTCGGGTGGCGGGTGGTCTTCGCCGTGCAGGCCGGGCTCGCCGTGATCCCGGTCGTCGTGGCCACGCTCGTGCTGGAGGAGACGCCACCGGCGCACGCCGGTGCGAGGTTCGACATCGGCGGCGCCACCAGCATCGGCTTCGGTGCCGGCGGCCTGATGCTGGCGCTCAACCAGAGCGCCGACTGGGGCTGGGCGCACCCCGCGGTGGTCGCCGGCCTCGTCGTCACCCCGATCGCCGTCGCCGCGTTCGTGGCCATCGAGCGACGGGTCGAGCACCCGCTGCTGCCCCTCGAGCTGCTGGGGCGACGGAACTTCTCGGCCACGCTCATCGCCCAGTCCTTCGCCGGCGCGACCTACATGGGCGGCTTCGTGATGACGCCGTTCCTCATGAGCGGCATCTTCGGCTGGACGACGTCGGGCATCGCGCTGCTCCTGCTCATCCGCCCGCTCAGCTACAGCCTGTCCTCGCCGGTCGGTGGCCAGATCGGGTCCCGCATCGGCGAGCGCAGCGGTGCGCTGCTCGGCAACAGCATCCTCGCGGCGGCGATGGCGGTGTTCGCCGTCGGCGCGGCCACGGAGGCGGTGTGGCTGATCGGCGCGGCGCTGCTCACCCAGGGCCTGGGCAACGGCATCGCCCGACCGTCGCTCGGCGCGGTGCTGGCCAACTCCGTCGACGAGGCCGACCTCGGCATCGCGTCGGCCACCCAGCGCATGGTCCGCCTCGTCGGCAACGCGTCCGGCATCGCCGTGCTCACCGCCGTGTACGCCGGCGACCCGACGCCGGAGTCCTTCGGCGTCGCCTACCTCGTCGCGTTCGGGCTCGGCCTGGTCGCGGTGGCGGCCACCGCACGCATCGACGGGCGCCAGGCCCGGGCCGATGCGGTCACGCCTCAGCCGGCGGCGCAGTCGCCGGCCGACGCCGCCACCACCAGGTGAGCGCGCCGGCCAGCAGCAGGACGGGGGCGAAGGGCAGGGCGAACCCGAGCACGGTCGCAGCTGCGCTCGCCGCGGTGGTCACCGCGTCCCAGCCGGCGGAGAGCCCCTCGCCGAACCCGGGCGGGCCGCCCTCGGACCCTTCCCCCTCCGCCAGGAGGGCGGCGTCGGGGTCCTGGAGGCGCAGGTCGGCGGTGATCGTGCCGTAGCTCGTGCGGTCGCGCAGCACCCGCAGCTGGCCGGCGATGACGTCGTGCTCGGCCTCCCGGTTGGTGAGCTCGGACTCGAGCCGGCTGATCTCGTCGACGTTCGTCGTCTGGGCGAGGAAGCCCCGGATCCGGTCGATGCTCGTGGCGAGGGTGGCCTGGCGGCTCTCGAGGTCGACGAAGCGCTCGGAGACGTCCTCGGCCTCGATGTGCTGGGCCTCGACCTCACCGACGGCCACCACCGCGTCGAACACGGCGTCGAAGCGGTCGACCGGCACCTTCAGCACCACCCGCCCCTGGCCCGGCCCGAGGTCCTGGGCGAACACGTACCCGCCTTCGACCGTCGCTGCATCGCGGACCTCCCGCACGGCGGCGGCCACGTCCTCGACCACCGAGCTGACGGTGCCGGTGTAGATGATCTTGCGGTCCACCGCCGCGATCGGCACGGCCTCCAGATCGACCTGGGCCACGTCGGCCACCCGACCACCACCCGTGCTGGCGCCGTCGGCCGCGACATCGTCGCCATCCCCGCCCGCGGCCATCTCGCCGCTGTCTTCGCCGGAGAACTCGCCGGTGTACTCGTCGGTGCTGTCGGACGCGGTGGACGCGTCGTCGTCCTGCCCGGCGGAGCAACCCGCCACCGCGAGGATCAGGACGAGCAGTGGAGCGAGGATCCGGTGGAGGTGCATGGCGTTGAGACGCTGCGACCCACCCGATCGGTTCCCCGGTCCCGCTCAGGGCACCAGCGCGTCGCGGAGCAGGTCGACCAGCTGGTCGCGCCGGCGCACCAGGGAGGCCAGCGTCGGCTCCTCCCCCAGGGCCCGGAGCACCTCGACCTCCGTGGCCAGGCCGGTCACCGACGAGTACGCCATCAGCACCAGCAGCTTGGGGTCGTGGCGGCGCAGGCGCCCGGCATCCATCTCGGCACCCAACCAGGCGGCTGCGGCGGTGAGGAGCGGGGTGACGGACTCCGTCAACCGGGTCGAGGTCGGCGGACCGATGCGGTTGACCTCCCGCATCAGCCCGAGCATCGCAGGGTGGCGAGCCGCCAGCCGGAAGGCGGCGTGCACGACCGCCTCGACCCGCTCGAACCCCGTGCTCGTCTCCCCGGGCCGCGTCTCGATCGCCCGGGCGAAGCGGCGCTGGAGCTCGACGGCGCTGAAGTCGATCACCGCGTCGAGCAGCGCCTCCTTCGACGGGTACCAGTAGAGGATCGCCTGCTTGGTGACGCCGAGGTCCCGGGCGAGCGCGTCGAGGGACGTGCCGTCGATGCCGGTCGAGCCGAACGAGCGCAGCGCAGCTGCGAGGATCCGGTCACCGGTGCTCGATGTGCTCGAGATCCTCGGTGTACCGGCCACTTACCGGATGGTAAAGGAGGAAGGAAGGGGCCGAGGACCCTTCCGCCCGATCACCGGGCCTGACACCGTGCAGGCGACGCCACCACAGGAGCAGATCGTGCACGACTTCGGGATCCGCCACATCGACCTCCACGGGCACCACGTGAGCTACCGGATGGCGGGCCAGGGACCTGCCGTCGTCCTCCTCCACGGCGTCACCGGCAGCTCCACGACCTGGCGGGAGGTGATGCCGGCGCTCGCCGAGCGGCACACCGTCCTTGCTCCCGATCTGCTCGGCCACGGCGAATCGGCCAAGCCGCGTGGCGACTACTCGCTCGGCGCGTTCGCCAGCGGCGTGCGCGACCTCATGGTCGCCCTCGGCATCGAGCGCGCGACCGTCGTCGGCCACTCGCTCGGCGGCGGGATCGCCCTGCAGTTCGCCTACCAGTTCCCGCAGCGGTGCGAGCGCCTCGTGCTGGTGTCGAGCGGCGGTCTCGGCAAGGAGGTCTCGATCCTGCTGCGGGCCGTCAGCCTCCCCGGCGCCGAGCTGGTCATGCCGATCATCCTGCATCGCGCCATCCCCGACCTGCTCGAAGCGATCACCGCCAAGGTCGGTCGCGGCCGGTTGCGCATGGGTGTCCGGGGACGGGAGATCTGGCGGAGCTACCGGGGCCTCACCGAGGTCCGGGGCCGCATGGCCTTCATCCACACGATCCGCTCGGTCGTCGACGTCAGCGGCCAGCGCGTGAGTGCCCGCGACCGCCTGTACCTCGCGAGCGGCGTACCCACGCTCATCATCTGGGGCGACCAGGACCGGATCATCCCGGTCGAGCACGCCTACGCCGCGCACGAGCTCATGCCGGGAAGCGAGCTCGTCGTCGTCCCCGGCGCCGGACACTTCGTGCCCTTCGAGACCCCCGTGCCGTTCCTCGAGGCGCTCGAGGGCTTCCTCGACTCCTCCGAGCCGTCCCACACCTCCGAGGAGGGGTTCCGGGACCTGCTGCTCGAACACGAGACCTGACCTCGGCGAGTCGGGCGTCGCTCCCTACCAACTGGTAAACACGTCGCCGTGCCGGACCTCTCCATCGCCGCCGCGCTCGACGGCCAGCGCATCGCCATCACGGGCGGCACCGGGTTCCTCGGCACCGCTCTGATCGAGCGCCTCCTGCGCCGGGCACCGGGCTGCGAGCTCGTCCTGCTCATCCGGCCGAGCCAGCGCCGCAGCGTCGGCCAGCGCGCCCGCCGCGAGATCTTCAAGAACGACGCGTTCGATCTGCTCCGCGAGCAGCTCGCCGGCTCTGCTGCGGACGGGGGCGAGACCTTCGACGACATGATCGAGCGCCGGGTCCGGGTCATCGGCGGCGACGTCTCCTCCGACGGCCTCGGCCTGGACGAGGCGGGCCGCGAGGTCCTGGCGACGTGCGACACCGTGATCCACTCCGCCGCCACGGTCAGCTTCGACTCCCCCCTCGACCTCGCCGTCGAGGTCAACCTGCTCGGCCCGTCCCGCATCGCGAGCACGCTCCACGACATCTGCGAACCGAGCCGGCTCCCCCACCTCGTCGCCGTGTCCACCTGCTACGTCGCCGGCAACCGCAAGGGCGCCGCACCCGAGGAGCCGGTCGACGAGAACGCCTTCTGGTTCGGGGTCGACTGGCGCAAGGAGGTCGCCGCCTCCCGGCGCTCGCGGGCCGACTTCGAAGCCGAGTCCCGCAGACCCGACATGCTCGCCCGCTTCCGCAAGGAGGCCCGACGCGAGCTGGGCGCCGCCGGCGCGCCCCTCCTCGCCGCCAAGACCGAGCAGCGCCGGTCCGCCTGGGTCAGCGACCAGCTGGTCGAGGCCGGCCGGACCCGGGCCGCCTCCCTCGGCTGGCCCGACGCCTACGCCTACACCAAGGCCCTCGGCGAGAAGGCGCTGTTCGAGCACGCCCGGTCACCGGTCACCGGGGGCAGCGACCTGCCGTTCTCCATCGTCCGGCCGGCCATCATCGAGTCCTCGCTCGCCGAGCCCAGCCCCGGATGGATCCGCGGGTTCCGCATGGCCGAGCCGGTGATCATCTCCTACGCCCGCGGCCTCCTCAAGGAGTTCCCCGGCGTGCCCGAGGGGATCATCGACGTCATCCCCGTCGACCTCGTGTGCGGCGCCATCTGCGCGGTCGCAGCCGACGGTCCGGCCCGCAACGACGACGGCACCCTGGCCCCGCCCCGCATCGTGCAGTCGGCATCGGGCTCGGCCAACCCGCTGCGCTACCGGCGCCTCGTCGACAACGTCCGGTCCTGGTTCACCGAGCACCCCGTCTACGACAGCGACGGCCAGCCCATCGTCGTGCCCGAGTGGAACTTCCCCGGGCGCGGGCGCGTGCAGGCCCAGCTCGAGCGGGCCAAGTCGGTCATCGAGAAGGCCGAGTCCACTCTCCAGGCCCTGCCCCTCCGTGGGCGCCAGGCCGAGTGGGCCTCGAACCTCGAGTCCAAGCGGGAGGACGTCGAGCGCGCCCTCACCTACGTCGAGCTCTACGGCGCCTACGCCGAGTGCGAGGCGGTCTACGGCGTCGAGAACCTGCTGGACCTCCACCAGCGGATGGACGAGGCCAGCCGCGAGGCGTTCGGCCTCGACCCCCGGGTCATCGACTGGGACCGCTACGTCAGCGAGATCCACCTCCCCTCCGTCGTCCAGCACGCCCGGGTGAAGACCACGCCGGGCAGCACCGACCGCGAGTCCCGCTCGAGCCGGCTGCGTCGCCAGGTGCTCTCCCCCGACCGCCACGTCGCCGCCTTCGACCTCGAGAACACGATCATCGCGAGCAACGTGGTCGCCTCGTACTCCTGGCTCGCCACCCGGCGGCTGCCGCCCGAGGACCGGCTCCGGTTCGTGCTGCGCACGCTCGCCGAGGCCCCGTCGCTCCTGTCGGCCGACCGCAAGGACCGCAGCGACTTCCTGCGCCAGTTCTACCGGCGCTACGAGGGCGCGCCCGTCGACCAGCTCGACGCCGACACGGTCGACATGTTCAGCCACCTGCTGCTCACCAAGTCGTTCCCTGCCGCCATCCGCCGGGTGCGCGAGCACCGGGCCCTCGGGCACCGCACCCTGCTCATCACCGGCGCCCTCGACGTGGCGATCAAGCCGATCATGCCCCTCTTCGATGACGTCATCTGCGCCGAGATGACCGTCGCCCCCGACGGCACCTACACCGGCGAGCTCACCGACGTGCCCCCGACCGGCGAGGCACGGGCCCAGGCGCTGTTCGACTACTGCGACCTCCACGGCCTCGACCCGGCCGAGTCCGTCGCCTACGCGGATTCCACCTCCGACCTGCCCCTCCTGGAGGCGGCCGGGTTCCCGGTGGCGGTCAACCCCGAGGCCCGCCTCTCCGCGCTGGCTCGCAAGCGGGGCTGGCTCGTCGAGCACTTCGACAAGGCCAAGGGCGGTAGCCACCCGCTCCTCCCCATCGGACCGAGTTGGAACCAGACGACCGCCGTCGCCACTCGCACTGCCACCTCCGGTCGCACCACAGGAGGCGGGTCGTGAAGGCGCTCGAGTTCTCCCGCAAGCCGGCTCGCTACGCCGCCGCCATGATCGCCGGCGCACTGCGCCCCGGCGCCGGCGCCTCGGTCGGGCCGCTGCGCCTCCGCGACCTCGACGAGCCCGAGGCGCCCGCCGACGGCTGGGTCACGCTGCGGCCCCGGCTCGCCGGCATCTGCGGCTCGGACCTGTCCACCATCGACGGCCACTCGTCGCGCTACTTCGAGCCGATCGTCAGCTTCCCGTTCGTCCCCGGCCACGAGGTCGTCGGGGATCTGGACGACGGCACGCGGGCCGTGCTGGTCCCGGTCCTCCACTGCGAGGTCCGCGGCATCACACCCCCCTGCCCGGGCTGCGCGTCGGGCGACGTGAACCGGTGCGAGCGCATCGCGTTCGGCCACCTCGAGCCCGGGCTGCAGTCCGGCTTCTGCGAGAGCACCGGCGGCGGCTGGTCCGAGGTCATGGTCGCCCACCCCGCCCAGCTCGTGCCCGTGCCCGACGAGCTCAGCGACGAGGCCGCCGTCATGGTCGAGCCCACCGCCTGCGCGGTGCACGCGGCCGACGCAGCGGTCCGTGCCCTCGACGCCTTGCCTGACCGTGACGGACCCGTCGTCGTGATCGGCGCCGGCACCCTCGGCCTGCTGACCATCGCCGCCATCAGCGACGTCCTGCCCGACGGCACGCCGATCATGACCGGCGGCAAGTACGCCCACCAGAAGCGCCTGGCCACCGAGCTCGGCGCGACGACGGTCGTGTCGCCCGACGAGCTCAACGGTGCGGTGCGCCTCGCCACCCGCTCCACGAAGCTCGCCAAGGACCACTCGGGTTCATCTCGGACGGGCGGCCAGCTGACCGGGGGCGCGCCGATCGTGGTCGACTGCGTCGGCAGCGAGGCCTCCCTCGCCCAGGCCCTCGAGGTGGTCGCCCCCGGCGGCACCATCCTCGTCGTCGGCATGCCCGCCACCGTGTCCCTGGACCTGACCGGCCTGTGGCATCGGGAGGTCGCGCTGCGCGGCGTCTACGCCTACCGCCGCGAGGACTTCCGTGCTGCCCTCCAGCTGGTCGCGAGCAAGGACCTCGGTCGGCTGGTCAGCGCCACCTACCCCCTGTCCCGCTACGAGGACGCCATCGTCCACGCGGCCGACGCCGGCCGCCGCGGCGCCGTCAAGATCGCTTTTGACCTCCGCAAGACATCAGAACGGAAGCCCTAGATGCCTCGCCCCGGACTCGTCCTCGACGTCGACTCGTCGACCCCACCGATCGTGTTCCACCACGGTGAGGACTTCGTGCTCGAGAAGCTGCCCGCCGGCCGGAGCCGGGTGATCTACCCGCCCGAGCCCCACGAGGGGCTCGAGGACACCGACGCCGCCATCCGGCATGCGCTGGAGCACCCGCTCGGCGACAGCCAGCCCCTGTCCACGCTGCTGTTCTCGGGCATGAAGCTGACGATCTGCTTCGACGACATCTCGCTGCCGCTGCCCCCGATGCGCAAGCCCGACGTGCGCCAGCGGATCATCGAGGCCGTCCTCGACACCGCCGCTGCAGCCGGCGTCGACGACGTCGAGATCATCGCCGCCCTCGCCCTGCACCGGCGGATGACCGAGGACGAGCTGCGCCACGCCGTCGGCGACCGGGTCTACGACGCGTTCGCGCCGTCGGGCCGGCTGTACAACCACGACGCCGAGGATCCCGACGGGATGCTCGAGATCGGCACCACCGACAAGGGCGAGCTGGTCGAGATCAACAAGCGGGCCGCCACCTCGGACCTGATCGTCTACGTGAACATCAACCTCGTGTCGATGGACGGCGGCTGGAAGTCCACCGCCACCGGCCTGTCGGGCTACCGATCGCTGCGCCACCACCACAACGTCCACACCATGCAGCACTCGAAGAGCTTCATGGACCGCCACGCCTCCGAGCTGCACCACAGCAACTGGCGCATGGGCAAGGTGCTGCGAGACGGCGGCGTGAAGGTCTTCCAGGTCGAGACCACGCTCAACAACGACACGTTCGGCACGTCCGCCCTCGACACCGCCAGCCCCCTCTCCATGCTGCAGAAGCGGGAGTGGGAGTGGACGGCCAAGGACCGGGCCACCTTCATGGCCGTGCAGGCGGGGCTCAAGCGCATGCCGGCCCGGGCCAAGCGGGCCGCGTTCCAGTCGTGGAAGGCGCCCTACGCCGTCACCTCCGTGCAGGCCGGCGAGGTCGAGGCCGTGCACGAGCGCACCCTCGAGCAGAACTTCGCCCAGCACCTGGTGCCGGTCGAAGGCCAGACCGACGTGCTCACCATGGGCCTGCCCTACATCTGCCCCTACAACGTGAACTCGGTGATGAACCCGATCCTGGTCATGTGCCTGGGGCTCGGGTACTTCTTCAACATGTACCGCGGCAAGCCCCCGGTGCGCGAGGGCGGCGTGCTGATCATGCGCCACCCCACGCCGTGGGAGTTCCACCCGGTGCACCACCCGAGCTACATCGACTTCTTCGAACAGGTCCTGTCCCAGACCACCGACCCGGTCGAGGTCGAGAAGTACGAGCAGGCCTTCGCCGAGGACGAGTGGTACCGCCACCTGTACCGGACGAGCTACGCCTACCACGGCGTCCACCCGTTCTACATGTGGTACTGGGGCAGCCACGCCCTCCAGCACCTCGGCAAGGTCGTCATCGTCGGCGGTGACCCCAAGGCCGTGCGCCGCCTCGGCTTCGCACCCGCCTCGACCATGGCTGATGCGCTGGAGATCGCGTCCGACGTCGTCGGTCCCGCCCCCACCATCACCCACGTGCACAACCCGCCGTTGCTCATGGCGGACGTCACGTGAAGGTGGAGCTGCCGGACCCGCGGCGCAAGCTCCGCCAGCTGGCGTTCCCCCTCGTCGCGCCCACGACTCCCCTCGGCGTGGAGCCCCGCCCGAAGGAGCGCCGCACCGGCGCCGACTACGACACGGAGTGGGCCCGCAGCTTCCGGGCCCGGTGGACGCGCACGGTGCTGCTCGAGTCCGTGCTGCGACCCACGGCCGCCGCCATCGCCCGGCCCCGACGCCGCGGCATCGACCGGTTGGCTGATCTCCAGGGCGCTGGCGAACCCGTCATCTTCTGCGCCAACCACCACAGCCACGTCGACACGCCGATCGTGCTCACGTCGCTGCCCGAGCCGTGGCGCTACCAGGTGTTCGTCGGTGCCGCAGCGGACTACTTCTTCCGCAACCGGGCCACCGGCGCGGCGGCCTCCCTGCTGCTCAACGCCATCCCGATCGAGCGCGCCACCGTCACCCGACGATCCGCAGACCTGGCGGCGAACCTGATCGACGACGGCTGGTCGATGCTGATCTTCCCCGAGGGCGGACGGTCGCCCGACGGCTGGGGGCAGGACTTCCGCGGCGGTGCCGCCTACCTGGCCCGCCGCACAGGTGCGCCGGTGGTGCCGATCCACCTCAGCGGCACCGACCGGATCCTGCCCAAGGGCGCGAAGCGCCTCCGCCCCGGCCCGACAACGGTGACCTTCGGCGACCCGATCCGAGCCGAGGAGGGTGAAGACACCCGCCGCCTCGCCACCCGCATCGAGGCTGCCGTCGCCGCGCTCGCCGACGAGCACACCTCCGACTGGTACGCCGCCCGGGTCCGCGCCCACACCGGCGACACCCCCGGCCTCGGCGGACCGGACGGGCCGAGCTGGCGCCGGGCGTGGGCGCTCGGCGAGCGCTCGCCGAGCCGTCGCCGACGGGCGGCCTGGCCGCCACGCTGATGCCGGCCGCGCCGGGCCCCTTCGACGGCCTGGACGAGGTCTGGATCTGGCCCGTCCCCCACCCTGACGACCCCGAGCCCAAGGACGCCGAGCACCTCGTCACCCGGATCGGGGATCGGGTCGACGGTGCGCTCGTGGGGCGCGCCGAGGTGCGGACCACGCCGGGGCGGATCCTCGGCGGGCTGCGCCACCGGCTCGTCGGCCTCGGACCCTGGCGCGACGCCGACCTCGGCAGCCTCGACATCCCGACCAACGACAGGAAGCTCGCCCCGAGCCACGCCTGGCTCACCGTCGACGGGGTGCGGGGCCGGTGGACGGCCAGCGGCACGTTCCGCCTCGGTGACCACGACGAGGTGACCCGCCTCGCCAGCCGGGGCCGACCCACGACCGCGGCCCGGGACGTGCGGGCCGTCGGGGCCAACGCCGTGGACCTCGGACGTCGCTACCTGCGCTACCTGCGCGTCCTTGGCGGGCACCAGATCGAGCCGACCCCGGGCCTGCGGATCGGCGACCCGGTCGACGGCGAGCTCGTCGCCGGCGGCGGCTGGCTGGTCGCGACCCAGCATCGCTCCCCGATCGAAACCCCCACCGGCGGCGGAGACATCGAGACGTGGCAGGTGCGCATCGATCGCGACCGGGCGGTGGGCCCCGTCGGGCTGGGCGTCGGCCTGGCTGCCCTCGCCCTCGTCCACCACCCCCTGCTCGCCCACCAGGGCGAGTGGATGGTCTAGGCCGTCGAGACCGAAGCCCGCGGGACCCGAGTCGCCAGAGTGCGCACCTCGCGCTCGGTGAGCACCGTGCCGAGCACCGAACCCGGGTTGAGCGACAGGGCGTGCCCCGGCGGCCAGACGTCGGCCAGCTCGGCACCGGCGAGCTCGAGCAGCGGCACCCCGGGCGCGGTGGAGCGGGACGGGCGGCTGAACGCGCACGCGGCCACGCCGTCGCGGAGCACGAGGGGCAGGAAGCGGAGCGACAGGTGGTGGTCGAGCACCTCGGCATGGAGCACGGGCACGTGCACCGAGCTGGCGCCGAGCACTTCGAGCAGGTCTCCCCGAGGTGACCCCGAGATCGACCCGGCGAGCGCCACCTCGAGGGGCAGGTCGGGGTCGGGCGAGGGATCGAGGCCGGGCTGGCTGGGCTCGTCGGGGAGCTCGGCCAGTGCGGTGAGCAGGGTGAGCGCCGGCGCCACCGGCCCGGTCGTGCCGAGGCCACGGGCGACCCGCTCGAGCGCCAGCGGCGCCGCCACCCGGCAGGTGGTGCGGTCGAGGCGACCGTGTCGCAGGTCCAGCACCAGCTGGGTGACGAGCGACGCCAGCGCCTCGGCGAGCTCCCCCGCCTCCGGAGCTCCGACGGCCTGCTCCAGACCGGCGAGGGCGTCGGCCACGGCACGATCGACGCGCCCGATCCGGGCGGGGTCGACCGCGCCGCCGTTGCAGCCGTCGATGCAGACGAGGGCCAGGTCCTCGGCCAGCGTCGTCATCGGCATGCCGGCGGCGTCGCCGCCTCGACGGTGGCCTGCACGGTGCCGAGGGTGCCCGCCCGGTCGTTCAGCCACTCGACCCCGCCGGCGCCGACGGTCGCGGCGTAGGCGCGCCCCGACAGCGCCGGCGCCCCGACCAGGAGACCGTCGACCCGAGCCAGCTGGGCGGTGAACCCGCCCGTGACCAGGTTGCCGAACGAGCGGCCGGCCCACGGGCGGATCTGCTCGCGCAGGCCGTCGGCGATCGGGAGGCGGGACAGCGCGGCATCCACCGGCAGGTCGGTGAGGGCGCGGATCTCCCCGAGCACCGTGCCCGGCCCCTGGCGGGCCGCCTGCACGACCGCACCGAGGCCGTCGGTGCGGGCGGCGAGGCGACCGATGACGGTGTCGGTGCGGGTGAACGCCCCGGCACCTCGCTGCGTGAGGCGTGCGTCGTCGGCGCCCAGGCGGGCGTACTGCCCGGCGATGCCGTCGGTCCGCCGCAGTCGCTGCGCGACTGTCATGGTCCGTGCCGCGTCGTCGAGCTGGCCGAGCGGGCCCCGCATGGCGCGGGCGGCGCCCGCAGCTCGTGACGCGACGGTGCCCGTCCCGACGGTGCCCAGGGCCAGCAGCAGGTCGGGCACCCGGCGGCCGAGCCAACGAGCCGGATCCTCGAACAGCGTGTCCAGGTCGAGCAGGGCGGTGCCGAGGTCCCCGAGGAACTCGATCGGGTTCTCGGCCACGTACTGGAGCATGGCCAGGATCTGGCCCCGGTTCGACCACAGGTCGGGCCAGCCCGTCGGGTCCAGGAGCAGCAGCAGGTCGCGGATGCCGAGGACCAGGTCGCGGAAGCCCTCGTACACGCCGGTGCCGAAGCTGGCGAGGACGTCGAGCGTGCCGCCGATGGCGTCGCCGACCGTGCCGGTGACGCGATCCCAGTTCGAGGGCGGCGGCGTGGCGAACGTGGGCTGGTCGTCGAGCCAGTCGAACAGCTCGGCCACGGAGTCGAGGCAGGCGCGGTGTGCGTCGAGCACCATCTCCACCTGCGCTTCCAGCGCGGGTCGCTGCGCGGCCAGCGCGGCGTCGGCCGGATCCAGCGACGCGGCCTGGGCGCGCAGGTGGCGGAGGCGGTCCTGGTGCTCGTCGAAGCGGCCGGCGAACCAGTGGAGCTTCTCCGCGGCCTGCCCCATGCGATCGACGGCGGCGTCGAGCGCCTGGGGCAGCGGCTTGCGCTCCACCACCCGGCGGAAGGCGTCGAACGCGGTGCCCTGCCAGTGGTCGCCGGTGAGCACCGCCTCGACCTGGACCGCGGCTCCGTGTGCGGTGCGGAGCCGGGGGACGGTGCCGGTGAGATCGGCTGCGGCCGAGCGGATCGCCGAGCTGTCGCCGGGCAGGAGGGGGATGTCCACGTCAGCCACCTCAGCCACCCGATCCGGTGATCGCAGCCGCGGCGTCGCAGTCGGCCTCCTCGTAGGAGGAGGCGGCGCCCTCGACGACCTCGGCGTAGGCCCGGAGCATCTCGGCGATCAGCTCGTACTCCGAGCGCCACTGGCGCACGAAGGTCCGGACCTTGTCGTCGGCCTGGCGGCTGTGGTCGATGCCGCCGTCCACGCTGGCGCCGGCCCGCTCCAGGGCGAGGCGGGCATCGGCGAGCGCCGTGCGGGCGTCGGCGACCGCAGCCACCGACGCCCGCAGCGCCGCGGGATCGACGAAGAGGCGCTCGGGCACGTGCTCAGCCGGCGAGCGAGGAGGCGATCGCTGCCTCCTGACTCTCGTACTGCTCGCCGATGCCGCGGAGCAGCTCCGACATCTGGACCAGGGCGGTCTCGACCTGCTTCCAGCCCTGGGTGGCGTTGGCGTACATGCCGTGGAAGGCCCCGGCGGCCTGACCCCGCCAGCCGTTCTCGACCAGGGCCTGCACCGCGGTCAGCAGCGAGTCGAGCTGGCCGGCGATGGCGCCGCCCTCGGCCTGGAGCCGGCTGGCCATGGATTGCAGGTCCTCGAAGGTGACCAGGATGTTGTTCGATGACATTTCATGCCTCCTCAGTTGGTGTGGAGGCATTCAGTCACAGCCGTCGGGTGCCCGTCAAGGCTTTTCGTGAACTTTCATGCTCTACTGGTCTGCTCTCAGTGACATCGACCGACCTGGAGCGTGCGGGCGTGGCGGTCGACCACGAGCACCCCGCGTCCGGGTGGGAAGCGGGCGCCGGGCCGGAGCTTCACCCGGACGCCGGCGAGCTGGTCGATGTCCGCCGCGCCCGCCGGCTGCAGCAGGAGCATCCGCCGCCCCCGCTTCAGCGCCGGCACCCACCCGCTGAACGCCCGGGCGACGGCGGCGGCATCCGCCGTGGCCACCAGGCGGTACCCGCGGGTCGTGGCCAGCTGCTCGAGGGCACGACCGCCGGGGCCCTCGGCCAGCTCGTCGGCGTCGTCGATGACGACGGGAGACTCCGGCGGCTCGGCGTCGAGCAGCGACTGCAGCCGGGCGGGAGCATCCTCGTCCCGGCCGTCGATGACCACCGGATCGTGCCCGGCGGCGCGCAGGCCGGCGACCACGGCGGCGGCTGCGGTCGTGCGCCCGCTGCCGGGCGGCCCCACGATGAGGAGCGCGCCCGGGCCGAGGTCCACCGTGACGGGTTCGGAGTCGTCGGTCACGCCGAGGGCGACGACCAGGTCGTGGTCGAGCCCCGTCGGTCGGGCCACGTCCTCCGGCAGCGGCCCCGGACGCGGACCCCGTCGCGTCCCCGCACCGAGCGACGCGATGGCATCGGCCTGGGCGGCGGCTGAGGGATCCGGGCCGAGGACGGCCACCTGGACCTCCTCGTCGCCGCGCAGGTAGCCCCGTCCCGGCTCGAGGACGGGTCCCCGGGCCAGGGCCATCGGCACGCCGAGGGAGACGAGCGCGTCGGGCTCGGTCATGCGAAGCACCAGACGGGCGCCGATCGCGCCGAGCAGCGCGTTCGGCAGGTCGGCCCGGCGGTCGGCGGACAGCAGCGGGTGGATCCCCACCTGGCGCCCCTCCACCAGGAGGCGCTGGAGACGTTGGAGCCAGTCGTAGCCGGCCGGCGTGTCCAGCTCGGCGCGCAGCGCCCCGAAGCCGTCGATGACCACCGCGATGCGGGGGACGACGGGCTCCCCGGCGCGGGCGCGCAGCGCGGACAGGGACTCGACCCGGTGCTCGCCGAGCAGGGCCCGCCGGCGCTCGACCTCGGCGGCGAGGGCGTCGATCTGCGCCGCTGTGGTGTCGAGGTCGTCGGCGGTGCACACGACCCGGGTGTGGGGCAGCTCGAGCAGCGGCAGCAGCGCCCGGCTGGCGAAGTCGAAGACCACGACCTCGACCTCGTCCGGCGTGGCCCCCGCGACCAGGGACGCCACCGCGGTGCGCAGCGCCGTCGTCCGGCCGGACCCTCCGGCACCGAACACGGCCAGGCCGCCCTCGGCCTCGAGCTCCACCACGGCCGGCCGGCGGGCCTGGTGCTCGGGATCGTCGTGGAGGCCCAGCACCAGTCTTGATCCCCCTGAATCCCCCAGCACCCCTGGCTCCCCGGGCCCGTTCGAGCCGAGGAGATCGTGGAGGTCGACGACGTCGGGGAGCGGGGGGAGCCAGGGGCGGCGGGGCACGGCGCCGCCGCGTCGCTGGTGCGCAACGCCGATCGAGGCGAGCACCTGGTCGAGCTGGGTGCCGCCGAGCGCCACCGGCGCGGCGGCGTCCGGCACCCGCCCGACCCCGAGCGGGGCGACCCGGACCCGGGCGCCGCCACCGTGGTGGCGGGGCGCGCCCGACCAGGCGGCCTGGAACGGGACGAGCTCGGTCGGGCCGGTGCGGGCGAAGGCCCGGCCCCGGAGGGGGACCGGGATCTCGGCCGCGGCCGGGCTGCCGATGACGCTCTGGGAGTCGGCCGCATCGACCACGCGCAGCGCCACCCGCAGGTTCGTGTTGGCCAGGATGTTCTCGTTCACCGCGCCGGCCGGGCGCTGGGTGGCGAGCACGAGGTGGATGCCGAGGCTGCGCCCGCGCTGGGCGACGTCGACCACGCCGGCGACGAAGTCGGGGATCTCCTTCACGAGCGTGGCGAACTCGTCGACGACGATCACCAGCCGGGGCGGCGCGCGGTCCGGGTCCAGCTGGGCCAGGTCGGCGACACCGGCATCGGCGAGGATCGCCATGCGCCGGTCGAGCTCGGCCCGCAGCGACACCAGCGCCCGGAGGGACAGCCGGGCGTCGAGGTTGGTGACCACACCGACGTTGTGCGGGAGCTCGGCGAAGGGTGCGGCCGCCGCACCGCCCTTGTAGTCGATGAAGAGGAACGTGAGGCGCTCCGGCGGGTGCTGCGCCGCCATCGCCGCGACCATGCTCTGCAGCAGCTCGCTCTTGCCCGCGCCCGAGGTGCCGGCGATGAGCATGTGCGGGCCCTGCTCCACGAGGTCGAGCAAGAACGTGCCGCCCGCCCCGGCACCGACGGGGGCGGCGAGCGACCGCGAGGTGCTCCGGTCCCACACGTCGGCGACGTGCTCGGGGGTCACGTCGGCGAGCACGTCGGTGAGGCCCACCATGCGGGGCAGCGCACCGACCTGGGCCACGCTCGTGACGTCCCGCAGCGGTGCCAGGTGGCGGGCGAGTGCATCAGCGACCTCTGTCCCCGTCACCTCGACGGTGAAGGTCACCGGTTCGGCGTCGGGGTCGGTCGTAGCGAGGACGGACGCCCCGTCGCCGGAAGCGACCTGCGCCAGCAGCCGGCACTGGCGGGGCAGCAGCGCCTCGTCGCGGCCGATCCACAGCACCCGGATGCCCGCACCCGGGCCGTCATCCAGGAGGCGGCCGAGGGCGGTGCGGTCGACGGCGGCGTCCTCGTGGACGGCCACGACGAGCCTCGGGTGGTCGCGGTCGGCGCTGCCCCGTCGGTCGGCGGCCACGTCGAGCAGGGCGCCGAGCAGCACGTCGACGTCCTCGGGCCAGGCAGCCAGGTGCGGCACCGACAGGGGCGACGCCGCCGAGCGCACGTGGGGCAGCCAGCGGAGCCACTCGTACCCGGCGAGGGCGCTCGGCGCGAGGAGTGCAACGAGGATCACGTCCTCGGGGCCGTGGCGCACGACGGTCTGGGCCAGGAGCGAGCGGGCGAGGCCGTCGACCAGGTCGGGGTCGCCGTGGAGGCCGACGATGCCGGCCCGCTCGAGATCGATCGCGACGGGGACGTCGTGCACCTCGGCCACCGCTTCCGCGATGCGGGCCTCGGCCTCGCGGCGGAGCTGTTCATCCCCGCCTCGCTCGATCTCCAGGGACACCAGCGTTGGGAGGGTCGAGCGGCCGGCCCGCAGCACGAGCAGGTCGGGGGCACCGCGGTCCCGGGCCCACAGCGACGGCGCCCGCACCCGCGCCTGCTCGACGAGGACCTCGAGCGGCGGCAGCGCCCGATCCCGCTCGGCGCGCTCGTCCTCCTTGGCCTGCTCGATGTCACCCAGCCGCTCCTCGAGCAGGGCCTGGTGCTCGGCGCGAGCGGCACGGTGGCTCCGCCGGCCGCGGCGCCGCTCGAACAGGGTCACCGCCCCGAGGGCGATCGGCGCCAGCAGCGCGATGAGGAGGAACTGGGGGCGACCGAACACCACGGCGAAGCCGACGCCGCTCGCGAGCGGGATGACGAAGGAGGTGATGGCGATGCGGTTGGCCGGCGGCGGGGACGGCGGCGCGGGCAGCGGTGGGAGCCGGCGCGGCTGCACCCGCACGGGCCGGTAGGGCGTGCGGTTGAACGGAACGGTGCCGCTCCCGTCGGGTCGGTCATGGTGCACCGTGGGGTCGGAGGGTTGGGTGGGCGGTGGCGTCGCTCGCAGCCAGACGCGCTGGCCGGAGGTGACCCCGGCCCGCACCACGGGGGTGGCCTCGTCCAGCGCGGTGCCGTCGTCGGTCCACAGGCGGGCGTCGGGCGCGACCTCGATGCCGCGGTCGGCGGCGTGGGCGGCGAGCGCGCCCCGCAGGTCGGCGACGGTGGCGCCGGGCTCGGCGTCGGCGCGGCAGTCGAGGCGCGCCGCGACCTCGCCGTCGCCGACCCGTAGCTCCACCAGCAGTTCGATGGCCGGCAGGTTAGGAGGTCACGAACTCGGTGAGGTGCGCCGGGAAGCGGTGCTCGGCTCGCAGGAACGCCTGGCCGTCGACGTCCCGGCTCACCCGCAGCGCGACGAGCATGGGCGAACCGACCGGGATGCCGAGCACCTCGGCGTCGCGCTCGTCGGCGACGGCGGCCCGGATCGTCTGGTCGACGGCGGCGAGCTCGTTCGGGAGCAGGTCGTAGAAGGTGGCGCCCTCCACGTCGTCGCGGCTGAGCGACCGGCCCAGCTCGGCCGGGCACCACACCGTGACGAGGGCGAAGGGCTGGCCGTCGGCCAGGTTCACGCGCACCACCTCGAGCACGGGCTCCCCATCGAGGTCACGGAAGCGGAAGGACAGCACCTTGCGCACGGGCTCGCGGCCTTGGGCGGCGAGGTCGGCCTCGATGGTCGACAGCGTGGCGAGCGATCTGCGCACCACCGGGACGGCGACGAACCAGCCGAACCCCTGGCGGGAGCCGATCAACCCCTCCGAGCGGAGCAGCTCGAGCGCCTTTCGGACCGTGACGCGGCTCACCCCATAGGATCCGGCCAGGTCGGCCTCCGAGGGCAGCACGGCCCCGGCGACCAGGTCGCCGGACGTGATCTGTCGACGGAGGTCGTCAGCGATCGCCACGTATCGGATCTCTCTCACTTGTATTAGAGTTGCATCATGCCTGTCACTTCGTCCACTCCCATCGAGCTCGTCCAGGCCGTCTACGACCGGCTGCCCGACTCCGTCCGCATCGGTCGTGAGCGCCTCGGCCGGCCCCTGACGCTCGCGGAGAAGATCCTGATCAACCACCTCCGGGATCGCGAGGGCCAGGAGATGGAGCGGTCCCGCAGCTACGCCGACTTCGATCCGGACCGGGTCGCCATGCAGGACGCCACCGCCCAGATGGCGCTGCTGCAGTTCATGACCGCCGGCCTGGACGAGGCCGCCGTCCCCTCCACCGTGCACTGCGACCACCTGATCCAGGCCAAGGTCGGTGCGCTCAAGGACCTCGAGGTCGCGACGGAGACCAACCACGAGGTCTACGAGTTCCTCGAGACCGTCAGCCGGCGCTACGGCATCGGCTTCTGGAAGCCGGGCTCGGGCATCATCCACCAGGTCGTGCTCGAGAACTACGCCTTCCCCGGCGGCATGATGATCGGCACCGACAGCCACACCCCCAACGCCGGCGGCCTGGGCATGGTCGCCATCGGCGTGGGTGGCGCCGACGCCGTCGACGTGATGACCGGCTTCCCGTTCAACGTGCGCTGGCCCAAGCTGATCGGCGTCCACCTCACCGGGCGCCTGTCCGGCTGGACCGCACCGAAGGACGTGATCCTCAAGGTCGCCGAGATCCTCACGGTCAAGGGCGGCACCGGGGCCATCGTGGAGTACTTCGGCGAGGGCGCCGACTCCATCACCGCCACCGGCAAGGGCACCATCTGCAACATGGGCGCCGAGATCGGGGCGACGACGTCGCTGTTCCAGTTCGACGAGAACATGGCGGCGTACCTCAAGTCCACCGGCCGGGAGGCCATCGCCGATGCGGCCAACGCCGTCTCCGGCGACCTGCGCGCCGACCCCGAGGTCCTGGCCAACCCGGGCGAGTACTTCGACCAGGTCATCGAGATCAACCTCGATGAGCTGCCCCCGATGATCAACGGCCCCCACTCCCCCGACCGCGCCCACGTCCTCGGCGACGTGGACGGCGGCGTCGGCAAGGAAGCCAAGGAGGAGGGCTGGCCGCTCGAGATCAGCGCCGCCCTCATCGGCTCGTGCACCAACTCGTCCTACGAGGACATCACCCGGGCGGCCTCCATCGCCCGCCAGGCCGCGGCCAAGGGCCTGAAGGCCAAGACCGAGCTGCTCATCACCCCGGGCTCCGAGCAGGTGCGCGCCACCATCGAGCGCGACGGCCTGCTCGCCGACCTCGAGGCGATCGGCGGCGACGTGCTCGCCAACGCCTGCGGCCCCTGCATCGGCCAGTGGTCGCGCCCCCAGACCCAGCTCGACCAGGTCAACACCATCGTCAACTCCTACAACCGCAACTTCCCCAAGCGGAACGACGGCTCGGCCAACACCCTCAGCTTCGTGACCTCGCCCGACACGGTCATCGCCCTGGCGCTGGCCGGCCGCCTCGACTTCGACCCCCGCACCGACGTGCTGGTCAACGACGCCGGCGAGGAGGTCCGCCTCGACGAGCCCGTCGGCATCGACCTGCCCCCGGGCGGCTTCGACCCCGGCGAGGACACCTTCGTCGCACCCCCCGAGGAGCTGTCGGACCGCACCAGCGTCGAGGTAAAGGTCGACCCCGAGTCCGACCGCATCCAGCTGCTCGAGCCGTTCCCGGCCTGGGACGGCGAGGACTACGTCGAGCTGCCGGTCGCCGTGAAGGCCCAGGGCAAGTGCACCACCGACCACATCTCGATGGCCGGCCCGTGGCTCAAGTACCGCGGCCACCTCGAGAACATCTCGGGCAACCTCTTCCTCGGCGCGGTCAACGCCTTCACCGGGGAGGCTGGTAGCGGCAAGGACCCGGCCGACGGGAAGGTCAAGCCGTTCCCCGAGGTCATGGCGTCGCTGCACGAAGCCGGCCAGGAGTGGGTCGCGATCGGCGACGAGAACTACGGCGAGGGCTCCTCCCGCGAGCACGCTGCCATGGAGCCCCGGTTCCGCAGGTGCGCCGCCGTGTTCGCCCGCAGCTTCGCCCGCATCGCCGAGACCAACCTCAAGAAGCAGGGCGTGCTCGCCCTCACCTTCTCGGACCCGGCCACCTACGACGCCATCGGCGAGGACGACACGCTCAGCATCCTCGGACTCGACGGGCTCGCTCCCGACGTGCCCGTGCGCTGCCAGATCGTGAAGCCCGACGGCTCCACGGTCGACTTCGAGGCCACCCACACCCTGTCCCCCGAGCAGATCGAGTGGTTCGAGGCCGGGTCGGCCCTGAACATCATCCGCCAGCGGGGCGGCGGCGACAACGCCTGAACCTCTGGCGCTGCCGGATCTTCTGATCTCAACGGAAGATCAATTCCTTCTCAAGTCCACCTCGATCCCCGACGATGAACTCCCTCACGGGCCGGCATCCGCCGCCCGTGAGGGAACCAACGGGAGGACAGGAACATGGGGCAGGCACGACTGGGACGGGGCGCACGCGTCTTCGCGATCGGCGTGGCCGCGGTGGCGACAGCAACCGGGGCGTACGCGTACACCAACACCAACACCGTCGAGGCGTCCAAGGCCGGTGACGGCACCGCAGCGATCAGCGGCTACACCGTGAGCGACGTCAAGTACGAGCTGGACACCACCGACCCGTCAGAGCTCGAGTTCGTCCGCTTCACGCTCAACGGCGAGGCCGGAAGCGTCCGGGCCAAGGTCGTGTCCACCGATACCGACTACAGCACCTGCAGCGAGACCACGACCTCCGATGTGTGGGAGTGCGATCTCGACGGCATCGCCGTCCTCGATGCCGACAGCCTCACCGTCGTCGCGACGAGCTGAGCACGGTGCGCCTCCTCGCACGAGGCGTCGACGCCCTGCTCGCCATCGGCGGGGTGGCGCTGCTGGGGCTCGTGGTGATGATCGGCTCGGGTCAGCTGAGCTGGGTCATCACCACGGGCAACAGCATGTCGCCACGGGTGGCGGCCGGCGACCTCATCGTCGTCCGCCCCGCCGACCGGTACCGGGTCGGCGACGTCGTCGCCTACGACAGCCCGGACCTCGGCCGCAAGGTGCTGCACCGCATCGTCGCCGTCGAGGACAGCCGGTTCGTGACCCAGGGCGACCACAACGACTGGGTCGACTCCTACCAGCCGACCCCGGCCGAGGTCGTGGGCCGGGAGCAGCTCCACCTGCCCGGCGTCGGGCGCCACCTGCGGTCGCTGCTCGACCCCGGCGTCGTGGCCGTCATCGTCGGCCTGGCCACCGCGCTGGCGCTCGGCATGCTCGGCCGGGTCCCGGTGCCCGAGGAGGGCGAGGCGTGGGTCGAGCACGCGGTCTGACGGGACTTGCTGGACTGCTGGTGCTGAGCGGGCTGCTGGTCCTGGCGGGGCCGGCGGCGGCGTCGACCAACGAGGTCGCCGCCAGTCGCGCGACCAGCTTCACCATGCCCATCACCATCCAGGACCTGGCCCCGGCGGCCTGCGCCGGCATGGATCTCACCACGCTGGTGACCATCGCCGACAAGAAGGGCGCCAAGATCCAGGGGACGAACGGCAACGACCTCATCGTCGGCTCGGCCGGCGACGACCGCATCGACGGCCGCAACGGGGACGACTGCCTGGTGGGTGGAGCCGGGGCCGATCAGCTGGACGGCGGCAACGGGTTCGACGCCTGCCTGGCGGGTGACGACCCGGATGACTCCACGAGCAGGTGCGAGGCCTGATCAGGCTGGCTCTCGGGCTGGATCACGGGGGCTGGGAGCGTGAAGCGGTAGCCGGCGCCGCGCACGGTCTCGATCCAGCCGTGGGATGAACCGGCGGCGGCGAGCTTGCCGCGCAGGCGGTAGACGTGCTCGGTGACGGTGTCGACGCTGTGGTCGGCGGCGTTCGCCCGCCACACCAGCTCGAGCAGGTCGGCCCGGGAGAACACCCGGTTCGGTGACGACGCGAACGTCCGCAGCAGGTCGAACTCCTTCACGGTGAGGTCGAGCACCACGCCGCCGACGGAGGCCGACCGCGTCACCGGATCCAGCGCCAGACCGTCACGCTCCAGCGCGCCGACCGGGTCGGTGGCCGCGAGGAGCAGGGCCCGCCGCTCGATGGCCCGCTCCACCCGCAGCACGAGCTCGCGGTCGGACACGTCCGCGGCGCAGTGGTCGTCGGCGTCGGCCTCGAGCGCGATCACGGCCAGCTCCGGGTCCGACCCGCCGACCATGACCACCGCCACGCCGGGGTGGTCCCGGCGGATGTCGTGGAGCACCGAGATGCCGCTGCGCGACGGGAGCCGGACAGCCACCACGGCGACGTCGTACCCGTCGGCCAGGCGAGCCAGGCCGTCGGGGCCGTCGGGACTGTCCGCGACCTGGTCGACCGCGGGGGCGAGCGCATCGGCCAGGCGCTGCCGTTCATCGGCATCGCCGTGGATGATCAAGGCCCGGGCCACCGCCCCAGTATGGCCAGACTCACCACTGGGTGGTGTCATGTGGTCACCGTGCGGATGGCACCAGTGTCGGCGCGGCTGTCAGTACCGTCCGGCGCGTGGAAGCCGACGCGCTGGGGCAGCTGGATGACCTCGCCATCCTGGAGACGATCGTCGATCGCCTCACCGACGTGGTCTTCGTGCTCGGCGACGACGACCTGATGCACTGGCGGCGTCGAAGCTCGCGCCTGCGGGTGCACCTGCCCGACAACGCCCAGGTGCTGGGCATCCCGATGCTGGAGCGCGTCCACCCGGCCGACCTCCCTTCGGTGCTCGACACGCTCGAGCAGATGCGCCTCGGCAACGCGCCGGAGGCGACGATGCGGGCGCGCATCTTCGACGCCAACGATCCGAGCATCATCCACGACGAGGACCTGCGCGCCTTCGACGCCCGGGACGTGCCCGGTGTCGGCGGCATCGTCGTGGCGGTGGAGATCCGTGACACCCGGGGCGCGTTCCCGAGCGAGGTGCACGGCGACGACTTCTCGATCGCCGACGTCGCACCCATCGGCCTCGCCGTGCTCGCCGCCGGCGACCGCATCATCTACGCCAACACCCTGTTCCGCGAGCACCTCGGGCTCGAGGGCCGCACCGCCATCACCGTCACGTCGGTGCAGGGGCTGCACGAGGCCATCGCCCGCGCCCGGGAGACGAGCCTGGCCTCCGCCGTCGTGTCCCACCGGGGTCGCACCCTGCGCGTCGTCGGCCGCCGCATCGCCGACAACGGCACCACGAGCATCGCCCTGTCGACCACCGACATCACCACCGAGCACGACGCCATGCTCGCCCTGGCCCGGTCGCAGGAGACCTGGCGGGCGACCTTCGAGCACGCCCCGGCCGGCATCGCGCTGGTCGACCCGACCGGGTGCTTCCTCGACCTCAACCGGGCGTGGACGGCGATCACCGGGTACACGGCGGAGGAGCTCGTCGGCCGGTCCTTCGCCGACATCACCCACCCCGACGACCTCGAACCCGACCTCGCCCAGGTCCGGGACCTGCTCGACCGCAAGCAGCCCAGCTACCGCCTGCTCAAGCGCTACCTCCACCGCGACGGCCACGTCGTCACGGTCGACCTGTGGTGCAGCATCGTGCGCGACGACGCCGGCGAGCCCGTGCACTTCGTCGCCCAGATCCTCGAGCACTGAATCCGGAGCTGAGGACCGGGGACGCGACCGGGCGTCAGCCGGTGTTGCGCATGCCGGCGGCGACGCCGTTGACGCTGAGCAGCAGGGCGCGGCGCAAGCGGCGCGACTCGGCGCTCTCCCGGTCATCGAGGGCGCGGGTCCGCTCGAGCAGGGCGACCTGGAGGACGTGGATCGGGTCGAGGTAGCGGTCGCGCACGCGGAGGGTGTGGGCGATGGTCGGGAGGTCGCCGAGCAGCTCCCGGCCGGTGAGGGCGGTGACGGCGGCGAGGGTCCGGGCGTGCTCGTCGCGCACGACGTCGAACAGGTGGTGCAGCTCGGTCGGCACCAGCGCCTCGACGTAGCGGGACGAGATCCCCAGGTCCGTCTTGGCCAGGGTCATCTCCACGTTGGAGAGGAAGGTGCGGAAGAACGTCCACTCCCGCAGCATCTCGGTGAGCGTTTCTCCGTGGCCGGCTGCAACCGCGGACTCGATCCCGGTGCCGACGCCGAACCAGCCGGGAATGATCTGGCGGGACTGGGTCCAGCCGAACACCCAGGGGATGGCTCGCAGCCCGGCCAGCGTCATGCCGCCGTCGCCCTGCGTGGTGCGCCGGGCGGGGCGTGATCCGATGTTCAGCTCGCCGAGCTCCTCGACGGGTGTCGACGTGCGGAAGTACTCGGGCAGGTCGGGGTCGTCGACGAAGCGCCGGTAGGCGGCGTAGGCGGCATCGGACGCGAGGTCCATGACCTCGACCCAGCGGGCGCGGGTGGCGTCGTCGTGGCGGGGGCCGCGCCGTGCGACCGTCGCCTCGATGACCGCGGACATGGCGAGGTCGAGGTTGCGCTGGGCCAGGTCGGGCCGGCCGTACTTGTCGGCGATGACCTCGCCCTGCTCGGTGATCTTGACCTCGCCCCGGATGAGCCCGGCCGGCTGGGCCAGGATCGAGGTGTTGGTCGGACCCCCGCCCCGGCCGATCGTGCCGCCCCGCCCGTGGAAGACGCGGATGGGCAGGTCGTGGCGCTCGGCGAGGTCGCGGATGCGGCGCAGCGCCTTGTGGATCTCCCACTGGCTGGTGGTGATGCCGCCGTCCTTGTTGGAGTCGGAGTACCCGACCATCACCTCCTGGACGCCGCGGAGCTCGACGATGCGCCGGTACCCGGGCACCGCGAGCAACCGCTCGAGCACGTCCTCGATGCCACGCAGGTCGTCGATGGTCTCGAACAGCGGCACGAAGCCGAGGCGGGCGACCCCGGCGGACAGGTCGACGAGGCCCACCTCCCGGGCGAGGAGCACAGCGGCGAGGATGTCGTCGACGCCCTTGGTCATGGAGACGATGTAGGACTCCACGACGTCGTCGCCACGCTGGTCGAGCACGTCGCGCAGCGCCCGGAAGGCGAGCAGCGGGTCGTTGTCGGGCACCGGCGTGCCGGGCGGCGCCAGCGGGCGACGGCTCTCGAGCTCGGTCACGAGCAGGGCCTGCCGGGCTTCTCGGGCTTCTGGGGAGCTGCTGTCCTGCGGGTAGTCGATGCCGCAGCCGGCGAAGAGGCCGGCGAGCGACTCGTGCAGGCGGGCGGCGTGCTCGCGGAGATCGAGGGTGGCGAGGTGGAACCCGACGGTGGCGAGCAGCCGCCGCGTGCGGGCCAGGGGTCCGTCGGCGAGGAGCGCGCCGCCGTGCTCCCGGAGCGAGCGGTCGAGGACGGCGAGGTCGTCGTCCAGCTCGGCGGGGCTGCGGTAGGCACGCGGGGAGTCGGGGGTGGTCTCGGTGGCCCGGAGGCGCTCGGCGATGACGGCGAGGCGGAGCCGGTACCACTCCCCCTCCACCCGGCGGCCGACCCGCTCGTGGACGTCGGGGAAGCGGGTGCGGTCGGCCTCGACGGCGGCGCGCAGCTCGTCGCTGGCGGCGCGGATCCGGTCGGACATGGACAGCTCCCCGCGCAGTCGGTCGATCTCTCCGGCCAGCAGCTGCAGGGCGCGCTCCCGGTGCAGCTCGAGCACCTCGGCGGTGGTCTCGGCCGTGACGTTGGGGTTCCCGTCCCGGTCGCCGCCGACCCAGCTGCCGAAGCGGACCGGGGCGGCGTCGGGCGGTAGCGAGCCGCCGGCGCGCTCGAGGGACAGGGCCAGGTCCTCGAGCAGCTCGGGCAGGCCCCGGCGGGTGACCTGCTCGAGCACGTAGAGCACCGAGCGGGCCTCGTCCGAGGGCGTGGGCCGCCGCCGGCGCAGCTCATCGGTCTGCCACATGGCGTCGATGAGCTCGTCGATGCGGCGGTCGATGCGGCGCTGCTCGGTGGCGGTGGCGGCCGGGTGCTGGCGCCGCTCCAGGCGGGTGGCGATCTCGGTGAGCTTGTCGAGGATCGACCGGCGCGACGCCTCGGTCGGGTGGGCGGTGAAGACGGGCCGGAGCTCGGTCCGGGCCACGGCGGCAGAGATCTCGTCGATGTCGTGGCCGGCGCCGAGGAGCCGCTCGATGGTGTCGGTGATCCGTCCGGCGTCGGCCGTGCGCTGGTTCAGCTCCTCGATGCGGTGGACCTGCTCCGTGGCGTTGGCCAGGTGGAAGTAGAGCGTGAACGCCCGGACCAGCCGGATCGCATCCACGGGTGAGACGTCCCGCAGCAACGCTCCCAGGTCCCTGCTCCCGCCTGTGTTCCCGGCCGTGCTCCCGGCGTGCTGGTCGGTGCGGATGCGGCGGGCGAGGACGCGGACGCGCTCGACCAGGTCGAGCATGGCGTCGCCCTCCTGGCGGGCGATGGCCTGGCCGAGCTGGTTGCCGAGCCGACGGATGTCGGCGCGCATCGCCTCGTCGGGGCCGTCGAGCACCGGCTCCTGCTCCTGCATGGGGCCGAGGGTATCGGTGGGTTCAGACGGTGCCGGGCGCGTACTCGATGCGGCCCTTGCCGGCGCGCTTGGCCCGGTACGACGCGGCGTCGGCCCGCGTCAGGAGGGCGGCGGGGTCCTCGTCGCCGTGGGCGTGCCCGATGCCGACGCTCGCGCCCACGAGGATCGGGTCCTCGGTGAGGCCGACGATCGGTGTGCGCACGGCACCCAGGATCCGCTCGGCGAGCAGCGACACGTCGTAGGCGGTGCGGGCCCGCGTCGTCACGACGACGAACTCGTCGCCGCCGTAGCGGGCCACCAGCTCGTCCTCCCGGGCCGCGCTGCGGAGCCGGCGGGCGATGGTCCGCAGCACCTCGTCGCCGGTCTGGTGCCCGTGCCGGTCGTTGACCGGCTTGAAGTCGTCCAGGTCGAGGAAGAGCACGACCAGGTGGTCGTCGGCGCGGCGGCGGGGTCCGAGGTTCGACGTGAGGTAGCTGTCGAGGTAGCGGCGGTTGGGCAGGCCGGTGAGGTGGTCGTGCGTCGCCCAGTAGGCGAGGTCCTCCGACGAGTCGGCCATGTCGATGAGCGCCTTGCGCCCGGAGATGTCCTCCACGTGGGACACGAAGTGGCTGATGGCGCCGGCGGCGTCGTGCACGGCCGAGACGGTGAGCTCCACCCACACCTCGTGGCCGGCACGGTGCAGGAACCGCTTCTCCATCTGGTAGCCGCCCCGGCGGCCGGCCCGGACCTCGGCGAGCAGCTCCTCGTCGACGGCCAGGTCGTCGGGGTGGGTGATCTCGGCGAACCCCCGCCCGAGCAGGTCGTCGGACGGGCGACCGCAGATCATCGCCAGGGCGTCGTTCACCTGCACGAAGCGGCCGTCGAGGTCCACGACGGCGGTGGCCACGGGCGAGCCGTCGAACACGGCGCGGAAGAGGCCCTCGGCTGCCCGCTGGCTCGTGACGTCCTCGAGGGAGGCGACGGCGAGGAGCAGCCGGTGCTCGGCGTCCCGGGTGGGCACGACGCGGAGGCGCAGTGAGCGGCCGTCGACCGCGAGGTCGGACACGGTGTCGATGGCGGTGCTGTCGAGGGCAGCGCTGATGCGGGCCTCGACCTCGTCCCGACCGGCGCCGACCAGCGCGGAGAAGCGGCTGTTCTCGAACGACACGCTGCCGTTGCCGCTGCGCACCTGCAGCCCGACCGGCGCGGCCTCGGCCAGGGACGACATGGCCACCCCGGCCTCGGCGCCCTCGAGGGCGGCGGCATCGAAGTCGACCAGCCAGGCGTGGACGAGGATGCCGAAGGGCACGCTGGCGCTCACGTCGTGGGCGACGATCATCAGCGAGCTGCCGACCACCGCGGCGTGGTCGGGGTGGACCCGGGCCACGGTCGAGCGGCTCCCACCCTCGTGGGCGACGACCGCCATGACGTCGAGCACGGCCGGCAGGTCGTCGGGGTGCATCCAGGTGATGGCGCGCGCCGTCGGTGACAGCGGCAGGTGCAGGCGGCTCGTGCTCGGGTCGTACCAGCGGTGGATCGACCGCCCGGTGCTGGCATCGACGAGGACGGTGACGTCAGCCGATCGGTCGAGCAGGTGGTGCAGGACGGTCTCGGAGAGCACGCGCTCCCCGTCCACCGCTCCTTCCATCACACCTCCCATGACCCCTCCCAGATCCATGGCACCTCGATCGGCACTTTCAGCCCGGAACTGGAGCTATCCGTCGCTCGGCGCCACCAGCGCACCGTCGAAGATCAGCGACATGGTCTCGTCGACGATGCGCTCGTCGGACTCCTGGCTGAACAGCAGGGCCTGCATCGTGCAGAGGTGCACGAGGGAGCGAGCCAGCCGGACCGTCTCCATGCGCCGGCGGAGGCGACCCACGGCGCGCAGCTCGCGGATCAGCGGGAGGAGGACGCCGGGCAGCGGGACCAGGGCGCGGGTGTCGCGGGGCCACTCGCGCTCGGGGGACGGCGCCGCCTCGGCGACGATCTGGGCGGCCAGCGCCTCGGTCGCGCCCCGATTCTCGCGGGCGAGCTGCACGTAGCGCAGGAGCACCTGCTCGATCCGCCGGATCGGGCCCTCCTCCGCGGTGATCGGCACCGACGCGATCGCCTCGAGCTCGGGCACGTGCCGGGCCCAGGCCGCAGCCGCGACGGCGTTCACCGTGCCGAAGTGGTGGTACACGGTGGTCGCGCTCACCCCGGCAGCGGCCGCCACCTCGGAGACGCGCACGTCCGCGGCGCTCCGATCGATGAAGAGGTGGGCGGCGGCGTCAGCGATGTGGCGCCAGGTCTCGATCGGCGCACCGGACCCGTCGTCCCCGGTCTCGGCTTGGCGCGGGCGCACCAGCAGGCGGGACTCGAGCGTCGAGAGCTCGGGAGCCGGTGCGACGTCCGAGCGCTCGACCCGGGGGCGCGTGATCCCGAGGACGACCGCCGTCACCGTGTCGGAGTAGAGGCCGTCGCGCACGGCGTCCGGATCGGCGCCGTGCCGCCGCTGGAGGCCCTCGGCGATGGCGGTCATGATCACGGTCAGGTCGCGTCCACTGAACGGCGGGAGCATCTCGCGCCCCATCAGGCGCACGCCCCGCAGGTAGGTGGTCTCGACGCGCTCGGTGAGGGTCCGGTAGGCCTCCCCCAGCACGTCGCCGGCGGTGCGGCTGGTGTCTTCGCCCAGCTCCTGGTGCCGCACGGACCACAGCAGGTGCTGGAGCACGGCCAGCTCCTCCTCGTCGGCGACGAGGCCGGCCCACTCCTCGGCGGCGGCGGGTCGAATGCCGTCGAGGCCCTGGCGGTCGTTCGAGCCCGATGCCGCACCCGAGAGGCGGTCGACCCGGGCGCACCACCGGGCCGCGAAGGCGTCGGCCACCGCCTGGGCGAAGTGCGAGCGGTTCCGGAAGTGGTGGAAGAACGAGCCGGTCGTCACCCCGACCTCGTCGGCGATCGACCGGGTCTCCACCGCGGCGAGGAGGTCTTGGAATCGCTGCTGCGCGATCAGAGAGATCCCGGCGTCGATCATCTCTGCCCGCCGGTCGACCGTCACGGCGGGGAACGTAGTCGCAGGTCAGGGCGCTGCCGGCCACCCGAGCGGCAATTGTCCGGACCGAACGCACATAGCACCTGCTACGGGCTCACGTACCGCAAGCAATGTCTTGTCAGGCCACGGGTCACATCTGGGTGGTTGACTGAACACGCAGCGGGAACCTGTGGATGGCCCTTCCGGGCCGTCCTTCCAGCCCCTGGCGGCGAAGCGGTCGGCGCACCCCGGCCGCTTCGCCCTCGGGTTGCTCGTCACTCGTCGCCCGTCAGCGGCCCTCCCGGGCCAGGGCACCCTCGAGCAGCATGCCGAGCGTGTCGTCGATGACGCGCTCGTCGGGCTCGTCGGGCACCGCCAGCACCCGCATGGCCACGAGCTGGGTGATCGACCGCGCCAGGCCGACGCTGTCGACCCGTCGGCGCAGGAGCCCCCGGGTGCGCAGCTCGCGCACGTGCGGGACGAGCAGCGACGGGATCGGGGCCACCGGGAACGGGCTCTCGCCGGTCCGGTTCACCGATTCCATCACCAGCCCCTCCAGCGCGCCCCGGTTGGCCCGAGCCACCTCGATGAAGCGGGTGAGCACCTGCTCCATCCGCACGATCGGCCCCTCCTGCGCCGTCAGCGGCTCGGTGGAGATGGCCTCCAGCTCGGGCAGGTACCGGACCCACCCCGCCGCCGCCACCGCGCTGACGGTGCCGAACTGGTGGTAGACGGTGCTGGCGCTGACCCCTGCGGCGGCGGCGACCTCGGACACCTTCACCTCGCCGACCCGCCGATCCGAGAACAGCGGGGCGGCCGCCTCGGCGATGTGGCGCCAGGTCCCGCTCTCGGCCTTCGGCGGCAGGAGGCCGCTGGGCGGGCTGACGAGCTGGCGCTCCAGCGACGCGAGCTCGCTGCCCTCGACCTGCTCCCCCACCGGCCGGGTGACGGCGATGACCAGGACGGACACGAGATCGGCGTACAGCTCGGGCCGGACCGCCTCGGGATCGGCGAAGCGGCGGGCCTTGAGGCCGGCGCCGATGGCCGTCAGGGCGACCGCCAGGTCGCGGTCGGTGAAGGGCGGCATCATCTCCCGGCCGATGGAGGCCAGGCCCCGCCGGTACGCCGGCAGCACCGACTCCTGCAGGGCCCGGTAGCGGGCGGCCAGGACGTCGCCGGCCGTGCGGTCGGTGTCGTCGCTCACCGGCTGGCCCACCACCGCGAAGAGGAGGTGCTGGAGGACGCTGGGCTGCTGCTCCGATTCGAGCCGCTGCCACTCCAATGCTGCGGCGGCGCGGAACTCGACGCCCTCGGTGAAGCCGTCGATCGCCGACAGCGACCGCTGCGTGGACTCCGCCCACAGCTGCTCCAGGCGGTCAATCACCGCGTCGGTGAACTGGGCCCGGTTGCGGAAGTGGTGGAAGAAGGACCCGGTGGTGACCCCGGCCTTCTCCGTGATGGAACGGGTGTCGACGCTGGCGAGGAGGTCCTGGAAGCGCTGCTCCAGAACCAGCTCCAGCCCGGCGTCGATCAGCGCAGTGCGACGGTCGGACATCGGTGGCGACGCTAGCCAGCCACAGGCACGCGACGGTGCCCCCGCACGAGGCGGGGGTGGCCGGAAAGCTGCTCGGTTGGAGCCTGGGCCGTGCCGTCGCCGCGTCCTACGCGGCGGAGACTTCGGGCGGTGGTCGTCGGCGCCCGCCGTCGGTGAGCTCGTTGCCGTGCCGGTCGAAGAACATCGGCAGCCCGTTGACCATCATGATCTCGAGCGCCCCGGCGTGGACCAGGCGGTGGTGGTGGCGGCAGAGCAGGGCCATCTGGTCGATGTTGCTCTCACCCTCGTAGTCCCACCACGTGACGTGGTGGGCGTCGCAGTGGCTGACCTTCGCGCTGCAGCCGGGTGCGGCGCAGCCCCGGTCGCGAGCCGCCAGCGCCCGGCGGATCGCCCGGTTGGCGTAGCGCTCCTTCCGACCGAGCATCAGCACCTCGCCCGTCGCATCCTGCACGAGCAGCTGCCAGCGCGAGTCGCACAGCCAGCGCTCGGCGATGCCGATGGGGATGACGGTGCCGTCCACGGTCTCCAGCACCGTCCCGGGGTGCAGGGTGCCGGACAGGAACGTCTCGTGGTCGATGAGGACCGTGAACAGCGTCTCGCGCCGACGGGGGTTGGACTCCGCGCCGGCCCCATCGAGCACCAGGCCGACGAGCGCCTCGGCCCGCCGGTTGCCCGGGGTGCGGGTGGCCACCTCGTCGTCGGGGTTGGCGTCGACCACGGACCGGTCGCGCCGCCAGATCTCGTCGTGGCGCTCGTTCAGCGCGGCCAGCACCGGCAGCCCGTGCTCCAGACCGAGGTCGGCGTTGATCTTCACCCGGTCGCCGACCTGGTTGGCGTGGACCGTGTCGTGCTCGGGGTCGTGCGGCTTCACGCCGTCCTGGTCGTGGAGGCGGATCCACGCGTCGACCTCGGTGGCGAGCCGATCGGCGTTCAGATCCATGGCCTTGCCCACCAGCTCCACCTCGTCCTCGGCAAAGCGGTCCCGAACCCGGGGGTTGGCCACGCACCGACTGAGCACCTTGGCGTGGGACTCGGTGATCTCCCCGTCCTCGAACGCCTCCCGCGTGTGGGGCATGCACTCCAGGTGCGCAGCCAGCTTGACCCGGCTCGCCATCACGTTCCGGGCGCCGCCGACCTGACCCTGGAACCAGTTGGTGGCGCTGGTCGCCGCGTCCAGCTGCCACGCACCGCTCTCGTCGAACTCGGCCACCCGCCGGAGCAGCACCGCGTCGAGCCGGTTGCGGCACCGCTCGATGGCGGCCTGGTGCTCGACCCGCTGACGCAGCGACAGCGGCGTCACGTCGACGGCGAGCAGCGCCGCCAGCTCGGTTGCCGGGTCTCCAGGCATGCAGCCAAGGATAGAACGAACACCAGTTCGAGTCAACCCATATCGGACATTTCTCCTCAGCGGCCACTCCCGGCCACGAGGGCCCCGTCCAGCACGATGCCGAGGGTCTCGTCGATGATCCGCTCCACCGGGTCCTCGGGCGTGGTGAGGGTGCGCAGCGAGACCAGCTGGAGGATGGTGCTGCACAGCCCGGCGGCCTCGATCCGCCGGCGCAGCTGGCCCCGGGCCCGCAGCTCCCGCACGTGGGGCACCAGCAGGTCGACGAGCGGGACCGCTTCGGCGATGTTGCGGGGGCGGGTGCGCCCGGCGTCGATGCCGCGCAGGGCCAGGATCTCGAGCACCAGCCCCTCGAGGGCGCCGCGGTGCTCCCGGCCCAGCTCGATGTACCGGGCCAGCACCTGCTCGAGGCGCACGATCGGCCCCTCCTCGGGCGTGAGCGGCGCAGCGGAGACAGCGGTGAGCTCCGGCAGCAGTCGCGCCCACCCGCAGGCCGCCACCGCGCTGACCGTGCCGAACTGGTGGTACACGGTGCTGGTGCTCACGCCCGCAGCGTCCGCCACATCGGCCACCTTCACCTCGCTGACCGGGCGCCCCACGAACAGCGGGGCGGCCGCATCGGCGATCTGGCGCCACGTCGACGCCTCCCGCTCCGGAGCCGGCGGACGGCGCACCGGCGTGGCCAGGTGGCGCTCGAGGTCGGCCAGCTCCACCGGGTCGCCCCGCTCCCCCGCCGGCCGGGTCAGGGCGACGAGCATGGCGGCCACCAGGTCGGCGAAGAGCCCCTCTCGCACGACATCGGGCTGCACCGCCTGGCGCATCTGGATGCCGTCGGCCAGGGCCGTGAACGTGACCGACAGATCCGCGAGGTCGAAGGGCGGCATCATCTCGCGGCCCATGTCGGCGACCCCGGCCCGGAACGCCGGCACCCCGGTCTCGAGCACGTACCGGTAGCAGCGCGCCAGCACCTCCCCCGCCGTCTCGTCACGCTCCTGGCTCAACGGCTGGTCGCGGGCGACCCACAGGAGGTGCTGCAGGTCGGCCTGGACCATGGTCGCCTCGAGGTTGCCCCACTCGGCCTCGGCCACCGACCGGACGTCCCCCTCGCGGTCCGCACCCGACAGGGCGGCAGCGTCGCCCACCATCTGATCGATCGACACCCGCCACATCTCGACGAACCGGTCGGCGATGGCCTGCGCGAAGTGCCCCCGGTTGCGGAAGTGGTGGAAGAACGACCCGGTGGTGACCCCGGCCTCGCCCGTGATCGATCGGGTGTCCACGCTGGCCAGCAGGTCCTGGAACCGCTGCTGCACGGCCAGCGCCACCCCGGCATCGACCAGCTGCCCCCGTCTGTCCCCCGCCATGCCGCGGGACGCTAATCGGAGACGTGCGTCATCGGACGTCCGACCCGCGACCGGAGGCCTACTGCCGGCTGCGCGCCCAGTACAACAAGCCGATCAGGACGAGCGGCGGCCCGGCCACCATGAGGATCTCGTCCCAGCCGCCCTGATGCGCGACGACCGCAGAGAGCACCGCCATCATTCGTCGTGATCGTGGGTGGCGGGCTCCTGCCCGTCGGGCCCCATGCTCACGTCCACGTCGATCGGCTTCGCGTCAGGGCCGAGGTGGAACGTCGCCGCCTCCACCTCGATCGGCACCTCGAACGTCACCACCGCAGTCAGCTGGCTGTTCGGCTGCAGCTGCTCGTCGGCCAGCAGCGTGCTGTAGGGGCGGTAGACCTTGCCGTCGACGTCGAGCGTCATGCCGCTGCCCGGGAACCGCATGACGGTGTCGCCGGCCACGAGATCGAGCTCGACAGCGACGCGCTTCATCCCCTCGGGCACCGCGTCGGACATCATCTGCGACATCGGCGCCATGGGCATGCCCGCCTGCGCGAACTGATCGGCGTTCTCCTCGTCCCCGCCGCCACCCATCATCGCCAGCATCGGGTCGTCGATGGTCCACGCGCCGATGGCCATCACCGAACCGCCGTCGTGGCTGATCGCCGTGCCGACCGTCGCGGGGGTCCCGCGGTCGGCGGTGAGCCCCCAGACACCCAATGCCACTACGCCTAGTAGCGCGGCACCGACGAAAAGCCACCCTCTGTGACCTCCGTCTGACAAGCCGGTCGGAATGTCCGAAGACCGGGAAGAACCTTCGATTGTGACACTAGGCACCGCCATCCGAAGACCATACCTTCGAACTTCGTAGGGGGGAATGGGCTTCGCAGCGGGCGGAGGAACCCCTAGAGCGGAAACGGGCGAGAGATGAAGAACGACGGTGGAGTGCTGTCCCTGTGCGTGCGAGCAGGGGCAATGGCGGTTCCGATCGCAGCGTTGCAGGTCGGGATCCACGAGGAGTGGGCAGGCGTCGCGACGCTCGTCGAGCTCGCTCGGGCCTCGGTGTCGATGGCGACGGCGGTGGCGATCGTGCTCCTCGCCGTCGACCTGATGTGGCCGACGGTTCGTCGCACGCTCGGGCTGCGCGGTGCGAGTGAGACCGTCGGCTCGATCGTCGCGGTCGCGCTGGGCATCTCGGTGGCGACCATGGTGCTCTCGTGGCTCCACGGTCTGCTCGAGGGCACGTCGTCCGACCACGACGGCCTGGTGACCGCTGCCCATCACGAGATGAGCGCGCTCGAGCACGCACTCCGAGATGGTGGAGCCGTCGCCCCGCTCGCCCTGCTCGTCGTCGCTGCCCCGCCCGTCGTCCGCCTCGCGATCCGCGCCGTCCGAGCGGCTGGCGCACCGCGCACCTCCGTCGGCGTGGCCCGGTGGTCGGCGATGGTCGGCCTCTTCGCCAGCCTGTTCGTCATCGCCGCACCCGCAGGCCCCGCCGCTGCCGCGATCGATCCGCTCCCCGCCTGCGAGGCCGGCAACGCCGTGCGCGTCTACGACGTCGCGGCGGCCAACGCCTTCATCCCCTACACCCGATGGGAGAACGACGCCGGCGCCCCGGTGAACGGGCCCGACGGCTTCCCGCACCTCACCGACGGGGACCCCGACGGCATGGTGTTCGTGCTGCAGCAGGACAAGCTCGCGGTCCAGAACTGGCACATCCCCATCGTGGGCGACGCGGGCAACGGCTACGCGGGCGACCCGGCCGCGGGGCGGCGCCTCCGTCCTCGCCCGTTGGTGCTGCGCGCCAACGCTGGCGAGTGCATCCAGGTCACGCTCACCAACGAGCTCGATCCGGCACAGATGGCGCCGTTCCTCCCGCAGGTCGACCCGCACGTCTCGATGCACGCCTTCGGCGTGTCCTATGCGCCCAACACGGGCGACGGCAGCAGCGTCGGCCACAACACCGACACGACGGTCGGTGTCGGGGAGTCGATCACCTACTTCTGGCGAGCCCCGTCGAGCGAGGGCCTCTACCTGTTCCGCGACATGGGCATGCCCGCCGGAGCGAATGCCGACGGTGGCGGCGCGGAGCACGGGCTGTACGGCGGCCTCGCCGTGCAGCCCGCCGGGTCGCGCTGGTTCGATCCGGTGTCAGGCGCGGAGCTCTCGTCGCCGGTGCCTGCCAACCAGTACGCCGGCGTCGCCGGCCAGAGCGGCGAGCTCTACATCGACGCCGCCATCGCGCTGCCGGACGGTCGCCGCTACCGCGAGACCGTGCAGCTCAGCCAGGACGTCATCCCCGTGGTCGCTGCGCCCCTGGTCGAGGCGCCCGAGCGGTTCTCGTTCAACTACGGCTCCGAGGCCGAGTACAAGCGCATGGAGTACAAGCCCGAGTGGTGCGCGGATTGCGTCGGTGAGGAGACCGGGCTGTCGTCGTGGACCTTCGGCGACCCGGCCACCGTCAAGCTCGCCAGCGGTTCCGGCCCATGGCTGCCGGTGGAACCCGACTACGCGGGCGAAGACCCGCTCGCCACGCCCGGCGGCCTCGCCGCGGTCAACGTCGAGGACTGCAACCTCATGCTGACCAACGCTCCCACCGAGACGCGGGCGACGTCGTGCTACACCGCGAACGTGGCCCGGGCCTACCAGGGCGATCCGGTCAAGATCCGCTTCGGCCACGCCGGCGTGTTCGAGACCCACGTGTTCCACCTCCACGCCCACACGTGGGCTGCGGAACCCGACGACAACGGTCCGGCCGGATCCATCCCGCCGAAGCCGACCCCGGCGAACCAGCCTCGGGCGACCACCATCGACTCGCAGACCTACAGCCCGTGGACGGCGTTCACCGCAGACCTGAACTACGGCGGCGGCGCCCGCATCGGCACGGTCGGCGACTCGATCTTCCACTGCCACCTCTACCCCCACTTCGCCGCCGGCTTCTGGGCGTTGCTGCGTGTCCACGACGCGTACGAGGACGGCACGAACGCGACCCCCGACGGTCGCCTCGTCACCAGCTGGATGGCGTTGGAGGAGGTCGGCGCCGGTGTGGTGAGCGTGCATCCCACGGTGCCCCCGGCGAAGAACCCCCCGTCGACCGACTTCCCCGGCTACCCGCGGTTCATCCCCGGCGAGTTCGGCTGGCGCGCACCGCAGCCGGTGAACGGCGTGTTCCAGCGCGAGTTCGACCCCATCACCCGGGAGCCCGTCCTCGACGGCGCCGGCAACCCGGTGGAGACCCCGGCGATGCGCCTCGTCGGCGGCAAGGCGCTCGACCCGGCGCTGCTCGAGTCGACACAGGACATCGTCTCCACCGCGACGGAGGGATCGTTCACGCTCTCCTTCGGCGGTGAGACCACCGCGCCCATCGACCTGCCCGCGACCGCGCTCGACATCGAGGACGCCCTCGAGGCGCTGGTCAACATCGAAGCCGTCCTCGTCGAAGGCGATGGCACCGAAGCGGACCCGTGGACGGTGCAGCTCGTCCTGTGGCGTTCGACGCCCGACCTGACCATCACCGCCCAGTACACGCCACTGGTCCCGGGCGTGCTGCCCGGCGTCACGGTCACCCCGATCCCGGGGACGGCGGACACCCAGACCATCGAGCTCGATGGGACGATCACCGAGTTCACGCTGACCGTCGACGGTTCCACGACCACGCCCATCTCCGCTCCGGCCCTCGCCGGCGACGTGGAAGCGGCGCTCGAGGCGCTGGCCGGCGTCGACGACGTGGCCGTGTCCGGCGACGGGACGAACGCCACGCCGTACGTCGTCGAGTTCGTCACCTTCACCGGGGCCGACCCGACGATCACCGGCATCGGGACGGCGCCGCCGGACGCTCCGATCACCGTCGTGCAGGTCGCGGGAGCACCGGCGAGCCAGGCGGTCGCCGCCGAGCCGGACGTGGTCGCGCTCACCCTGAGCGTCGGCGCCGAGACCACCGCGCCGATCGATGGTCCGGCCGCCGCCGGTGGGGCCGCGTCGGCCCTCGACGTGCAGAGCGCGCTCGAGGCACTCGTCGACGTCACCTTCGCAGTGGTCACCGGCGCGGGCACCGACGCCGACCCGTGGGTGATCGAGCTCGTCCTCGACGCCGGCACCGACGCCACGATCACCGCCACGGTGACCGACCCGTTGGCACCCGGCGTCGTGGTCACGCCGGAGGTGGGCTTCTTCCCCGCCGACCCGGACGTCGCCCGGATCGCATTCCAGCTGGCCCGGGAGCAGCACACCACGCGCAAGTTCCACGATCCGACCTACGTCGCCGGTGGCCCGGTCGACCCGGCCAACGCCCCGACCCCCGGTGCACCCGCGGTCGATCCCTGCCCGGCTGGGGCCCGCACGGTGACGTACCGGGCGTCGGTCATCCAGCTGCCCATCGTCTACAACGAGGCCGACTGGATCGACTTCCAGGGCCGCATCCTCGTGGCCGACGAGGATGTCAACGCGATCCTGGCTGGCGACATGGAGCCCGAGCCCTTCTTCTTCCGGGTCAACCAGGGCGACTGCATCGACTTCGAGCTCACCAACCGCACGCCGAACCACATCGGCAACGACGCCTACCAGCAGCTCGTGCAGACCAACATGGTCGGTGGCCACATCCACCTCGTGAACTTCGACGTGCTGGCCTCCGACGGGTCGTCCAACGGCTGGAACTACCAGCAGGCCGCCTTCACCGAGGCCCAGGCCACCTTCAACGACGAGGTCCTCGCCGGCACCCAGCCGTGCAGCCTCGCCGAGGGTTGCACCGTGCCGTTGCCGGCCGTGTACGACCCGACCGATCCGGCCGAGCAGGCCACCTGGCTGAGCGACGGCCAGACGCTCAAGGAGCGGTGGTTCGCCGACTACGAGCTGCGCACCGTATTCATGCACGACCACCACTTCGCGGCCGTCATGCAGAACCGCGGCATGTTCAACGCGCTGATCGTCGAGCCCGCCGGCTTCGACTCCCGCGACCCCGAGACGGGCCAGTGGCTGCAGCCGATCAACAACCCGGGGCGCGGAACGGTCTGCGGCGTGGCCTGCGTCGGCACGGCCAGCGGCGCCATGATGGACATGGTCGGCCCCAACGCGGGCGACGACTTCCGCGAGTACGGCGTGGCCGTGCACGACTTCATCCCGCTGTTCATCCCGCCCAACGGCGGGGCGGCGGCTGATCTCACGCTCGCCGACATCCAGAACCCGGCCAACGCGATCGCACCACCGGTCCCCGCGCTCCCGTCTCCGGAGGACGACCAGGGCGGCATGGCGATCAACTACAAGAACGCGCCGATGAAGCTGCGGCAGTTCCCCGGGGGCGCGCCCGCGGCGTTGGGTGAGCAGGTCGATCCGGCCTACACGTTCAGCTCGAGGGTGTGGGGCGACCCGTGGACGCCGATCCTCAAGGCGTTCCGCGGCGACAACATCAGGTACCGGCTGATCCAGGGCTCCCACGAGGAGCAGCACAACTTCACGATCCACGGCACCAGATGGCGCAAGGACGCTGACGACCCCGCATCGCCGTACGTCAACACCAGGCCCATCGGCGTGTCCGAGGCCTTCAACGTCGACGACGTCGCGGTCGGTTGCGGTTTGGGGCAGACGGGCACGTGCTTCCCGACCCAGCCCGGTCAACCGAGGGTGAGCGACTTCCTCTACGGCGGGACCGGCATCGAGGACCTGTGGTTCGGCGCCTGGGGCATCATGCGGGTGTTCGACCAGACCACCGACAGCGGCGTCGGTGACGCGCCGGCCCTGCTGCCGCTGCCCGACAACAACGTCACCCTCCCTGCCGGCGTTGCGCTGCCCGACGGCGGTGTCCAGAACCTCACCATCCCGGCGGGCGGTACGACCGCGGACGGCACGCTGCCTCCGGCGCAGCTGAACATCTCGTGTCCCGCAGGTTCGACGTTCACGTCCTTCGACGTGTCGGTGATCGACGTACCGATCACCTACAACCGCTACGGCGACAACGATCCGTACGGCCTCGCCTACGTGCTCACGCAGGATGCCGCCGCGATCCGCGCCGGCACCAAGCCGCTCGAGCCCCTGGTGCTGCGCGCCAACGAGGGCGACTGCATCGTGGTCAACCTGACCAATGAAGTGGATTGGGAGCACTTCGCCGAACACGGCGACCTCGGCACCTTGGACGGCGACGCCCCGATGCCGCTCGAGCCGGTCCCGCTGGCCGGCGGGGGCGCGCCGTGGTTCGCCGGCAACCGGGTGTCGATGCACCCGTCGCTGCTCCGCTACGACGTGCGCACGAGCGACGGCGCGACCGTCGGGTACAGCCTCGACCAGACGGCCGGGCCCGGCCAGACGCGGTCGTACCTCTGGTACGCCGACGAGATCGCCTACGACGATCCGCTGAACCCGACCGGGCTCACCGACGGTGAGCTGGGCGTGATCCCGCTGACCGACTTCGGTGACGTCCGCGGCCATCGCCACCATGGCCTGCTGGCGGCGCTGGTCGTCGGTCCCCCCGACGCGACCTTCCACGACCAGATCACCGGTGCGGAGGTGACCACCGGTGTTGCCGTCGACGTGCGGGTGCCGGGCGCGGCGGAGGACTACCGCGACGCGGTGGTGTTCCACCACAACGGTCTGAACATCCGCAACGCCGCGGGCGAGATCCAGGACGATCCGATCCCGGCCGACTGGCCCGATCTGGGCGAGCGCGCCATCAGCTACAAGAACGCGCCCCTCCACCACCGCCTGGGTCTGGCGGCTCCGCTGCAGAACCCGCTTGCCGACGGTCTGGCGGCACCGTTCAACCTGCCGCAGTTCGGCGAGCAGCTGGCGAACGTGTTCAGCAGCGTCTTCCCGATCAACGGTGCGCCCATCGGCGATCCCGACACGCCCATCATCCGGGCGTACCAGGGCGACCCGTTGCGGGTGCACGTCGTGCAGTCGTCCGATCGGGCACGCATGCTCGAGACCGAGATCTCGGGCCACAACTGGCTCGAGCACGCCTTCGACACCGGCTCGGTGCGCGCCGGTGTCCAGGGCTCGATGGCGACCGGCAGTGCCTTCACGTTCCATCTGAACGCGGCCGGTGGCGACATGCAGAACATCGGCGACTACCGCTACGGCGTCGTCCACGGGATCAGCGGGCTGTCCGCCGGTTCCTGGGGCATCGTGCGGGTGTACCCGACACCGCCGGAAGGCCGGGAGCGCCTGCTCACGCCGCTGGCAGCATCTGCGAACCCCTACGACGGTGGCAACCCGATCCAGGTCCTGAACCAGGACGAGCTGCCGCCCGTGGGTGACGTGGCCATCACCCTCGCTGCACCCGTCGACTTCGGCGTGCTGGAGGATCCGCCCACCTCGCTGGCAGTGTCTGCGACCGTGACGGCCGTGGACGGCGGCGCGCTCCTGCCGAACCAGACGGTGGAGTTCACCTGGGACGATGGCACCGCGACCGCCGACACGGATGGCGCCGGCGTCGCGACGATCCAGGTGCCGGTCGTCCTGCCCGCTGGCATCCGCACGGTGACGGCCACGGTCGATCCCCCGACGACGGACCCCGCGACCTCGAACGCGGTCCAGCTCGAGTTCCTGCTCGACGAGGCCGTCGCGCCGACGGTCACCGCCGTCGACCCGACCGACGCGAGCGTCGATGTCGATCCTTCGACCGAGGTCGTCGTGACCTTCTCCGAGCGGGTCGCCCCCGCCACGGTGACCACGGGATCGGTCCGTCTCCTCGACGGTGCGCTCGCCGAGGTCCCGGCCACGGTCACGCTCAGCGCCGACCGGTTGTCGGCCACCATCGTTCCGGACGCGCCGCTCGGTCTCGACACGACCTACACGGTCGACGTGACCGCTGCGGTGACCGACCTGGTGGGCAACGCGCTCGCCGCGCCGTTCACCAGCACGTTCACCACCTTCACGGTTCCCGGCGCGCCGACCGATGTCGCAGCGGAGCCAGGCGCCCAGTCCGCCACCGTGACCTGGACGGCGCCCGCCGACGACGGCGGCGCGCCGATCACCGGGTTCGAGGTGTCGGTGTACGACGAGTCCGGTGTGCTGATCGACGGCCTCGGCGGCACCGCCGGAGCCGAAGACACCTCGTTCGAGGTCACTGGTCTGGCCAACGGCACGCTCTACCAGTTCTCCGTCGCTGCGGTGAATGCAGCGGGCCCCGGCCCGGCGTCCGCCCTCGCCGGGCCGGTGGCACCGGTCTCCGCGCCGGATGCGCCGACCGACGTGACGGCAGTGCCGGTCGACGTCCAGACGACCGGTCTCTTCGACGGCGTCGTCACCGTGTCGTGGACTGCTCCGAACGACAACGGTTCGCCGATCACCGGCTACACCGTTCGATACGGCGCCGGCAACGTGGTCGGCTGCACCACGACGACGGAGCTGACATGCGACGTCAGCGGCCTGTTCGCCGGTCAGCTGCTGAGCTTCAACGTGGCAGCTGAGAGCACGGTGGGCGAAGGTCCGGCCTCGGCCGGCGTGCTCGCCACGCCACGGACGGTGCCCTGGGTGCCGAGTTCCCCGTTGGCCGACGCCGGCAACCAGACCGTTGAAGTGTCCTGGGCGGCGCCGGTGTTCAACGGCGGCGCACCGATCACCTCCTACGTGGTGACGGCACTCGACGCCCTCGGCGAGCCACTGCTCCTCGGCTGCACGGCCGAAGCGCCGGCTATGGGTTGCACGGTCGAAGGCCTGACCAACGGCGAGGACTACAGCTTCTCCATCGTCGCCGTGAACGCGGCCGGCTCGAGCGCCGCCGCCGTGACGCCCGTGGTGACGCCCCTCGCGGTGCCGCAGCCGCCGACCGATCTGGCCGTCGAGCTCGGCAACGGTGAGATCACCGTGTCGTGGGTGGCACCGACCGACACCGGTGGCGACGTGCTGACCGGCTTCACCGTCACCGCCGTTCCCGGTGGAGCGAGCTGCACGGCTGGCGCGGGCGACACCTCGTGCGTCGTGACCGGGCTCACCAAGGGCGTCACCTACACCTTCGAGGTCGTCGCCGAGAGCGCCGTCGGCGCCAGCGTGCCGGCCACCATCGCAGCGACGGTCCCGACGCCGCCGACGCCGCCGACGATCAGCTCGATCGTGCCCGGCGATGGCTCACTCGAGGTGACGTGGACGCCACCGGTATCCGACGGCGGCTCCCCGATCACCAGCTACCGGGTGTCCGCGCTGAGCGGTGCCACCCCCTTCACGTGTGAGGGGCTGTCGACCGACACGACCTGCACAGTCACCGGTCTCCAGAACGGCGTCTCGTACTTCGTGTACGTCGAGGCGATCAACGTCGCCGGCACCAGCGCGATCGTGGGCCCCCAGATTGCGACACCATCTGCTCCCGATGGCCCGCCGGTGTCGGCGTTGTCTGACTTCGACGGGGACGGCGACACTGACATTGCCTTCTTCCGCCCCTCCAACGGACGCTGGTACATCCAAGGCCAAACCAGCACCGGCTACGGCACCACCGGCGACATCCCCGTCCCCGGCGACTACGACGGCAACGGCACCACCGACATCGCCCTCTTCCGCCCCTCCAACGGACGCTGGTACATCCAAGGCCAAACCAGCACCGGCTACGGCACCACCGGCGACATCCCCGTCCCCGGCGACTACGACGGCA
>JAMYFF010000008.1 GCA_024128875.1 Salinilacustrithrix flava
AGGGGTGACGATGGATGCGCTCGCCCAGGCCCAGCGCGCCGCGATCGACACCGCGGCGACCTACCAGGCGCAGGGGCGCGACGTGCGCTACATCCGCAGCACGTTCGTCCCCGGGGAGTCGCACTGCATGTGCCTCTTCGAGGCGCCGAGCGCGCAGGACGTGAGCGACCTGAACGACGAGGCCCAGATCCCCTACACGCGGGTCACGGAGGTCATGGACCTCACGCCCTGACGACGTCGCCGGCCCGCTGATCGCTCCACCAGCGGGCCAGCTGGGTCCGGGACCGGAGACCCAGCTTCGTGAAGATGTGCGACAGGTGGCTCTCCACCGTCCGCTGGGAGATGAACAGCCGCTCGGCGATCTCCCGGTTGCCCAGCCCGACGGCGACGAGGGAGGCGACCTCCCGCTCCCGGGGTGACAGCTCGCTCGCGGGCGGCCGCAGGGCGGCGATCTGCTGACGAGCGTGTGCCGCCCGTCCCGGATCGCCCAGCTCGTCGAAGCGCGCCGCGGCCTGCCGGTAGCTGGCAGTTGCCTCGGCGGTGGCCCCACCGTCCTCCCACATCGCACCCAGGTTGCAGTGCATCGCCGCTTCGCCGTGCCGGTCGCCGGCTGCTCGGAAGGCGTCGAGCGCGGCCTGGGCCAGCTCGATCGCCCGGTCGGCATCGCCACGCAGCTGGGCGAGCACCGCCAGGTTGTTCAGGCACAGGGCCGCGCCCCGTCGGTCGCCGAGTCGCTCGAAGAGCTGGAGGGCGCCATCGTGGAACCGAGCGGCGCGCGCCAGGTCGCCCATGTCCCAGGACAGGTTGCCGAGGTTGGCCAACACAGACGCGGCCTCACCGAAGGCACCGATCGCCCGGAACGCGCGCAACGACTCGAGCAGCTCGTCGGACCCAGCCCCCGGTCGGCCCACGGCGGCGAGGACGAGGCCACGGCTCGATCGAGCGAAGGCCTCCCCTCGGGCGTCGCCCACGGCCACCATCACCGCGAGCGCGGCATCGCAGTGCGCCTCGGCCGCGATCGGGTCGCCGGCCGCCAGCAGGACCATGGCCAGCGCGTGGCGACGCCCGGCGGCAGCACGGATGTCGCCGCCCGCCTCGTACAGCGCGATCGCCATCTCGTTGGCCTCGCGAGCGGCCTGCAGGTCGCCCTGGGCCATGGCCAGGTGCGCGACCGCACCATGCGCAGCCGCCCGCTCGGCGTCGGTGCCGGCCCCGTCGTCGAGCACGCCCTCGAGCGTCTCCCGGCCGGCCCCGAACTGCCCGCGGGCCTCCCAGTGCGGCGCCAGGCGGGTCGCGAGGACGAGCGGCGAGAGATCCACCTCGATGCGCTCGACCCCGTCCTCACCCGCGTACCCCATCCGACCTCCCCGGATGGCACGAGGTTCGCGCGTGGGGAGCGATTCGTCGACGATTCGTCGGCTTCACAGAACCATTCGTCGATTCGTCGACGAATCGACGCCCAGTGCCCTCAGGCCGGGTCGATGGGGAGCCCGGACTCGGACGGCACGTCGCCGAGGAGCAGGGTGTCGACCTCGCCACCCGTCGCGACGCCGTCGCCGTCGGGGAGCACGGCGAGGGCGTTCGCCGCCGCCATCGCGCCGAGCTGGTGGCTGCCCTGCCCGCCGGCGGAGTCGACGTGCACCCGGCCGTCGGCGCCGTGCCGGGCCACGACGCGGGCGAAGTGGGTCTTGCCGTCCGGCCGCCGGTCGAAGGCCCCATCGGCGACTGCTCGCACCACGGGCCGGTCGAGCGACGTGTGCCCCATCGCCTGGCGCAGGGCGGGTCGACCGAGCAGCTCGAAGGACACCATCGACGACACCGGGTTCCCGGGGAAGCCGAACACGGGCACGCCGTCGACCAGCCCGAAGGCGAACGGCTTGGCCGGCTTGATGGCGATCTGCATCCAGCGCATGTCGCCGATGCGGTCGAGGATCACCTTCACCAGGTCGATGTCGCCCATCGACACCCCACCGCTCGTGAGCACGGCGTCGCACGTCGAGACGCCCCGGCGGATGGCAGCGGTGATCGCCTCCTCGGTGTCGGGGGCGATGCCGAGGTCGACCACGTCGCAGCCCGCACCGGCGGCCAGGGCCAGCAGCGTCCGGCGGTTGGAGTCGCGGATCTGCCCGGGCGCCAGCGGCTGGCCGCCCTCGACCAGCTCGTCGCCGGTGGACACGACGCCGACGGTGAGGCGGGGGTGAGCCAGCACGGACCCGACGCCGAGGCTGCAGAGGACGCCGAGGTGGGCGGCAGACAGCACCTCGCCGGCGGACAGCACCACGGCGCCGACATCGAGGTCGTCGCCCGCAGGGCGGACGTGGTTGCCCACCGGCACCTCGATCTCGACGCGCACGTGGCGCTCGTCGACGAGCTCGGTGCGCTCGACCATCACGACGGCATCGGCGCCGGACGGCATCGGCGCGCCGGTGAAGATCCGACTGGCCTGGCCCGGGCCGACCTCGGCCGTCGGCGCGTGGCCGGCGGCGATCGTCTCGAGGATCTCGAGCTCGACGGGCGCGCCGGCGGCGTCCGTGGCCCGGAGGGCGAAGCCGTCCATGGCCGTGTTGGCGAAGGGCGGCACCTGCTCGGTGGCGACGACGTCCTCACCCAGCACGAGGCCGAGGGCGTCGCCGACGGGCACCGGGACCGGGGCCCGTCGGGGCACCCGGTCCAGCACGTGCCGTCTCGCTGCGCCGAGGGAGATCATCCCATCGACGGTACCGCTCAGCAGGAGGCGGTCAGCTCGCCCTCGACCCCGTCACCGAGGCCCTCGTCGCCCTCGAAGAAGGTGGCCGTCCCGGTCACGGTGCTCCCGTCCAGCTCCAGCTCGACGCCACCGCCCATCATGCTCGAGGCGGACCAGACGGACTCGTAGGTCTCGCTGTCGTACACGTCGACGCTCGCCATGCCGGGCACCACGGAGTCCTCACCGAACTTGGTGGCGTCGAAGCCATAGGGCTCGTCGTAGGAGGTCACCGAGAACAGGATCTCCTGGTCGGCGGCCATCTGCGGCTCCAGCGAGCACAGGATCGAGAACTCGAACTCCTCGCCGTTGGCCAGGACCAGGGTGGCCGTCCCGTTGGCACCCGACGTCGCCGAACCCTCACCGTCGTCGGTCTGCTCGTCGTCGGCGGCCGCTCCGTCCTGCGTCTCGTCGCCGTCGGTGGCCTCATCGGCACTGGTGTCCTCACCGGCGTCGACGGCGCCCTCCGCATCGTCGTCATCGCCGCAGGCCGCCCCGAGGAGGGCGAGCGCGAGGACGGGGGCCAGCAGGGTCTTGGTGCACCGCATGAACATGGCGAGGACTCTGCCACGAACGCTGAGCGCGGTCGCGGACGTCAACCGAGGGTGTGGGTGCGGATGAAGGTGACGGCCTGGTCGAGGGCGTCGGAGGCCTCCGGCACCAGCGGGACCTGGGTCTGGAAGATGTGCCAGAGGTCGTCGTGCACGACCAGCTCGACCTCGACGCCGGCCTCCCGGGCCTTGTCGGCGAGGCGCCGGGCGTCGTCCTCGAGCACCTCGGCCGACGTGGCCTGGACGTGCAGCGGGGGCAGGCCGGCCAGGTCGGCGAACAGCGGGGAGATCCCCGGGTCGGCCGGATCGTTCTCTCCGACGTAGTGGTCGCGCCAGGACCGGAACAGCGTCGGGTCGAGCATGATCTCGCTGCCCTGGTTGGCCTGGATGGAGTCTCCCGAGAAGGTCAGATCGAGCCACGGAGACAGCAGCACCGCAGCGTTCGGGGGCGTCCACCCCTCGTCCCGGGCCCGGACCAGGGTGGCCAGCACGGCGTTGCCGCCGGCGGACTCGCCGATGAGGGCGAGGCTCTCGGGCGCGACCTCGTCGCACAGGGCGCGGTAGGCCGCGAGGCAGTCGTCGATGGCCGCCGGGTACGGGTGCTCGGGCGCGAGCCGGTAGTCGACCGAGGTGACGACGGCATCGGCGCGCAGCGCCAGCTCGGACAGGTAGCCGACGAAGCCGCGCGTGGTGCCCACGACGAAGCCGCCGCCGTGGACGTGGAGCAGGTGGCGGCGTCGGGGCGAGCCCTTGGGCGTCACCCGGGTGACGGGCACCCCGCCGAGCTGGAGGTCGACGACCTCGACCCGGCGGTTGGGCAGCCCCAGCGACCGCGAGAGCTTGGCCCGTTGCTCCTCCGGGGACAGCTCCGGCCCCGGCATGATCTTCGGGATCAGGCGTTGGACGATGCGGGCTCGCAGGCTCAGCGACATGGGCCGGAGCGTAGCGACGGTGCCCGCGCCACCGACCGGGGTCAGGTCCGTTCGAACCAGGTGGCCCGGGCCCGGGCGAGGACGGTGCCGTCAGCGGTCGCCAGGGCCGTTCCGGCGAAGAGCTTGCGCCCGTCCCGGTCGATCTCCCAGCCGGTCACGATGTGGTCCACGCCGACCGCAACCGGTGCCAGCTGCTCGAAGACGATCCTGCCGAGGAGGCCGGCGAAGGTGCCGCGAGCGATGAAGGCCATGGCCCCGGGGCAGTCCAGGGCGGCGAGCACCCACTGCGGGTCCACGGTCCCGTCGGGGCCCGCCATCGCCGGCGTCGGGCGCCACACGGCAGCGACCTGCTCGTGGCCGTCGACCTCGAGCGGCCCCACGGCGATCTCGAGTCCGTCGTCGTCGTCCCGGGCCAGGCCGCAGCCCAGGCAGATCGGGTGCACGCCGAGCTCGTTCCAGTGGGACGGCGAGCCCTTCTCCGCGGCCACGGCGGCATCGATGTCGGGCACCGGCGGGACGTCGAGGTCGAGCGTGGCCGCCTCCGCCTCGGCGATCAGCTCGCCGTCGTGGTGCAGCACCACGCGCCCGTCGCCCTCGACGTCCACCGCCAGCTCCACGCCCACCGGGGTGGCCCGACGCAGCGTGACCTGCACGGCGCCGTCGACGTGGCGGGCGAGGAGGCCGGCGACGTAGCCGCCGTGGCCCATGCCCGGGGGGCCGACGAAGTGCTCTGGGACGACGACCGTGCTCACGGCCTCCAGGCAAGCAGCCCCGCCTCCCAGGAGGCGAACCCTCAGTCGAGGGTGGCGACGAAGCCCTTGAGGTAGTCCTTGAACGCAGGACCGAGGTCGTCGCGCATGCAGGCGATCTCGACGGTGGCCTTGAGGTAGTCCAGCGGCTTGCCGCAGTCGTAGCGGCCCTCCTTGAAGGAGAAGCCGGTCACCGGCTGGGTCTGGTTCAGCAGGCCGATGGCGTCGGTGATCTGGATCTCGCCACCGACGCCGGGCTCGGTCTGGCGGATGGCGTCGAAGATGTCGGGAGTGAACACGTACCGGCCGATCACGGCAAGGTTCGACGGCGCCTCCTCGGCCGACGGCTTCTCGACGATGCGCTCGAACCCGTAGAGGTTGTCCCGGATCGGGATCGGGTCGATGCAGCCGTAGCTGGAGATCTCGTCGGGCTCCACCTCGAGCAGCGCGATGACCGACCCCTGCTGCTCCTCGTGGGTCTCGATCATCCCGCGCAGCAGGGCGCCGCCGTCGACCTGGACGTCGTCGCCGAGCAGGACGGCGAAGGGCTCGTCGCCGACGTGGCGCTCGGCGATGCCGATCGCGTGGCCGAGCCCGAGGGCCACGCCCTGGCGGACGAAGTGGATGTCACACAGCTCGGCGAGCCCCCGCACCACCTCGAGCTCGGTCGTCTTGCCCTTGGCCTCCAACGCGGCCTCCAACCCCATGAGGCGGTCGAAGTGGTCGCCGATGGCGGACTTGCCGCTGCTGTCGATGATCAGGACGTCCTCGATGCCGGCGGCGACGCACTCCTCGACGATGTACTGGATCGTCGGCTTGTCGACGACCGGCACCATCTCCTTGGGGATGGCCTTCGAGGCGGGCAGGAAGCGGGTGCCGAGGCCGGCGGCGGGGATCACAGCGGTGCGCACGGAGGTCATGCGCTCTTCCTAGCCGACCCTCTCACCCTTCATACCGTCCCCCCGGGCTCGGCGTCCGGTCACGGACCACGGACTCGCTCCCGTCGAGCAGGCGGGCGATGTTGGTGCGGTGGCGCACGACCACGACGAGCCCGATCGCGGCGGCCACGGCGACCTCGAACCACCGCTGCCCCAGGGCCGCCACGCCGACCGGCAGGAGCACGGCGAGTGCGATCGAGCCGATGGCCGCCTTGCCGGTCACCTTGACCAGCACCACGAACACCACCGCGAGGGGCACCGCGGCGAGCGGCGCGCAGACGAAGGCCACGCCGGCGGCGGTGGCCACCCCCTTGCCACCGCGCAGGCCCCGGGTGACCGGCCACAGGTGGCCGGCGACGGCAGCGGCACCGGCGAACCAGGCGAGGGCCCGGCCGTCGACGAGGTGGCCCAGCCCGGCGGCGAGGGCGCCCTTGCCGGCATCGCCGAGGAGCACGACGGCGCCGGCCCGCATGCCGCCGACCCGGGTGGCGTTCGACGCGCCCGGGTTGCCCGAGCCGGTGGTCGTGGGGTCGAAGCCGTGCCGGCGGCCGACCAGCACCGCGGTCGGGAACGTGCCGAGGGCGTAGCCGACGACCACGACGGCGACGGCCAGCACGGACATGCGCTGAGCGTAGGCCGGTCGGTAGCGTTGGCACTCGAACCCCGTGAGTGCCAGGACCTGGAGAGCTGCGATGCCCACCTACGAGTACCGCTGCAAGAGCTGTGGCCACGAGATGGAGGTCCAGCAGGCGTTCACCGACGACCCGTTGGACACCTGCCCGGAGTGCGAGGGGCCGCTGCGCAAGGTGTACGGCAACGTCGGCATCGCCTTCAAGGGCTCCGGCTTCTACAAGAACGACGCTCGCGGGTCGTCGAAGAAGTCCGCCTCGTCGTCCTCCGGCTCCACCACGTCGGACACGTCAGGCTCCTCCACGGACAAGAAGCCGTCCGAGACCAAGACCGAGACGAAAGCCGCCCCCGCCGCCTCCAGCAGCGACTGAGGGCTCCCGCTACCGTCTTCCCTGCCGGCCCGGCCGGCGCACCGGGCGACGATTCGTCGACGAATCGTCGCCCACGGACTTCCCCCGAGCTCCCGTGCCCCGGAGGTCCCCGTGCGCCCCGCCCCCGCTCGCTTCCCGATCCTGCGGCCACCGCCGCTGCGCGCCGTGCTCGCCGTCGTGCTCGCCCTGACCTGCGGGGTCCTGGTGCTGCGCGCCACCGGCCGGGCCGAGGCCACCGTCGACCGCTACGGCAGCCACACGACGGCGTGGGTGGTCCGTACCGACCTCGAACCCGGCGACGTGATCGGCGACGGTGACGTCGACCCCGAGCCACGACCGTCGGCGTTCGTGCCGTCCGAGGCCGTGGACGCCGATCCCCGCGGGCGGCGAGTGGCCGGCGCACTGGGCCGGGGGGAGGTGGTGGTCGAGCACCGCCTCGCCGGCGGCGGCCGCCGCGGCGCGGCGGCGCTGGTCCCGGCGGGCTGGCGCGCCGTCGCCGTCCCGGCGCTCGAAGCGGCGCTACCGGTCGAGGTCGGCCAGCGGGTGGACGTCCTCGCTGCGCTGGATCCGACGGGTGCCGGGACGGTCGGTGACGTGGTGGCCGAGGACGGCGTCGTGGTCCACGTCGCCGACGATGACACGGTCACCGTGGCCGTGACCCCGAGCCAGGCGAGGCGCGTCGTCGCCGCCCTCGCCACCGGCCTCGTCGCCCTCGCCCTGGTCGGATGACCCGGGAAGTGGTGTCCGGGGCAGCCGGTACGGTGCGGCCCATGTGCAGCAGGTGGTGGCGGGCGCTGCTCGCGGTCTCGTTCGTGTCCGTCTCCGTCCTGGCGGTGCCCACGCCGTCAGCCGCACAGGAGGCCCCGGCCGCGACGACGCACGTGGTGGAGTCCTTCGACGGCACCCCGCTGCTGGCGAACCTGTTCGTCCCCCCGGACGTCGACGAAGCCCGTCCCGGGCCGCTCGTGCTCCTGACCCACGGGTGGGGCGGCACCGGCCAGAAGGCGCCCACCGGCTTCGTCGGCGACCTCCTGGACGCCGGCTACATCGTCCTCACCTGGGACCAGCGTGGCTTCGGCTGCTCGGGCGGCGAGGTGCAGATCGACAAGCCCGAGTGGGAGGGCGGCGACGTGACGGCGCTCATCGACTGGACCGTGGCCAACGCGCCGGTCCGGCTCGACGACACCGGGGACCCGATCGTCGGCATGGCCGGTGGCTCCTACGCGGGTGGGGTGCAGACCGCGGCGGCCGCCGTGGACGACCGCATCGACGCGATCGCACCGGAGATCTCCTGGGCCGACCTGCGGTACTCGCTCTACGGCGGCGAGGTCGTCAACCAGGGGTGGGCCACGCTGCTCTACCTGGCCGGGCTCGCCACCGCCTCGGGCCAGGGCCTGGACCCGAGCTGCCCGACCGGCCCCCAGCCCGGCGGCCTGGCCCCGATGATCACCCGCGGGTTCACGGAGGGCTCCACGAGCGCGGCGATCTCCGACGAGGTGCTGGACTTCTTCGCCGGCAGCAGCCTCGCCTCGTACGGGCAGGAGCAGCCGGTCGACATCCCGACCCTGGTCGTGCAGGGCAGCACCGACACCCTCTTCGATCTCACCGACGGCTGGCGGATCACCGAGCACGTGCGGGCCGCGGGCGCACCCACCCGGTTCCTCGTCTTCTGCGGCGGCCACGTCGCCTGCCCGGGCACCTACGCCGATGCGGGCGACGGCGCCCACGTGGACGAGGCGGTCCTGGCCTGGTTCGCCCGGTACCTGCACGGCGACGAGACCGTCGACGTCGGCCCCCCGGTCGAGTACCGCACCAACGAGGGCGTCTGGCGCGCGGCGGCCGGCTTCCCTGCGCCGGGGTCGGCGCCGCTCGAGGCCACGGGCACCGGCTCGCTGGTGAGCGTCCCCGCCGTGGAGCCACCGGACCTGAGCACGCTCGGCGGGGCATCCTTCGACGGCGGCATCCCGACACTGCCCTTCACGTCCGCGGCCGTGTCCGCGCCCGGCGACATCCGGGCCATGACCGTGGAGGTCGCCCGGGCCGGCGATCGGGCGATCGACCTGCTCGGCATCCCGTCGGTGACCCTGCAGGTCGAGGGCGTCGGCGACGAGGTGATCCTCATGGCCAAGCTGGTCGACCGCGAGTCCGGCGCTGTCGTCAACCTCCAGGAGGGGGCGATCCGCGTGCCGCTGCTCGACGGGTCCACGCAGGTCGAGGTGCCCATGCCCGGCATCGCCTACACGCTGCCCGCCGGACACCACCTGGACCTGCAGGTCAGCACCGCCAGCCTGATGCACAGCAACGCGCGCACGCCCGCGACCGTCGACGTCGCCGCCACCGTGGCGGTACCCGTCCAGGCCGTCGACCGCGCTGCGGCGCCGACCACGACGACTCAGCCTTCGCCGGTCGCCCCGACGCCGACGCTGCCGGCCACCGGCTCGGAGTCGGCTCCGTCGATCGCTGCCGCGCTGGCGGCAGCCCTGGTCGGTGCCGGCCTGCTCGTCGTCGGCGCCGCTCGACGCGGCCGGCGCCCGGTCAGCTGTTGAAGCCGGCCACCGCGAGCGCGATGACGCCGGCGCCCACCACGAAGCGGTAGCCCACGAACGGGGCGAAGGTCCGGGTCTGCACGAAGCGGATCGTTCCCCACACGGCGGCGAAGCCGGTCACCGCACTGGTGGCCATGCCCACCAGGAACGGGGCGACGAAGTCCGAGGGGATCCCGCCCTCGCCGACGACGTCGAGCAGCTTGTAGACGCCGGCGCCGGCGATGATCGGCAGGCTCATCAGGAACGAGAGGCGGGCGGCGGCGGCCCGGTCGAAACCGAGGGCCCGACTCACCGTGATGGTGACGCCGGAGCGGGAGACGCCCGGCTGGAGGGCGGCGGCCTGCCCCAGCCCCATCAGCAGCGCGTCGCGCAGGCGGAACTCCCCGGCCTTGCGGGGGCCGCCCATCCGGTCGGCCGCCCACAGCAGGACGCCGCCGACGATGAGCATCACGCCGATCAGCCAGTAGATGTCGTCGAGCTCCTCGATGGCGTCGTTGAGGAGGAATCCGGTGATCGCCGCCGGCACGGCCGACACCACGAGCAGCCACGCGATGCGACCTTCGGGCGGGGCGTCGGCGCGGTTGGCCGGCACCACCACGCGCAGGCCCTCCCGGGCGAACACGACGAGGTCCCGCCAGAAGTAGGCGATGGCGCCGGCGAGCGTGCCGATGTGGAGGGCGACGTCGAAGGCCTTGGCGAGGGAGTCGTCGCCGGCGAAGTCGTCCCAGCCGAACAGCCACGGGACGATGGCGAGGTGCCCGGACGACGAGATCGGGATGAACTCGGAGAGGCCCTGGACGATGCCGAGGACGATGGCGTGCAGGAGAGACATGAGGAAGTTCGTTCTGGCCTACGAGATCCCCCGCCGGTGCGGGGAGGCGCAGGCCAGAACGGAAGGGACCGTTCTAGCGGCCGGAGAGGGACACGCCGGGAATCAGCAGGGTGACGCCGCCGGTGCCTCCGGGCTGCCACTCGACGTCCGCGCCGACGTGGGAGACGTCGAGGAGCAGGCGCTGCAGCGTGCTGGCCAGGGTGGCCTCCTTGATCGGCTCCGCCCGCTCGCCGCCGCGCACCCGCAGTCCCTCGACCGACACCGAGAAGTCGCCCGAGATCGGGTTCACCCCGGAGTGGATGCCGCCGAGCGACGAGGCCAGCACGCCGTCGTCGACGGTGGCGAGGAGCGAGTCGAGGTCGCCGTCGCCAGGCTGGACGGTGAGGGCACGGGCGGAGATGCTCGGGCGGCTGCTGTAGCCACGAGCCGCGGAGGCGGTGGACGCCGTCCCGGCCCGGCGGGCCGAGTGGGTGTTGTGCAGGAACCCCTGCAGCACGCCCTGGTCGAGCAGCGGCACCCGCCGGGTGGCGAGGCCCTCGTCGTCGTAGGGCTCGGCGCCGAGCGAGTCGGGGTTGGTCGGGTCGTCCACGATGGTGAGCAGCGGGCTGCCGACCTGCTGGCCGACCCGGTTCGCGAACGGGCTGCGGCCCTTGGCCACCGCTTCGCCGCCGAGCATCCCGGACACGATGCCGAGCACCGTGGCGGTGAGGCGCGGCTCGAGGATGAGCGTGACGACTGCGGACTCGGGCTTGACCGAGCCGATCTTGGCCAGCAGCCGGCTGACGGCATCGTCGGCGGCCTCGTCCAGGGACACCTCGTCGATGGCCCGACCGACCGACATGCCGCCGGCGATGACCGACGCGTCGCCGTCGTCGGCCAGGGCCGACACCGAGACGTAGGCGATGGTGGAGCGCCCGCCGACGGAGATGCCGGTGGACGTGGCCACGGCGAAGGCACCCTCGGCGTCGGTGTAGGTGGCCGCCCGCACGCCACGGACCCGGGGGTCGGCGGCGCGCACCATGCGCTCGAGCTCGATGGCCATGGCCACCTTGTCCTCCACCGGCGTGGCGAGCACGGCCTCGCGGTGCACGTCGAGCGCCGTGGCGGCGACGCCGTCGGGCTCGGCCAGGCCGGCCCACTCGTCGGGCTCGGCGAAGGGCAGGTTGTCGCGGGCCTCGGCCAGCGCATCGGCGACGATGTCGTCGTCGTGGCTGCCGGCGTAGGCGAAGCCGGTGCGGCCGTCCTTGATCACCCGGATGCCGATGCCGGCGGAGCCGGCCTGCGTCAGCGATTCGATCTCGCCCTCGTAGGCATCGACGGAGGTGTTGGTGCCCTGGCTGACGTAGGCCTCGACCTGCTCGCCCGGGCCGGCCTGGGACGCGACCCGGTCGGCCAGCGCCCGCAGGGCGTCGACGTCGGTGCCGGCGGTGGCGGTGTCGGTCACGAGGAGGTCCCGCCGATGGTGAGCTGGGCGACCCGCAGCGTCGGGCAGCCGTCGCCGACCGGGACGCCCTGACCGTCCTTGCCGCACGTGCCAGGGCCGCCGAATGCGAAGTCGTCGGCGATGACCTCGATGTCCTGCAGGCACTGGGGGCCGTTGCCGATGAGGTTGCCCTCGCGGATCGGCTCGGTGATCTCGCCGTCCTCGATGAGGTACGCCTCCTGCATCCCGAACACGAAGTCGCCCGAGGCGGTGTTGACCTGGCCGCCGCCGAGCTTGGCCACGTAGACGCCGTGGTCCGTGCCGGCGATGACCTCGTCGGGGGTGGCGGTGCCGTTCTCGAGGAACGTGTTGGTCATGCGGACCATCGGGAGGTGCTTGTAGGACTGTCGGCGCCCGTTGCCCGAGTTCGGTCGACCCTCCTTGCGGCTGCGCAGGAAGTCCCACATGTACTCGGTGAGCACACCGTCCTGGATGAGCACGTTGCGCTGCCCCGGCGCACCCTCGTCGTCGACGGCGAAGGCGCCCCACTCCTCGGCGATGGTGCCGTCGTCGACCAGGGTGACGAGCGGGCTGGCGACGAGCTCGCCGATCCGGCCGGCGTAGACCGACGCACCCTTGTCGACCAGGTCCTTCTCCAGGCCGTGGCCGCAGGCCTCGTGGAAGAGCACCCCGCCGGAGCCGGCGCCGATGACCACCGGCAGCTGGCCGGAGGGGGCGGGCCGGGCTCGCAGCTTGGTGATCGCCATCTGGGCGGCCTCGGCGGCGAACTCGTCGATGTCGATGCGGTCGAACAGCTCCCAGCCGATGGTGAGGCCGGTGGACTTGCGGCCGGTCTGCATGCCGGTGTCTCCGGTGGCCACCGCGCTGACCGAGAACAGGGTGCGGACCTGGTCGTCGCTGGTGAGCAGCCCGTCGCTGTTGGCCACCAGGATGCGGCGGCGGGAGCCGGCCACCGAGGCGGTGACCTGGGAGATCTCCCGGGCCGCGGCCCGGGCGGCCTCGTCGGCCTGGCGCAGGATGGCGACCTTGTCCGCCTTGGGCACGTCGTCGGGAAGCACGCTGACCGGGCTCGGGTTGGCCACGTCGCGGCGGGTGAGGGCGATCTCCCGCACGCCGCCGCCGCCCTCGCGGGCCGCGGCGGATGCCGCCTCGGCCGCGGTCAGCAGGCCCTGCTCGCTGAGGTCGGCGGTGTGGGCGAAGCCGGTGGTGTCGCCGACCACGACCCGGATGCCGGCGCCGCGGTCGCGACCGGAGCTGAGCTGCTCCACCCGGCCGTCGTCCAGGGTGGCGTTGCCGCTCTGCTTGTCCTCGGCGAAGACCTCGGCGAACTCGCCGCCGGTCCGCAGGGCTCGTGCCAGCACTCGCTCGAGCGTGGGATCCTCGATCACTTCGTCCTCCGGGGTCGCGGGACGGGCCTGGGCCGATGTGACTCGGGCCGACCCGGACGACGTAGCGTACCGACGTGCCCCTCCAGACCGGTCTCAGCGCCGCGGTCGAGATCGTCGTCGGCGACGACGACACCGCCATCGCCATCGGCTCCGGCTCGGTCCCGGTGCTCGCCACCCCCCGTCTCGTGGCCCTCTGCGAGCAGGCCGCGGTGGCAGCCATCGACGGCCAGCTCGAGGACGGCTCCACGTCGGTCGGCATGCGGGTCCAGGTCGACCACCTGATGCCCACCGCCGTCGGCGCTCCCGTCACGGCCGAGGCCACGCTCGAGAAGGTGTCCGGACGCCGGCTGACCTTCACCGTCTCGGCCTCGGACCACCGCGGCCTGATCGCCGCCGGCCGGGTCACCCGCGTCGTGGTCGACTACGACCGCTTCATGGAGAAGGCCAACTAGATCTGGCAGCGGCCACGGAACGGGCCGCTGACGTTCAGACGCCGGCGAGGAAGTCGAGCATCACCGCGCGCCACGCGTCGGGGTTCTCGAACTGGGGCGAGTGGCCGGCGTCGGTGATGACCTCGAGCCGGGCACCCGGCACCGCGGTGGCCATCGCCTCGGACGGGCCCAGGAACGGTGCGTCCTGCTCGCCGACGATCACGAGGGTCGGCACCGACAGGTCGGCGAGGTGCTGCAACCGGTCGAGCTGGTCGATCATCTGCCCGATCATCGATGCGTACATGGCCGGCGAGCTGCCCAGGAACTTCTGGTCGCCGAGCTCGCGGTACCCCGGACGCTCGTCGAGGAGGCGCTGGTTGGCGGGCGTCCCGAGCGGACCGTCGCCCTCCAGGGCATCCATCGCCTCCTTCACCGCGGCCATGCCGCCCTCGCGCACGATCTCGGCCCCGAGCATGGCCAGCTCGCGGTCGATCTCCAGCGGCCCGTGGGTGGTGTCCATCAGGACGAGGCCGTCGAGCGCGCCCGGCCGCTTCGCCGCCGCGACCTGGGCGATCATCCCGCCCATCGAGTGGCCGAGCAGCACGAACCGGTCCCAGCCCAGGGCGTCGACCAGGGACAGCATGTCGCCGGCGAAGTGGTCGAAGGAGTACTCGGACTCGTCTTCGGGGTGCCAGGAGTCGCCATGGCCCCGCAGATCCGGGGCGACCACCCACCACCCGGCCTCGGCCAGGGCCTCCATGTGGTCGGCGAAGTCGACGCGGCCGCCGGTGAAGCCGTGCACGAGCAGCAGCCCCCGTCCGTCCGAGCCGACCTCGTCGATCGTCACGTGCTCGCCGGCCCCGATGTCGATCACCCGTGTCGCCATCCGCACATGGTGGCCCACCGCGTCCGGCAGCGACGTCACCAGCGCAGGAGGGCGGGCAGCTCGCGCAGGTCGACCGATCCACTCGGCACCGCGACGATGGTGCCCGGCCGGAGCGGGCGCCGGCGCAGGAGGACCGGCCGCTCGATCCCGGCGACGGTGAGGTGGACCTCGTCATCGCCGACCACCTCGACGGCGAGCACCTCCCGCCCGGCCACCGCGTCGCCGGGACCGATCCCGTCGGGCTGCGGAGGCGGCTGACGGGCCTCGACCACCACGTCGGGCAGCTCGCCACCCGCGGCGGCGACGGCGTCCAGGTCGAAGCGGACCCACTCGGCATCGGCGACCGTCCGGCCGACCTCCGGGTGCAGCCACCACCAGTGCTCGTCGGCCGTTCCCACGTGCTGCTCGACGATGCCGGCCGGGGTGTCGATGGCGAGGTGGACGGTGCCGGCCCCGTCGGTCCTCCAGGTCGTCTCGACCACGGCACGACCGGAGCCGTCGGGCAGCGGGCCGAGGTCGGCGACCAGGGCGATCTCGTGGGGTCCGGTTGGGGGGTCCGACGCCGGATCGAGCGCCGGTTCGGAGGCGGGATCGACCGCGGACGGTGGCGGGACCCGGGACGTCGAGGCGGCAGAACCCGACGAGCAGGCGGTGAGCACGAGCGCGGCGGCGAGCGCGGCGCACCGAAGGCGGCGGGGGCGGATGGGCACGGTGGGCCTCCCGGATCGACCGGCCGTGACGGCCGGGATGCAACGGGTGGCGTCAGGTCGACCACCGAACCGGCACCGAGGCTAGCCACCCCCATCGGAGGCCGGTGGCGGATCGTTCGGGCGCCTGGCGCCGCCGTAGTCTGGCGAGGTGCGGGGACAGAGGCAGACCAGCGCATGACCGCCGGCGCCGTGGACCAGGACGACACCACCACCGCGTCCGACGCGCAGGTCGCCGCCGGCCGGCTGCGCTGGTGGCGCGAGCTCCTCTACGTCGCCGTCTTCTACGCGGTGTACTCCTCGGTGCGGAACCTGTTCGGCTCCCAGGGCACGGGCGAGGACGTCGACGCCTCGGTCGCGTTCGAGCACGCCCGCCAGATCATCGACATCCAGCGCGCCATGGGCCTCTACTTCGAAGACGAGCTCCAGCGCTGGTACCTCGACCTGCCGGCCATGGGGCTCATCCGCGTCTGGAACATCTTCTACGGCACCGCCCACTTCGTGGTGACCGCCGGCGCGCTCGTGTGGCTGTACCGCAGCGACAAGGCCCGCTACCCCCGATGGCGCAACACGCTGCTCGTGACGACGGCGGTGGCCATCGTCGGCTTCGCCAGCTACTCGCTGATGCCGCCGCGGCTGCTGGACGACCCCGGCAAGTACGGGGCGTGCCGGATCTACGCACCGGAGGCCGCCTTCGCCGCCGAGCCCGGCGACAAGTCGGTCGAGGGGTGCGACCGGTACGGCTTCGTCGACACCCTCGCTGTGCACGGCGGGTGGATCTCCTTCGATGACGAGAAGGCGGCCGGGCTCACCAACCAGTACGCGGCGATGCCGTCGATGCACATCGGGTGGTCCGTGTGGTCCGCGCTCGTGCTGGTGCCGATGATGCGGCGCCGGTGGACCCGTGCGCTGGCGTGGAGCTACCCGTTCCTCACCCTGTTCACGATCATCGTCACCGCCAACCACTACTGGATCGATGCCGTGGGCGGCCTCGTCGCGCTCGGGTTCGGCGCCCTCGTCGCCCGCTGGCTCACCGCCCGCTTCCAGGCCCGCCACGCTCGGGACGACCTCCCGATCACCACCGCGTAGCGCCCTGGCCGCGACGGATCGGCGCCCGCAGCAGGTCAGGGCGACGGGAGCAGCTCGGCGATGAGGTCCGCGTACTGGACGAGGTGACGTGCTGCCAGGAACTGCTCGCGCGTCGACTCCTGCGCCGCCTCGCCCATCGCCTCCGCACGCGCCGGATCGACGAGCAGCTCCGCGACCGCGGTGCCGAACGCCTCGAGGTCGGTGGGGTCCACGAGGAGGCCGGTCTCGCCGTCGACGATCTGGTCCACGATGCCGCCGACCGCACCACCGACCACCGGACGTCCCTTCCACATCGCCTCCGACACCGTGAGCCCGAAGCCCTCCTGCAGGCTCTTCTGCACCACGACGCTGGCGTGCCGTTGGAGCGCGTTCACGATGGTGGCGTTCTCCTCGGCATCGGCCATCGGCAGGCACACCAGTGCGATGCGAGCCCGGGCGGCGTGGGGCAGGTCCCGCCACTGCCCGATGCAGTCGTCCAGCACCTCGGCGCCCTCGGGGTCGTCGCTCACACCGCTCACGTTCGGGCCGGCGAGCACGAGCTGGGCGTCGCTGCCGTGGTCGACGAACTCGGCGAACGCGTGCATGACCCCGGCCATGTCCTTCAGCGGATCCCAGCGCGAGACCTGCACCACGAGGGGCGTGTCGGGGGTGGGCGACGGGCCGGCTCGGACGATGTCGGCGACGTGGTCGACCCGCGCCGGGCTCCCGTCCCGGCGCTCGTAGGTGGTGTGGTCCAGGTCGTCGCACCGCAGGATGCCGACGTGGCCGAGGATCGCCCGTTGCTGCGCGACCGTGAGGTCCTTGTTCTTGGGGGCGAGCGGGTCGATGGACGGTGCGATGAGCGACACCGGCACGTCGCCGACGTCATCGGGCACGTACGCCTGGCGGCTGAACACCAGGTGGTGGGCGTGCCGGACGTCGTCGGCGATGAAGTCCCAGGCCGCCCGGGTGCGATCGGTCTGGTTCGTGGTCCCGATGTGGCTGCGCCAGACCACGAGGGCACCGCAGTCCACCAGTGCGGGGACGATCCCGGCGGTCTGCGGGTCGTGGCAGATGCACACGTCGCCGGGCCGCACGAGGGCGTCGATCTCGTCGGCGTTGGCCCGGGCGACGGCCTCGAAGTGATCGTGCTCGGCCGGGCCGAGCGGACCGCCGTCGCCGGGCGAGTCGTGGAACGCGTGGTGCAGGCGCTTGGTGATGCGGAAGAAGTCCGGATCACCGCCGATGACGAGCCAGCGGACGTCGATGCCAGCGCCGCGCCCGTAGGCGAGCAGCGGACGGAGCATCTCGGCGACGCCGCCGCCGGCGGCCGTGGAGTTGAGGTTCCAGATCGTCCGGTCGCCGAGCGCCTCGGCCACCATGGCCGCCGCGTCGCGCAGCCGTTCGGCCTGGGCCTCATCGAGCACCTCGAGCAGGCGCTCGAGCCCGACCGGTGCCGGGCGCTCCTCGACGGGGCGGATGCCGGACGCGTCCACGCCCAGAGGCTACCCATGGATCGGAGGGAGGTCGCCGGATCCCTGTTCGCGTCAGGGGCCGCCGAGCCAGGTGACGGGCGGGCCGTGGTAGCCGGTGGTGGCGAGCAGCTCCTCGTCGTGGCCGCCGTCGCGACCCGGCCAGGACGACATGCGCACGTCGGCCACGTCGCCGGCCGGCTCCATGCGCAGCCAGTGGATCGGCGCATCCGGCGTCGCCCGCTCCCCCGCCTGCTCGATCGCGGCGCGCACGCGGACGAACGACGACCGGGGCAGGTACTGCAGGACGATCGAGTGGTGGACGACGGTGGCCAGGCCCGGCGTGGGCTCCGCCAGCTGGGCCTCGATCCAGTCGGCGGCGTCCATCGCGTCGACGACGACGGGGTGGCGACGAGCGACCTCGATGGCGGCGTCGAGGCGGGCCCGGCGCTCGACCTGGTCGGGCCAGAGGAACGAGCGGAGGCGGATGGCGCCCTCGTCGGTGGTCGGGTCGATCGGCGCCTGGTCGCACCCGCGCCGCTCGGCCACGACCAGCTCTGCGGCCACGGGCGGCAGGTCGGCGGTCCAGGGATCCTCGAACACCAGGCCGTCGCCGGGACCCCAGGCGAGCACCCCGCCGCCGGCCCGGTAGCCGTAGCGGTCCCAGTGCAGGAGCAGCCCGGCGCTGGCCCCGACCTCGAGCTGGCGCAGCGGCAGGCCGGTGCGGCGGGCGACGGCGTGGAAGCCACCGAAGAGCGACGTGGCCCGGCCCACCTCGTTGGTCTGCACGCCCAGGTCCATCGCCGCCTCGATGCGGGTCCGGTGGGCCTCGACGGTGGCCAGGAACGCCGGCATCGGATCGCCGGTGTCGGTACCGCCGGCCGAGGCGTAGTGCGCGGCGAGCGCCGGGGCCTCGTCGGTGAGCACCAGCGCGTGCACCGCGGCGAGGAAGCGCAGGGGGATGGCGTCGGCCATGGCGTTGTCCGCCCACGGTCGCAGGATCGCAGCGCACGGCCCGTCGGCGTGCACGTCGTCGACCATGGCATCGAGGATCCGGGCGTACAGGGCTGACCCGGCGCGCTCGCAGGCGGCGCGCTGCAGGACGAGCACGTCGATCAGCGGCAGGTCCCGGCTGCGCTCCACCCCCGCACTCCCGCCGGTCAGCCGGCGCGCCGGACGGGGCAGACCAGCACCGAGCCATCGACGCCCTTGAACGTGCGCCGGCGAGCCCGGCCGAACGTGACCCCCGCCGGCGGGGTGCCGATGGCCGAGCGCACGTCGGTCGTGGCGAGGACCTCCCCGCCCTTGGCCGAGTCCGCCACCCGCGCGGCCAGGTTCACGTCGTGGCCGATCACGTCGTCGCCGAGCAGCTCGACCTCGCCGTGGTGCAGCCCGACCCGCAGTCGCAGCCCGGTCTCGTTCGTCTCGTCGATCTCCAACGCGGCCAGCACCGCCGCCTCGGGTGCACCGAAGGAGATGAGCAAGCCGTCGCCCAGCTTCTTCACGATGCGCCCGCCGCGGCTGCGGATCACCGGCCCGACCGCACGGTGGTGCTGCTCGAGCAGCTCGCGTGCGGCGCGGTCGCCCTCGCGGGACGTGAAGCTGGTGAAGCCCTCCAGGTCGGTGAACGCGATGGTGGCGACCTGGCGGGCGTCGCCGGTGCGACCGTCGTCGGTGTCGACGTTGAGCAGCTGGATGGCGTTCAGGCCCATGTTCGCGATGAGCGAGGGCTCCTGCTCGATCGAGCGCTCGAGGAAGCGCTGGATGACGTCGAGCGAGGTCGCGGTGCGGATGGGCCGCTCGGTCGGCTGCTCCAGCCAGGCCCGGTCGATCAGGCCGACCTCGGACGCCCCGCGAGCGAAGTCGGGGTGCTCGTTCAGCAGATCGGCGGCCTGCTGGGTGAGGCGGCGCCGGATCGCATCGATGGCGCTCTCCCCGCGGGCCCGGGCACCTTCGAGCGACGGCATGGCGGCGAATCTAGACCTCGCACCCCGACCTGCTGACGTGGTCGATCCACCCCGGGCACGGGTACCGTATTCACCGCATGCTGCTCGACCGGATCCACAGCCCCGCCGACCTGCGAGGCCTCAGCGCCGAGCAGCTCGAGACGCTGGCTGCCGAGATCCGCACCTTCGTCGTCGATGCCGTCGACCGCACCGGCGGCCACCTCGGCTCGAACCTCGGCGCGGTGGAGCTCACCTTGGCCGTGCACCGGGTGTTCGAGTCCCCGCGCGACATCGTGCTCTGGGACACCGGGCACCAGGCCTACGTGCACAAGATCGTCACCGGCCGCCGCGAGGGGTTCGAGCAGCTGCGCCAGGAGGGTGGCCTGTCCGGCTACCCGTCCCGCAAGGAGTCCCCGCACGACTGGGTGGAGAACAGCCACGCCTCCACCATCATCAGCTACGCCCACGGCCTCGCCACCGCGATGTCGCGCAACGAGATCACCGACCGGCGCATCGTGGCCATCATCGGCGACGGCTCGCTCACCGGCGGCATGGCCTACGAGGGCCTGAACAACCTCGGCCACGCCGGCTCCCGGGCCATCATCATCCTCAACGACAACGGGCGCTCCTACGCCCCCACCGTCAGCCGCCTGGGCGACAGCCTCGCCCGGCTCCGCCTCGACCCCCGCTACGTGCGCAGCCGTGCCCGGTTCGAGAAGCTGCTCCGCTCGGCGCCCCTCGTCGGCGAGCACCTCGAGCGTGGCTTCGAGGCGACCATGGCCGGCGTCCGCGACTACTTCGAGCCACCCGCGTTCTTCCAGGACCTGGGCATCCGCTACACGGGCCCCTTCGACGGCCACGACATCGCCGGCCTCGAGTCCGCCCTGCACGACGCCGCCGAGTACGACGGCCCGATCGTGGTCCACGTCCTCACCCAGAAGGGTCGCGGCTACGCCCCGGCCGAGAACGACCCGATCAAGAACATGCACGACACGGGATCGGTCGAGCCCGGGTCCTGTGCGGCCGCGTTCACCGAGGCGCTCATCAAGGAGGCCGAGGAGCGGCCCGAGGTGGTCGCCATCACCGCAGCGATGCCCGACTCAACCGGGCTGCTCCCCTTCGCCGAGCGCTTCCCCGACCGCCTCATCGACGTGGGCATCGCCGAGCAGCACGCCGTCACCTCGGCTGCGGGCATGGCCATGGGCGGCCTCCGGCCGGTGTTCGCCGTCTACTCGACGTTCCTGTCCCGGGCCTTCGACCAGGTCAACCTCGACGTCGGCCTCCACGACCAGCCGGTCGTGTTCTGCCTCGACCGGGCGGGGATCACCGGGTCCGACGGACCGTCCCACCACGGCGTCCTCGACCTCGTCCTGTTCACGAAGATCCCGAACATGACCGTGCTCGCTCCCTCCTCGTACCAGGAGATCGGCGTCATGCTCCACGACGCGCTCGACCACACCGACGGTCCGGTGCTGATCCGCTGGCCCAAGGTGCTCCCGGAGTGCGGGCCCGATGAGGTCGGCGCCGGTCTGCGAGGCCGCAAGGTCCGTGCGGGCCGCGACGTGTGCATCCTGGCCGTGGGCAAGATGCTGCACCCGGCGCTCGAGGCCGCCGCGGCGCTCGCCGCCGACGGGGTCGAGGCCACCGTCTGGGACGTGCGCTGCGTGAAGCCGGCCGACCGGGAGATGCTCGAGGACGCCGCCGGGCACCCCACCGTCGTCACCGTCGAGGACGGCTACAAGGCCGGTGGGGCCGGTTCGCTGCTCGCTGCCGGGATCCGGGAGTGCTGCGAGGAGCGGCTCGTCCCTCGCATCGAGATCCTCGGCGTCCCGACCCAGTACCTCGACCACGCCAAGGCCGACGACATCCTCGCCCGCCTCGGCCTCGATGCCGACGGCATCCGCTCCTCGGCCCTGCGGGCCGTGCGAGCTCCCAGCCCCCTCTGAGACCCCACCCCTGTCCAAGGCCCCGGGGGTGCCCTGGACCAGGGCGCCTTCGCTGGGGTCGGAGAACGAAGGCGCCCCGGACAGGGAACACAACGTCGGGAGGGAACCATGACGTTGCTGGGAGGGGAACGGCCCGCGAGGCGTTCCCTTGCGGTCCCGATCCGAGAAATCTCCCACGGCGTGCGGCGCACGCGACGAGGCCCGGACCGTGGTCCGGGCCTCTCCCCCTGGTCGCCCCCACTTGGAAGGTGACAACGAACACAGCATTCCAGCCGAGCGCACAGAATGCAAGCGGAAGCGGGCGGTGGCCCGGTGCCGCTGCACGTTCCGCCCAGTTACGGGCAGTTACACACGCGTGACGTCAGACCCGGAGCCGAAGCCGCAGGCGAGGCGACCCAGCAGCACGGTTGGTTGGGCGGCGAAGCCGCCATCTCGCCGTCGGTGGGTGGAACGACCGCGACCAGCTACGAGTAGTAGGGATTTTCGCCGGCGTCGTGATCCGTGACGTCGATGACGTCGGTGATCTCGGGGATGGCCGACGTGATGGAGGCGGCGATGCCCTCGCGCAGGGTCATGGCCGACACGGCGCAGCCTTGGCAGCCGCCGCCCATCAGGACGTACACCTTGTCGCCGTCGACGCCCTTGAGCTCGGCGAAGCCGCCGTGGGCGGCGAGGCCCGGGTTGATCTGCTGCTCGAGCAGCTGCTGGACCTTCTCGGCCGTCGTGCCGGTGAGGTCGAGGTCGATGCCGGCGAGGGGGTCGGGCCGGTTCGGGTTGCGCAGCACGAGGCCGCCCTGGCCGTCGGTGCCGGGCAGGTCGAGGGTGGCGCCCTGGAGGGAGTCCATCGAGTCGGCCGGCACCATCACGGACAGCTCGCCCTGGAGGTAGACGATGTCGGTCTCGGTGGCCTCGGCGACCGGCTCGAAGGTGAGGTCGTAGGTGTACTCCGGGCCCCGGATGCCGGTGACGGCGATGCGCAGGGCCAGGTCGGCCGGGTCGTCCTCGGACTCGCGCAGCTCGAGGATCTTGGCGATCGCGGTCTCGGTGACGGTGAGCACCACCTCCTCGCCGCCCGCGGGCGGGTCGTCCACGCTGGTGGTCTGGGGTGCCTCGGACTCGGTCGTGGCCATGTGCCTACGCTACCGACGAACCATCGGAAGACCATGAGCCGGTCGGCTCGGGGGGCGAGACATGAGCGACGAGACCACCACCGACGAACAGGATCCGGTCCTCTACGAGGTGTCCGGCCACGTCGCCACGATCACCCTGAACCGGCCCCACCGCCGCAACGCCATCTCCACCCGCATGCTCAGCATGCTCAGCGACGCCCTCAGCGAGGCCGACCGCAGCGGCGACGTTAGGGCCATCGTCCTCACCGGGGCGGGCAAGGGGTTCTGCTCCGGCCTGGACATCAAGGACGCCATGTCCGGTTCGGGCATCGGCAGCGAGGGCTCCGGCGCCGCCGCCAACATGATGAACACCCGGGACCTGCCGACCTCGATCCTGTTCGAGATCGACACGCCGATCATCGCGGCCGTCAACGGCGCCGCCGCCGGCTACGGCCTCGACCTGGCCCTCGGCTGCGACATGCGGATCCTCGGCGAGACGTCCCGCCTCCTCCCCGGCTTCGCCAAGCGCGGCGTGGTCCCCGAGTCCGGCGGCACCTGGTACCTGCCTCGCCTCGTCGGCTGGGCCAAGGCCGCCGAGATCGGCTTCCTCGGCCGGGACCTCGACGCCCAGCAGTCCCTCGAGCTCGGCCTCGCCAACGCCGTCGTCGCCGACGACCAGCTCGTGGCCGAGGCGGTGTCGTGGGGCGAGGAGATCGCCACCAACGCGCCGCTCGCCATCCGGGCCATGAAGCGCCTCTACCGCCACGGCCTCACCGAGGACTTCCCCGCCCACACCCACCACGTGCTCCTGCAGACCATGCAGCTGTTCGGCACCAAGGACTTCTTCGAGGGCATCTCCAGCTTCGCCGAGGGCCGGGACCCGGAGTTCAAGGGCCGCTGACCGCTCGCCCCACCCGTTCCTTGCGCGCGAATCGACCGCTGACAGGCGGATCGAGCACACGGAACGCCCCGGCACCCGTTTGTCACGCGCTGAACGACCATCGTCGGGCGTTTCGCGCGCACGGAACTGAGTGGACTCGGGACCCTCCGTCGGCTGTCGGTGGGCCTGGATAGCGTCGACGACGCCGGTCCGCTGGCCCGCTTCCCCCAGCGCATCGACCATCGGAGGTCACCGTGCTCCCGGGACGCGTCCTCGATCTGTTCGCCCGCCAGTACTCGCTCGTCGGGCGGCACCAGCTGCTCGACCGCTGCAGCGCCGCTGAGCGGCGGCGCCTCGTCCGCCACCCGGACATCGACCGTGCGGGGCCTCGTGTCCTGCGCCACCGAGCCGGCACCGTGGACCTCGGCCAACAGCTGCTGCTCCCCGTGCTCGATGCCGGCCCCGGCGCGCTGCTCTGGGGTCACGCCGCGACGCACTGGTGGGGCTTCGGCCGGTTCCGTGCCTTCCCGGTGCACGTAACTCGACCCCGGAACGGGACACGGACGCCGCATGTCGGGATCGTGCACGTCACCAGGCACCTCGATCCGGCCCTCGACGCGACAGTGCACCGGGGCATCCCCATCGTGCGTCCGGAGCGTCTGCTGCTCTGGCTCGCTCGCGCCGACACCGAGCGGTACGGCCACGACATCGGAGCGCTACGGCTGGAACGAACGCTCGACCATGCCTGGCGCGAGCGCCTGGTCGACGGGCACCGCATCCACGACCTCGCCGCCCGCTGCTCCGGCAAGGGCAACAGCGGCATCGTCATCCTGCGCCAGCTGCTCGAGAGTCGCCCGCCCGACTACCGACCCACGGACAGCAACCTCGAGAAGCGCTGGGAGGAGGTCGTCGGAACGCTGGCCCGGTCGTTCCGTCGGCAGGTCACGCTCGGCGACGACGCGCCGATCGGTCGCTTCGACCAGGTCCACGTCGATCGTCCTCTCGTCGTCGAGATCCACAGCGAGAAGCACCACACGATGCCGTCGGACGTCGCTGACGACGAGGACCGGGCCGACCGCCTCGTCGATGCGGGGTTCGCGGTCGTCATCTACTGGGAGTACGACATCTGGCACGACGCGTCGACCGTCCGCCGCACCCTCGGGGCGATCCTCAGCCGGCCGCACGAGGCGCTGATCCATCGACCGACCCGTGCCCCGCACCTCACCCTCCCCGTTCCGGGCGCGCCGAACGACCATTGACGGTCGAGTCGCGCGCGAGGAACGGAGGGGATCTGGTTCTCTTCGCGCCGATCGACCACCGACGGTCGAATCGCGCGCGAGGAAGCCGGATCGGACGGGATTCAGCGGGGTGGGCGGATCATCTGCTGGCCGCCGCCGTCGACGCGGATGCGCACGCCGCTGACGTAGGAGCCCTGCTCGCCCACGAGGAACGACACCACGGCGGCGACGTCCTCGGGCTGGCAGACCCGGCCGAAGGGGTAGTGGGCGTGGAGGTCCTCGATGTCGGCGCCGCCGGCCTTGGCCAGGCGACGGCCCATCTCGGTCTCGACCAGGCCGGGAGCGACGGTGTTCACCCGGATGCCGTGGCGCTGCTCCTCCTTGGCCAGGGTCGAGGCCAGGGCCTCCATCGCGGCCTTGCCCATGTTGTAGGGGGCACCGTTGGCCGCGTGGTGGTCGGTGGCGACGGAGGAGATGAAGACGATGTCGCCCCGGTCGCAGGTGCGCATGTGGGGCAGGACGAGGCGGCAGAGGTGGTGCGGGCCGACGGCGTGGGTCGCCAGCAGCCGGGCGGCCTCGGCCGGGTCGGTGTCGGCCACGGACTGGCCCCGCGACGCCAGGCCGGCGTTGTTGACCAGGATCGAGATGGGACCGAGCTCGCCGGCGACCCGCTCGACCATCTGGGCGTCGGCATCGGCATCGTCGATGGAGGCCTGCACCGCGATGGCCTTGCGGCCCATGTCCTGGATCTCGGCGACGGTGTTCGCCGCGGACTCCTCGTCCCGCCGGTAGTTGACGGCGACGTCCGCCCCCGCCTCAGCGAGCGACAGCGAGATGGCACGCCCCACCCCCCGTCCACCACCGGTGACCAGTGCGACCCTGCCCTGCAGCGCTCCGTTGCTCATGGCGGCGGAGCGTAGGTCAGAGCAGGCCGGGGTTGACCGCCTCGGCCTCCTCGGCCAGCGTCAGCCAGCGCTCCTCGGCGGCGTCCTTCGCCGCCCGGGCATCGGCCAGCTGCTGCCCCAGCTCGGCGAGGCGCTGGTGGTCACCGATGGCGTCGTGCAGGTCGGCCTCGATCCGCTCGACCTCCGTGGTCGCCTTGGCCAGGTTCCGCTCGGCCGCGTTCAGCTCTCGGCGCAGCGTGGACGGCGACGTGCTCCGCTGGGCGGGTGCAGGCGTCGACGCCGTCGCTTTGGCTCCGGTCGGCGCCTTGGCCTCGGTCTTGCCCTTGGCCCGGTTCGTCCGGCGGGACTCGAGGTAGGCGGCGAGGCCGCCGGGACGGCGGGCCGCCCCGCCCTGCCCGTCGATCACGAGCACGTCGGCCACGGTGCGCTCGAGCAGGGCCCGGTCGTGGGAGACGACGATGAGGGCGCCGGGCCACTCGTCGAGGAAGTCCTCGAGCAGACGCAGCGTGTCGAGGTCGAGGTCGTTGGTCGGCTCGTCGAGCAGCAGCACGTTGGGCTGCTGGAGCAGGACGAGCAGCAGCTGCAGGCGGCGCCGTTCGCCACCAGAGAGGGTGCTGACGGGCGCCCACTGCGTATCGCTGTCGAACCAGAACCGCTCCATGAGGGCGGTGTCCTGCCAGGACACCTCCTTCTTGCCGCCGGTGACGAGATCGCGGACGCGTGCGTCGGGGTCGAGCTCGGCGGCGTCCTGGCTGAACATGGCGAGGCGGACGGTGGGGCCGACGTCGATCGTGCCCCGCTCCGGCTCGCGCTCGCCGGCGAGGATCCGCAGCATCGTGGTCTTGCCCGCGCCGTTGGGCCCGACGATGCCGAGCCGTTCACGTGGGTCGAGGAGGAGGTCGACGCCGTCGAAGAGGGTGCGGCCCTCGACGTCGGCGCCGAGGCCGTGGATCTCGATGACCTTGTCCCCGAGCCGGGGCGTGCCCTGGTGGAGGGCGAGGGCCTGGTCCCGGACGTCGCCGCCGGCCGGCCCGCCCTCGACCAGCGCAGTGGCGGACTCGATGCGGTGCTTCGGCTTCGATGTCCGGGCCGGTGCACCCCGACGAAGCCAGGCCAGCTCGACCTTGGCCAGGTTCTTGCGCTTCGTCTCGGCGCTGGCTGCTCGGTCGATGCGCTCGGCCTTGGCCTCGAGGTACGACGCGTAGCCGCCCTCGTGCAGGTAGGAGCCGCCGCGGTCCAGCTCGAGCATGCGGTTGCACACCCGGTCGAGCACGTGGCGGTCGTGGGTCACCATCAGCAGCCCGCCCCGGAAGGTGCTGAGCCACTCCTCGAGCCAGGCGATGGCGTCCACGTCGAGGTGGTTGGTGGGCTCGTCGAGGATGAGCAGGTCGGCGTCGTCGGGCGGCCCGCCACCGGGTGGGCCGCACTCGAGCAGCGCGCGGGCCAGGGCGACCCGCTTGATCTGGCCACCGGACAGCTCGTCGGTCGGGCGGTCTTCGAGGCCGGCGAGGCCCAGGCGATCCCGGACGGCGGCCGCCTCCCACCGGTCACCGGTGACGCTGGCGACGGTGCCGGCCGGCAGCGGGGCGTCCTGGTCGAGGTGCGCGATGCGGGCGCCCCGGCCCCGCCGGATGGTGCCGTCGTCAGGGGTGCGGCTGCCGGCCAGCGCGCCGAGGAGCGTGGACTTGCCGGTGCCGTTCACGCCGACCACCGCCAGGCGGTCGCCGGAGGCGATGGCCAGCGAGAGGTCCTCGAAGAGCACCCGGTCGGGTCGGACGGCGCGCAGACCGGTGGCATCGACGAGCATCACGGCCGTCGATGGTGCCATCCCGCCGGCGCCCGGTCCCCATGGGCGCTCACCTGGTGGCGACGAGGAGCACAGGCACCGGGCTGCGCTCGAGCACCGCCCGGACGACCTCGCCGCGTTCCGGCTCGTCGGCGTGCGGCCAGCCCATGGCCAGCACGTCGGGGTGCTCCTGCGCGCACGCTGCGAGGATCTCCTCGACCGGTGCACCGATGCGCAGATCGAGCCGCACGCCGGGCGCCCCGGGGGCGTAGCGGGCCAGGAACTCCTCGGCGTAGGCCTCGGTCTCGTACTGCACCTGGTCCGAGAAGCTCGGGACGGAGCTCTCGTCGTCGACGTGGACGGCGACGAGCTCCAGGTCGGCATCCGCAGCGAGCGCGATGGCCCGCTTGAGCTCACGGGCGCGCCCGGGGACCCCGGCCATCGCGATGAGGACCCGCCGGAAGCGGTCCGGCAGCACGGCCCGGGGGGGAACGACCAGCACGGGCTTGTCCACCGAACCGGCGAGCCCGAGCGCGAGGTGGCCGGTCGCCGCAGCGGCGACGTGGCTGCGCTGGCCGATGGCGAACCCGACGACGTCGTCGTCGGCCGCGAGGGAGACCAGCACGTCCAGGGGCTCCCCGGGCACCGTCCGGAAGGGGATCTTGAAGCCGGCGGCTGCTGCGGCGGCCGTGCGTCCCTCGACGTCGGCGACGTGCACCCCCTCGACCTCGGCACCGAAGACCGGCGCCAGCAGCTGGGCAGCTGCGACCACCGGATGGGCAGCCGCCGAGTCGTCCACGGCGGCGATGATCCTGCTCATCGGGTCCTCCTCACGTCAGAAGCTCCCAGCCCTCGGCGGCCCGACCGAACCGGAGGCCGGTGCCTTCGACCACGGCGTCGATCCCGTCCACGTGCACCGGAACCGGGCGGTCGCTCTCCAGGTGCAGCTCCTCGTGCCCGATGCGCACCCGCACCCGGCTGCCGTGGAAGCGGACCCGGAGGCGCAGGCCGTCCCAGGCGGGCGGCAGCTGCGGGTCGACCACCAGGCGACCGTGGCGCGGGCGCAGCCCGGCGAAGCCGAAGGCGAGCGCCTGCCAGACCCCGCCCATGGTCGCCAGGTGCAACCCGCCTGCCGTCGTCCCGGTGAGGTCGTCCAGGTCGATCCGCGTCGCCATCCGCAGCGCGGACAGCGCCCCCTCGTGGTCGCCGGCGCGGGCCGCGAGGGCGGCGTGCATCGCCGGGGACAGCGAGCTCCCGTGGGCCGTGCGCGGCTCGTAGAAGTCCAGGTTCGGTCGGAGGCTGCCGGGCACGACCTCCTCGGGGACGAGGTGGTGGAGCATGAGCACGTCCGCCTGCTTGAGGACCTGCGCGCCCCGGACGCGGTCGCGGCCGAGCAGCAGGTCGGCGGCGATGGGGAGTCGTGGCGCGACCTCGGCGATGAAGAGGGCCTCGAGCTCGTGGAACCCAGCGAACTGCTCGTAGACCCGGGTCGTGGGGTCGTAGCCGTCGACCAGGGCGTCCGCCACGTGGCGCCAGGCGCGCGCTTCGTCGAGCCCGGCCGGGGCACCGACGTCCGCTGCCTCCACTGCGTCGGCGGCCCGTCGCAGGTTCCACCGCGCCACCACGTTCGTGAACGCGTTGTCGTCCACCGGCTCGTGGTACTCGTCGGGCCCGACCACCCCGTAGATGTGGGCCGCCCCGGCGGCATCGGTCCGCACCCGGGACTCCCAGTAGCGCGCCGTCTGCACGAGCAGCTCGAGGCCCGGGCCCCGGGCGAAGTCCGCGTCGCCGGTCCAGTCCACGTAGCAGCTGGTCGCCCAGGCCACCTGGGCGACCACGTGCTCCTCGAGCAGCCCGGTGCGGATGGGCACGAGCCGCCCGGTCCGGTCGCGGGCCGAGCTCGGCGTCACGTCGTAGCCGGTCCGAGCCGACTCCCAGGGGAATCGGGCGCCCCGCCGCCCCCTCCTCCGGGCGGTGTCGAGTGCAGCGTCGAGACGGCGGACCCGGTACTCGAGCATCGCCCGCGCCGCCGGCGGGTGGGTGGCGGCCAGGAAGGGCAGCACGAAGGTGTCGGAGTCCCAGAACACGTGCCCGCGGTACGCCTGCCCGCTGAGCCCGCGAGCGCCGACCGCGGCCTCCCCCTCGTCGGCGACGGACGCCATGAGGTGGAACAGGGCGAAGCGCACGCCGAGCTGGAGCTCGTCGTCGCCGTCGATCTCCACGTCAGCGTCCTCCCACCGAGCCGCCCAGGCGGCGCGGTGCTCGGCGAGGAGCAGGTCGAACCCGCACCCGGCCAGCTCGCGCGCTCGGGCCGTCGCGGTGGCGGGATCCGGCAGGTCCTCGGGATCACCCTCGTAGGCGATCATGCGGTCGAGGACCACACCGTCCGGGGCCGGGGTGACCGCAGCGGTCACCGCAGCGACGATGCCACCGGAGGTGCCGGCAGCGGCCTTCCACCCGACCCCGTCCGTCACGCGCGCCCCGTCGGGCGCCACGAGCAGCGGTCCCTCGGGATCAGCTGGGCCACATGCGCGCTCGACGACCGAGCCCGGGCGTCGCAGAGAGGCGAAGCGCACGCTGCGCACCGGCCCGACATCGGTCAGGGCACGCTCGTGCAGCACGCCGGTGCGCAGATCGAGCGTGCGCGCCACGCCGCCCTCGGGATGCAGTCGCCACGGCAGGGAGGCCGCGACCGGTCCGGGCAGCAGGTGCGTCTCGGGGCCGTCCCCGTCGTAGACCCCGGCCACCATCGACCACGACGGCGCGCCGGGATCGTGCACGACGGTGGCACCGCCGATCCCCAACCGTCCGTCGGCCAGGGTCGTGAGGGTCGCCCGCACCCGCTCGCCCTCCGGATCGTGGCCCTCGAGCACCAGGCCCCAGCCGGGGGCCGGATCGACCTCGGGGAGGTGACGGGTGCGCCGGCGCTCGACCTGCGCGACCAGGACCTCGCGCTGCGGCGCGTCCGCGAGCACCAGGGTCCCGGCGCGGTCGATGCCGCGCGCCCACAGCTCGCGCCGGATCCAGTTCAGCGGCTCGCCGGCTTCGGTGGTGGGGAGCACGCGCCCGTCCTCGACCACGGTGCGGTCAGGCCCGTCGCCCGACGCGAGCAGCAGCACGGAGCGGGACGCGACGCGCTCGGAGCGGAGCAGTACGGCCGCGTCCCGCCCCGGCCCCGGGGCGACGACGGCCACGGCCAGGCCGGCATCGAGGGCGGCGGCCAGCGAGCCGTCCAGGTCGGCCTCGACCGGCTCCGATGCGACGAACACGACCGCTTCGAAGCGACGGTCCGGCATGGAGGTCACGGTGGTCATGGGATCGACCACCTCCGATCTGCCGGCGGTCGCTGGACCCACCGTACGGACATCGCCGGCGGCGCTGTAGGGGCCAATGGCCCACCGGTGGTGATTCCACCGGACGGCGGCACATCGGGGACACTGGGGGGATCGCCCCGCTGTTCCCGCCCCTGCAGATCGGTCCGCTGTCGGCGGACCCGCCGGTGGTCCTCGCCCCGATGGCCGGCGTCACCAACGCCCCCTTCCGCGCCCTGTGCCGCCGCTTCGGCGCCGCCCTGTACGTGTCGGAGATGGTCGGCGCCCGCGCCGTGGTCGAGGGCAACGAGCGCACGTTCCACATCGCCCGCTTCGCCGACGACGAGCCGGTGCGCTCGATCCAGCTCTACGGCACGGACCCGGCGGTCATGGGCGAGGCGGTGCGCCGGGTGCGCGACCAGGTCGGCGTCGACCACATCGACCTGAACTTCGGCTGTCCCGCCCGCAAGATCACCCGCCACGGCGGCGGTTCGGCCCTCCCCCTGCGGCCCCGGCTCTTCGGCGCGGTCGTGGCCGCGGCCGTCGACGGGGCCGGCGACATCCCGGTCACGGTGAAGATGCGGGTGGGCCTGGACGACGAGCACCGCACGTGGCTGGTGGCGGGGAAGCTGGCCCAGGAGGCCGGCGCGGCGGCGGTGGCCGTCCACGCCCGCACGGCCGAGCAGCTCTACTCAGGCGTCGCGGACTGGTCGACGATCACGCAGCTGAAGGAGACGGTCACCACCATCCCGGTGCTCGGCAACGGCGACATCTGGGAGGCCGCCGACGCGGTCGAGATGATGCGCGTCACCGGCTGCGACGGCGTCGTCATCGGCCGGGGCTGCCTGGGCCGTCCCTGGCTGTTCCGGGACCTGGTCGCCGCGTTCGCCGGCGAGCCCGTGCCTGCGCCGCCATCGCTCGGCGACATCATCGAGATGGTGCGCACGCACGGCGAGATGCTGGCCGAGTGGTTCGGCGAGGAGTCCGGCATGCGGGAGCTGCGCAAGCACACCGGCTGGTACCTGCAGGGCTTCCCCGTCGGCCGGCCGCTGCGCGCCGCGCTCCGCTCGATGTCCTCGCTGGCGGAGCTCGATGCGCTGCTCGGCGAGCTCGACCCGCACCTGCCGTTCCCCCGCTCGGCCATGCGGATGCAGCGGGGCCACACCACCGGCCCCCGTCCGGTGAAGCTGCCCGAGGGCTGGCTCGACGACCCCGACGCGCTCGAACCGCCCAGTCGGCTCGCCGACCTGGCCGTCTCCGGCGGGTGAACGTGGACGCCGCCGTGGTGCTGGCGTCGGGTTCGCCCCGGCGCCTGGAGCTGCTCCGCCGGATCGGCGTCGAACCGGTCGTCCGGCCCGCGGACATCGACGAGACGCCCCAGCCGGGCGAGGCCCCCGAGTCGACCGTCGCGCGCCTGGCACGCACCAAGGCCCGCACCGTCGAGCGCACGCCCGGCGAGCTGGTGATCGCAGCCGACACCGAGGTCGTGCTCCGCGACGGCGTCCTCGGCAAGCCCGCCGACGCGAGCGGGGCCGCCGCCATGCTGCGCTCGCTCTCGGGCCGATCGCACCGGGTGGTCACCGGCGTGCACCTCGTGTGCGGGGACGAGGAGGCCGCCGCCGTGGAGGAGACCGTCGTCCACGTGCGGGAGCTGACCGAGGCGGAGATCGAGGCCTACGTGGCGACCGGGGAGCCCTTCGGCAAGGCCGGCGCCTACGCCATCCAGGGCGCGGGCGGGATGTTCGTCGAGCGCATCGAGGGCAGCGACACCAACGTGATCGGACTGCCGCTGACCACCGTCGTGCGCCTGGCCGGCGAGGTCGGCGTCACCCTCCTGCCCCGCTGACGAGACGCCAGCACTGCCAGTTCGGAGAAGGCTGGTTCAGGAGACGCCGACCGGTTCGCGGGCGTCGTCGGACTCCTCGCCCCGGTCGGCCCGGACGCGCGCTGCGGCTTCAGCGAGCTGGGCCTCGTGGTCGGGGGCGCCCTCGACGTGCAGCGCCGGGAGGCGGCGGTCGATCCAGCCCGGGATCCACCAGTTGCGCTCACCCAGCAGCTCCATCGTCGCCGGTACGAGCAGCATGCGGACGAGGGTGGCGTCGAGCAGGACCGCCATGCCGAGCCCGGCGCCGAAGACCTTCACGATGCGACCGTCCTCGAGCAGGAAGCTGCCGAAGACCACGACCATGATCGCCGCCGCTGCGCTGATGACCCGGGCGGTTGCGGCCAGGCCGTCGGCCACCGAGTTGCGGGCGTCGCCGGTGCGCTCGTACTCCTCCTTGATGCGGGACAGCAGGAAGACCTCGTAGTCCATGGACAGGCCGAAGACGATGGCGAACATCATCATCGGGATGAACGGCTCGATGGGCGCCGGCTCGATGCCGGTGAGGTCGCCGAGCCAGCCCCACTGGAACACCGCAACGACGATGCCGTAGGCGCCGGCGATCGAGAGCATGTTCAGAACGACGGCCTTGAGCGGCACCAGCAGTGACCGGAAGACCGCCATCAGCAGGACGAACGACATGGCGAGCACCACGCCGAAGAAGAGGAAGCTGCGGCCCGCGAGGTAGTCGGAGAAGTCCACCGAGACCGCCACGAACCCGGTCACGTGCACCTCGGGTCCACCCTCGCCGGCGACGGCCGGGATGACCCCGTCGCGGAGGCGGTTGATGAGCTCTTCGGTGGCCTCGTCCTGGGGGGCGCTGGTGGGCACCACCCGTGCGAGGGCGGCGACCGGCGCGTCGAAGTCGTTCGGGATCGCCGGCGTCACGGAGGCGACGCCGGGGTCGGCCGCGACGGCCTCGACCACCTGCTGGAAGGTGGCGAAGCCCTCCGGCCCGTCGACCTCGCCGACGATGACGAAGGGTCCGTTGAAGCCGGGGCCGAAGCCGTCGCTCAGCAGGTCGTAGGCCTGGCGGGTCGTCGAGTCCTCGGGGTAGTTGCCCTCGTCGGAGAAGCCGAGCCGGATGCCGAGCAGGGGCAGGGCCAGGACGAGCAACAGCAGGGTCCCGCCGATGGCGAAGGGCCACGGACGGCGCTGGATCAGGTGGCTCCACCGGTACCAGCCGCTCTCACGGACCGGCTTCGGGACGCGGCGCGGCACCTCGCGCTTCAGCACCGGGATGAAGGATCCGACGACCAGCACCGCGAGCGCCGCCGGGACGCCGAGCAGCAGGGCGGGGATGCCGAGACCGGCACCGAGCAGCGCCACGGAGATGCAGCCGGCGGCGACGAGGCCGCGCCACCGGGTCACCTCCACCTTGAGGCGGGCGAAGCCGAGCAGCGCCGGCAGCAGCGTGGTGGAGGCGACCATCGTCACCGCCACGGTGATGGCTGCGGCGACACCGAGACCGGCGACGAACTCGAGGCCGATCAGCAGCAGCCCGAGCAGGGACACGACGACGGTGATGCCGGCGAACACGACGGCCCGTCCTGCGGTGTCGATCGCCGCCATCGTGGCGACCTGGGGGTCGTGGCCCGTGTGCAGGTACTCGCGGAAGCGGGTGACGATGAAGAGCGCGTAGTCGATGCCGACGCCGAGGCCGATCATGGCCCCGATCTGCAGGGCGAAGTCGGGCATGCCCATGACGTTCGAGGCCAGGTTCGTGAGCATGATGCCGAGGCCCACGCCGGCGACCGCCACGGCGATCGGCAGGCCCATGGCCAGCACGGACCCGAACGAGACGATGAGCACAACGACGGCGAAGGCGAGGCCGATCAGCTCGGACTCCGGCGGCTCGAACCCGGCGAGCACCTCGCCGCCGACCTCGATCCGCACACCGTCGATCTCGGACTCGATCTCCTCGGCCCGGTCGAGGATCTCGACGCCGATCTCGCCGGACTCGGAGAACCCGACCTCCTCGCCGACCTCCACCCGGGCGAAGGCGACCCGCCCGGCCAGCTCGCCCTGCTCGGCGATCTGGCCGAACCCCTCCTCGGAGTACGGGCTGGTGACGTCGACGTACGGGATCTCGTCGGTCTCGGCGAACAGCTCCTCCATCGCCGCCTGCACCGTGGGGTCGGTGACCCCCTGGTCGGCCTGGAACACGATGGAACCGGTGGGGCCGGCCCCGAGGCCGTCGAAGTGCTCCTCGAGCACCGCGAAGCCGTCGCGGCTCTCGGACTCGGGTGCCTCCGGGTTGCCGGTGAAGTCCGATCCCACGATGGCGACGGCGACGCCGGCGAGCACCACGGCGGCGATCCAGACGATGACGACCGGTCGGCGGTGCGCGTAGCACCACCGGGCGAGCTGCATGTACACGGCGTTCCTCCTGTGGACCGGCCCCGGGAGGTTATGGGCGGTCGGGTGACACCTTCACACCCGCGACCGACGAGGGCGATGTGACGTCCGTCCCGTTCGCACCTTTCGTGGACCGCTCGTGGTCGAGCAGCCACGCCTTGCGCTCGGGGCCGCCGCCGTACCCGCCGACGCTGCCGTCGCTGCGGACGACCCGGTGGCAGGGCACGACGAGCCAGACCGGGTTCGCCCCGTTCGCGGTGCCGACGGCACGTACGGCGCCCGGCGATCCGATCGCCGCTGCGATCTGCGCGTAGCTGCGCGTCTCGCCGGCCGGGATGGCCCGCAGGGCGTCCCACACCTGCTGCTGGAACGGGGTGCCGGTGGCGTCGACCTCGACCTCGTCGACGGCGGCGAGGTCGCCCCCGAGGTACCGCCGCACGGCATCGGACGCGGCCGTCTCCCCCTCCGCCCACTCGGCGTCGGCGAACCGGACCCGCACCCGGGCCGACACCCGGTCGAAGTGGTCGGCGAAGGCGAGGGCCACCACCCGCTCGCCGACGTCGTCGACGGCGACCGCGAGGCGGATCTTCCCGGTCGGGGTCTCGATGGACGTGGTGCGCACGGTGGTGCTGGTCATGGTCGTTCCTCTCGTGGGGTCTGCCACAGGTGCATGGCGGCGTAGGCCCGCCACGGGCGCCACGCCTCGGCCCGGGCGATGGCGGTCCGGTCGTTCGTCGCATCGAGCATCCGCCGGAGGTGCAGGTCCCCGGCCGGGAAGGCATCGGGCTCACCGAGGCGGAGGGCGACGTACTCGGCCGACCACGGGCCGATGCCCTTCAGCGCAACGAGGGAAGCGACGAGCCCCTCGTGGGGGACGCTCCCGTCGAGGACCACTGCGCCGGCGAGCACAGCGTCGGCGAGGCGGCGGATGGTGTCGGCCCGTTGGCCGATGATCCCGAGCTGCTCCAGCGGCGCTGCCGCCAGGTCCTCGGGTTCGGGGAACGCGCCGTCGCGACCGTGGGCCGCCACGATCCGTCCGAGCACCGTGCGGGCGGCGGCGACCGAGATCTGCTGGCCGATCACAGCCCGGACCCCGGCCTCGAAGCCGCCCCAGCTGCCGGGCACCCGGATCCCCGGGCGGCGGGCGACCAGCCGGCCGAGCAGCGGATCAGCGCCGAGGTGCTCGTCCACGGCGACCGGGTCGGCCCCGAGGTCGAAGGCACGGCGGGCACCGGCCACGAGCGAGCCGAGGTGGGTGTCGGGCGGCAGGTCGACGTCGAGCACGACCGCGTCGCCGGCCGGTCGGATGGTGACCGCACCGGTCCGGTCCCCCACCGCCACCCGTCGGGTGTAGCGGTCGGCATCGACGACCTCGAGGCCGGCCACGGCGCGAGCGGCGAACCAGTCGAGGAGTGCGGCGCCGTCGAATGGCGGTCGGACCGCGAGGCGCAGGGTCAGGGCGCCCGACGGCGCGACGCCAGCACTGCCAGCTCGAGGAGGTGCGACCCCAGCACTGCCAGTTCGGGAGGGGGCTCCCCGGGCGGGGCGGAGGTCGGCGCGCAGCTCGGTCGGGGTGGCCCGGAACGTGGCCTTGAGCACGTCGTTGCACTGGCGGACGCTGCCGAACCCGGCGGCGAACGCGATGTCGGCCACGCGCAGGTCGGTGTCGGCCAGCAGGCGCCGGGCGAGGTGGGCCCGCCGGCTGCGAGCGACGGCGTCGGGTGTGGTGCCGAGGTGCTCGACGAAGAGCCGGCGCAGGTGACGATCGCCGACGTGCAGCCGGCGGGCCAGCGCAGAGACGCCACCCTCGTCCAGCGCGCCTTCGTCGATGAGCCGGACGGCTCGGTCGACCACCCCGGCCGAGCCCTTCCACCCGCTCGACCCCGGGGCGGCCTCCGGACGGCAGCGCCGGCACGGGCGGAGCCCAGCGTCCTCGGCCGCGGCCGGGTGGGCGTAGAAGTCGACGTTCCGGGACAGCGGCGTGCGCGACGGGCACACCGGACGGCAGTACACGCCGGTGGTGCGCACGCCGACCCAGAAGCGCCCGTCGAAGCGGGTGTCTCTGCTCCGCAGCGCCTCGTAGCACCGCTGGTGGTCCAGGCTCACGAGACGATCCTGCCCCATCCCGGTCCGCACGTCTGGCGGGATCCGGACATGGGAGTGCCGGCCGCCGGCCGGGCGGCGCCTGGCTACGGTGCGGCCGTGACCGATCCCGTGCAGCTGACCATCGAGGACGGCGTGGCCGTCGTCCGCCTCGACGACGGCAAGGCCAACGCCGTCTCCCACGCCCTCATCGACCAGGTGCACGCCGCGCTCGACGCTGCCCAGGCCGACGCCACCGCCGTCGCGTTCATCGGGCGGGAGGGGAAGTTCTCCGCCGGGTTCGACCTGTCGGTCATGACCCAGGGCGCCGACGCGACGCGGGGCCTCGTGAAGGCCGGCGGCGAGCTGTTGATGCGGGTCTACACCCACCCCCAGCCCACGGTGGCGGCGGTCACCGGCCACGCCCTCGCGGCCGGCGCGCTGCTGTGCCTGGCCAGCGACACCCGCATCGGGTCGGCGGACCTGCCGGCCAAGATCGGCCTGAACGAGACCGCCATCGGCATGGGCCTGCCCTGGTACGGCATCCGCCTCGGCGAGGCCCGTCTCTCGGTGCGCCACCGCCAGCGGTCCGTGCTCCAGGCGGAGATCTACGACATGGCCGGCGCCCTCGACGCCGGGTACCTCGACGAGCTCGTCGCGGCCGAGGCGGTCGTCGACACCGCGATCGAGCGGGCCCGCCAGCTGGGGCAGCTCCCCGGCCACGCCTACGGCTTCACGAAGCGCCGGCTGCGCCAGGCGCTGGCCGACGAGGTCCTGCTCGGCCTCGATGCCGACATGGAGACGATGGTCCCGCCGGGCAGCTGAGCCACACAGGCGGCTCAGCGGTCGTCGCGGCGCAGCACGTACAGCGCCGTGGTGCCGATGCCCTTCAGGTCGCGGGGCCGGACGGACCGGAGCCGCAGGTCCTCGACCGGGCCGAGGCGATCGACGAAGCGCTGGTCGACCAGCACCGAGCCCGGTCGGGCGTAGGACACGAGGCGGCTGGCCAGGTTCACCGGCGGCCCGAACAGGTCACCGAGGCGCGACAGCACCGGGCCGTGGGTGAGGCCGATTCGCAGGTCCGGCTGGTCGCCGCCGAAGGAGTCCACCAGCTCGAGCGCGAGGCGTGCGGCGGGCTCCGGTTCGTCGAACACGAACAGCACGGCGTCGCCGATGAGCTTGATGACCCGCCCGCCGCGCTCGGTGATCATGTCCGCGGTGGTCGCCTCGAACGTCTCCAGCAGCTCGGCCAGGTCGGCCTCCGCGAGCTTCCCCGACAGCCGGGTGAACGAGACGACGTCGGCGAAGCCGACGGTGACGTCGGGCTGCTCCAGGTCGTGGCCGGCGATGCGGCGGATGGCGCCGGCGTAGAGGTGCCGGCGCAGCAGGTACGACAGCTCCTGCTCGATCAGCGGGTTCACGAGCTGGGCGGCCAGCACCATCAAGTCGTCGTTCTCGCCGGGCGGCAGGCCGTCCATCTCGTCGATGGCGTGGTCGACGATGGAGTGGAGCGCGTCGGCGACCCGGCTCATGGTCTGCCCGAGCAGACGGGCGAAGCGGATCGCGGTGTCGGCGGAGATCCCCGACGCCTGCAGGAAGTCGTTGATGGCGGCGAGCGCGACGACGTCGGCCTCGGTGAGCGCCACCGCCTCGTCGGGCACGTTGGCGAAGCCCATGGCTCGCCACAGGGCGCGGGCCAGCTCTTCGTCGGCGCCGGTGCGCTGCCACGCGTCGGGGGGTCGGAGCCGGGGCGGCTCCCCGAGCAGCACCACGGCCTGGGCCAGGCGTCGAACCTGCTCGGGGCCTTCGGCTTCGGCCGCGTCGACGAGGTCGGGATCCACGCCGAGGGCGTCGCGCAGGTGCGCCGCCAGGTCGAAGGGCGGGGGCCCGTTGTCCGTCACGTCGGCCTCACTGCGCCACGGTGCAGGCGATGACCACGCCGAACTCGACCTGGCACTCCGCGATCGTGGCCGGGTCGAGGGCGAGGCTGAAGGACCGGTCGCCGAGCTCGAGCAGCGTCGGCGTCCCGGCGGCGCCATCGGCCTCGATCGGCCCCCACGGCTCGAACACGGCGATGGCGTTCGCCGACGCCACGTTGCGCGCCCCGATGGGGTCGCCGGCCACGAGCGCGTCGAAGAACGCCTGCGCCGCGCCGGCGGTGTCGCCGCCGCCCTGGGCCGCGCCGATCCACTCGGCCTGGCACCGGTCGCGGGCGATCACCTGCAGGTCGCTGTCCGCGGCCAGCACCCGGCCGGTGCGGTCGTCCTCGCTGATGATGGCGGCCAGCTCCTCGACCTCGGGGTCTCCGGCTGCCTCCACGACCGTGTCGAGGCGCTCGGGGCTCGGCTCCGCCAGGTACTCGAGGTAGGCGTCGCAGAACCGGGGACCCCGCTCGGAGCGCTCCTCGGTCTCCTCGTCGGTCCCGTCCGGGGCCGCCTCGTCGCCGCCGTCGTCGTCGCTGCACCCGGCCGCCACCAGCGAGACCGCCAGCAGGAGCGCCAGGGCGAGTCGACGGCGGGAGCGGTGGCGCAGCACGTCGGCACCCTAGGTGCGGGCTGATCAGACGTCGACGGACGCCAGACCGCGGGACACCGCGTCGTGCAGCGCCGGGCGCAGGCGGGCGGGGGCGATGATCTCGTGCACCGAGCCGACCTCGCGAGCCCGCTCGACGCTGTGGACGCGGTCGAACTCCGCCGCCACCTCGCCGACCATCTCGTTGCGCACGGACGCACGGACGGCGTCGAGCTCGGCTCGCAGGCGGGCCCGCTCGTGCGGCGCGGCTGCGGCCAGGCGCTGCTCCAGCTCGGCGACCCTCGCGTCGGCCTGGGTCCGGGCGTCGACCTCGCGCGTGAACACGACAGCAGCAGCGGGCGCGCCGCCGATGACCGACGCGTGGGAGCCCTCCACAGCCAGCACCTGCATGCGGTCGTTCAGCCGCCCGGAGAAGACGACGAAGGCGCCGCCGTGGTAGCGGGAGATCACGCAGAGGACGATCGGACCGTCGAAGTTCACGATCGCCCGCCCGATCTCGGCGCCGTACTCCAGCTGCAGCCGGCGCAGCGACTCGGGGGAGCCGTCGAAACCCGACAGGTTGGCGAGCACGACGACGGGGCGGTTGCCGCTCGCCGCGTTGATGGCCCGGGCCACCTTCTTCGACGACAGGGGGAACAGCGTCCCGGCCGACCACTGGCTCGGTCCGTCCGCCGGCAGCTGGCCGGTGCGGGGCAGGGGCCGGGACTCGATGCCCACCATGCAGATCGGCAGGCCGCCGAGGTGCGCATCGAGCACGACGGCGCCCTCGGCTTCGGCCATGTCGGCCCAGCGCTCGAGCGGCTCGAGGTCGTGGTCGATCACCGCCCGCATCACCGAGCGGATGTCGAAGGGCTTCTTGCGCCCGGGGTTGGTGGCGTCGGAGAAGATCTCGCCGACCGTGGTGAACGTGGTGCCGGCGCCGGCGTGGGGTTCGGTCGTGACGTCGCGGTCGATGGGGTCGGTGGTGAGCGTGGGTCGGGGTCCGGGCTCACCGGGCGCCACGTAGCTGTGGTCGTAGTGGGCGAAGAGGATGTCGACCGCGCCCACCATGTCGGGCGCCCAGTACTGGGCCTGGCCGTTCGGGCCCATGACCCGCTCGTGGCCGCCGATGCCGATGTTGTCCTCGGCCGACACGCCGCCGCTGAAGTCGATGGCCTGCTTGCCGGTGAGGACCATGGTGGAGTCCGGCGTCATCACGAGGATGCCCTTGGTGTGCATGAGCATCGTGGACTCGGCGTTCCAGTACGGCTGGGCACCGACGTTCACGCCGGCCACCACGACGTTGATCTCCCCGCCGGCCTGGGTGAACTCCACGATCCGGCGGAGCACCGAGGCGACCCAGTCCAGGTTCTCGCTGCCGCTGTCCATGGCGATGCGGGCGCCGGCGGAGAGAGCGAACCACTCGACGGGCAGGCCCCGCTGCTCGGCCAGGTCGATCGCGGCCAGCAGGCGGCGGCACTCGGCCTCGGCGATGGAGCCCATCGAACGGGTCGGATCGCCGAGGACCGCCACCCGGGTCATGCCCTCGGGGTGGACCTCGGTGGCCGCGGTGACGAGTCCGAGGACGACCCCGGCCTCGTTGTGCCCGGCCGGGCGGTCGACGGGCACGAGGCGGTCGCCGTCCAGGTCCAGCTCGGTGAAGTGCCCCTCGCCGTGCTCGGCCTCGGTGGTGAGCATCGGGATGATCTCGTACGGGTACACCGTGCCCCGGCGCCGGCAGGCCAGCACCTTCTGGGTGTAGTCGTCGAGGGGCTGCATCGGCGCCGTCGGCGGCTCGGTGACCTGCATGGTGAGGCCCCGTCCCGCCTGGTACCCGAGGCGGAACACGACATCGGCGGTGTCGCCCAACCCGGGGTCGGTCACCCGGCCCTGCACCAGCACCTGCTCGATGCCGAGCCCGTTGGTGAGGGGCACCAGCCGCTTGGCCACCTCGGTGACCTCCTCGAGGCTGATCTCCACGGTGGGCCAGACGAAGAGCATCACCCGGTTCCACTCGAGGCGGCGACGGCGCCGGTCCGTCGAGAGCGAGCGCCGGATGCCGTCGAGGCAGGAGACCAGGACGTGCTCCAGCTCGGGCAGGGCGATGAGGGCGCCGGTGGCGTCCCGGACCGGGGTGATGTCGCGCACCTCGGCCACCGCGACGAGGCGCTCGTCCCCGGGCTGCTCCACCGACACGCAGTCGAAGACGTGGACGTCCTCCGGGCCGGGGACGCGGGTGACCTCGAAGTTCTCGAGGCGCCAGAGCTGCAGCCGCTGCCCGATCATCGGGTGCAGGCCCCGGAACACCGTGACCTCGCGGAACGATCCGGCGTCGTCCCTGGTCCAGGACAGGTGGTGGACCTCCGCGCCGTCGAGACCGGCGGCCGCGGCGACGACGGCCACACGTGCGACGGTGCGGGGCAGGTCCGCCGCAGCGAGCGCGGCGTCGACCAGCCCCACCAGGTCGTCGGCGGTGCGGGGCTCGGCGAGGCGCACGTAGAGGTCCACGACGTGCGTCGCATCGCCCCCGACCCGGCCGGCGACCGCGGCGAGCCCGGCGGCGAGGTCCCCCACGTCGCAGGCGACGCCGACGACCGCGACGCGACGGCCCCGGTGCTCGTAGCCGGCGGTGACCGCCGGCGCCCTCCCCACGTGGCGCGCCAGGTCCTCGAGGGCGCGGATCTTGTAGAAGCGCCTGGTCAGCACCTCGACGATGGCGGCGCTCAGCGCCGGGCTGCACCCGAGGGCGTCCTCGCCGGCGATCACCGACATGAGCGGCACCGGCGTGGCCACCAGCCGGTCCGCGGCCGCCGGATCCGCGGGGTCGTCGGCCAGGGCACGCAGCGACGCACGCACCTCGTCGTGCACGTCGGCCCGGGCGTGGTCGAGGAGCGGGCGGTCGATGCAGCGGTGGCGGACGCTGCGGGCCAGGTTGCCGATGGCCGGGTACTGGGCCTGCGTCGCCGCGATCAGCCGGTCCAGGGTGTCACGCACCTCGTCCCGCTCCCCGGTGTCGCCGCAGTGGGCGAGGCGGCGCTCGAGCAGCGCCTGCACCACGGGCAGCTGCTCCTGGCGGCGTTGCACGGCGCGGTGGATGCTGTGCACGGCGGCTTCGAGGGCCGTCGTGCGGTCGAGGGCGTGGACGCCGTAGTGGGCGAGGGCGTCGTGCAGCCGGGCGCGGAACCGGTCGGGCAGGCTCTCGTGGTCCGCATCCAGGGTGCGCAGGTAGGCGTGGAAGTGCTCGAGCGGGCTGCGGACCTCGAGGCCGTGGTCGCCCTCGGTGCCGCGCCGGTCGCGGGTGAGACCGCACAGGTCGGCGAAGACCCGGAGCAGCTCGAGCTCGCGGCGGCGCACGGTCGGGTCGTCGGCGTCGGCCTCGTCCCGGTGGGCCTCGATGATCCGGTCGTCGCGATCGGCCACGTCGAACCCGAGCAGCAGCGAACGCAGCACGTCGAGGCGGCCGGTGGTCCGGTCCGCGTCCGGCGACGATCCGGCCGCAGCGAGGCGCAGCCGCGGGCGGGTGCTCTCGTCGTGGCCGCCGTTCCCGTCGCTGGCCCCGATCCGCAGCAGCGGGGCCCCGACGTCGACCTGGACGTTGGGCGAGACGAAGACCTCCTCCACCACGCCGTCGCTCGGCGCGACCACCGCGGTCTCCATCTTCATGGCCTCGACCACCGCCACCCGCTGGCCCGCGACGACCCGCTCCCCGGGCTGGACGTCCACGGAGACGACGAGGGACACCGCCGGCGCACGCAGCAGGCCGCCGTCGTCCCGGGAGAAGCGGTGGATGATGCCCTCCACCTCGACCAGGTGCTCCGTGCGGTGGGCGTGGGACACGACCCGGTACGTCCGGCCGGCGACGACGAGGCGGCTGTGGGCGTCGTCGAGGCGATCGAGCACCACGTCGGCGACGACGCCGTCGAGGGTCACCCGGTACCAGCCGCTCAGGTCGCCGGTGGCGACGTGGAGCCGGTACTCGTCCTGCTCCCAGCGCAGCTCCACGTCGTGGCCGGCCTCGAGATCGGACTCGGGTCGGCCCCGGGCCGCCGAGCTGAGGAAGCGGGCCCGGTCGAGGAGCCGCTCGTGGTCGTGGACGTCGATCGCGGCGACGACGAGCGCGATGTCGGCGAAGCGGTCCGTGCGGTGGCCGTCGGCACCGGTGAGGCGGTCGAGCCACGCCGTGTCCGCCGACCCCTCCACGACCTCGGGCCGGTCGACGAGGTCGAGGAGGAACGACTTGTTGCTGGTGCCGCCCTCGACCAGCACGGTCGTCTGCGACAGGGCCCGGCGGAGGCGGCGCCGCGCCTGCTCGCGGTCGGCGCCCCAGGCGATGACCTTGGCGATCATCGAGTCGTACTCGGCGGCGATCACATCGCCCTCGGCCACGCCCGTGTCCACCCGCACGCCGGGGCCGGTGGGCAGGACGAGGCGCTCGATGCGGCCGGCGGCCGGGGCGAAGCCCCGCTGGGGGTCCTCGGCGTTCAGGCGCGCTTCGAAGGCGTGACCGTTCGGTTCCGGTGGCTCACCGACGAGGGGGCGGCCGAGGGCGACCTCGATCTGCAGGCGCACCAGGTCCAGCCCGGTGGTGAGCTCGGTGACGGGGTGCTCGACCTGCAGGCGCGTGTTGACCTCGAGGAAGGCGAGCAGGTCCTCCTCGGGTTGGTAGAGGAACTCGACCGTGCCGGCGTTGACGTAGCCGGAGGCCTTGGCCAGGCGCACCGCCGCGTCCCGCAGGCTCGCCTCGTGCCCGGGCCCGAGGGCGGTCGAAGCCGACTCCTCGATCACCTTCTGGTTGCGGCGCTGGATGCTGCAGTCCCGCACCCCCGGGGCCCAGACGTTGCCGTGCTGGTCGGCGATGATCTGGACCTCGACGTGGCGGGCATCGCTGACCACCCGCTCGAGGAACACCGTCGGGTCGCCGAAGGACTTGGCGCCCTCGTCCCGGGCCCGAGCGAAGGCCGTGGCCAGATCGACGGGGTCGTCGACGCGCCGGATGCCGCGACCGCCACCACCGGCGGCCGCCTTCACCATCAGCGGGTAGCCGATGCGCTCGCCGGCCGCGACGGCCTCGTCCACGTCCGCGACCGGTCCGCCGCTCCACGGGGCCAGCGGGACGCCGGCCTCCTCGGCGAGGCGCTTGGCCTCGATCTTGTCGCCGAGCAGGCGCATGCACTCGGCGCTCGGGCCGATGAAGGCGACGCCGAGCGCCGCGCAGCGCTCGGCGAACTCGGGGCGCTCGGCCACGAAGCCCCACCCGACCCAGGCCGCCTCGGCACGCGCCGCGGTGAGCGCTGCGGCCAGGACATCGAGGTCCAGGTAGGGCGTGCCGGCGATCGGGACGCCGAGGTCCTCGAAGCAGACGGCCTCGTCGGCCTCGCGGACGAACATGGCCCGCCGTTCGGCCCGCGTGTGCAGGGCGATGGTGGTGAAGGAGCCGTCGAGCTCGCGGACCGCGTGCACGAGGCGCATCGCGGCCTCACCCCGGTTGACGATCGCGATGCGCCGGAAGTCGACCACGGACGTCAGACCAGCGCGCTGCTGCCCGGTTACACCCCGGGTGCTGGAGCCGTGCGCGCTGGTCGTTGGAACGGAAGGCGCCACGTGCCCGGCAGGGTTGCGATGACCACCAGCACGATCATCAGACCGTTGAAGCCGCCCAAGCGGAGGTAGTGGCCGGTCTGGTTCGACATGACGATGACGATCCCGACGTGGAGCGCCACCGAGAGCGGAATGGCCCATCGGGTGCGAACGGCGACGAGGAACGCGAGGCCGACCTGGGCGACGACGGCCGCATAGGCCATCGCCCGTACCGGCGCACCATCCCAGAAGAACCGATCGGCGATGTGTCCACCAGTGAGGAACGAGCCCCCGAGCACCTTGTGGGCGGAGGCGAACACGTAGACGGTGACCGCGAGGACCTGGGCCACCCGGGGGATGTCATCGGGGTCGAGCAGCGCCGCCATCAACCCGACCCACATGATGAGCAGCGTGTGGTTCGAGGCTTCGAAGAACACGTTCGAGGTCGCACCCATGGCGGCCACCGCAAGGCAACCGGGACGAGCACTGACCGACGCGACCCCAGCAGCGGCGAGCCATCCCCACCCGTACTGCGCCGGGCTGTCCCGCACGACGATGTCAGCCGCCTTGCCCAGCGCAACCAGCACCAGGCTCCAGCGGATCAGCTGAACATCTGCCAGCCCCAGCCGTAGTAGACCCGCTCGTCGGCCACGAGGCGCCAGGCGAACAGCGCGGTCGGGATCCCCACGATCAGCACCATCAACACGTACTTCCGCCACATCGAGTCCTCCTCACCCACCCGGTCCTCCCCATGATGGTGCATGAGCCCGCGAGCGCTCGCGCTCAGCGGGCCGGATCGCCCCGCTGGGTCACGTGCCGGCAGCCCGGGTCGGCGTCGATGGCGGCGTCCATGCCGGCGGCCACGTAGGCCGACCGCGGTGGCTCCAGCTCCGAGAACGCCTTCTCCAGGGCGTTCTGCAGCTCGCCGGCTCGGCCCCGCTCGTCGGTCTGGGTGACCGCCCGGACCTCGGCGACGAACCGGTCCCGCTCCCCCTCCAGCTCGGCGATCGCCGCTCGCTGGCCGGCCGCCAACCGCTCGCTCAGGTCCGGTTCACCGGGCATGACCATCGGCTTCTGTGCCACCAGCGCCTCCACGAGGCGGTCGTACCCGTCGGCCAGCGCCGCGGCGCGGGTGAGGTCGTCCTCGGTCCGGCCGAGCGCCGCGAGCGCGTCGTTGGCGACCTGGATGAGCTCGTTCTCCCGCTGGAGCAGGTCGGCGCACACCGCCACCTCCTCCGCGGCGACCGGCTCCTCCTCGTCCGCGCCGCAACCGGCGAGGACCGACGCCAGGACGAGGGTCCCGGCCACGGCTGCCCCCTTCCCGAGCAGGGCGCGGCTCCGGCACATCCGACGCTCAGCTCGGCCAGTCATCGGGCGGCTCCGTGGCCCGGGGTTCGAGCGGGGGGTCCCAGGCTCCGTCGCGCCACCGGCGCACCACGCGCCCGGGCACGCCGGCCACGACGCTGCGGTCGGGGATGTCGCCCCGCACCACGGAGCCGGCCGCCACGGTGACGTGCTCGCCGATGGTGGTGCCGGGGAGGATCACCACGCCGGCGCCGATCCAGGAGCCGCTGCCGATGGAGACCGGCGCCTCGTGGGGCCACTGGCGGGCAATGGGGACCTCGACGTCGTCGTAGGCGTGGTTGTGGTCGGTGACGTAGAGGTCGGGCGCGATGGTGACGTCGTCGCCGATGGTGATGCCGATCCGCCCGACGAGCGACCCGCCCCGGCCGATGTTGCAGCGGTCCCCGATCCGGATCACCGGCGGCGCACTGCGGTCGAGGTCCTCGTTCCACATGCCCACCGACATCGACACGTGCGGGCCGACGAGGGTGTAGGCGCCGATCTCGATCCAGTGCTCGTTGAACAGCTGGCCGGGCGGGAACGCCAGCATCGACCGCTCCCCCAGCGAGCGGAACCGGCGGCCGTGGGCGTCGTCGGGCGAGGTGGCGCCGACCGCACAGATCCACTCCCAGCTGCGCTGGATGGCCCCGGCGGCGAGGTTGCGCACCCGTGGCGACAGCGAGTCCGGCTGGAACACGGTCGAGACGCTAGCCAGCCACACTGGGCGGGTGGCCCGCCGACTCGTCGACTTCCTCCCCCGCCCCACCGGCGGTGAGCCCGACCCCGACGCCATCATCGAGGCGTTCACCGACTGGGCGATCGAGCGGGGCCTCGAGCTCTACCCCCACCAGGAGGAGGCGATCCTCGAGCTGCTGTCCGGCTCGAACGTCATCCTCGCCACGCCGACCGGGTCGGGGAAGTCGCTCGTCGCCCTGGCCGCGCACGCCAAGTCCGTCGCCGGCGGCGGGCGGTCCTGGTACACGGCCCCGGTCAAGGCCCTGGTGTCGGAGAAGTTCTTCGACCTGTGCGAGCAGCTCGGCCCGGAGAACGTCGGCCTGCTCACCGGCGACTCCTCGGTCAACGCCGACGCGCCGGTGATCTGCTGCACCACCGAGATCCTCGCCCACGTCGCGCTGAAGGACGGCGTGGAGGCCGACGCCGAGACGGTCGTGCTCGACGAGTTCCACTTCTACGGCGACCCGGACCGGGGCTGGGCGTGGCAGGTGCCGCTGCTCGAGCTGCCCCAGTCCTCGTTCCTGCTGCTGTCGGCCACCCTCGGCGACGTGCGGTTCTTCCGCGAGGACCTCACCCGCCGCACCGGCCGTCCCACCGCCCTGGTCGACGACGCGGTGCGCCCGGTGCCGCTGCACTTCGAGTACCGGCGCACCCTGCTGCACCACACGATCGAGGAGCTGCTGGCCAAGGACGCGGCGCCGCTCTACCTCGTCAACTTCTCCCAGAAGGACGCCGTCGCCCAGGCCACCGCGATGGCCAGCGTCACCAAGCTCGACGATGAGGCGAAGGAGATCGTCACCGCCGAGCTCACCAAGGCCAAGCTGCCCGCCGGCTTCGGGCGCGACCTGGCGCGCCTGCTGCGCCAGGGCGTCGGCGTGCACCACGCCGGCATGCTCCCCCGCTACCGGCGCCTGGTCGAGCGCCTCACACAGATGGGCGTGCTCAAGGTCATATCCGGCACGGACACCCTCGGCGTCGGGGTGAACCTGCCGATCCGCACCGTCGTGCTCACCCGCCTCTACAAGTACGACGGCACCGACACGCGGCTGCTCACGGCGCGCGAGTTCCACCAGATCGCCGGGCGGGCGGGCCGGGCCGGGTACGACACGGCGGGCCTGGTCATCGCGCTGGCGCCGGAGCACGTGTCCGAGAACGAGGTCGCCCAGGCCAAGGCCGCCGACGACCCCAAGAAGAAGAAGAAGCTGAAGAAGTCCCAGCCGCCGAAGGGCTTCGTCCACTACGACGAGGAGACCTTCACCAAGCTGCAGGAGGCCAAGCCCGAGCCGCTCGAGTCCTCGTTCCGGATGACCCCGGGGATGCTGATGCAGCTGCTCGACCGCCCGGGCGATGCCTGGGCCCACGGCCGCTCGCTGCTCCTCGACAGCCACGAGCCGCGGTCCCGTCAGCGCCGCCACGTGCGCTCCACCATCGGGCTGTACAAGGCCCTGCGCACCGCCGGCGTCGTCCGCCTCCTCGACGAGCCGGACAAGTACGGCCGCTTCGTCGAGGTCGACCACGAGCTGCAGGACGACTTCGCCCTCAACCAGCTGCTCGCCCCGTTCCTGCTCCACGCCGTGCCGCTGCTCGACCGGGACGACGAGGGCTACCCCTTCGCCGTGCTCGCGCTGGTCGAGGCCGTGGTGGACAACCCGTTCCCGATCCTCATGGCCCAGAAGGACAAGCTCAAGGACGAGGCCATGGCGGAGATGAAGGCCGCCGGCGTCGAGTACGAGCAGCGCATCGAGGAGCTGGACAAGATCCAGTACCCGCAGCCGATGCGGGAGCAGATCTACGACGTGTTCGACATCTGGCGGGTGGCCAACCCGTGGATCGGCGACCGCAACATCGCCCCCAAGGGCGTCGTGCGCGACCTGTGGGACCGGGCCATGGACTTCCCCGCCTTCGTGCGCCACTACGGCATCAAGCGCTCCGAGGGTCTGCTGCTGCGCTACCTGTCCGACGTCTACAAGACGATGCTGCGCACCGTGCCCGACGAGGCCAAGACCCCCGAGGTGATCGAGCTCCAGGACTGGCTCGGCGCGGTCATCCGGGCCACCGACTCCTCGCTGCTCGACGAGTGGACCGCGATGCTCGCCGGCGGGGACGCCGACCCGGCATCGCTCGCCCGCGAGGTGGCCGAGGACCCCGGCGTCCCCGACGTCACGACCGATCGGCACGCCTTCCGGGCGCTGGTCCGGACCCGCATCTTCCGCTGGGTGCAGTACGCCGCCACCGGCCAGTGGACGGCGTGGTCCGAGGACCTCACCGAGGTCGGCGACCGGGGCTGGAACGAGCGCAAGCTGCTCGAGCAGTTCGAGCCATACCTCGAGGCCTACGGCGACGACGCCCCCCAACCCGACCCGGATGCCCCCACCGCCCGCCCCGGCGAGGAGCGCCCGGCCGTCGTCCCCCGACCTCGCATCGCCATCGACGGCGACGCCCGCGGCCCGGCCCGCTTCGTCGTCGCCGACGAGGGCGACACCTGGGAGATCGAGCAGATCCTCGTCGACCCCGAGGGCCACGACGAGTGGTACCTGGCGGTCACGATCGACCTCCCCGCCTCCGCCGAGCAGGCCGACGTCGTCGCCCACCTGGACGGCCTCCGCCGCCGATAGGGAAAATCTCGTCGATCCGTCCCACCAGTGGTGACCCACGCACGACTTTTCGGTAGGGAGAGAGCGTGGCTCGCCTGCTGATCGTCCACCACACGCCGTCGCCGTCGTTGCACACGATGCTCGGAGCGGTGCGCGACGGCGCGGGCGCCGACGGCCTGGAGGACGTCGAGGTGGTCACCGCTGCGGCGCTGTCGTGCACGGCGGCCGACGCCCTCGCCGCCGACGGCTACGTGCTGCTCACGCCGGCCAACCTCGGGACGATGGCCGGGGCGCTGAAGCACTTCTTCGACACGATCTACTACCCGTGCCTGGAGGAGACCCAGGGTCGCCCGTTCGGCGTCGCGGTCCACGGCAACAGCGACGTCGACGGCGCGCTGCGCGACATCGCCAAGATCACCACCGGGCTGGGTTGGACCCAGGCGACCGACCACGTACGGGTGCTCGACGCGCCCGACGCCGAGGCGCGGGATGCGTGCTGGAACCTCGGGGCGACCGTGGCCGCCACGGTGCTCGAGGGCTGACCGCGGCCGCGACACCAGCACTGCCAGTTCGAGGAGGGGTCAGCCGGCGGTGGTGCTGGTGGTGTCGTCGGCCTCGCTGGCCGAGCCGGTGTCGCCTGCCTCGGTCTCGGTCTCGGTCTCGGACTCGACGCCGGAGGCCGAACCGCTCCCGGAGCCGGACCCGGACCCGGACCCGGAGCCGGACCCGGAGCCATCGGTCTCGCCGATCTCACGCACGTCGGCGCCGTCGTCGTCGCCGCAGGCGCTGAGGCCGGCGGCACCGCCGAGGGCGAGGGCGAGGGCCAGGGCGAGCGAGGACGTGCGGCGGAGGGCGGAGCGCATGGCCACACGTTAAGGATTCCTAACGGCGTGAGGCAAGCACCGCCCCAGGGGGACCGGTTTCGGTCGGACCCGGCCGGCTCGCTAGCGTGGTCCCGCTGCTCTCTGGGCCAACGGCGTCCCATGTTGCAGAGCCTGAACCCCAGTTCGACTCTCCACGGGACTCCACATGACGCACACCCCTGCCCCGCAGGGTCTCTACGACCCCGCCTTCGAGCACGACGCCTGCGGTGTCGCCTTCGTCGTCGACATGCACGGCCGCAAGTCGCACGCCATGGTCCAGCGAGGCCTGGACTCGCTGTGCAACCTCGACCACCGCGGCGCCACCGGCGCCGAGGACAACGTGGGCGACGGCGCCGGCATCCTCACCCAGATCCCCGACGCCTTCTTCCGGGAGGTCTGCGACTTCGAGCTCCCCGACGCGGGCAGCTACGCCGTCGGCATCGGGTTCCTGCCCAAGGACGCCGCTGCGGCGGACAAGGCCGCTGACGCGATCGACAAGATCGTGCACAGCGAGGGCCTGCGCCTCCTCGGCTGGCGGGAGGTGCCGATCGACGACTCCATGATCGGCCGCTTCGCCCAGGACGCCCAGCCGACCTTCCGCCAGCTGTTCGTGGCCGGCAGCGAGGCCGAGCCGCTCGACGGCATGGACCTCGAGCGGCGCGCCTTCGTGCTGCGCAAGCGGGTCGAGCACGAGGTCGAGGACGTCTACTTCCCGAGCCTCTCGGCCCGGACCATCGTCTACAAGGGCATGCTCACCACGCCGCAGCTGTCGGAGTTCTTCCCCGACCTGCGCGACGAGCGCTTCAGCTCCGCCCTGGCGCTGGTGCACTCCCGGTTCTCGACCAACACGTTCCCGTCGTGGCCGCTGGCGCACCCGTACCGGGTCGTCGCCCACAACGGCGAGATCAACACGGTGCAGGGCAACGAGAACTGGATGCGGGCGCGCGAGGGTGCGTTCGCCTCCGATTCCTTCGGCGAGCACCTCGACAAGGCCCTGCCGATCATGACGGCCGGCGCGTCGGACACGGCCCGCTTCGACGAGTGCCTGGAGCTGCTCCACCTGGCCGGCCGGTCGCTGCCCCACGCGGTGCTGATGATGGTGCCCGAGGCGTGGGAGAACCACGAGACCATGCCCGACTGGAAGCGGGCCTTCTACCAGTACCACGCCTCCCTCATGGAGCCCTGGGACGGCCCCGCGTCCATCGCCTTCACCGACGGCACCGTGATCGGCGCGGTGCTCGACCGCAACGGCCTGCGCCCCTCCCGCTACTGGGTCACCGAGGACGGCCTCGTCGTCATGGCCTCCGAGGTCGGCGTGCTCGACATCGACCAGGCCACCGTCGTGCGCAAGGGCCGGCTGCAGCCGGGCCGCATGTTCCTGGTCGACACCGCCGAGGGCCGCATCGTCGAGGACGAGGAGATCAAGCGGGGCCTGGCCGAGGCCCAGCCCTACGAGGACTGGATCCACGACGGCCTCATCCGCCTCGAGGACCTCCCGCCCCGGTTCCTGCTCACCCCGCAGCACTCCTCCGTCGTCAAGCACCAGCGGGTGTTCGGCTACACGAGCGAGGAGCTCAAGATCCTCCTCGCGCCGATGGCGGCCAAGGGTGCCGAGCCCATCGGTTCCATGGGCACCGACACGCCCGTCGCGGTGCTCAGCGAGCGCAGCCGGCTGCTGTTCGACTACTTCACCCAGCAGTTCGCCCAGGTGACGAACCCGCCGCTCGACGCCATCCGCGAGGAGCAGGTGACGTCGATGCAGACCACGCTCGGCCCCGAGGAGAACCTGCTCGAGCCGACGCCGGCGTCGTGCCGCCAGATCGTGCTCCCGAGCCCGATCATCTCCAACGAGGAGCTGGCCAAGCTCCTCTACATCAACGACGACGGCGACATGGGCGGGTTCAAGCCCTTCGCCATCGACGGCCTCTACCCCGTCGCCGAAGGCGGCGAGGGCATGCGCCGCGCGATCCACGACGTGTTCCACAAGGTGTCCGACGCCATCGCCGGCGGCGCCAAGGTGATCATCCTCTCGGACCGCCACTCGAGCAGCGAGCTGGCCCCGATCCCGTCGCTGCTGCTCGCCTCGGCCGTGCACCACCACCTGATCCGGGAGAAGACCCGCACCCAGGTCGGCCTCGTCGTCGAGTGCGGCGACGCCCGCGAGGTGCATCACATGGCGCTCCTCATCGGGTACGGCGTCACCGCCATCAACCCGTACCTGGCGTTCGAGACCATCGACGACCTCATCGACGAGGGCGTCATCGCCGACATCAGCAAGCCCCAGGCCCACCGGAACTTCATCAAGGCCTGCACCAAGGGCGTCCTCAAGATCATGTCCAAGATGGGCATCTCCACTGTGGCGTCCTACACCGGCGCCCAGGTGTTCGAGGCCGTGGGCCTGGCCCAGGACCTGGTGGACGAGTTCTTCACCGGCACCACCAGCAAGCTCGGCGGCATCGGCCTCGACGTGATCGCCGAGGAGGTGGCCCGCCGCCACCGCTTCGCCTACCTCCCCCGCCCGTCCGAGGCCGCCCACCGCGACCTGTGGGTCGGCGGCGAGTACCAGTGGCGCCGCGAGGGCGAGTACCACCTCTTCAACCCGGAGACCGTCTACAAGCTGCAGCACTCGACCCGCACCGGTCGCTACGAGGTCTTCAAGGAGTACACCAACCTCGTCGACGACCAGGCCAAGAACCTGGCGACGCTGCGCGGGCTGTTCGAGCTGAAGACCGAGGGCCGCACGCCGATCCCCCTCGAGGAGGTCGAGCCCGTCTCGGAGATCGTGAAGCGCTTCTCCACCGGCGCCATGTCGTACGGCTCCATCTCCGAGGAGGCCCACACGACGCTGGCCATCGCCATGAACCGCCTCGGCGCCAAGTCGAACACCGGCGAGGGCGGCGAGGACCCCGAGCGCTTCGAGGTCATGGCCGACGGCGACTCCAAGCGCTCCGCCATCAAGCAGGTGGCCTCGGGCCGCTTCGGCGTGACGTCGAACTACCTGACCAACAGCGACGACATCCAGATCAAGATGGCCCAGGGCGCCAAGCCCGGCGAGGGCGGCCAGCTGCCCGGCCAGAAGGTGTGGCCCTGGATCGCCAAGACCCGCTACTCGACGCCCGGCGTGGGTCTGATCTCCCCGCCGCCGCACCACGACATCTACTCCATCGAGGATCTCAAGCAGCTGATCCACGACCTGAAGAACGCCAACCCCCAGGCCCGCGTCCATGTGAAGCTGGTCTCCGAGGTCGGCGTCGGCACGGTCGCCGCCGGCGTCTCGAAGGCCAAGGCCGACGTGGTGCTCATCTCCGGCCACGACGGCGGCACGGGCGCCTCGCCGCTCAACTCGCTCAAGCACGCCGGCACCCCCTGGGAGCTCGGCCTGGCCGAGACACAGCAGACGCTGCTCGTCAACGGCCTGCGCGACCGCATCGTCGTGCAGTGCGACGGCCAGCTCAAGACCGGCCGCGACGTCGTGATCGCCGCCTTGCTCGGGGCCGAGGAGTTCGGCTTCGCCACGGCACCGCTCGTGGTATCGGGCTGCATCATGATGCGGGTCTGCCACCTCGACACGTGCCCGGTGGGCGTCGCCACGCAGAACCCCGAGCTGCGCAAGCGCTTCAACGGCAAGGCCGAGTTCGTCGTGAACTTCATGGAGTTCATCGCCGAGGAGGTGCGCGAGTACCTGGCGCAGCTCGGCTTCCGCACCCTGGAGGAGGCCATCGGCCAGGTCGATGCGCTCGACACCACCAAGGCCGTGCAGCACTGGAAGGCCGACGGCCTCGACCTGTCCCCCATCCTCCACAAGCCGGAGTCGCCGTGGGAGCAGGACCTGCACTGCTCCAAGGCCCAGGACCACGGCCTCGACGCCGCCCTGGACAACGAGCTGATCGAACGCTCCCGCGCCGCCATCGAGGACGGCGAGCCGGTGGAGATCGAGCTGCCGATCCGGAACCTCAACCGCACCGTCGGCACCATGCTCGGCAACCAGATCTCGATCCGCCACGGCGAGGCGGGCCTGCCCGACGACACCATCCAGATCCGCTTCACCGGGTCCGCCGGCCAGAGCCTCGGGGCCTTCCTGCCCAAGGGCGTCACGATCCGCCTCAACGGCGACACCAACGACTACCTCGGCAAGGGCCTGTCCGGTGGCCGCCTCGTGGTGCGCCCACCGGAGCAGAGCCACCCCAAGCTGGTCGCCGAGGACAACGTGATCGCGGGCAACGTGATCCTCTACGGGGCCACCGCCGGCGAGGTGTACATCCGCGGCGTCGTGGGCGAGCGCTTCTGCGTGCGCAACTCGGGCGCCACCGCGGTGGTCGAGGGCGTGGGCGACCACGCCTGCGAGTACATGACCGGTGGCCGGGCTGTCGTGCTCGGCGAGACCGGTCGGAACTTCGGCGCCGGCATGTCGGGCGGCATCGCCTACGTGTGGGACCCCGAGGACCTGTTCCACCGCAACCTCAACAACGAGATGGTCGACCTCGACCCGCTCGACGAGACCGACGCGGCCTGGCTCCGCGACACGATCCGCACGCACCTGACCGAGACGAACTCGGCCGTCGCCCAGCGGATCCTCGACCGGTGGCACACCAACGTGCGCCACTTCAAGAAGGTCATGCCCGAGGACTTCAAGCGGGTCCTCGAGGCGGCGGAGAAGGCCCGCATCGAAGGCGTGGACGTGGACGAAGCGATCATGGCGTCCGCGGCGCTCGAGAAGGAGTAGACGACATGGCTGACATCAAGGGCTTCCTCAAGTACGAGCGCGAGCTCCCCTCCCGCCGCCCGGTGCCCGTGCGCCTGCGCGACTGGAAGGAGGTCTACGAGGAGTTCCCCGAGGACCACCTGCAGAAGCAGGCGGCCCGGTGCATGGACTGCGGCATCCCGTTCTGCAACGACGGCTGCCCGCTCGGGAACCTCATCCCCGACTGGAACGACCTCGTCTACCGGGACCGCTGGCGCGACGCCATCGAGCGGCTGCACGCCACCAACAACTTCCCCGAGTTCACCGGCCGCCTGTGCCCGGCCCCGTGCGAGGGCGCGTGCGTGCTCGGCATCAACCAGGACCCGGTGACCATCAAGCAGGTCGAGGTCGAGATCATCGACCGGGCCTTCGAGGAAGGCTGGGTCACCCCGGTCCTGCCCTCGACCAAGACCGGCAAGAAGGTCGCCGTCGTCGGCTCCGGGCCCGCCGGCCTCGCCGCCGCCCAGCAGCTCACCCGGGCCGGCCACGACGTGGTCGTGTTCGAGCGGGCGGACCGCATCGGCGGCCTGCTCCGCTACGGCATCCCGGAGTTCAAGATGGAGAAGCGCCACATCGACCGGCGCCTCGACCAGATGGCGGCCGAGGGCACCGAGTTCCGCACCAACGCCAACGTCGGCGTCGACGTGCCGGTCGAGGACCTGCGCCGCGACTTCGACGCCATCGTCCTCGCCGGCGGCGCCACCCAGTGGCGCGACCTGCCCATCCCCGGGCGTGAGGGCGACGGCGTGCACCAGGCCATGGAGTACCTGCCGTGGGCCAACAAGGCCCAGCAGGGCGACCTCGCCGTCGATGAGGTCCCCATCAACGCGGCGGGCAAGAACGTCGTGATCATCGGCGGCGGCGACACCGGCGCCGACTGCCTCGGCACCGCCCACCGCCAGGGCGCGGCCAGCGTCCACCAGTTCGAGATCATGCCCCGCCCGCCGGAGGAGCGTCCCGACGCCAACCCGTGGCCCACGTACCCGATGGTGTACAAGGTCACGTCCGCCCACGAGGAGGGCGGTGATCGCGTCTACAGCGTGAACACCGAGGAGTTCGTGCGCGACGGCGACGGCAACCTGGTCGGCCTGAAGGCACACGAGGTCGAGATGGTCGACGGCCGGTTCCAGAAGGTGGAGGGCAGCGACTTCCAGCTCGAGTGCGAGCTCGTGCTGCTCGCCATGGGCTTCACCGGCCCCGAGTCCGGCGGCCTGCTCGACCACCTCGACGTCGACCGCGACGAACGCTCCAACGTCGCCCGCGACGCCGTCTACAAGACGAACCTCGACGACGTCTGGGTCTGCGGCGACATGGGCCGGGGCCAGAGCCTCATCGTGTGGGCCATCGCCGAGGGTCGGGCCTGCGCCGCCGCCGTCGACGAGGCGCTCATGGGCGAGACGGCCCTGCCCGTCCCGGTGGCACCCACCGACCGGCCCCTGGTGTGAGTGTCGGCCCCGCCGGTGCTTTGCCCCGCCCGGTCCTCGGCGACGAGACTGGGCGGGTGCAGCACGCCGACACGGCCGACGCAGTCCTGACCCCCCGCCCGGCGGCAGATGCCCCCGTCAGCCAGGACCAGGCGAACCGCACGTTCAGCACCTCGGTGCTCGTCTCCGCGGTGCGCTGCACGCTCGCCTACGTCGTGTTCCCGTGGCTCCTCCCGGCCTTCGGGCTGGCCAGCGGCGTGGGGCCGGCGCTCGGCCTCGTGATCGGACCGATCGCGATCGCGTTCAACGTCGCCAGCATCCGGCGGTTCCACGCCAGCGACCACCGGTGGAAGTGGCAGATCACCGTCCTCAACTGCGCGGTGATCGCCCTGCTGGTCGTGCTCTTCGTCCTGGACGTGCGCGCTCTGGGCTGACCGGGCCTCCCGCCACGCCGGATTTCTGCGCGTGACGGTGGTAACAGCTCAGACCCCTGGGTAGGGTCGATCCCGTCCGCCGTGACCCCCGCGGGCGCTCCTTGTCGGGCGGCGCATCCTCAGGGGGAATACTCATGGCCCACATCGATCCGGGCGACCCATCGACAGCTTCCGGCCGATCCGAGGCGACGCCATGAGCGTCGTGCGCGTCGAGCACGCCGACGGGGTCCGCGTCATCCACGTGGAGGGATGCGCGACCGACGACGACCTCCGCGAGGCCCTGTCGTCGCTGCGGGACCACGCCGGGCCGACGGTCCTGGACCTGGCCGAGCTGACGCTCGTGGGGCCGGGGGTGGCCGAGCTGGTCGCCGGCCTGGTCGACACCTGCGGCGCGGTCTGCGTCACGGCCCGCCGTCACACGGCTCGCGTCATCCTGCAGCGCAGCGGCATCGGGGACCTGTGCGTGATGTTCGCCAGCGTCGGCGACGCGCTCCAGGCCCTCCGGCTCGCCGAAGCGGGCTACGGCGCCGGGTGGAGCGGGCGCCTGGAGGCAGCCCGATGACGACGTGGCTGTTCGAACCGACGGTCGACGGCGGCGACGCCACCGACGCGCTCGAGATCACCCTGCGCTTCGAGGGAGAGGTCACCGTGTGCGCGCTGGACGGTCCGCTGTGCGCCTACACGGCCCCGGTGCTGGACGGGTGGCTCGAGCAGCTGTGGGCCAACGACCGGCATCGCGTCATCGTCGACGCAACGGAGGTCGACGCCCTGAGCAGCGACGGCGTCGAGGTGATCACGGCGCACGCCGCGCGGCTCCGTGCCGCCGGCGGGCACCTGCAGGTCCGGTCACCGTCGTCGGCGGCCCGCCGCGTGCTGGAGCTCTGCCAGGCCGGCCACCTGGTGGAGGGCACCGATCGCTGATCAGGTGGTGAGCGTGCGAACCTGCTGCCAGCGCCGCAGCTCCACCCCGACCAGGACCACGAAGAAGAGGCCGACAGAGACGGCGGCGATGGTGGCACCGCCGGCCGTGCCGTGGTGGAAGCTGACCAGCAGACCGGCCACGACCGCCACGGCGCCGGCGGCCACCGAGGTCACCATCATCAGCGGCACGCGGCGGACCAGCAGCGACGCCGTCGCCGGGGGGCCGACGAGCAGGCCGAACACGAGCAGCGTCCCGATGGCCTGGAAGCTGGCCACGATGCTCACGGCGAGCACGGCCAGGAGCGCGGCCTGCGCCAGCGCCGGGTGCATCCCCAGCGTGGCGGCCTTGTCCCGGTTGAAGGTGAGGGCCAAGAACGGACGGTGCCCGAGGACGATCACGACGAGGACGACGGCGGCAGCCACCGCCTGACCGCGGATGTCAGCGCCGGTCACGCCGAGGACGTCACCGAACAGCAGGGTCGTCACGTCGGTGGTGAACGTCTCCGAGCGCGACACGATGATCACGCCCAGCGAGAGCATGCCGACGAAGAGCAGGCCGATGCCGGTGTCCTCCCGCACGGCGCTCCGGGTCGACACGAGGGTCACGGCCCCGCTCATCACCAGGGCGGCGGCGAGCGCACCGATGACCGGGCTGAACCCCCAGAGCACGGCCAGGGCGATGCCGGGGATCACCCCGTGGGCGAGGGCGTCGCCGAGGAAGGCCAGCCCGCGCAGCACGACCCAGGTGCCCACGAGCGAGGTGGCGACCACCGCGACCAGGCTGCCGAGCAGGGCGCGCTGCATGAACGCCGGCTCGAACGCCTCGGTCACCAGGTCGAGCACGACGGTGCCCCTTCAGCCACCGAGCGCATCGGCGATGCGCTGCGCGTTCGACCGCATCATCCCAGCGTAGGTCTCGGCCTCGGAGCCGTCCGGGCCGAGGGTCTCTGCGTTGAGGGTGACGACCTCGACGTCGCCCACCTCGTCGGCGAGGGTCTCGGCGAGGGCGGCCGACGCCGTCTGCTCGGTGAAGACCGCGGTGACGCCCGCGCGCTGCAGCACCTGGGCCAGCTCCGCCAGCGCGCCGCCGCTCACGCCATCGGAGGTCGAGCCGGCCGGGATGACCGTGGCCAGGATCTCGAAGTCGTATCGGGCGGCGAACGAGTCGAAGACCTCGTGGTCGGTGACGAGCACGCGGCGGTCGTCCGGCACGACGGCCAGGGTCTCGACCAGCTCCTCGTGCAGGTCCTCGAGGTCGCCCACGAGGTCGTCGGCCTGCTGGGCCAGCTCCTCGGCATCGAGGCCGGGCAGCTGCTCGGGGAGGGCTGCGGCCAGCGCCTCGACCACCTCGGCGACGGCGAGCGGGTCGGTGAAGAAGTGGGCGTCGTCGTCGTGGGCGTGCTCGTCCCCGTGGTCCTCCTCGTCTCCGTGGTCCTCCTCGTCTCCGTGGTCCTCCTCGTCGGCGTGGTCCTCGTCCCCGTGGTCCTCCTCGTCGGCGTGGTCCTCGTCCCCGTGGTCCTCCTCGTCCCCGTGGTCCTCGTCCTCGGCGGCGTCGTCCCCGCCCAGCAGCTCGAGCGCCGACAGCACCGGCACCCCGTCGGACTCGGCTCCCGCCACGACGGACAGCAGCCCCTCCTCGAACCCACCGCCGTTGACGACGATGACATCGGCCGCGGCGAGATCGGCTGCCTCGCGGGCCGACGCCTGGAAGTCGTGGGGGCTGGCGCCCGGCGGCATGATCGTCACCACCTCGGCGAGGTCCCCGACCAGCTGCGCGACGACGTCGCCGAGCACCGTGGTGGTGACGGCGACGGTCGGCCGAGCGGCCTCACCGCCTGCGTCGGCGTCATCGGACCCGCACGAGGCGAGGACGGCCGCGGCGAGGGCGGCGGCGAGGGGCAGGGTGAGAGCACGGGTGCGGCGCATCGGATTCCCAGGAAGTCGGCGTGAATGAGAACAGTTCTCGGTTCAGCCCCGAGCGTACGAACGTCGTCGCCACTTCGCAAATGAGAACCGGACCCGTTTCCGATAACGTTCCTCCAGTGTCCGCTGCCCTCCACCTCCGCATCCGCGACCTGCACGTGCAGCACGGCACGCGCGTGGCGCTCACCGGGGTGAGCCTCGACGTGGCGGCGGGCACGACAGTCGCGGTGATCGGGGCCAACGGATCCGGCAAGTCCACGTTGCTGCGCACCATCGCCGGCCTGCAGGCTCCGTCGAGCGGTTCGATCGACACCGGCGGACTCGACGTGGCCCTCGTGCTGCAGACGACGACGGTGGACGGGTCCCTGCCCATCACGGTGCGCGAGACCGTCCGCCTCGCCCGGGCCGCGACGCGGGGGCCGTGGCGGCGACTGCGCCGCGAGGACCACGACGTCGTCGCCCAGGCCATGCACCGCCTCGAGGTCGCCGATCTGGCCGATCGCCCCCTGCACGAGCTCTCGGGCGGCCAGCGCCAGCGGGTGCTCGTCGCCCAGGGCCTCGCCCAGGGCGCGCCGATCCTGCTCCTGGACGAGCCGGTGACCGGGCTCGACATGGTGTCCAAGGAGGCCATCCTGCGCGTCATCGCCGAGGAGGCGGCCGACGGGCGCATCGTGTGCACGTCCACCCACGACCTCGACGAGGCCAGGCGCTGCGACCGGGCCGTCCTGCTCGCCACGCACCTGGTCGCGGAGGGGCCGCCCGACGAGGTGCTCACCGAGGCCAACCTGCACCAGGCGTTCGAGGGGCGGGTCCTGCGGCTGCCCGACGGCCAGCTGCTGGTCGACGACGTCCACCTCCACCACCACGGGAGCGAATGGTGACCGCCGAGCTGCATGACATCGCCAGCGCCCGGCTGCGCACGACCGGGCAGCGCTACACCACCCGGCGGCGCGCCCTGGTGGAGGTGCTCGATCAGGCCGACGGGCCGCTCACGATCCCCCAGATCCTCGAGCTGGACCGCTCCCTCGCGCAGTCGAGCGCCTACCGGAACCTGGCCGTGCTCGAGCAGGCCGACGTGGTCCACCGCATCGTCACCAACGACGACTTCGCCCGCTACGAGCTGGCCGAGGACCTCACCGAGCACCACCACCACCTCATCTGCCGCACCTGCGGCTCGGTGGCCGACTTCACCCTCGACCCCTCCGTCGAAGGGGACCTGGACCGCGTGCTGGCCGACGTCGCCGATGCCCAGTCGTTCCAGGCCGACCACCACCGCCTCGACCTGGTCGGCACCTGCGCAGACTGCCGGTGATCATGCGAGAGCTCTGAACGGATCGCTCACTGCAGTCCACGAGTAGTGGCAGATCGGACGGCGAATGCTCGTCCAAGGGAACAATCTGGCAGCAGCCACGTTGAACAGACCATGAAGACGGCCCTGAAGACCCTCGTCGCCGCGACCACCGCCTTGGTCGCCCTCGCTCTGGTGGGCGCTCTCGTCGGGCTGCCGTCCTTCGGCAACCCCTTCGCCTCCGAGACCGTCGTGCGGGACCACGCCGCGGTGCTCGACTCCCTGGAGGAGATCGCCGAGCTGCGGGCCGCCACCGGTGAGTTCCAGGTCCTCGTCGACGTCGAGGACCGGACCCGCTTCGTGCCGAGCTTCGTCAAGGGCGAGCGCACGACGTTCCTCGCCCAGGGCGCCGTGGATGCATTCGTGGACCTGGACTCGCTCGACGAGGACGCGATCATCATCGCCGAGGACGGCTCGGTCACCGTGGTGCTGCCGCCGGCGGAGCTCGCCGACCCGGTCATCGACCACCGGGCATCCGGCGTCCTCGATCGGGACCGAGGCATCGTGGACCGCGTCGGCGGCCTCTTCAGCGACGAGCCGACCTCGGACAAGGACCTCTACCAGGAGGCGGAGCGACGCCTGGCCGAGGCGGCGGCTGACAGCGAGCTGCGTTCCGCCGGTGAGGCCAAGGCGGCCGCGACCGTGGAGCAGCTCCTCCGCGAGGCCGGCATCGAGCAGGTCCGGGTGATCTTCGCCGAGCCCGGCGCCGTCGCCTGACCGTGGCCCGACTGCCGGGGTCGCCCGCGCATGGGCCTAGTCTCCGGGCGAGGTGACGACCCCATGACCACGAACGACGACCAGATCGGCGACGCCCTGGTGGCGTACATCGGCTCGCTGACCCAGGACCACACGGTGGAGGCGGTGTTCCGCCACCTGGGTGACTACTGCACCGAGCTGCTCCCCGCCGACGGTGTGGGCGTCCTGCTCCTCGAGGAGCAGAACCTGACCGTGGCGACCGCCAACAGCGAGGTCGGAGACACCGTCGAGGCCCTCGAGGTCGAGCTGCAGGAAGGACCGTGCGTGGAGTGCGTGCGGATCGGCCATCCGGTGCTCGTCCCCGACCTCGCGACCGCCGCCGACCGCTACCCCCGATTCGTGCCCCGGGCGATCGAGGCGGGCGCGGGGGCGATCCACGCCCTGCCGATGACCGGGCACGGCGACCTCGTCGGTTCGCTGAACATCATCAGCCTGCAGCCGACCGAGCTGACCGAGACCCAGCTCAGCACGGCGCGGATGTTGGCCGATGTCGCCGTGTCGTACATCTTCGCCGTACGGCTCCACGAGGAGACCTCGGAGCTGGCCGGCCAGCTGCAGAACGCCCTCGACACGCGCGTGGTCATCGAGCAGGCCAAGGGCGTGCTCTCCGAGCGCCACGACGAATCGCTGGCCCAGGCGTTCAACCGTCTGCGGAACCACGCGCGCAGCAGGAGCACGCCGGTGCGCGAGATCGCCAGACAGGTCATCGAAGAACGCCTCCAGCCCTGACGGGAGGCCCGCCAGGGCTGGGTCGATCCGCGGATCGCGACCCGTTCGGGCCGCAGCTCGCTACGACTCGACGACGAAGGCGACCTGGAGCTCGACCTGCCAGAGGTCCACGCCACCGCTCTCGTTGACGTTGGCCCGGATGTCCTTGATCTCGCACCACTCCTGACCGCGGACCTTCTGAGCGGAGCGCTTGAGGGCGGTCTCGACAGCAGCTTCGATGCTGTCCGGGGACTCGCCGATCAGGTTGGTCTTCTTGTAGGTCTTGCCGGACATGGGGTCTCCTCGTTCGGGGTCGTTGGGCGACCCGTCACCTACCCGTCGCCTGCCAGGGTCACCACACCGGGGCTCGACGGCGCCGGCGACATCGACATGGAGCCCGGTGAAGCCGTCGAGCGCCGATGCACGTGCGGCCCCGGCTCGAGCCAGGCCCCACAACCTGTACTCGTAGGGTTTGCCACATGGATGACCGAACCGAGGGCCCGGGCATCGACGCACCACATGCCGCGGGGGCCGAGGCGGTCACGGCAGCGCTCGACGTCGACCCAGGGGTCGGGCTCTCGGAAGACGAGGTCCGCCAGCGGCGGGAACGGTTCGGGCCGAACCGGCTCGGCCAGGGCAAGCGGACGCCGTGGTGGCGCGTGGTGTGGAACCAGGTCGCCGACGCGGTCATCGTCCTGCTGCTGGGCGCGGCGGCCGCCGGGTTGGTGGCTGGTGAGGTGGTGGAAGCCGCGGCCATCGGCGTCGTCCTCGTCGTCAACACCGTGGTCGGCTTCGTCACCGAGCTGCGGGCCGCCCGCTCCATGGAGTCGCTCCGGGCGTTGATGACCACGACCGCCGAGGTGGAGCGTGGCGACCGTCGCTACGAGATCGACGCCGGCGACCTCGTGCCGGGCGACGTCGTCGGGATCGAGGCGGGCGAGCAGGTGCCGGCGGACCTCCGTGTGCTCGAGGCCGAGGAGCTGCGGGTCGACGAGGCCGGCCTCACCGGGGAGAACGAGCCGGTCACCAAGGCCGTGGAGCCCGTCGCTGCAGAGACGCCCCTGGCCGAGCGCACCTCGATGCTCTACACGGGCACCACCGTTGCGGCCGGGCGCGGGCGGGGGGTCGTGGTCGCGACGGGACGCAGCACCGAGATGGGGCGCATCTCGGATCTCGCCGAGTCGGCCGACGACACCAAGGCGCCGCTGCAGGAGGGGTTGAGCCGCCTGAGCCGACAGCTCGCGATCGCCGTCGTCGTGGGCGCCATCGCACTGCTGGCGCTGGGCGTGCTCCGAGGGCTCGAGACCGACGAGGCGATCGAGGTGGCGGTGGCACTGGCGATCGCCGTGGTGCCCGAGGGCCTCCCCGCGGTCGCGACGCTCACGCTGGCGGTGGGGATGCGGCGGATGGCCGCCGGCAACGCCCTGGTGCGGCGGCTACCGGCGGTGGAGACGCTCGGCTCCACCACGGTGATCTGCTCGGACAAGACCGGCACGCTCACCCGGAACGAGATGGAGGTCGTCGAGGTCACCACCGCCGACGACGGTGACGAGCACGACCTGTGGGTGACGGCCGCGCTGTGCAACGACGCAGACGTCGACACCGACGGCCAACCGATCGGCGACCCGACCGAGGTCGCCCTGCTCCACGGCGCATCCGAGCGGAACGTCGAGTGGCGGGAACTGCGGGAGGAGCACCCCCGGGAGCGGGAGGTGCCGTTCAGCTCCGAGGCCAAGCGCATGGCCGTCGTGGCCGACGGGGCGACGCACGTGAAGGGCGCCCCGGAGGTGCTCCTCGACCCGGACCGGCACGCCGGGCTCCTCGAGGCGGCCGAGGAGATGGCCAGCCGAGCGTTGCGGGTGCTGGCGTTCGCTCGCGGGCCGGTGGTGGGTGACGACGCTCCGGACGAGGCGCTGTTCGAGCAGGCCGAGGTGCTGGGTCTGGTCGGCATGCACGACCCGCCGCGGGACACGGCGATCGACGCCATCGAGGTGCTGGCTCAGGCGGGGATCCGCACCGTGATGATCACCGGCGACCGACCGGACACCGCCGCGGCCATCGGGTCACGGATGGGGATCTCGGATGGCCATGCCGTCACCGGCAAGGAGCTCGACGACCTGAGCGCCGACGAGCTCGTCGAGCACGCCGGGCGCGCGGCGCTGTTCGCCCGGGTCGCGCCGGAGCACAAGCTGCGCATCGTCGAGTCGTTGCAGGCCGCAGGGGAGGTCGTGGCGGTGACCGGTGACGGGGTCAACGACGCCCCGGCGCTCAGCCAGGCCGACGTCGGCGTCGCCATGGGCTCGGGCACCGACGTCGCTCGTGACGCCGCCGACATCGTGCTCCTCGACGACGAGTTCCCCACCATCGTCACGGCGGTGGCCGAGGGCCGGCGCATCTTCGCCAACATCCGGCGCTTCGCCCAGTTCCTGTTCTCCTGGCACCTCGCCGAGGTCGCCGTGATCACCATCGCCCTGGCCGCCGGCGTCGACCCCCCGCTCGCCGGACTGATGATCCTCTGGAACAACCTGATCATCGACGTGCTCCCCTCCTTCGCGCTCGCCCTCGAGCCGGGCCGCGAGGACGTCATGCGCGATCCACCCCGGGATCCCGCCGAGCCCGTCGTCGACCGTGGCCTCCTCGGTCGCACCGTGACCCACGCATCTCTGGTGGCCGGCGTGGGCCTCGTCGCCTACGGACTCGCTCGCTGGTCGCTGGACCTCTCCGTGGAGGGGATGCAGACCATGGCGTTCACGGCGATGACCATCGGACAGACCCTCGGCGTGTTCAATGCCCGAAGCGAGCACGGATCCGGCTTCCGCGGCGCCACACAGAACCCCTGGCTGTGGGCCGCGCTCGGCATCACCCTGGCGCTGACCCTGGCCGCCCTCACGGTCGGGCCCCTGCGCGACCTGCTCGGTCTCACGACACTCCCTGGCAGCGCCTACCTCACCGCCTTCGCACTCGGCCTCGTGCCCGTGATCGCGATCCAGGGCGTGCGTGCCCGGCGAGGCCCATCGCCGAACCGGAGCTGAGCCTCAAGCGGTCACCTCCACCATCTCGATGTGGGGTACGAGCAGCTCGATCTCGCGGCCGCTCCCGCTGGCCAGCCCCCGGCGGGTCACGTTGAGGGTCCCGGCGGCGGTTCCGACCCGCACCGCCTCCTGGACGCTGGATCCCCTCGCCAGCGCGACGGCGATGCCGGCGGTCACTGAATCGCCCGCTCCGCGCTGATCGACAGGGTCGACGCTCGGTCCCCGGACCTCGTAGTAGCGGCCCTCCAACAGCGCCAACGTCGGTTGTTCGCCACGGGTGACGACGACTGCAGCGGCTCCGCGGGCGGCCAGGCGGCGCAGCGCCTCGAACAAGGAAGGCCTGGTCGCGTCCTTCACCTCCCCGGTGACCGCCAGCTCCTCATCGCTGATCTTGAGGAGATCGAGCCCTCCTTCGAGCGCTGCGTCGAGGGGAGGTCCGCACAGGTCGGCGATGACCGCCGTGCCGTTCCGGCGCAGGTCCCGCGCCATGCGGGTGTAGACCTCGAGCGGCACGAGATCGGGGACGTCGCCTCGGGTCAGGCCGGGCGTCTCCGGGCCGCCGAGCACCACGAGGTCTGCGTTCAGGCCGGCCACGAACGCGACGCCGTAGAGCTCGTCGACCTCGTGTCGGGACCGAGCCATGGCCCCCATCTCGGCCAAGGGCACCCGCTCCCCCGAGCGTCGATCGTGCATGTATGCGCCGTTGCCACCGGCGGCGGACACGGCGCGGACATCGATGTCCCATCGCTCCAGCAGCGACCTGATGACCGTTCCGGTCTCGCCGCCGAAGGACGAGCACAGCACGACGTCCACGCCGAGGCTGGCGACCAGCCGAGCGACCCAGACCCCCTGCCCGCCGGGATGGAGGTGGATCTCGTCACCGGCGCCGCCCGCCTCGACGGTGACCGTGAGCAACGGCGTCGGAGCGAGGACCATGACCCGAGATCGGTGTCGAGCGGTGCGCTGCGTCATCCTGCGAGGTCCTTGCAGACGGTCGGTGCTTCCATCCACCCCCCTCCGGGGTCGTTCACGTCAGCCCGTCTCACTCGTCGAGCACGAAGGTGACCTTCATGATCACCTCGTAGCCGGTGATCTGGCCATCAGCGCTGAGGGAGACCTCCTGCTCCTTGATCCAGGCGCTTCGCAGGTTGTGCAGGGTCTGGGCGGCGCGCTCGACGCCGACGCGGACTGCGTCCTCGAAGCTGGTCTCGGAACGTGCGCTGATCTCGGTGACACGTGCGACGGAAGCCATCGGACTCTCCTGTTTCAGTTGGTGGTTGCAGATTGGTGCTGTTGGGCCAGTTCAGAGTTCCGGGCCCGGACGTGGGCCCAGCACCGGCCGTTCTGGGCCGGTGACCTGTTGCTCAGGGCACGTCGAAGGGGGGCGGGCCGATCCCGTGTATGGAAGTGGTGCGCTCGGGTCCGGCCGGAGTGGGCTCGGTGACGGCAGGGGCGGATCGCCCGTCGTCGAGCTCCAGGAGGATCTCAGTGCCTGCACGAGGAGGCGTCTGCCCATCGGGCCAGTGGAGATGGCCCCGCCACCACCGAGGGCCTTCCTTGATCTCGCCGCCCACGCTGCACTGATTCCGGCCACCGAAGAGGTCGGCACGAACGGAGTGGATCACCCGACTCCGGATCCGCACGATGGCGAAGGTGTTGACGTGGATCTCGTCGTGGCTGTTCGGGGTGGTGGCGTGGTGATCGTGGATCATCGGTGGGTCCGTTCGTGCTGCGGGCGGATGGTGGCGATCACGTAGGTGTGCCCATCCATGCGGACGGGGCTGAGGGCCACCTCGGCGACGATCGTGGTGCCGTCGCGGTGACGGCCCCGGAGCTGCCGCTTGCTCATCGGCCGTGTGGTCGGGTTCTCCAGGTAGCGCTGCCGGTGGTCGGCGTGGCCGGTTCGGACGTCCTCGGGTACGAGGCGGTCGATGGAGGTGCCGATGAGCTCACTGCGGCTGTACCCGAAGAGCGACTCGGTGCGGTGGTTCGCCAGGACGACGGTGCCGGTCGGGTCGGTGACCACCAGGGCATCCGGTGTTGCGTCCACGAGCTGCCAGATCAGGTCGGCGGAGAGGGGCAGCTGCCCGATCGGAACCCGAGCGTGGCTGGCCTGCTCGCCGGCGTCGAGCACCGCGGCGCCGGGCCGGAAGGTGAGCACGGCGATGTCGTCGCGCAACAGGTTCTGGGGGCCGGCGAGCGCCAGCAGGTGGTCGGCGAGCTCATCAGGCGCGTTGGTGCCGGCGTTGCCAGCCGCACGACGGAGTCGCTCGATCTGGTCGGTGATGACCGTGTCGACGGTCTCGACGAGGCCATCGCTGTAGAGCACGATCGTGTCACCGGGCCGCACCTCCCAGCGATGCGCCCGGTACGTGGCCTCCGCGATGGCCCCGACGGGTGGTCCCGGCCGAACCGCGCAGAGGCTGGCGTGGCCGTTGGACCCGGTCACGATGGGCGGAGGGTGACCCGCCGAGGTCACGACCGTGCCCTGCGGGCCGATCTCCACGCAGCAGCACGTGGCGAAGCCATCTCGGTCCAGGGCGAGGTCGTTGAGCCGGGCCAGCGCGATGGTCGCGGGGAGACCTTCGAGTAGGTGGCTGTAGAGGGCGGTGCGGAACTCGCTCATCTGGACGGCGGCTTCGATGCCGTGCCCGGCGACATCACCGAGGACGAGCACCGTGCGCCCGTCACGCGTGTGGACGATGTCGTACCAGTCGCCGCCGACCTTGCTGCCGTCGCCGGCGGGTGCGTAGCGGGCAGCTGCCTCGCCGGTGGATCCCGGTCCGATCTCGGGGAGCAGACGTCGTTGCAGGAGGAGACCGGCCTGGCTCGTCTGCGCGCCGAGGTGGGTGCGACGCAGCGCGGCGACCCCTGCGGCGACGAGCACCTCCAGCGCGCCCAGGCGGGCGGGTCCGAGGTGGTCGTGGCGGGCGAACCGCGCCCAGAACTTCACCACGGCGCTGTCACCGGGCACAGCGGTGACGGATGCACACGTCGGCGATCCGTCTGCGTCGCGCCCGTGCAGCAACGCACCGCGTCCTCCGCCCGGCGCCGGGAGGTCGGTAGCGACGGGAACGCGCCCGTACGACGCGATGAGGTGCTGGTCGCCGTCGCCGAGCCACACCGCGGTCGCTGCCGCCCCGAGGCCACGGTGGCAGCCGTCGACGAGCGCCGCGCCAGCGGTCGCAGCGTCGGTGGCGACGCCGAGCGCAGTCGTGGTTCGAGAGAGCTCGGTCCAGTCGAGGTCGCCGGTGCGGGCCGGCGGGACCCGGGTGTCCAGCATCAGTGGAGCCCCGCACTGCTCAGCACCCGGGTCGCGCGCCGGGGCAGGTGTGCGGCGCCGAGTGCGTCTGAGGCATCCATCTGAGCCATGTCACCCTCCAAGCATCCACACGTCGATCGATCGTGTGCGCCGAGGACGAGAGCGCCACCACGCCCGCAAACATGTGCGGAGCGTGCAGCCATCCCACCGAGGTCAGGAGCGGAGCGACCTGTCGACGACCCTACGTGGACTTGACATCGGCCGCAACGGACAGACCCCGCCTCGCCCGGTCGTCAGCGCGCGGGAGCGGGGCTAGGGACGTAGGTCGAGGTTCACCACGGCGTGCGCGACCACCGACAGCTTGGCGTTGTGGTTCCGTGCGTGCCGACGCAGGATCTGCAACGCAGCGTCGACGGAGATGCTCCGCTCGTTGGCCAGCACACCCTTGGCCTGCTCGACGATGATCCGGGTCTCCAGCGCATGCTCCAGCTGGGCGACGACCTCCGTCGCTTCTCGGTAGGCCGAGGCATACACGATGTAGCCGGTGGTCGTGTCGGCGAGCAGCTGGGCCGCTTCGATCTGTCGATCGGTCCACTGGCGTGGACGGGTGTCGTACAAGGTGAGGACCCCGAACTCGGCGTCTTCGATGTGCAGCGGAACCCCGGCGGCGGCGACTACGCCCGCCTTCTCGGCGGCCCGTGCGAGGTCAGGCCACCGGTCGGCGTGGTCCCGCAGATCGCTGATGCGCAACGGCTTCCCGAGGTCGTGGACCTCATGGCACGGTCCTTGCCGAGTGCGCTCCTCGATCATCTCGAGGGAGGCGATGGACTCGCTCAACGCCGTCACGGAGCGGAGCCTGCCCTGCGCATCAGCCATGGAGATGCCCGCCCCGCAGATGTCGAAGACCCTCGTGGCGTCGTCGACGAGGTCGTGGAGCACGTCGGCGACCGATCTGTCTCGAGCGAGCGACTCGGCGACGTTCGCCAACGCCTGCCTCAGCTGACCCTCGTCGATCACGACACCCGCCCCCGGTCGGTCTCGCCGCCACGGTACATCCGTGCCAGTTTCACGGGACCTCGAAGGGCGGCGGTCCGACCCCGTGGAGGACGGCGCTGTGGGCGGGTGCGTTCGGAGCCGGCTCGATGACTGCGACGCCGGATCGTCCGTTGTCGACCTCGATGATCACCTCGCTGCACGTGACCGGCTGATCGTCGTCTCCGTCCCACTCCACCCTTCCTCGCCACCAACGTGGGCCCTCGGCAACCCGTCCACCGACGCTGTAGTGGCTCCGTCCCCCGATGAGGTCGGCGTGCACGTGTTCGATCACCCGGTCGCCGAGCCGCAGCACACCATCGCCGTGGTACCTCACGTGCTCAGGTGTCGGATCATCCTTGGCATGGTCATCGGGGTCCATGGCTTCCCTTCCGTGGAGCAAGCACTGGTGTCGCCGTCATCCGGCGACCTGCGGGCTGCAGCGGGCACGGGCATGGTCGGCAGAGTCCACGATCACGAGCCCGCTGCCGCCCCAACGGCGGAGGACCTGTCGCGCCGTGCCGCGGCGAGCCGTGAAGACCACGCAGCCGTCATCGAGCCGTTCGAGGAGATGGCCCACGAAGCTGCGGACGGCGGTCGCGCTGAAGAGCACCAGCTCATCGACGTCGATCACCAAGCACGGCACGCCGTTCGAGATGGCCTCGATGCCGTCGATCAGCGTGAGAAGCAGCCGCTCCTCACCAACGCCCCCGATCCGCACGACGATCACATCGGGCGAGTGCTGGACAGTCGTCACCTGGAGCGACATGGGAGCTCACCCCCCGGCATCGAGGCCGCGCCGGTTGACTCGACACTGCCGAGGCACCCGGCCAGCCGCGCTGGCCGCGGACCCAGATCCTGAAAGGCCCCAGCCATCGCAGATGTTCGCATGCTCGCTCCCCCTTACCTTCGGCCCCTCGAGAAGATGGAGACGCCAGGTCAGGAGCGCCACTGGACCCCGTCGCACTGGCGAGCAGGGCTGATGGCCACGGGATCGGAACCGAGACCACGTGGACCGATTCCCACCGTAGAGAGCAGCGGCGAACGACCCCAGAGCCCTCCGACCCGAGGCCAGCCGACCTCCGACCCTTTCCGCTCCACCCGCCGTTGAGGAGCCGGCGGTGCGCGTCATCCGGCGACCCGCGAGACCTGGTAGTCGACGTGCAGCGAGTTGGTCACCTCGTTGCTGACCGCTTCAGGCCCACCCATGACCAACACGTCCGCGACGTTCAGCTCCGCGAGGCGGTCGCGGGTCACATCGGGCAGGGCGTCACGTCCCGTCAACAGGATCGGTGCGTCGAAGAACGCAGCCAGCGGGGCCGCAGCCAGTGCGTCGGGGAAGTCCTCCCCGGAGGCCAGCACGACCACGTTGGCTCCGTCGGTCCAGTCGAGCGAGGCGGTCACCGCCGTCTCGTACCGATCAGCGCCGGCGACGCGGCTCACCTGGTAGTCGACGTGGAGCGAGTTGGTCACGTCGTGACTGACCGCATCAGGGCCTCCCATGACCAGCACGTCGGCGACGTTCAGCTCAGCGAGGAGGTCACGGGTGACGTCGGGCATCTGGTCCCGGCCGGTGAGCAGGATCGGCGCGTCGTAGACCGCGGCCAGAGGAGCTGCGGCGAGCGCGTCGGGGAAGTCCTCCCCGGATGCCAGCACCGCCACGTTCGTGCCACCGGGGAACGCGTCGAGCGCGGCACGGGCCGCCGTGGCGTACCGGTCATCACCGGCGACGCGGCTCACCTGGTAGTCGACGTGGAGCGAGTTGGTCACGTCGTGACTGACCGCATCAGGGCCGCCCATGACCAGCACGTCGGCGACGCCCAGGTAGGCGAGCGTGTCGCGAGTCGAATCGGGAAGCACATCGCGTGCGCTCAACAGGATCGGCGCGTCGTACGCGGCAGCCAGGGGTGCAGCGGCGAGGGCGTCGGCGAAGTCCTCCCCGGACGCCAGCACTGCCACGTCCGCGCCGTCCGGGAAGGCATCGAGGGCGGCGCGGGCGGCCGTGCCGTAGCGGTCAGCGCTGAGCTGGGGCGTCTCCTGGGCGCCCGCAGCGCCGATCGCCGAGGTCAAGACGAGCATGGCCGTGGCGAGCACCACGCCGGCTCGGTGCAGTGATCGGGTCGAGGTCATGGACGTTCCTCCTGAGGTGGACACATCTCTCGCGACGCTCACCGTGCGCGGGCGGGCACGGCCCTCACAGGGCCAAAGGTCCCCATAGGGCCGGGGAGCTCTCCGAAGCCGGCGCAGATGCCCGACGGGTCGGACACCCGTCGAGCGCGGCAGTACCCTCGCCCGCCGGTGGATGCGCGTAGCTCCACGCGGAAGTCCCGCCCTCGTAGCTCAGTCGGATAGAGCGACCGCCTCCTAAGCGGTAGGCCACAGGTTCGATTCCTGTCGAGGGCACGCAACGCCTCAGTGCCGATCGACGAAGTCGAGCACCACCTCGGCGAACCGGTTCGGGGCGAACGTGGTGGCGAGGTGCCCCTGCCCCTGCAGGGTGACGATCTCGGCGCCCGTGACGAAGCGGGGCCCCGAGCGCCAGGGACCGACCGCGGAAGGCCCGGCGCTACTTCTTCAGCCGCCTGCTGCCCTGGTGCCAGTCCTCCTCGACGGGCGCCTGATCGGGCGTCGTCCCGCTGACCCGCAAGGCCGGGCGCTCCCGCAGGCTCCGCTTCAGCTCGGCGAAGCCCGGGAACGAGGTCAGCTCCAGGACCGCGTCCCAGAGCCGCAGCGCATCCTCGTCGTTCGGGACCCGGCTGATGACCGGCCCGAAGAAGGCGGGGCCGTCCGGCGGGTCGTAGGCGATGATCGGTGTGCCGACGTCCCGACCGGTCCGCTCCAGCGCGTCGTCGGTCTCCTGGCGGATCACGTCGTCCCAGGCCGGATCGTCCAGCGCATCGACCAGGTCGGCATCGAACCCGAGGCCGGTCAACAGGGGTTCTACCGTCGAGCGCGCCCCCATGCCGTCGCGGTAGGCGGCCTGATCCGCCGGCGGGTCGACGTCGAACACGCTGCCGCCGAGCGCGGTGTAGAGGTCGCCCATGACCTCCCGGCCGTGGCGCTCCCGGGCTGCGGTGCAGACCCGCAGCATCCGCAGGCCCGCGGTGTGGCCCTGTTCGTACTCGGGCGGGAAGTGGGCGTCGTAGTCGACGTGGCTGTTGATCAGCCGCAGCGAGATGAACCGCCAGTCGACCTCGTAGTCGCGCTGGCGGGCCACGCTCCGGACCCAGCGCGACGTCAGCCACGCGAACGGGCAGACGGGGTCGAAGTGGAAGTGGATGTCGGGGCGGCGATCCATGGGCCTGGACGCTACGAGCGCGGAAGCGCCCCCGACACCTTCGCCGGGGGCGCTCCACTCAGTGGCTGATGATCAGGCGGGATCGCACCAGGTGGCGGCCACGTCACCGATCCCGGGCACGACGACCGTCACGCCGCCCGTCTGGAAGAGCTCCGGGCTCTGCCGGTGCAGCTCCAGCACGGTGGGCAGCTGCAGCGTCCCGACATCCACCACCTCGATGCCGTCGCGAGCGACGTCGTCGAGGATCTCGAGGGTCTGCAGGGTGCTGATGCCCGCCTGCTGGCACTGGATGCCGGCCGGCACACCCTTGCCGGGCACCCCGGCGGGCGGGCCGGCGGCGGCGGCGCTGGCGCCGAGGCCGAGGGTGAGGCAGCTGGCTGCTGCGGCGGCGACGAGCTTGCGGTTCATGGGAGTGCTCCTTGGTCTGGGTGTGCGGGAACACCTCTGGTCCGGCACCCGCAGGAGCCGCGGATGACACATTTTAGCGTCTTTATGCGTGGATTGATCTGGTTGCTCACCGCTTGACCGGTATCACCAGCCGGCACCGCCTCGAACGATCCCGCCCAAGTGCGACGAACTCCCCACGAAGACTGGTAGAGATCACCGGGTGCAGGACTTCGACCTCGTCATCGTCGGCAGCGGCTCGGGCAACTCCATCCCCCCGGAGCTGGACGGCGCACGCATCGCCATGGTGGAGCGGGGCATCTTCGGCGGCACGTGCCTCAACGTGGGGTGCATCCCCTCGAAGATGTTCATCTACGCCGCCGACATCGCCATGCACGTGCGGGAGTCCGAGCGCTACGGCGTGAAGGCCTCGGTCGAATCAGTGGACTGGCCGTCGATCGTCGACCGGGTCTTCGGCCGCATCGATCCGATCGCCGCAGGCGGCGAGCGCTACCGGGCCGAGGACTGCGAGAACATCACGGTCTTCCGGGGCAGCGGCGCCTTCGTCGACCACAAGGTCCTCGAGGTGGACGGCGAGCAGCTGCGGGGCGAGAAGTTCCTGCTGGCGGCGGGCGCCCGGCCCTACGTCCCCGACGTCCCCGGGCTCGACGAGGTCGGCTACCACACGTCCGACACGGTGATGCGCCTGCCCGAGCTGCCGAAGCGCATGGCCGTGCTGGGCGGGGGCTACATCGCCACCGAGCTCGGCCACGTCTTCGACGCCTTCGGCACCCACGTCTCCATCCTCAACCGGGGCCCGAAGCTCCTCCGCTCCGAGGACGACGACATCTCCCGGCGCTACACCGAGCTGGCCGCCGGCCGCTTCGACCTCCACCTCGAGACGGCGGTGACCCGGGTCGAACGCACCGGGTCCGGCTCGATCCTCGTCCACCTCCTGCACGACGGGCAGGAGTCGACGCTCGAGGTCGACGAGCTGCTGGTGGCGACGGGCCGGGTGCCCAACAGCGACCAGCTCGCGGTGGAGCGCACCGGTGTCCGCACCGACCCGTCCGGTCGGGTCATCGTCCACGAGGACCTGCAGACCGACGTGGAGGGCATCTACGCCCTGGGCGACCTCACCAACCACTTCCAGCTCAAGCACGTCGCCAACGCCGAGGCGCGCGTCGTGTTCCACAACCTGGCCAACCCCGACGACCCGTGGCGCATGGACTACTCGATCGTCCCCCACGCGGTGTTCGGCAACCCGCAGGTCGCGTCGGTCGGCATGACCGAGCACGAGGCTGCGACCGACGGGGTGCCGTTCGTGACCGCGATCAAGGAGTACGGCTCGACGGCGTACGGCTGGGCCATGGAGGACACGACGTCGTTCGTGAAGCTGGTGGCCCACGCCCAGACGCGCCGCCTCCTCGGCGCCCACATCATCGGGCCCCAGGCCTCCACGCTGATCCAGACCCTCATCCAGGGCATGCGCTTCGGTCGGACCGTCGACGAGATGGCCCGTGAGCAGATGTGGATCCACCCAGCCCTCACCGAGGTGCTGGAGAACGCCCTGCTCGACCTCTGATCAGGCCGCTTCGGAGCGGGCTCTGGGGTCAGGCGCTGGTCGCCCAGATGTCGTTGCAGCGCTCGCACACATCGTCGGGGATGACCCCGGCGCGCATCAGCAGCGCGAACGCCTTGCACCCCAGGCACAGCGCGAAGGCCGCTTCGAGGAACGCGGCGGTGGCGAGCATGCCGAGCGCGACCTGGGCCGCGCCCCACTGACCGGCCAGGACCAGCACGAGCGCGGTCACGGAGAAGGCCACGCCGATGCCCTGGGCGAAGCGCTTCGGCGGCCCGGGCACGAGCCTGGGCGGCCGGTCGAGCGCCGGGGTCAGGACCCGGGTGACCAGCTGCCCGAGGGGACTCAAGGTCGGACCGGTGAGGACCCGGGCCACGAAGCCGTAGGCGATGACCGCCACGAGCCAGCGCAGATCGAGGGCGATGGCAGCCACGGACATCGTGACGACCCCGGCGGCGACGAGGCGGGCGGAGACCTCGTTGACGGGGTCAGGGAAGGAGAACAGCTCGGACGTCGGCATGAAGATCGGCTCCGGGGTGGGGGTGCTGCCTGCAACACCCCCACCGTGTCGGATCTTCCGCCCCGTCCCCCTCAGGCGGTGGAGGGGCCGATCCAGACCTGCTGGGCGTTCACGAACTCGTGGATCCCGTGGGGGCCCAGCTCGCGCCCGTAACCGGAGCGCTTGACGCCACCGGATGGCAGTCGGGGGTCGGTCTTGACCACGCCGTTCACCGCGACCTGCCCGGCCTCGATGTCGGCGGCCATCCACTCGCCCCGCTCGGTGGATGTCCACACCGACGCCGCCAGCCCGTAGGGCGTGTCGTTGGCGAGGGCCAGCGCCTCCTCAGCAGAGCCGACCCGCAGGACGGCGGCCACGGGACCGAACGTCTCCTCGACGCAGGCGGTCATGCCCGGCTCCACGTCGGTGAGGAGCGTGACCGGGTAATAGAAGCCGTCGCCGTCGGGGAGCTCGCCGCCGAGCCGGCACGTCGCGCCGGCGTCGATGGTCTGGCGGACCTGGCGGTGCAGGTTCTCGCGCAGGTCGTCCCGGGCGATGGGGCCGATCTGGGTCGTCTCCTCGCGCGGGTCGCCCACCACCAGCGCAGCGAAGCGCTCCTGCAGGAGGTCGACGAAGCGGTCGTGGACGCTGTCCTCGACGATGATCCGCTTGGCGGCGATGCACGACTGGCCGGCGTTGATGATCCGCATGGTGGCGATCGCCGCGGCCGCGGCGTCGAGGTCGGCATCCGCGAGCACGATCGCCGGGTCGGAGCCGCCGAGCTCGAGCACGGCGGGCTTCAGCTCGGCCGCAGCAGCCGCGGCGACCGCGGATCCGGCACGCTCGGAGCCGGTGAAGGAGATCGCCCGGATGCGAGGATCGGCGATGGCAGTGGCCACGTCGTCGGTCTGCAGGGGCAGGTTCTGGAAGACCCCGGGCGGCGCGCCCACCGCCTCGAACACCTCGGCGATCGCCGCGGCGCAGGCGGGGACGTGGGGGTCGTGCTTCATCACGCACGTGTTGCCGGCCATGAGCGCCGGGGCGCAGAAGCGGAACGCCAGCCAGAAGGGTGCGTTCCACGGCAGGATGCCGAGCACCGGCCCGATGGGCAGGTACTGCACGTAGCTGGAGGTGGCGTCGGACTCGATGACGTCGGTCGCCAGGTACTCCTCGGCGTGCTCGGCGTAGTGCTCGGCGGCCCAGGCCGCCTTGTTGACCTCGCCGCGCGCCTCGGTGATGGGCTTGCCCATCTCCTCGGTCATGAGCAGCGCGAGCCGCTCGATGTCCTCGCGCATGCGAGCTGCGACGGCGCGCAGCACCGCGGCCCGCTCGGCGAAGCTCCGACGGCGCCAGCCGTCGAAGGCCTCCTGGGCACGGCCGAGGGTGGCATCCAGCTCGCTCCGGTCGGCGGCGGGCAGGGTGTGCAGCTCGGACCCCGTCGTCGGGTCGATGACGGTCAGCATGGGAGCTCCTCTGGACGGTCGGCGACGGTGAAGTCCTGGTCGAGGGTGAAGAAGGACGCGATGCCGTCGGCGGTGACGCGGATGGTGTCGGAGATGCCGACGGTCTTGTCCCCGTCCACACCCCACATCCACGGGATGACGTGGAAGGTCATGCCCTCCTGCAGGACGGTGTTGTCGCCGGGCTTGATGGACTGGATGTAGCCCTCGTCCCAGCTCGGCGGGAAGGCGATGCCGATCGAGTAGCCGGCCCGGGTGACGAGCTCGGCGCCGATCTCGTTGGCGACGATGATGGATCGGACCAGCTGGTCGAAGTCGGAGATCGTCATCCCCGGCCGCACCGTTGCGTGCATCTCCTCGATGCACCACTTCATGCGGTCCTGGGCCCGCTGCATGGAGTCGCTGAGCTCGCCGATGACGGCGGTGCGCATCATGGCCGTGTGGTAGCGGCGGTAGCAGCCGCCGACCTCGATGAACACGTGCTCCCCGGGCTGGACCGTGCGGCCCTCCCAGGTGGCGTGGCCGATCATGGTGCGCGGGCCGGAGGTGATGTAGGGCATCACGGCCGGGAACTCGCCGCCGGCCCGGAACATCGCTGCGCTGACCTCGGCGGCGATCTCGTTCTCGGTGATGCCCGCCTGGCACGCAGCCAGGCCGGCCCGCATGCCGGCCTCGGTCGCCTTCGCGGCCCGCTTCATCACGTCGATCTCGAGCGGCGACTTGGCGATGCGCCCCTCCTCGACGATCCCGTAGCAGTCCTGCAGCCGGCCGTCGCGGAAGGCGTCGGCCATGCGGTCCTGCTGGTAGGCGGGGAAGAAGTAGCTGTTGCGCTCGTAGCCGATGGCCTTGCCCTCGAGGCCGAACTCGCGCAGCGACTCGACGAGCAGCTGGATGGCGTCGCCGGTGTCGGAGTACGTCCGGGTGAGCTCGACCCAGGTGCGCTCGATGACGTTGGACTCCTCCATCGCCCGGGTGATCGTGAAGGGCTCGCCGTCGAGCGGGACCACCAGGGCCTGGAAGAAGGAGTAGCCCGTGGTCTGGTAGTCGGTGAGGTACATGAGGTTGCCCGGCGCAGTGATGACCACCGCGTCGAGCAGGCGCTCCTCCATCCGCTCCCGCAGCTCGCGGATGCGCAGCTCGTACTCCTCGAACGGGAAGAGCATGTCGTCGCGTGCCCTCACGAGGCGCTCCACGTGGCGTCGATCGCTGCCTCCAGGATGTCGAGGCCCTCGGTGAGCTCGTCCTCGGGGATGGTGAGCGGCGGGATCAGCTTGATGACGCGGCCGCCGGTGCCGCACGGCCCGATGAGCAGGCCGCGCTCGAAGCACTCGCGCTGCACGTCCTTCGCGTAGGCGCCGTCGACCACGTCGACGGCCTGCATCATCCCCCGGCCCCGCACGTCCCAGCCGTGGTCGGCGCGTGCGTCGGCGAGGGAGCGCAGGCGCTGGCGCATGATCTCACCCTTCTCGGCGACCTGGTTCATGAGGGTGTCGTCGGTGAAGTAGCTCAGGGCCTCGGTGCCCGCGACGAAGGACAGGCCTTGCCCGCGGAAGGTGCCGGTGTGCTCGCCCGGCGACCAGTGCTCGTCGTGCTCGGGCTTGTTGAGGTTCATGGCGAGCGGGGTACCGAAGCCACCGATGCCTTTGGCCAGGGTGACGATGTCGGGGTCCAGGTCCATGCCGTCGAAGCTGAAGTAGGAGCCGGTGCGCCCGCACCCGGCCTGGATGTCGTCGATGATGAACAGCGCCCCGACGTCGCGGGCGAGGTCCTGCACGGCGTGGAGCCACTCGGGCGAGGCCACGTTCACGCCACCCTCGGCCTGGATGACCTCGACGACGAACGCCGCAGGCGGCAGCAGGCCGCTCGAGCTGTCCTCGAGGGCCGCCCGGTAGCTCTCCAGCCCCTTCAGCCCACCGCCGGCAGCGGTCTCGAAGGGCAGGCGCACGACGTGCTCGAGGGGCACGCCGGCCGCCTGGCGGAAGACGTCGTTGGCCGTGAGGGCGAGGGAGCCCAGCGTCATCCCGTGGAAGCCGTGGCTGAACCCCACGACGTGGGGCCGACCCGTGACCTTGCGGGCCAGCTTCAGTGCGGCCTCGACAGCATTGGTGCCGGTGGGACCCATGAACTGCATCTTGTGGTCCATGCCGCGGGGTTCGAGCACGACCTCCGCGAAGCGCTCGATGAAGTCGCGCTTGACGTCGGTGTGGGTGTCGAGGCTGTGGGCGACGCCGTCGCGCTCGAGGAACTCGATCATCGCCCGCTTCATGCGCTCGTCGTTGTGCCCGAAGTTCAAGACGCCCGCACCGGCGAAGAAGTCGAGGTAGCTGCGGCCGTCCTCGTCGTGCATGCGGGCGTTCTTCGCGGAGGTGAACACCGTGGGGTAGGCGCGGCAGTACCCGCGGATCGCCGACTCCCACTGCTCGAAGGCCTCGTTGTTCACGTCGTGCTCCTGTCTCTCATCTCGGTTTCGGGAAGCGGTGCCCCGGCGAGGCGGGCGTAGATGCGCACCACGGGGGCGATCAGGTCGTCGTTGAAGTCGTAGTGCGGACTGTGGCACGAGGCGTCGTGGCCCTGGCCATCATCGGCGCCGACGAGCGCGAAGGCGCCCGGCACCTCGGCGAGGTAGTAGCTGAAGTCCTCCGACGCCATGATCGGCACCGGCGTCGAACCGGCGTGCCAGCCGTCGCCGAGCTCGTCGGCGAGGACCGCCCGCATCTCGGCGGCTGGACCGGGGTGGTTGACCGTCGGTCCGTAGCGACGCTGGTGCACGACCTGGGCCCGGCACCCGTGACCGGCCGCGACGTGGTGCGCCACCTCGTCGATGAGGGCGCCGACCTCGTCGCGGGCGGCCTCGTCGGCGATCCGGATGCTGCCACCGAGGCGGGCCGAGGCCGGCGTGACGGTGGCGGCGCTGGGCGCGTCGATGGACGTGACCGCGACGACCGTGGGCTGCTGCGGAGGCAGGCGCCGGCTCACCACCTGCTGGACGGCGACGGTGATGGCCGCGGCGGCGAGCACCGGGTCGCGCGTCGCCTCGGGCTGGCTGGCGTGGCCGCCGACGCCCTCGACGAGGATCTCGAAGGTGCCGTTGCCGCACATCACCGTGCCGTCGGGGCACACGGCCTGGCCGAACGGGATGGCGGGCCAGTTGTGCCAGCCGAACACGACATCGACGCCGTCGAGGGCGCCGTCCTCGATCATCCCGCGGGCACCGTGGCCGCCCTCCTCGGCGGGCTGGAAGAGGAGCGTGACCGGTCCGGGCAGCGCATCCTCGTGGTCCCCCAGCCAGCGGGCGGTGCCGAGGAGCGTGGCCGTGTGCCCGTCGTGGCCGCAGGCGTGCATCATCCCGTCGACCTGCGAGGTCCAGGTCGCCCCTGTCGCCTCGTGCACCGGCATGGCGTCGATGTCGGCCCGCAGGGCCACGTGCCGTCCGGTGGCGCCGGCGGCGAGGGTGGCGACCGTGCCGGTGCCGGCGCAGTCCCGCCAGGCGATCCCGAGCCGGTCGAGCTCCTCGCGGATCGCCGCTGCCGTCCAGGTCTCGCTCCAACCCAGCTCCGGTCGCTGGTGCAGCCGACGTCGCAGATCTGTTGCGTCCTGCACGACGGTGTTCCAGCTGGTGCCCACTGCGCTCCCAGATCGTTGCTCGGTGCCGGGACCGTAGCGCTCGCGGGCCCGTCGGGATCTCGCGAACGCGCTGCTGTCGGCCTGTCAGCCGTCGTCGATCTCCGTGACGAAGTCGATGAGCTGCTCGACAGCGCCGACGAGGGGTGGGAACAGGTCTGCGTAGGTCGTGACGCTGGCCAGCAGCTCTCGCCAGAACGCGCCCGGGTGCTGGCCCGGGCGGCCGATGCGGGCGAGCACGCCTTCCTTCCACGGCTCCCCCATCGGGACGTCGGGCCATGCCTCGATCCCAGCCACCGACGGGCGCACGGCCTGCCACACGTCGACGTAGGGGGTGCCGGTGACGAGCACGTGGGGGTGCTGCACGGTGGCAGCGACCCGGGACTCCTTGGAGCCCTCGACCAGGTGGTCGAGCAGCACACCGAGGCGTCGGGTCGGACCGGGCCGGAAGTCGCGCACGACCGCGCCGAGGTCGTCCATGCCGTCGAGGCGCTCCACGACGATGCCCTCGTGGCGCAGGTCGTCGCCCCAGATCTTCTCGAGCAGCTCGGCGTCGTGCACGCCCTCGACGAGGATGCGGCTCGCCCGAGCGACCCGGGCCTCGTGGCGCACGGCGATCGAGCCGGAGGCGGAGATGCGGCGCTCGGGCTCGGTCGGGGTCGCCGACCCGAAGACCGGGTGGCAGGCGACGCCGTCGATGGCGAACTCACCGGGCACCACCGTGAACGTGTGCACGTACCCGGTGCGGTCCTTCACCTGCAGCTGGGAGTTGAGGAACCGCTCGACCGCGCCGACGGTGCCGGTGGGAAGGTGGGTGATCTGCGTGCCGTGCACCGCGCCGATGACCGGATACCGGCGAGGGCGCGGGTCGAGGTCGACGGGCTCCATCGAGCGGCGGGCCGGGCGGCGCATCCCCCGAGGGTACGGAATCCCCGGACCACGGTCGGGGAGGGCGATGACCCGACCGGAATGTGGCATCTGACACGATCGTGCCATCCCGGGAGGGCCGCACGGCTCTGGTGCGCCGGCCGGCGCGCAGGCACCGTCATGAGGTGGACGACGCAACCGCCGGATCGGCGAACGAACCGGCCGGCGGAGGAGCGGCGCACGCCCGCGCGCTCGAGGCCGAGGTCCGCAGCCTGCGCGACCAGGTGGCTCGACTCGAGGCCAGCGAGGCCGAGTGGCGCACGCTCGTGGAGACGCTGCCCCAGATCGTGTGGATCACCCGGCCCGACGGCTGGCACGAGCACTTCAACCGCCAGTGGCTCGAGTTCACGGGCCTGACGCTCGAGGAGAGCCTCGGCGACGGCTGGAACCCGCCCTTCCACCCCGAGGATCGTCCCCTTGCGTGGACGCTGTGGCAGGAGGCGACGTCGACAGGGACGCCGTACGAGATCGAGTACCGGTTGCGGCGCCACGACGGCGTCTACCACTGGATGCTGGGCCGGGCACTGCCTCTGCGCGATCGCGACGGGAAGATCGTCAAGTGGTTCGGCACGTGCACCGACATCGACGAGCTCAAGACAGCCCAGGCGCACGTGGCCGAGCTGGTCGTCGAGCTCGAGCGGCGCGCCGACCACGACCCGCTCACCGGTCTCGCCAACCGGGACCTGCTGTTCCGCCAGCTCGAGCTGATGCTCCGCCAGCGGCGGCGAGTGGGGGTCGCAGCTGCGTTCGTCGACCTCGACGAGTTCAAGGCCGTCAACGACCGGCTCGGCCACCACGTGGGCGATCGCCTGCTGGTGCACGTGGCCAGGCAGCTGGCATCCGCGGTGCGCCAGGGCGACGTCGCCGCTCGGATCGGCGGCGACGAGTTCGTGGTGGTCGGCGAGGCGGACGACGAGCACGATGCCGAGCGCTTCGGCCAGCGCCTGCTGGGAGCCCTCGGCGACCGGGTCATGGTCGACGACCGGTCCGTGCCCGTCGCCGCCAGCATCGGGGTGGCCTACATCGCCCCCGGCGATCACGCGTCGCCGGACGAGGTGCTGTCCCGGGCCGACGCCCGCATGTACCAGCACAAGCGGCGTCGCAACCTCAGGGGAGGATGAGGCCGGAGCCGCCGGCGGGGAGCAGGCCGTCGGCGACAGCCCGCTCCAGGGCGGCGTCCACGAGGCGTCCGAGCTCCGGCGCCCCGGCGCCGATCGGGGCGACGACCTCCCGCACCCGGTCGGCGCTGACACCCCAGCGGCGCCAGGCGATCCCGCCGGCGCTCAGGTTGAGCAGCACCGGCGCGAGCCGGTCGAAGACCCGAGCGGCCCGGGCCTCGGGCGTGGTGCCGTGCTCGTACTCCTCCCAGGCGTCCCGGAGGCGGGCGCCGACGTCGTCGGGCAGGAGGCCGTAGAGGCGGTCCGCCGCAGCCTCCTCCCGCTCCTCCTTGGAGCCGTTGGAGGTGTCGTCGTAGATGCCGGTGTCGCCGGCATCGATCTCCACGATGTCGTGGACGAGCAGCAGCAGGACCACGCGGGCGAGGTCGACGTCGGCCTCGAGGTGCTCGCTCAGCACGGCGGCCATGACGGCGACGTGCCAGCTGTGCTCGGCGGTGTTCTCGCGCCGGGACGCCTCGCCGACGAAGGACTGGCGCAGCACGGTCTTGAGCCGGTCCAGCTCGTGGACGAAGGCGAGCTCGTCGGCCAGGCGGTCCCCCACCGCGGTCCGGGCCACGTCCTCGACGACCTGGGCGTAGTCGGCCTTGTCCTCGACGCCTCGGGTCGGGCGCAGCTCGATGCGGTTGCCGAACGGGTCGTCCACGTAGAGGACGTCGGGCTCCAGGGGGTCGTCCACCCGTCGCACGGCGAGCCCGTTCGTGGTGATCGTGGCCTCGAGGCGGTCCAGGTCCAGCACGGTGAAGGCCGGGTGGGCCTTGGTCGCCGGGACGAAGTCGTCCTGCACCCCGAGGTGGATGCGCAGCGAGCCCCGCTCGAACCAGCACCCGCCCCGGACCGCCAGGTGCGGCGGCTTGGGGACGCGGGGCACCCCGAGGATGCCCTCGTAGAACCAGGTGGCCAGCTCCTCCCCGCCGGGCGGCATGGCGAGCTGGACGTGGTCGATCGCGTCGAGGAGCACCCGCCCATCCTGCTAGCAAAGGGCCGTGGCACTCGACGCAGCCCGGATCCGCACCTCGGTGGACACCCGCTGGGACCGCGACGTCCTCGGTCCGCTCCAGGACTACGTGCGCATCCCCAACGTCTCCCCCGCCTTCGATCCGCAGTGGGAGGCCAACGGCCACATGGCCGCCGCCACCGCCCTGATCCGCCAGTGGTGCGAGGCCCGACCGATCGAGGGGATGACCGTCGAGGTCCTCGAGGTCCCCGGGCGCACCCCGATCGTGCTGTGCGAGATCCCGGCGACCGATCCGGCGCTGGCCGACGACACCGTGCTGCTCTACGGCCACCTCGACAAGCAGCCGGAGATGTCCGGTTGGCGTGAGGGTCTCGGCCCGTGGGAGCCGGTGCTCGAGGGCGACCTCCTCTACGGCCGGGGCGGGGCCGACGACGGCTACGCCGTGTTCTCCTCGCTCGCCGCCATCGAGGCCCTCCGCGAGGCCGGGGGCAGCCACGCCCGACTCCTTGTGCTCATCGAGGCGAGCGAGGAGTCCGGCAGCCCGGACCTGCCAGCCCACCTCGACGCCCTCGGCGACCGGCTCGGCCAGGTCTCGCTCGTGGTCGGGCTGGACTCCGGTGCGGCCACCTACGACCGGCTCTGGGTCACGACGTCGCTCCGGGGCGTGCTCATGGCGTCGGTCCGGGTCGAGGTCCTCATCGAGGGCGTGCACTCGGGTTCGGCCGGCGGGGTCGTGCCGTCGTCGTTCCGGCTGCTGCGCCGGCTGCTCGACCGCATCGAGGACCCCGACACCGGGCGGGTGCTGGTCGATGAGCTCTGGTGCGACATCCCGGCCGAGCGGCACGACCAGATGGCGGCGACGGCCGACCAGATCGTGGCCGGGCTCGCGTTCCCGTGGGCCGGCTCCACCCGTCCCGACCACGCCGAGGCCGTCGACCTGCTCCGGGCCCGAACGTGGGAGCCCTCCATCGCCAACATCGCCGTCGACGGCTTCCCGCCCCCGGACCGGGCCGGCAACGTGCTGCGCCCCTTCACCGAGCTCACCCTCTCCTGCCGCCTCGCCCCCACCGCCGACCCGGCGGCAGCAGCCGACGCCCTCGAGCGCGCCCTCATCGCCGACCCGCCCAACGGCGCCACCGTCACGGTCACCGTCCGGGGCGCCGAGGGGGGCTGGAACGCCCCACCCACCGCGGGGTGGCTGCAGTCCGCGGTCGACGGGGCCTCGGAGGCGCACTGGGGCCAGCCCTCGGCGGCGATGGGCGAGGGCGGCACCATCCCGTTCATGGGCATGCTCGGCGCCCGCTTCCCCGATGCGCAGTTCCTGATCACCGGAGTCCTCGGGCCGGGCTCGAACGCCCATGGGCCGAACGAGTTCCTGCACCTGCCGATGGCCCGACGCATCACCGCCACGGTCAGCCACGTGCTCGACGCGCACGCCCGGCGCTGACGTGGCCGACCACGGTCGCCTCCCGGTCGGCAACCTGCCGATCGCCGAGGCGATCGAGCCGCTGCGCGCCGCCCTCGCCGAGCGCGGCCGGGCCGTGCTCCACGCGCCGCCCGGGGCCGGCAAGACCACGATCGTGCCGCTCGTGCTGCTCGAGGAACCGTGGTGCGACGGGACCGTCCTCGTGCTCGAACCCCGTCGGCTCGCCGTACGCAACGCCACCCGGCGCCTGGCCCAGCTGCTCGGCGAGCAGCCCGGTGAGCGGGTCGGCTGGCGCATGCGCCAGGACACCAAGGTGTCCCGCCGGACGCGCATCGAGGTCATCACCGAGGGGGTGCTCACCCGGCGGCTCCAGCGCGACCCGGAGCTGGCGGGCGTGTCGGCCGTTGTCTTCGACGAGTTCCACGAGCGGAGCCTCGACGCCGATCTCGGGCTCGCCCTGACCCTCGAGGTCGCCGATGCGCTCCGGCCCGAGCTGCGCATCGTGGTCATGTCCGCGACCCTCGACATCGAGCCGGTGGCCGCGCTGCTCGATGCCCCCGTGGTGCGCTCCGAGGGCCGGGCGTACCCCGTCGAGGTCGTCCACGTCGACCCGCCCGTCGGTAGCAGGGATCGCCGCCGGGCCGCCGAGGATGCCGTGGCCCCGACCGTCCGGCGGGCGCTCGCCGCCCACGAGGGTGACGTGCTCGTGTTCCTGCCCGGTGGCGCCGAGATCCGCCGAGCCGAGCGAGCCCTCGGCCGGCTCGACCCCGACGTCGACGTGAGACCGCTGCACGGGTCCATGCCGCCGGCTGCGCAGGACGCGGCCATCGCCCCCTCCCCGCCCGGCCGGCGCAAGGTCGTGCTGTCGACCGCCATCGCCGAGACCAGCCTCACCATCGAGGGCGTGACCGTCGTGGTCGACGCCGGCCTGCGACGCACGCCGCGCCTCGACCCGGGCAGCGGCATGAGCCGCCTGGTCACGCTCCCGGTGACCGCGGCGGAGGCCGAGCAGCGGGCCGGGCGCGCCGGACGGCTCGCACCCGGCACCGCCTACCGCCTGTGGAGCCGGGCCGAGGACGCGACCCGACGATCCCACCCCGAGCCGGAGATCGAGGTGGCCGACCTGACCTCCCTGGCGCTCGAGCTGGCGGCCTGGGGCGCCGACGAGGGCGACCTCGCCTGGCTGACCCCGCCGCCGCCGGCACACCTCGCTGCGGCCCGGGACCTGCTGCACCGGCTCGGCGCCCTCGACGAGGGCGGCACCATCACGCCCCACGGCCGGGCGATGGCCGAGCAGCCGCTGCACCCGCGCCTCGCCCACCTCCTGCTGCGGGGCGCCGAGCTCGGTCACGGCGGGCTGGCCGCCGATCTCGCTGCCGCCCTCCACGAGCACGGCCTGTCTCGGCGACGCAGCACCGACGTGGCCGAGCGCGTCCGCGCCCTCCGCTCGCCCCGCGACCACGACCGGGGCGCGGTCGAGCGGGCCCGGCGCGATGCACGTCGCTGGCGCGCCGCGGTCCGCGCCGACGGGAAGCCCGGCGACACCGTCGGGACGCCGGAGGACGACGCGCTCGGCCTCGTCCTCGCTCTCGGCTTCCCCGATCGCATCGGGCGGTCGCGGGCGGTCCGACCCGACGGCTCCGGGCGGGGCGAGCTGCTGCTGGCCAACGGCCGGGGCGCCTTCCTCGAACCGACCGACCCGCTCGCTGCTTCGGAGTGGGTGGTCGTGGCCGAGCTCGACGGGCAGGCCACGCGCTCGCGGGTGTACGAGGCGGCTGCGCTGGACGAGGCCGACGTGCGGTCGGTCGCCGGCGTGTCGATCGAGACCGCGACCGAGGTGGGCTGGGACGACCGGACCGGCGACGTCGTGGCCCGATCCGTCGAGCGCCTCGGCGCGATCACGCTCGCCGAGCGACCGGTGGACGACGCGCCGCCCGAGGCCCTGGCCGCGGCGCTGGTGGCCGGCATCCGCCGCGAGGGCGCGTCGATGCTGCCGTGGGACGACGACGCGCGCCGACTCCAGGCCCGGCTCTCGTTCCTGCACCGGCTCGACCCGGACCGGTGGCCCGACGTCTCCGACGAGGCGCTGGTGGCCGAGGCCGACGAGCGCATCGGGCCGATGCTGGTCGGGATGCGACGCCGGCGCGATCTGCGGCGCCTGGATCTGCGCGAGGTGCTGCAGGCCGGCCTCGACTGGCGGGACCGGAGCGCCATCGACGACCTGGCGCCGGAGCGGCTCCCGGTGCCGAGCGGCAACCGCCACCGGGTCGACTACTCGGTCCACCCGCCGGTGCTGGCGGTGAAGCTGCAGGAGGTGTTCGGCGCCACCGAGACGCCGGCCGTGGGCGGCGGGAAGGTGCCGGTCGTGCTCCACCTGCTCTCCCCCGCCGGCCGGCCGCTCCAGGTCACCCAGGACCTGGCCAGCTTCTGGCGGGGCGCCTACGCCGAGGTGCGGGCCGACATGCGCGGTCGCTATCCCAAGCACCCGTGGCCGGAGGATCCGATGGCAGCGCCGCCGACGGCGCGCACCAAGCGCCGCTGAGCGGCTGCGGCGGCGCTTCGTCGATCAAGCACGCCGGTAGCATCGGAGGGCCATGGATCTCGACGATGCCGCCCGCAAGCAGCTGGAGTCGCTCGGCGGTTTCATCCGCGAGCGGCGCAAGCAGGCCCAGTACAGCCTGCGCGACCTCGCCGACCGGGCCAACGTCTCGAACCCGTACCTGAGCCAGATCGAGCGCGGCCTCCACACCCCCTCGGTGCGGGTGCTCAAGGCCATCGCCGCAGCGCTCAACGTGTCGGCCGAGTCGCTGCTGGTGCAGGCGGGGCTGCTGGAGGCGAGCGACGAGGGCGAACGGGGGCCGAGCGTCGAGGACGCCATCCGCGCCGACTCGCTCCTCTCGGAGGACCAGAAGGCGGCGATGCTGGCCGTGTACCGCAGCTACGTCGCGCGCAACACGGCCGAGGACGACTGAGGCCGAGCGCGACGAAGGCGGCGCCGCAGCAGTGTTCGGCAAACAAAGGTGATCTCGGTTGCCTTCGTTGTCGCAGGTAGTGCCTATGTTGAGTGGCCGGCCCCGATGGGGCCGGCCACTCGTTCGTTCCGGGGGAAGGCGGCGGCAATGGCGAAGAGACGAGGCGGTCCGGTCGCTGTGTGCCCGGTGCCTGAGCACGCTGGGTCCCACGTCGTGTCGCATGCTCGGCGTGAGACGAGTTCGGGTGTTCGCCAGGTGTTCCGTTGCACCGCTGCGGGACACGAGAGGCACTTCTTCTCGGTCGTCGCCGGGTCGGTGCCGATGCCGGTGTGGTCGCCTCCGCCGGCGTGCCCGGACCATCCGGGCGGCTACGTCGTGCGGGACGGTCGGTACGCCCGGTCGACGGAGAAGCCACGGCAGCGGTACCGCTGCTACCCGGACCGGGACGACCGTTCGGTGTGGCACCGGTTCACGCCGGTCCTGCCACGAGAGCACGTGCATGCGGGCGAGGACCGCTGCGATGCGTGTGAGGAGCTGCGGGGCACGCACCGGGGTGACACGACGATCTCCAGGCGGCACTCGTGGGCGGTGCGAGTCGTCGCCGATGGTCTGCGGGACCTTGCTCGTGGAGCGACGTACGCCGACGTGTCCGTGCGAGCGAGGGACGCAACGGAGCGCACACGCACCCGGGTGACGAAGCAGAAGCAGGCGACGAAGCGCAACTACTGGCACACGGCCGCTGACTGGGTGGAGACGTTCAGTCCCGTGCTGTGGGCGCACACCGAAGCGAAGTTCCGGGCCGAGCTCGCCGCCGCGGTCGCCGCCAGAGCCGAGCTCGAGGCCTTCGGTGCGCCGAACCCCACACCGATCGCCATCGTCATCGACGACCAGCCGATCTCGGCCAAGGCGCTGTCGGTGGGGCGTCGCCGCATGGGCCGACCCGACTGGTTCGTCCTCGTCGTCGCCGAGATCCTCTGGGACGCCTCGAGCGGGGACCTGCACCGCCGCCAGCGCCTCCGGCTCGTGCGGGGCCTGCCCAGGAACGACCACATGGCGTGGAAGCTCGTCCTCGACGAGCTCGGCTACACGCCCGACATCGTCATCGCCGACGGCGACGACTCGCAGCTCAAGGCGATCCGGGAGCTGTGGGGCTCGGCGACGACGTGGATCCCGTCCCTGTTCCACGTGCGCAGCAACGTGGCCTTGGCGCTGCTCGACACGCCCGGCACGTGGACCAAGGACACCGACACCGCATCGAAGGACCTGCTGCCCGAACTCGACGACCACCTGGCGTTGCTCAGCCGGGAGACGATCACCGAACTCGACGCTGGCCACTGGGCCCGCTGGTGGAACGAGCTCGAGGCGATCGTCGTGCGCGTCGGCGCTCCGCTCGACAAGGTCGCCAACAGCCGCCGGCAGCACGAAGCAGTCGTGGCCAACGCCTTGCCGACCGTGGCCAAGTACCCGCAGCTGCCGTTGTCGACCGGTGGACTCGAGGTCGCCATCCGCCAGCGCATCGCCCCGGTCCTGTCCGGGCGAGCGCACGTGTTCGGGAACCTCGAGCGAACGAACCGCTTGTTCGACCTGGTCGTGTGCAACGACGACGGCCTGTTCGACAAGATGCCCACCGTCATCGACCTGCTCCGCTCCGACAGCGTCGCCAACGACGGGTGGAGCACTCCGCTGCGAGAGGTCACCGACCCGCAGCCGCCGACAGCGAGCCGGTTCGTCGGGCGCTACAGCTCACTGCGGGACCCGCTGCTCATCCGAGACGTCGCTCGCTCCAGGGGCCTGTGGTGACCGCCCTCGCCCGAGCAGCCGACGCAGCGTTCGACGTGCTCTGCGCAGCGCACACGTTCGTCGTCATTGACGTCGAGACGTGCCCGTCACCAGAGGGTGAGCGCATCGTCTCCATCGCCGCTGCCACGAGCCGGCGAGGCCGGGTACGCAGCATCTGGAGCACGACCATCGACCCCGGCGTGCCCATCACGAACAGCTGGATCCACGGCCTCACCGACACCGACGTCGCCGGCGCCCCCAGCTTCGGCGACGTCCTCGACTCCCTCAACCAGCTCATCGCCGCTCCCGACACCATCGTCGTCTGCCACAACGCCCGCTTCGACATCGGGCTCTTGCACCTCGAGTGCCTCCGCCTCGACGACGGTCGTGTACTGAACGACGCCCCGGTCCTCGACACGATGCGCCTGCCCGACGCCGTCGGGCACGTCATGCCCTCACGCAGCCGCACGCTCGCTGCTCTGTGCGCCTCGCTCAACGTCACCAACACCGCCCCGCACACCGCCGTCGCTGACGCCACCGCCACCGCCGAGGTCCTCCACGCCCTCCTGCGCGTGGCAGCCGCCAACAAGACCACCGACCTCGACACCGTCCTCGACGCCGCCAGCTCCCGCTCGACGCACACCATCGCCGCTGCCGACCCAGCGAACATCAGCCGCCGCCAGCCCGCCGACCAGCTCCCCGCCGAACACCTCGAAACCCACACCGGGCCGCTCAGTGACGAGCCGTCGAAGACCGAGCTCGATGCGTGGGCTGCGAACGCACTCGAGTGCGCCACCCTGCGCTGCCACCTCCTCGAGGACAAGGCGCTCCTCGCCACGCCACACGCCGCCGAGCTCCACGCACGGCTCACGAAGCACCTCCTCGCCCACGCATCGACGTTCGAGCCCGGCCAAGGCGCCACGCTCCTGAGCGCCCTGAACGCACTCGCTCCCGCCGCCCTCGGCGGCCGCTACAGCCAGAAGCCCTACCGCTGGTGGCTCAAGCACCACGGGACCGTGAAGGCACTCGCCCGATGCGACACGGACACCCACGAGTGCCCCGACTGCCGCAACGACCGGCCCTGCCCCATCGACATCGCCCACCAGCCGCTCGTCACGACCGCCGTCTACTCCGACCAGATCACCCTCGACCCGACCCGCATCAAACACATGAGCGCCGCCAACCGGAAGAGCTTCATGAGCCGGTGGACCGACGCCGGACTCCACGACATGGCCGGCTACGCCGCATGGCTCGCAGCCGACTGGCTCGCCAGCGCCGGGAAGCTGTCTGGAGCAGCAGTCGTTGTCGACTACGCCATGGAACTCGAGGCGTTCGACCCCCGCATCATCCGCATCTACGCCGAACGCCTCACCCTCCAACAGCGAGACGCCGAAGCCGAAGCAGTCGTGCGCAAGCACCTCGCGCACCGGACCACCGACGAGGGCTGGCAAGAGCTCGCCGAGTGGTGGAACCGGCATCTCGCACGCCAGCGCCAGCGGTTCACGCCCCCGAACCCCAAGCCCGGCACCAGCAGCCGGGTCGCACGCCCATCGGGACGAGTCCGGCCCCGCCGCTTCAGCGCCTGACGCCCAGCACGGGCGCTCGCCCGCACGGAACGAGCCCCGCAGCAGTTGTGCAGCGATGGGTACAACGCAGGCCCCGGAACGACGAGAGCCCGCTCCGATGATCGGAGCGGGCTCTGTTCGAGTTCTTCGAGCTGGGTCTCAGCTGCCGTTACCTGCCGGGAGGGGAATCGCTGACTGTGATCGAGACGCCGGCGCGTACTGCCAGCCGGTGGATGCTGACGGCGAACACGGCAGTCACGATCAGCAGACCGCCGAGGCGTGACGCTTCTGGCCACGGGTCCTCGAAGACCTTGCCCAGCTGGATGCCGGCGAAGGTGAGGTACGCCACCGAGTACACGACGAGGGCGACACGGGCGAGACGTCGTCCCCATGGCGCATGGTCGGTTTCGCGGTCAGTCGTTGCGTTCGTCATTGGATTCCCCCGAGAACAAGGTAGTTGCGGACCGTTGGTGCCTGGGGCGGCAACGTGACCATGCCGCATCGGCTCCGGTGCGTTGTGCGCCGCTTGTTGATCGCCGCACTGGCGGCGGTGTCGTTGTGCGTGTCGGCCATGGAAGGCCTCCTTCGTTTCGGTGGATCGGTACCACCTCGACTGTGACCGCCCGTTGCGGTACAGCAATGGCCTCGCCGGCGAAAGGCGGACGGGGTTTGTACCCATCTACCCCACCTTGCTGCCGAACTGGGCACGGAACGAGCCCCGCAGCAGTGTGCTGCGGGGCTCGTAGTCGTGAGGTCCCACACCCCAGCGCAGGGCTGGGGCAAGGTGGAGATGCCGGCGGGGCGAGGGGTGGCTCGAGGGCTTCAACGAAGCCAACACCATCACCTCTGTTTGCCGAACACTGCCGCAGCGCCGCCCTCCTCACATCTCGTTCGGGCTCAAGCGGCCTTGGCGGTGGTCTTGGCCTTCGGCTTGGCGTCGCGGGTCAGGGGCTTGACGGCCTTGACGACGCTCTTCGCGAACTTCTCCTGGTTGGTGAGGAGCTTCTTGGAGAAGGCGAACTGGGTGGTGACGACCTCTTCGAGGGTCGGGACCTGGTCGAGGACGGCGATCTCGGGGAGCTCGACCTCGGGGAGGCGGTCATCGAGGAGCTGGACGGCCTGCTTCACGTAGCCGAGGACCTCGTCCTGGACCTTGACGATCAGCTCGAGGGCCTTGTCCTCGTAGGTGGTCACGGTGGTCATGATGGTGGTGCTCATCGCGGTGCGCTCCTGTGGGGGCTCGGGGTGCTTGGTGCTGTGCTAACTGTATCAAGCACCTGCTTGATAGACCAGATGACCTCGGTCACACCGGGCGCCAGGCGCCGCTCAGGCGGTGGCGACGAGGCCGAGCGCGTCCTGGAGCAGGTGCCGCCAGCCGTTGGCCTCGATCCCGAGGTCGCGCAGGCGGGCCTCCGCCACGCCCCGGGCGGTGGCCGCGTCGACGCGATGGGCCTGCTCGGCCACGCCGGCGTCGACGAGCCGCACGATGGCCTGGGCCAGGCGATCCCCCGTCGCATCGAGGTCGGCGATCGCCTTCGCCAGGACGCTGCGGGCCTCACCGGCCCGCTCGCTGACGGCCAGTGCGATGCCTCGGGCGATCTCGGCGTAGGCACGGTCGAGGTAGGTGTGCGGCAGCGTCACGAGCTCGTCCGCCAGGCACTGGGCCGTCTCCGCGTCGCCATCGACGGCGGCAACGAGCGCCCGGGCGCTCTGGACGTAGCCCCGGGGTTCGACGTGCTGCTCGAGCACGGCGTTCGCGGCGGCCACGTCGCCGTGCTGCAGGTGGTGCAGCGCGAGCGCCCCGACCCGATCGCCGAAGCCGACCGAGTCGGTGTCGCCGAAGCCCTTGCTCTCGGCCAGGGCCACCGTGCCGAGCTCGACGTCGCCGAGCTGCACGGCGGCCATCAGCATGGACACGCGTGCCATCCAGGCCTGCTCGTCGCCCTCCGGTCCGACCCCGTCGGCGAGCGCGCTGCGCAGCTCCACCAGCCCGGACTCCACGTGCCCGGCCATCAGCAGCGCCCGGCCGAGCCCGCACCTGGCCTGCAGCTCGCCGATCTGGTCGTCGATCTCCTCGAACAGCGTCACGGCCTGGCGGGCCGAGTCGACCGCGTCCTCGGTGCGGCCCGACCACAGTGAGATCGACGCCGACAGCACGCGCATCATCGCCTCGCCCCACCGCTCCCCGCGCTGGTGGGCATCGTCGCCGACGGCGGTGGCCAGGGCCAGCGCCTCGTCGTTGCGCCCCTGGTGGAACCGCACCCACGCCAGCAGCCCGCGCGACCAGGTCAACCCGCCGGGATCGCCCAGCTCCTCGAAGGTCGCCATGGCCGCGGTGACGCGATGCTCGGCCTCGTCGATGCGGCCCGCGATGTAGGCCGACCACGACAGGTTCTGCAGCGCCCAGGCCATGCCCCGACGGTCGTCGACCTCCTCGAAGAGCCCGTGGGCGGCGCGAAGGGCGTCGTCCGCGGCGACGAAGTCCCCGCCGAAGAGGTGGACCATCCCCTGGAGCCGCTCGGCCTCTGCGCAGCCCGCCACGTGGTCGGCGGCGGCGAAGTGGGCCTTGGCCCGGGTGAGCGCCTCGAGGGCGTCGGCGAACGTGCCCCGGTGGTGCAGGGCGTCGCCCCGGACGAGGAGGATGTCGCCGAGGGCGCGGTCGTCGCCGGCGGCGGTGGCCAGGACCTCGGCCACCTCGGTGTCCTGGAGGGCGGCGTCGAGCTCGTAGCGGTCGACCCGGGCCCGGGCGCGGAGGCGCAGCAGCTCGGCGCGGTCTGGGTGGTCGTCGCCCATCAGCCCGAGGGCCCGGGTGGTGAGGGCCTCCACCGTAGCGGGGTGGACGTCGGCCTCGGCGCGCAGCGACGCCCGGTGCAGCCAGTCGACCGCCTGCGCGCAGACGTCGTCGGGCACGTCGGACACCGAGCCGATCTCGGCCACCAGCTCGGCGGCCGCCGCCCAGTGGTTGGCGATCTGGTCGACGATGTGCTCGCGCTCGTGGTCCTCGTGGTCGACGATCCAGCGGGCGATGCCGGCGTGGGAGCGGGCGCGGTCCGCCTTGGTCAGCGTGGAGTACGCGACCTCGCGGATGACCTCGGAGCGGAACGTGTAGAGGTCGCCGTCGAAGACGAGGAACTCCCGGGCGGCGAGGCTCTCGAGGTGGGCGCGCGCCGCCTCGGCGTCGACACCGCGCTTGACCTGGGCCATGGTGACGAGGGCGTCGGTGCGGTTGCGCCGGCCGAGGACCGCAGCATCGTCGAGGATCTTGCGGTCGCCGGGGTTGAGCGCGTCGAGCCGGGCCGCGACCAGGCCACGGAGGGTGGAGGGGAGCTCGCCGCCCTCGGCGGTGAGCAGCCCGTCGATGGTGCGCACGCCGGCCTCGCCGACCAGGGCGACCAGCTCCTCGAGGTAGAAGGGGTTGCCACCGGAGCGCTCGACCAGCATCGACGCCATCGACGGGTGGAGCGCGCCGTCGGTGAGGTGGGCCAGCAGCCGTCGGCTGGCCTCGTCGCTCAGCGGGTCGAGGTGCAGCACCACCGAGTTGGCCGCAGCCGGTGACGGGGTCCACCGCTCGCGCAGGGCCCGCCGAGCGGTGGCGAGCAGCACGAAGGGGCGGCGGGCCAGGCGGACCAGCAGGGTGTCGATGAGGTCGAGCACCTCCTGGTCGGCCCAGTGCAGGTCGGACAGGACGACGAACAGGGGCTTGCGCTGGCTGAAGCCCTCGGCGAGGGCGACCACCGAGCGGATGGCCTCCTCGCGAGCCCGCGTGGCGTCGATGCCGCGCAGGGCGCCGTCGTGGCCGAGCAGGTGGTGGAGGCCGGCGACCACGCGCTCGAGCTCGTCGAGGCGACCGGAGTCGGTGAGCGCGTCGGTCGCCGCCGCACGAAGCGCCTGGTCGACCTCGTCGGCGGTGGCGTCGGAGGAGAGACCGACCGAGACCCGGAGACCCTCGGCGACGGGCCACCAGACGTTGGCCTCGCCGTAGGGGACGCAGCGACCCTCGAGCACGAACGCGCCGAGGTCGGTGCGGGCGTGCACGGCGACCTCGGCCGCCAGCCGGGACTTGCCCATGCCCGCCTCGCCGTGCACGAGCAGCAGGGCGGCGCGGGAGCGGTCGATCGCGGTCTCGGTGACGCCGGAGAGCAGGGCCAGCTCGGTCTCCCGGCCGATCAGTGGTGCCCGGTTGTGCCGCAGCCGCTGGCCGGGGGGCGCCACGGCCCGGACGGCGATGGATGCGTGGACGGGCAGGCGCTTGCCCTTGGCCAGCACCGGGTCGATGTCGGCGTACTCGAAGGAGTCCCGCGTGGCCATCCGGGTCTCGGGGCCGACAACCACCGTGCCCGGCTCGGCGGCTTCCTGGAGCCGGCTCGCCGTGTTCACGACGTCGCCCATGGCCGTGTACTCCCGGCCGGCCCGGACCGTGCCCACGAGCACCTCGCCCGTGTTGATGCCGACCCGCATCCGGACGGGCACCCCGCCCTCGGCCGCCATGGCCGCGATGGTCTGCTGCATGCGCAGCCCGGCGCGCACGGCCCGCTCGGCATCGTCCTCATGGGCCACCGGTGCACCGAACAGGGCCACGATCGCATCGCCGACGACCTTGTCGACCCGACCGCCGAAGTCCTCGATGTCCTCGGCCAGGCGCTCGAAGCAGCGATCGACCAGGGCCTTCACCTGCTCCGGGTCGAGCTCCTCCGACAGGGCGGTGAACCCGACGAGATCGGCGAAGAGCACGGTGGCGATGCGGCGCTGGTCGCCGACCACCACGAGCTCGTGCCCGCACGACGAGCAGAACCGGGCGCCGACGGGCACCTCTGCTCGGCACTGGGGACACTGCACGACGGCAGTCTACGGCCGGGGAAGTCGGTGCCCGGCGGGACATCTGACCCGTACCGTGTCAGGAATGTCGATCTCCCCGGCGCCCGCACCCCCCACCGTCGCGGCCCGCACCGAGCGGGCCACGAAGGTCTACGGGAGCGGCGACACCGCCGTCACCGCCCTCGACGAGGTCGACGTGGCGTTCGATGCCGGGCGGTTCACGGCGATCATGGGCCCGTCCGGTTCGGGCAAATCGACCCTGATGCACTGCGTGGCCGGGCTGGACTCGCTCACCGGCGGCCGCGTGCTCGTCGGCGACGTGGACCTGACCACGCTCTCGGACAAGGAGCTGACGACGCTGCGCCGCGACCGGATCGGCTTCGTGTTCCAGGCGTTCAACCTGATCCCGACCCTGAACGCCCGGGAGAACATCACCCTGCCGCTCGCCCTCGCCGACCGGAAGCCCGACCAGTCCTGGGTGGACGAGGTCGTCGCCACGGTCGGCCTCGGCGACCGCCTCGACCACCGCCCCGCCGAGCTCTCCGGCGGCCAGCAGCAGCGCGTCGCCGTGGCCCGCGCACTGGCCAGCCGGCCCGAGATCGTGTTCGCCGACGAGCCCACCGGCAACCTGGACTCCTCGACCTCGGCGGAGATCCTGCACTTCATGCGCGGCGCCGTCGACGAGCTCGGCCAGACGATCGTCATGGTCACCCACGACCCGCAGTCCGCGTCGTACGCGCAGCGCGTCCTGTTCCTGGCCGACGGCGCCATCGTCGACGAGATGGCCGACCCCACCGCCGAGCGGGTGCTCGATCGCATGAAGCGGTTCGGGGACTGACGTGTGGCGGGTCACGCTCCGCTCGCTGTGGGAGCACAAGCGCCGCCTGGTGTCGACCGTCCTGGCCATCGTGCTCGGCGTTGCGTTCATGTCCGGCACCTTCGTGTTCGCCGACACGATCGACAAGGTGTTCGCCGACCTCTTCGGCGAGACGCGGTCCGGCGTCGACGTGCAGGTGCAAGGGGTCGAGCTGTTCGACGGGGGCTTCGGCGGGCAGGACGCGCGGGAGCTGCTGGACATCGGGCTGGTCGACGAGGTCGCGGCCGTCGAGGGCGTCGCCGTGGCCGAGCCGTTCATCCAGACCGTCGGCTTCGGCTCGCAGAACCGGGTCCTGGGGCCCGACGGCGAACCGCTCGGCGCATCGGCGGGGCCGCCGACGCTGATCGAGAGCTGGGTGGCGTCCGAGCGCCTCAATCCTTACCGCATCGCCACGGGCGAGCCGCCGAGCAGCGACGACGAGATCGCACTCAACGTCGCCGCCGCCGAGGACGCCGGCTACGAGCTGGGCGACGAGGTCCGGGTCGTGTCCCAGCTGGGCGAAGCGACCTACCGCCTCGTCGCCACGTTCACCTTCGGCGAGGCCGAGTCCGCGGCCGGGGCCGTGTCGGCCGACTTCACCCTGGCCGAGGCCCAACGCCTCGCCGGCCTCGAGGACCGCACGCAGGTGGTGCTGGCCGCCGGCGATGGCTCGGTGGACGAGGAGGCCCTCACCCAGCGGGTCGCATCCGTGCTGCCCCCCACCGCCGAGGCCCTCACCGGCACGGAAGCAGCCGAGCTGGAGGCATCCGACATCCAGGAGGGCTTCGGCTTCTTCCGACAGCTCCTGTCGATCTTCGCCGGCATCGCCCTGCTCGTCGGCACGTTCATCATCGCCAACACCTTCGCGATCCTCGTCGCGCAGCGGACCCGGGAGCTGGCGCTGCTCCGGGCCATCGGCGCCGGTCGACGGCAGGTGCTGACCTCGGTGCTGCTCGAGGCGCTCGTCATCGGACTGGTGGCCGCGGTGCTCGGCCTGCTCGGCGGCATCGCGCTCGCCACCGCGGTCACCGCCGCCCTCGAGGCCTCGGGGGCCGACCTGCCGACCTCCGGGCTGGTCATCAGCGCGACCACAGTGGTGACCGCACTGGTCCTCGGGCTCGGCATCACCCTGCTCGCCTCCGTGGTCCCGGCGATCCAGGCCACACGCGTGCCACCGCTCGCCGCGCTGCGCGACGTGGCCGTCGACCGCTCCGGCGCGTCCAAGCCCCGCATCGTCGCCGGCGTGCTGCTGCTCGCCCTCGGCGGCTGGTCGCTGTCGTCGGCCTGGCGGGTGGACGAGCCCGAGGTGGCCACCGTGGGCCTCGGTGCCCTCGCCCTCATCGTCGGCGCGATCGTGATCGGGCCGGTCCTCGCCGAGCCCAGCGTTCGGATCCTCGGCGCCGCGCTCCCCCGCCTCCGGGGCATCACCGGGGTGCTCGCCACCGAGAACGCGGCCCGGAGCCCCAAGCGCACGTCCGCCACCGCGTCCGCGCTGCTGATCGGCGTGGCGCTCATCGGGTTCATCACCGTCTTCGCCGCCTCCGCCCGTGAGTCGGTGGTCGCCGAGGTCGAGCGGGGCTTCACGGGCGACCTCATCATCCAGTCCGAGGCGAGCGGGTTCGGACCCCCGGGCGGGTTCCCGCCGGCCGTGGCCGACACGATCGCCGCCGTCGACGGCGTGGAGACGACCTCGCGCATCGGGTTCACCCAGGCCCAGGTCACGTACCCGGACGGGCGGGCCGGGACGCAGTTCGTCCAGTCGGTCGACCCGGCCACGCTGTCCCAGGCCTTCGACGCCCGCATGGCCGTCGGCGAGGTCACCGACCTCGGTCCCGGCGGCGTCCTGGTCGACGTCGGCGTGGCCGAGGACAACGACGTCGACGTGGGCGACGTGGTGCTGCTCACCGGCACCGGCGGCCAGTCGGTGCAGCTCGAGGTCCGGGCCCTGTCCGACGACCTCACGCTGCTCGGCTTCTGGTCGATCGACACCGCGGACTACGAGCGCCTGGTCACGGAGCGCCAGCTGGTGCAGGTGATCGCCACCGTCTCGGACGGGGCCGACGTCGACGTGGTGCGAGCCGACGTCGAGGCCGCGCTCGCCGGCGTGCCCGCCATCGATGTCCTGGACCGCGACGGGTTCATCGGCAGCCTCACCGACCAGATCACGAGCTTCCTGACCCTCGTGAACGCGCTCCTCGCCCTGTCGGTGATCATCGCCATGATCGGCATCGCCAACACGCTCTCGCTGTCGATCCACGAGCGGACCCGCGAGCTCGGCCTGCTGCGAGCCGTCGGCATGACCCGCTCGCAGCTGCGGTCGGCCGTGCGGTGGGAGGCCGTGCTCATCTCGGTGCTGGGCACGCTCGTCGGCCTGGCGCTCGGGCTGGTCGTGAGCTCGGCCCTGGTGCGCTCGCTCGAGTCCTTCGGGCTCACGCGGTTCCGCGTGCCGGTCGGCCAGCTGGTCGTGGTCGTGCTGGTGGCCGGCGCGCTCGGCGTCATCGCCTCGATCCGCCCGGCCCGACGGGCCGCCCGCCTCGACGTCCTGGACGCGATCGCTGTCGAGTGACCGGGTGGGAGGATGGCGGGATGGCACGCACCCCCGCCGACCTCACCGACGACGACCTCGCCTTCCTCGCCGAGCGGCACCTCGCCACGCTGACCACGCTGCGGCCCGACGGCTCCCCGCACGTCGTGGCGGTGGGGTTCACCTGGGACCACGACGCCGGCATCGCCCGGGTCATCACCTGGGACGCCTCCAAGAAGCACCGCAACGTGGCCGGTCAGCCGGGCGGCCGGGCCGTGGTCTGCCAGGTCGACGGCGGGCGCTGGCTGTCGCTGGAGGGGCCGGCCACTGCGGTCACCGACTCAGACGCCTGCCGCGACGCGGAGGCCCGCTACGCCCAGCGCTACCGCGAGCCCAAGTCCCGCGAGGACCGCTCCGTCATCGAGATCCGCGTCGATCGGATCCTCGGCCGCTCCTGAAACTGTCAGTCGTGGTGTAGCGCGCGGCGTCAGCCCTGGCCGCCGAGCTCGCAGATCAGGCGCTCGACATCGGCGATCGGGTTCGCCTGGGTCACCGCCATCGCCGCGGTCCGCATCTCGGCTTCGGTGGCCCTCGGAGCGTCGCGGTGGAACCGGATGATGTCCAGCCCCCGCTCGTAGTCGGTCGAGAAGATGTACTCGGTGCCGTCATCGTCCACGACCCACGACGCGGCGCCGGCCGCACCGACGACCGGCTGGAAGAAGCCGACCTCCTGCATCGAGTAGTCGGGCAGCACCTCGATGACCTTCACGCCGTGCTCGTACCAGCTGGCTGCGATCAGGGTGTCGCCGTCGCGGATGTCGAACCAGTGGCCGGAGCAGCCGAGGCCGTTGGCGGCGGGGTTGCCGTCGAGCCACGTCCCGTTGACCGGCCGGAAGGTGTGCAGGGGCTCCATGGTGGCGCCCTGGTCGAAGTCGGCGATCGAGAACGTCGTGAGGCCACCGGACTGGTCGTCGCACTGGGGGACGATGTTGGACTCGGAGTTGCCGATCACCAGCTCCCCGGGGCGGAGGTGGCCACCGAACGGGTCGTCGTTGGTGGGCAGGACGGCGGCGTGCTGCGTGCCGCCGGGGACCCCGTTGGCCTTCGGTGACGCCGTGATCGGGAGCCCGGCTGCGGGTCCGCGCGACGCGCCGCCGTCGAGGCTCCGGGGTGTCCAGTCCGCGGCGTTGGGGCGGGCGTTGTTGTGCTGGAGGAACCCGTCGCCCTCGTGGTCGGCCGGGTCGGACGTGGCCAGGAGCACCGGGTTCGCCGGGTCGGTGGCGTCCATGATCAGGCGGGGTTCCGAGTCGCTGATCATGATCGTGACCGGCTGGCCCGTCTCCGGGTCGAGGTGCACCGACCGGTTGAGGGCGTGGCTGCTGGTGACCCGCTCGTCGAGGTCGAACCAGCTGTTGTTGAGCGTGCGGATGTCCTCGGTGCCGTCTGCGTCGGCGGGCACCCGGTAGATCGCGCCCCGGTTCCCGTAGATCCACTCGCAGGCATCGTCGGCGCAGGTCGCGGTGTGGTTCGTTCCACCGGCGGCGTCGTCGAGCCAGGCGACCACCTCCGGGCTCGACGGGTCGGAGGTGTCGACGATGTGGAGCCCACGAGTCGCCTGGATCGGGACCAGCAGGCCGCCGTCGGCGGCGATGATGGCCCGGGTCCCGTCCTCGGAGACCTGGATGTCCTCGTTCTGGGAGTGGGGCAGGAGCAGGAAGCCGACCCGCTGGGGGTCGGCGGGATCGTCGATGTCGTAGATCGTGAGGCCCTTGGCGCCGTTCACGTAGAGGAGGCGCTGGTCACCGACCTCGCGGACCGCGTGGCTGACCCCCGGCGACTCGATCGGGACGGTGCCGACGTACTCCATGTTCGCCGAGGCGATCGCACCCGGCAGCTGGACCAAGACGGCCGGCTCCGCCTGGGCCGGCGCCACCGCACCGGCGCCCCAGGCCACCGCACCCAGCGCGGCCGCCGCCACGATCGACCCCCAACGCATCGACCCCCAACGCATCGACTTCGACACCCTGCACGCTCCTCGCCCCGCCGAGGCCCGCACGGTGCTCGCGCGGCGACCCACCTGCGACGGCCGACGGTGCGCACTTCGACGGATCGGTGCCGGCTTCCTCCCCTCGAGGCGGGCGGCCGATCCCGTTCTGGCCTACATCGAACCCCGCATGTGGGATCGGATGTAGGCCAGAACCGTCAGTGGTGAGGTGGGTCGGCGCCGGGGCCGAAGATGAGGCGCGGACCGCGGTCCCAGGTGAGGTAGTTCCACGCCCAGTTCACGAGCACCGACAGCCGGTTGCGGAACCCGATGAGCATCACGAGGTGCAGTACCAGCCAGGCGGCCCAGGCGATGGACCCGACGAGGATCGGCACGCCGGGGATCTCCGCCACGGCCGAGCGGCGACCGATGGTGGCCATGGTGCCCTTGTCGCGGTAGCGGAACGGCTGGGTCGGCTCGCCGGCAACCATGCGCAGGACGTTGGCGGCGACCAGCTCACCGGCCTGCATGGCCGCGGGCGCCAGCTGCGGTGCGGCGCCACCGTCCTCCACGGCGCCCGGCGTGTGGGCCAGGTCGCCGATCGCCCAGAGGCCAGGACGGTCCGGCACGGAGAGGTCACGATCGACGACGATCCGACCGCCCGGTCCCTGCGCCACGCCGAGCACCCGTGCGAGCGGGTTGGCCTGCACGCCGGCGGCCCAGACGAGGGTGTGGGCGGGCAGCCGTTCGCCACCGTCGAGCACGACGTGGTCGACGCCGACCGAGGACACCCGGGTCGACAGCCGCACCTCCACGCCCCTGCGGCGGAGCGCGTCGATGGCGTGGTCGCGGCTGCGGGTGCCGAAGGGCGTGAGGAGCGAGTCGGCCATCTCGATCAGCACGACCCGGGCCCGCTGCACCGGGAGGGTGTGGAAGTCGTCGCGGAGCACCTTGTCGAACAGCTCGGCGAGCGCGCCGGCCGTCTCCACGCCGGTCGGGCCGCCGCCCACGATGGCGAAGGTGAGGGCGCCGTCGTCGATGAGGGACTGGTCGAGGGCCGCGGCCTCGAAGCGCTCGAGCACCCGGTTCCGCAGCCGGGCGGCGTCGTCGAGGGTGTAGAGCGGGTAGCCGTGCTCGGCCACGCCGGGGATGCCGAAGTCGTTGGCGGTGGAGCCGGCGGCGAGGACCAGGTGGTCGAACGGGAGCGGGGCCTGACCGGCGACCTGCACCTCGTGGCGGTCCCAGTCAACGCCCTCGACGGTGCCGTGGCGGACGTCGATGTTGCGATGGCGCTGGACGATGGCCCGGATCGGGTGCGCGACGTCGGCGGCGTTCAACCCGCTGGTTGCCACCTGGTAGAGCAGCGGCAGGAACGTGTGGAAGTTGTTGCGGTCCACGACGGTGACGTCGACGGGCTGGTCGGCCAAGCCCCGCAGCACGGACAGCCCACCGAAGCCGGCACCGACCACCACGACCTTCGGCCGCTGGGATCCGTCCTGCATGTCGTCGCTCCTCCCGGACCAAACTTCGTGAACGCATTCACAAGTGTGCCGGATCGTGCGGGTCGTCGCACGCGGTTTCGCAGCGGCGCGGGATCAGGCGGTGGTCGGACCGAAGAGGTGGAGGAGGCCGCGGCTCGCGGCGCTGGGGAAGATCGACGGGTGGTGCTCGTCGGGGAGCACCTCCAGGTGGACGTCGAGCCCCTTCGTGCCCCGGCTGCGCAGGCGCCGGACCAGCCGCTCGGCGTTGGTGACCATCGCGGCGGCCGCGACGGCCGCCGGCGGCATCGCCACCGGCCAGGCGCGGGTCTCGGCCGACTCCTCGCGATCGCCGACGGCCAGGTACACCTGGGCATCGAGCTCTCCCCGTCCCGCGGCCGTGCGCTCCTCGACCCTGAGGACCTCGGCGTCGTCCCACCAGATCGCCGGGCTGGCGAGGATGTAGCGGCGGAACACCTCCGGGCGGGTCAGCAGGGCGTGGCAGCCGAACAGGCCGCCGAGGGACCAGCCGATGATGGTCGCATCGGCCACGTCCGCCCGGTGCTCGGACGCGACGTGGGGCAGGACGTCGCCGGCGATGGCGTCGAGGAACCGATCGGCACCGCCGGCACCGTGCGCCGGCGGAACGGGAGGCGCGAGCAGCTCGGGGATCGGCGCGTCGGTCGGCGTGAGGTCCCGGAAGCGCAGCGACATCGTCGTGAGCGGATCGGCGTCGTAGCCCACGCCGACGACGAGCAACGGCGGGAACGCCCCGAAGGCGAGCAGGCTCAACGACCGCGTGATCCCCACGACGACGTCGAAGGTCGCCATGGGGTCGAGCACGACGAGCGTCGCCAGGGGCTCGGTACCACCAGCGGCGAGCGGTGGCTCGGCGACGGTCACCTGCAAGCGCTCGCCGAGCACGCTCGAGTCCAGGTCGTAGACCTGGGTGTGCTCCAGCGTCCGAGGCCCACGCGCCTGCCAGGTGCTCACGACGCGGACGATACGCCAGGCCGAGGAGCGCCGCCTGGCTTCCACGCATCCCACCTCGTTCTGGCCTATATCGAACCCCGCATGGCGGATCGGATGTAGGCCAGAACGGTCAGGTGGGGGTGGTCGGGGCGTGGGCCGGCTGGCAGGTCGGGCACCAGTAGGTGGAGCGGGCCATCTCCCCCTGCCGGCGCATCCGCACCACCGATCCGCAGCGAAAGCACGGCTGGCCCCGCCGGCCGTAGACCGCGACGCCGTCTCGGTAGGTGACCCGGCGGGTGCGGCCGAGGTTGGCGACGAGCAGCCGGTGCGACGTGTCGAGCACGCGACGCAGGTCTTCGGCCGGCACGGCGGCGAGGGGCGTGAACGGGTCGAGGCCGTGCAGGAAGCAGACCTCGGACTTGTAGACGTTGCCGATGCCCGACGCGATGCGCTGGTCGAGGAGGGCGTCGGCCAGTTCGGTGCCGGGCGCGGCGAGGGCGGCGCGGGCGACGGCGGCGTCGAGGTCGGGGGCGGGGCCGGTGAGATCGGGGCCGAGGGTGGCGAGCGGGAGCGGCTCGCCGGCGTCGCGGTGGTAGGTCTCCACCACCGGCGCCTGGAAGCACACGCCGAGCCACCCGCCGTCGGCGCCCACCACCGCTCGGGCGAGGTGGGCACCCTTCCGCCACGGCTCGCCGTCCCGGTACAGGTGCCAGGAGCCGGTCATCTTCATGTGCGTGCGGAGGGTGATGCCGCCGCTGAAGTGGACGAGCAGGTGCTTGCCTCGGGCCTCCACGTCGTCGATGCGCTCGCCGAGCGCCGGGCGGTCGCCGACCAGGCGGGGTGCCTCGAAGCGGGTGAGGACGTGGCCGGCCAGTGCCGGGCGCATGCGGATGGCCGCCCGGTGGATCGTGTCGCCCTCGGGCACGTCAGGGGGTCCCGGCGGCGCCGCCGAACAGTCCGAGGATGCGCCAGCCGACGTCGGGGAACCCGCTGGCATCCGCGGTGCGGGCCGAGGCGACGTTGCTCTCGGCGTGCAGGTAGACGGGCACGGCACCGTCGGCCAGCACCCGCCGGGCGGCCTGGGTGACGAGGCGACGGGCGAACCCCTGGCCGCGATGGGCCTCCTCGGTGACCACGGCCAGCTCGTGACCGCGGGCGTCGTGCTGCTTGCGCCCGATGCCGGCAGCCGCCGAACCGTCGTCGGCCAGGGCGACGAGCACGTCGCCGTTGAACGGGTGGAGCCACTCGGGCACCCGCGGGTCGTCGCGGGGCAGCCACGTCCCGGGGTCGTCGGATGCGGTGGGCTCGGTCGACCAGCGGAAGACGCCGGCGCCGTACCGGGCACCGGGGAGCTCGAGCAGATCGGGGAGGCGCTCGCCGAGCGCGGCCAGCACGTCGTCGACGCCGTCGGCCTCGAGCTCCTCGACCGCAGCCCCGACGAGCGCTTCGGCGGCCGGGGGCACGGACACCACCGCACCGTCGGGTGTGGCCACGCCGTTCAGTGCCCGGACCGCCCCGTCCCACCCGGGTTCGACCCGCCGCTCGGACCCCACGACGTGCACCGGCTGGGCCGGGGGCCAGGCACCGAGCCAGGAGCGCAGGTGCGCCTGGAGGCGGGGATCGACCTCGGCGGGATGCGTCACCCCGCCACGCTACTGCGGTTACCAGCGGTACATGTCACACCGGAATCCGGGCAGGGACCCTGTACGAAAGGGACGAAAGCATTTATCCTACGACCGGTAGCAAATCTCTTGCCCACCACCACGGGAGCAACGAACGATGACCACCACGACCGCCATCCCCGCCCGCGACATCACCGTCCGCCGGCCCGGCATCGACCACGAGCAGCCCCTGCCCAAGCACTTCGTGGCCGACGACCCCATGCGCAGCCACATCGCCGCCATGCTCTCCTCGGTCTTCCCCGAGGGTGAGGACTTCTTCGTGCGCAGCGTCCGGGCCTACCGCGACCGCATCGACGACCCGGAGCTCTCCAAGCAGGTCAAGGGCTTCATCGGCCAGGAGGCCATCCACGGCCGTGAGCACCGCGACTTCAACGAGCAGCTGTCCGAGCTCGGTTACCCCACCCTCGCCGTCGACGGCATCATCAAGCGCTTCCTCGCCTTCCTCCACAAGACGACGCCGAAGAGCCACCAGCTGGCCGTCACCGCTGCGCTCGAGCACTACACGGCCACGCTGGCCGAGGCGCTGCTGCGCGACGACGCCGCCCGGGCCGAGTTCTCCACCGACGAGGTCCGCGCCCTGTTCACCTGGCACGCCCTGGAGGAGACCGAGCACAAGTCGGTCGCCTTCGACGTCTACGAGGAGGTCAGCGGCCGCCACCTCGAGCGGGTGGGCACCATGCTCGCCGTGCACGTGGCCTTCCTGGGCATCATGACCAGCGCCGTCACCGTCTCCGTCGCCAAGGACCGCTCGGCGTGGCGCAAGCTGCCCAGGAGCATCCTCGGCCTGCGCACGCACCCGTTCTTCCAGCGCCAGGTCATCACCCGGCTGCTCGACTACAACCGCAAGGGCTTCCACCCCGACGACCACGACACCGTCGAGCTGCTCGAGGAGTGGCGTGCCCGCTACGAGGCCGGCATCGCCGCCTGACCTCCCCGGAACCCGTTCCCCGCGCGCGGATCGGCCATCCTTGGTCGATGCGCGCGCGAGGAAGCGGACGGTGACGACCCGGCGCCGAGGCCGCCCCCGCCGCACCCCGGCCGAGCGCGCCGAGCAGCGCGAGCGACTGGTCGAGGCCGCGATGCAGACGGTCCGCGAGCGCGGGCCCGACATCTCGATGGACCACCTCGCCCGCGGCGCCGGCGTCAGCAAGCCGGTGCTCTACAGCGAGTTCGGCGACAAGCGGGGCGTGGCCGACGCCATCGCCGTGACCCTCGCCCACCGACTCGAGGCCCGGGCCGCAGCCGACCTCGCCGGCCGCCCGATGGACATCCCCTCCGTCGTACGGGCCACCATCAGCGCCCTCATCGACCTCATCGACACCGAGCCCGAGCTGTACGCGTTCATCGTCCGGGCCATCCGCACCGGCGACCGGGGGCTGCTCGACAACGGCCTGGTGCAGGTCATCCAAGAGCGTCTCGCCGTGCTGATGGCGCTGCTCCTGCCGGGCCTCGACACGGTGAAGCTGCGGGCGCTCTCCGACGGGCTGTTCGGGTTCGGGTTCGCCGCCGTCGAGTCCTGGACGTCGCACCGCGAGCTGTCCAAGGACGAGCTGATCGACGCGCTGTCGGTCGTGGTGCAGGGCGGCATCGAAGCGGCCGGCATGCTGCGAGACTGACGGGACCCGCCTCCTGTTCGGCACCTCCGAGGAATCTGGCAGCGGCTACGGAACACTGCCGCGGCCAGTGCCTCGCCCTCACCGACGGGGCGTTCCGCCTCCGCTGCCAGATTCGGGGCGGTGGACGAGGCCCTTGTAGCCGTCCTTGTAGCCGGCGGCCTCCAGCACCTCGCGCACCGGGGACTCCCGGACCGGCTCGCCGTCGACCTTGCGGATCTCCAGGCTGCGGTACCGCCCTCGGCGGACGAGGCCCTTGAGCAGCTCGGCCCAGTCCGGGTGCTCGACCGTGGTGGCGAAGGTCGACAGCGAGTGCCCGCCCCGCTCGAGGAACGCCACCAGCTCGCCGTCGACCAGCACGACGTGGGCGCCGGCCTGGCGGGCCGGTCGGCCGGCCGACTCGGGCCACGGGAGTGCAGCGCCGTAGGGCTGGGCCGGATCGGTGGCGGCGAGCACGAGCCCCTGACCGGTCTCGTCCCGGTCGACCGAGCGTGAGGCGCGCAACCGATCGACCGCACCGCCCATGGCGAACTGGGCGGCGCCGAGGCCGGACACGAAGTAGCCCCGTCGGACCTCGCCTCGCTCCTCCAGCGCCTTGAGCACCGGGTACACGCCGGCGAAGCCGCCCTCGCTGCCCTCGCCCAGCGCCGCCTCGCGGGTGAGCACGCCGTATCGCTCGAGCAGCTGGCGGGCCTTGGCGTGGGCGGCCTCGGTGGGCGTCGGCGTCGGCTGGAGCAGCGGGGCGACCAGCGACCAGCGGCCGGCGCCGGCAGCCGGCCCGAGCCGGGCGAGCCGACCGGGACGGGGCCGTGCCCGGCCCTTGCTCGTCGCGCCGCGCCGGGATGCGCCGCCGAGGAACGAGCGCAGCGGACCGAGGCCGTCGTTGGTGACGTAGCCGGCCCACACCAGGTCCCACAGCGCCGCGAGCACGGTCGCCTCGTCGTAGGGCGCGCCGGCTTGCTGGCAGGCGGCGACGATGTCGGTCCAGAAGCTGGCGCCGCGCTGGTCGAGGTGGTCGAGGATCGCCCGGTGGGCGTCGCCGTCCGGGGCCGGGTCGAGCGTCGGGACGAGCAGCGGCGCGTGGTCGCGGAACAGGAGGCGGATCCGGCCGTCCTTGGCGCCGAGGCTGCCGCTGCCGACCCACACGACCTCGCCGGCGGCGCACAGCTGGTCGAGCTGGAACGGCTCGTACTCCGGCAGGCGGGCGGGGATGATGTCGGACTCCAGCACGGAGGCGGGGATCGGCGCTCCCTGCAGCTGGGACACCACGTCGATCAGCGCGTCGACACCCCGCCGCTCCCGCCCGATGTCGTGCCAGGCCGGCAGGAAGCGGCCGAGCGCGTCGGACTCGACCGGTTCGACCTCCTTGCGCAGCGCCGCGAGCGAGCGGCGGCGCAGGGTGCGCAGCACGTCGGGGTCGGTCCACTCGCGGTCGTGGCCGTCGGGACGGAACTCGCCGCGCAGCACGCGCCCGTCGGCTTCGAGCCGCTCGAGCGACGGCAGCACCCGCTCGACGCTGACGCCGTAGCGCGCCGCCAGCGAGCTCACCGTGAACGGCGTGTGGGTCCGGGCGTAGCGGGCGACGAGGTCGGCCATCGGGTCGTCGACCGGGTCGGTGAACGCCGCCGGCAGCCCGACCGGCACCGCGACGCCGAGTGCGTCACGGAGGCGGCCGGCGTCCTCGGTGATCGCCCAGCGGTCCTCGCCGGCGACCGATGCGACGTAGGCCCGACGATCGGAAGCCAATGCCGAGACGAGCGCCGACGCGTCGCCCTCGCACCGGATGTCGATCTCCTCCAGGGTGAGCGGGCCGAGCAGTCGCAGCAGGTCGTGGACCTCGTCGGCGTCGCGGGCGCGGCGGCCCTCGACCAGTCGCTGCAGCTCGAGCTCGAGGTCGGCCAGCACCTCGGGGTCGATGAGCTCGCGCAGCTCCTCGGAACCGAGCAGCTCCCGGAGCAGGTCCCGGTCGAGGGCCAGCGCTGCGGCCCGACGCTCGGCCAGCGGCGTGTCGCCCTCGTACATGTAGACGGCGATCCAGCCGAACAGCAGCGACTGCGCCATCGGCGATGCCTGGCTGGTCTCCACCGGCACGACCCGCACGCGGCGGTTTCGGATGTCCCGGAGGACCTCTTCGAGTGCGGGCAGGTCGAACACGTCGTTCACGCACTCGCGCGTGGTCTCGAGCAGGATCGGGAACGTCGGGTACTTGGCCGCCACCTTGAGCAGGTCGGCGGCGCGCTGGCGCTGCTGCCACAGCGGCTGGCGCCGGTCCGGCCGGCGGCGCGGCAGGAGCAGGGCGCGGCCGGCGCACTCGCGGAAGCGGGACGCGAACATCGCCGTGTTCGGCAGCTGGCCGAGGACGATGTCGCGGATCTCGTCGGGCGGGATGGCGAGGTCCTCGACGGGCAGCTCCTCCACCGCCTCGGGCAGCCGCAGCACGATGCCGTCGTCGGACCAGATCATCTCCACGTCGACGCCCCACCGCTCCCCCAGCGTCTGCTGCAGAGCCATGGCCCACGGAGCGTGCACCTGGGCGCCGAACGGCGACAGCACGCAGACGCGCCAGTCGCCGATCTCGTCCCGGAAGCGCTCGACCACGATGGTGCGATCATCGGGGACGACACCGGTGGCCTCAGCCTGCTCGTCCAGGTACGACACCAGGTTCAGCGCGGCGAGCTCGTCGAGGCCGTGGTCCTCCCGGAGCGTCTTCACCGGGTCAGGCGTGGTGCCGCGGTCGCGCAGCTCGCGCACGAACTGGCCGATGCCCTGCCCGAGCTCCAGCGGGCGACCAGGCCCCTCGCCGTGCCAGAACGGCATCTTCCCGGGCAGGCCCGGGGCGGGCGTGACGATGACCCGCTCGAAGGTGATCTCCTCGATGCGCCACGTCGACGCGCCGAGCAGGAACGTCTCCCCGGCCCGGGACTCGTACACCATCTCCTCGTCGAGCTCGCCGACCCGGGTCCCGTCGGGCAGGAACACGCCGAACAGCCCGCGGTCGGGGATGGTGCCCGGGTTCGTGACCGCGAGGCGCTGCGCGCCGGCCCGCCCGCGGACGACGCCACCGCCGCCGCCAGGAGCGGTGCGGTCCCACACGATGCGCGGCCGGAGCTCGCTGAACTCCTCCGACGGGTAGCGCCCGGCGAGCAGGTCGAGGCAGGCGTGGAAGACCTCGTCACCGAGGGTCGAGAAGCTGGCGCTGCGGCGCAGGATGCGAGCGAGGTCGTCGACCTGCCACTCGTCGAGGGCGCACATGGCCACGATCTGCTGACACAGCACGTCGAGGGGGTTGCGGGGGTAGCGGGTGCGCTCGATGAGACCGTCCTGCATCCGCTTCACCACGACGGCGGCCTCGACCAGGTCGGCGCGGTGCTTGGGGAACAGCTTGCCCCGGCTCGGTTCGCCGACCCGGTGCCCGGCCCGGCCGATGCGCTGGAGTCCCGACGAGACGCTGCCCGGCGACTCGACCTGCACGACGAGGTCGACCGCGCCCATGTCGATGCCGAGCTCGAGCGACGACGTGGCCACCAGGCCCTTCAGCTTCCCGGACTTGAGCTCGTCCTCAATCTGGAGCCGCCGCTCACGCGAGATCGAGCCGTGGTGGGCCTTCACCAGCTCGGGGACGTCGCTGCCATCGTCCACGTGGCCGACGCCGAGCTGGGCGTCGCCGGTGTCCTCCTCGTCGTGAGCCAGCTCGTTGAGCCGCGTGGCCAGGCGCTCGGCGAGGCGGCGCGCGTTCACGAAGATGAGGGTGGAGCGGTTCTCCTGCACCAGCTCCAGCAGGCGCGGGTGCATGGACGGCCAGATGCTGCGTCGCACCGGACCCAGCGACGCCGGGCCGCTGATCGGCTCCTCGATGACCTTGCCGAGGTCGCCCATGTCCTCGACCGGGACGATGACCTCGATGTCGAGCTCCTTGCGCACGCCGGCATCGACGATGTCGACCCGGCGCCACGAGCCGGCGTCGTCTCGCCCGCCGAGGAACTCGGCGATCTCCTCCAGCGGGCGCTGGGTGGCGGAGAGCCCGATGCGCTGGGGCCCGTCGGGCCGGTCGGTGACCTCGACCAGGCGCTCCATCGTCACCGACAGGTGGGACCCGCGCTTGGTCTTGGCCACCGCGTGGATCTCGTCGACGATGACGGCCTCCACCCCCTGCAGGGTCTCCCGGGCCTGCGAGGTGAGCATCAGGTAGAGCGACTCGGGGGTGGTGATCAGGATGTCGGGCGGGTTGCGGATGAGCTTGCGGCGCTCGTCGGCAGGCGTGTCACCGGTGCGCATCCCGACCGTGGGCTCGTGGTACAGCACCCCCAGGCGCTCGGCGGCGAGGCGGATGCCCTGGATCGGCGCTCGCAGGTTCTTCTCCACGTCGACCGCCAGCGCCCGCAGCGGCGACAGGTAGACGACGCGGGTCCGGTGCGTGCGCTCCTCCGGCGGCGGCGTGGACGTGAGCCGGTCGATCGCCCACAGGAACGCGGACAGCGTCTTGCCCGACCCGGTCGGCGCCAGGATCAGCGTGTGCGCACCCGAGGCGATGGTGGGCCAGCCCGCCACCTGCGGCGGTGTCGGCTCCGGGAACGACGTCTCGAACCACGCTCGCACCGCCGGCGAGAACTGGTCGAGCACGGGCGCCCCAGGCATCGGAGGAACGGTATCGGCGTGGCGTGACGGCCGGACTGCGGCGGATCGGACATTCGCCCCGTACGCCGCGTAACGTCCCATGGGTGCGACGCCAGGACCGACCGCTCGTCGCCGTGCTCGGCCTGGTCTCGATCTGCTCGACCTTCCTCGCCGTCTCGGCCGCCACCGCCGCGCCGCTCGCCGAGCCGGCGCTGCTCCCGACCCCGCAGGTCGAGTGCGGCCCCGACGACGCGGCCGAGACCGACATCCAGGGCCGGGTGACGCCCGAGGACCACGCCTCCGGGCGAGCCGAGCGCGGCTTCTGGTGCAACGCCGAGCGCATCGGCACCTTCGGCGGGGATGCCGTCGACGGGACCGTCGGTGGGTTCAAGGTCGAGCGCTACGTCGACGCCAGCGGTCGGGAGTGCGCCTACTACGACTCCACCCTGCTGCTCGGCACCGACCTCTTCGACGGCGGCATCGGCACGAACGTGCTCGACATGTCCGACCCGGCGAACCCGGTGAAGACGGCGTCGCTCGTGACGCCGGCGATGCTGTCGCCCCACGAGTCGCTGCTGGTCAACCAGGAGCGCGGCCTGCTCGTGGCGACCCTGGGGAACCCGGCGTTCAACGTCGGCATCCTCGACGTGTACGACCTCACCGAGGACTGCCGGTCCCCGAAGCTGCTGTCGTCGTCGCCGGCCGGGATCCTCGGCCACGAGAGCGGCTTCGCGCCGGACGGCATGACCTTCTACTCGGCGTCGCCGGCCACCCAGACGCTCGTACCCGTCGACCTGTCCGACCCGACCCTGCCGGTGCCGCTCACCAGCTACCGCATCAACAGCCACGGCCTCTCGCTCAGCGCCGACGGCACCCGCGCCTACGTGGCCTCCCTCGATGGGTTGGTCATCCTGGACGTCTCCGAGGTCCAGGCCCGCGAGCCCGACCCCGTGATCCGGGAGGTCAGCCGCCTGTCGTGGGAGTCGATGAGCATCCCGCAGAACGCCATCCCGATCACGATCGACGGCCACCCCTACGTCGTCGAGATCGACGAGTTCGGTGCGCAGGACGCGGTCGGCGCCGCCCGCATCATCGACATCGCCGACGAGACCCGCCCGCAGGTGATCTCCAACCTGCGCCTGGAGGTCCACCAGCCCGAGCACTTCGAGCAGCAGTCCGCCGACCCGGGGAGCTCGAGCCCGATCCAGGGCTACGCCGCCCACTACTGCAACGTCCCGACCCGCGTGGACCCGACCATCGTCGCCTGCTCGATGATCCTGTCGGGCCTGCGCGTCTTCAGCATCGTGGACCCGGCCAACCCGGTCGAGATCGCCTACTACAACGCCCCGTCGGACCCGAACGCGCCGACGGCCGGCAGCTACGCCATGGCCAGCCCGACCTTCGTCCCCGAGCGCGACGAGATCTGGTACTCCGACGGCCACTCGGGCTTCCACGCCGTGCGCCTGGCCGACGGCGTGTGGCCGGCTGCGGGTTCGGCCCCGGTGCAACCGGCCCCACCCACGACGGAGCCGACGACCACGGCGGCACCATCGACCGCGACCGCTCCGGCGCAAGCCGCCGCCCCGACGTTGCCGGCCACCGGCGGTGGGGCACCCTTGGGTCTGGCCCTCGCCGCTGCGCTCTCCGGCGCCGCGGCGCTGTGGCTCGCCACGCGGGGCCGCCGCGCCGCACGACCCTGAGGAGCACGATGTCCTGGACCGCCGACGACATCCCCGACCAGACCGGCCGCACCGCCGTGGTCACCGGCGCCAACGGTGGGCTCGGGCTCGAGACGGCCAAGGCGCTGGCCGCCAAGGGCGCGCACGTGGTGATGGCGGTGCGCGACCAGGCCAAGGCGGCAGCCGCCGAGCGCGAGATCCGCAGCCACGCATCCGATGCCTCGCTCGAGATCGTGCGCCTCGACCTCGGCGACCAAGCGTCGGTGAAGGACGCAGCCGCGACGATCGCGGAGGCGCACCCGGTGGTCGACCTCCTGGTGAACAACGCCGGCGTGATGGCGATGCCGGAGCGCAAGACGGCCGACGGCTACGAGATGCAGCTCGGCGTCAACCACCTCGGCCACTGGACCTTCACCGCCGGCCTGCTCGCTCCCCTGCTCCGCTCCGCAGGCGCGGATCGCCGCCCGCGGGTCGTCACCGTCACGAGCGTGGCCCGCTTCACCGGCGGACCGGTCGATCCGTCGAACCCCCACCTCGCCGGTCGGTACGACCCGTGGCGGGCCTACGGCCAGGCCAAGCTGGCCAACTACTTCTTCGGCCTCGGGCTCCAGCGGCAGGCCGAGCGGGCCGGCGTGGACCTGGCCAGCCTCCTCGCCCACCCCGGCCTCACGAACACCGACCTGCAGAGCCGCACCCACCGCGAGGGCGGGGCCGGCGTCCTCGGCGCCGCGTCCGACCGGATCACCGACGTCCTCGGCATGTCGCCCGAGGCCGGCACACGCATGCAGCTGCGGGCGGCCACCGACCCGAAGGCGAAGGGCGGGCAGCTCTACGCGCCGGCCTTCGCCAGCTTCGGGCCCGCCGTCGTGCGCCCGGTGCTCCGTCGCTGGGATCTGGAGGAGCGCATCGACCAGCTGTGGGAGGTCTCCGAGCGAGAGACCCATGTGCCCCTCGACGTCAGCGAGACCGCCCGCTCCCTCTGATCGTCGCCCTCTCGTTCTGGGCCGCTCCACACGCCTCGAAGGCGTGTCCCGCGGCCCGGTTCGGTCGTCTCAACCGAGCGATGCCCCGGCGTCAGGGCGTAAGGCGGCGCATGCCCCGGAGGACGAAGACGGTGAGGACCGCGATGGTCCCACCGAGGGCAAGCAGGCCCGGCCACATCTCGCTCCAGCCGACCCCGAAGCCGGCGGGCGGGTTCAGCTGGTCGGGCACGAAGCCGGCCCGGGCCAGCCGCAGCACGTTGGTCATCGGGTTGATGCGGGCCACGCCGGGCAGCCAACCGCTCATGGCCGAGATCGGCACCTGCGCGGTCGACAGGAAGATGGCCATGAAGATGCCCACCTGGATCAAGGGCCCGACGTTGGTGTTCTGCACCCGGTAGACGAGGCCGAGGGCCCAGAGCGCCGCGACGACGGCGATGCCGAGGGCGGACAGGACCAGCGTGGCGATGCCGAGCGCGCCGCCGGGGATCGCGACTCCGCCGATCATGGCCACGACGAGCACGACCAGGGTGGTGACCAGGGCGCGTACGAGGGCGGCGGCGATGGCCCCACCGAGGAGCGTGGCGCGGCTCATCGGGGCGAGCAGGAACCGGTCGAAGAACCCGGACTCGAAGTCCCGGGCCGTCGACAGGCCCATCGTCATCCCGGCGAACGACGCGCCCTGGATGATGGCCATCGGGGCGTACCAGGACATGGCGTTGCCGTTGCCGAAGGCCCGCCCGGCGAAGCCGTAGGCGCCCGAGAAGGTGATCACGAAGAAGACCGGCATGATCAGCGTCGGCACGAAGGTGGCGGGCTGGCGCCGGATGCCCCGCAGGTTCCGGGCCACCATCTCGCGAACGATGGCACCGGACCCGTGACGGGTGGTGCCGAGGTCGACCCGGGCGTCGACGGCGGTCATGCCGCCACCGCCAGCCGGCGACGGAGGGCACGCAGCGAGAGTGCGATGGCGAGCACCGCGACAGCAGCCGAGACGGCGATGGCCACAGCGGCGTCCTGGAACGACCACCCGATGCTGATGAGGTCGCGGAGCGCCTCGAGGATCCAGGAGATCGGGTTGTAGGTCGCCACGGTGCGGTACCAGCCGGTCATCAGCTCGCGCGGGAAGAACGCGGACGAGGTGAACATCAGCACGAAGATGAGCGGGAACGCCCCCTGCACCGCCTCGGAGGACCCGGTGCGGATGCCGAGCATCACGCCGAAGCCGCCGATGCCCACGCCGAGGAGGGCGGCGCACACGACCAGGACCGCGACCGCACCGACCCCGCCGTCGATCCGGGCGCCGAACAGGACGAGCACGGCGGTGAAGAACAGCGCCTGCACCGCACCGAGCACCGCGCCGCCGGCGAGGCGGCCGACGAGGATCGAGGTGCGCGACACGGGCGACGCGAGGAGCCGGTCGAAGAACCCGTTCTCGATGTCGTTGGCCATCTCGGTGCCGGCCTGGGTGGAGCCGAACAGGACCCCCTGCAGGACGGTGGCCGGCAGCAGGAAGTCGAGGAAGGAGTCGAACTGCGCGGCGAACACCGGCTGCTCGGACGTGATGCGGTCGAACGCCGCTGCGTTGAGCGCGGCGAAGAACAGCGGGAAGAAGATCGACGGCACCAGCACCTGGGGCTGGCGGAGCACGGCGAACACCGCTCGCCGCGACAGCAGCAGCGACTGGCGCACCGGGCTGGGCCGGTTCACCACCACGTCGGCGGCGACGGTGGCGGTCACGTCGGTGCCGGCTCGTCCGCGCCTTCGAGGCGGCGACCGGTGGCCTCGGCGAACACGTCGTCGAGGGTCGGGGCGTTGAGCTCCATGTGGCGCACCGCCACGCCGGCCTCGTCGAGCTCGCGCACGACGGCGGTGAGCTGCTGGGCACCGCCCTCCAGGCCGATGGCGATCATGCCGGGCTCGCACGGCCGTTGCTCGCCGAAGCGCACGAGGCGGGCGAGGGCCGGGGCCGGATCGCCCTCCACCTCGATCATCAGCGTCGGCGAACCGACCTCGTCCTTCAGCGCCCTCGGATCGCCCTTCTTGACGATGCGGCCGTGGTCGATGATGGCGATGCGGCGGGCGAGCTGGTCGGCCTCCTCCAGGTACTGCGTCGTGAGCAGCACGGTGGTGCCGCGCTCCCGGTTCAGGTACCGGACCTCCTCCCACAGCGCGAGGCGGCTCATCGGGTCGAGGCCGGTGGTCGGCTCGTCGAGGAAGAGCACCTCGGGCTCGTGCACCAGCGACAGGGCCAGGTCGAGCCGGCGCCGCATGCCGCCCGAGTAGGTCCCCACCCGACGATCGGAGGCCGCGGTGAGTCCCACCCGCTCGAGCAGGTCCTTGCCGCGCTGGTCGGCGACCTTGGTCGGGATGCCGTGCAGCACCGCCTGCAGGTGCACCAGCTCGGAGCCGGTCATGAGCGGGTCGATGGCGGCGTCCTGGAGGGCGACGCCGATGGCGCGGCGGACGTCGCCCGCCTGGCGCACCACGTCGAACCCGGCGACGCTGGCGTGACCGGCGGTCGGCTTCAGCAGGGTGGTGAGCATGCGCACGGTGGTGGACTTGCCGGCGCCGTTCGGGCCGAGGAAGCCGAACACCTCGCCCGCCTCGATGGAGAGGTCCACGCCGTCGACGGCGACGAGGTCGCCGAAGCGGCGCTCGAGCCCCTCGGCCACGATGATCGGTGTCACGAGTGGGTCACCGTAGACCCGCCGGCACGTCTTCGATCACGATGGGCACGCGCCGTCAACCGGCAGCGGCTGCGGCGGCGAGCACCGCCCGTGTGGCTGCGGTCTCGTCCGGGTTCGCGCCCATCACCACGGCGGTGAAGTCCGTGGCACCGGCCTCGGCGACACGGGCGATGCCGTCGCGCACCTGCTGCTCGCTGCCGACGAAGGAGAGGTCCTCCAAGCCGTGGATGCCCTCGATGTCGAGCATGGCCCGGTAGGACGGGAGCTCGGCGTAGGCGGCCAGCACCTTGCCGATGAAGGCCCGGGCCGAGTCGGGGTCGTCGGTGACCCAGCACGGGATGCTGCAGACGATCGAGGGCGTGGGTCGGTCCGCATCGGCCGCGGCCTCGTTGATGCGGGGGGCGATGTGGGTCTCGACCGTGCGCGGCCCCACGCACCACAGGATCGTGCCGTCGGTGCGGGCACCGGCGATGCGCAGCATCTGGTCGCCGAGCGCGGCGAGCATGACCTTGGGCGGCTGCTCCGTGGGACGGGGCATGGGGGCGTCGGCCGTGAGGCTCCAGACCTCGCCGTGGTGCTGCACCGTCTCGCCGTGCAGGGCCGGCACGAGGACCTCGAGGTAGTCGAGCATGTGGCGGATCGGCTTCTCCCACGTCATGTGCCACCGGTGCTCGACGGCGGGCTGGTGGGACAGCCCGATGCCGAGCACGAGCCGCCCGTGGGTGTTGGCCTGGGTGGTCAGCGCGCTGGCCGCGAGCGCCATGGGGTGCTGCAGCCAGGTGGGCACGACCGCGGTGCCGAGCTCGATCACGTTCGTCGCCGGACCGGCCGCCGACAGCACGCCGAGCGCGTCGGCCATGCCGGTCTGGGCCAGCCAGTAGGACGTGAACCCCTCGGCCTCGGCCGTGACGATGTCGGTGGTGATGGTGCCGACGTCGGGACGGGCGAGGAGGGACGAGCCGTTGATGCCGATGCGCATCCCGCCGACCCTATGGGCAGGACTAGATGAGCGCCTCGACCAGGAAGGGGCCCTCGGTGGCGAGTCCGCGCTCGAGGCCGGCGCGCAGCTCCTCGATGGTCGTTGCCTGCATCGCCTCCACGCCGAACCCCTTGGCCAGCGACACCCAGTCGAGCGCCGGCGACCCGAGGTCGGTGAGGGCGCGAGCCTGCGGACCGGGGTCGTCGTTGCCCGTGCGGTGGAGCTCCATCTGCAGGATCCGGTAGGCGCGGTTGGCGCACACGACCACGGTGACGTCGAGGCCCTCACGGGCCATGGTCCACAGCGACTGCACCGTGTACAGGCCCGAGCCGTCGGCCTGCAGCGCGATCACCTTCCGATCGGGCGCGGCGACCGCGGCACCCACGGCGCAGGGGAGGCCCTGGCCGATGGCGCCGCCCGTCAGGGAGAACGACTCGTGCGGAGGCGCGCTGCCGGCGGTGATGGCCCAGCCGAGTCCGGAGGTGGCCGCCTCGTTGACGACGATGGCACCCTCGGGCTGCAGGGCCCCGACGACCTGACCCATGGTGATCATGTCGAGGTTGCCGCCGGGCACCTCGGGCGCGTCCAGGTCCGTGACCTTGGCGGCCGGGCACTCGAGCGCATCGACGAGGGCGTCGAGGCCGAGGTGCCCGCGGGAGCCGGGTGGGCACAGCTCGAGCACGTCGCAGCCCTTGTCGAGCAGGTCGCTGCGGCCGAGCGACTGGTAGCCGAAGAAGGCGACGGGTGCCCGGGTGCCGGCGCACACGAGCGTGCGGATGCCGGCGAGCGCGTCGATGGCTTGCTCGGGGAAGTAGGGGATGGCGTCGAAGCGGGGCAGGCCGCGGCCCTGCTCGAGCACGGCGGGGAAGGTGTCGACCCAGACCTTGGCCCCGGTGTCCTCGGCGATGCGGTGGGCGGCCTCGAGCTCGGCTCGGCGCACCACGCCGCCGAGGAGGATGGCGACGCCGTCACCGCTGCGGAGCTTGGTGGCCGCGGCACCCACGGCGTCGCCGTCGACGGGCGGCTCGACCTCGGGCGGGAGGCCCACGTCGTGGAGGTCGGCGGCGCCCCATGCGGCGTCCTGCGGGACGATGAGCGTCGCCACACCCGACGGCGGACCGATGGCCGCCGCGATGGCCTCCAGCATGGCGCTGCCGGTGTGACCGGGCCCGGTGACCCGCTCGACGTGCAACGACACCGGCGACGCCAGCGACTCGATGTCGCTCGTGAGCGGCGCATCGGCGGACAGGTGCCAGGAGGCGTGGTCGCCGATGAGGTTCACCACCGGCGTGTGCGCCCGGCGGGCGTTGTGGAGGTTGGCGATGCCGTTGGCGAAGCCCGGGCCGAGGTGCAGCAGCGTCAGGGCCGGTCGACCGGTGACCCGCCCGTAGCCGTCGGCCGCGCCGGTGACGACGCCTTCGAACAGGCCGAGCACGCCCCGCATGCCGGGCACCTGGTCGAGCGCGCCGACCAGCTCCATCTCGGTCGTGCCGGGGTTGGCGAAGCAGACGTCGACGCCCTGCTCGACGGCTGTCTGCAGCAGCAGTTCTGCACCGTTCACGTGGTGGTCCTCCTGGTCGTGGTGTGGATCACGGACCCGTTCGTGGATCCGGCGACGGCGTGCGGACCGCAGCACGGCGCGGCACGTCGTCGACGATGTAGCCCTGCCCGCTCAGGGACTCCTTCAGCTGCTCGGCACTCTCGCCGTCGCGGGTCTCGACGAGCAGCTCGATCTCGGTGACGCGGGCGGAGTGCACACCGAACTCGCGGTGGTGCCACAGGTCGACGATGTTCCCCCCGGCCCGACCGACGGCCGCGGTGAGCTCGCCGAGCGCGCCCGGGCTGTCGGGCACCTCGATCACCACCCGGCACAGGCGACCGGTGCGGGCCAGGCCGCGCATGATGACCGCCGACAGCAGCCGCAGGTCGATGTTCGCACCCGAGAGGACGAGCCCCACCGTGCGGCCGGCGAAGCGGTCCGGATCGTCGAGCAGGGCGGCGAGCGGCGCGGCGCCGGCGCCCTCGCTGACCATCTTCTCGATCTCGAGGAACCAGATCACCGCCTCCTCGATGAGGCGCTCGGGCACCGTCACGACGTCGTCGGCGAGGGCGGTGATGATCTCGGTGGTGAGCCGGCCCGGCGTCTTCACCGCGATGCCCTCGGCGATGGTGGGGCCCCAGGTGAGGTCCGGCGGTGCGGCGGTGCGGCCGGTGGCGAGGACCATCGCCGGGTGCAGCTCGGACTGCACGCCGATGAGCTCGATCCGTGGGGCCAGGGTCCGGGCCGCCACGCAGATCCCCGAGAAGAGTCCGCCGCCACCGACCGGGACGAGGAGCGCGTCGAGGTCCGGCCCGTCCTCGATGAGCTCGATGCCGCAGGTGCCCTGGCCGGCGATGATGGCGGGGTCGTCGTAGGGGGCGATGAAGGTGGCACCCTCCTCGGCGACGATCTGCATCGCGATGTCCTTGGCCTCGTCGAGGTTGGTGCCGGCCACCACGACCGTGGCGCCGTTGTCCTCGGTGGCCGAGATCTTGTTGGCCGGCGTGCCCTCCGGCATCACGATGGTCGAGCGGATGCCGAGCAGGGTGGCGTGGTGGGCGACGGCCTGGGCGTGGTTGCCGGCCGACATGGCCACGACGCCGGCGTCGGACTGCCCGGGTTCGAGGCGCAGGAGCCGGTTCCGGGCACCGCGCTCCTTGAAGGACGCCGTGTACTGCAGGTTCTCGAACTTCACCCACACGTCAGCCCCGGTGATGGCCGACAGGGTGTGCGACCGGGCCATCGGGGTGCGGACGACGGCACCGGCGATGGCAGCGTGCGCGGCGCGCACGTCCTCGAAGGTCACCGGCAGCCGTCCCTGATGCACGGCTGCATCGTGTCACGGTGCGGAGTCCGATGAGGGCCGCAGGGCCCTAGGATCTCAGGATGGCCGAGTACACCACCCCCGAGTGGCATCCGGCGTTCGAGGAGTACTGCGAGGCGATCTGGGAGCTCGCCGAGGACGACATCGCCGTCATCCAGGCCCGCATCGCCGAGCGCCTCGACGTCTCCCGACCGGCGGTCTCGGAGATGATCCGCAAGCTCGCCGACGAGGGCCTGGTGGCCACCGACGGCGGCAAGATCTCCCTCACCGACGCCGGCCAGCGCCTGGCCGAGCGCGTGGTGCGCCGCCACCGCCTGGCCGAGCGCTTCATCACCGACATCCTCGGGCTCTCCTGGGCGGTCGCCCACCAGGAGGCCGGCCGGTGGGAGCACGTGATGTCCACCGAGGTCGAGGAGGCCATGGACGCCGTGCTCGGCTCCCCCACCACCTGCCCCCACGGCAACCCGATCCCCGGTTCCCGCTACGCCGAGCCGGACACGACCCCGCTCGCCAGCGTGGCCGTCGGCTCGACCTTCGTGGTCGACCGCATCCCCGAAGAGCTCGAGTTCACCCCCGGCCTGCTCGACTTCCTCGAGGATGCGATGGTCACCCCGGGCACCGCCGGCACCGTCACGGCCATGTCCCCCGACGGCACCACCACCGTCGAGATCGACGGCCACACCGTCGGCATCGGCGCCTTCGCCAGCGAGCGGATCCTCGTCAGCGCCAGCTGAGACCAGCTGGAACGAGCGCGCCGACCGGCGGCGTTCACACAAGGCCCAACTGGCGGTCTCTGCGCTGGGCGTCATCGACCTCCCAGATCTCTGCGAGACGGTCGTCCTTCCAGACGAAGAACATCATCACATCGATGTCGATCGTGCGTTCCGTGGGCGCGATGCCTCTCCACGGTCCCAGGTGAGTCCCGCGCAGGCGGGCACGCACGGCAATGCGATCGTTGCCCTCGACGAGGTCCTCGATCACGAACTGCAGGTCCGGGAATCCATCGCGCCACCGTTCGATCACGGACGCCAGCTCGTGGCCGTCAGTGCGCCGACCGTCGCCACCGTGGTGAAAGGTCACATCGCCGATGTGCTCCTGGACGAGTTCGGTACGGCCGCGGCTCCACGCCTCGCCGAACATCTGATGAACGAACCGCTCCCGAGCACTCATGACCACATCCCGTGTGTCTTCTCGTACCAGGTGTCCTGACGAACGGTAGGCGGGGATCGGAACAGCGCGCAGACAGCAACGAGCCCCGGGCCGCATCGTGGGCCGGCTCTTCCGGCGGGATCGGTCCCGGCTTGGTCAGCCGCAAGGTGTCGTACGACAGAGAGGGACGGGCGTTGCTGTCTCGTCGTTCACGGGGCAGCGATCACGTCATCGACGGGTCGTCGCAAGCTGTAGGGCGAGTAGTCGGCGTAGCCGAACCGGATCAGCAGTTGCGCTGCCCCTTCGGTGTCGAGCACCTGCTCGAGCAGGGGACGGAGGTCACTGACCTCCACGGGCTGGTTGATGAACCGGCACTCCGGGACGGCCGGCCGACGTGTGGACCGATTCGGACCCCCCGGTTCTGATCCGTCCACACGTTGCCATTCGAGTCAGCGGTGCCCTGGGGGTGACCCGGCGGTGTCGCCTCGGCTGGAGTCGGCGGACGGCGGGCCAGAACCGGGCCGCGACGCGGACGCCGGCCTCGTGCCACGCCTCCCGGAACGGCCCCGACGCCATCCCCACGCGGCCAGGGCGAGCAGCACCACGGCCCACACCGAGAGCACGAGATCCGTCGCCCAGCCACCCTCACGCAGGTCGGGCAGCACGAGGTGAGCGGCCTGCACCCACGGGTTCGTGGTGCGGTCGAAGTCCACGATCAGCCGCAGACCGCCGAACGTGGCCTCGATCGCGAGCCACGCCCACGTGGTGACCCCGACCGCTCCCGTGCCGACGAGGACAGGCCAGACCCACCGGGCGCCGGCGCGGCGTTCCCGATCGACGAAGACCGTCACCGCCAGGACGGCCAGCGGCAGGACGACGACCACCTGGCGGCCCGGCCACCACCAGCCGTGCATGGTCAGCGCCACCCAGGTGGCGGTCGCCCACCCGGCGGCGAGCGGGACGAGCAGCACCGCAGCGATGCGGTCCCGGCGACGGAGCAGCGCCCCGACAGCCGGCAGAGCCAGCAGGTAGGCGGGCGCCCACACGAGCAGGCCGAAGTGGCGGTCCACGAGCAGTCCGGCCAGGCGCACGGTCCGCCCGAGGTGGTCGGGGTCGTTGCCCACGACGGTGAGCTCGCCGTCGACGAAGTGGTCGCCCGCCGCGTAGACGGTCCAGCCCCCGTACACCCGCTGGTGCACCACCAGGTAGGCGACGCCGGCAACGACGAGCGCCACCAGGGCGGCGACCCGGTGCCGGCGGTCGAAGACCAGGCCGAGCGCAGCGATCGCCGCCGCGACGGCTGCGTACTTCACGCCGAGCCACGGCAGGGCCACGACCGCACCGACCCACGCAACGGTCGACCCCCACCGACGACGGTGTTCCGCAGCCGCTGCCAGTTCCAGGAGGGCTGCCGCCCCCACGGCCACCGCGAGCGCAGCGACCAGCTCGGGATACAGCTGATTGCCGTAGGTGCTCAACGGGGCGGCCAGCGCGAAGGCGCCAACGACCACGACGGCGGTGGACCGGCGCACCCCGAGGCGAGCGACCGCGGTCCGCACCAGGAGTGCGGCCAGGGCACCGGCCACCAGCGCCAGCACCACGCGCGCGCCGGCGAGCTCGGCGTGCTGCCAGTCGCCGGCGACGACCTGGGCGACCGCCACACCGGGGGCGAGGAGCACGGGCAGGAGTGGGTCGTGGGGGCTGAGCTCGGACCCGTCTGGACGGGGCTCGGTCTGGCGGGGCAGCTGGGCGTCGTGGAAGTCCCGCCAGCGCTCGACCGCGAGCTCGTCGGCGATGTCGAGGTCGCCGTCCTCGACCAGGCTGATCGCGCTCAGCAGGTACTGGGGCTCGTCCGCGGTGACCCGGGCGCCGTAGGTGGCCCGCACCCCGGAGCCGAGCAGCGCCCACAGCGCGACCACGGCGAACACGGCCGCCAGCAGCCGGCGCAGCTCCACGGGATCAGTCGAGCAGCTCGGCGCGTCGCACGACCAGCACCCAGGTGAGCAGGCCGGACACGACCAGCAGGACCAGCGCGGCGAGACCGGCTTCGGCCAGCGCGTTCTCCTCCGTGGCCGACCAGATCCGGGTGGCGAGGGTCTCGAAGCCGGTGGGCGCGAGCAGCAGCGTCGCCGGCAGCTCCTTCATGGTCGACAGCAGCACGAGGCCGCCGCCGGCGGCCAGGCCCGGAGCCATCAGGGGCGCGTCGATGCGCAGCAGACGCCTCCACCGCTGGGCGCCGAGCATGCGGGCGGCGTCGTCGAGCCGACCGGGCACGGACCCGACGGCGACGCTGGCCGCCCGGACCGACTGGGCGCCGAAGTGCACGACGTAGGCCAGCACCAGCAGCGGGAAGGTCTGGTAGAAGGCATCGAGCACCGGGGTGTTCAGCGACAGGAACACCATCGACAGCGCGATGACGATGCCGGGCAGCGCGAAGCCGGCCACGACCATCGTGAGGGCGGGGCCGGCGACCCGGCTGCGGTACCGGGTGGCGAGGAAGGCCAGGGGCAGTACGACGACGACCGCCACGAGCGCGGTCACCATCGAGATGCCCGCCGTGTTGAGCACGGGGGTCCAGAGGTCGGCGTCGCCGACCTCGAGCGAGCCCGAGGTGATGCCCCGCCGGGTCCAGTGCACGAGCGAGGCCACCGGGGCGACGATGGCGTTCAGGAGGAAGAAGACGGCGAGGCCGAACACCGGCCAGCGCCACCGGCCGAGGGACACCGTGAGCGAGTGCTTCGTGCGCAGCCCCTGCGCCACCGCGGCGTTGCGGCCCACCCGCCGCTCGGCGATGGTCACGATGAGGGCGACGATGGCGAGCACCAGCCCCAGGGCCATCGCCAGGTCGCGGCGCAGCACCCGGTTGGCGTAGATGACCCGGGTGAGCGCTGGGTAGCCGAGCAGGTCGACCGCGCCGAAGTCCGACACGGCATACAGGAACACGAGCAGCGTGCCGGCGGCGATGGCGGTTCGGGCCTGGGGCAGGACCACCTGGAAGAACACGGCGAGCGGCCGCCGACCCAGCATCCGGGCCGACTCCTCGATGGAGGGGCCGAGGGCGCGCAGGCGGGCCGCCACAGGCAGCTGCACGTAGGGGTACGTGAACAGCGTGAGCACCAGCCAGGAGCCGAACAGGCCGTCGATCTGCGGGAGGCGGTCGACGCCGAACGGCCCGAGCACCGACTCGAGCAGCCCGCCGGGCGACACCGACGCCCGCAGCGCGAGCGCGCCCACGAAGGAGGGGAACACCAGGGGCAGCGGCACGAGCACCGCGAAGACCCGCCGGTACGGGACGTCGGAGCGGGCCACCAGCCAGGCGAGCGCCGTGCCGATCACCGCAGCCGACGCTGCCACCAACGAGGCGAGGACGATGGTGCGCCACAGGGCGTCCTGCACCCGGTCGTCGGACACGACCGAGGACATGCGCACGTCCCCGACGGCGACGCGGGAGATCAGGTACGCCAGCGGCGTGGCGAACACGAGCGCGACGAGCACCGATGTCGCCGAGAGGGCGACCGGTGCGCGCCGGCGCATCGTGCCGAGCACTAGCGGTCCAGGCCGCTGTCCTGGATCAGCTCGGCGGTGCGGGCCAGCCCGCCACCCAGCCCGTCCAGATCGATCGTGGTCGTGTTGATCGTCGACAGCGCGGGCACCGACTCGGCCTGGGGCACGTCCCGGGCGAGGGGGTACTCGAAGGTCTCCTCGCTGAAGTAGCGCTGGGCCTCCTCGGACAGGAGGAACTCGACGAGGGACCGCGCGTCCTCGGTCTGGTCGCTGCCCGCCATGATCGCCGTGGCTGTGGTGATGAGCAGCGAGCCCATGTCGCCCTCGTCGAAGAAGTGGTTCGCGGCCGGCAGGTCGGGATCATCGTCCAGCGCACGCTCGAGGTAGTAGTGGTTGACCAGGCCCATCGGGACCTCGCCCCGGGTGACGGCCTCGACGATGGCGGTGTTGTTGGAGTAGGTCGGCGAGTCGTTGGCGACCATGCCGGAAAGCCACTCGGTGGCCGCGTCGTCGCCCAGCTCGATGCGCATGGCCGTGACGAAGTCCTGGAAGGAGCCGTTGTTCGGCGCCACCGCCACCCGGCCGACGAACTCCTCGTCGGTCAGGTCGAGCACGGATCCGGGCAGCTCGGACTCCTCGACGAGATCGGTGTTGTAGACGAGCACCCGCACCCGACCGGACAGACCGATCCACTCGCCGTCGCCGGCGTGGAAGTCGTCGTCGACCAGATCGAGCAGCGACTGGTCGAGCTCGCTGAGCGTGCCCTGCTCGTCCAGGAACCCGACGGCCCCGGGCGACTGGGAGATGAACACGTCGACCTCGCTGCGGTCGCCCTCCTCGTCGATGAGCAGGGCGAGGTCGGCCGAGTCGCCGTAGCGCACGTCGATCTTGGTGCCCGTGTCCTCACTGAACTGGTCCAGCAGCGGCTTGATCAGGTCGCTGGTCCGGCCGCTGTAGATGGTGAGCCGGTCCTCGTCGGTGGAGCAGGCCGGCGCCACGAGGGCCACGGCGCACAGCGACGCGACCACGCCCTTCCAGGCACGGGTCAGTCGGGAACGGGGGGCGGGCATGCCGGGATGCTAGGAGGCCGACCCTGGCGTGTAAAGTCCGCCTAATGCCGGTCCCTGGCGCTCCCGTGGTGCTGTTCCTGCCCGCTCGTGACGAGGTCGCCACCGTGGCCGACGTGCTCGCCCGTGCGCCTCGCACCGTCACCGTCGCCGGCCGCGACCACCCGGTGCGCACCCTCGTGGTCGACGACGGGTCGGTCGACGGCACCGGCGACGCGGCCCGGGCCTGCGGCGCGGACGTCGTGCGCACCCCGGGGCTGGGCCTCGGCGCCGCGGTGGGGATCGGTCTGGCCTGGGGCGCCTCGCAGGGCGCAGCCGCCGTCGCCTTCTGCGACGCCGACCTCGAGTACGACCCGGCCGAGCTGGAGACCCTGGTCGCCCCCGTGCTCACCGGTGCCGCCGACTACGTCGTGGGGTCCCGGTTCCTCGGTGGCGCACGACGCATGAAGCCGCACCGGGAGCTGGGCAACCGCTTCCTCACGGCCCTCACCTCGGCGAGCACCGCCGGGCGTCGGGGGGTGCCGCTGACCGACGGCCAGTCCGGGTACCGCGCCCTGTCCGGCGAGGCCGCGGCGGCGACCGTGGTGGCCCACGACTACAACTACGCGCAGGTGCTCACGCTCGACCTGCTCGGTCGCGGCTTCCGCTACGTCGAGGTGCCGATCACCTACGCGCACCGCCAGGTCGGGCGCTCCTTCGTCCGCCTGCCCACCTACATGCGTCGGGTGCTGCCCACGATGTGGCGTGTCCGCCGTGCGTGGCCGGCACCGACCGCGCGGCCGGCGCCGGCGTCAGTCGTGGCGACGCGCCGGATCTGACGACAGCAGGCCGGACCCGACCCACAGCGGGACGAGCTGGCCGGCAGCGAACACCAGGCCGCCGAGCACCACCAGCAGCCGCATGGCGGTGACGCTCCCGTCCAGCTCTCCGCGGCTTTCGTCGACGAGGTCGCCCGCTCGGCCGGCCTGATCCTGGTAGCGGTCGATCAGCTCGGCGCTCTCGTCCATGCGGGTGACGAGGGCCCGCACGTCGGACGTGAGGCCCCCGAGCTCGGCGCGCAGCTCTGACGTGGTGGCGCGCAGTGCCGAGAGGTCCTGCCCTGACGCGGCCAAGGTGTCGATGACGGGGTCGAGGTCGTCGGAGAGCTGGTCGAGCTGGGCCGAGAGCGTGGTCTCCGGGTCGTAGCTCGGGGCGAGGGGCAGCCGAGCCAGCTGCACGAGGATGGCGTCGACCTCACCGGCCGCGCCGGCGACCCGGTCGAGGGTGTCCTGGAAGGCGCCGAGCGCGGTGGGGACGTCGGTGGTGAGGTCCTCGACGTCCCCGAGGACGGGCTCGACGTCGCGGGTGCCGTCCCGGAGCTGGACCAGGACGTCGTCGAGGGCGCCGAGGGCGGCGCCGACGTCGTCGACGACCTGGCCGGCCACCACGATCGTGTCCTCGATCGTGGCCACCGACTCGTCCGTGATGGCCAGCGACTCATCGACGGCTCCTCCGACCTGGCCCACCAGCTGCCAGGCGACGACGGTGCCGACGACCGCCACGACGACGCCGACCGCCGCGGTCACGACCATCATCCGACCTGCGGTCCGGGCCGGGAGGCGGTCGACGAGCACGACTCCCTGCTACCCGATCGCGGCCAGGACCAGCATCACCGGGGTGGAGCCGGTGCGGGATGGGTACGTCGCTCCTGGACCACCCGGAGGACCCATGCCGATCCCCACGCACCCCGAGCTGCACTTCGAGCCGTTCCTGCACCTGGCCGGGCTGACGCACGACGACGCCCTGTTCTCCTGGGGCGGGTTCTGGTTCCGCCCACCCGACGACCCCGACGGTCACTGGACGATCGTCGAGGACCCGGCGTTCGCCGACATCGAGGAGATCGAGCGGCGCGACACCATCGGCGCTCGATCGAAGCCCTACGGCGCGGCGCGGGTCGAGGTCCGGTCCCTCGAGACCGGGGAGCTGGCCGGCGCCGCCACCGTCGACGATGTCAACCACGCCTGGGTCCGGGGTCTCGAGCCGCGCACGCGCTACCGGTACCGGGTCCTGGTGGACGGCGACGAGTGGGCGGCCGGACCCACACGTGCTTGTGAGGTGGACGAGGGCGGCTTCCGCCTCGTCGACCGTGGCCGCCGATACGACAACACCTTCCGCACGTTCCCGGCGGTGCGGGATCGTGCCCCCGTGAGCTTCGCCGTGCTCGGCGACTACGGCATCGGCATCCTCGCGTCCGAGGGCCGGGGCGGAGTCCAGCACCGGTTGGCCACGGCACTCGAGCGGGCGGTCGAGCACCACGACGTCGAGCTCGTGGTGACGACGGGCGACAACGTCTACCTGGGTGACGAGGACACCGCCGCCGGGACGGGCCGCCACGACGACGACTGGTACTTCAGCTTCTACGAGCCGTACCGACACGTCATCAACAGGGTCCCGGTGTACCCGTCCGTCGGGAACCACGACACCGACGACACCGAGCACTCCGACGACCGCGACCAGCTCGCCGACAACATGTTCACCGACGTGCGCTTCGCCGAGGGCGCAGAGGTCGGGCGGGCCAGCGTCGATCCCGGGCTCAACTACCGCTTCGACGTGGGAGCCGACGTCGAGCTCATCGCCATCGACACCACGCTGGCCTCGGACGACGACGAGCACGACCAGTTCTTCCAGATCCCCCGACACCGGTCGTTCCTCGAGGACATCTTCCGAGACGAAGGCCACACCGAGGGCGAGCCGTTCCCCCGCTGGCGGATCCCGTTCTCCCACCACCCCGCCTTCTGCGCCGGACCGCACCACCCAAACACCGAGCCCATGGTCGAGGAGCTGGTCCCGCTCTTCGAGCGCTCGGGCGTGCGGCTCGTGCTCGCCGGCCACGAGCACAACTTCCAGCTCAGCCGCCACCACGGGATCACCTACGTCGTGACCGGCGCCGGAGGGAAGGTGCGGGACGGCAGGCCCGAGGGGTTCGAGGCCGCACACACCGAAGGGTGGGCTGCGGAGGGCCACTTCCTGCTCGTCGAGATCGACGGCGACCGCTGCACGCTCACACCGGTGACCGACATCTCGGACGAGGGGACCATCCAGCGACTGGTCGTCCACCGACCCGACGGCACCGAGCACCCGACACCGATCGTGCTGCACTCGGACCTCGGGCCCGGCGCTCAATCCTCGACGACGTAGCTCCGGAACGCATCGCGCGCCTCGGCCCAGGCCGCGTGGTCGAAGGTGCCGTCCGGCCGGACGCAGCGCGCCGACCGCACGCCCATCTCCAGCACGTGGTGGGTGTTGTCCGGTGTGGCCAGGCCCTGGCGGCCGAGCACCGTGACCCGCGTCGACATCGTGAGGGCGCGCTCGGCTCGGGCCAGGGCCCCGAGCGACTGGGGGGTCATGACCGGGTACACCGACGGGAGGCGCTCCACGTGGACGGCGACGTGGCGGGGGTCGGGAAGACCGCTCCGCACGAGGTCGTCGGCCACCCGGGCGCCGAGCGCGTCGTCTCCGGCGGACCACACGTCGTCACCTTGCCAGCAGGGGATCTCGGCGCAGAGCACGGTGCGATCGGTGGGGTCCTCGGCACTGTCGCGGTAGTTGGCCGGCTCCGACAGGCGGCTGAGCAGCACGTTGCGGTCGGGCAGGTAGTGGGCATCGAAGGGGGTGTAGGGCCGGCGGTCGAGCACCAGGTACACGAGCACCATCGCCCGCACCGGCGGCGGGCCGACGGGGTCTTCGTGCAGGCCGAGCCAGGAGGCGACCCGCCAGGCGGGCACGGTGGCGTGGACGTGGCTGGCCGTCACCAACCGGCCGTCGGAGAGCCCGACGATGACCCGGTCGTGGTGCTCGATGACGCGGTTCACCCGCCGACCCGTGTCCACGGGCACCTGGGCGGCCAGGGCCTCAGCGATGGCGCCGAACCCCCGCCGGGGGTACAGGAACGTGGGCCTCGAGCGCACGCCGCGGGCGAGGCGCCGGGCGATGTCCACCGGGGATGATGCCGACACCCGGCGGCGGGCCAGCTCGCCGGCGAGCAGGTCGGGGTCGGTGTCCCACAGCTTCCAGGCGTAGGGCTCGTGGAAGCGCCGCCACACCGTCGGCCCGAGGCCGGCCCGGACCACCTCGGCGTAGGTGTCGGCCTTCGGTCGACGCAGCGGCGCGACCGCGGCGTCCAGAGCGGCGCGCGCCGCGACCCGGGCGGGGAGGCCGCGCACCAGACCCATCGGCGTCAGCGGGAACGGCACCCAGCGCCCGCCCATGCGGATGCGGCCGTTGCGGGGCCGCTCCTGCAGCTCCACCAGCTGGCCGAGCTCGTCGAGGAGCCACGGCGGGGTGGACGGGTGGAGGCGGTGGCTGCCGAGGTCGACCCGGACGCCGGCGACCTCGCGGACGCCGGCCATGCCGCCGACGTGGTCCGACGCCTCCAGCACCCGCACCTCGTGGCCGTCGCGCCGCAGCTGCCACGCGGCGGCCAGCCCGGCGGGCCCTGCTCCGATGACGACGTGCACGGCGTTCCGGCGATCAGCCGGCGGTGAACGCGACCGCGGCGCGGCCGGTCGTGCGGATCGAGGCCACGTCGCCGCGGTCGAACCGCGGCACGGAGACCTCCCGCACGCGCACCCGGGTGCCGTCGTCCAGGGTCGCCAGGTACACGGTGTCGTGGCCGTAGTACTCGACCAGCTCGACGCGCACCGGCTTGCTGACGTCGCCGTCCGCAGCCGTGTCGAGCATCAGGTCCTCCGGCCGCAGCAGCACCTCGCAGGACCCCTCCACCTCGCTGCGCAGGTCGATGTCGCCGAGGGCGGTGGAGGCCCGACCGTGGCGGGCGACCCCGGGGACGAGGTTGGCGTCGCCGACGAAGTGCGCCACCCATGCGCTGGCCGGGTTCGCGTACAGCTCGTGGGGCGGTGCCTGCTGGACGATGACGCCTTCGGACATCACCGCCACGTCGTCGCCGAGCACGAAGGCCTCGTCCTGGTCGTGGGTGACGAACACGGTGGTGATGCCGACCCGGTGCAGCAGCTCGTGGACCTCGGTGCGGACCCGGGCTCGCAGGGTGGTGTCGAGGTTGGAGAACGGTTCGTCGAGGAGCAGCGCCGAGGGCTCGGGCGCCAGCGCCCGGGCGAGCGCCACCCGCTGCTGCTGGCCGCCGGAGAGCGTGCCCGGCATGCGGTCGCCGAAGCCCTCGAGGCCGACGAGCTCGAGCGCGGCCTCGACGCGGGGCCCCTTTCGCTCGGCCCGGGGCAGGCCGAAGGACACGTTGCCTGCCACGGTGAGATGCGGGAACAGCGCCCAGTCCTGGAAGACCATGCCGATGCGGCGCCGCTCCGGCGGGACCTGGGTGTCGGGGCCGCTGACCAGCGTGTCGCCGATGCGGACCTCGCCGCCGGTGGGGCGCTCGAGGCCGGCGATGGAGCGCAGCAGCGTGGTCTTCCCGCAGCCCGACGGGCCCAGCAGGGCCACGACGCTGCCCTCGGCGACGTCGAGGTCGACGCCGTGCAGCACCTCGGTGCCGTCGAAGGAGACCGTGATGCCCCGAGCGGTGATCTCGCTCATCAGCCCGCCTCCTCGACCGGAAGGTCGAGCCGCAGCTGGCTGTCGTGGCCGTTGGCCTGCACCGTGTCGCGGTCTGGGCCGGGCTCGGCGAGGAAGTCGGGCAGCGGGCGCTCGTGGACGATGGCGAGGCGCTTGGTGGCGCGGGTGAGCGCCACGTAGAGGGCCCGCAGTCCCTGGGCCTCCTCGTCCACGATGGCGGCCGGCTCGACAACGACGGACGCGTCGACCTCGAGGCCCTTCACCATGCCCACGGGCACGATGGTGACCGGCTGGCGGAGGCCCTGGCGGGTGGCCCGACCGTGCTCGATGCCGGCCGCGGTGAGGGCCTCGGACACCTGCTCCACGAAGGTGGCCGGGACGATGACGGCGAGCGAGCCCGGGTCGACCTCGGCCGCCTCGGCCCTCGTCACCTCCGCGACGAGCTGGTGCAGCGCGCCGGTGTCGGCCCGGCTCACCACGGGTGGATCTCCGCCTTCGCGGACCGAGATCGGCGGGGTGAGCTCCGGGGCGGCGACCCGCAGGACCCGCGTCGCCATCTCCATGTTCTTGGCCGGGATGCGGTAGCCGACCGTGAGCTCGGCCTGCCGGGTGCCCCGCTTGGTGGGGAGGTGCTCGAGGATCTCCTCCCAGCTCTCGTGCGCCCACGCGCCGGTGGCCTGCGCGATGTCGCCGACGATGGTCAGCGAGCCCGACAGCGACCGCCGGGCCACCATGCGCAGCTGCATCGGCGAGAGGTCCTGGGCCTCGTCGACGACGATGTGGCCGTACGTGCGGATCTCGTCGTCCTGGCCCTTGCGCTTGCGGCGGGGACCGAGGCGCTCCCGGGCCTCGTCCAGCAGGGGCACGTCCTGCCAGGTGAAGGTGACCTGGTCGATGGAGGTCCGGGGGCGGTGCAGCTCGGCCTGCTCGTCGGGCGTGAGCCACTTGCGGCTGGCCAGGTCGATGAGAGCGCGGGACCCGAACAGGTCGTGCAGCAGCTCGGCCGGCGTGAGCACCGGCCACATCCACTCGAGGGCCGCGACCACCGCCGGGTGGCGGCGCAGCTGGTCGCGCACGTCCTCGTCCCGCACCGGGTTGCGGGCCGAGTCGGCCAGGACCTCGAACAGGCGCTGCTCGACGTGCTTCCGGCCGGCGTTGTGGCGGTGGTAGCGGCGGTGGGCGTCGGCCACGATGCGGGCGCTGTCGTCCACCGTGCACACCAGGGTCTGGGCGCCGAAGCCGACGCGCAGGTCGGCGCGCAGCTCGCGCTCGCGGTCGGCGATGGCCTTGCGGACCACGTGGGCCATGCGGGCATCGCCCTTGACCCGCGCGACCCGCGGGAGGTCCTCGCCGTCGATGCGCTCGCGATCGACCAGGTCGGCCAGCACCGCCAGCTCCACGCCGGCCTCGCCCAGCGACGGCAGGACCTGGTCGATGTAGCCGAGGAACAGCCGGTTGGGGCCGAGCACCAGCACGCCCTGGCCGTCGAGGGGGAAGCGGTGGGTGTACAGGAGGTAGGCGGCGCGGTGCAGGGCCACGACGGTCTTGCCGGTGCCGGGGCCGCCCTGCACGACGAGCACGCCGGAGAGCTCCGAGCGGATGATCTCGTCCTGCTCGCCCTGGATGGTGGCGACGATGTCGCCGAGCCGACCGGTGCGGGTGGTCTCGAGGGCCCGGATGAGGGCACCGTGGCCCTGGATGCGGTCGTCATCGGCCAGGCGGATGCCGCCGTGGTCCCCGTGGACGGCCTCGCCGAACAGCTCGTCTTCGAGGTTGAGCAGGGTGCGACCCCGGGCGGTGAAGTGGCGGCGACGGGCCAGGCCCATGGGCTGGCGCCCCGTGGCCCGGTAGAAGGCCTCCGAGATGGGCGCCCGCCAGTCGACGACCACGGGCTCCTGCTCGTCGTCGGCCACCGACATGCGCCCGATGTAGAAGGCATCCTCGCCGTGGTCGGCGTCGGTGTCGAGGCGGCCGAAGACGAGCGAGCTGTCACCCAGGTCGAGCTGGGTCAGCCGCGTCGCGATGCTGCCCTCGATCATCTCCCGCTCCCAGCGGGCCTGCTCGGTGCCGCCCTTGCCCACCTCGACCATCGATCGCAGCCGCGTGGCCCGATCGCGCGCCGTCTCCAGGCAGTCGTACGCGTGGTCGACGTAGGCCTGCTCGGCGTTCAGTTCCGGATGCTCGTTCAACGGCGCAGGATCACCTTCGAGGCTGGTTCGGAGGGATCGAACATGCTACCCCGACGCGAGGGTGCCCTCCCCCACCGTCGTGACGAGGAACGCCAGCACCATCGCCTCGTCCCGCCAGGCGTCGTAGCGCCCCGACGGCCCGCCGTGCCCGGCGCCCAGCTCGGTCTTCAGCAGGAACGGGCCTCCCTCGGCGCGGTCGCGGAGCCGGGCGACCCACTTCGCCGGCTCCCAGTACCCGACCCGCGGGTCGTGCAGGCCGCCGGTGGCCAGCACGGGTGGCAGGGCGACCTCGGGCACGTTCTCGTAGGGCGAGTACGCGGCCATCACGTCGAAGATCTCCGGTGAGTCCACCGGGTTCCCCCACTCCTCCCACTCGATGACCGTGAGCGGCAGGGTCGGGTCGAGGATGGTGTTGAGCGCGTCGACGAAGGGGACCTCGGCCACCACCGCCGCCCACTGCTCCGGCGCCCGGTTCAGCGCGGCGCCGACGAGCAGCCCGCCCGCCGACCCGCCCCGGATCGCGACGCGCGGCCTGCCGTCGTCGCCCGTGCCGGCCACGCCGTCGTCGAGCAGCGCCTGCCCGCACGCCACCAGGTCGTCGAAGGTGTTGGCCTTGGCCTCGAGCTTGCCCTCGAGGTACCAGCGGCGGCCCATCTCCCCACCGCCGCGGATGTGGCCGATGGCGAAGGCCCACCCGCGGTCGAGCAGCGACAGCCGAGAGATCGAGAACCCCGGGTCGATGGAGATCTCGTAGGAGCCGTAGCCGTACAGCAGGACCGGGCCACCCGGCTGGCGGTCGCGCCGGTGCACGAGGCTGATCGGCACCTGCGTGCCGTCCCCGGCCGTGGCCCACAGCCGCCGGGACACGTACTGCTCGGGGTCGTAGCCGCCGAGCACCGGCTGCACCTTGCGCACGGTGCGCGTGCCGGCTTCGAGGTCCACGTCGATCACGGTGGGCGGCGTCACCAGCGAGGTGTAGGTGTGGCGGAGCTGGGGCCAGTCCATGTCGGGGTTCGACCCGAGCGACACGGCCGAAACCTCCTCGGCCTGGTCGAGCAGGAACTCCTCGCCGCTCGACAGGCGGCGCACCCGGATGCGGGTGGTGGCCTCGGTGCGCTCCTCCACCAGCAGGTGGTCGCGCAGGACGTCGACACCCTCGAGGCGCACGCCCGGCGTGTGCGGGACGACGTCCACCCACGAGGACGGATCGGGGCCGGCCTGCAGGTCCCGCTCGTCCGACGACGTGGACGCGACCCGGAAGTCGAGGGCGTCGTCGTTGGTGAGGAGGAAGAAGGTGCCCCCGACGTGCTCGACCTCGGCCTCGATGCCCTGCCGGCGGGGCACGAGCACGTGGAAGGGCTCGGCCGGGTCGACCGTGGGACCGACCCGCACCTCGCTGGTGATCTTGGAGCCCATCTCCAGCACCAGCCACTGCCGGTCCTTGGTCTCGCTGATCTGGCAGAAAAAGCGCTCGTCGTCCTCGCGGTGGACCAGCACGTCCTCCGTGGCCGGGGTGCCGAGTCGGTGGCGCCACACCTCGTGCGGGCGGGTCGCCTCGTCGGGACGGGTGTAGAAGAACATGCCCCCGTCGGCCGACCACGCGGTGGAGTAGTACACGCCAGGCACCTCGTCGAAGGAGCCGTCGGGCAGCCGCCGGTCCTCGCCGGTCGACAGGTCCCGGAAGCGGAGCAGGTGCCGCTCGGAGCCGTTGCGGTCCGCGGCCCAGGCGAGCGTGCCGCCGTCGGGCGACAGGTCGAACACGCCGAGGGAGAAGTAGTCCAGCGTCTGGTCGGTGGCCGCCTCGGCGTTCTGGTCGAGCAGCACCTGCTCGGCGTCGACGACCGCCGGATCGTCCGGATCGGGCGGGTCGGTCTCGTCGCCGGCGGCCAGGCGGCAGTGCACCGGGTACTGCTGCCCCTCGATGGTCCGGCTGTAGTACCACCACGACCCGCGCCGGGTCGGCACCGACAGGTCGGTCTCCTGCACCCGGCCCTTGATCTCGGTGAAGATCGCCTCCTGCAGATCCTTCGTGGGCTCGAGGACGGCGGCGGTGTGGACGTTCTCGGCCTCGAGGTGGGCGAGGACGTCGGCGTCGGTGCGCTCGTCGTCTCGCATCCAGGCGTACTCGTCGACAGCGGTGCGGCCGTGACGTTCCCTGGTCACCGGATCGCGACGGGGCGTGGGCGGGCTCGTCGGGTTCGTCTCGGGCACCCGTCGGACGCTATCCCCCGCAGTTCTGGACGCGATCCCGCCGCACCCCCCGACGGAACTGGCAGTGCTGGTGTTGCACCGGCATGCTCGACCGATGCGGCGCTCCATCGACGACCACCCGTTCTCGGCCGAGGACATGCCACCGGGCTGGGAGGACGCCGATCTGCAGCCCGTGTCGTGGGGTGTTGCGATCAGCGACGACTACGACGACGCCGAGCCGCGCGTGGTGCTCACCGTCGAGGAGATCGGCCGGGCCGGTGCCGGCCTCGCCGCCCACCTCTCGCCGTCCATCGCCCGGCGGCTGCGCGTTGCGCTGCGCGACGCACTCGTCGAGATCGGCGAGGACCCAGGGCGCTGACCGACGCAACAGCAGCACTGCCAGTTCCGAAAGGGTGATCGGTAGGTTCGGGCCATGGCGCCGCGCCCCGACCACCCCTTCCTGCAGGCCTGCCGGGGCCTGCCCGCCGAGCACGTGCCGGTGTGGTTCATGCGCCAGGCCGGGCGGTCGCTGCCCGAGTACAACCAGCTCAAGGGCGACGTCTCCATCCTCGATGCCGTCGAGCAGCCCGAGCTCGCCGCCGAGCTGACGATGCAGCCCGTGCGCCGCTACGGCGTGGACGCCGCCATCTTCTACAGCGACATCGTCGTGCCGGCCCGGGCCATCGGCTTCGGCATCGACATCGTCGCCGGTGTCGGACCGGTGGCCGAGCAGCCGTTCCGGACCGAGGAGGACCTGGAGCGCCTGCCGGTCCTCGTGCCCGAGGAGCACTCGCCCTACATCGCCGAGACGGTCCGGATACTCGTCGACGAGCTCGGCGACCGACCCCTCATCGGCTTCGCCGGCGCCCCCTTCACCGTCGCCAGCTACCTGATCGAGGGTCGGCCCAGCCGCACCTACGAGCACACCAAGCGGATGATGTTCGCCGAGCCCGAGCTGTTCGCCGCGCTGCTCGACCGCCTCGCCGACATCGCCATCGCCTCCCTGCGCGACCAGATCACGGCCGGCGCCAGCGCGGTCCAGCTGTTCGACTCCTGGGCCGGCGCGCTGAGCCCGCCCGTCTACGAGCGCCACGTCCTCCCCCACTCCCGCAAGGTGTTCGACGCCATCGCCGACCTCGACGTGCCCCGCATCCACTTCGGGGTGGGCACCGGGGAGATCCTCGGGCTCATGGGCGACGCCGGCGCCGACGTGGTCGGCATCGACTGGCGGGTGCCCCTCGACGTGGCCCGCACCCGGGTGCCGGGGAAAGCCGTGCAGGGCAACCTCGACCCGGCCGTCACCTTCGCCGGCTGGGACGCCACCCGCGACGCCGTCGACGACGTGCTCGCCCGCAACGGCGGGCGACCCGGCCACGTGTTCAACCTCGGCCATGGCGTGCTCCCGAACACCGACCCCGACATCCTCGCCCGCGTGGTCGACCACGTCCACGAGCACGGCCGAGCCGACGGCGCGACGGCCTGATGGCCCGCTACGCCGTCATCGGTGCCGGCATCGCCGGCCTCTCGGCGGCGTGGGAGCTCGAGCGCGCCGGGCACGACGTCGTGGTGTTCGAAGCGGCACGGGAGATCGGCGGCAAGCTGAAGCGCTCCCGGGTGCGCGGCCTCGCCTTCCCGCTGGAGGACGGCGCCGACGCGTTCCTCGCCCGGGTGCCGGACGCCCTCGAGCTGTGCGCCGAGATCGGCATCGACGAGCTCGTGCACCCGGCCACGAGCCAGGCGTGGGTGTGGTCCGAGGAACGGCTCAACCCGCTGCCGAAGGCCCAGCTGCTCGGCCTGCCCACGGACCTCGAGGAGCTCGCCTCCAGCGGACTGCTGTCGCCCGAAGGCGTGGCGCGGGCCGCCGAGGACCTCGACAGCGACGCGCCACCGCTCACCGACGACGTGTCCGTGGGCGAGCTCGTCCGCTCCCGCCTCGGCGACGAGGTCTGCGACCACCTGGTGGAGCCCCTGCTCGGCGGCATCAACGGCGGCGAGGCGGACGGATTGTCCGTGCAGGCGTGCGCACCGCAGATCTGGGCGTGCGCCACCCGGGGCGGCTCACTGATCCGCGCCGCGGCCGAGGTGAAGGCCCGAACGGCGCCGAGCGATGCGCCCGTGTTCGCCGCACCGGCCGAGGGCATGGCCTCGCTCCCCCGACAGCTGGCCGACCACCTGCGGTCCGAGATCCGCTTCGGCACGCGCACCCCGCCGCTGACCGCCAGCCCCGACGGCGTGCACGTCGGAGACGGCGACTTCGCCGGCGTGGTGGTCGCCACCCCCGCCGACGTGGCCGGCACCCTGGTCGCCGGTCTCGCCCCCGATGCCGCCTCCGTGCTCCGGGCCACCGAGTTCGCTTCCGTGGTGATGGTCACCGTCGTCGCCCGGTCCGACGCGGTCGACCACCCCCTCGACGGGAGCGGGGTCGTGGTGGCCCGGGACGCCGGGCTGTCGATCACGGCGTGCTCGTTCGGCTCGTCGAAGTGGGAGCACTGGGACGACGGCCGCAACGTGGTGTTCCGGATCTCGCTCGGCCACGACGGCGATCCGGTCGACTGGAGCACGCACAGCAACGAGGACCTCACCGCCGTCGCCCTCGCCGACCTCGAACGGCTCCTCGGCGTCCCGGTGCCCACGGTCGGGGTCCGGGTCGGACGCTGGGCCCGGTCGTTCCCGCAGTACCGGCCGGGCCACCTCGACCGCACCGCCCAGGTGCGGGCTGCGCTCGACGCGGCCGGCCCGATCGCCGTGGCCGGCATGTCCTACGACGGCATCGGCGTCCCCGCCTGCATCCGCAGCGGGCGCACCGCTGCCCGCCACCTGCTCGGCTGAGCGCCACCGATCCCCGTCAACCTGTCCGGATCGCCCGGATCCGTGGTTCACTGGACCCGATGGCCGAGGGACCCGCGCACGAGCACCGCAGCCGGCTCCGCTCCGGTCGCGCCCGGGCCGTGGTCGTCGCCGTCCTCGTGCTCCTCGCGGCCAATGCCGCTGTGCTCAGCGGCGTCTTCGACCGCAGCGCCGACGCCGAGGTCGAGTCCCGTGGCGACGTCGCAGCCGCTGCGGTCGCCCTGGCTGCCGCCGCCGAACCGGCCGTCGAGGCCGACCTCGACCCCCTGGCCGGCATCTCCCTCAGCACCGCGCCGGTCACCCCCGAGGTCGACGCCACCGTCCCGCTGCCGGTGCCGGAGAACCCACCGGCGGACCCCTACGCCCCCGAGCCCGAGATCCGCCACGGGATGCTGGAGATCCCCGCCATCGGCCTGAGCCAGCCGCTCTTCGAGGGCGTCAGCCTCACCGCCATCAACCGGGGGCCGAGCCACTGGCCGGGCACGGCGATGCCCGGCGAGCTCGGCAACGTGGTGGTCGCCGGCCACCGCACCACCTACACCCGCCCGTTCTGGGACCTGCAGGCCCTCCAGCCGGGCGACGAGCTGATCTTCACCATGACCGACGGCACCCGGCACGTCTACGAGCTCGACCGCCTCGACATCGTCGGGCCCGAAGACGTGCACATCGTGGACCAGACGCACGCCCACACGGCGACGCTGTTCGCCTGCCACCCCCGCGGCTCGGCGCGCCAGCGCATCGTCGGGCACTTCACCATGCGGGCCGAGACCCAGCAGGTGCAGATCACCGACACCCACCAGATCCGGGCGCCAGCAGGATCCTGAGCCGCGACACCACCACCGCCAGCTCCGCTTCTCCCGAACTGGCAGTGCTCCGGTCGGACCCCGGACCGACTGCAGCGGCCTCGGGAGGCGGTGCCAGACTCGCCGCCGCCATGCGCCGTCCCCCACCCCTGCTGGTCGCGCTGCTCGCCGGCCTGTGCCTGGCCGCCGCCACCCCACCCTGGGGGTTCTGGATCCTCGCCTTCGCAGGCGTGGCGCTGCTCGACCACGTCCTCGACGACCCGGCGCTGCGTCCGGTGCAGCGCCTCGGCCGAGCGTGGATCGTGTGGGCGGCGCTGCTCTTCCCGACGCTGCTCTGGATGCGGGACCTCACGCTGCCCGGCTACGTCATCGCCAGCGGGGTCTTCGCCGGGTTCCTCGCCACCGCCACGTTGCTGGCCCCCCGGGGACCGGCCCGGCTGCTCGCCCTGCCCGGGGCGATCATCCTGCTCGAGTGGGTGCGCTGGCGGTGGCCCTTCGGCGGCGTGCCGCTGTCGAACCTCGCCGTCGGCCAGGTCGCCGGCCCGCTGGCGCCGGTCCTGCGCATCGGCGGCGCGCTGCTCCTCGTCGGCATCACCCTCGCGGCCGGGTTCGCGCTCGCCGCGGCGTGGAAGCGCCGGTGGTCCGCGGCGGCCGTGCTCGCCGCCGTCGTGGCGCTCACCTTCGGCATGGCCCTCGTCGCGCCCGACGGGGAGCCGACCGGCGAGCGCCTCGAGGTCGCGGTGGTCCAGGGCGGCGGGCCCCAGGGCACGCGAGCCGCCACCACCGAGCCCGGCATCGTGCTCGAGCGGCACCTGGCCGCCTCCGCCGAGCTGGACCCCGACCGCGACCTCGACCTGCTGGTCTGGCCCGAGGACGTCGTCGACGTCGTGCGCCTGCGCGGCAGCGTCGCCGAGACCCAGCTCCAGGAGCTCGCCCGGGAGGCCGACGCCACCTTCGTCGCCGGCGTGATCGAGGACGAGGGCGACGATGCCTTCCGGAACTGGGCCGTGGCCTACGACCCCTCGGGCGAGGAGGTCGACCGCTACGAGAAGGTCGAGCGGGTGCCGTTCGGCGAGTGGGTGCCCCTCCGCAGCCTGCTCGACCCCATCGCCGGGGACGTCCTGCCCCGCCGCGACGCGCTCATCGGGCAGACCCCCGCCGTCGTCGACACCCCGGCCGGACCGCTCGGCGTGTCCATCTCGTGGGAGATCTTCTTCGGCGAGCGCGGCCGCGACGCCATCGGGAGCGGCGGCCAGGTGCTGCTGAACCCGACCAACGGCGCCAGCTACGAGGGCACGCAGGTCCAGACCCAGCAGGTCGCCAACAGCCGCATGCGTGCGATCGAGACCGGCCGGTGGGTGCTGCAGGCCGCACCCACCGGGTTCAGCGCCGTGGTCACCCCCGACGGCGACGTGCTGCAGCGCACCGGCGTGTCCGAGCGGGCGATCCTCTACGACACGGTCGAGCTCCGCGACGGCGAGACGCTCTACGTGCGCTGGGGCGACCTGCCGGCCCTGGCCCTCGCCGTGCTGTCGCTGGCCGCGGGCTGGCTCGCCGACCGCCGGGGCTGGCTCAGGCCTCCAGCAGGACCGTCACCGGACCATCGTTGACCAGGGCGACGGCCATCTCGGTCCGGAAGCGTCCGGTGGCCACGGTGAGGCCGTGCTCCCGCAGCGCGGCCACGACCTCGTCGATGAGCGGTTCGGCGTGCTCGGGCCGGGCCGCATCGATCCACGACGGCCGGTTGCCCTTGGCGGTGCTGCCGTAGAGCGTGAACTGGCTGACGACGAGCACCTCGCCTCCCTCGTCGAGCACGGACCGGTTCATGACGCCGGCCTCGTCGTCGAGCACGCGGAGCTTGGCCAGCTTGGTCGCCAGCTTGCGGGCCTGGTCGGGGCCGTCGTCGTGGGTGACGCCGACGAGCACGCACAGGCCCGGGCCGATGGCACCCACCACCTCACCGTCGACGGTGACGCTCGCCTCCGAGACCCGCTGCACCAGTGCTCGCATCGCGGCGGACGGTACGGCGTGTTCCGTGGCCGCTGCCAGATCCGAGAGACTGGGGCGATGGAGACCCTGGAGGCCGGTGGCGCGAGCGTCACCATCGACCACGAGCACGGCGGCCGGCTGTCATCGCTCGTCGTCGGCGGGAACGAGCTGCTCATCGACGCGATGGGCCGCAGCGACGACCCGACGTCGTGGGGCTGCTTCCCGCTCGCCCCGTTCGCCGGTCGCATCCGCGACGGTCGCTTCTCCTTCGAGGGGCGTGCGGTGACGCTGCCCCGCAACCACCCCCCGCACGCCATCCACGGCACCACCCACGTGCAGCCCTGGGAGCACACCGGTCCCGGCACGCTCCGCTGCGACCTCGGTCCTGACTGGCCCTGGGCCGGGCACGCCGAGCAGGAGGTGGAGCTCACCCCCACGTCGCTGACCCTGACGTTGCGGGTCGAGACCACCGCCGATGCGATGCCGGCCACCGTCGGTTGGCACCCGTGGTTCCGGCGCAACGTCGGCGGCGCCGACGCGGAGATCGTGCTGCCGGCCGAGCGCATGTGGCGGCGCGACGACACCGGCATCCCCGACGGCACGCTCGTCACGCCGACGACCGGTCCCTGGGACGACTGCTTCACCGCCCTCATCGGGCCGGTCGAGCTGCACTGGCCCGGCGTGCTGGACCTGTACGTCGAATCCGACTGCGAGCACGTCGTCGTGTTCGACGAGCCCGTCGGCGCGCTCTGCGTCGAGCCTCAGTCCGCCCCGCCGGACGCCCACAACTCCGAGCAGGACCTGTCCATCGTCACCCCCGACGAGCCCCTGGTCCACCGCACGACGTGGGCGTGGTCCGCGCCGGGCTGAAACCCGTGCGGACCCCGCACAGACGCCCGGTCCTCGCTTGACCGACCAGTCAACGAACGGCGACGATTGTCCGCTATGCGCGCCGACGGAACCACCGAGGACGCCGGCTCCGAGCACGGTCCCCTCCGCATCGCCCTGCTGGCGTACCGGGGCAAGCCCCACGTCGGCGGCCAGGGCGTCTACATCCGCCAGCTCGCCAAGGCCCTCACCGACCTCGGCCACTCCGTCGAGATCCTCGGCGGCCAGCCCTACCCCGAGGTGCCCGAGGGCGTCACGCTGGTGGAGCTGCCGAGCCTGGACATCTACAACGAGCACTTCCCGGCCCGCACCCCCGGCTTCTGGGAGATCAAGAACTGGAAGGACCTGGTGGAGGTCCTCAGCTTCTCCGCCGGCCAGTTCCCCGAACCGCTCGCGTTCTCGCTCCGGGCCTGGGACCACCTGAAGGACCGCAAGGACGACTTCGACATCGTCCACGACAACCAGACCCTCGGCTACGGCCTCCTCGCCATCGAGGCCATGGGCCTGCCGGTGCTGGCCACCATCCACCACCCCATCACCGTCGACCGCCGCCTCGAGCTCGAGCACGCGCCGAACTGGCGCAAGCGCTGGAGCCTCGGCCGCTGGTACTCCTTCACCCACATGCAGACCCAGGTCGCCCGCCGGTTGCAGCGGGTCGTCACCGTGTCGGAGAACTCCTTCAAGGACATCGTGGCCGACCACCAGGTCGACCCCGACCGGATGGCCATCGTGCCGGTGGGCGTGGACCCCGACGTGTTCAAGCCGCTGCCCGACGTCGAGCGCATCACGGGCCGGCTGGTCACCACCGCCAGCGCGGACGTGACGATGAAGGGCCTCAAGTACCTGCTCGAGGCGCTGGCCAAGCTCCGCACCGAGCGCGACGACCTGCACCTCGTCGTCATCGGCAAGGAGAAGCCCGGCGGCCCGTCCAGCCAGACCATCGACCGGCTCGGCCTGCGCGGCCACGTCGAGTTCGTCACCGGCGTCCCCGAGCGCCGCATCATCGAGCTGTACTCCGAGGCCGAGCTGGCCGTCGTGCCGTCGCTCTACGAGGGCTTCTCCCTGCCGGCCATCGAGGCCATGGCGTGCGGCTGCCCGCTGGTGGCCACCACCGGCGGCGCCGTGCCCGAGGTCGTCGGGCCCGACGGGGAGACCGCCATGCTCGTGCCCCCCGGCGACAGCGAGGCGCTCGCCGTGCGCATCAGGGCCGCGCTCGAGGATCCCGAGGGCTCCCGCGCCATCGGCCTCGCCGGCCGCGAGCGGGTGAAGGCGAACTGGAGCTGGCGCCACACCGCGGAGCGCACCGTCGCCCAGTACCGCATGCGCCTCGGCCAGATCCCGCGCCAGCGCGGAGGCGTGCACTGATGCTCACCGTGGACTACCAGCGCCTCGGGCTGCAGCCCGGCGAGCTCGTCCTCGACCTCGGCAGCGGCCCCGGGCGCCACGCGTTCGAGACGCTGCGGCGCGGCGCCCGCGTCGTGCTGTGCGACTACGACACCGGCGAGCTGGCCCAGGCCCGGACCCTGTCGTCGGCGATGGTGGAGACCGGCGAGATCGCCTCCACCGACGCCATCGCCACCACGCAGGGGGATGGCGTGTACCTCCCGTTCTCCGACGACACCTTCGACCGCATCATCGCCGCCGAGGTGCTCGAGCACATCCCCGACGACGAGGGCGCCATCGCCGAGCTGCACCGGGTGCTCAAGCCCGGCGGCACCATCGCGGTGACCATCCCTGCGTGGTTCCCGGAGAAGATCTGCTGGGCGCTGTCGGAGGAGTACCACGCCCCCCACGTCCCCGGCGGCCACGTGCGGATCTACACCGAGAACGAGCTGCGCCGGAAGCTGCGCGACGCAGGCCTCAAGCCCGGGGACGCCCACCACGCCCACTCGCTGCACTCGCCGTACTGGTGGCTGCGCTGCGCCATCGACCCCCAGCACAGCGACGACCACCCCCTGGTGAAGGCGTACCTGAAGCTGCTCACCTGGGACATCGTCGAGCGCCCGCTCGTCACCCGGGTGGCCGACAAGGTGCTGAACCCGGTGCTCGGCAAGAGCCTCATCGTCTACGCCCGCAAGCCCGAGTCCGACGAGGTGACCGGGCGGGGTGAGCGGTCGGCCAGGGCGGCCGCATGACCACCGACGCACCGGCCCAGCTCCCCCTGCCGGAGGTCGAGGGCCTGCTCACCGCCGAGGAGTCCCGGGCGACGGCCGAGGCCATCGCCGAGTGGCAGCTGCCATCCGGCATGATCCCCTGGTTCCCCGGCGGCCACGCCGATGCGTGGAACCACGTCGAGGCGGCCATGGCCCTCGACATCGGCGGCCTGCGAGCCGAGTCCGAGCGGGCCTACGAGTGGCTCGTCGGGCTGCAGCGCCCCGACGGCGCTTGGCACCAGTACTACGTCTCCGACGACGCCGGGCAGATCTCGGTGGAGCAGGACAAGCTCGACGCAAACGTCTGCGCCTACCTGGCCTGCGGCGTCTGGCACCACTTCCTGCGCCACAAGGACGCCGGCTTCCTGGAGTCGATGTGGCCGACCATCGAGCGGGCCATCGACTTCGTGCTCGACCTGCAGACGCCCCGAGGCGAGATCCTGTGGGCCCGCCACGCCGACGGCTCCCCCTGGACCTTCGCGCTGCTCACCGGGTCGTCGTCGATCTGCCACTCCCTGCGGGCCGCCATCGGGATCGCCCGCGAGGTCGGCCGCGAGCGCGCCGACTGGGAGCGCTCGGCCGCCGCCCTCACCCACGTGGTGGCGAACGTGCCCGACGCCTTCGCCCCCAAGCACCGCTGGGCGATGGACTGGTACTACCCGGTCCTCGCCGGCGCCGTCACCGGCGAGCGGGGCCGGAGCCACCTCGAGGACCGCTACGAGACCTTCGCCAAGGAGGACAAGGGCATCCGTTGCGTGTCGGATCGCCCCTGGATCACCACCGCGGAGACCTGCGAGTGCGCGCTGGCCTACCTGGCCGTCGGCATGCGGGACCGGGCGCTCGAGCTGTTCGCCCATGCGCAGAGCCAGCGACTGGACGACGGCCGCTACTGGACCGGCATCGTCTACCCACAGGAGGTCCACTTCCCCGCGGACGAGACCTCCACGTACTCGGCGGCCGCCGTGCTGCTCGCCGCCGAGGCCCTGCACGGGGCCACGTCGGGCGCATCGCTCTTCGTCGATCACGACGACGTGCTGCCCGTGCTCCCCGAGCACACCCCCGACACCCTCTGACCCAGGGCAAGACCCGTTCTGGAGCACCGGACGCGACACCTCGTGTTGCGCCGGGTACCCCAGAACGGTCGAGCGGTGGTGCACCTGCACCACGGCCGCGGGTGCACCGGCACCTGTGCACGCCGAGCAGCGCGGCCGATGAGGGGGCATGGCTCCCCCGACCCCCTGGCGCACGGCCCTCCTCCGCGCCGCGCTGGCCGTGGGCGTCGCGGGCGTGGCGCTGACCGGGGTCCCGGATCCGGCTGCCGCGACCACGGTCGACGTGCTCGTGGTCGGCGACTCGCTGACGGCGGACGCCACCGGTGAGATCCGAGCGGCGATGGCCGCAGTGGGCTACCCGGACGTGGGCGTGGCCGCGTTCGGCGGCACCGACATCGCCTGGGCGGTGCAGCAGCTCCGGGAGCACCCCGATCCGCCGATCGTGGTGCTGGCCAGCGGCACCAACAACACCCCCGGCGGCTGGAGCGCCGCCGACCGCGCCGACGCGGCGGCCGCGGTCCAGGCGCTGCGCTCGCACCGCTGCGCGACGTGGGTCCTGCCCGCCGCGGACCGCCACCCCGACGGCCGCACCACACCGGATGCCGAAGCCGCCGCCACCGTCGACGGCATCCGCGCGGCGCTCGCCGGCACCGCGGTGGGCGCGGTGGACTGGAGCGCCGTCGCTGCCGCCCGTCCCGAGTGGCACCAGGCCGACGGCGTCCACCACACGGCCCGAGGCCGGCAGGCCTACGCCGAGCTGCTCGCCTCCGGCACGCGTGCGGCGTGCGGGCCACGCCCGGCGGCCAGCACCGTCGTGGACCCGGCCCGCGCCCGCCGCGACGCGGCCTACGTCGACGTGCTCCACCGCACCTTCCTCGATCGTCCCGCGACGGCGGACGAGTCGTCGACGTGGACGCTGCGGTTGGCCGGCGGCGCGCCGCGGTCGGAGCTGACCCGGTCCCTGGCCAGCAGTCCGGAGTGGGTGGGGGTCGAGATCGACGCGCTCTACCGCAAGGCGCTCGGCCGTGAGTCCGATCCGGGCGGCCGGGCCCACTGGCACGGGGTCGTGCTCAGCGGCCGCCGCATCGCCGACATCGGTGCCGAGCTGTACGGGTCGCCCGAGTTCCACCGGCGCGCCGGAGGCACGGACCGCGCCTTCGTCCGCGCCCTCTACGCCGAGATCCTCGGTCGTGGCACCGACGCGGCCGGCCTCGCCCACTGGGAGTCGGTGCTTCGCCGAGGCGTGTCGCACCGCGACGTCGCCGCCGGCTTCTACGCGTCCGTCGAGTCCCGCCGCGATCGGGTCGAGGCCCTGTACCAGCGGATCCTGCGCCGCTCGCCGGACCCGGGCGGCCACGCCCACTGGGCCGAGGTGCTGCAGACCGAGGACGACGTGCGGCTGGCGGAGCTGCTCGCCGCGTCCCAGGAGCTCTACGACCGCAGCCGCTGACCTCCCCGTTCTGGGGTAACGGACGCGACACCCTGTGTTGCCCCGGGTACCCCAGAACCGGGCTCGACGTCAGGTGGTGCGGCGCAGGACCCGGAGCGAGCCGGTGGTGGCGATGTGATCGAAGCCGCCGGCGAGGGACCGCAGGTACAGCTCGTAGGGGGGCTGACCACCGTCGGCCGGGTCGGGGAAGACGTCGTGGATGGCCAGCGTGCCGCCGACGCGGACGTGGGGCACCCACCGGTCGAAGTCGGCGTGGGCCGGCTCCCGGCCGTGGCCGCCGTCGATGAACAGGAACGCCAGCGGGGTCGACCAGTGCCGGGCGACCGTCGGCGAGTCGCCGACCACCGCGACCACGTGGGCCTCGAGGCCGGCGTCGAAGACCGTGCGCCTGAACCGGGGCAGCGTGTCGATGCGGCCCACGTCAGGGTCGACGAGATCGGGCTCGTGGAACTCCCACCCGGGTTGGTTCTCCTCGGAGCCCCGGTGGTGATCGACGGCGAAGAGCACCGTTCCCCGGATCGCCGCCGCGGCGCCGAGGTACACGCCGGACTTGCCGCAGTAGCTGCCCACCTCGAGGAACGGGCCGTCCACGTCCACCGATGCCGCGGCCTCGTGGAGTGCCAGGCCCTCGTCCGGGGGCATGAAGCCGCGGGCGGCCTCGGCGGCGGCGCGGAGCTCGGGATCCATCACGGGCCGGACGCTACGCGGCGCCGGCAACTTGGGCGAAGCAGGAGAAGTGTTGCGTTCACCGTCATGGATTCGTAATGTGTTCGCAATGTCAACCACGAGCCAACGGAGGTACCCCCATGCCCCGAATCCGCACCCTCACCGCCGCCGGCGTGCTCGCCGGCGCAACCGTCCTCGGTGGCGCCGGCTTCGCCGGTGCCGCCAGCGACGACGCCGATCTCGAGAACGAGGACCAGGAGCTGGTCGAGGTCTCGGACACCCACGAGGCTCCGGAGCTGAGCACCTTCGAGTCCGACGAGGCGCCGACGGCCCCCGAGCTGCCCGACACCGCCGCTGAGCGGGCCGCGACCGCCCTCGCCGAGGCACCGGCCTTCACCGAGGACGGCGCCGAGTCGACGGAGCCCGAGGAGGAGACGACCGAGCCGGCGACGGCCGAGGAGGAGTCGCTCGAGTCCGATGACGGCGCCACCGACGACGGTGCGGTCGAGACGTCGGAGCCGGACAACCACGGCCAGCGCGTGTCCGAGGTCGCCCGCACCACCGAGCCCGGTCCCGACCACGGCCCGACGGTCGCCGCCGAGGCGAAGAAGAACGGCCAGGGCGACGACGTCGAGGACGACGACACCGACGAGCAGGGCTGAACCTCCCAGCGACCGCGGCCCGGCCCTCTCCTTGCCGGCGACCGCAGGCTGACGGCGCACGTGGCCTCGGCCGGACCCCCGACGGCGTGGGGTCCGAGCCGGGGCCACGTCCGCGTCCGGGGTGGCGGTGGGGCAGGATGGCGCCGTGACCCAACGTGCCCTCGATGCCGTCGTCGAGCTCCTCGACCTCGAACCCATCGAGGTGAACATGTTCCGGGGGCAGTCCCCCGACGAGGACCGCCAGCGCACCTTCGGGGGCCAGGTCGCCGGCCAGGCGCTCGTGGCGGCCAGCCGCACCGTCGAATCGCACGCCCTCCACTCGCTCCACGCCTACTTCCTCCGGGGCGGCGACCCGACCGCCCCGATCCTGTACGAGGTCGACCGCATCCGCGACGGCCGGTCGTTCACCACCCGGCGGGTCGTGGCCATCCAGCACGGCCGGGCCATCTTCCACATGTCCGTCAGCTACCAGCAGCCCGAGGACGGCTTCGAGCACCAGTTCGACTCGCCGGTCGCCGACACGCCGCCCCCCGACGAGCTGCCGGACTTCCAGACCCGGTACGCCCCGTTGGCCGAGAAGCTGGGCGACTGGGTGTTCCGGCCCCGCGCCATCGACACCCGCTACGTGGACTGGGAACCCGCCGACCGCCGCGAGAAGCTGCCGCCGCGCCAGCGGGTCTGGATGCGGGCCGACGGCACCCTCGCCGACGATCCGGTGCTGCACCAGTGCGTGGTGACCTACGCGTCGGACATGACGCTGCTCGACACGACGCTGCTCCCCCACGCGAAGTGGCACAGCCCCGACGTGTTCATGGCCAGCCTGGACCACGCCATGTGGTTCCACCGCCCGTTCCGGGCCGACGCGTGGCTCCTCTACGACCAGGACACGCCCACCGCCACGGGCGGCCGGGGCCTGGCGCGGGGCCACCTCTGGGACCTCGACGGCAACCTCGTCGCGTCCGTCGTGCAGGAGGGGCTCATCCGCCGGATGCGCCACTGAGCGGCACCGACGCGCCGGCGTCCCACGGCGGTTCCGGGCCGCGGACCCTCATGCCGTACGCTTGCTCGCTGGTCGAAGGGTCCCCTGGGAGGGGGGTCCGCTCCGACCGGAGGAGGGCGATCCGAGTGCATGCAGACGGTGCGACCGAGCGCACGCGAGAGTTCGTGTGTCGCCTCAGCGACGGTCCGGGATCGATCATCTCCGCGCGCCAGGCCTTCGACACCTGGCTTCGGCAGGCCACGACCGACGTCGAGCTGCTCGAGGACATGTCGGTGGTCATCAGCGAGCTGGCCTCCAACGCCCTCGACAGCGCACCCACGAACGAACCAGATGCCGAGGTCCGTGCCGAGATCGAGGACCGGACGCTCCACCTCCGGGTGTCCAACCGGCTGCCCGCCGGCATCGCCGACATCCGCCACTGGGACCTCGACGATCCGCTGCGGGGCGGTGGGCGCGGCCTCATGATCGTGCGCGCGTACACCGATTCGCTCGCCGTCGACAGCTCCGGGGGCGCCGTGCACGTGCGCTGCACCCGTCGCCTCGAGCCTGCCTCGTAGCCGAGTCCTCCGACCCGAACAGAATCGCCCTCCCGTGCCATCCGGCCTCCCACGCATCGGTCGCGCCACCTTCGTGGTGATCGCGCTCGCGCTCACCATCACGATCGCCCTGACGTTCGCGGCGCAGCGAGCCCACGACGCCAACGAGGAGCGTCTCCTCCAGCAGCAGGCGGAGGAGGCGACCGCGGTGCTGCAGGCCTCGATCCCCGGGGTCGTCGCGACCGTGCACGAGATCGCCCGGGTCGTGGAGCTCGTCGACGGCGACCCGGCCCGGATCGCCGAGGAGCTCGCCACCGACCTGGAGGCCGAAGGTGCCACGGAGGCATCCCAGGACCAGTTCGCCGCCATCGCGGTGCTGGAAGGCCCGACCGGGGACGAGCTGATACACCTCGGCGACGAGGCGCTCCGTCTGCCGCAGGACCGGATCGACGCCCTCATCGACGTCGCCAGCGAAGACGTACACGTGACCGCGGTGCTCGACGGCCCGAACCGTCGCATCGTGTACTCGCGGGAGGTCTCCGGCACCGACCTGGTGGTCGTGGGCAAGCGCATCCTGCGCGGTCCACGCATCGCCGGCGAGCGGACGGGGGAGGCGTTCAACGCGATCGACCTGGCCATCTACCTCGGCGACGACGAGCACGACGCCGACCTCATCACCTCGACGACGCCCGACCTCCCGATCGACGGACGGCGGGCCACCCGCACGCTCCCCTTCGGCGACAACCAGCTGCTCTTCGTCGTGTCTCCCGCCGGGAACCTCGGGGGCAGCCTCCTGGCTGTCCTGCCGTGGTTCACCGCCGTCGCCGGACTGGTCCTCGGCACGATCTCCGCCGTGCTCGTCGAGAGCCTGCACCGTCGCCGGCTCGACGCCGAGACCTTCACCGAGGAGCTGCACGCGCTCTACCAGCGCGAGCACGCCATCGCCCACACGCTGCAGCACAGCCTGCTGCCCACCCACCTCGACCGCCTCGAGGGCATCGAGGTCGCCGCCCGCTACTTCGCCGGTGCCGAGGGCACCGACATCGGCGGCGACTGGTACGACGTCATCAACGACGGCGACGGGACGTTCACGGTCGTGGTCGGCGACGTGGTCGGTCGTGGTGTGAAGGCGGCCGCGGTCATGGCTGCCATGCGCTACGCGACCCACGCCGTCGCCGGCCAGAGCACCGACCCGGCCGAGATCCTGGGGGCCGTGAACGGGCTCGAGCACATACGCGGCGACTTCGTCACGATGCTGTGCGGCAACGTCGACCCCGTGGCTCGCACGATCAGCTTCGCCAGTGCCGGCCACCCGGCGCCGCTGCTGATCAGCCCGGAGGAGACCCGGTTCCTCCGCGTCGCTCCCGGTCCGCCCATCGGCTTCCTGGACGACCCCACCTTCGCCGTCAAGCGCACGACCCTGCCCCACGGGAGCGTCGTGGTGCTGTTCACCGATGGTCTCTACGAGCGTCGCGGGGAGAGCATCGAAGTCGGGCTGGAGCGGCTGCGCGACGCCGCCACCCGCCTCGACGGCACCGTCGACGACATCCTCGACGGCCTCGCGGCGGCCATGCTCGGCAACGGCGTCCGGGACGACACCGCGATGCTGGCCTTCCGCGTCTGACCTCGGGGCCCCGCCGAGGAAGTCCCCGGGGACGCCCCTACCGTGGGCCCATGCGACGACGACGCCTGCTGGGGCTCGCCGCGGCGACGAGCCTGATCCTGGCCGCCTGCGGCAGCGACACCAGCGACGTGGAGCGCAGCAGCGACGCCACCACGGAGGCGGCGGAGCCGGCGCCCAGCACCACGACCACGGCGCCGCCGGCGACGACGACCACGGCCGCGCCGGAGCCGACCGCCGACACCACCCCGGCGGCGGCCGCGCCTGACGGCACGCCCGCCCCGGCCGCCACGCCCGCGGAGCTGACCGAGCGACTCGCCCGGGCCGAGGCCGCGATCCGGGACCTGGCCACCCCCACCGACGTGCTCGACCGGGCCGCCTTCGAGCAGCAGCTGCTGTACCGCCAGCTGGCCCGGACCCCGGATTGGGAGGCCGAGGTCACCGCCGCGCTGCCCGAGCCCTACCGGGCCGCCGCGGCCGCCAACGTGGCAGCTCGTCGGGAGTTCCGAAGCATGCACCGCACACTCTCCGATGCACTGCCGGCCTGGCGCATCGTCGAGCCGCCACCCGCGGAGGAGCTGCTCGCCTACTACCAGGAGGCCGAGGCCACCTTCGGCGTGCCCTGGGAGATCCTCGCCGCGGTGAACCTCGTCGAGACGGGCATGGGCCGCATCCGGGGTGTGTCGGTCGCCGGCGCGCAGGGACCGATGCAGTTCATGCCGGCCACCTGGGCCGCGTTCGGGGACGGCGGCGACGTGAACAACTACCACGACGCCATCATGGGTGCCGCCCGCTACCTCGCCCACAACGGCGGCGGCCGCGGCGAGATCGACAACGCCCTCTGGAACTACAACCACAGCGACCGCTACGTGCGCGGCGTGAAGCACTACGCCTCGGTCATGGCCCAGGACCCCAACACCTATCGCGGCTACCACCAGTGGGAGATCGTCTACCTGTCCACGATGGGCGACGTCTGGCTACCGGTCGGCTTCGAGTCCTACGAGCGCGTGCCGGTCGCCGAGCACCTGGGCCGAAACCCCGGCCACCACCTCGGCACCGAGACCAGCTGATCCCGCGACGCAGGGGCGGGTGCGCCGGGTAGGGCTGGATCCATGACCCTCCGAGCGATCGCACTCAACTGCACACTCAAGCCCGGCGACGCCGAGTCCAGCACCGAGCTCATGCTCACCCAGGTGCTGGACGAGCTGCGCAGCCTCGACGTCGAGACCGGACCCATCGTCCGGGTCGCCGACCTCGACATCAAGCCCGGGGTGACCTCCGACGAGGGCGACGGTGACGAGTGGCCGGCGCTGCGCCGCCAGGTCCTCGACGCCGACATCCTCGTGCTCGGCACTCCCATCTGGCTCGGCCAGCCGTCATCGGTCGTCAAGCGGGTGCTCGAGCGCATGGACGCCTTCCTCGGCGAGGAGGACGACCAGGGCCGGATGATCAGCTACGACAAGGTGGCCATCGCCGCCGTCGTCGGCAACGAGGACGGCGCCCACCACGTCTCCGCCGAGCTGTTCCAGGCCCTCAACGACGTCGGCTACACGATCCCCGCCGGGGGCGTCACCTACTGGGTCGGCGAGGCCATGCACGGCACCGACTACAAGGACAAGGAGCCCACGCCGGAGGTCACCGCAGCCACCAACAAGGCGGCTGCGACCAATGCCGCGCACCTGGCTCGCCTCCTGCAGGGCGAGGGCTACCCCGCCACCTGAGACCGCACGGCGGACGGCGCATCACCGGGCTGCGAGGGCAGCCCGGGCGTCGTCGGCGCCCCGGGCCATCGCCGGGCGGATGAACGCCGGGTCGAAGAGCAGGTAGGACAGCAGCTCGGCCTGGCGCGGGCTCTCGCCTCCGAGTGCCCAGTCGATGAACGGGATGTCCGAGGTCAGCGTGCGCAGCACCCCCCGGTGCTGGTCGCGCACGACCTTGCGGGCGATGTCGCCGAGGACCGCAGGCGCTTCCGGGGCCACGAGCTCGATGCTCGCTCGGTCCGCACAGCGCTCCACGTCGTCGAGCAGCGCGTCCTGCACGAGGGAATCCAGGACGTTCACGACGACATCGGCGAGATCCGGTTCCTGATCCACATCGATGTCCGGTCGTCGGGTCGCGGCGGCGAGCGAGGTGGCGCTGACCACGACGACGTCGTCGGCACCGGCCTCGATGGCGGGTCCGATCGGGCGGCTGAGTCGGGTCGAGCCGTCGCAGTACCAGCCCCGGTCGTCGACCGGCTCGTCGACGCGGGTGGCCTCGAACAGGATGGGGATCGAGGCGGACGCGGTGAGGTGCGCGGCGCGCAGGCGGGTGGGCACGTAGCGCAGGCGACCGGCGCTGCCGGCCCCATCGGGGATGCGGCCGTCCACGAAGGCCACCGAGGCACCCGTCGCGACCTCGGTCGCGGTGACCACGAGCGCATCGATCGGGCCGGTGCCGACGTTCGCATCGAGCTGGTCCCAGTCCACCCAGCCGTCCAGAGTCCGCTGCAGGCGCGCCGTCCCGATCAGGCCGCGCAGCCGGGGGCCGCCCAGCGGCGTGAGGTCGCTCGCGTAGCGGGCGAGCAGCCGCGGGATCTCGGTCACGAACGGGCCGAGCACGTCCCGCTGGCGGACACCGTCCCAGATCGCGACCAGCGCACCGACCTGGTCCTCCACCGCGAGGTGCGACGACGCGGCCACGGCCGTGGCGTTCAGGGCGCCGACGCTGGCGCCGCACAGGATCGTCGGGCGTCGACCCTCCTCCGCCAGGGTCGGGAGGAGCACGGAGAGCGCACCGGCCTGGTAGGCGCCGTGCGCACCGCCGCCGGAGAGGACGAGGGCCGTGGTCATGGACCGTCCATCCCCGACGCAGCCGCCCGTCACCGCAGGCCGCGCCCAGCGTGCGGGGTCGAGGCTGAGTGGCTGATCCCGTGTAGGAGATGCGCGAGCGTGGCTGGATCGACGCCGACCCCCCGATGTCGCCCGCATCGCGCGGGAGGGGTCGGATGAGCGGGATCGGCCGCCTCGCGGGCGCACCGCATATGGTCGGGGCGACAAGGGGGCGCGACATGCGCATGATCGAGACGGACTACCTGATCGTCGGTGGTGGTGCGTCGGCGATGGCCTACGTCGATGCCCTGGTGGAGGCCGCTCCGGACCTCGAGTGCGTCGTCGTCGACCGCCGTCACGCGCCCGGCGGGCACTGGCTGGACGCATACCCGTTCGTCCGGCTGCACCAGCCGTCGGCCAACTACGGCGTGAGCTCCCGGATGCTCGGCGACGATCGCATCGACGCCCACGGCGCGAACGCCGGCTTCTACGAGCGGGCGACCGGCGTGGAGATCTGCGACTACTTCCGCCGGGTCCTCGACGAGCGCCTCATCCCGAGTGGACGCGTGCGGTTCCTGGGCATGACGGAGTACGTCGGCGGCGAGGGTGGCCTCCACCGACTCGTGTCGGTGACGAGCGGGGAGGAGACCGAGGTGCGGGTGCGTCGCCGCCTCGTCGATGCGACCTACGTGGAGTCGAGCATCCCATCCCGGCACCGCCCGTCCTTCGGCGTGGACGAGGGTGCCGTCGTGGTGCCGCCCAACGAGCTGGTGCACCTGGCCTCGGCGCCGTCGGGCTTCACCGTGCTCGGCGGCGGGAAGACGGCCATGGACACGTGCGGGTGGCTACTGGACCAGGGCGTCGATCCGGAGCGGATCTGCTGGGTCCGCCCGAGCGAGCTGTGGCTGTTCAACCGCGCCAAGACCCAGCCGCTCGACCTCGTGGGCTCGTACATGCAGCTCCAGGCGTCATGGGTCGCCGCCTCGGCCACAGCCACGGGTCCGATCGACTTCGCCCGCCGGCTCGAGGCCGAGGACGTGTTCCTCCGGATCGATCCCGGCCAGGAGGGCTCGGTGTTCCGGGGGGCCACGATCAGCCTGTCCGAGCTCGATGCGCTCCGTTCCATCGGCGACGTGCGGCCGGCGCGCGTCCACCACGTCGGGGCCAGCGTGATCAGCACCGATGCCGGCGACATCCCGAACGATCCGGGACGTGTCGTCGTGGACTGCACCGCCGCCGGTCTGCGGCCGTCACCTCCACGACCTGCGTTCGAGGGCGACCGCATCACGGTGCAGTACCTCACGCTCGGATACCTCTGCTGGAGCGCGGCGCTCCTCGCCATCGTCGAAGCGGCGCCGCTCACTGACCCCGAGCGCAACGCGCTGTGCCCGCCGGTGCCGTTCTCCGGGCGCATCGGAGACGTCCTGTACCAGGCCAACGCCGTGCTGCAGGGCATCGCGGCACGAGGTGCCGTCCCCGAGATCGCCGGCTGGAACGACGCCAGCCGCTTGAACCCGGCCGCCGGCCTCGGACCTCGGATGCAGGACCACGACGTCGTCGACGCGCTGGGGCGGATCGGCAAAGACGTCGGTGGTGCGTTCAGGAACCTCCAGCAGCGTGCGCCGCTCGACCGCTTCCCCGTGACCTGAGGACGTGGACCACGCACACACGGACTCGACCCCCGTGGCGAGCACGGCGCACCGAGCTCACCGCTCTGCGAGTTTCGGCAATGGGTGAGATCGGGGTGGGTCAACTGGTTGTACGACGCTTGCCACGGCGCCAGGCGGTGGAGTCGGGTGTGCGCCGCTGCTCCGACCAACGCACAGGTGTCGTTGGATGCGGGAGCGACTCCAGCGCACGGCCGCGCCAACGGCACCTCGGCGCGCCCCCGATCCGTTCTGGGCAGCCGACAACGGCCTCGGCGCCGCCGGTGACTGCCCGGTTCACATCGGGCGTGATTACCGGGCAGCCGAGGACGTCACTGACGGCATTGCTGGCTGCCCAGAACGGGAACGGTCCCGTTTGCCGGGTGTCAGGCGGTGACTCCACGCCGAACTGGAAATCGCGGGCGCCGCCGCCCCAGTGACGTGGCGCTACGGGACCACCATCGGGCGACACGTTGGTGCGGCCGGCAACGGGGCAAGCACTTCTCTGCGAGGGGGCGCGAGACTCACTGAGTGACCGAGCCCCACGAGACCGTCGTCTTTCGATGGCTGGCCGCCGGCGACTCCGGCGACCTCGATGTGTTCGATGAGCTGATGCATTCCGACGCTGTCATCCACGCGCCCGCTGGGCTGTCAACCACGAGCGCCGACGAAGAGAAGGCGGTCTGGCGAGACGCTCTCGCCGCGATGCCCGATCTCCGCCACGAAGTTCAGGAGGTCCTCGTCGACGGCGAGGTCGAGATGGCACGGGTCGTCGTCACCGGAACGATGGCCGTGAGCTTCGGAGGCGTTGATGGCACTGGTCGACCGTTCCGCATCGACCAAGCCGTCATCACGCACCTCCGCGACGGCAAGGTGCACGAAGCCTGGGAGATCGCGGACATCGCCGCGTTGCGGGACCAGGTGAGCGAAGCGTGACGACTTCCACGGCTGCTGTCGTCCATCGTGGGATGCCCCGCGACGGCGAATGGTTGATCGCGCGATCAGCCGCCTCGTCGGAAAATGCAGTAGTGACCGCCGAGGATCGGCGCATCGGTGCGGTATCAGGTTGATACCATCTGTGCATGGCCATGACACTCCGCCTCTCGGATGAAGAGCAGGAACTGCTGCGCCGTCGCGCTGCCGAGGAGGGCGTCTCCATGCAGGAAGTCGCTCGACGCGCCGTGCGCGAGTACGTCGGCATCGAGGACCATCGAGACCGCGTGTTTGCCTCAGCCCGGCGCGTCCTGACTGCACACGCCGACGCCATCGAGCGCCTCGGGCGGTGACGGACGCGCCCGAGTACCTCGACGTCGACGACCTCGTCACGCTTGCGGTCGCTCTCCTCGGCGACCCGCCGCCCATTCGCGACCTCGGCCTCCTCGCCGCGGCAGCTGCCCGGCCACAGGCATCCGCCTTTGGCGACGACGCCTACCCCGACCTGTGGACCAAAGCAGCTGCCCTGCTCCACTCGGTCGTCAAGAACCACCCACTTGTAGATGGCAACAAGCGCCTCGGTTGGCTCGCATGCGCAGTCTTCCTCGACATCAACGGCACCGACCCGACCGCCGCCTCGAACAACGACGTCTACGACCTTGTCATGCACGTCGCTGCTCACCCCATCGAGATCGACGAGCTCGCACGTCGTCTTCGGGCGATCGTCACCGCAAATGGATGAAGGGCCGGGGGTCCGACGCACGGCACGCCAGCAACGAAGGCGCTGAGGATCGGCACATCTGCCGCGCTTCGGTCGACGTGTGGACCGGTCCGTCCTGGGCGGTCTCGATCCGTCCACACGTTGCCATTCGAGCAAGACGTGTGGTCCGCCAGCGCCCGGATGGGCTCGATCCGCCCACACGTCGCTGGCGTCCGGCGCGGCCGCACCTACACCGAGTGCCGGTTCGCGGGCGGACGTGCAAGCCGCGGCGGGGCAAGTCGGCCGCACCTATCGTCGCCCGCCCGCCCGGGCCGGGGCGCACCGAGCTCACCGCTCGGTGAGATCCACGCGAGCACGGACGACGCCGGCCCGGTCGCTGCGCACGACCACGTCGAGGCTCGTCCCCGCTGGGGCGCGGACCGTCCAGGTCGCCGATCCACGATCGCCGGTGCCGTCGTTGGGCGGGCCGAACATGCCCACCGCAGAGCGGCGCAGGGCACGCCCCGACAGCTGGCCGAGCTCGACCCGCGCCGTCCCGTGGACCAGGGAGGTCCCGTCGGGCAGCGCCACCCGCGCCTCGACCGGCGTCGCCACCCGCACGTCCTCGGCCCGCTTCGTCACGTTGGTCGGGAGCCAGCCCGCGTTCTCCACCACGACGCGCACCTGCCAGGTGTCCTCGCCGAGCTGCTCGACCGAGGTGTCCCGCACCCGCAGGTGAGGCAGGCACAGGGCCTGGTGCACGGCGAGCTCGGAGTGCGGTTCGACCTCGGCCTCGAGCAGGTGGGGCGGCGGGTTCCGGAACACCGCCGCCGCGTGCCAGCCACCGAGCTCCACCCGACCGAGCTGGGGGTGGTCGAAGGGGTACCAGTCGACGTAGCCCTCCGGCACGTTCTCCTCCACCCACGCCAGCAGCTTCAGCTCGTCGTCGAGGCTGTGGTCCCGGTACCACTCGATCGGGTGCGGGTCCTCGATGCCGGCGGCGGTCAGCGGGTTCCAGAACTCGGTGGTCCACGCGAACAGCCCGCGGTGGTCGTAGGCCCAGTCGTCGCCGACGCCGGTGATGACGTCCTTCGGGTCGTAGCGGAACCCGTCGTACACGCCGAGGTAGGGGTAGCCGGTGATCTCCTCGGCGCGACGGCCGAGCTCGTCGTAGGTCCACTTGTCGACGGTGGGGAACGCGTCGTCGGGCCGATCCGAGTACGGGCGCAGGATCACACCCGAGTACGTGTGGTGGGCGAAGTAGATGCCGATGTTGGGTCGGTCCACGACGCCCTGGACGACGGCGCGCACCTCCGGCTCGCTGGTGGGGAAGTCGCCGTGCCCCCACCCGAAGCCCTCGCCCTCGGGGAAGCGGCGCCACTGGTAGGGGAAGTTCCGGTTCGAGTCGATGCCGGCGAGGGGCGGGGCCGAGGGGATGTTGACGCCGTCGTAGCCCTCGACGTGGCCCTCGCGCAGCAGCCGGTAGTACGGGCCGGGACCCTCCTCGTCCGGCTCGCGGGCGACCAGGAGCTTCGGGATGGACGGGTGCGGCTTCCACGTGCCGTTCGGGTCCTCGACCCGCATCTGCAGGCTGCGCCCGTCGTGGTCCACGTCGCCGCCGACGAGCCCCTCGCGCTGCTCGGGCCGGGGCCAGGCCCGGGTGGTCGAGCGGACCACGAAGGGCACCTCGGACAGCGCCAGCTCGGCACCGTCGGGGTTGACCCGGGGCACGACGTAGAAGGTGCGGGTGTCGAGGGCGCGGGTGACGCGCTCGTCGGTCCCGTGCCCGGTGCACAGGTGCGTGAGCAGGTGCAGCAAGGCGACGGAGGCGGTGACCTCGCTGGCGTGGATGTTGCCGTCGAGCCAGACGGCCGGCTTCTCGTCGTGCGGGCCGGTGGCGGTGTTGGTGACCGTGGCGATCCACAGCTCCCGCCCCTCGTGGCTCCTGCCCAGGACGTCGAGGTCGAGCAGGTCGGGGTGCTCGGCGGCGAGCCGCTGGAGGTGCTCGGTGAGCTCGTCGAAGCGCGGGTAGCGGTCGAAGGGGATGTCGAGGGTGCTCATCGGGGGGTCGTCCTCACCAGGTGTCGATGTTCGGGCGCTTCTTGCCGGTGCGCGGCGCCGGTTCGGGTGCGGCGGCCAGGCCGGTGGTGATCCAGCGGCGGGTGTCCACCGGATCGATCACGTCGTCGATCTCGAACGCCGCGGCCATGGAGGTGCCCTTGCCCACCTCGTACATGCGCTCGACCATCTCGTCGAACGTGCGGCGGCGCTCCTCGGGGTCCTCGATGGCGGCGAGCTCGTTGCGGTAGCCGAGCTTCACCGCACCCTCGAGGCCCATGCCGCCGAACTCGCTGGTCGGCCAGCCGACGACGAACAGCGGGGCGTGGAAGGACCCGCCCGCCATCGCCTGCGCGCCGAGCCCGTAGCCCTTGCGCAGCACCACGGTCATGTACGGGACGCTGAGCCCGCCGGCGGTGACGAACAGCCGGCTGGCATGGCGGACGAGGCCGGTGCGCTCGGCGTCGGGCCCGACCATGATCCCGGGCGTGTCGCAGAGGAACACGATGGGCAGTTCGTGGGCGTCGCACAGCTGCATGAACCGGGCGGCCTTGTCGGCGGCGTCGCTGTCGATGGCGCCGGCCAGGTGGGCGGGGTCGTTGGCGATGACCCCCACCGCCCTGCCCTCGATGCGGGCCAGCGCGGTGACCATCCCGTGGCCGAAGCCCCGTCGCAGCTCGAGGACCGAGCCGGCGTCGAACAGGGTCTCGATGACGCCCCGCACCTCGTAGACCCGAAGACGGTTCTCGGGGATCGCCCGGCGCAGCCACCGCTGGTCGGCGCAGTCCCACACGCCGAGGTCGGGCTCGGTGAAGTACGACAGGTACTGCTTTGCGACGGCGACGGCCTCGACCTCGTCCTCGACGGCCACGTCGACCACGCCGGACGCGATCTGGTCCTCGATCGGGCCGACCTCCTCGGGCCGGTAGACGCCGAGGCCACCGCCCTCGATCATCGCCGGTCCGCCCATGCCGATGTTGGAGTCTCGGGTGGCGATGACGACGTCGCAGCAGCCGAGGATCGCCGCGTTGCCCGCGAAGCAGCGCCCGCTCGCGATGCCCACCAGCGGCACGAGCCCGGAGAGCTTGCCGAAGTAGTGGAACGCGAGGCAGTCCAGGCCGGCGATCCCGGTGCCGTCGGTGTCCCCCGGCCTCCCGCCGCCGCCCTCGGTGAAGAACACGACCGGCAACCGGTTGTGCTCGGCCACCTCGAAGAGCCGGTCCTTCTTGCGGTGGTTGTTCAGGCCCTGGGTCCCGGCCAGCACCGTGTAGTCGTAGGACGCGACCGCCACCGGGTGCCCGCCGACCGTGGCCACGCCACCCACCAGGCCGTCGCCCGGGGTCCTCTCACGCAGGTCCTCGATGGTCCGCCGCTTCTTCTGGGCCGCCACGACGAGGGGCCCGTACTCGATGAGCGATCCGTCGTCGATGAGGTCGGCCACGTTCTCGCGGGCCGTGCGCTTGCCGAGCTTGCGGCGCCGCTCGACCGCATCGGGACGGTTCTCGTCCAGGCCGTGGGCATGCCGCTCGATCACCTCGGCGAGGTCGGGGCGGATCTCGTCGAGGTCGACGTCCTCCTCGGCCAGGCCCGCCGTCGCCGCGACCTCGGCCGGTTCGAGCACCACCAGGTCGTGGCCGGCGAACACGGCGTCGCCGACCTCCACGCCGATGCGGCGCACGATGCCGCTCCGGGGCGAGGTGATGACGTGCTCCATCTTCATGGCCTCCATCACCGCGACGGTGGCGCCGGCGGCGACCTCGTCCCCCACCGACACGGCGATCGAACCGACGGTGCCCTGCATCGGGGCGCGCACGGCGATCGTGGACCCGTCCTCCCGTTCTGGCAGTGCTGGTGTCGCACCGTCCCGGGGGCGGCCGTGCTCCAGCACGGCCAGCGGGTCGGTGCGGTCCACGGTCGCGCCGGCCCGACCGGACGTCGGCGCGCGTCCGCCCAACCGGGCCGCGTTGGCCTCCAACCACGTGGTGTCGATGTCACCGTCGCGCACCGCTGGATCCCGCAGCACCGCAGCGAGGAACGCGGCGTTGGTCTCCACCCCCTCGATGGCGAGGTCGTCGAGGGCGCCCACCGCGGCGTCGAGCAGCTCGTCGACCCCGTCGGCGGTGACCACGACCTTGGCCAGCAGGGAGTCGTAGCGCGGGCTCGTGGTGTAGCCCGCCAGGGTGGACGGGTCCTCGGCGAACGTGTCGACGCGGACGCCCCCGGGCGCCTCGAACCTCGTGATGGTCCCGCCCGCCGGCACCGCCTCGCCGTTCGCACCGATGGTCTCCATCAGCACGCGCGCCTGGAGTGCGGCACCCGACGCCGGCGGTGTCGCGAACATGCCCAGCGAGCTCAGCGACGAGCCGCCGGCCAGCGCCAGCTGGAGCTGCACGAGGTCGAGCCCGGTGATCGCCTCGGTGACGGTGTGCTCCACCTGGAGTCGGGCGTTGCACTCGATGAACGCGATGCGCTCCCCCGCCACCAGGAACTCCACCGTGCCGACCGAGTTGTAGTCGACGTGCTCGCCGAGGCGGACGGCCGCATCCTGCAGCTGCACCCGGATCGACGGTGCCAGGTCCCAGGCCGGCGCGGTCTCGATCACCTTCTGCCGGCGGCGCTGCAGCGTGCAGTCGCGCTCGTACAGGTGCTCGACCCGCTGCCCGTCGCCCACGATCTGGACCTCGACGTGGCGGGCCCCGGTGAGCAGCTCCTCGACGTAGACGGCGTCGTCACCGAAGGCGGCGGCGGCCTCCCGGGCGCACGCCGCCATGGCCTCGGCCAGCTCGGCCCGCTCGGTGACGACCCGCATCCCCCGTCCGCCACCGCCGGCGACGGCCTTCACCATCAGGGGGCCGTGCTCGTCGAAGAACGCCTCCGCAGCGGCCAGGTCGGTTGCGCCGGTCGTGGCGGCGAGCACCGGGACCCCGGCGGCCTCGGCGACCGCCCGACCGCGGAGCTTGTCCCCGAACGTCTCGAGCTGGCTGACGCCGGGACCCACGAAGGTGATGCCGGCTTCTCGGCACGCCCGGGCCAGCTCGGGGTTCTCGCTCAGGAAGCCGTAGCCGGGGTGGATCGCATCGCAGCCCGCCGCCACCGCCGCAGCGACCACGCCGTCGACCGACAGGTGGGCGGCCGGACCGGTGCCGGCCAGCGCCTGGGTGGCGTCACCTGCCCGCACGAACGGGGCGTCGGCCTCGTCCTCGGCGTGGGCGATCACGGTCTCGATCCCCTCCGCCCGGGCGGTCCGGACGATGCGGACGGCGATCTCCCCGCGGTTGGCGATCAGCAGGCGTCGGATGGCTGGCACCTCGCCATCCTGCCCCACCGTTCCTCGCGCGCGATTTGGCCTCCCGACGTCGGTGCGCGCGCAGGGAACCGAGCCATCGTCGTTCCCTGCGCGCTATCGGACCGCCGGTGGTCGATCGGCGCGTGAGGAAGCTTCAGGTGGCGGCGCGGGTCTTGCGGAGGAGCGGATCGGCGGCAGCGAGGGTGCGGTCGGCGATGCGCATCACCCGGCCGGCGGCGCCGGGCGTCTCGTTGTCGACGAGGTTGCCCATGACCGACAGCGTGATGTCGGCGATCTTCTGCGTGCCCACCGCGACCCGCAGGCCGTTGCGCAGGATCCACGGGTGGCCGATGAGGAACGAGAACCGCCGACCGGTGCGGAGGAACGCGTCGAAGCGCTCGCCGATCTCGATGTCGTACCGGGCCGGAGCGGTGGAGGGGCTCTCCAGGAACAGATCGGCGGCGAGCATCCCGGACTCGAGGCCGTAGTCGATGCCCTCGCCGTTCATCGGGTTCACGAGGCCGGCGGCGTCGCCGATCGCGACCCAACCCGGCCCGTGCCGCTTCACCGATGACATCGGCAGCCTCCACGCCCGCGGCCGGGCGAGGTACTCGCCGACGCCCCACTCGTCGCGCACGAGGGCCTGGTAGTCGTCCAGCAGCGTGTTGAGGTTCAGGTCGGTGAACCGCTTCATCGTGCTGAGCGCGCCGACGCCGATGTTCACCGTGCCGTCGCCGCAGGGGAACATCCAGCCGTAGCCGGGCACCGCCGTGCCGCTGCGGTCCCGCAGGGTGAGGCAGGCCTCGAGGTGGCGATCGGCGTGGCGGGGGGACTCGACGTAGGCCCGGATCGCCAGCCCGAACGGCTCGTCGGGGTCGCGCTCGGCGCCGAGCATGCGGGCGGCCTTGCCCTGGGCGCCGGCGGCGACGACCGTGAGGTCGGCGTGCACGGTGCGCCCGCCGGCGGTGACGCCGCGCACGACGTGGCCATCGAGGATCGGGAGGGCCTCGGTCTCGTACACCAGCTCGGCGCCCGCCTTCTCGGCCGCGTCGACCAGGTGGGCGTCGAGGCGCTTGCGGGGCCACACCGCGCCGTGGGACGGGAAGCGGCCGTGCTCGGGCCAGGGCAGCTGGCGGCGCTGCCGGCCGGCGATCATGCGCAGCCCGTCGATGCGGTGGGCCTCGTCCTCGTAGGGGATCTCCAGCTCCTGGAGCGCACCGACCGCCCGGGGGGTCAGCCCGTCGCCGCAGACCTTGTCCCGGCCGTGCTTGCCCTTCTCGAACACGACGACCTTCGCGCCGGCCCGGGCGGCCCGGATGGCGGTCGCCGCGCCGGCGGGACCTCCACCGATGACGGCGATGTCGACGTGCTCCATCGGCCCATTCTCACGGGTCGCCGGGGCGTTCCCACAGTCAGGTGGCGGACGGCACCTGCTTCTCGACCATGGCGACCCGCTCGTCGGTGCCGTAGGGGGCGAGCTCGCCGACGGCGGCGTAGCCGCGACGCTCGTGGAACCGCATCGACCGCGGGTTGGGCGGCTCCACGTTGACCTCGGCGCAGACGACCAGTCGACCGGTCTCGCTGGCCCACGCCTCGACGCGGGCGTAGAGCTCGTCCGCCACGCCGATGCCCCGCGCCTCGGGCTCGAGCGCGATGCGGTCGACGTAGGCGAAGCGCTCGTGGCGATCGACGAACCAGCGGTAGTTCGGGCTGGCGTACGGCATGCCTTCGGCGAGCCCGACGAACAGGCCCACGACCACGCCATCGACCTCCACGACGTCGAAGTGCGGGGCCGCCTCGGCGAACAGGGCGAGCCGCTCCTCGTCGAGCGGGCCGACCTCGGGGACGTTCGCGGCGTTGATCGCCCGGACCCGGTCGTCGTCGGCGGGGGTGCGGGATCGGATGCGCCACTCAGCCATCGCAGGAGCCTGCCACCGGCGCCGCCCGCCCACCGAGAGCGCGCCCGCCGCGACGGCACTACCGTCCGCTCATGGCCGAAGCAGGGTTCCGGGGGACGACCGTCGAGCAGGTGGTGGCCCAGGTGGCCGACCGCGAGATCGGGGCGCGCGAGCAGGTCCAGCGGGCCCTCGACGCCATCGAGGCGCTCGATCAGACGATCCACGCCTTCGTCGCCGTCGACGCCGAGCGAGCGCTGCGGGAGGCCGACGAGGTCGACCGACGGATCGCAGCGGGCGAGGAGGTCGGTCCCCTCGCCGGCGTGCCGCTCGCGGTGAAGGACATCGAGGACGTCGCCGGGTTCACCACCACGAACGGCTCGGCGCTCCACGCCGGCGACCCGCCGGCGGAGAAGGACTCCGAGCACGTGGCTCGCCTGCGCGCCGCGGGCTGCATCGTGGTCGGCAAGACCAACACCCCCGAGTTCGGGTGGCAGGCCGACACCTCCAACCAGATCTTCCCGGCCACGGTGAACCCGTGGAACCCCGAGCGCAGCGCCGGCGGCTCCTCGGGCGGGTCCGGCGCGGCGATCGCGTCGGGCATGGTCCCGCTGGCCACCGGCTCCGACGGGGGCGGTTCGATCCGGATCCCGAGCGCGGTCCACGGCCTCACCGGCCTGAAGACGTCCCTCGGGCGCGTCCCCGGTGGCGGACCGACCGCACCCCGCTGGATGCACCTGTCCTGCAAGGGACCGATGGCCCGCACCGCCCGCGACGTGGCCCTGGCCCTCGACGCCGTCGTCGGCTTCGACCCCACCGACCTGCACACCCTGCCGCCGCACCACGGACCGTCGTGGCGATCCCAGGTCGACGAGGTCCTGCCGCCCCGCCGGGTCGTGTGGTCGCCGACGCTCGGCTACGGATCGGTGGACGCCGAGGTCGCCGCTGCCTGCCGCGCCGCCGTCGACCGACTCGCCGACGAGGGCACCGAGGTGGTCGAGGTGGAGACCGTGTTCGACGAGGACCCAGCCTTCGTCTGGGCTGCCGTCGCCTACTCCGCCATCCTCCGCACGGTCGCCGACCGGCGCGGCACCCCGGCGTGGGAGACCATCACGCCGGGCCTGCGGACCATGTTCGACCTGATCGGCGAGCAGAGCGGGGTGGACGTGCTGCAGGCGATGGACGCCGGCCACCGGCTCAACCACCGCCTGGTCGAGGTGCTGCACCGGGGCGCCGTGCTGCTGTGCCCGACCGTCGCCGGCCAGACCGGGAGGGTCGGCGAGCAGGGCACCATCGACGGCGAGGCGTCCATGTCGTGGGTGTCCTACACGTACCCCTTCAACCTCACCGGGAGCCCAGCCGGCACGGTCTGCGTCGGCCACACCGACGACGGCATGCCGATCGGCCTGCAGGTCGTGGGGCCGCGCTTCGGCGACGTCGTCGCCCTGCGCGTCCTCACCCACCTGGAGGACCTGCTCGACGTCGACACCGTGGCCCCGCTCGATTGGGCCTGACCACCCGTTCCGGGCAGCTCCACACGCATCCGATGCGTGCGCCGCGGCCCAGAACGTCGCATCGTTGATCGAGCGATCTGCAATCACTTGATGCGGTCGACTGCGCACTCCGCGCAGGTGGTTTCGCGTTCATTGGTCGAACTGGTTGGCAAACGGTGTGAAGTCCGTCACCATGGAGCGCATGGCCGAGCTCACGATGGAGCTGCCGGCGGACCACCCCGGCGTCAGCGACGAGGACTACCTGGCCCGGCGCGCCCACATCGCCGAGGTCGGTCGCCGGTACCGCCCGGGCGACCCGATCCCCGAGGTCCACTACTCCGCCGAGGAGGACCAGGTCTGGGCCACCGTGTCGGCCGAGCTGGCCCAGCTCCACCAGCGCTTCGCCTGCGCCGAGGTCCGCGACGGCAGCGAGCGCCTCGCCCTCCCGAAGAACCGGGTCCCCCAGCTGCACGAGGTCGACGCCCGCACCCGCCAGCTGTCGGACTTCCGCATCCGGCCCGTCCCCGGGCTGGTGCCGACCCGCGAGTTCTACGGCTCGCTGGCCGAGCGCACGTTCCTGTCGACGCAGTACATCCGCCACCACTCGGTGCCCTTCTACACACCCGAGCCCGACATCGTGCACGAGATCATCGGGCACGCCACGATGCTCGCCTCCCCCCGGCTGGCCGACCTGTACGAGCAGGCCGGACGGGCGTCGCTGCGCGCCACGTCGGATGAGGCCCTCGACTTCTTCAGCCGGGTCTTCTGGTTCACGCTCGAGTTCGGCGTCCTCCACGAGGACGGCCCCGACGGTGACCAGGTCCGGGCCTACGGCGCCGGGCTGCTGTCGTCCTACGGCGAGATCCAGGTCTTCCGCGACGCCGAGATCCGTCCGTGGGACATCCAGGCGATGGGCACGACCACCTACGACATCACCCAGTACCAGCCGGTGCTGTTCGCCGCCGAGAGCATGGACGCCGTGCTCGAGGACCTCGGCGCCTTCTTCGACTCCTACGACGACGACACCTACCGGAGGAACCACGCATGACCACCGTCGAGCGCACCGCGGGCACCGAGGCCCCGGCCACCCACCTGCAGGGTTGGGACTGCATCGAGTGGTGGGTCGGCAACGCCCGCAGCACCGCCGGCTTCCTCATGTCGGCCTTCGGCTTCGAGTGCACCGGCTACGCCGGCCCCGAGTCCGGCGTCCCCGACCGGGTGAGCTACGTGCTCGAGCAGGGCGACATCCGCTTCGTCATCACCGGCGCCCTCGACGCCGACTCCCCCATCGCCGACCACGTCCGCCACCACGGCGACGGCGTGCACGACCTGGCCTGGGTCGTCGACGACGTCGACGCCACCTTCGGCGCCGCCGTCGAGCGCGGCGCCCGCCCGGTGCGCGAGCCGTGGGACGAGACCGACGAGCTCGGCACGCTCCGCCTCGCCCAGATCGCCACCTACGGAGACACCGTGCACACCTTCGTCGACCGCCAGCGCTACGCCGGTGACGCCGCCCACCGCCTCGAGCCCGGCTTCCACGACGAGCGCCTCCCGCCCCTTCCGGTCGGCCCCGAGGTCGGCCTCCGGGGCCTCGACCACGTGGTGGGCAACGTCGAGCAGGGCAGCCTCGACGAGTGGGTCGACTTCTACGCCCGGGTGCTGGGCTTCGAGCAGCTCGTCCACTTCGACGACGACCAGATCGCAACCGAGTACTCCGCGCTCATGTCCACCGTCGTGTGGGACGGCTCCAAGATCGTCATGCCGATCAACGAGCCGGCCGACGGGCTCAAGAAGAGCCAGATCCAGGAGTACCTGGAGTGCTACGACGGTCCCGGCGTGCAGCACATCGCCATGCGCACCGACGACATCGTCGCCACCGTCGACGCGCTGCGCCAGCGGGGCGTGCGGTTCATGGAGGTGCCCGACACCTACTACGCCGAGGCCAAGGAGCGGCTCGCCGACTTCGACCTGCCCTGGGCTGAGCTGCAGCGGCTGTCGATCCTCGCCGATCGCGACCACGACGGCTACCTGCTGCAGATCTTCACCGAGACGGTGACCGACCGGCCGACGGTGTTCTTCGAGATCATCGAGCGCCACGGGGCCAAGGGCTTCGGCGAGGGCAACTTCAAGGCGCTCTTCGAGGCCATCGAGCGCGACCAGGCCCGCCGCGGCAACCTCTGAGGGCCCGTGCGCCACGCCTACGGCATCGCCACCGGACCGGACGGCGGACCCGCGCACCTCGCGGCCCGCGTCGGTGACGTCGCCGTGGACCTGCGGGGCGTCCCCGGCGTGCCGGACGAGGTGGCCGAGGCCGACGACCTCCACCCGCTGCTCGCCCTCGGCCGGCGGGGCTGGGACGACCTGCACGGCGCGGTCGACGAGCACCTGACCTCCGGACCGCCCACCGTGCCGGTCGCGGACCTCGAGGTCCGACTCCCCGTGGTGCCCGGCGACTACGTGGACTTCTACGCCTCCGAGCACCACGCCACGAACCTCGGACGGATCCTGCGGCCGGGCGAGCAGGCCCTCCCCGACGCCTGGCGCCACCTGCCGATCGGGTACCACGGCCGGGCCGGCTCGGTCGTCGTGTCCGGCACCCCGATCCGCCGACCCGTCGGCCTGGTCGGACCGGGCGAGCGACGGCCCTCCGCCCGGCTCGACCTCGAGCTGGAGCTGGGCTTCCTCGTCGGCACGGGCGTCCCGATGGGCGAGGTGCTCGCACCCGACGACGCCGCCGACCACGTCTTCGGCGTGGCGCTGGTGAACGACTGGTCGGCTCGCGACATCCAGGCCTTCGAGTACCGCCCGCTCGGCCCCTTCGCCGGGAAGAGCTTCGCCACCTCCGTCGCCGGGTGGGTGACCCCGCTGGCCGCACTGCCCCGCGCGCGGCCACCCGTGCAGGACCCCGCCCCGGACCCGGGGCTCGCCGCCGACGAGGACTGGGGTCTCGACCTCGAGGTCGCCTGGTCCCTGAACGGCACCGAGGTCGGGCGGACCAACGCCTGCCACCTGTGGTGGACATTCGCCCAGCAGCTCGCCCACCTCACCGCCAACGGCGCCGGGCTCCGCGCCGGCGACCTGTTCGCCTCCGGCACCATCTCCGGTCCCGGCCCGGGCGCGGAGGGCTCGCTCATCGAGGCGGCCCGGAACGGCGCAGACCCCATCACCCTCGACGACGGCACCACCCGCGCCTGGTTGGAGGACGGCGACACCGTCACCCTCACCGGCAGCTGGCGAAGCGCCGAGGGCGTCGCCCACCTCGCCGAGGTCACCGGCACCATCGCAGCTGCCCAGGAGGTCCGCTGATGCCCCACTACCGATCCGTCGGCACCGTGCCCCGCAAGCGACACACCAAGGCCTTCGACGCGGACGGCAACCGCCTGTTCGAGGAGCTGGTCGGCACCGAGGGGTTCTCCCGCGAGTCGGCCCTGCTGTACCACCGCTGCTCGCCTTCGGCGATCCTCGGCGTGGAGCCGGTGGACCCGCCAGACACCGGACCGGGCGGCGGCATCGGCCCCCGCCACTTCCGCACCGCCGACCTGCCCACGGACGCGGACCTGGTCACCGGTCGCCGGCGCCTGCTCGCCAACGCCGACGTCACCATCGCGTACGCCCGCACGTCGGCACCGTCGCCGCTGTACCGCTCGGTCGTGGGCGACGAGCTCGTCTACCTCCACGAGGGCTCGGCCCGGCTCGAGTCGGTGTTCGGATCGATGGACGTCAAGGCCGGCGACTACGTGGTCGTCCCGGCCGGCACGACCCACCGCTGGGTGCCGTCCAGCGACCTCGTCGCCGCGCTCGTCGTGGAGTCCAGCGGCCACGTCCGGATCCCGGACAAGTACCTGTCGCCCCACGGCCAGCTGCTGGAGGGCGCACCGTTCTCCGAGCGCGACCTGCGCGGCCCCGACCGACCGGTGCGGGTCGAGGGCACCGATGTACCCGTGCTCGTGCGGACCCGGAGCGGCTGGATGCGGTACCGCCACGCCACGCACCCCTTCGACGTCGTCGGCTGGGACGGGTGCGTGTACCCCCACGCCCTCAGCATCCACGACTTCGAGCCGATCGTCGGCCGCATCCACCAGCCGCCGCCGGTGCACCAGACCTGGGCGCTGCCGGGTGCGGTCGTGTGCTCCTTCGTCCCCCGCCCGTACGACTTCGACCCCGACGCCGTGCGGGTGCCCTACCACCACCACAACGTCGACAGCGACGAGGTGCTCTTCTACGCCGAGGGCGACTTCATGAGCCGGTCCGGCTCGGGCATCGGGCGCGGGTCGATCTCGTTGCACCCCGCGGGCTTCGTGCACGGCCCCCAACCCGGCTCCTCGGACAAGGCCGACGCCGCCGACGGCACGAACGAGATCGCGGTGATGGTCGACACGTTCCGGCCCCTCGAGGTGCTCGCCGACGCCGCCGACGTGGAGGACCCGGGCTACTCGTCGTCCTGGGGCTAGCTAGCCGCTACTCGCTCACCACCGCCCGCAGCACGTCGAGCCGGGCCGCCCGTCGGGCGGGCAGGATCGCCGCCGCCACGCCGGCGAGGGCGGCAAGGACGACCACCCAGACCAGCGTGGCGACCGGGATGGCGAAGACGGTGAGGCCCTCCTCGGCCAGGGCGGCGACCAGCGCCCACCCGAAGAAGATGCCGATGGCCAGGCCGAGGATCGCGCCCTGCACGGCGATGATCACCGACTCCCACCGGATGGTCGAGCGCAGCTGGCGTCGGGTCATGCCGACCGCTCGGAGCACGCCGAGCTCCCGGGTCCGTTCGAAGATGGACAGGGCCAGCGTGTTCCCGATGCCGAGCAGGGCGATGATGATGGCCAGGGCGAGCATGGCGTACACGAGGCCGAGCATCTGGTCGACGAACGCGAGCTGCTCGGCCTTGTACTCGTTCTGGTCGAGCACCTTCGCGCCGGGGAACGCCGCCGCCTCCGCCTCCACCGCAGCGAGCACATCCTCCTGGGCGACCCCGTCCGCGCCCTTGATGAAGATCTGCGCGTCCAGCTGGTCGACGTAGTTCGCCTCGTAGGCGGCCTTGCCGAGCAGCCAGTCGCCGGCCGGCTGGTTCTCGCCGTAGATCAGCGCGACGGTCAGCTCCTGGGGGCCGGTGGCGACGAACGCCGCGTCGACGGTGTCGCCCACGGACAGCCCACGATCCTGCGCCACGTCCTCGAACACGGCGATCGAGGTCGCGTCGAGATCGTCGGGCGAGCCGGCGACCGGCTCGACGTCGAACACGTCGAAGGTGGCCTCGTCGGCGGCGAGCAGGAACTCGACGGAACCGTCGACCTCGACGACGCCGCCTCGGACCCCGGCGGCCGTCTCGACCTCCGGGAGCGCGGCGACCCGCTCGGTCAGCTCGGGGGACATGCCCCCGCTGCCACCGAACTGCTGGGGCGAGGTGATGACGACGTCGCCGGTGAACGCCCGGTCGATCACGTCGTTGAACGAGGCCTTGGTGGACGAGGCGAAGATGGTGATGAACGACACCAGGCCGACGCCGATCATCAGCGCGGCCGCGGTCGCCGCCGTGCGCTTCGGGCTCCGCATGGCGTTCTGGCGGGCCAGGTGCCCGGCGATCCCGCGGCTCTTGGCCAGCGGCCAACCGATCACCCGGCTCATCGGCAGGGACACGGTGCGGCCCAGCACCGAGACCCCGAAGAACACCACGATCGCCGAGCCGCCGACGATGGCCAGCCCGTTCGACGGCGACCCGAACAGGCCGTACAGCAGGCCGGCGGCGCCGAGGGCGAGGACGGCCACGCCGACCATGATCCGCTCCTTGGAGCCGTAGCCGCTGCTGCTGACCTCGATGTCGCGCATCGCGGCGATCGGCGGCACCTTGCCCGCCTTGCGGGCGGGGGACACGGCCGACACGACCGTCACGATGAGGCCGGCGCTGAAGGCGACCACGGCGGTGCCGAGGCCGAAGACCATCCCGCCGGCGGGGAGCGCCACGCCGAACGCGGTCAGCATCGCCTTCAGGCCGGCGGCGATCACCACGCCGGCGCCGAGGCCGATGGCGGAGGCGATGATCCCGATGACGACGGCCTCGAGCAGGATCGACACCAGCACCTGGCGGCGGCTGGCGCCGATGGCCCGCATGAGCGCGTGCTGCTTCGTGCGCTGCGCCACGGTGATGAAGAAGGTGTTGAAGATGGTGAACCCGCCGACGAGCAGGGCCACCACGGCGAACACCATCATGAACTGGTCGAAGAACGCGGTGGCCTCGGCCATGGCGTCCTGGTTCTCCTGGATGAACTCGTCACCGGTGATGGTCTCGAGCCCGCCCGGGACGATCGCCGCGATCCGCTCGACCAGCTCCTCCTGGGACACGCCCTCCTCGGCGGCGAGCGACACGCTGTCGACCTTGCCGACCTCGCCGAAGTGCTGCTGGGCCGCCTCGACGGTGAACAGCGAGAAGGAGGCGCCGCCCGGCGAGTCGGCGCCGGCGAAGGTGACCACGCCGCTGACCGTCACGTCGATGGGTGCACCGTTCACGAGGACCTGCGCACGATCCCCGGCGGCGTAGCCGCCGTCCTCCGCGGTCTTGCGGTCGATGACCACCTCGTCCGCCGCGGCCGGGGCACGGCCCTCCTCGAGGGTCCAGGTGTTCAGCTCGTCCACCGGCCAGCTGGCACCCACCGTCGGCGGGCCCATCTCCGGCTGCCCGACGGGGTCGCCGTCGCGGCCGATCACCTGGGCGACACCCCAGACGTCGGCCTGGGCCACGGCGACGCCGTCGACCGCAGCGAGCTGGTCCACGACGGCCTCGTCGATCCGGGGCCGGATCTCCGTGCCCTCGGGGGTCTCGATGACCGACGAGGAGCGCACCAGGGCATCGGTGCCCTCGTACGCGCTCGCGAACATGTCGTCCATGGTCTCGGCCATGGTGGCGCTGAGGATCATCGTGCCGCTCATGAACGCGACGCCGATGAGCACGGCGAGGCCGGTCGTGAGGAGGCGGAGCTTGTTCGCCGCCAGGTTTCGCAGGGTCGTGCGGAGCACCTCAGTCCCCGAACTGCTTCATGCGGTCGAGCACCCGCTCGGCCGTGGGTTGCACCATCTCGTCGACGACCTTGCCGTCACCCAGGAAGACGATCCGGTCGGCGTAGGACGAGGCCACCGGGTCGTGGGTGACCATGACGATGGTCTGGCCGAAGTCGTCGACGGCGGCCCGCAGGAACTGCAGGACATCCGAGCCCGATCGGGAGTCCAGGTTGCCGGTGGGCTCGTCGGCGAAGATGATCCTCGGCTTGCTGGCGAGGGCCCGGGCGACCGCCACCCGCTGCTGCTGACCGCCCGACAGCTCGCTCGGCCGGTGATCGAGGCGGTCCTCCAGCCCGACGGTCCGCACGACCTCGTCGATCCAGTCCCGGTCGCCCTTGCGGCCGGCGAGCGCCAACGGGAGGGTGACGTTCTCGTCCGCGGTCAGGGTGGGCACCAGGTTGAACGCCTGGAACACGAAGCCGACCTGATCCCGCCGCAGCACGGTCAGGTGGTTGTCGTCGAGGGTGCTCAGGTCCGTCTCGCCGATGTAGGCCGAGCCGGAGGTGAGCGTGTCGAGCCCGGCGATGCAGTGCAGGAGGGTGGACTTCCCCGACCCGGACGGCCCCATGATCGCGGTGAACCGGCCGGTCTCGAAGCCGACGGTGACGTCGTCGAGCGCCCGGACCTCGGTGGCGTCCTTGCCGTAGACCTTGGATGCGTGCACGGTGGAGGCGGCGAGGGGGACCTCCGCCACGCCCCGATCCGATGTCGAACGGTCGGTGATCGTCATGGGTGCTCCCGCTGTGCTCGGGCTCGCATCACTCGAGCCGTGCCCCGATCGTGCGCTGTCGCACAAGCTCGTCGTAGGGTCCATCGTCATGGTCCGCTCGGGCCGTCCGGCGCTGGCGGGCGTGCTGCTCCTCGTCGCTGCGCTCGGTCTCGCGGCGGCCGCGTGCAGTGGGGAGCCGCTCGACGCCGCAGACGACCTGCGCGGCAGCGTGCTCGAGGTCACGGCGGTGTGGCAGGACGCCGAGGCCGACGCCTTCCGTCTCGTCCTCGACCGCTTCGAGGCCCGGACCGGCGCCACCGTCACCTTCACCTCGACCGAGGGCGCCGACATCGGCACCGTCCTGGACGATCGGCTGGCCGCGGACGACCCACCCGATGTCGCCGTGCTCCCGCAGCCCGCCCTGCTCGAGCGCTACGCCCGAGCCGGCGACATCGTGCCCGTGGGCGACGTCGTGGGCGAGGCGGTGCGGGCCGGCTGGGCTCCGGTCTGGGAGCGGCTCGGCACGGTGGACGGCGACCTGTACGGCGTCTGGTTCAAGGCCGCGAACAAGAGCCTGGTCTGGTACTCGCTCACCGCGTTCGAGGAAGCGGGCCTGGTGCCGCCGGCCGACCTCGACGGCCTGGACGCAGCCGCGGCGGCGCTCGCGACGCACGGCGTGCCGGCGTTCTCCCTTCCCGGCGTGCCCGGTGACGCCTGGGTCCTCACCGACTGGTTCGAGAACGTCTACCTGCGCTCCGCCGGGCCCGATCGCTACGACGCGCTCGCCGCACGTCGCATCCCGTGGACCGACCCGTCGGTGGTCGAGGCGCTGCGGGTGATGGCCTCGCTCCTCGACGCCGACCGCATCGCCCGGGATCCGGGCGCGACCTTCCCGGACTCGGTGGGCGATGTCTTCTCGTCGCGCCCCCGGGCTGCGATGGTGATGGAGGGCGACTTCGTGCCGGGGGTGCTCGGCGATCGCGGCCTGGCCCGCGTCGGCACCGACGTGGACGTCTTCGCCTTCCCCGGCCCGGAGCCCACGGACCGCGGCGTGGTCGTGGGTGGCGATGCGGCGGTGCTCATGCAGGCGTCCTCCGGAGGACGGGCCCTGCTCGAGTTCCTCGCCTCGACCGAGGCCGCGGAGGTGTGGGCGGGGCTCGGCGGGTTCATCTCCCCGAACCAGGAGGTGGATCTCGGCGCCTATCCGGACGTCCCCACCCGACGCATCGCCCGTGCCCTGCTCGAGGCAGGCGACCAGCTCCGATTCGACCTGTCCGACCTCCAGCCCGTCGCGTTCGGCGCGACCACCGGCGCCGGGCTCTGGGCCGAGCTCAGCACGTTCGTCGCCGATCCGACGGACGTGGAGGCGGCTGCGGATCGCATCGAGGCGGCAGCCGACGCCGCGTGGGCGGGACGTTGAGCCGACCGCCGATCAGCGGTCGACCAGCCCCCGGCGGACGAGCCACGCCCGGGCCTCCGCCTCCGGGTCGGTGCCCGCGTTGGCCAGCCGCCAGTTCATGAGCCGAAGGCTCTCCGTGGTCAGCGCGGCCGACACCTCGTCGAGCGTCGCCCGGATCCGCGGGTCGGCCAAGGCCTCCGTGCGGACGACGGGGACCACGTTGTCCGGCGGCTGGAGCCCGCGATCGTCGAGGAGCACGGTGATGCCATCCGCGGTGAGGGCAGCGTCGGTGCTGAAAAGGACCCCCACATCGATCACGCCGTCGATCAGGGCGCGCCGCACCAGCACGGCGTCGGCGAAGGGCTCGAAGCCGGCGAAGTCCAGGCCGTACCGGGACTCGAGCCCAGGGAGGCAGCGCGGGCGCCGTGGGCACTCCGGCGGGCCGCCGAGGACGAAGCCGTCCGCGACCCCGACGAGGTCGCTCACCGTGCGCAGGTCGAGCTCCCGTGCGGCGTCGCCACGGACGGCGAGCACGTTCTCGTTGGAGGCCGAGGCCGGGTCCAGCACCGACACGCCCCACGGGTCGAGCGCCTCTGCCAGCGCGGCGAAGACGGCGTCGACGTCCCCACGCTCGACCTCGGAGCCCGGGGCGACGGCATCCAGGGCCGACCCGGCGTACTCCGGCACGACATCGACCAGGCCACCGCGCAGCGCAGGGAGCACCAGCTCGCGCTGGCCCAGCCCGAGCTGGCGGTGGACGGTCAGCCCCGACGCCTCGAGCGCCTGCGCGTAGATCTCGGCCACCAGCTCGCTCTCGGCGAAGCTGAACGAGGCGACGACCACACCGGGTCGAGCCGTGGGTCCCGGCCCGTCGTCACCGCCGCAGGCAGCCAGGAGCAGGAGCACCGCTGCTGCCATCCCCCGCCATCGCACGGTCCTAGTATCGCCACAGACCCGGGATGGAAACGCCACCCACGCTCTCGCCGCGATCCCCGACACCCGGTGCGACCACCGCGCGGCGTCGGCCATCCGGGGAGGCGCCACCGCTGCCCCGCCCGGTCAGCACCGCCACCCGAGCGTCCGGCGCGCTGCTCGTCCTCGTCGCGATCGTCTCGGTGGCGCTGGGCACCGTCCGCGGCGTCCGCGCCATCACCCGAGCCGACCTGGCGGTGCTCGAGGCCCTCGAGGGGCTGCGGTGGGATCCCCTGGTGGAGGTGGCCGAGGTGGTGGTGACCCTCGGCTCGACCACCGCGTTCCGGGTGCTGGCGTGGACCGTCCTGCTCGTCCTCCTCGCGGTCCGCCGCTACCAGCACCTGTTCGCGACGCTCGCGCTGCTCCTGGTCGTGCCCCTCGTCGCTGCCCTCATCCGCGAGTCGGTGGGTCGGATGCGCCCGGCCGGCGTCGAGATCGTCGCCGGCTGGGACGGGTACGCGCACCCGTCACGCCCCGTCGGCCAGCTGGCGCTCGTGCTCACCATCGCCACCGTGGTCCTCGCACCCCACGGCCTCTGGCGGCGGCGCGCCGCCATGGTGACGGCCGGCGTCCTCGTCCTGGTCGTCGCCGCCCGGCTCTACACCGCCGTGGACCACCCCTCCGACGTGGCGGCATCCCTCGCCCTGGGTGTGGCCGCGCCGGTGCTGGCCCTGCACCTGCTGACACCGGAGGAGGCCTTCCCCGTCACCTACCGGCGCGGGGTGCGGGCACACCTCGACGTCGGCGGTCGCCGGGGGGAGGCGATCCGCCGGGCGTTCGCCTCCCAGCTCGACGTGGACGTCGTCGACGTCGTGCCGTTCGGGCTGCGCGGCAGCGCCGGATCCACGCCGTTGCGCGTCGCCACCCCGTCAGGCGCCCTGTTCGCCAAGCTCTACGCCGCCGTACACCTCCGGTCCGACCGCTGGTACAAGCTCGGCCGCACCGTCCGGTACGGCCGGCTCGAGGACGAGCGCCCGTTCAACTCGGTCCGCCGCCTCGTGCAGTACGAGGACCACATGCTCCGGCTCATGCGCGACGCCGGCGTCCCGACCGCGACACCCCACGGCATCGTGGAGATCACCCCGGAGCGGGAGTACCTCCTCGTCACCGAGCTGATCGAGGGTGCCACCCACCTCACCGATGGCACCGTGACCGACGACGTCGTCGACCAGGCCCTCGCCGTCGTCCGCACGATGTGGGACGCCGGGCTCGCGCACCGGGACATCAAGCCGTCGAACCTGCTGCTCGCCGACGGCAAGGTGCGGGTCATCGACGTGGCCTTCGCCGAGGTGCGGCCGAGCCCGTGGCGGCAGGCGGTGGACCTGGCGAACATGATGCTGACGCTGTCGCTGTGCGTCCCCCCGGCCCAGGTGTACGAGCGGGCGACGCGCGCGTTCACGCCCGACGAGATCGCCGAGGCCTTCGCCGCCACCCGTGCAGTGACGATGCCGGCCCAGCTCCGGTCGATGCTCCGGGAGCAGGAGGGCGACCTGGTCGAGGAGCTCCGGCGGCTGGCGCCCCCGCGCCAGCCGGTGGCGATCCAGCGCTGGACGCTCCGTCGGGTGGGGCTCACCTTCGCCGCGCTGCTCGGCGCCGTGGTGGCCTTCGCCCTCGTGCTGGCCAACCTCGACCTGGCGGGCCTGCTGTGACCCTCCGCCGCACGGGCGCCGTCACCGCGTCCGCGGCCCTGCTCCTCGGTGGGTGCGCGCTGGCCACCGGCGGCGCGGCTCCCCGCTGCGAGCCCGGCATGCGGCTCGCGACGCTGGCCCAGTCCGTCCCCGGCGCCGCCTACGTGCCCTGCATCAGCGACCTGCCGCCGGGGTGGACGTTCGAGGGCCTCGAGGTCGACGACGATGGCGCCACCATCACGCTGGAGTCCGATCGTGCCGACCGGGAGGTCCGCGTCGCGCTCGCTGCATCGTGCGACGTCGAGGACGCGACACCGATCACGCCGAGCGACGAGGGCGTGCGCACGTACCACCGGGTGGATTCCATCGACCCGCGCTACGCCGGCCAGCTGCTCGACGTGTTCCCCGGGGGCTGCGTCACCGTCGACTACGACTTCGAACGAGGACGCCACGTCGCCCTCGTCACCGAGCTGCAGGCGGCCGTCAGCCTGTTCGCCCGCCTGGAGCTGCGTCAGGCGCTGGACGCTGACCTGGACGTCCGGCTGGACCCCTGATCGCGCGGACGGACCGCTCGGTGGCGAGCCCGAGCGCTGCGCCCCCGGCGACGTCGAGCGGCAGGTGGGCACCGACGTAGATGCGGGCCGCGGCCACGACGCCCGCCGCCGACCACACCGGCACCCGCCAGCGCCAGGGGACCTGGGCGGTGGCCGCCGACGCCATGGCCACCGCGACCGCCGCATGACCGGAGGGGTAGCCGAGCCCGGTCTGGGCCCGACCGAGGATGCGGGCTGCGTCCACCACGGAGGAGGGGCGGCCGCGCTGGGCAAGGGGCTTGACCAGCTTCGAGCCGGTCCAGGCCAGCGAACCGACCAGGGCCAGCCGGCGACCGAGCTCGGCGCGTCCCGACGCCGCGGTGGCGCCGCCGATCCCGAGCGCGCCGCCCAGGCTGCCGGCCTGCATGACCAGCCATGCCGGGACCAGCCACCGTTCGCTGATCCCGTTCACCCCCGAGAACCAGCGGGCCTCGGCGGCACGGAGCTCACCCCGCCTCGCCTCCCACGCGCCGATGCCGACCGCGCTGGCGGCCAGAGCGGCAACGGTGAGGTCGACGGGTCGCTGCTCCATCCTGACCTCAGGTGGCGGGCTCGCCGGTGCGGCTGCGCCGCCAGATCTTGCGCAGCTCCTCGGTGAGCAGCACGGTGGAGGCGACGCCGAGGCACACCAGCCACTGCATGGCCGAGATCGACGTGGTGTCGAACAGCTCCTGCATCGGGCCGACGTGGGTCACGCCGATCTGGAGCGCGATGACGGCGGCCAGCGCGATCCAGAGCTTGCTGTTCCGGAACGTGGCCCGACGGAAGACCGTCTGCTGATCGCTGCGCACGTTCAAGATGTTGAAGAACTGGTACAGGACGAAGGTGTTGAACGCCATCGTCCCGGCCACCGTGGCCTCGCCTGCGATCGGTTCGGGGCCGGGAGCGAAGGCGAGCACGGCCAGGGTGCCGGCGGCCATGACGACGGCCGCCTGGCCGATGGCCGTCCACCGAGGACGGGTGAGGATGGGTTCCCCGGGCGGTCGAGGATCTCGCCCCATCACCCGCTCGTCGACCGGATCGAGGCCGAGGGCCATGGCCGGGGGACCGTCCATGATGATGTTCACCCAGAGGATGGCGATGGCGGTGAACGGCTGTCCGCTGGCGATGCCGAAGATCGACGCGGCGAGGAAGATGGTGGCGAAGCCGAGCGTGGTGCTCAGCTGGAACCGCACGAACTTGACGATGTTGTCGTAGATCGTGCGGCCGCGGCGGACGGCCTCGATGATGGTGGCGAAGTTGTCGTCGGCCAGGACCATGGTGGCCGCCTCCTTCGTCACCTCCGTCCCGGTGATGCCCATGGCGATGCCCATGTCGGCTCGACGCAGGGCCGGTGCGTCGTTCACGCCATCGCCGGTCATGGCCACGACGTGGCCTCGCTTCTGCAGGGCGGAGACGAGGCGCAGCTTGTGCTCCGGCGAGACCCGGGCGAAGACGGAGATGTCGTCGACCCGCTCCGCGAGCTCCTCGTCGCTCATCGCGTCGAGGTCCCGGCCGGTGACGGCCACGACGTGGTCGCCCCCGCCGAGGTTCAGCTGCTCGCCGATCGCACTCGCCGTGCTGGCGTGGTCGCCGGTGATCATCTTCACGCTGATGCCGGCGCCGCCGGCCTCCTCGATGGCCGCTCTCGCCTCCTCGCGGGGCGGGTCGACGATGCCGATCAGGGCGAGGAACGTCAGGTCGGTGACCGCGTCGAGGTCACCGTCTCCGTTCCACTCGTCCCGGGAGATGGCGCGACGAGCGACCGCGAGGACCCGCATCCCCGAGCCGGCCAGGCGGGCGTTGTGCTCCTCGAGCTCCTCGCGGAGCTCCTCGACGGGAACGATCGTGCCGTCGTAGCCGAGCACGGTGGTGGACCGGTCGAGGATGGCGTCGGGTGCACCCTTGGCGTACATGCGCAGCCCGGACTCGCTCTCGTGCAGCGTGGCCATGAGCTTGTGGGCCGAGTCGAACGGCACCTCGCCCACCCGGGGGCGCTCGGCCCGCCGGGTCGCCGGGTCGACCCCACCCTTGCCGGCCAGCACCACCAGCGCGCCCTCGGTGGGGTCGCCCACCAGGCGCCACACGCCCTCCTCGTCGTCGAAGCGGACCGTGGCGTCGCTGCACAGCGCCATGGGCTCGAGCACCTCGTCGAGGTCGATCGGCACGTCGTCGAGACCGTGGATCTCACCCTCGGGGGCGTAGCCGTTGCCGCTGATGGCCAGCCGGCGGCCGGTCACGACGATCTCCTCGGCGGTCATCTGGTTGAGGGTGAGCGTGCCCGTCTTGTCGCTGCAGATGACCGTGGTGGACCCGAGCGTCTCGACGCTGGCGAGGCGCTTCACGATGGCGTTCTCCCGCGCCATCTTCGACACGCCGATGGCGAGGGTCACGGCGGTGACCGCCGGCAGGCCTTCGGGGATCGAGGCGACCGCCAGGGCGACGGCGGTGAGGAGGAGGTCGGAGATGTCCTCGCCGCGGATCAGCCCGATGAGGAAGACCAGCCCGACGATGACGCCGGCCAGCTTCGCAAGGCTGTGGGCCAGCTGGTCGAGCTGGCGCTGCAGCGGCGTCTTCTCCGGAGCCGCTTCGCGGAGGAGCCCGGCGATTCGGCCGATCTCGGTGCCCATGCCGGTCGTGGTGACCACGAGCTCGCCCCGACCTCGGGTGACGGTGGTCTGCATGTGGACCATCGACGTGCGGTCGGCGACGGGCAGGTCGTCACCTGCCGCCGGCTCGGGCGTCTTGGTGACCGGGAGGCTCTCGCCGGTGAGCGCGGCCTCCTCGACCTCCAGCTGCACCGCCTCGATGACGCGACCGTCTGCCGGGATGCGATCGCCCGCCTCGACGGCGACGACGTCGCCCGGCACGAGCTCGGCCGCCGGGACCGTGCGCATGGTGCCCTCGCGGCGCACGCGCACCTCGAGCACCAGCATGCGGCGGAGCGCATCCAGCGAGGCCTCGGCCCGGTTCTCCTGGACGAACCCGATGACGGCGTTCAGCAGCACGACGACGAGCACCACGATGGGTGTCTTCAGCTCGCCGGACACCACGAAGCTGACGACCGCAGCCGCCAGCAGGATCAGGATCAGCAGGTCCTTGAACTGGCGGGCGAATCGCTTCCACGACGGGTCGCGCGGCGCCTCGTCGAGCTCGTTGGTGCCGTGCTCCTCACGCCGGCGGACGACCTCGTCGGAGGACAGGCCCGTGCGGGGATCCACCGCGAAGGCCTCGAGCACCTCGTCGACGGTGCGATCGTGGAACGTCGCTGCGACCTCGCGGGTCGTGGCGGTTGCTGGCGTGGTGGACAACGGGATTGCACCTCGGAATTCGACGACGGGCCGTGCTCCGAAGGTCTCTCCCACCCACGACGTGGGCCGATGTCCCGGGCCGGAGCCGTAGTGACGAGACAGCGATGGTGCACCGCACCGGGGGGATACTCCCCTTCGACGGGGGAGCCTACCGCTACCCGGGCCCGATCTCCCCTCGATCGCGTTCCGCGAACTGGCGGAACGCCCGGTCCACGACCCGGTCGTGCAGGCGCCGCGAGACGCCGGGGACCACGCGGTTGACCCCCCGGAGGAGCCGGTGCCGGGGAGCGAGATCCGAGCGCAGCCGGATCTCGGCACCGTCGGGGCCCGGCGCCAGCGTGACCGTTGCGGTGCCCTCGATGTCACCGGCCAGCGTCGCATCCACCTGCCGCGGCGGCTCGACGCGGTCGATGTGGAGCGTGAACTGCAGGGACCACGGCATCGGCACCCGGATGCGGGCCGCCCAGCACTCGCCGGCTGCAAGCCGGCGACCGTCGAACCGCCGGAGCCAGGGCCACCACCGCTGGTACTCGTCCACGCCGGCGAGCGCGCCCCACGCCTGCTCGAGCGGCTCATCGAGCAGATAGGTGCGGTCCGTGCGCAGCCGGCCGCCGTCGTGGTGGCTCACGGTGGTCAGAGCCCGAAGACCATGCGGGCGTAGGCGAAGTACACCAGCAGCCCGGTCGCATCGACGAGGGTGGTGATGAACGGTGCGCTCACCACTGCCGGGTCCCCGCCGACGCGACCCACGACCAACGGCAGCACCGATCCCGCGGACGTACCGATCACGCACACGGTCACCAGCGTGAGGCACACGACCGCTGCGAGCTTGGGCTCGTAGGCGAGGGCGATCGGGAGGGCGGCGAGCACCGCCAGGAGCCCGCCGAGCATCACCCCGACGCTGGCCTCGCGCCACACCACCCTGGGCAGGTCGCGGATGCGGAGGTCGTCGACGGCCATCGCCCGCACGACGGTCGTCGCCGCCTGCGCCCCGATGTTGCCGCCCGTGCCGAGGAGCAGGGGGATGAAGAGCGCGAGCGCCACGACCTCCTCGAGCTCCCCTTCGAAGTGATCGAGGACCTGCACGGTGAGGACACCGGCGGATGCAGCCACCACGAGCCACACCGCTCGGCTCCGGACCAGCCGCAGGAGCGAAGCGGTGAGATAGGGACGGCGGAGCGGGTCGACACCAGAGGTCTTGGCGGCGTCCTCGGCCTCCTCGAGCCCCAGGACCTCCATGGCGTCGTCGATGGTGACCACACCCAGCAAGGCGCCCTCGGCGTCCAGCACCGGTACGGCCAGCGCCTCGGTGCTGAGCACCCGCCTCGCTGCGACCTCCTGGTCGTCGTCGGGCGACAGGGCATCGGCGCGGACGTCTTGGCTGTGGGCACCGACGTGGTCGTCGTCCTCGGCGCTGAGCAGGTCTCGCAGCTCGACCATCCCCACGAACATCCCCGCGTCGGTCACGGGCAACCGGTAGACGGTGTCCACCTCGGGCTCGCACCGGCGGACGCGGTCGAGGGCGGCTGCGACGCGGTCGGAGGCGGAGAGCTCCAGCATGCGCTGCGTCATCATGCGCCCCACGCTCTCCGGCGGGTACTGCAGGAGCCGCCGGGTCTCGGCCGCCTCCGCCGCCGGGAGCTCGTCGACCCATGACTCGGCCGTCGCCGAGTCGGTGAGCATGCGCGCTCGCTCGTCCGGCGGCATCAGCGCCAGCAGCTGCGGCCGCCGCTGCGATCCGACCCGGTCGAGCAGGAGCGCCTGGTGACCGGATTCGAGCCGGCGCAGCGCCTCCGCCGCATCCGTCGGCGGTGCCGCCCGCAGGAGCTCTGCCCCGTCGTCGAGGTTGCGCTGGACCAGCTGGGCGTGGAGCTGCTCGGTGGCAGTCGAGGATCGCATGGCCGTCATGATCCGAGGTCGTACCCCACCGGTGCGGTCCCGATGACGGAACCGCCTCAGCCGTCGAGCTTGCGGCGGTAGACGTTGGTGTCCCGGACCTCGAAGCCCTCGCGCTGGTAGAGGCGGTTGGCGGCCTCGCGGGTGGGCCGGGACGTCAGGTCGACCGTGGTGCACCCGAGCTCCTCGGCTCGATCGACCATCGCCTGGGTGAGCGCACCGCCGACGCCGAGGCCACGGGCCGCGTCGTCGACCACCACGTCCTCGATCCAGGCCCGCCGACCCGTGGGGATGCGGAACGTGACGAGGGTGGCGGTGCCGAGGATCGTGCCGTCGTCGTCCGTGGCGAGGAACAGGTCCGTGGCGGGCGACGTGACGATGTCCACGAGCTCGTCCGCGCTCGGCGGCGGGCTGGAGCTGGAGAGCTGGGGGATGAGCCGCTCGAACGCCGCGAGCAGCTCGTCGGTGACCTCGGCGACGATCTCGATGAACACAGCGGCGAAACTAGCGGGGGACCCCGGCGGCGGCGACGGGCAGGGTGAAGGCGAACGTCGCCCCTCCCTCCTCACCGGTCTCCACGCGGATGTCGCCGTCGTGGGCCTCGAGGATCTGGCGACTGATGTACAGGCCGAGGCCGGTGCCGCTGACGCTGGTGTCCCGGCCCCGAACGAACTTGTCGAAGACGCGGCCCTGGAGGTCGCTGGACAGGCCGGGGCCCTGGTCGGTGACGGCCACCGTGGCCCGGTCGCCGTCGCGCCGGAGCCGGACCACCACCGTGCCGTTGGTTGGGGACACCTTGGCGGCGTTGTCGAGCAGGTTGGTGAGCACCTGCTGGATGCGGTCGACGTCGACCACCACCGGCACGTGCGGGGACTCCAGCTCGGCCTCGATGGTGAGGCGCGGGTACAGCGCGGAGGCGGCCTCGATGGCCACGGTGACCTCCTCGGCCAGGTCGGCCTCGCCCATGGCGTAGGACATCCGACCCGACTCGACGGCCTGGGAGTCCAGCACGTCGCGGGTGAGCCCCTGCAGGCGCCGGGCGTTGCTGGCCGAGCGCCGCAGGGCGTTGAACCGCTCGGTGTCGGTCATGGCGTCCCAGTGGTCCATGGTGGTCTGGAGGAAGCCGAGCACGCCGGCCACCGGCGTCCGCAGCTCGTGGGACACGATGCTGATGAACTCCTCCTGGGTCTCGCTCAGGCGCTGCAGGCGCTCCTGCTCCTCCCGGGCGGCCTGCAGCCGGCGGGCCAGGGCGAGGAACGTGAGCACGCCGACCACGAGGAAGACGGCGACGATCACCAGCCCGACCTGCTGGAGCGGTCCGGCGAGGCCCTCGTCGAACTCGTCGCTGTCCTGGGTGAACGCGATCCGCCACCCGGCTGCGGGGACGTCGGCGATGGCCTGCACCTCGCCCTCGCGCCGGTGGACGCCCGCCTCCAGGGTGAGCAGCTCCTCGTCGGGGATCCGCTGGGCCACCAGCGACGGGTTGCTCGCGGCGATGACCGCACCGGTCTGGTCGAAGACCACCAGCTCGCCGGTGTCGCCCCGGCCGAACTCCTGGATCTCGCGGTTGAACGAGCTGGTCACCGAGACCTCGGACTCGAACACGAAGGTGCCCCGGAGCTCGCCGGTCGCCGGATCCCGGATGGCGAGCATGAACGCCGTGTTGGGCAGGTCGGACGTGGCGCCCGGGCCCATCGGCAGCGAACCACCCGGGAGCACGGGCTCCTCCTCCCGTCGCAGGGCGGGGAGGAGCTGCTCGACGCCCGGACGTTGCAGCGGTTCCCCCAGCGCGTCGTCGTCCACGCGGAAGCCCTGGGTCACCACGCCGGCGTCGTCGGTGAGGAAGAAGCCCGTGCGGAACTCCTCGGCGCGCTCCACGAGCCGCACGAGGTCCCCCAGCGCCTCCCGGTCGGCCTCGCTGCCGACCGCGAACTCGAACTGGAAGTCGTCGGTGAGGTCGGTGAGCAGCGATGCGAACGTCGTCAGCTGGCTCTCGACCCGGGTGCTCTGGCTGCGGGCGTTCGCCTCGACCTCCGAGAGCACCGCCTCCTCGAGCGCCTCGCGACCGTTGTCGACCGCAGTCGTCAGCAGCACCAGGACGAGCACGCCGACGGCGGCCAGCACCAGGAACGCAGCTGCGGGCAGCAGCCGCTCACGTCGTCGCAGCATCTCGCTCCTCGACTCTCGAGCGGTCGAGCACGTCGAGCTCGACCACGAACCGGGCCCCGCCCAGGGGGCTGTCCTCCACGCGCACCGAACCGCCCATCTGGGCGACGAAGTCCTGGACCACCGACAGCCCGATGCCGACGCCTCGCGTCCGCACGACGGCGTCACCGGCGCCTCGGAAGAAGCGCACGAAGATCTTCTCCCGCTCGTCGGCCGGCACCCCGGGCCCCGAGTCGTCGACCAGCAGGAACGCCCGGCCATCTCGCGCGTGGACGCCCACGGACACCTCGGCATCCGAAGGCGAGAACTTCACGGCGTTGGAGACCAGGTTGGTGACGATGCGCTCCAGCGCGCTCACGTCGCCGAGCACCTCGATGCCGGGATCGATGGCTCGAGCCACGTGGTGGGAGCCCCAGACGCCGTCCAGGCGGTCGAGCACGGCGTCGACGGCGTCGGACAGCACGACCGGTGCGAGCGCGAGCTGCAGGTCGCCGCGCTCCAGCCGGGCGAAGTCCAGCAGGTCCTGGACGAGGGCGTTGAGGGCGTCGGCGTTGGTGGCGATCCGGCTGGCGAAGGCCCGCCGGTCGTCCTCGGACAGTGCGTCCCATCGGGTCGCCAGGAGCGTGGCGAGGCCGGAGATGGCGGTGGCGGGGGTGCGCAGCTCGTGCGATGCCACGCCGAGGAAGGTCGTCTTCAGCTCGTCCAGCGACTCGAGCCGGTTGACCGCCTCCTGCTGCTGCTCGATGCTGCGGCCGGCGACGACGGTCGAGGTGATCATCTCCCCTGCCACCTCGAGCAGCTCGATGGCGCTCGCATCCAGCTCCCTGCCCGCCACGGCCCGCAGGACGGCGATCGACCGCTCCGCCCGGTGCAGGTCGAGCGCCACCGTGGCCCCGGGCGGGACCCGTTCCGGTCGCCGGCTCGCCGGACGGGAGGTCGGGTCGGGACGGGTGCCGTGGGTGAAGATGGCGCGCTCCGGGCCGCGAGCGGTGGCGACGGCCAGGGACAGGCCCTCCAGCGCGAGCTCGTCGCTGAGCTGCACGGCCATCGCCGGCAAGATCTCGTCGAGGTCCTGGCTGTGCTGGACGATGCCCGTGAGCGTCCGGATGGCCGCCGCCCGCCGCTCGGCCCGGTGCATCGATGCGGCGTCGGCGCGGCGCTCTCGCCGCCGCTGCCGGTCGGCGAGACCGAGGAGGAGCGCACCCCCGAAGCCGAAGCCTGCGACGGCGGTGGCGGCGGGCCGCCACAGGCCTGCCGTCCCGACGTCGGTGGAGACGGTCCACCGGCGCTCCAGCGCGTCGACATCCGCTGCGGCTCGCTCCGCACCGTCGTCGGCGCGCTGGCCCGGGACCAGGTCGACATCCGCATCGGTCAGCTGCCAGGTGGATCCGCCGTCGAGCAGCTCAGCGGCATCGACGACGGCGACCACGTGACCGACCAGCTCGGACCGGCGGACCTGGACGCGCCGTTCGGACGGCACGAGGGAGAGCTCCCCGCCGACCAGGTAGATCGGCCCAGCGACGATCGGCGGGGCACCCGGCCCGGGCGCGCTCAGCACCGCAGTGCCGCGATCGCGGGACTGGGCCAGCGCGGTCTGGACCATCGGATCGCCGAGATCCATCTCGACGGCATCGTGGCGGGTGGCGCCGGCGGGGAGGCAGAGCAGCGAGGCGCCGACGGGCGCCGGACCGATCGGCGTGATCGCGGCCAAGGCCGGACCGGAGTCGTCGGGCTCGGTCCGGGGGTCGCACAGCGAGGGGTCGAGGTGCTCGACGCTGGCCTCGATGCTCCCGAGCGCGACCGCGACCCGGCCGGCCTGGCGCTCCGCGGCCGTGCGCGCCTCCGCTGCGAGGAGCTCGTTGCGGCGCTCGGCGAGCGCCGCCACCGCCACCAGGACGCACGCAGCGATCAGGACGAGGCCGAGCGCGGCGAGCAGCGGCACGCTGGAACCGTCGGCTGCGGTCGGTCTTGCACCACCAGCGGCCACCCGTCCTCCCGTCCCCTTCCGATGCCACGGGGGGCGGGATCTCGCCCGTGACCGTCCCCGCTCACCAGCGTGCCACGTATGGTGTCGCTCAGCGGGCCAGAAGCGCTCTCCGATCTGGGATGGAACCGATGATGACCCTGCAGGACACGGTCCGGGTACTGATCGCCGACGACAACTTCGACATGCGCCTGCTGGTCCGCGCCACGCTCGGCGGCGACGCCCGCCTCGACGTGGTCGCCGAAGCCGAGGACGGCACGATGGCGGTCGACGCATTCCGCAGCGCACGCCCTGACGTGAGCGTCCTGGACTACCGGATGCCGGGCCTGGACGGCCTCGAGGCCGCCACCCAGATCCTGGCCGAGGACCCGGACACCAAGGTCCTGCTGTTCTCGGCGTACCTGACCCCGGAGATCACCGAGGCAGCCGGCGCCCTCGGCCTGCGCTGCCTGCGCAAGGACCTGTTCATGGAGCTGCCCACCGCGGTGGTGGAGCTGGCTCGACGCTGAAGCGGCGCCGTCAGGAGGCCTGCACGGCCCGCCGCAGCGTCCGCAGGTTGCCCTTGGGCACGAACCGCACCCCGAGCGCCTCGGATCGGGCGAGGAGGTCGTCGGACTGGTAGTTGCTGTAGAGCACGACGGCCGTCTCCGGGTGCGAGGCCCGCACCTCCGCGGCCACGTCGATGCCGTTCGGACCCGGGGGCATTCGGTGGTCGACCACCAGCACGTCAGGGGCCAGCTCGGCGACGAGGCGGAGCGCGCTCGTGCCCTCCAGGGCGGTGCCCACGACCTCGATCCCCTCGAGGGAGAGGTCGAGCACCACCAGCTCGAGGGCGTCCGGGTCGTTGTCGACGACCACGATGCGGCGGGCCACGGCCGGACCATAGGGCGGCTCCGGTCCCCTCGGCGGGACCGGGACCGGCCAGTACCCTCGGGGCCGTGGAACTCCTCCGCTGGCACTTCCATCCCGAGCTGGAGCGACCCATCGTGGTGGTCGCCTTCGAGGGCTGGAACGACGCCGGCGACGCCGCCTCCTCGGCGGTTCGCTGGTTCGCCGACCGCTGGGATGCCACCCCGTTCGCCGACATCGACCCCGAGGTGTTCTACGACTTCACCTCGACCCGCCCCGAGGTCCGCATCGAGGACGACGCGCGCGTCATCGACTGGCCGGCCAACGAGTTCAGCGCCACCGCCCTCCCCGGATCCGAGCGGGACATCGTCTTGATGCACGGCGTCGAACCCCAGCTGCGCTGGCGGACCTTCGCCGATCTCGTGCTCGAGGTGGCCCAGGCGTTCGACGCCTCGATGGTGGTCACCCTGGGCGCGCTGCTCGCCGAGGTCCCCCACTCCCGTCCGGTCAACGTCGTGGGCACGGCCTACGACCAGGGCGTCGTCACCCGGCTCGGCCTCGCACCGTCGCAGTACCAGGGCCCCACCGGCATCGTGGGTGTCCTGCACGACCGGTGCCGCTCCGCCGACCTCGAGTCCGCCTCGCTCTGGGCCACCGTCCCCACCTACGTGCCCGGTGCCCCGTCGCCGAAGGCCACGCTCGCCTTGGTGGAGAAGACCGCCGAGCTGCTGGGCGAGCAGGTGATCACCACCGACCTGGAGATCGCGTCGGCGTCCTACGAGCGCCAGATCAACGAGCTCGTCGACGACGACGAGGAGACCCAGGCCTACGTCGCCGCCCTCGAGCAGCGCCACGACGAGGCGCTCAGCTCGACGGAGCCCGCCGAGCTCGTCGAAGAGGTCGAGCGGTTCCTGCGCGAGTTCGGTGGCTGAGCCCATCGTCCGGCCGGCCACGGAGGCCGACCTCGACGGCATCACCCGGATCTACGACCAGTACATCGTGGACTCGGCGATCAGCTTCGACGTCGAACCGTGGTCTCGCGAGCGCCGCCTGGCCTGGTGGGAGGACCACCAGGGCCACGACCGCCTCGTCGTCCTGGTCGCCGAAGCCGACGGTGAGGTCGTCGGCGCCGCCTACTCCTCCTGGTACCGGCCGAAGGTCGCGTACGAGCGCTCGCTCGAGACCTCTGTCGTCCTCGACGGGGCGTGGACCGGCCGCGGCCTGGGCCTGCGCCTCTACGGCGCGCTGCTGGACGAGCTCGCCGCTGCGGGCGCCCACCGGGCCTACGCGGTGGTGACCCTGCCCAACGACGCGTCGGTCGCCCTGCACCACCGCCTCGGGTTCCGCGACGTCGGCGTCGAGGACGAGTGCGGCTGGAAGCTGGGCCGCTGGTGGTCGACGCTCACGCTCGAGAAGCGCCTCGACGACAGCGCGCCCGATCGTCCGTGAGGGCGGCTCCCACCGATGGCGACGAGGCGGTCCGGAACGCGCACACGTGGTTCGAGCACAACAGCGGATGGGCGCCGCCCGACGAGGAGACCCTCGCCGAGTGGGTGGCGGACGGGGTCTGCCGGTGCCCGGACGAGTGCCTGGTGGAGCCGGAGGGGTGGTGCGAGCACGGACTGGCGTCGTGGCTGCTGATCCTGCAGGCACTGGAGGAGGCGTGAAGGCACCGCCGCCTCGTGTCCCCGTGAGGAACGACACCACCGATGCCCTCGCGAGATGCGGACCGGGCCGCTCGGCACGCCTCGGGTGCGCGCACCGCGGCCCGGAACGGGGCTCTCAGCCGGGCGCGAGGCCGGCGGGCCCCAGTGCCGTGCGCCAGTCGACGAAGGTCGCGTCGAGCGAGCGCCACAGGTCGGCGGGCGTGGCCAGGCTCCACGCGTTCGCCGCCACGTAGTGGGCGAGGGCGCAGTCGACGAGCGCGTCGTCACCCAGGCGGTGCAGGGCCGCCGCCGGCTGCACGTAGACGCTGCGGTAGTAGCTGGCGGCCCGGCCCTCCCAGTACGCCATCGGCGCGCCGGCTCGACCATCACCGTCGGCGGGGACCGATCGCCCTGCCATGTCGGGGAGCGTGCCCTCGATCCGACCCTCGGCCCACGTGGCCAGGCCCTCGTCCAGCCACGGGTCGCGCCCCTGCACGTTGCCGACCAGGCCGTAGAACCACATGTGGGCGACCTCGTGCGGCGTGGTGCGACCCGACGTGCCGGAGCCCTGCAGGACGTGCATGGGGAACTCGATGCCACCCGACAGGTCCGGGGTGATCGACAGCCGGTACGCCGGCCAGGGGTAGGGGCCGTACCAGGAGGCGAAGGATTCGAGCGCGGCCACGATCCGGTCCACGTACACGGCGCCGTCGTCGATGTCGTCGTGCACGGCGACGGTCACCTCGACGGGGTCCGGGGCCATCGCCGTGGCCGTCGACACCGTGAAGCGACCGACGCTCACCGCCACGTCACGGGCGGCATCGACCTCCCACCGACCGGGTGCCACCTCCGAGCCCGTCGCCACCACGCCGAGACCCTCGGGGACGTCGACCGACACCGACCACCGGGCAGTGGGCGATGATGTCGACTCGGCGAAGCCCGAGGTCGGCGGATCCACGGACCAGCCCACCCCCGGCTCCCAGGCGAGCAGGGGCAGGAACGACCCGAGGCGCAGCGACCCGTCCTGACGCGAGATCCGGTCGTTCACCGGCCCGCCCACGGTGAGCCGCCAGGCCACCCGCACCGTGATCACCTCACCGGCCGGGACCCATCGGTCCAGCGCCACCACCGCGGTCGTGGGATCGGGCTGCTCCAGCGGCGCCGGGCGGCCACCCACCGCCACCGGACCGAGCTCGATCGACGTGCCCACCGATGCGGGACGGGGGCCGTTCGCCCACAGGCGCAGCACGACGCGATCGATCGGGAGGTCGGGCACGAAGCGCACGGCCTGGGTGCCCTCCACCACACCCGTGGCCGGATCCGCCGTCATGTCGACCTCGTAGACGGGTCGGTCCGGGTCTGGCTCGGCTCGCTCGGGGACGGCGGGGCAGGTGTCGGCGGCGAGCGCGGTCGCCGCCGTGGTGCTCGGCACGGTCGTGGCCGTCGTGCTGGTCGTGCTCCCCGTGGACGCGGCCGCCGACTCGGTGGTGGAGGACGTGCCGGCCCGATCGACGGTCGCGCGGTCGTCGGTGGCGCAGGCGGCGAGGAGCGCGGCGGCCACCAGCGAGGCCACGCACCGGGTCAGCCGGTGCACGGTCGGGTCAGCTCCGCCAGGTCTCGGGACGGACGTCGTCGAACTGCACCGGCACCGCCTCGCCCCGGAGGGCCTGGAACACCGGGCCACCCCAGTGGTCGTAGCCGGCGAGCGGCGACGGCAGCGCGTCCTCGGCGAAGAAGCCGACGTCGCTGGTCTCGAGCGGGTGGGCGGCGAGCTCACCGCCGGTCGCCCGGCACTGGAACACGATCGAGTAGAGCGGCACGGTGGTGAAGCCCAGCCGCAGGCCGTCGAGGACCATCAGCAGCCGTTCGACCTCGCAGTCGATGCCGGTCTCCTCCTTGACCTCCTTCACCGCGACCTCGGCCGGGGAGTAGCCGATGTCGGCCCAACCGGTGGGGTAGAGCCAGACGCCCGAGTCGGCCCGCTGCACGAGCAGGATCTCGCCGGCATCGTTGCCGACCACCGCGCCGATGGCGACCTTCGGCGTCTGGTAGCCGGGCACGCCGTCGCTGACGCCCTTGAGCCACTCGGTCACGTAGTGGTCGCCGTCGTAGTCGGTGCCCGCAGCGACCCGGATGTCGGCGGCGATGGCCAGGACCTCCTCGTAGCGCTCGCGCTCGTAGAGGCTGTCGGTGAAGCCGAGGCCCGTCTTGGCGATGCCGGCCAGCGACTCGGCCCAGCGGAGCAGGTCTTGGCGGGTGGGTCCGGGTCCCGCTCGGTCGCTCGCTGGTCCTGCAGGCTCCACCATGGTGTCGACGCTACTCAGCCGGGCCGGGGGGACCGACGGCCCGCCGCTGTGCGCGACACTCGCCGGGTCCTGTCCTGCCCCTCGACCGGGAGCGAGCCGATGGCCGACCGCACCGCCTTCCACGACCTCGACCGCTACCTCGACCTGCCCCGGGTCGCCGGTCTGGCGCTGTCTCCCGACGGCACCCGCCTCGTGACCTCGCTGGGCACGCTCTCCTCCGACCGGACTCGCTACGTCCAGGCGCTGTGGGAGCTGGACCCGACGGGCGAGGCACCGGCCCGCCGGCTCACCCGGTCGGCCAAGGGCGAGCACGCACCGGCCTTCCTGCCCGACGGCACCCTGCTGTTCACCTCGGCACGACCCGGCGCCGACACCGACGGGAAGGACGAGGACCCGCCCGCGCTGTGGGCCCAGCCGCCCGGCGCCGGTGATGCTCGCATCGTCGCCCGCCGGCCAGGGGGCATCGGTGGCGCCGTGACCGCCACCCGGGCCGACGTGGTGGTGGTGCAGTCGGACACGCTGCCGGGAGCGGTGAGCGCCGCCGACGACCAGGAGCGGCGCAAGACCCGCAAGGACCGCAAGGTGTCGGCGATCCTGCACGAGTCGTACCCGATCCGCTACTGGGACCACGACCTCGGCCCGGACCAACCCCGCCTGCTCCTCGGCCGGAACCTGGGCGCGCGGGACGAGCCCGTCGACCTGGCCGACCTGACCCCGGTCCCGGGTCGCCGCTTCGACGAGACCGACGTCTCGATCACGCCGGACGGTCGGACCGTCCTGGCCACGGCGGCGCGCCCCGAAGGGGGCGGGACCCGGTCGACCCTGATCGCCATCGACACCTCGTCGCGCACCGAGCGGACGCTGCTCCACGAGCCGGGCCACGAGTTCAGCGGTGCCACGATCTCCCCGGACGGCACCCGGGCCGTGGTCGTCCGGGAGTCCGACGGCGACACGCAGGAGCCCCTCACATCCGAGATCCTCCTGCTCGACCTGACCGATGGCTCGACCACGGCGCTGGCACCCGGCTGGGACCGCTGGGCGGGCGGGTTCGCCTGGGTCCCGGACGGCAGCGCCGTGCTGTGCATCGCCGACGAGCACGGCGCCGCCCCCGTCTTCCGCATCGAGCTGGCCGACGGCACCGTCACCCGGCTCACCACCGACCACGGCGCCTACAGCGACCTCCAGGTGAGCCCCGACGGCGCCAGCGCCTACGCCGTGCGCAGCGCCGTCGACCACCCGCCCGCCGTGGTCCGACTGGACGCTCGCACACCCGCGGAGCCGGCCCCGCTGCCCGGCCCCGCCGAGACCCCGGCGCTCCCCGGCACGCTCGACGAGGTGACCGCGACCGCGTTGGACGGCACGCCCCTCCGGGGCTGGCTCGCCCTCCCCCACGGGGCGTCCGAGACCCCGGCACCCCTGCTGCTGTGGATCCACGGCGGCCCGCTCGGGTCCTGGAACGCGTGGTCGTGGCGGTGGAACCCGTGGCTCGCCGTCGCCCAGGGCTACGCCGTGCTGCTCCCGGACCCGGCGCTGTCCACCGGGTACGGCCTCGACTTCATCCGCCGGGGCTGGGGCCGCTGGGGCGACGCCCCCTACACCGACCTGCTCGCCATCACCGACGCGGCCGAGGCCCGGGACGACGTCGACGAGACCCGGACGGCGGCGATGGGCGGCAGCTTCGGGGGGTACATGGCCAACTGGGTCGCCGGCCACACCGACCGCTTCGACTGCATCGTCACCCACGCCAGCCTGTGGGCACTCGAGTCCTTCGGCCCGACCACCGACCGGGCCGACTACTGGCGGCGCGAGATGGACGAGGCCATGGCGGCCGAGTGGTCACCCCACCGCCTCGTCGAGCACATGACGACGCCGATGCTGGTGATCCACGGCGACAAGGACTACCGGGTGCCGATCGGCGAGGCCCTCAACCTGTGGTCCGAGCTGGCCCGCCACCACGGTCGCGACGACGGGTCGCTGCCCCACAAGCTGCTGTACTTCCCCGACGAGAACCACTGGATCCTGACCCCGCAGCACGCCAAGGTCTGGTACGAGGTGGTCCTCGGCTTCCTGGACCACCACCTGCGCGACGCCGACTGGTCGGTGCCCGACACCCTGCGCTGAGGGCCTACCGGGGGGCGTCGACGGCGTGGAGGATCGCCCGGCGCAGCTCGGGCAGCACGTCCTCGGGGACCTTCCCGCCGCCGGCGGCCTCCAGGTAGAAGGAGTCCACCACCTCGTCGAGCAGGGTCTGCACCCGGGCGCGGACGATGTCCAGGTCGAACTCGGCGATCGCCGCGGTGATGCGGTGGAGGACGCCGACGGAGTCCGGGGCGTGCACCTCGACCACCGTGGCGCGGCTCGACGCGTCCAGGTGGAACTCGACCTTGGGGGCGCTGTGCACGGTGGCCGGCGCGCTGCGGCGGTAGGTGGCGGCCCGCTCGGCCAGGCGGGCCCGCAGGGCCAACCGGCCGGCGAGGGCGCGCTCCAGGTCGCGCAGCACCTTGTCCCACGCGAACGTCGGACCGAACGAGGACTGCACGGTGATGACCTCGAGCGCCCGACCGTCGAAGGTCACGATGTTGGCGTCGAGCACGTCGAGGCCGTGGAGCGCGAGGGTGCCCGTGACCCGCGAGAACAGGCCCGGGCGGTCGGCGTCGACGACGGTGAGGGTGTCCCCCACCCCGCGGACCACCCGCTGGCCGCTCATGACCAGGGCGCGCTGCTCCTCGCTCGGGAAGGTGTCGGTGACGTCGTGGACCGCGCCGCCCTCGAGCACGTGCTCCACCCGCCGCACGAGGACGTCGACGAGCTCCTGCTTCCAGGGTCCCCAGGCCGCCGGGCCGGTGGCCTGGGAGTCGGCCTCGGTGAGGGCGTGGAGCAGCTCGAGCAGCAGGGTGCTGCCCACGCTGTCGGCCACCCACTGGATGACCTCGGGGTCGTCGAGGTCGCGCCGCGTGGCCACGTCGGGCAGGAGCAGGTGGTGCTCGACCATGGCGACCAGGACGGCCACGTCGTCGGGGTCGAAGCCCATCCGCGCGCCGATGTCGGCGACGATCTCCATGCCGACGACGGTGTGGTCGCCGGGGAACCCCTTGCCGATGTCGTGCAGCCACGTGCCCACCACCAGCAGGTCGGGGCGGCTCACCCGGCCGCCCAGCTCGGCGGCGTTCGCGGCCGCCTCGCACAGGTGACGGTCCACGGTGAACGTGTGGTAGGCGTTGCGCTGCGGCTTGGACCGCACCGCCTCCCACTCCGGCAGGACCTTGGTGAAGAGGCCGTGCTGGTCGAGGCTCTCGAGGTGGGAGATGGCCGGCCGGCCGCTGCCGAGCAGGTGCACGAGCTGGTCCCGAGCCTCGTCCGGCCACGGCGTGGGCAGAGGTGGGCAGCCCTCGAGCAGCGCGAGCACGGCGCGGTGGACCGGCACGTCCTCGCCGGCCGCGAGGGCCGCCGTCCGCAGCGGCAGCACCGGATCGCTCGTGTCGACCTCGCCGAGGAGGTGCACCTCGCCGTCGCGCAGGACGGCCCCGGGCGCCAGCGCGCGGTCGCGGCGGGCGAAGCGACCGATGCCGCGCCGCAGCGTCATCCCGACCCGCCGCCAGGTGTCGTCGGAGCGGAAGGAGATGATCCGGGCGGCCTCGGCCAACCCGCGCATGAGGTCGTCGGCATCAGCGACGCCCAGCGCACCGGCGACGCCGTCCTGCTCCTCGAGCACCAGCACGTCGCCCATGCGACCGGTCCGGCGGTGCAGCTCGACGCGGGCGGCGAGCAGCACGTCGTACGCGTCCTGCAGCGCCTCGTCGTCGCCCTCCCACAGCATCTCCCGGGCGCGACACGCCCAGCGCAGCGACTGGACGTCGCGCAGGCCGCCACGACCCTCCTTGAGGTCGGGCTCGAGCAGGAAGGCGACCTCGCCGGCGCGGGCGTGGCGCTCCTGGACGCGATCGGCCAGCTGCGGGAGGAACCGGCTGGCCTTGGCCCGCCACAGCTCGGCCACCTCCTCGATGAGCGTGGCCGTCAGTGCCCGGTCCCCGGCGATGTGCCGGGCCTGGAGCATCGCCGTGGCCGAGTCGATGTCCTCGCCGGCCAGGTCGAGCGCCTCCTTGACGGTGCGCACCGCGTGGCCGAGCTTCACGCCCTGGTCCCACACCGGGTACCAGATGGCATCGGCGACCGGGCCGATGTCCTTGTAGCCGTCGTGCAGCAGCAGCACGTCGAGGTCGGACTGGAGGCTGAGCTCGCGACGGCCGTACCCGCCGAGCGCGACGAGGCTGATGCCGCCGATGCGATCCGACGCCGCCTCGAACAGCTCGGTCAGGAAGGCGTCGGCGCGGTCGGCGTAGGCCTCGCAGAGGGAGCGGCCGACGAGCGACGTGTCTGCAGCGAGCTCGTCGCGACCGAGGTCCATCGGCGCGAGCCTACGGGTGCACCGGCCGTCGCAGCCGACGGCGGTTCAGGTCCGGTTCAGGAAGGACAGGCCGTCAGGCGCTGGCGAGCTCGGATTCGGCGGCGGCTTCGTCCTGGGCGGCGTGGCGCTCGCGCCGGGCGGTCATCCGGGTGGCGGCCTTGTCCACGCGGTCGAGGTGCTTGAGCACCTTCTCCCGCGCCGCGTCGGCCTCCGGGGACAGCCCCTCGAGCTCGGGCAGCTTCCACTGGTCGACGACCATCGGCTTGAGGATCTGGTCGTGGTGGATGCGGAAGTCGTAGATGCCGGCGTCAGCGATGCGCTTCGCGTGCTGGGCGAAGTCGGGGATGCCGGTGCCGGGCATGGCGAAGCTGCGGACCTGGCGGTCGATGGCCAGCACCATGCCGTCGGGGTCGAGCTCGAGCGCGGCGGTGGCGGCGTCGCGGTAGAAGACGTGGTGGAGCTGCTCGTCGCCGGCGACGGTGGCCATCACCTGGTAGCCGACCTTGTCCTCGAGGAGGCGGCCGGTGTTGCGGTGGCTGATCTTGGTGGCCAGCTCCTGCATGGTCACGTAGGCCAGGCCGTCCTGCACCGTCTCGGGGTGGGGGACCTCGCCGGTGGACACCTGGGCCATGCGACCCCGCTCGAGGTCGTCGAGATCGACGGCCCGGGTGACCGACAGGTAGTCGCGGATGATGATGGCGTGGCGACCCTCTTCGGCCGTCCAGCGGCGGGCCCACGTGCCCCACGGCTCGAACTTCCCGAACAGGTTGTAGATCGTCTCGAAGTAGTACGGCAGGTTGTCCTCGGTGAGCAGGTCGACGATGAGGGCCGACCGCACATCGGGCGACAGCTCGGTCTCGTTCGGGTCCCACTCCCAGTCCTTGCCGAGGTCCTCGCCCCGGCTCCACGGCACGATCCGGTGCGGGAACCACTCCTTGGAGTTGGCCAGGTGCCGGTCGACGAGACCGGCGACCACGGGCGCGAGGTCTTCGGTGAGGGCAGCATCGTTCATCGGCATGGAATCACCCTACCGACCGGTCGGTCGGGACGGAAGGGACGGAGGAGTTCGTCACAGTCGGGGCTCTACCCGACCGGGCCGGAAGTCACCGCAGGCGGGCGGCGACGGCCTTGTCGAGGGCCTCGGCGCCCTTGCGGGCAGCGATGTGGACGGCGTCCCAGACCCCCGAGAAGGGCGGTGCGTAGGCGAGGTCGAGGTCGATGACGTCGTCGACGGTCATCTCGGCGGTGATGGCGGTGGCCAGCACGTCGATGCGCTTTGCCGCGCCCTCCCGGCCCACGATCTGGGCACCGAGCACCCGGCGGGTGTCTCGCTCGGCCAGCATCTTGATGGTGATGGGCTGGGTGCCGGGGAAGTACCCGGCGCGGGTGGTGGAGTCGATCTTCACCGTCTCGTACTCGAAGCCGGCCCGATCGGCCTCCTCCTGGTTGACGCCGGTGCGCGCCACCTCGAAGTCGCACACCTTGGTGATGGCGGTGCCGATCACCCCCGGGAACGTGGCGTAGCCGCCGCCGAGGTTCAGCCCGGCGACGCGCCCCTGCTTGTTGGCGACCGTGCCGAGCGCGACGTGCACCTGGCGCTGGGTCACGCGGTGGTAGCTCTCGGCGCAGTCACCTGCGGCGTAGACGCCGTCGACCGAGGTCTGCTGGCGGCGGTTGACGCGGATGGCGCCGCGGACGCCGGTCTTCAGCCCCGCATCGGCGGCGAGGCCGGCGTTGGGTGCGACGCCGAGCCCGAGCACGACGATGTCGGCCCGGATCGAGCCGGCCGAGGTGTGCACGACCCCGTCCTCGAACCCCTCGGCCTTCACGCCCAGGCGGACGTCGATCCCGAGCTGGCGCAGCGCGGTGGCGATCGGCGCCGCCATGTCGGGGTCCATCGTGCGCATGACCTGCTCGTCGGCCTCGACCAGGGTGACCTTCATCCCCCGGCGCAGGAACGCCTCGGCCATCTCCACGCCGATGTAGCCGCCGCCGACCACCACGGCGGTCTCGCAGCCGCCCCGCTCGGCGTGCTCGAGCAGGTGGATGCCGTCGTCGAGGGTCTGGACGCCGTGCACGTACGGGCTGTCGATGCCGGGCAGCGGCGGGCGGATCGGGCGGGCGCCGGTGGCGATGTGCAGCAGGTCGAACCCGAGCTGCAGCGTGCGGTCCCGGGTGTGGTCGCGGACCTCGACCTTGCGGGATGCCAGATCGATGCCGATGGCCTCGTGGCCCATGCGGACGTCGATGCGCTGGCGGTCCCGGAACTCCTCGGGCGAGCGGGCGATCAGCTCCTCGTGGGAGCCGACGTCGCCGGCGACGAGGTAGGGGATGCCGCAGGCCGAGTAGCTGGTCCAGCGACCGCGCTCGAGGGCGACGATCTCCATGTAGGGCTGCTGCCGGCGGGCTTGCGACGCCGCCGCCATGCCGCCGGCGTCACCGCCGATCACCAAGAGTCGTTCGGCCATGGGGCGGGAGGGTAGTTGCGCACCTCGTGCGCGACACTGGCCGCGTGGCTGTACGAGAGGACTGCCGGCACTACTCGACGCGCTCGACCCCGGCGGGCGACGTGCTCCAGCGGTGCCGCTTGGGCGTGAACGAGGAGATGCCCTTCGCCTGCCCAGAGGACTGCCTGTTCTTCGAGCCCCGCCAGATCAGCGGCACCGGCTGGCATCGCTTCGACCGCCCCCCGGAGTAGCGCCCCGACCCGAACTGGCAGTTCCCCTGTAGCGGCGGCGGCGCACCTGGCATGGTGGGCCCATGGAGCTCGCCGAGGTCATGCGCACCACACCCGCCACCCGGACCTTCACCGACGAGGCGGTCCCTGACGAGGTGCTGCACCGCATCCTCGACCACGCCCGCTTCGCCCCCTCGGGCGGCAACCGGCAGGGCTGGCACGTGATCGTGGTGAAGGACGCCGAGACCCGGACCCGCATCCGCGAGCTGTACCAGCTGAGCTGGCGGGAGTACTGGGCCCACGTGAAGATCGGCAAGGTCGCGTTCCAGCCCGGCGACACCCGGTTCTCCCAGCCGTGGGTGGACCTGGAGGAGGCCCGGGAGACACCGGCCCCGAACGACTTCGCCGACGAGATGGACACCCACCCCGTCCTGCTCATCGTCTGCGTGGCGCTCGAGGCCCTGGCCGTGCTCGACCACGGCCTACCCCGCCAGTCGATCGTGGGCGGCGGGTCGATCTATCCCTTCTGCCACAACATCATGCTGAAGGCCCGCGACGAGGGCCTCGGCGGCGTGATGACGACGGCCATCTGCCGCGAGGAGGCGGCGCTCGCCGATCTGCTCGGCATCCCCGAGAGCCACGCGGTCGCTTCCCTCATCGCGCTCGGCCACCCCCAGCAGATGGTCACCAAGCTGCGGCGCGACCCGGTCGAGGACTTCGCCGTCGTCGACCGCTTCGACGGCGAGGCCTTCGAGGTCCGATGAAGGCCGGCGAGGAGCCCGAGCCCGTCACCGAGGGGGGCGACCCCGCGTGCTGGGCCCACCTCTTCGACGACGACCCGCGTTCCGCAGCCGCTGCCAGAACGTCAGCGGACGACGACGATGTGGAGGGCGACGGGGCCGTGGGCGCCGAGGGTGAGGCGCTGCTCGATGTCGCCCGTGCGCGACGGGCCGGTGATCAGGACCCGACCTGAGGGCATCGGGCGCTGCTGGCCGCGCAGCACGTCGGCGTGGCTGGCGACCAGGCGGGTGATCGGCAGGACGCAGAGGTGGATCTTCGGGAGCAGGCTCACGGCGCGGCTGCCGGCGGACGCCGAGTCGACCACCACGCTCCCCGTCGCGGCGATGCCGTGGGTCGCCGAGGTGATCGCCAGGTCGGCCGCAGCCGCCACCTCCCGGTCGTAGGGGGCGACCGACACGCCCGCCGCTGCCAGCGCGCCGCCGAGGGCGACGGCCTCCGGCTCGCGGCTCGTCACCGCCGTGCGCACGTCGTGGTCGCCCACGAAGCGCAGCAGCAGCTCGGCCGGGACCTCGTCGTCGACGACGTCGACCGTCGCCTCGGCAGCGCGGGCGGCGGCCACGAACACCGGGAGCAGGGCGAAGGGGTCGTCGTGGTCGACGCCGTCGAGGGTGCGGTAGGCCAGCTCTGGCACGACGTCGGGCGCCGGCGGCGGCGGGTGGGGGCCGCCCCCGGCCGGGCGTCCCTGGCGGGAGCGGATGCGGTCGAGGAAGGCGGCGCGATCGCCGTGCTCAGACATCGCCGGCATCCCAGCGCTGGCGGAACGTCCGGGCGGGCAGGTCCGGCAGGTCGCGTCCGTCCGTCCAGCGGCTCCCGCCCGGGAGGCGGCCGAGCAGCGGCGCGAGCCGTCGGGCCTTCGTCGCCACCGTCGCCGACGCCCCGTACGCGCCCGGCCGGGACCAGGCCGCGGCCCAGGCCCGCCACATCGATCGCTCGGCGAGGCCGGCGTGCTCGGCGTTGCGGCGACGGAGGCCGAGCAGCAGGTCCTGCAGCGGGATCTCGACCGGGCACGCCTCCATGCAGGCGCCGCAGAGCGTCGACGCGTTGGCGAGCTCGCCGACGTGGTGGTCCTCGCCCGGACCGTGACCGGTCTGCGAGGCCAGCAGCGGGGTGAGCACCGCGCCCATCGGACCGGAGTACACCCAGCCGTACGCGTGCCCGCCCGTCTGGTGGTACACGGGGCACACGTTCAGGCACGACCCGCAACGGATGCAGTTCAGCATCTCGGCGAACTCGGTCCCGGCGATGTCGGAGCGGCCGTTGTCGAGTATGACGAGGTGGAACTCATCGGGTCCGTCGGCTTCGTCCTCACCCCGGGGCCCGCTCAGCACGGTGGTGTAGGAGGACAGCGCCTGCCCGGTGCCGGACTTGGCCAGCAGGCCGAGGACCAGATCGGCCTGGTCCCACGTGCGGGCGATGCGCTCGGCACCCATCACCGCGATGTGCACCCGGGGCATGGAGGTGACCATCCGGGCGTTGCCCTCGTTGGTGACCAGCACGACGCTGCCGGTCTCGGCCACGCCGAGGTTGGCGCCGGTGATGCCGAGGTCGGCCTCGAGGAACCGCCGACGGAGCTCGCGCCGGGCGAACGCGACGAGCTCGGTGGGCTCCGTGACCCGCTCGGTCATGCCGGCCTTGGCCTCGAAGGTGTCGGCGACCTGGTCGCGGTTCTTGTGCACGGCCGGGGCGATGATGTGGCTCGGGTGCTCCTCGGCCAGCTGGATGATCCACTCCCCCAGGTCGGTCTCCACCGTGTCGCACCCGGCCGCGGCCAGCGCCTCGTTGAGCCCGGTCTCCTCGGTGGCCATCGACTTGGACTTCACGACCGTGCTGGCGCCGATGCGCCGAGCGACCGACGCGATGTAGTCGTTGGCATCGGCACCGGTCGGCGCCCAGCAGACGTGGCCGCCGTTGGCCTGCACGTTGTCGGCCAGCAGCTCGAGGGTGGCGGCCCAGTCGGCGAGGATGTCGCCACGCACGCCGCGGGCCGCCGAGCGCAGCGCATCGGGGTCGTGCAGGCGGGCCAGCGCCGAGGTGCGCTTGGTGCGGAACCGGTCGGTGGCGGCCCCGACGTTGGCGCGCAGGACCGGGTCGTCCACGGCGGTCGCCGTGCGCTCGCGGAGCGTGGAGCTGCGGAGCGGCCACTCATTGGTCATGTGTCCGCTCCCCCGTCGTCGGGAAGCGCCCGCTCCAGCACCTGGGCGATGTGCTCGGTGCGCACCTGCATGCCGCGGGCGCCGGCCCGGGTGCGCAGCTGCATCAGGCAGGAGGCATCGGCGCCGACGATGACCTCGGTGCCATCGGGCAGGACGTCGAGCTTCTCGTCGGCCATCGCCACCGAGGCCTCGGGCAGCTTCACGCTGAAGGTGCCCCCGAAGCCGCAGCACTGGTCCGCCGCGGCCCACTCGGCGACGTCGCAGCCGTCGACCCGCGCGAGCAGGGCCTCGGGCTGCTCGGCGACGTGCAGCTCCCGCAGCATGTGGCAGGACTGGTGGTACACCGCCGCGCAGGGGGCCACCGACCCGAGCCCGAGGCGATCGTCGGGCAGCGCGTCGAGCAGCTCGGTGAGCTCCCACACCCGCTCGCCCAGGGCCCGGGCCCGGGCCGACGCGGCCTCGTCGCCGGCCAGGGAGAACAGCTGGGGCCAGTAGAGGCGGATCATCGTGGCGCACGACCCGGCCGGGACCACGACGGCATCGGCGCCGTCGGCCACCGCCCGCTCCAGCGCGTCGAGGCTCGTGCCGGCGACCCTCGCCGCGTCGGCCGTGAACCCCGAGTTCCACGCCGGCTGCCCGCAGCACGTCTGGCCCTCCGGCACGTCCACGTCGCAGCCCGCGGCCCGCAGCACCCGCACGGCGGCGACCGGCACGTCGGGCTCCACCAGCTCGCCGACGCAGGTGACGAAGAGCGCCACGCGCTCGACGCCGTCGGGACGGCGGTCGGGTGCCTCGCTCACGGGTCCATCATGACAACTCGACGGCACGGGGCGGACCCACTGCTGGGCCAGACTCGCCTCGTGGGTTCCTGGGCCGAGCTGACGCCGCAGTTCCGGTGGCGGCCGTCCCAGCAGCACCTGCTCGAGCTGTGCACCCACGTCGACGACGAGCGCTGGCACCTGTGCGCGCCGCCGGGAGCGGGCAAGACCCTGATCGGCCTCGAGCTGGCTCGCCGGCTCGATCGCCCCACGCTGGTGCTCTCACCCACGACCGCGATCCGTGATCAGTGGTGCGAAGCGACACGGATGTTCGGCGCCGGTCCCGCGTTCTCCACGTCCGACCCGTCCGAACCGGCCCCGATGCTCAGCGTCACCTACCAGCTGCTCGGCAACCCCGGGGCCGCCACCGACGAGCTCCGTGGCGCGGCCCGCCGACTGTGGGTCGCCGGGCTGGCGGCGGAGCACGGCGTCGAGGTCGCCGAGCAGCGGGTCGCGACCACCGAGGAGCACGAGCCGGGCCGGGCCGCCGACGAGCTGCGGCGCCACGTCCGTCGGCTCCGTCGAGCGCTCGCGACCGGCGACGACGTGGGCGTGCCCGTGGTCGACCTGCTCGGCGCGCGCACGCACGACCTCGTCGACACCCTCGTCGCCCGAGACATCGGCTGCGTCGTGCTCGACGAGTGCCACCACCTCCTCGACTGGTGGGCGCTCGTCGTCGCGGCCCTGATCGAGCGTGCCGACCCGGCCGTCATCGGGCTCACCGCCACCCTCCCCGATCCCGACTCGAGTCGGGAGGCCGCCAACTACCACCGCGTCCTCGGCCCGGTCGACGCCGAGCTCCACCTGGCCGCCCTCGTCGCCGAGGGCGCCGTCGCACCCTGGCGCGACGCCGTGCACCTGACCACCCTCACCCCGTCCGAGGCGGCCTTCCTCGACAGGTGGACCGAGCGCTTCGAGGCCGAGCTGGACGAGCTCCTCGCCGGCGAGCACTTCGGCGAGTGGGCGGTGCACGGGCTCCTCGGCGCCGCCCTCGACGAGCGCGACACCCCGAGCCCGGCGGCATGGTCGGCGTTCTGGGACCGGGACCCGCTGCTCGGCACCGCACTGGCCCGGTGGTGGCTCGCTCGCCGGATGTCGCTGCCCGCCGGCTTCGATCCGCCTCCGGAGGCCCGCATCGAGCGCGCGCTCGACGTCCACGACCGGCTGCTGCTGCTCGATGGCTGGCTCCACCGGCCCGACAGCACCGCCGACGCCGACGACCGGTCTGCGGTCGGCGCGGTGACCCGACGTCACGGCGTCTCGCTCACCACGGGCGGCATCCGATGGGGTCGCTCGGTCGCCGACGTCGTGTGCGCGCGATCGGACGCCAAGGCCGTGGCGGCGGCGTCGGTCGTGGCCATCGAGCTGCGAGCCCGAGGCCGGACCGGACGGGCACTGGTGGTGGTGGAGCGTGACCGGGCCGGAACACCCCCGGCCGAAGCGCGAGCCGTGCTCGGTGAGGACGCCGGGACCAGCACCCGCATGCTCGCCGCGCTGTGCCGGGAGCCCGATGTGGTCGCGGCCGGCGTCCTCGCGGTCACCGGCAGCGGCGCGTGGTGCGACGCGATCCACGCCGACGCCATCACGGCGTCGATGTCGCTGTCGCCGGCCGCGGGGCCCATGGGGGCGACGGTCCGAGCGGTGGGGTGCGACGTCCCGGGGGCTACGGCGCTGGACGTCCACGGCGCCTCGTGGAACCCGGCGCAGTGGCTGGCGGCCGCCGAGCAGGCGCTCGACGACGGCGCCGCGCAGGTGCTGGTGGCCACCCGTGGGCTGGTCGGCGAGGGCTGGGACCACGCCCCCATCGACGTGATCGTCGACTGCTCGGAGGTCGCGAGCTCGACAGCCACCACCCAGCTGCGAGGCCGAGCGCTGCGCATCCACCGGGGCGACCCGGAGAAGGTCGCATCCCTGTGGGACATCGCCGTCGTCCACCCCGGGGCACCCGGCGACTGGCAGCGGGTGCGTCGGCGCCACGAGCACTGGTGGGGTCCCGATGCTGCCGGCGTGATCCGCACCGGGCCCGGCAAGCTGCACCCGCGCCTCGATCTCCCCCACCAACCCGAACCCGGTGAGCTCGAGCTGGTCAACGAACACAGCCGCGAGTTCGCCCTCGACCTCGACCGGACGCGCGCTGCGTGGGCGCTGGTCGATCCCGGCGGGATCGCGACGACCGCGGTGACCGTCCGCCGCCGCGGTGCTCGGCGCACCGTGCGGACCCGGGCGCGAGGCTGGCGCTCGTCGGCGATCGGAAGCGGGCTGGGGCTGACGGGCGGCGTGCTGGCCGGGATCGTCGCGCTGAGCGCTCCACCGCTGTGGCCGGTGGCGGCCGCCAGCGTGGGCGCTGCCGTCGCGCTCGGTGCCCGCGCCGCTGGCCGGCGGCGCGACGACGTCGAGACGGCGCGGATCCTCGGAGACGCGGTGGTCGCCGGGCTCGTGGCGGCCGGCGTGCCGGGCCTCGGGGACGCCCGCGTGCAGGCGGCGCCATCTCCGGCCGGCGGCGCATCGATCGTCATCGGTGGCGTCGACGATGACGCCGCGGCGGTGTGGAGCGCGGCGCTCGCCGAGGCGCTCGGCCCCCTCGGGACCCCGCGCTGGCTGGTCGCCACCGACGAGCAGGCATGGCGCGTGCCCGGCGCAGTGGGTGCGACGCGGGCCGCCGCGGAGCGGTTCACCGCTGCGCTGCACGACCGGATCCCCGGAGCCCGGCTGCACCGGGCCGGCACGCCCGAGGCCACTGCGGTCGTGCTCCGCGAGGCGGAGCACCGCGACCCGGACATCGACCGCTCGTTGCGCTGGACCTCCCGCTGATCGGTCGGTCAGGTGCGGCCTTCGGCGCGCCGGCGAGCTTTGTGCACGAACGCCTTGGCCGCCCCCCACGTGAGACCGATCTCGTGCAGGTCGGGGTGGATGTCGGACCAGGTGGCGGGCATGAGGTCGTAGGAGTCGCCCGGGAACGACCGCTGTGCGAAGTCGTCCCGCGCCACGCTCGGCACGCCGATCCGGGCCAGGGCGTCGTGCGCGTGCCGGGTGGCGTGGCGCAGCAGCTCGAGCGGGTTGGCGGTCTGGTCGTCGATGTCGGCCTCGAGCAGCCGGCGCATCCGGGGCACGACCTCGGCGCGGGCGTCCTCGGCGGCCACCACCGCCTCGGCGGCCACCTCGGGGCTCACGTGGCCGCTCCACTGTCGAACGCGGGCGAGCACGAGCCCCTCGATCCAGCCGGGGACGGCCTCTTCCACCCGGTCGGCCAGCGCGGCGGCGATGGCGGCGAGGCGCTCCTCGTCGGCGGCGGCCACGGGCGGGTTGGCATCGGAGGCCATGTGGGTCAACCTACGGACGTGCAACCCGAGCGCGTCGAACCCGGTCCCGGCCAGGAGTCGGTGTGGGACTACCCGCGGCCACCTGCGCTCGACCACAGCGATCACCACGTCGTGGTCCGCTTCGGGGGCGAGGTCATCGCCGACACCCGCCGGTCGATCCGCGTGCTGGAGACCAGCCAGCCCCCGGCGTACTACCTGCCCGCCGCCGACGTCCGCACGGACCTGCTCCGGCCGGATGGCCGGCGCACCTTCTGCGAGTGGAAGGGCCAGGCCAGCTACTGGACCATCGACACGGGCCGGGCCGTCGCCGAGGCCGCGGTGTGGTCGTACCCGAACCCGACACCCCGCTTCGCCGAGCTGGTCGACCACTACGCCTTCTACGCGCAGCAGATGGACGAGTGCACCGTCGACGGCGAGGTCGTCGACCCCAACGAGGGGTCGTTCTACGGCGGATGGATCACATCCAAGGTCGTGGGCCCGTTCAAGGGTGCTCCGGGGACGATCCACTGGTGAGGCGATCGCCGTGAGGATCCGCGCCATGTCGGTCTTCGAGCACGTCGTCTACCACTCGGCCTGCCTCGACCCGTCCAACCCGTCCAAGCCGACGCTCGAGATCGAGGCGGTGGTCCGGGAGGGCGACGTGGACGACGGCCCCGTCCTGCTGCCGTGGGCGGACTTCGTGTTCATGGTCGGCAAGCCGATCGCCGACCGCTGCTACCGCGAGTTCGCCGACACCGGCCGGATCGTGGAGCACCTGGGCGTCAAGCACCTGTCCTTCCCCCTCTGGACCGCCGGCGACATCATCCACCGGTGACGCGCGGATGAGCCGAGGGACGACCGGGTAGGTCGTGCCCATGCGAATCATCAGCAAGCTCTTCCGGATGTTCAGCAGCGGCGGTGGCCGCACCACTGGTCGGGGCGGCATGGGCCGCACCGGCGGGACCGGGACTGCGACGCGGAGCCGCGGCGGCATCGGGTCGATCGTCCGACGCTTCCTGCGCTGACCACGTGCTCAGCTCGGGTTCAGGTTCCCCGATCTGAGTCCGACCAGATCCAGCGTGACCCACCGGTAGCCGGCGTCCTGCACGGCGGCGACGACCTCGTCCCGCTGCGCCACCACCTCGTCGATGCGGTCGACGGGCACCTCGATGCGAGCCAGCTCCTCGTGGTGCCGGACCCGCAGCTCGTCGAACCCCATCGCCCGGAGCGCGGCCTCGGCCTGCTCGACGGACCGGAGCCGACCGAGGGTGACCGGGATGCCGTACGGCAGCCTCGACGCGAGGCACGGCGCCGCGGGCTTGTCCCACGTCCGCAACCCGAGCTCGCGTGACGCAGCTCGGACATCGTCCTTGGTGAACCCAGCGTCCACCAGCGGGAACACCGCACCGCGCTGGCGGGCGGCCTCCTGGCCGGGCCGGTGGTCGTCGAGGTCGTCCAGGTTCACGCCGAGGGCGACGGTGGCGCCGGCGGTGGCAACGATCGGTTCGACGGCCTCCATCAGCGCGTCCTTGCACCAGAAGCAGCGGTCGATGTCGTTGCGCTGGTAGGCGGCGTTGGCCATCTCCTCGGTGTGCACCTCCCGCCAGGTCAGTCCCCACTCCTCGGCGAGCGTGCGGCAGTCGTCGTGCTCGGCACCGGCCAGTGACGGCGACACCGCGGTCACCGCAGTGACCCGCTCCGGGCCGAGCGCGTCGTTGGCGACCCAGGCGAGGAAGGACGAGTCGGCGCCACCGGAGAAGGCGACGACCACCTCGCCGAGCCCGAGGAGCTGCTCGCGGAGTGCGGCCAGATCACCCATCGGTGCGACCCCACGGCGGCGGTCCGGTGTCGATGCGCGGCAACGGCGACCCAACGGAACCGAAGCGGTCGGTGTCCTGGGCGGTCCAGGCCCGGTGGGCCTCGATGATCTCCTCGCGGGACCGGCCCACGTAGTTCCACCACATGACGAGCTCGTCCTCGAAGGGCGTGCCGCCGAGCAGCATCGCCCGGGTCGGCCCTTCGGTGGTGATGCTGCACCCGTCGTGCCCGACGCCCAGGTAGGCGAGCATCCCGGGCTCGACCTCGTGGCCTTCGACGGTCAGCCGGCCCTCCAGCACGACGATGCCGTGCTCGTGGGTCGGGATGAGCGTGAGGTCGGTCTGCCCGGCCCCCAGTTCGAGGTCGACCCCCAGGTGGTCGGTGTCGCGACGGGCTGGCGAGCGCGTGCCGTCCAGCTCGCCGACGAGCACGGTTGCGGTGCCGGCGCCGACGTCGACGCGGGGCAGGTCGCCATGGTGCTCGAACGCGGGGGCGCCGTGACGGGTGACCTCGGGCTGGGCCACCCACAGCTGGATGCCCTGCAGCTCACCGGCGTAGCGGCCGGTGGCCTCCTCGCTGTGGGCGATGCCGTGCCCAGCGGTCATCAGGTTCAGCTGCCCGGGAGCGATGACCTGCTCGGAGCCGAGGGAGTCCCGGTGGAGGGCCTCGCCGCTGATGAGCCACGTCACGGTCTGGAGGCCGATGTGCGGGTGCGGGCCGACGTCCAAGCCCCGTTCCTCGGTCACGGCAGCCGGGCCCATGTGGTCGGCGAAGCACCAGGCCCCGACCGTGCGACGGGCTCGCCGGGGCAGCGCCCGACGCACCCGGAACCGACCGACCTCGGCCTCGGCGCTCGACGTCAGCTCGATCTGGGGCGACGTCTCGCCGCACGCCCCCTCGGCCGGTGCCTCGTCGGCGGCGGTGACGGGGCCGCTCACGCGTCGACGACCCGGAGCGCCGCATGGTGACCGTGGGGCCGCATGGCGGCGAGGGTACCGGGCGACGGACGCGGGATCGTCAGGAGGAGGCGGCCAGGACCAGGTCGGCCATGTCGGTGAGCAGTCCGCGGACGTCGGGGGTGCCTTCGGGCACGGCGTGCTGACCTCGCTGCGCTCAGCAGTTGTCCCACTTCCACTCCCCGTCCTCGCGGACCCAGCGCTCGTCGGTCAGGCGGGCCGTGTCCTTCACCGTAGGGGGGTCGCTCGCCTTTGCCGACGGGGTCGGTCGCTCGGAACGTCCCGCTGCAACCACCCCAGGACGGCCGATCGGCTGAGCTCAGCGAGGGCGATGGCAGCCACGAGCACGCCCACCCACAGCCACACCACCTCCCAGCCCCGGTTGACGATGGCGGCGTGCTCGGGGGCGAACCCTCCGAGCACGAGGAAGAGCAGGGCGGTGACCGACGCAGCCAGGACCACGAGGGCGTGGAGCTCGGCGATCCACGCATCGACGAACCGCACGCCCGAGCGGCGCTCGGTGCGCAACCGACGCCACACGATGGACCCGTGCAGCGCCCCCAGCACGACGCTCGCAGCGACCAGGTCGAGGCCGTGCGCGCCGGTCAGACCGCCCTTGCGAGCGACGGCGGCCAGGACGATGGCGGGGGCAGCGGCGACGACGACGTGGAGCGTGGCGAACGCGACGAGCGCGACCGTGAGCGCCTGGCGCCTCATCGACGCTCACGTGCCCGAAGCTCGAACCGGTCGAAGGCGACACCGTCCACGCCGATCGCCCGACCCGTGAGCCGATCGCCATCGATCTCGATGCGCAGGAACTGCAGGACGGAGTCGGCGTAGGCGGTGTACGGCCGGGGATCGACCGGCGTCAGCTTGCAGCCGCCTCCGCTGACCACGTGGGTGATGCCGTTCATCGGGTGCGTCCGCTCGTAGTGGTGGTCGTGCCCGGTCAGGACGAGGTCGACGTGGTGGCGCACGAGGACCGGTTCCAGGCGCTGGCGCAAGCCGGGCCACGGCCCGTGCACGCCCGAGGAGTACATCGGGTGGTGGGAGCACACGATCCTCCACCGTCGGGTGCTCGCCGCAAGCGCAGCGTCGAGCCACTCGAGCTGCGCCTCGCCGTCGGGCCCGAGGAGCCCCAGGGGGCCCGAATCGAGGTAGAACAGCTCGGCCGGCCCTCGAGCCACGGAGTAGTAGCGGGCGGGTGTGCCGAGCAGCTCGAGCGTGGCCTCCACGTCGGGCACGCCTTCTCGCCAGAACAGCTCACCATCGTGGTTGCCCACGGCGAGCTCGAACTCCACCCCTGCGTCGATCAGTGGCTTCATCGGCTTCACGAACACGTCGTCGAAGCGCTCGGAGATGTGGCCGTAGTAGCAGATGTCCCCGAGGAGCGAGACGAGGCCGAAGGGCTGCTCGCGATAGGACAGCGCGAGCCGTTCGGCGACGGCCATCGCCTGCTGGCCGCCGCTGCCGTTGTCCCCCAGGACGGCGAACGAGAGCTTGTCCTCGGTGACCCGCCAGCGGTTCGGCTCCAGCGCGATCTCTGTCGCCCGGCCCGGGATCAGATCCTCACGTCCGAACTGCTCGAGCGCCTTGTAGACGCCCCCCGCGGTGGCGGCGGATGCGACCAGGCCGAGACCACCGGCCAGCAGCTGGCGTCGGGTGAGCGACCGGTCCGTCATCCGCGGTCGGCCACCTCCCGCATCTCGACGACGTCCACCAGCAGGTGGTCGACGTTCCAGTCCTCCATGCAGCCACGGAACTGGACGCGGTCGGTGTCGTCCAGGCTCGGCTGCAGGATCAGGCGGAACCTGCCGTCGGATCCGCGCTCGAGGGGCCCGACGGGGTCGGACGTGGCCACCTCCAGCCGGCATGTCCCGACCTTGGCCGCCACCATCTCGTCGAGGGACTGCCCGGGCTCTGACTGGCGGGCCTCTGCGTCGAGGGTGACCGCCAGGCGCGAGTCGGGATCCGTGACGACGTGGGTCGACATCGTCGCCGACCGCAGCTGCCAGACGCCACCGGCGATCAGCGCCACCGCCACCAGCGCCACCATGATGCGGGCCGGCGAGCGCATCAGCGATCGCTCCCGAGGAGCATGCGCAGCTGGGGGTCGTCCAGGTCGGGGAGCTGCTGCGCCAGCACCGTGACCTCGTCGGGCAGGAGGCCGTCGCTCGGGTAGGCGATCCTCGTGAGGTCGCCGGCGAGACGGCCTTCCTGGAGCGACGTCGTGGTGTTGGCCGCGACCTTGTCGAGCAGCCACGCCAACCCCGACAGCAGGATGCCACCGCTGACCACCATCGTGATGAAGACGTTCGACCGCGAGGCCGCCCTCTCGGGGGCGAGCCAGCGGAACCGGTCCCTCGAGACGCGCGAGCCCCGCAGGACGTCTCGGATCTCATCCCGCTCGCCGGCGTCGGTATCGGCTTCGGCCTGCTGGTCGAGCTTTCTCAGGACGAGTCCCGTGGCCAACCCGACCTCGGCGACGAGGACGACGAGACCGAAGTACAGGGCCCTGGACCACTCCCACCGGTTGAGCGAGATGACCGAGTAGACCCCGGCCGCCAGGAAGGTCCCGAGCGCGAACAACCACATCAGCTTCTTCACGAGCCGTCCTCCATCTCGGATTCGTCGCCATCGCCATCGCCGACGGCCGTCACCTCACCGGTGCTGCCGTCGACCGTGACCTCCTGGCCTTCCTCGAGCTCCTCGACGGCGCCCTGGAAGCCGACGACCGTCGCCACACCCGCCTCACGGGCGAGGATCGCCAGGTGGGCCAGCACGCTGCCGGTCTCGGCGACCACCCCGTTCAGGCGTCCGAGCATCGGCCCGATGGCCGGGTTGAGGGAGGTGACGACCAGGACGGCGCCTTCGGGCGGGTCATCGAGGTCGTGGGTGACGACGCCGGTTCCCTGGCCACCGCCCGCGCCGGTCCCACCGCTGGCGCCGCCGTCCCCGCGCTCGGGGACAGGACGACCCAGATCGGAGATCCGGAAGCGGGCCGGCAGCGGTGAGGGCTCAGGGCCGCATTCAGCCCGGTGGCACAGCACGTCGGTGACGACGTCACCCCGCCGGGCGATGACGGCGGCGAGGTCTTCGAGGGACAGGTGCCGCACGAGCTCCGGAGCAGGCAGCCGACCGGCGCGAGTGAGCCGCTCTCCGAGCTCCCATGCCGCCCTGGCCTCGAGCTCCTGCACCCAGCGGACGCGGAGGCGCAGCGCCTCGCGGACGATGCCTGCGTCCCGGTCCTCCTTCGGCTCGTCGTCGCGACGGGAACGCGGGCTCGGGGCGAGGTCAGGGGTGACCGACTCATCGGGCAGCTGCGGCTGACGGCAGATCTTGGGACCCGTCAGGGCGAGCACGACGGGGCTGCGGCCGAGGATCTCTGCCTCGTTGCGTCCATCGGCCCTGGCCTCGGTGAGGACCCGCATGGCAACGGAGGCGCCGGTGAGACGGATCTCGGAGGTGTCGGTGAGCATGCCCATCAGGACCTCGTGCGCGTGCAGGGAGCGCAGCGCCTCTGCGGATCGGCCGAGCAGCGCGACCAGCTGGCGATCGGTGACGACGTCCAGCGGCGGCAACCCGACGAGGTCCTCGTCGACCCGGTGGACGACGCGCTCGCCGAGGGCGGGCAGGGCGCTGCGCAGGCGACCGATCCGCCACGCTGAACGCAGCCGGCGGATGCGGCGCATGACACCGAGTCCTCCACCCGAGCCGGCGTCCTCGGACTCTCCCGTCCGCTCGAGGTCGATGGCGGCGTACCCGTCGACCGCGACGACCAGGTCGGGGCCTTCCAGGGCGGAGTCGGGGACGGCACCGCCGAGTCGCAGCGCCTCGCGGACGCCGGCGTCGAGCGGCGGTATCCAGAGGTCGGCCTCGAGCGTCGAGAGCGGGTCCGGGAACGTCTCGGCGACGGGGCCTGGCCCGTAGAGCGGACCGTGCGGGATGCCCCGGATCTCGGACGTGACCGGCCGGGACTGCAGCAGGAGCAGCTGTCCGTCGACCACGGCCCACTCGACGTCCTGTGGCTCCCCGAACACCTCGCCGACCCGGTCGCTCATGCCGACGAGCTGCTCGAGCAGGTCCGAGGGCAGCTCGGGGCCGTCACCGGCCTCGAACCGCACGACGGAGCCGTCGGACTCGAGCACGTACCGGGAACCCTCGACCTCGCCGCTCACGAGGGGGTCGGGCTGACCCTCCACAGCGGTGACGACGCACCGATCGGGTCGGCCGGTGACGGGATCGACGCCGAACAGCACACCGCCGAAGCGGGGCTCCACGAAGGGCTGGATGAGCACGGCGATCAGGTGATCGGTGGCATCGGCCCGCTCCCGAGAGTCCAGCACCACCTGCACGGCGTCGGTCAGCTCCTCCAGACCGTCGATGCCGATCACGGACTCGAACTGACCGGCCTGCGAGCTGTCGCCCATGTCCTCGACGACGGACGACGATCGGGCGACGGCACCCTTCGACCAGTCCGCCGTCTCCGCACAGGCACGAGCCACGTCGGGGTGCCCCTCGACCGGTGCACCACCGTCGACGTCCTCGCAGAACGCGGTGGTGAGCACCACCCCGGGCAAGGTCTGCAGGCCTGCAGCTCGCGCGTTGGCGAGCGCTGCGGCCTTGCCGCCGACGCACGAGACCTCGGTGGCCCGGTCATCGTCAAGGGTCGCGAGACCGAGTCGCGCCGACCGGTCGTCGCCGGGTGCGCTCGTCGTGGTGGTCATCTCTTCCCCGTCTCTGGGCTGACTGGGCCCATCGGCTCGACGCGATCGTCGATGAACGCTCCGTAACCACGGGGGCCATGTGCCATGCCCTGGACGGCGCTCAGGCGACGGAGCCGGGTCGAGACCCGATGACGGCGGTGACGGTCGCCGTCCGCCCTCCACGATCGATCTCGATCTCGACCTCCTCGCCGGCGCCGGTCTCGACGACCGCATCGCCGAGGTCGGCGGAGGTCTCGACGTCGCGTCCGTCGACACCGACGATGACGTCGCCGGGCCGGATGCCGGCGTTCTCGGCGCCGGAGCCGGCCGTCACGTCCATGACGAGGGCACCGTCCTCTCGCTCGACGCCGGTCTCGGCACGCACCTCGTCGGTGAGGTCGGCGGTCTGCACGCCGAGGAACGGCCGGGTCGGGACCTCACCGCGAGCGAGCGCCTCGATCACCGGCATGGCGTCGCTGATGGGGATGGCGAAGCCCACCGACTGAGCGCCTCGGGCCCCGGCGCTGTTGATCCCGACCACACGTCCCTGCCGGTCGACCAGCGGTCCCCCGGAGTTGCCGGGGTTGATCGCTGCGTCGGTCTGGATGGTGCCCCGCAGCGTGATCTCGCGGGTCACCGGCACGTCGCGGTCCTTGGCCGACACGATGCCGGTCGTGACCGTGAGGTCACCCTCGAGACCCAGCGCGTTGCCGATGGCCACCACCGGGTCGCCGACGCCGAGGGCGTCGGAGTCGCCGATCTCGAGGGCGGGCAGCTCACCGCCCTCCACGGAGAGCACGGCCAGGTCCCGGGAGGGGTCCCGCGCGACCAGCTCGGCGTCGAGCTCGGTCCCGTCGTCCAGCTCGACGGAGATGGACCGGGCACCCTCCACGACGTGGCTGTTGGTGACGATGGTGCCGGCGGGGTCGATCACGAAGCCGCTGCCTGCGCCCTCGCCACGCTGGAGGCCCGTCGACGACGGCCGGACCACCTGCGTGCGGATGGCGACGACCGCAGGTCGCGCCTCCTCGAGGACGGCGTTCACGTCCAGCCCGCTGCCGGCCGGTGCCGACACGGGGGTGGCATCGGCGTCCGATGATGTCGTGGCCGCCGCAGGAGGCGCCTGCGTCGACTGTTCGTCGAGGAGCAACGTGATCGGCGCCGCCACGGCTGCGCCGGCGACCGCGCCGGCGAGCAGGGTCGAGAGGAGGCGTGGTGAGGTCATGTCTGGAACGCTAGGAACGGGGCCCGCAGCCGCCGCCCCGCGCCACGCGAGGCTTCTGTCAAGGTTCTGCAAAGGCGATCGGCCGGTACCCTCCGGCCGTGAGCCGCCTACTCGTGGTCGAGGACGACGATGCGATCGCCGTGCCGCTGGTCCGGGCGCTCGAGGCACAGGGATACGACGTCGAGCACGTCGGCGGCGGGGTGCCGGCGGTCGAGCGGGTGGCCGGCGGCGGCATCGACCTGGTGATCCTCGACCTGACCCTGCCCGACCACGACGGCCTCGACGTGTGTCGTGAGGTGCGGGCTGCGGGCAACGACGTGCAGATCCTCATGCTCACCGCCCGAACCGACGAGCTCGACCTGGTGGTGGGCCTCGACGCCGGCGCCGACGACTACGTGACCAAGCCGTTCCGCCTCGCCGAGCTCCTGGCCCGGGTGCGCGCCCGTCTGCGGGAGGCGGCCGAACCGACGGTGCCCGCCACCTCGGTCGCACGCGACGTCCGGGTTGACCACAGCGCCCATCGGGCCTTCCACGGTGACCGGGAGCTCGACCTCACACCAACCGAGTTCGCCCTGCTCGCGCTCCTCGTTCGGGAGGCCGGGCGAGCCGTCCCCCGCGACGAGATCATGGAGGCGGTGTGGGGGCCGGGCTGGTACGGCTCGTCCCGCACCCTGGACGTCCACATCTCCGCGCTCCGCCGCAAGCTCGGCGACGACCCCGGCCAGCCCCGGCTGCTCACCACCGTGCGCAGCGTGGGCTTCCGCTTCGAGCCCTGATGCGGTCGCGCCTGCTGCTCTCGACCGTCGGCATCGCAGTCCTCGTCGCCCTCCTGCTCGGCATCCCGATGGGGGCGCTGCTGGACCGGCTGGCCTACGAGACGGCGCGGTCGCAAGCGGAACGCCAAGCGGTGAGCGTCGGCCTGGCGCTGGAGCCGGCGCTGGTCTCCGGCCGGGTGCCGACCCCGGCCCTGCTGGAGGCGATCGTCGGCGAGCAGGAGCGGCTCACCCTCGTCACCAGCAGCGGCCGCACGATCACCGGCGGCGGCGTCGAAGGCACGGCGTACACCGTCACCGCTCCCGGCCCGGTGGGCACGCAGATCCAGCTCACGATCTCCGACGACGACGTCCGCCGCGAGATCCGCCGCTCGTGGGCAGCACTGGCCTCCCTGGCGATCTTCGGCATCGCCGCCGCCGTGGTGCTGGCGCTCGTCCAGTCCCGCCGCCTCGGCCGGCCGCTCCTGCGGCTCCAGCGCCAGGCCGAGCGGATCGGGGCGGGCGACTTCACCGCAGCCGCACCTCGCGCCGGGCTGCCCGAGATCGATGCGATCGCGGTCGCCCTCGACGACACGGCGACCCGCATCGCCGGTCTCGTCAAGGCAGAGCGGTCCTTCTCGGCGAACGCCAGCCACCAGCTGCGCAGCGCCCTCACCGGGCTCCTGCTGCGCCTCGAGCACCTGAGCGAGCACGAGGACCCGGAGGTGCGGGACGAGGCGCGGGCCGCGCTCGGTCAGGGCGACCGCCTGCTCACCACGGTGGAGGAGCTCCTGCTGCTCGCTCGCACGGGACGGGCCGGCGAGCAGCGGCCCGTGGACCTGCGCACCCTCGCGGGCGAGCACGTCGAGGACTGGAGGGATCGCTTCTCGGCTGCCGACCGCCGGATCGAGCTCGCCGGAGACCGGGGGGTGGTCGCGCTGGTCTCACCGGGCGGCATGGGACAGGTGCTCGACGTCCTCCTCGACAACGCCCACCACCACGGCACGGGCACCGTGCTGGTCCACGTCGCTCGGGCCGGGGACCACGCCGAGATCATCGTGCGCGACGAGGGGCGCGGCATCGAGGGCGAGACCGAGATCTTCGCTCGTCGGGTCGACGGTCGAGGGCACGGACTCGGCCTCGCCCTCGCTCGGACGCTCGCCGAGGCCGACGGCGGGACCCTCGACCTCGTGCGCCGGGATCCGACGTCGTTCCGCGTGCGGGTCCCGATCGACACCTCGTCACCCGGCGATGTGGGCAAGAACCGCCCATGAGCGCCGCGCCGACCCCGGAGGCCATCTACGAACGAGCAGAGGAGGAAGGCCGTCGACGCCTGTCGATGCCGCTGCTGGAGCAGATCGCCACCGGCTTCATCGCCGGCGTCACCATCGTCTTCGGCATCGTCGCGCTCGGCATCACCGAAGCCCTGGTCGAGCCCGAGCTCGGGCACGGCATCGCCGCGCTCGCCGGTGCCCTGGCGTTCGGCATCGGCGTGGTCTTCCTCGTCGTCGGCCGGACCGAGCTGTTCTCGGAGAACTTCTTCGATCCCGTCGCGGCAGCGCTCGACGCCGACGACGAGCCGCTGTGGGGACGGCTGGCGAGGTTGTGGACGTCGACCCTCGGCCTGAACCTCGTCGGGGGCGGCGTGCTCGTGGCCCTGCTCACCGTCGAGGGCGCGCTGCCGGATGGCTCGTCCGAGACGCTGGTCCGGGTGGCCGAGGACATCGCCGCCAAGTCCTGGGAGGCCACGATCGTGCGGTCGATCCTGGCCGGGGCCCTGGTCACGCTGCTCTCGTACATGCTCGCGGCTTCCGGCACCGTGACCGCCCGGATCCTCGTGTCCTTCGCTGTCGGGTTCCTGCTCGCCCTCGGCCCGTTCGACCACGTCGTCGTGTCGGTGCTCCACCTGCTGTTCGGGGTCTGGGAGTCCGACACCGTCGGCTACGCCGACACGGCCCAGAACCTGGGTCTGGCGACCCTCGGCAACGTCGTCGGCGGGCTGTTCCTCATCACGTTCACGCACTCGGCGCAGGTCAGGGCCAGCCGGTCGTGACCGCTGCGGGGTCTCGATGCTCCTGCGGCTGGAGACAGAGGCCCTGACGACACCAGCGGACGGGGACACCGATGACGAACGCACACCAGACCACTGCCCGGGCGAGGAGCGCAGCGAACGGCGACTGGAAGGAGACCATGGGCCGGGTCGGCCTGGTCGGCCGGGGCGTCATGTACTCCGTGATCGGCCTCCTCGCCATCCAGCTCGCCCTCGGTGACGCCGGCCAGGACGCCTCGAGCAGCGGAGCGATCGAGTGGATCGCCGGCCAGCCCCTCGGCAAGTTCCTGCTCGTCGCCCTCACGGTCTCGCTCTTCGCCCTCGCCGGGTGGCGGCTGCTGGATGCAGCCGTCGGTGACCCGGTGGAGGGCTCCGAGGCCACGGATCGCGCCGAGTTCGCCATCAAGGGCGTCGTGTACCTCGGGCTCGCCATCGGTGCGCTCACCACGACCGTCTCGAACTGGAACGGGTCCGGCGGCGGCTCGGGCGGCGGCTCCGGTGACAGCGGCAGCCAGCAGGCCACGGCAACGGTCCTCGAGTGGCCGGCCGGCCAGTGGATCGTCACGGCGGTCGGGCTCGGCATCATCGGGTACGCCATCTACATGTTCAAGAAGCACGTGATGGACGAGGAGTTCCTCCAGCGGCTCTCGACGAGCGAGGACTGGGTCGAGAAGCTCGGGCGGGGCGGCTACGCCGCTCGCTCGGCGATCTTCCTCGTCATCGGCTGGTTCCTGGTCCAGGCGGGCCTGACCCACGAGCCCGGTGAGACCAAGGGGCTGTCCGGCGCCCTCCAGGAGATCTCCGGCCAGAGCTGGGGCCAGCTCCTGCTGCTCGCGGTCGCCGTCGGCCTGCTGGCCTTCGGTCTCTTCAGCCTGGCCGAGGCCAAGTACCGCCGCGACGCTTGAGCGACGGGTCGCGCCGCTCAGGGCGCGTCGACCACCTCGAGGCGGATGCGCTTGTTGCCCTTGCCCTTGGACTCGGTCTTCGTGATCCGGATGCGCCCGACCTCACCCGTGTGCGCGACGTGGGTGCCGCCGTCGGCCTGCTTGTCGAGGCCGACGATGTCCACGACGCGGATCTCCGGCACGGACTCCGGGATGAGGTTCACCTTGGTCCGGATGAGGTCCTCGTCCTGCACCGCCACGGAGCGGGGCAGGAACGTGACCTCGATGGGGCGGTCGGCGGCGAGCTCGATGTTCACCAGGTCCTCGACCCGCTCCTTGAACCCCTCGGGAAGGGGATCGAACTCGAAGTCCATGCGAGCCGACAGCGGCTCCATGTTGCCGCCCGTGACGGGCACGCCCCACTCGTTCCAGATCACCCCGCACAGCACGTGGAGCGCGGTGTGCGTGCGCATGAGGTCGTGGCGGCGCTGCCAGTCGAGCTGGCCGGTGACCGGGTCGCCGACCGCAGGCAGGTCACCACCCTCGAGCGCATGCCACACGACGGTTCCCTCCTTGCGCACGGAGGTGACCGTCCGGTGGCCGGAGGGCGTCTCGAGCGTGCCGGTGTCGTGGGGTTGGCCGCCCCCGGTCGGGTAGAAGGCGGTCCGGTCCAGCGCCACACGACCGCCGTCGGCGTCCACGTCGGTCACGCTGGCCTCGAAGGTCCGCAGGTGGGCGTCGCGCAGGTAGAGCAGCTCGGTCTCCATCGATGCCGAGTCTGGTCCATCCACGCAGGCACGCACCGACGACCTCCGCCCTAGCCTCCGTCCCATCGCTGCGCCCTCCCCTCGCCGACGACGCCGGTGGCCGTCGGGCCTCCTGGCCGCCACCCTGCTGGCCGCCGCCTGCACCTCCGGGGGAGACGAGGTCGCCCGACCCGATGCCGGCGACCCGGCTCCGGCGCCCGCGGTCCGCTGCCCAGACGGATCGGAGATCCCGGATGCCCCTCCCGCCGGAGCGCTGCCGAGCATCGACGCGACGTCGGCCGGCCCCGAGCCGCGGGACGGCGCCCTCGACGTCGGCACCCTGCTCCCGCTCTCGGGCGAGCTCGCCTTCCTCGGCCCGGCCGCCGTCGCCGGCGTGGAGCTCGCGGTCGCCGACGTCACCGAGGCGGGCGGCGTGCTGGGAGCGCCGGTCGGGCTCCGCCACGGCGACTCGGCCGACGGGACACCGGGTGCGGCGGAGGGCGAGGCCGCCCGGTTGCTGGGCGCCGGCGTCGATGTCCTGATCGGTCCGCTCTCCTCAGGCGCGGCCGCGCGCGTGCTCCCCCAGGTGGTCGACGCGGACGCGGTGCTGGTGTCGCCGGCGGCGACCTCGGGCGGGCTCGACGCGCTCGACGGGTCGGGCCGGCTCTTCCGCACCGGGCCCACCGAGGCGCTCCAGGGTCGGGCGCTCGCCGACCTCGTCCGGGCCGACGGACACCGCTCGGTCGCGATCGCCGCGCGCGACGACGACCACGGCCGGACCGTGGCCGATGCGCTGGTCGAGCAGCTGACGGCCACCGGCGGCACCGTCGCCAGCCGGGTCGACCACGACCCTGCCGCCGCCGACCTCGGCCCGACCGTGGTGCAAGAGCTCGACCTGGCCGCCGATGCGATCGTGCTGGTCGGTCTGGCCGAGACCGCCGCCGTGCTCGACGCGCTGGTCGCCGCCGACCAGGGTCCCCGGGAGCGGCCCGTGTACGGGACCGACGGGAACCTCGGCGAGCGCCTCGGCGACCTGGTCGAGGACCGGACCGAGCTGGCCTGCATGCGTGGGCTGCTCCCCGCCGCCCCGCCCGAGCCCGGGTTCGCGAGCCGGGTCCGGTCCCACGACCCGGCCCTGGCCGAGGTCGACGACGCCGGCCTCGATCTCGCCGCCGAGTCCTACGACGCCGTGGTGCTCGCCGCGCTGGCTGCGGAGACCGCTGGTTCTGCGTCCGGCGCCGGGATCGCAGCCTCCCTCGCCGCGGTGTCGGGCGGCGGGACCACGTGCCGGGAGCCGGCGGCGTGCCTCGACCTGATCGCCGACGGGGTCGACATCGCCTACGTCGGCGAGACCGGGCCGATCACCCTGGACGAGGCGGGCAACCGCTCCGACGGACGGCTCACCGTGGTCGCGTTCGACGCCGATGGGCACCTGGCCCGGCTGGGCGCCGCTCCCGCCCGATCGTGAGCCGAAACCCGGCATTCACGTCCAACGCCCCCACGACCCGGCCCAGAACGGTACTCTCGTGCTCCCTGTTGGTGAACACAAAGGAAACCCATCACATGCGCAAGCCAGGCAAGTTCCGCCTGCTCGTGGCGCTGTTCCTGTCCTTGTCTCTCGTCGCTGCCGCGTGCGGCGACGACGACGACGAGGCCACGGACACGACCGACGACACGGCGACCGATACCGAAGAGACCACCGAGACCGAAGAGACGACCGAAGACGCAGCCGGTGCCACCGACTGCGAGGTCGGCGAGGGCGACGGCACCCTGAAGATCGGCACCGTGCTGCCCGAGACCGGCAACCTTGCCTTCCTCGGCCCGCCGGAGTTCGCAGCTGCGGAGCTCGCCGTCCAGGACATCAACGCCGCCGGCGGCGTCCTCGACGCCGACGTGGAGCTGTTCCAGGGCGACTCTGGCGACACGTCCACCGACGTGGCCTCCCAGACCGTGGACCGTCACCTGAACGAGGGCGTCGACGCCTTCATCGGTGCCGCCTCCTCCGGCGTGTCCTTCACCTTCATCGACAAGGTGACCGGCGCCTGCAAGATCCACTTCAGCCCGGCCAACACGTCCCCGGACTTCACCGACTACGACGACAACGGTCTGTACTTCCGCACCGCTCCGTCCGACGTCCTCCAGGGCCGCGTGCTCGCCGACCTCGTCGTCGCTGACGGCAACGAGAGCGCCACGGTCATGGCCCTGCAGGATCCCTACGGTGAGGGCCTGCTGCAGTACACCGTCGAGCCCCTCGAGGAGCAGGGCGTCGTCGTCGACGAGGAGTTCGTCTACGACCCCTTCGCCGAGAACTTCGACGCTGAGGTCCAGCGCGTCGTCGACGCCGACAGCGATGCCCTCGTGCTCATCGGCTTCGATGAGTCGGCCCGCATCCTGACCGGCCTCTTCGAGAACGGCTTCACGCCCGACTCCAAGAGCATCTACCTGGTCGATGGCAACGTCGGCAACGCCCTCGGCGAGCAGGTCTCGGCCTCGATGGTCGGCATCAAGGGCACGCTGCCCGCCGCCGAGATCACCGAGGACTTCCGGTCCCGCCTCCTCGAGGTCGACCCGGAGCTCGAGGACTTCTCCTACGCTCCGGAGACCTACGACGCCGTGGTCATCACCGCCCTCGCCGCCCTCGTGGCCGAGAGCGACGATGCCGTGGCGATCGCCGAGGAGATCAACGGCGTCACCCGCGACGGTGAGAAGTGCACCAGCTTCGAAGAGTGCAAGGGCATGATCGAAGAGGGCACCGACATCGACTACGACGGTCCTTCGGGCCCGCAGACGTTCGGTGAGGCCGGCGAGCCCAGCGAGGCGAGCTTCGCCATCCTGCAGTACGGCGAGGGCAACACCATCGACGACTCGCTCACCGAGTACCGGTTCGCAGAGCTCTAGACCTGAGCTGAGCACCAGAACCTGAGGAGGCCGGGCCCACGGGCCCGGCCTCTTCGCGTGCTGGGCCGGCGCAGCTGGCGTCGACGCCGGCGGGGCGCGCGACGTGGGAACTGCCAGAACGGGAGGGGCTCGCGGCCCGGGTTCAGCGGTTGGCTGCGAGGGTGCCGAGGTAGAGCTCGACGACCTTGGGGTCCTCGAGCAGCTCCCGGCCGGAGCCGGTGTACGCGTTGGCGCCCTGGTCCAGGACGTAGCCGCGGTCGCAGATCTGCAGGCACTTGCTGGCGTTCTGCTCGACCATGAGGATCGAGACGCCGGCCTCGTTGATGCGACGGCAGCGCAGGAACACGTCGTCCTGCAGCGCCGGGGAGAGCCCGGCGGAGGGCTCGTCGAGCAGCAGCACGCTCGGCTCCATCATGAGCGCCCGGCCCATGGCGAGCATCTGGCGCTCGCCGCCGGAGAGGGCACCGGCGCGCTGGTCCTTGCGCTCACCGAGGCGGGGGAACATCTCCACCACGCGGTCGAAGGAGCCCTTGAACATCTTGGGGCGCAGGAACACGCCCATCTCCAGGTTCTCCTTCACCGTGAGGCGAGGGAACACGTTGTTGTTCTGGGGCACGTAGCCCACACCCCGCTCCACCAGCTCGTGGGCCTTGCGGTTGGCGATGTCCTCGCCCCGCAGGGTCACGCCGCCGTCGCGGACGGGGATGAGGCCGAAGACGGCCTTGAGGCAGGTGGACTTGCCGGCGCCGTTGGGCCCGATGATGCCCACCAGCTCGCCGTCGTTGACGGTGATGTTGCAGCCGTTGAGGATGTTGACGCCCGGCAGGTAGCCGGCGACGAGCTCGTCGGCGACGAGGAGCGGTTCATCCTTGGCCATCAGTGCTTCTCCGGGTCCAGCTCGATGGTGCCCAGGTCGATCTCGTGGGCGGTGCCGAGGTAGGCGTCGATGACGGCCTGGTTCTTGCCGATCGAGGCGTGGGAGCCCTCGGCGATGATCGAACCCTCGGCCATCACGACCACCCAGTCGGAGATGTCGCGGACGACGTCCATGTCGTGCTCGACGAAGACGACCGTGAGGCCCTCGTCCTTGAGCTCCTTGACGTGCTGGAGCAACGACTGGGTGAGGGCGGGGTTCACGCCGGCCATGGGCTCGTCGAGGCAGATGACCTCGGGGTCGGCCATGAGGGCACGGGCCATCTCCAGCAGCTTGCGCTGGCCACCGGACAGCTCGCCGGCGTAGTCGTCACGCTTCTCGTACAGCTTGAAGCGCTTGAGGAGCTCGTCGGCACGGGCTTCGATCTCGCGCTCCTGGTTGCCCCAGATGGGCCTGATCAGGGCCTTGAACGGGTTCTCGCCGACCTGGCCGACGGCGCCGAGCTTCATGTTCTCGATGACCGACAGCTTGGACAGCGCCTTGGTGAGCTGGAACGTGCGCACCAGGCCCTTGCGGGCAACCTTGTAGGCGGGCACGCCCTCGAGCGGCTCGCCCTTGAACTGGAACGTGCCGGCGGTGACCTCGTCGAAGCCGGTGATGAGGTTGAAGAAGGTGGTCTTGCCCGCACCGTTGGGCCCGATCAGGCCGGTGATGGCGTTGGCCTGGATCTCGAGGTGGTCGACGTCGACGGCGGTGATGCCGCCGAAGCGCCGCACCAGACCATCCACGGACAGGATCGTGTCCCGCTTGGGGGATCCGGGCCGGGGTTCGACCTGGTCGAAGGCGTCAGTGGTCATCGAGGGCCACCTCCCGCTTGTTGCCGAACAGACCCTGCTGGCGGAAGATCATGAGCGCTGCGAGCAGGCCACCGGCGATGATGAAGCGGACCTGGCCGGCCTGGACGCCGTCCATCAGCCAGGTCGGGATGTGGTCGTTCGCGATCGCCTGGCGCAGCGAGACGTCGGTGAACTGGATGATGCCCCAGAAGAGCATCGAGCCGACGACCGGACCGAAGACCCGCCCGGCGCCGCCGAGGATGAGGGCGGTGAAGGCGAAGAAGGTCGTCGGGGTGAAGAACTGGTCGGGCTGCACCGACTGCTGCTCCAGGGTGAGCATGATGCCGCCGAGGGCGCCGAACATGCCGCCCAGGATCAGGCTCTGCATCTTGTACCAGGTGACGTTCTTGCCGAGGCTGCGCACGGCGTCCTCGTCCTCGCGGATGGCCTTGAGCACCCGCCCCCAGGGGCTGCGGACCAGCAGGTAGGTGAGGACCATGCACAGCACGACCACACCCCAACCCACGACCATGAACCACAGCTCGCGCTCGGAGAAGCTGACGATGCCGAGGTCGAGCCCGCTGTCGATGGGGTTGTTGTCGTAGAAGCCCCGGCCGATGCCGTTGAGGCCACCGGACCCACCCGTGACCTCGCTGTACTGGGTGGACTTCACGATGCGTCTGATGATCTCGGCCGCGGCGATGGTGACGATGGCGAGGTAGTCAGCCCGGAGGCGCAGGGTGGGCAGGCCGAGGAAGAAGGCGAGCAGCACCGACAGCACGATGCCGAACAGGGCCGCCGGGCCGATGGTCCAGCCCCACTGGGTGATGGCGATGCCGGTGCCGTAGGCACCGGCCGCCATGAACCCGGCCTGGCCGAAGTTGAGCAGCCCGGTGTAGCCGTAGTGGATGTTGAGGCCGATGGCCGCCAGGGCGAAGACGACGGCGTTCTTGGTGACCATCGCCTCCAGGGTCGACTCGATGATGATGCTCCAGTTCATCGATCAGCCCACCCGTTCCTTGCGGCCCAGGATGCCCTGGGGGCGTACCAGCAGGATGAAGGCGAGGATCAGGAGCGCAGCCACGTTCTTCAGCTCGGAGGAGATGACGAGGGTCGACAGCTGCACGGCGAGGCCGACGATGATGCTGCCGACCAGGGCGCCGTAGGCGGTGCCGAGGCCACCGAGGGTGACGCCGGCGAACATCAGCAGCAGCAGCTGGAAGCCACCCTGCCAGCTGACCTGCTCGGTGAGGCCGAGGAAGATGCCGCCGACCGCCGCCAGCCCGCTGCCGACGGCCCACACGACGAGGATGACCTTCTCGACGTCGATGCCGGAGGACTCGGCCAGGTCCCGGTTGTCGGCCACGGCCCGGGTGGCCTTGCCGATGCGGGTGCCGCCGAGGGCGAGGGCCACGAGCACCAGCAGGATGATCGACACCACGACGATCCAGATGTCCTTGCGCACCATGGTGATGTTCAGGAACTCGATGGTGTCGGTCTGGATCGCGTACTGGTCGAAGGGCCGGGTGCGGCCGCCGAACTGGTACAGGAAGATGTAGCGCAGCACCAGCGACAGGCCGATGGACACGACGAGCATGGCGATGAGGCTCGTGCCTCGGTTGCGCAGCGGTCTCCAGAACCCCCGGTCGAACCCACCACCGAACACCCCGGCGAGCAGGACAGCGATCGGCCCGGCGATGAGGAGGTGCAACCCGAAGGTCACGTTGAACAGGTAGGCGAGCAGGGCGCCGAAGGTGACGACCTCGCCGTGGGCGAAGTTCACCAGCCCGGTGGTGCCGTAGATGAGGCTGAGGCCGACGGCCGACATGGCGATGATGAGGCCGAACTTGAACCCCTCGAAGGCCAGCTGGGGGACCTGGGCGATCTTGGTCGAGCCGCTGGAGCGCTCGCGCGCCTCGCCCTCGACGAGGGGGAACAGGACGGTGCGCTGCTGTCCCGGGCTCAACGAGAAGGTCGTGGTGCCCCGCTCCTCGCTCCGCAGCGAGATGCCGTCGGGGATGGTGTCGGGGTTGACCGTGAAGGTGTACTCACCCGGCTCGGGCAGCTCGAGCAGGAAGGTGCCGTCCTCGGCGGTGGTGTCGATGGCGACCTCCTCGCCGTCGGCGCCGGTGGCCGAGATCTCGACCCCTTCGACGGGGACCTCGTTGTCCTCTTCGTCGTCGTACTTCAGCGAGCCGACCACGGAGGCGATGGACTCGTCCTCGGCGGCCTCCTCGGCCTCCGGGGTGGCCTCGGGATCGCCCGGTTCCTCCGTGGCGTCCTGCGCGCTGGCGGCCCCGGCCCCCACGAAGGAGAAGCCGAGGACTGACGTGAGGGCGACGAGCAGGAGCAGCAACCTGCGAGGAGCGGCGGGCACGATCGGGGGATCATAGGCAACTGAACACGTGACGCCAGACACCCCGGCGATTCGCGCAGTTCCGCTCACCCGCAGCAGCCGGGGGCGGGGTAGCTCACCGAGGGGGCGACGACGCCGTCGACGTGACCGATCTCGGCCAGGAGCAGGCCCACCGTGTCGACCCCCTCGACGGCGGGGAGGTCGAGGTGGAAGACGTCCTCGGCCACACCGGCCCGTCGCGACGAGACCCGCACGTCGGTGATGTCGGCGCCGAGCGCACCGATGCGGGAGGCCACCGATCCGAGCGCGCCCGGGCGGTCCGGCAGCTGGAGCGTGACGACGAGGTGGCGCCGGCCGGTGTCGGCCGTCGGGTCGGCGGAGGTCTCACCCATCAGCGCTCGGTCCATGGGTGCAGGCAACCAAGTCCGCGTTCCCGGGCGACCACCCGCACGTGAACGCTTCGTGAACGAGGCCGGCTCAGCGCAGGCCCACCGCGTCGAGGACCTCGGCGAGGGTGCCGGTCATGCCGGTGATGAAGGTGCCGAAGTCGGCGTAGACGGCCGACGCCTTGTCGTAGCGCATCGTGTAGACGACCTCCTTGAGGTCGTCGGGCTTCTGTGCGAACAGCGTGACGCCCCACTCGAAGTCGTCGACGCCGGTGGAGCCGGTGACGACCTGGAGCACCCGCCCGGCGAACGTCCGCCCGGACTTGCCGTGCTCCATCATCAGCTCCATGCGCTCCTCGTAGGGCAGCGTGTACCAGTTGCCCTCCACGGTCCGCCGCTTGGACATCGGGTAGAAGCAGAACGCCGGCTTGCCCTCCGGCGGCAGCTGGGGGAACAGGCGTGCCTGCTTCATCTGGTCGGGCACGCCCTGGGCGTACTCGCTGATCTCGGTGAGGCTGACGTAGCTGTCGACCAGCTCGAGGCCGGCGGAGACGAGCTCGGTCTGGAGCCGGCGGAGGCGCCACTGGTCCGCACCGAGGGCCATGAACCCGATGTCGGCCTTGTGGCCGAGCACGGCGACCGGGACCACCTGGTAGCCGTCGGACTCGGCGGACGTCACCGCCTCGGACACCGCATCGGCGTCGGCGAGGGGCGTGAGGGCGAAGAACAGGTGGAGCACGGCCTGCCCGTCGGCCGGGCTCGAGGGGGCGGGCGTGGCGGGGGCGTCGCTCATGGACCCAGCCTACGGAGCGGCCCGGGCGGGTCCGTCAGTCGTACGCGCGCCCGCCGGCGCTGCTGGCCCAGCCGACGAGGGTGATGCGCGCCATGCGGGCGGCCTCCACGGCGAGCGAGGTCGGCGCGCCCTTGGCCACCACGGTGGTGATGCCGGCAGCCCAGGCCTTCTGCACGATCTCGAACCCGACGCGACCGCTCACGGCGAGGCCGAAGCCGTGGCGGGGCAGCTCGCCGGCCAGCAGCTGGTTGCCCACCACCTTGTCCACCGCGTTGTGGCGGCCCACGTCCTCGCGGACCACGACCGCCTCGCCGGTCGGCGTGAACAGCGCGGCGGCGTGGACCGCGCCGGTGGCGGCGAAGATCGGGGTGTCCCCGAGCAGATCCGCAGGCGCGGCGAGCAGGACCTCGTCGGGGATCGGCTCCCCCACCGGGAGCGGGTGGATGCGGGCCCGCAGCTCGTCGACGGCGGTGGTGCCGCACATCCCGCACGCGCTGCTGGTGACGCCGAGGCGGGCCTCCGGCACCGGCGCCAGCCCGCCGGTGCTGACGGTGACGACGTTGAACTCGGACTCGACCACCGCCCCCGGGCCGTCCCCGCGGCAGTACTTGGCCGAGCGGACCGGGGCGTCTCCGAGCAGGCCCTCGGTGTGGCAGAAGCCCGCGGCCAGCTCGAAGTCGTGGCCGGGCGTGCGCATGGTGGTGCCCACCAGGTGGCCGTCGAGGCGGATCTCGAGGGGTTCCTCGACCGCGACCTCGTCGGGGCTGCGGGAGCGACCGTCGGCGTCCACCCAGGTGGTGAGCAGGCGGTTGGTGCGTCCCCGGGTCACACCCCCCAGCGTAAGGAGCCGAGCCGGAGGCGAGGCGACCCATGTGACGCGCCCTTGTGGCGGCGGAGCCGCCACGACCGAATTGCGGCGGGATGTACTCCACTGCGCAGATCCTCAGTCGGCGCGCAGCATCCGGCGGGGGCAGGAGGAGGTGGGTCCCAGCACGAACAACACCGGCGGGGAACACGACGACCATGCCTGACGAACCGATCCGAGCCGCGCGCTCGCGCCGCCGACCGCACCGACGGTCCCGCACCGCTCTCGTGGCGGTGCTGCTCGCCGTCCTCGGCACCCTCACCGCCCTGCCGGCCGCCCTCGCCGCGCCGGCCGATGGCGTCGCCGTGCTGCGCCTCGACGGTCGCGGCCACGGCCATGGCGTGGGGCTGTCCCAGTGGGGCGCTCGCTCGATGGCCGCCCAGGGCGTCGACGCCGCCGGCATCCTCGCCCACTACTACCCCGGCACCGAGACCGGATCGGCCGGTGGCGAGGTCGTGGTCGGCATCGCCAGCGGACCCCGCGCCACGCTGGCGCTCCCCCAGGGCGGCGAGCTCCGGTCCGCCCGCGACGGCCCCCAGGCCGAAGGCTTCCCCATCGCGCTCGGCCCCGGCGAGGTGGTCACGATCCACCACGACGGCAGCGGCTGGCGGGTGGAGCGCGGCGGCGTGCGGGGCCTCGACGCCGGCAACGCCCAGATGTTCCAGGAGGCCGACGACTGCGTGCTGCTCTGCCCACCGGAGGACACCCCCGAGCCGCAGCCGACCCCGGAACCCGACCCCGAGCCGCAGCCGGAACCGGAGCCCGACGGCTGCGCGCTGTGCGGGCCCTCCGACGAGCAACCCGACCCGGAACCCGGGCCCCAGCCGGCGCCCGGTCCGCAGCCGAGCGGTGATCAGCCGGCGCCCCGCTCGCCCTCCCCGATCTGGGCGGTTCCCGTCGACGGCGGCACGGTCCGCTCCATCGACCGGGGTCGCACCTACCGCGGCCTCCTCGAGGTCGGCGGCGGTGCCGGCTCGGTGCGGGTGCGCAACCACGTCGACATCGAGGACTACCTCCGCGGCATGGCCGAGGTCCCGGGCACGTGGCCGGCAGCGGCGGTGCAGGCCCAGGCGGTCGCCGCCCGCACCTACGCCCTGCGGGCCATGGCCGGCGCCGGGGAGATCTGCGACTCGGAGTCCTGCCAGGTCTACGCGGGTGTGGCCCGGGAGAGCGCCGGTCAGGACGCAGCCGTCGCCGCCACCCGCGGCTGGGTGCTCACCCACGGCGGCTCGCTGGCTGCGACCTTCTACTCGGCCTCTGCCGGTGGCCACTCCGCCACCGTCCAGGAGGGGTTCGGCTCGTCGTACGACATCCCGTACCTGCCGGCTCGACCCGAACCCACCGACGACGTCCGCCCCTGGAACCTCGAGGTCTCCCTCGCCGACGTCGCCGCCCGCCTCGGCTACCCGGGTCGCATCACCGACGTGCGCGTCGACGCCGCCGGCCCCTCCGGCCGCCCGCTGGCCATGACCCTCGTCGGCGACGCCGGCGACCGCCCGGTCGACCCCCAGGACTTCCGGCGGCGCCTCGGGCTGCGCTCCACCTTCTTCACCATCGAGTCGGGCGTCGCCGGGCAGGCCCCACCACCACCGCCGGCCCCGGTCGAGGCCGACCAGCTCGCCACCGCCGAGGCCGTCGCCACCGCCGATGCCGGTCCGGTCCGACCGACACGGGCGCGCAGCCGGGCCGTGGTGCGCCCCCGTTCGCTGACCCCGGCCGACGGGCTGGCAGCCGCACGGATCGGACGGCTGGTCGTCCTCGCAGCGCTCACTGCCGCAACCACCTGGGCCGCTGCGACAATGGCGCCGTGGAGGAACCGCAACCCCTGACCACATCTCGCGTCGTGCGACGCGGGCTGCTGCGCCGATGCCCGCTGTGCGGGAGCAGGGGGATCTTCGAGGGCTGGTTCCAGCAGGTCGAGCGATGCCCCCGGTGCAACTACCCGACCACCCGGGTCGAGGATCAGTGGATCGGCTCACTCGGGATGAACATCATCGTGAGCTTCACGCTCCTGCTCGGGGTCATCGCCGTCGGCTTCGCGGTGACCTATCCGGACCCGCCCGTCGGGGTCCTCCTGGTCGCCGCCGTCAGCGTGGCCGCGCTGTTCCCGGTGTTCTTCTTCCCGATCTCCCGGTCCCTGTGGTCGGCCATCGACCTGGCCATGCGCCCGCCCGACCCCGACGACGACGTCGACCCCCGCTACCTGCCCCCGACCCGCCACGGCCCGGGCTGACCGCTGTCAGGAGGTGGGCACGTGGGAGTGGTCGTTGTGCCGCACCAGCGACCAGGTCCGCTCCTTCACCCAGGGCATCTCCGGACGCTCCTGGTGCTGCCACTCGGTGACGCCGCAGTTCTGGATCAGGACCCCGCCGAGCCACCCCGTCATCCCCCGGCCGTGGAACGCGGTGAAGCTGTGCTCCACCACGCCGCCGTGGCAGGCGACGACGACGGTCTCGCCCCGGTGGGCGCGGGCGATCTCGTCCAGCGCCCCGCCGACCCGGGCCGCGAACCCGGCCCACGTCTCGGCCCCGGGCACGTGGTGGTGGAACGGGGTCCACACATCCGGGGTGGGGAACCGCTGCTCCAGCTCCTCCCAGGCCAGGCCGTCGCCCTCGGGCCCGATGTCGAACTCACGGAGGTCCTCGCGCTCCACGACGTCGAGGCCGCCGATGGCCGGAGCGATGATCGACGCCGTCTCCGACGCCCGCGGCAGGGTCGAGGCGTAGAGGGCGTGGACCTCCCCGAGCTCGCCGGTGCGGGCCAGGCGGTCCCTCAGGGCCGAGGCCTGGCGGCGCCCCAGCTCGGACAGGCCGGTGCAGCCCCGGCGGCCGCCCACGACGCCCTCCACGTGGGACTGGGCCTCCCCGTGGCGGACGAGGACGATGCGCGTGGTCGTCATGGCGTGACCGTAACGCCGCCTGGACGCGAGAGGAGCGCCCACGAAGGGCGCTCCTCAGGTGCTTCAGTCGGTCCGGAGCGGAGCGCCAGCGAGCGGGCTGCGCACCGGTGACCACCTACTCCGTGTACGTGGGGCTCCCCGCAGCGACGGAGGAGCGAGGAAGCCCGATGGACTCAGAAGTCGTCCATGCCCCCGGGCATGCCGCCGCCGGCGCCGCCCTTCTCGGGCTTGTCGGCGATCACGGCCTCGGTGGTGAGGAACAGGGCCGCGATCGACGCCGCGTTCTGCAGCGCCGAGCGGGTCACCTTGGCGGCGTCGATGATGCCGGCCTTGGTGAGGTCCTCGTAGTTGCCGGTGGCCGCGTTGAGGCCCTCGGACGAACCCGACATGGCCAGCACCCGGTCGACCACGACGCCGCCCTCGAGGCCGGCGTTGCGGGCGATCTGCTTGAGGGGCTCCTGCAGCGCGTAGGCCACGATCTTGGCGCCCGTGGCCTCGTCGCCGACGAGGTCGCCGACCAGCTGGTCGACCTTGGCCTTGGCCCGCAGCAGGGTGGTGCCGCCGCCGGCGACCACGCCCTCCTCGATGGCGGCCTTGGTGGTGCTCACCGCGTCCTCGATGCGGTGCTTCTTCTCCTTGAGCTCCACCTCGGTGGCCGCGCCGACCTTGAGGACGGCGACGCCGCCGGACAGCTTGGCGAGGCGCTCCTGGAGCTTCTCGCGGTCGTAGTCGGAGTCGGTGTTCTCGATCTCGGCCTTGATCTGGCTGATGCGACCCTGGAGGTCGTCATCGGAGCCACCACCGTCGACGATGGTGGTCTCGTCCTTGGTGACGACGATCTTGGCGGCGGTGCCGAGCAGGTCGAGGGTCGTGTTCTCGAGCTTGAGGCCGATCTCCTCGGAGATGACCTGGCCACCGGTGAGGACGGCCATGTCCTGCAGCATCGCCTTGCGGCGCTCGCCGAAGCCCGGGGCCTTGATGGCCACGGCCTTGAACGTGCCGCGGATCTTGTTGACCACGAGGGTGGCGAGGGCCTCGCCCTCGATGTCCTCGGCGATGATGGCGAGCGGCTTGCCCGACTGCATGACCTTCTCGAGCACCGGGAGCATGTCGCGGACCGCGGTGATCTTGGAGGAGACGAGGAGGATGTAGGCGTCGTCGAGGACGGCCTCCATGCGGTCCTGGTCGGTCACGAAGTACGGCGAGATGTAGCCCTTGTCGAAGCGCATGCCCTCGACGAGGTCCATGTCCATGCCGAAGGTCTGGCTCTCCTCGACGGTGATGACACCGTCCTTGCCGACCTTGTCGATGGCCTCGGAGATCATGGTGCCGATCTCCTCGTCAGCGGAGGAGATCGAGGCGACCTGGGCGATCTGGCCCTTGCCCTCGACCTCGACGGCCAGCTCCTTGATGGAGGCGACCGCGGTCTCGACAGCCTGCTCGATGCCCTTCTTCAGCGACATCGGGTTGGCGCCGGCGGCCACGTTGCGCAGGCCCTCGCGGACCATCGACCAGGCGAGCACGGTGGCGGTCGTGGTGCCGTCACCGGCCACGTCGTCGGTCTTCTTGGCGACCTCCTTGACCAGCTCGGCGCCGATGCGCTCGTAGGGGTCCTCGAGGTCGATCTCCTTGGCGATGGAGACGCCGTCGTTGGTGATGGTGGGGGCGCCCCACTTCTTGTCCAGCACGACGTTGCGGCCCTTGGGGCCGAGCGTGACTCGGACGGCGTCGGCGAGCTTGTTCATGCCGGCCTCGAGCGAACGGCGGGCTTCGCTGTCGAACGCGATCATCTTGGCCATGTGTCGACCTTCTTTCTTCGGCGGTTAGCAGTCCTAGACAGAGACTGCTAACAGCCAAGCACGTTGCGTTAGCAGTCGCAACATCCGACTGCTAACGCCGTGCCCAGGTCAGCCTCCCGCCACCGCGGGGATGATGGCGACGGTCTCCCCGTCGGGCACCGGGGTCTGGAGGCCGTCCATGAAGCGGACGTCGTCGTCGGCCACGAACACGTTCACGAACTTGCGAAGGTTGCCGTCGTCATCGAGCAGGCGGTCGGTGAAGCCGGGGTGGGCGGCGTCGAGGGACTTCAGCACCTCGCCGACGGTGGCGCCCTCGACCTCGACCTCGGACTTGCCGCCGGCCATCGGGCGGAGGGTGGTGGGGATGCGGACGGTGGCGCTCATGACGTGGGGTTCCTCGGGATCGGGGGTGGCGACGGGGCCGGACGGACCGGCTCCTTCGATGCTAACGAGTCGCCCTCTTCGGGCATTCCCCGTCGGGCGCAGGTTGGTGGTCGGCCTCGCGCAGGGGGACACTGCTCGACGTGTCGACCATGCTGCGCACGGCCCACGGTGACTTCGACCCGACCGGGATCGCCTCTCGCAAGGGCGACCGGACGGTCGCGGTGTGCCTCCCGGCGAGGGACGAGGAGGCCACGGTGGGCACCATCGTGGAGACCCTCCGACGCGACCTGCAGGAGGAGGTGCCGCTGATCGACGAGCTGGTGGTCGTCGACGACCACTCCGGGGACGCCACGGCACGGGTCGCGCAGGATGCCGGCGCCCGGGTGGTGGACGCTCGGACCACGCTGCCCGCGTACACCGGTGCCGGCAAGGGCGCCGCGCTGTGGAAGTCCCTGCACGAGACGACGAGCGACCTGGTCGTCTGGGTCGACGCCGACATCACCGAGTTCAGCTCCCACTTCGCGGCCGCCCTCATCGGGACGCTGGTCGAGCACCCAGAGGTGTCGTTCGTCAAGGGCGCCTACGACCGGCCCCTCGTCGAGGGCGAGGGCGGCGGGCGCGTCACCGAGCTGGTCGCCCGACCGGCGCTGGCCATGCTGTTCCCCGAGCTCACCGTGGTCGCCCAGCCACTGGCCGGCGAGTACGGCGGGCGGCGAGAGCTGCTCGAGCGGCTGCCGTTCGTCCAGGGCTACGGCGTCGACATCGCCCTGCTCATCGATGCCCACCGGTCGGTCGGCATGGCCGGGCTCGCCGAGGTCGACCTGGGCGTGCGGCGGCACCGCAACCGCACGATCGGCCAGCTCGGCCCGCAGGCGGCCGAGGTGCTGCGCGCCGCCCTGGTCCGCGCCGGGGTGCCCACGGGAGACGAGCACCTGACCCTGCGCCGCCCCGGGCTGGAACCGCTGGCGCTCGCCCACGACGAGCTCCCTCCCCTGGTGGAGCTGGAGACCTACCCGCGCCGCTCCGACTGACCCTCGGGCACCGGCGCGCGGTCGGCGGGGCGCTCCTCGGCCAGCCGGTGGTCGACCTGCTCCTCCACGCCGATCTCGTCGTTCACGTAGTCATCGAGGGGCTCGAGCGGGCCGTGACCACCGAGCGGTGGCCCGGTGTCCATGGCGATGACCTCCTCGACCGGCACCTCGAGCACGTAGACGGCCCAGAGGTGCCCCACGATGACCTTCACGGTCGCAGCGACGGGCACGGCCAGGACGAGTCCGAAGAACCCGCCGAGGGTGCCGCCGGCGAGCAGCGCCAGCATCACCACGGCCGGGTGGAGGCTGACCGTGCGCTGCATGACGAGCGGGCTGATGAAGTGGTTGTCGATCTGCTGGGCGATGGTCATGATCGCCGCCACCCACAGCGCGGTGCTGAAGTCCCGGGTGGTGAGGGCGATGATCACGCCGGGCACCGCGCCCACCCACGGGCCGATCAGCGGCACCAGGTTGAAGGCCCCGGCGATCATGCCCACGATGAGCCAGAACGGCAGGTCGATGATCGCCAGGCCGACGCTGACCATGATCCCCACGATCACGGCGACCGCGAGCTGGCCGCGGAAGAAGCCGCCGATGGCCACGTTCAGGCGGTGCGCGACGTGGAGCACCTGGTCGCTCGCGGGGCGGGGGATCAAGCGGCGCGACACCTCGCCGATGTGGGGGAGGTCGACCAGCAGGTAGAAGGCGATGATCGGGGCGAGCACGAAGATGAGGCCGACCTCGAAGATCCGGGTGCCGATCTCCCGGGCCCGCGTCAGCTGCTCGCCGATGCCACCCTGCTCGGGGAACTGCTCGCGGGCGTCGGCCGCGACGCGGTCGAGGTCGGCGGCGAGCACCGGCTCGTCGTTCATCTCGAGCTCGTCGGCGGCCCGCTCGATGACGCGGTCGAACTCCTCGTTCTGGGCGGAGTCACCCCCGTTGCCGAACTGGTCCCGCAGCTCGTCGACGTTGGGGATCTCGATGAGCCAGTTCCCGTCCTTGGACTGCTCGGACAGGTCGTCGAGCCAGTCCTCCATGTCGGCCCGGAGCTCGGGCCACTGGGCGGACAGCTCGTCGGCCTGCTGGCTGATGAGCGGTGCGACCAGGAAGCCGACCGCGACGAGCAGGCCGACGAAGCCGAGGTAGCTCAGCCCGGTGCCCGCAGCGCGGGGGACGCCCTTGCGCTGCATGCCGGTGACGATCGGATTGAGCAGGAACACGATGGCGCCGGCGAGCACCAGGGGCGGGAACACGACCCGGAACTGCCAAGCGATCCAGAACACCAGCGCGAAGGCCGCGGCGACGCCGAGCAGCGACCAGGCCACCCGGCCCGCGACGGCGAAACGCTCCCACATCGGCCGCACGGTACCGGACCCCTCTCGATTCCGGCGCCAGCCCGCACCGGTGGACGCCGGGGCCTACCCTCGCGCCATGGACGACCGCACCGAGCCGCCGACGTCGACCACGGGGCTCGTGCCCAAGATCGTGCTCGCCGGCATCGCCGTGTTCGTCGCCCTCACGGTCATCGGTTGGATCGTGGGCGCCATCATCGCCGTGCTGCGGACCCTCGCCATCGTGGCGGTCGTGGTCGCGGTGATCTGGGCCGTGCTCGCCGCTCGCCGCGACTGAGCCGGACCCCTCAGCTCCGGGCGGCCAGCACGTCGGCGACCACCTGCTCGACGCAGCCCACGGTGTCGGACATGGCGCGCTCCCGACCGAAGCGCTCCACCAGGGACACGACCTCGGCGATCCCGCACTCCCGGACGGCGGCGTGCACCGAGTCGAGATCGACCTCCTCGCCGACGACCGCCACCACCGGCACGCCGAGGTCGGCAGCCAGCTCGGCGACCCCGCCGACGACCTTGCCCTCGAAGGAGGCATCGTCGAGGAAGCCCTCGCCCGTGACGACCAGGTCCGCCCCCTCGACGGCCTGATCGAGCTCGAGCTCGTCGGCCACGAGGGCGAAGCCGTCGAGCAGCTGGGCCCCGATGGCGGCGAGCCCGCCGGCGAGGCCGCCGGCGGCGCCGGCGCCGGGGAGGTCCCGCACGTCGACGCCGTGGTCCTCGCGGTACACGTCGGCGAGGCGGGCGAGGCGGTTGGTGAGCAGGCGCACCTGGGCCCGGCTGGCGCCCTTCTGGGGGCCGAACACCTCGGCCGCGTCGAGGAACCGGGTGCGCACGTCGCAGGCGACGAGCAGCTCGACGGCCCGCAGGCGCTGGTGGGGGTAGAGGGCGCGCAGCGCACCGAGCCCGCCGTCGGTGGTGGCCGACCCGCCCAGACCGACGATGACCCGCGTGGCACCGGCTTCGACCGCGGTCTGGATCAGCTCCCCGGTGCCGTGGGTGTCGGCCGCGATCGGGTCGTTGCCCTCGGGGCCGCCCGCGAGGAGCAACCCCGACGCCCGGGCCATCTCGATGACCGCCGTGCCGCGCTCGTAGCGCCACCCGGCCTCCACCGGATCGCCGAGCGGCCCGGTGACGACCGAGGTCCGGTTCGGTCCGCCCAGCACGTCGAGCAGGCCGTCGCCGCCGTCGGCCACCGGGATCTCGTCGCAGCGCCACCCCGCCGCACGGGCGGCGCGACCGACGGCCGCGGCCACCTCGGCGGCCGTCGCCGTGCCGCGGAACTTGTCGGGTGCGGCGACGACCCGCACGTCAGGCCAACGGCCCGAGCGCGGCGAGCACGGCCTGGGGGCCGTCCAGGACCAGGTCGGCCGCGGCGGCCACGTCGTCGTGCAGCTCGTCGGACGCGATGGCGACCTTGCAGGTGGTGACGCCCCCCTCGGCCAGCTGATCGAGGGCAGCGAAGGCCGGGAGGTCGCCGAGGTCGTCGCCGAGGTAGGCAACCGTCGAGCACCCCTCGCTGAGCGCGAGGACCGACGTGCCCTTGTCGACGGCGAGCGGCGGGTGGAGCTCCACCGAGCGCTTGGCGGCCCGGGCCTCGAGGCCGGCGCTGCGGGCCACGTCCTCCGCCCAGGCCAGGACCTCGGCCTCGGCCTCGGGGACCTCGCGGAAGTGCACGGTGAGCGACAGGCCCTTGGACTCGACGAGCACGCCCGACGGCAACCCGGCGCCGCTCGCCGCCACCTCGGCGATCACCGAGCGCCACCGGTGGGCGTCGTCGTGGTCCGCGTCGACCCCGTCGATGCGGGTCTCGAGCCCGTACACGCCCGAGAGGTCCACGCCACCGCCGACCCGGTCGACCAGGAAGGCGCGGGGCCGGCCGCTGACGACGGCGATGCGACGGAAGCGGCGAGCGAGCTGCTCGAGCAGCTCGACGGCCCCGGCGATGGCCGTCGCCGACGACGGGTCGGGGACGATCGGGGCGAGGGTGCCGTCGAAGTCGAAGAACAGCGCCGTGCGGGCCGGCTCGGCACCCACCACGGCCCGCAGGTGCTCCTCGGCACGGCGGCCGGTGAGCGGGTCTTCGCGGGCGTCGGGCACGGCCCGACCGTAGTTCCCCTCCTCTGTCACACTGCGCCCGTGATCCCGTCCCGCCGCCTCCGACGCGCCGCTGCGGCCAGCGCCCTGGTGCTGGCCCTCACCGCGTGCGAGGAGCACACCGTGGCGGTGCGCTTCGAGCCCGAGGTCGGCGACGTCCACCGCTTCCGCGCCGACATCGAGACCGAGGTCGTTCGCACCGTCGACGGCGTGACCACCGACGAGGACGACGACGCCACCCTCGACGCCACCCAGACCGTGCAGGCCGTGACCGACGACGAGGTCCTGGTCCGGGTCGCGCTGCAGCGCGACGACGCCGCGCCCCGCACGGTCGACGTCCGCCTCGACCGCGCCAGCCGGCTGACGGCCATCGACCTGGTCGAGGGGGTGCCGGCCGAGGCCCTGGGCCTGGACGTCGCCATGGACCTCCCGGCCGACATCGCCAGCCCGCCGACGGGCCCGCTGGAGCCGGGCGCCCGGTGGGAGATCCTCCGCGAGGTCAGCCTGGACGGCCTGTCCCGGCCGGTGGTGGTGCAGGGCCGCGGCCGCATCGACTCCCTCGGCGTGGAGGACGGCCGAGAGGTCGCCGTTGCCGTGGTCGAGCTCGACGTGCCGGTCCGCACCATCATCGACACCGAGGCCGGCCGGGTGCGCCTGATCGGGACGCAGCGCACGACCTCGGAGACCGCCTACGACCTCGGTGACGGCGCCATGAACCGCGATCGCACCGTCACCGAGGGCACCGTCGAGGTCATCGCCGAACCGCCGGCAGGCGTCGATGCCGAGCCGCTGCGCGGAGACATCGACTACCGGATCGTCACCCGCACCCGCCGGCTCAGCGGGCCGGTGACGCCGGCCTGATCCCTGACCTGATCGCCGGGGCGCTACCCGGCCGCGAGGTCGGGGCCGAGGTGCACGAGCACGTTGGCCAGCTGCAGGTCGTCGACCGGTGCGACGGCGGGCATCGGCGTGACCGAACCCTCCGGCGCGCCGATGGCGGCGGCGAGGGCTTCGGCCTCGGCCTCGAACCCGGTCGTGTAGTACACGACGGTCGAGGGCACGCGCTCGGCGTTGGCCGGTGTCCCGGTGACGTAGCCGAGGGCCTCGAGGGCGTCGGTGGCCCCGCCGGCGGCGCCGTTCACACCCGAGCCGTTGGCGACGAGGACCTTCACCTCGGCAGCAGGGCGGGGCGCCTCGGTCGTGGTCGTGGTGGTGGCGTCGGGATCCCCGTCACCATCGTCGCCCCCGTCGGTGTCGTCGACCTGGCCCGCGGTGTCGGAGCCGACCGCGACCTGCGTGGTGGCGGCATCGTCGTCGCGCAGCAGCAGCACGCCGATGACGACGGCCACGACCACGAGGATCGCGCCGCGCACGACGGAGCCCTGGGCGGCGGGGGCCTTGGGGGGTGGCTGCCGACGGCGTCGCCGCGGCTGCTCGGACTGTTCGCTCATCGGAGCCTCCGGCGGCGGGTCGGACCGACGTAGCGACGTCGACGGCGATCGGCCCGGGCCCGGCGCAGGCGACGGACGAGGAGCGGATCCAGGTCCAGTGCGTCGGGGTGGTCGATCACGGCGTCGAGGCGCCGGTAGTACGCCGAGGGAGACATCTGGAGCTGGGTGCGGATCGCAGCGCCCTTGGGCCCCGGTGACTGCCACCAGGCCCGCTCGAAGTCCAGGATCGACTGCTCCGTCGGCGTGAGGTCGGTCAGGGGCATCCCCACCATGGTGCGTCCCGGGCCTCGGTGGATCAAGCATCGACCACTTCGCCGGGTCGGGAACGAGGCCGTTGGTACGCTGCTCGGGCCGCCCGAGTAGCTCAATCGGCAGAGCACCTGTCTTGTAAACTAAATGTGATAGTCTATTCGGTCCGCTGAGGGTCCGGCGTCACTCTCCGTGACTCTCGCCGTGGGGCGGGTAGGAGCCGGTTCGCCGCTGTGCTCTCCGACTGACCGACTCAGGCTGAAGGTTGTCTACGGGCGGCTCGTGCTCCGGTGCGGGCCGCTTCGACGCGCCCGCCCACGGTCACGTTCTCCGCCCGCCGCGCGATCTGACGCGCGATGAGCCGGCACGCGCCCGGCGGGTAGCGCGCCTGGGAGTCTCGTGCTGCCCGAGTTCGCCCGCCGGCCGAGGTCGGCATGGTAGAGGGAGCGGCTTATACACCCGGCCGCACACGCCCGTCAAGAAGTTTCTAAGGCGAGCGACTTCCCGGCCCGATGTACAGGGCATCCACACCCACCAGATCGGACACACCGTGTGTTCCATTCGGTTCCGCTAGCCCGACACCCAAAGCAAGGACTTCCCGCCATGCGCTCACCAGACCAGATCATCGCCAACATCGCCAGCCACCAGCAGCAGCTCGACCGGCTCCTGGCCGAGGCCCGAAAGCCTTTCTCTCCGCAGGACGTGTACTGGGGCATCAACGACTTCCGGGCCGAGATCGCCGAGATGAAGACCGAACTCGCCGAGGCGGTGTCGGCACGATGAACCATTTCGAGAAGATCGCCACGCCCATCGGCAAGGTCCACAAGGGCGACATCATCGCCACGCCGCACCAGGTCCGCGACCCGAAGCCGACCGCAGTCCTCGTGACGAAGGACGCCTTCACGTACGAGGACCCGTTCGCCGGGCACGAGCGCCGCACCACCGCCAACATCCGCACCACGTTCTGGTACTCGTCGCCGCACAACTGGGAAGGCTCGGTCCAGTACCACGGCCGCCCGCACGAGAGCATCACCGTCCTCCGCTCCACGTCGCCCGAGGCGGAGGCGCTGTCCGTCGTCGCCGGCCTCAGCGGAGACCACGGCGCCCTGCTCGACCTGGCCGAGACGATGGTCCAGTGGGAACACGACGCCGAGGCACCGTGGTGAGCGACACCGACACCGCCGACTTCATCTGGGGCACGCTCGTCGTGGACTGGGTGGACGTGCCCGGCCCGTACGCCATCCCGGTCTGGGCCCGGTTCCCGACCCGACAGCCCGGACCGTCGAGCTCGTGCGGGCGTTCACCGGGCCGAAGGTCAAGGACGCCCGCTTCGTCCGCGACGGCCGCCGGGACGACGTGCTGTGCCACGTGGTCCTCTGCGACGCCGACGGCGGCCGGGTGCTCGCCGGCACGTTCGGCCACGACGGCACCCACGACCTAGCCGACGCTCGCCGAGTTCGCGATGCGAGCGGGCCCGGCATGGTCACCGCATCCACACCCACACCCATGGAGTTCCAGCATGAGCACGCTCACACCTATCAGCACTTCCCGTTCGCACCGCACGACCCGGCACCTCCAGAGCATCGAGGCGCCCGACCTTTTCGACCTGGCCCGCACCATGAGCGTGGCCGTGGACATGATCGTCCCGTCGTCGTCCCGCAGCCTGGTGACGGTCCGCTCGGTCAGCGTCACCGCCAAGCCCACGCCGCAGCCCGCACCGGGCACGCCGTCCGCGCAGCAGCACCCGCACGGGCCGGGCATGGGCACGCCCGTCCTGTCGCAGGGCATGACCCTCCGCGACGTGTGGCGCTGGCGCGACGAAGCCGAAGCCCTCGTCGGACCCGACCCGCTCGGCCGGATGCTCCTGTGGCGGAAGCACGAGGACGACCCGGTCGAAGCGGACCGGTGCCAGACGTGGCAGCGGGCAGGCGACTCCGAAGGGTACGGGTGGCTCAAGGTCCCGAACCAGAGCAAGGCCAGCGAGTTCGGCATCGACCTGGACGAGCTCGCCGGGCTCGACGCCCGCGGCCGCAGGAAGATGTGCCGGCTCGCCGGGACGACGCTCTCCGGCATCAGCACGAGCATGTTCGCCCACCGGGTGATCTACCTCGCCCGAGGCGGGCACCTCGCCGACGGCGACGTGGTCAGGCACCTGTGCCAGAGCAACCGGCTGTGCGTGCGGCACCTGATGGGCGGGACCCGCAGCGATAACACGGCTGAACTGGTGCGGGAGAACCAGGCCCGGCTCGCCCTCGTGTACCAGCAGCAGAACGGTACGTACCTGCCGTGACACCGACCACCGACACCGACCGCACCATCGCAGAGAAGAAGGACACCAGCATGACCAACACCGAGACCACGCCCGACATCGACATCGACGAGCGGGCCGACCGGAACCCGCGGCCCGACTGGGAAGAAGAGCTCTCGGCGTGGGAGCGGATGTACCGGCCGACGCTCAGCCGGCGCGGCTCGTTCGCCTACCCGAAGAACCTCGTGGACCCGGAAAAGTGGGCCAAGTTCACCATGACGCCCGAATGGGTCAGCATCGCCAGCAAGGGCTACGACAGCGCCGTCAAGCTCGACCAGGTGCTCGGCCGGTACGGAGCGGACAACGCCGAAGGATGGTGGGTCAGCCAGGAGAACCTGACCATCAGCCTCCGCGGGTGGCGGCACGACAAGCTCAGCAAGAACTTGGCGTTCCTCGTGGCGATCGGCCGGCTCGTCGTCGTGCCCGACAAGAAGGCGAACCGGGCTGCGACATACTACCTGAGCGACATGCCGGTGTCGAACGAAGCGATGAGGACGGCCGCTCACTGCATCGTCACCGACGACGTGTGGTCCGACGAGAAGGACTGGAGCGGGTGCCGGCTCGCGTGCCACACGATCACGGCCGAGGCCGTCGACGAGGCCATCGCAGCGGGTGGCCCGAACTCGATGCGGTCGCAGTGGCCGGAGTGCTTCGCCGAGTGGGCGTTCGACAGCAGCGTCACCGTCACCGAGGTCGAGGACGACGACCGGTTCGAGCCGCTGTTCTAGGCACCACCGTCGTCGCCCACGGACCCGCACCCACTCTGGTGCGGGTCCTTTCGCGTCCGGAACCGTGTCGCCAGCCCGACCGGGCCGAAGCACGAGATGACACGAAGGTTACCGGGAGACACGTCAGGACCACTCCTGACGTTCTTGCATCCCCGTGCACAAAGGTCAGGACGGGACGCGAACCCGCCAGGACCAGCACCTACGGCATGTCAGGACAATTACTGATAGCCCTGGACGGATCGCCATCCTCTGAGAGCCACGATGACAGCCAACACTGACAGCCGCCGGCCCGGCTGCGCCGCTGCCGGCGTGCGGCTTTGGCTGACGCTGATGAACCTAAAACCTGAACGATGGGACGTCACGCAGAAAGAGCCGTCGTGATGGTCGGAGCAGACGGACGACGTCGCGGTCGGGATCGACGTCGCGTACTGGGGAAGGTCAAACGACGCGGGTACGGGAGACCGGAGAAAGACGGTGCGTGTGGTGTCGTCGGAGCAGAGAACGCGCGCGAGCCTCCAGCGTCTCACCATTCCGTCTGTGCGCGGCCGACAGCGTCTCGGTGCGAGATCCTGCACGAGCCACCCAGAACGTCCGTTCGAGGGCTTAGACGGGCACGTTCGGACCGGCTCATGGACACGCGCGGCCAGTTCCCGCACGCCGACCAGGAGCCTGCGCCAGGTGGCGTTGGTCGGACTATGGCAGGCGAGCATGCGCTACGAGCCGTCTGCGGGTGCAGCGTTCTCGACGTACGCGGTGACGATGATCGAGGGCCGGGTCATGCACGAGCTCCGCAAATACCGGTGCGAGCGGCCATGCGACGGACGCCCGCAGGTGGGTTGGGCGGCCCGACTACCTGGACTCCGGCCGGGAGATCGTCCACGACTTCGGGTCGCACGACGACGACCCGGTGTCCAAGGTCGTGGTCGAGCAGATGTGCCGTGCTGCTGCCGATGCCGTCACTGCCGAAGAGGTCGAGCTCGTCGCAGCCAGGCACAGCGGAGAGAGCTACCTGAAGATTGCTAGGCGGGTCGGGCGGAACCGGTCCGAGCTCCCTGCCGACATCGAGGTTGCGAGGGGCAAGCTGCGTGAGGCGCTGCGCCCGTGGACGGAAGCTGCGCGCCGCCGCCAGCACCCGCACTCCCGCAGGCGCGTCGGAGCGGGCACGTGCGGACGACGAAAGCCATCCCGCAACCCTTCCCGCATGGCTTCGTGGAACCCTTCCCGGAAGGGTTCCCGGAACCCTTCCAAGTGGCCTTCGTCGAACCGTTCGAGAAGGGATGCGAGTAGGCATAGACGCCGCTCATGCCGGGCCGACCGCCCCGCGTGGCTCGTGGGCGTCCTCGCCGCCGTCGTGCCCGTCGTGCTGCTCGTGGCCGCCCTCGTGGTCGCCGGACGGCGCCACGGCCGCAGGACGTTCCTCCGGCTCCGTGCTCGGTTCGGGGGCAGGCGTACTCGCAAGCAAGCAAGCAAGCACAAAGCCGACCTAGCCGCCGGGCAGCGGACCGTGATGTCGGAGTTCGTGGAGGCCGTAAGAACGGCCGAAGCGCAAGCCGAAGCGGACGCGGTCGCACGAATCGCCGAGCACGGCCGCACGCACTGGCAGGCGAACGCATGGCTGCTGGAACGGAAGCACCCGGAACGCTGGCGTCGCCGCGGCCGGGTCGGCGAGTCGCAGGCCTGCTCTGGTTGCTCTGATCGGAA
>JAMYFF010000009.1 GCA_024128875.1 Salinilacustrithrix flava
CAACGCGGGCAGAACCCCTGGCCGCCAGTGGGCAGAACTGCTGGCCACCGCCGGGCAGCTACATGGCCGCCACCGGGCACGATCTCATGGCCGCCGACATCGTCAAAGCCAGGTACCCGCCCGTGGGTGTCGCGGGCCCGCCGCCGGCGACCTCTCAGCCGACGATCGCTCAGCTTCGCGGAAATCAGCCGAAGGGCACCTCGGACCAGCTCGGGTAGATGTCCAGCGCGGGGTCCGCGGAGATGTTCGACTGGCTGGACCCGTCGGCCGCCATGACGTAGATCTCCGAGTTCCCGTCCCGGTCGGAGGTGAAGGCGATCGCCTCACCGTCGTGTGACCACCGGGCGAAGTCGTCGTCGGTGTCGTTGTCGGTGAGCTGTCGGAGGCCGCTTCCGTCGACGCCGATCACGAAGATCTCGGTGTCGCCGTCGCCGTCGTCGGCATCGAACACGATGCTGGTTCCGTCCGGCGACCAGTCGGGCCGCGCCTCGTCGATGTCGGTGTCGGTGACCTGGCGGACGTCGGAGCCGTCGGCCGCCATGACGAAGATGTCGGAGGGGCCGTCACGCTCGGTCGCGGCCGTGAAGACGATCTCGCTGCCGTCAGGTGACCAGGCTCCGGCGTTGGCCCCGTCGTCGCTCAACTTCTGGGCGTCCGAACCGTCCCGCTCCATGACCCACACCGCGGTCAGCCCCAGCTGCAACAGACCGGCGTCGTCGAAGCCCTGGCTGTCGTCCCGGGCAGAGGTGAAGAGGATGCGCGTGCCATCCGGAGACAGGCGAGGGCCGGAGTTGAACTCGTTGTCGTCGGTCAGGTCGACGGCGTCACCGGACCCGTCGAGCAACCAGATCCCCCAGGCCGAGTGACCGGACCGAGGTGACCGGCTCTCATCGGGGTAGTCCCGGCCGAGCAGCAGCGCGCCGCCGTCATCGACGACCTGGGGCCACCAGTCGTTCCGCTCGTTGTCGGTGATGCGCACCACGTCCGATCCGTCGGGTCGCATCTGGTACAGGTCGTCGTGACTGTCGTCGTCGGGATCGTCACGTTCGGAGGAGAAGACGAGGTAGCCGTCCAGGGACGCCAGGAACTCCTCGTCTCGCTCGACGGTGCGGTCGTCACCCGTATCTCCGGCCCCGACTTCATCGTCCGGCTGCTCGTCGTCCGGCGCCGCGGTCGTCGTGGTCGCGCCCGTCGTCTCGGACGACGCCGGCGCGGGATCGTCGTCGCCCCCACAGGCCGCCACCGTCACCACGGTCGCCGCGCACAGCAAGGGTCTGACCAGAGTCCTCAAGCGTCCCACCCGCCGAGTGTCGCGAATTATCACAGGCAGCGCGGGAAATCCCATTGGAGCCCTGCAAGTAGAAGAGACCGAATGCAACTCGTCGATGGCGGGGTCCGCTGGGTCGGCCCTCACGGTCCGCAGCTGGTCGGGCACACGTCGGGGAACGCGATGTAGATCTCACCGCTTCGGGTCTTGCCCGTGGCGATGACGGTCTGATCATCCAGCACCGTGAGCTGCTGGATGGGCCCGTAGTCGCCCGGGGCATCCATCGTCGTCATGCGCTGTCCGTCCGTGTCGATCACCTCGAGCCACGCACCTCCGAACGGGCTGATCAACACGGCCCGGTCGGCGACGCCGTCGACCAACCCAGCGCTGTTGTCGAACCCGGTTGCTCGATGCGTCCACACCAGTTCTCCGTCCTCGACAGCATGGGCTGCCAACCCGGAACCGGCCTCGTGAACCGACCATCCCACGAGGACGTCGCCGACGCGCGCAGCCTGCGGCACCACTGGAGGATCACCGGCCCCGAAGCTGCGAGCCCAGCGCTGCTCGACCGAATCTCCATTGACCTCCAGCAACGCCAGCATCCCCGTGGTCCGGCCGGCACCGGTCACCACGGCCAACAGCCCGTCCCCGAGGGACCGCATGCTCTTGGAGACCTGTCCGTCGATCACCGACGATGAGGTGGTCGCTCCGGAATCGAGCGAGAGCGCCTCGTGGACCACCCCATCGTCACCGGCGTAGGCCACGACTGCCCGGTCGGCGACGACCTGGACACCTGTCGCCGCTCGGCCCGGTAGCTCCACCGTCCAGGTCGGCGAGATGTCACCGTCGATGCGGAACGCGTGCACGGCCCTTCCCGCTGCGTGGATCACGACCCCCTCGTCGTGGACGAGCGCTCGGTTGCAGGGGGAGAGCACCTCGCCGCTCGTCGGCACATATCGCGCCAGCTCCGACCCATCGTCGAGGGAGAGCAGCACCAGCGCTGAGCGGTCATCGTCGAGCGACTCGGAATCGCGCTGGAGCTGTGCGACGACGCCCTGGCCAGCAACGATCGCCGGACGGCAGTTCGGATCGACGTCCATCGCCGCCCATCGGACTTGCCGGGTCGACGCGTCCAAGGCATGGAGGACCACCCGTCCCTGCGGATCGCGGATGCGGAGCAATACGAGGCCCGCCCCGCTGGCGAGGTCGCCACCGCGAAGCTCTTCGATCTCCTTGCCCCGAACCAGCACCTGTTCGGTCGCTCGGGGGCGCATCGACGGAGCGCTCTTCGCCGTCTGCTCCGCCATGGTCACGAAGTGGCGTGCGCTCGCCACGTACATCGGGTTGCCGGTGACCGTGAAGTCGAACACGCAGTTCTCGAACGACTCGGGGTCCGAGATGCCAGCCAGCTCACAGATGACCTTGGCCTGCTCGGTCGTCGCTGGAGGATCGCTGCCGTCCGGCTCGAGGGCTGGCGGATCGATGTACGTCTCGATCGACTCGCCGGCGGCGTACTCCATGAGAGACTCGTCCTCGTCGATGCGCCAGCTGTCGGCGAAGATCCCGTGGAGGGTGGGGCCGTTGGGGTTGGTGCCCAGCTGCTCACCGTCAGCGGTCCGGAAATCGTCGTCGGGGTTGCCGTTGGCGTTGCCGAACAAGCCCTCCCAGCTCTGGGCGCCGCTCGGATACACGATCACGTTCAGGGACTTGGGCGCGAGGTGCACGAGGACGAGGTTGCCCTCGCCGTCCTCGATGTCGACGCCCCTGGGCGTTCGTCGCACCACGAGGTCTCCCGCCTCTGCGACCCTGTCCTCCTCCATGTCGGTGCGCTCACCGTCGATCGTCACCGTCGAACCATCGCGGTGACTCACGAACACCTGATGGTCGCCGTCACCGAGACCGAGCGCAGTGGTGGTCGTGGCCGGCCGTGTCGGGCTCACCTGTTGGTACCGGAGCTGGACCTCGAGATCCGGAGATCGGGCCGCGATGAACTCACCCGGCTCGTGGAAGCCGTATCCGGCGCCGTCGAAGGTCCTCAGGTGAGGGTGGCCTGCGCTGGAGCCGCCCCTGCCGCCTCCGCCCCCCGAGTCACCGCCCGAATCGCCTCCGGAATCGCCTCCGGAGTCACCGCCCGAATCGCCTCCGGAGTCACCGCCCGAATCGCCTCCGGAGTCACCGCCCGAATCGCCTCCGGAGTCACCGCCCGAATCGCCTCCGGAGTCGCCGCCCGAATCGCCGCCCGAGTCGCCGCCCGAATCGCCGCCCGAGTCGCCGCCCGAATCGCCGCCCGAGTCGCCGCCGGAATCGCCGCCGGAATCGCTGTCGGGCGGGATCGGGGGCAGGGTGGGCGGTGGCGCCGTCTGCGGCGGTCCGCCGTCATCTCCTCCGCCTCCCTCGTCGTCATCCTCCCCGTCGATGTCGAGGTCCTCCTCGATGTTCTTGAGGCTCTCCTCGGCGCCCTCGAGGATCTTGTCGTGGAGGTCCTTGATGCAGGTGATGGACCGGCACCTGCCGAGAGAATCGCTGACTCCCTCTCTGATGCCTTCGATGAGCGGTACGGCGTCCTTGGGGATGCCGAGCTCGTCTGCAACCTGCTGTCGGGTCTGGTCGACCAGATGGTCGACGCCGGTGCCACCTCCGTTGCTGCCTTCGCCTTCCTGTCGAGCGGCGACGCCGGCCTCGGGCGCGCTGCGGAGGAGGTTCGGCCCGTCCGGCGCCGCACCATCCGACGCCTCCGCCATACCGATCTCGCCGAGAACCACCTGCGAATCACCACCGGTGTCCCGGAAGAACGCAACGGCTCCGACATCACCGCGGGCGCGAAGCAGCTCGAGCGGGGCCAAGTCGTCGTCGATACCAGAGGCACCTTCGACGGGGAGGTACTGGGCGTAGAGGTAGTCGGCGACGAGGGGCGTGCCGGTGGTGACCGTCGGTGTTGCCGGGGCATCGAGGCGCAGCGAGTGGTTCTGACCGATGAGCCACTCGCCGGGCTCTGGCGTCGCCAGCACGGCGACGGCGCGGTTGCCGTCTTCGTCTTCGATGACGCCGCCGAGTACGTCGACCCCGTCGACCTGATTCCCTTCGACGTCGACGATTCGCGGCTCGAAGCGGGAGGACGGGACGAAGGACGCCGTCGAGCTGATCGCTGCAGGTTCCTGCCCGTCCGTCCCCGCGAGGTCGAGCAGCGGCTGTGTGAGGTCGACGATCGTGCCCTCGGCGTCCACGGCACGGAACCGGTCGACCACCCAGAGCTCCTGGAGCACACCGTCGACGCGACTCGTGGTCACTTCCGCCGATCCGCTGTCCGGGGGCTCGGCCTCGTCGCCCCCGCTGCTCAGGGAGCATCCCGCCGACAGGAACAGCCACGCGCACATCGCGCCGACTGCGGCCCGGTGGTTTCGGGATCCGTGACGCATCTTCCGCTCACCAGCCCTCTCGAGGGCCACCGCGGTGCCGGTCCTCCACCATCCCACGGCGCACCCTGTTCGATGTCGCCTGCGAGCAACGGTAGCTGAGCTCCGCGGAGCCGTCATCCGCCCCTCGCGCACCCAACGAACAACGATGCGCGAGCAGGCCGCGAAGACGACGTGTATGGTCCCGAGACATGGTGCGGGGCTTGGCTCTCGTCTTCGTGTTGGCGTTTGTCGGCGTCGGATGCGGTGACGACGACAGCACCGATGCCTCTGCGGCCACCGACACGTCGGCACCAACCAACGATGCATTGTCGGATGACGCCGCTGACCCCGACGAGACGGTTGATGACGACACGGTCGAGTCGACCACGAGCGGAGCTGTTGCCGGAAGCGGCTCGGCGACGGTCACCCACGCAGGCTCCCAGTACGACTTCCTCGTGATCCAGTGCGTGCGCGATGTGGCTTCGCCCGCCACCAACACCGTCGTGACGCTGCAAGCCGACGGGGTCACCGCGGGCACACCCGACGGCGTGATCACCGAGCTCCTCGGTGTGATCGACGGAAGCACGGATCCGGAGGTAGCGCTCGAAGCCGCACTCGAACACGGCCCGTTGTTGAGCGTCACCCGGGTCGAGAACGGGGGCGACGTGGTCGCGATCATCACGGGTTCCGAATCCTTCGTCACGGCCGCAGCCCCCAGTGGTCCTGAGCGGTTCCTGGACATCGACGGTGGCACCGTGACGGGGACGGGGCCGACTGACGCAGGACCCATGTCCGTCGACCTCACGTGTCCCTGATGCCATGAAGCTCACCGCCGCCCTGCTCCTGGACACGGTGCCCACATGAACGACTTCGAGCTCACCGAGGAGTCGGTGGCTACCGGCTGCTGAGTCGGCCGATGGACATCGGCACGGGGATGGTCGCAGCATGATCGACGACAGCGGAGCCACCACCGTCCAGGCTCGGCTGGAAGCTCACCCCGTCGGTCGACTCGTGATCAGCGCGTTCCTGGTGGTGCTGCTCGCAGCGATGGTGGTCTCGAACCTCCCCCGGTCAGAGCTCAAGCGTCAGACCCTCCCGCTCGTCGAGCCCGTCCTCGACGTGACCGCGTTGACGCAGAACTGGAGCCTCTTCGCACCGCAGACGCGCACCACCACCCTCCGCTTGGCCGCTCGGATGACGTATGCGGACGGGAGCACCGACCACTGGTACCAACCTCATGGCAATCCGGTCTTCGGCCCCTACCGCGCGTACCGGTGGCGCAAGCTGGCCAACAACGTCTTGACGGACCACAGGCCCGACCTCTGGGCCGACCTGACTGCGTGGGTGGCTCGGAACCACCGGCGGGAGGGCCAGACGCCGATCGCCGTGACGCTGCTCCGTCAGTACTCCGTGACGCCCACTCCGGGCAGCGGCGAGCGCGTGCGGCCCGGGTGGCGTCAGGACGAGCTCTACCGCGCCGTCCGGCCGTCGGGAGGAACGTGGTGAGATCGTTGGCCAAGAGCTGGAACAACTTCTGGTTCGACCCTGTCTCGACTTCGACCCTCGGGATGCTTCGGATCGCGTTCGGGTCGATCGTCTTCCTGTGGACCATGTCGATCGTTCCGGATGCACTCGCCTTCTTCGGCGAGGACGGGGTCATCGCGCCACGCGACCTCGCCGGCCTGCAGCTCGGACTGCTCGACGTCTTTCCGCACGACTGGGCGGTGTTCGTCTGCGTGGTCGCGCTGCTCGTCGCGTCCGTCGCGACCGCCGCTGGCTACCACACCAGGATGGCATCCGCCGTGGTGTTCATCGTGCTGCTGTCCCTGCGACGCCGGAACCCGTGGGTGATGAACTCCGGAGACAGCATGCTGCGCTACATGTCGTTCTTCCTCATGCTCGCGCCGGCGGGGGCTGCGCTGTCGCTGGATCGGTGGCGGTCCGCGTCGGAGACGTTCTGGCACGCACCTCTACACGCGCCTTGGGCGCTCCGACTGATCCAGATCCAAGTCAGCCTGGCGTACCTGTTCGCCGTCTGGTCGAAAGCCCAAGGCGCTGAGTGGGCGGCGGGCACGGCGGTTGCGAGCTCACTGCGCCTGGGCGATCTGACCCGATTCGAGATACCCCTTTCCTGGAGCGAGTCGCTGCTCCTCGCGAACGTCTTGACCTATGGCACGATCGCTGTCGAGCTGGCACTGGCCGTCCTCGTCTGGAACCGTCGCGCTCGACCCTGGGTCATCGCTGCCGGGGTGGTACTGCACCTCGGGATCGAGGTGGCCTTCGGCCTCGGCTTCTTCAGCGCCATCATGCTGGTGTCGTACATCTCGTTCCTTCCCGAGGACCGTGCGGACAGGCTCGTCGATCGGGTCTCTCGTCGGCTGCGGGTGACGGTTGCAGCGCCGCGGGGTGGGGTCGGCCGAAGCGAAGCCGAAATCTAAGCCTGCGATCTCGACCGCAGGAGTAGCGAGCGAATGGTCCACCACCCGCATGACGCCCCGTAGGTCGTCGGCCGCTGCCTCCCGGTTGGTCACACTCCGCAGGTCAGAGCCGGTCCGATGGGCCGGCTCTTCTGCTTCCTGGCCGGAGGGCGCCGGGTCGGTCGCGTCGCAGCCCTACGCTTGCCGGCAGCGGGCCAGGTTCTCGCCGGACCTGCGCTCGCCAGAGGGCCTCGCCTCCCCACAGGGGGCGGGGCCCTCGCCGCGTCCGGCGGAGGTCGTTCCGGCAGGAATCAGGAGGGCGCGATCGGGGTAGGACCCCCCGGGTCCCGACCGGTCACCCTCCATGGTCTTCAACTCCCTCGTCTACGCCCTGTTCCTGCCCGCGGTGGTCGGGCTGCACTGGACCGTCCGTCCTGCGGCGCGCCGGTGGGTGCTGCTCGTGGCGTCCTACGTGTTCTACGCCGCCTGGGACTGGCGCTTCCTCGGGCTGATCTTCCTCTCGACCGCCGTCGACTACACGATCGGCCGAGCCCTGGGGACCGAGCAGACCGAGCGCGCCCGCAAGGCACTGCTGGTCACGAGCGTGGTGACCAACCTGGGGATCCTCGGGGTGTTCAAGTACGGCGGCTTCTTCGTCGAGTCAGCCGCATCGCTGCTCGCTCGGGCGGGCCTGGAGCCCAACCCGGCGCTGCTCCAGATCGTCCTGCCGGTCGGCATCAGCTTCTACACGTTCCAGACGATCTCGTACACCTTCGACGTCTACCGCCGGCAGCTCTCACCCGAGCGCGACCTGCCCACGTTCGCCCTGTACGTGGCGTACTTCCCCCAGCTCGTGGCCGGTCCGATCGAGCGGGCCACCCACCTGCTGCCCCAGCTGCGCTCGGCGCGTGCCCGCCCCGACGCCGAGACGATCCACTCCGCGCTCGGTCTGATCCTGCTCGGCCTGGTCAAGAAGGTGGCCATCGCCGACGCGGTCGCGCCCATCGTGAACCGGGGCTTCTCGAACGCCGGGGACCTCTCCAGCGTCATGGCCTGGACGACCATGGTCGCCTTCGCCCTGCAGGTGTACGGCGACTTCTCCGGCTACACCGACATCGCCCGCGGCACCTCGCGGCTGCTCGGCGTGGAGCTGCGGGTCAACTTCCGCCAGCCCTACCTGTCACGCAACCTCACCGAGTACTGGAACCGATGGCACGTCTCGCTGTCGTCGTGGCTCCGGGCGTACCTCTACGTCCCCCTCGGCGGCAACCGGCACGGCCGTTGGACGACGTACCGGAACCTGATGATCACCATGACGCTGGGCGGGCTCTGGCACGGCGCGGCGTGGACGTTCGTGGCGTGGGGCGTGCTGCACGGCGTGATCCTCTCGGTCGAACGGGCCATGGGCGTGCAGCCCGACGACAGCGATCGGCTCCCGGCCCTGCGGCACGTGCCGGCGATCGTGGCTGCGTTCCTGGTCTGGAACGTGACCCTGGTGCCCTTCCGGGCCAGCTCGCTCGGCAACGCCGGCGAGATGCTGGCCTCGATGTTCAGCGGACCTGTGCTGCCGGCGTCGCTCGCGGCATGGGGTGAGGTCCTCATGATCGCTGGCGCGCTCGTGGCCGTGTTGGTCATCGACGTGCTCCACCGGGCCCGTCCGTCCCGTCTCGTGCGCACCGTCCGCCGACCCCTCGACGCGCCCGTGACCTCCGGTGCGCTCACCGGCGTCGCGGTGGTGGCGCTGGTGCTGTTCAGCGGTTCGCCGTCCACCCCCTTCATCTACTTCCAGTTCTGATGCTCGCCCGCGCCTCCAAGATGCTCGCAACGCTCGTGGCCGTGCTCCTGACGGTCGAGGTGGCCATCCGCGCCGTGTCGTCGGGGTTCGCGGAGCCCGTCACCTGGTACCACGAGATCGCCCAGGCCAAGGTCGAGCAGATCGCCGAGCAGGACGGAGAGCTCGACTACGTCTTCATCGGGACCTCGCAGACCTACCACGGCATCGATCCCGCGGTGATCGACCGACGGCTCAGCACCCGCAGCTACAACGCCGCCATCCCCGCGGGCATCCCACCGCTCCAGCGCCGTTGGCTCGACGACGCCGTCCTGCCCGACCTCGAGGTCGACACCGTGGTGTGGCCCCTGTCATCGATCGACCTGAACGCGGCGCGCCCCCAGGAGGTGGCTCCCCTCTACGACGAGGCGTTCGAGGCGCGGGACGGGGTGCTCGCGGAGGTCGACCGGTGGCTGTCGGCGCGGTCGGCCACGTTCCGCCACCGCCGGACCCTGGCCGATCCCCGCTCGTGGCTCGAGGCGGACGACCCGGTGAGCGGCGCCCGGGACGTCCTGCACGCCAACGGCAAGCGGCGGCCGGGGAGGGCCAACACGAGCGATGCCGAGCGCCGTCGGATCCGACGCGACGTGATCGGCGACTACGAGCTCGGGGGGCGGATGTCCGAGGACATCCGACGGACGGTCGGCGCGCTGCGCGAGCAGGGTGTGGACGTCGTCTTCGTCTGGTTGCCCCAGGCCCCCCGCTTCCTGGACCTGCTGCCCGATCCGTCGGTCGACGTGGCCGCCGAGCGCGAGGCGCGTCGCCTCGCCACCGACCTCGACGTCCCCTTCGTCGATGTCAGCGACGGGTACGGGAACGAGGACTTCAGCGACTTCACCCACCTGAGCGGCGACGCTGCGGAGCGGCTGTCCGCCGCGCTGGCCGACGAGCTCGCCGAGCGACGTCGCAGGTAGCCCGGGGCGTCGCGGTCGTCAGCCCCTCGCGCTCGTCAGTCGTCCCCACCGATGTCCACCTCGATGTCCCCTGGGCTGATGCCGTCGCCGCTGTCACCGTCGCCGCTCACCAGCAGCACGATCAGGACCACGAGGACCACGCCCAGGACCACGAGCAGCCCGATGATCGGTCCACGGCCGCTGCGTCGTTCACGTCGGACCTCGGTCTCGTCGACCCTTCGCTCTTCCATGAGACCCTCCTGGGACGGGGTGTGGGGTGCCGGACCGTACCGGGGGCTGTGGCGTTGCGCTGGTACGACCTGGTGCACCCGGTTCGGCCCGGATCACTCGGGCTCGTAGGTCCAGTCGGGCCGCTTGCGCCAGAAGGTCTCGTCGTAGGTGGCCTGCCCGCCGTCGAGGTCGACCAGCTTGGGGAGCGGGATGGGCCGGGGGCGGGGGCAGCTGCCGTGGTCGACGTGCTCGACGAACTCCTCGGCGAAGGCCCGCACGACGCTCGTGACCATGATCTGCTCCTCGACCGCGAGGTAGCAGCGGTTGCCGTCGGTGACGCGGCCCAGCCAGTGGGCGATGCCCTGCATGTCCTCGGCCGTGCCGCCGCCGGTCTCGAGCCGCTGGAGGTGCTCGGTGATCTCGCCGGAGCCGAGCTTGCACGGCGGGCACTGGCCGCAGGACTCCACGGAGAGGAACCGCGAGTACACGTAGGCGGCGTTGACCATGCAGGCCGTGTCGTCGTGCACGATGAACCCGGCCGAGCCCATGCCGCTGCCGATGGCCTGGAAGCCCTCGTAGGTGAGCGGGACGTCGAGCTGGTCCGCGGTGACGACGGCGTTGGCGACGCCGGAGAAGACCGCCTTCACCGATCGGCCCGGTCCCACGCCGCTGCCGACGGCGTCGATGACGTCGCGCAGGGTCGATCCCATCTCGACCTCGCCGACATCGGGGGCCACCACGTCGCCGACCACGGTGGCCACGATCGTGCCGGGGGACTCCGGGGTGCCCATCGAGCGGAACCACTCGGCACCCCGGGCCAGGATGTGCGGCACGTTCGACAGCGTCTCCACGTTGTTGACCAGCGTGGGGTTGGCGTCGCCGCCGGCACCGGGGGCGGACACCGGCGTGCCCTCCCACCCGGATTGCATGTCGCTGGCGAACAGCCCGTGCTCGTAGGGCGGCAGCAGGCGGGGGAGCGGGGGACGGCCCTCGACGACCTCGAGCATCGCCTTCTCCTCGCCGAACAGGTACTCGTCCGGCCCGGCCACGACGGTGACCTTGCAGTCCGTGCAGATGCCGGCGTCCTGCATCTCCGCGACGGCCCGGGTGACGTTGTCGATCTCCCGCTCGAAGCGCTCCTTGAGGCACACGAAGACCTCCTCGGCAGCGATGGCGAACGCTGCGATGATCAGGCCCTCGACCAGCTGGTACGGGTTCGCCCGCAGCAGGGCCCGATCCTTGAACGTGCCCGGCTCCCCCTCGGCGCCGTTGACGACGAGGTAGCGACGGGTGCCCTCCTGGGAGGCGATGCCCTGCCACTTGCGACCCGTCGGGAACCCACCGCCGCCCCGGCCCCGCAGGCCGGCCCGGCTGATCTCCTCGATGGTCGCCTCCGGCCCGATCTCCTGGGCCCGGGCGACACCGGCCCCGCCCGTCTCCGTCGCGAGGTACGCCTCGATCGACGTGATCGCTTCGGTGGGGAGGAGGAAGCCGGTCATGGGTGAGCTCTATCCGATCGGGGCCGACGGCACAACCGGCGCTCAGGCCGGCCGGATGCGCATGCCGGCCTGCTCGAAGCGATCGAGGACCTCCAGCCCGAGTGCGGTCGCCGGCGTGAGGAAGCCGGCACCGTCGGGTGTGGGTGCCTCGGGGTCGGCGAGGGCGAGGGCAGCCTCACCCAGGATCGTGGCGGTCGACTTGTACCCGGGATGGCCGTCGGCCTCCACGACCACGTCCTGCGTGCCGCCGCTCGTGTCGACGGCCCGCACGTCGAGGCGGTAGCGCCAGCGATCGAGGTCCTCGGGCCGGGGCCCGTCGCCGGGGGAGGGCCCGACCCGCTCGAGGGCGCTCACGATCGAGCGGCGGACCTTCTCGCGAGCGCCGGTGAGGGTGCCCATGCCGACGGCGAGGAGCGATCCGGCCACGGCAGCGGGCGCGGCCAGCAGCCCGGGGAGCATGCCGGCGGTGTCGACGCCCTCCCGGTACTCGAAGTCGGCGGCGTGGATCGTGTCGCCGCTGTCGCGAAGGAGCGATGCGGAGCGGTGGACGACCGGCGGGTTCAGGAACGGGGACGGCACCATCGGTGACAGCCAGCGCCCGGTGCCGCTGTGCTTGCGGGGACGCAGGTCGTAGCGACCGGACCGGCCCGCCCTGGTGTCGAGCACATGGGGATCGGACACCTCGGGGCGGCCCCGCCGGATCTGCTCCATGCCGCTGGCGAAGGTGCCGCCGGAGACCGCGTCGGCGGCCGAGCGGACCCGGAGGTCCCGGTCGGAGGTGATGGTGACGGCCACGTCGACCGAGGCCACGCCGAGGCCGGTGCGCTCGTGCAGCAGGTGGGCGGCGAGGAGGGCCCCGAGGTCGAAGGGCAGCGCCTCGAAGCCCGCCGTGGGGACGATGATGGCGCCGCTCTCCGTCGCCCGGTCGTCGTAGCGCCGGATCATGTCGAGCACCCAGTCGATCTCCCCGCAGGGGTCGATGCAGTGGGTACCGGCCCTCGCGCACGCGGCGTAGACGGGCTCGCCGTGGCGGCCGAAGGGCCCGACCAGGTCGGCGACGACCTTCGCAGCCCCGACCATGTCCTCGATGGAGCGCCGGTCGTCGGTGTCGGCGTGGAGGATGTCGGCTGGTTCGGCGCCCACCGAGGCCAGCGACCGCTCGATGCGGTCGCGATCGCGTCCGGCGACGGCCCAGGTGAGCCCCAGCTCGGGGGCTCGGCGGTGCAGGTGGCGGGCCACCTCCCGGCCGGTGACACCGGTGGGCCCGAACAGGACGACGTCGAACGCGGGGGACGCATCGGTCATGGACGAAGCGTGGCAGGCCGTCGCCACCGCCGCCACCGTGGGTACCGTCGGAGCCATGTGCGGTCGCTTCGTGTCCACGTCGCCACCCGACGAGCTGGCGGCCTACTTCGGGGCCGAGGCCGTGGCCGAGTCGGTGATCGAGCCCAACTACAACGTGGCCCCCACCCAGGACGTCCTCGCCGTCGTCGAGGCCGACGGGGGCCGCTTCCTGGACGCCTTCTTCTGGGGCCTGGTGCCGTCCTGGGCCAAGGACGTCAAGATCGGCTCACGGATGATCAACGCCCGGGCCGAGACGCTCGCGGAGAAGTCGGCGTTCAAGAAGCCCTTCGCCACCCGCCGCTGCCTGGTGCCCGCCGACGGCTTCTACGAGTGGCGCAAGCTCGACAGCGCCAAGAAGCCCAAGAAGCAGCCGATGTTCATCCACCGCGACGACGGCGAGCCGCTGGCCTTCGCCGGTCTCTGGTCCCTCTGGCGGGGGCCGGACAAGGACCAGGAGCCGCTGCGCTCGCTGACGATCGTCACCACCTCGCCCAACGAGCTCCTGGCGACCATCCACGACCGCATGCCGGTGATCCTCCCCGAGGAGCGCTGGGCCACCTGGCTCGACCGGGACAACCACGACCTCGAGGCGCTCTCCGGGCTCCTGGTGCCGCTGCCCGACGGCATCCTCACCGCCACGCCGGTGGCCCCGCTCGTGAACAACGTGCGCAACAACGGCCCCGAGCTGCTCGAGCTGGTGCCCGAGGAGCCCGCGGAGCAGACCTCCCTGCTCTAGTCCACGCCCGGGTCGTGGCCCGCGCTGCGGAGGGCGGCCACGAGGTCGTCTCGGGCCTGATCCATCGCGGCGGCGTCGGGGTCCCGAGCGGCGTTGGCGAAGTCCATGTCGTGCACCCCGTCGATCGGCACGACGTGCAGGTGCACGTGGGGAACCTCGAGGCCGGCGATCATCAGCCCGATCCTGGTGGGGGAGAAGGCCGCCATCTGGGCCTGTCCGATCCGCTGGCTGACCGCCATGAGGTGGCTGTTGACCTCGGGGTCCAGGTCGAGCCAGTGGTCGACCTCCTGGACGGGCACGACCAGCGCATGGCCGTGGCGCAGCGGGTTGATCGAGAGGAACGCGACGCAGCGGTCGTCCCGCCAGACGAAGCGGCCGGGGAGCTCGCCCTGGATGATCTTGGTGAACACGGTGGCCATGCCCGCCAGTGTGACAGGGACCGTAGGGTGCATTTCATGAGCGAACCGGTCGAGGACGCCGCCGAATCCGCCGTCGCACCCGACGATGCGATCGTCCTCGACGAGGACCTCGTCGAAGACGCCGGGATCCTCACCATCCCGAACCTCATCACCGTCATCCGGCTGTGCACCCTGCCGGTGTTCGTCTACCTCCTGTTCGGCGCGGACGACCGGTGGGCGGCCGGGTGGGTGCTGTTCCTCATCGGCAGCACGGACTGGCTCGACGGCTACCTGGCCCGCCGCCTCGGGCAGGTGTCCAACGTCGGCAAGGTGCTCGACCCGGTGGCCGACCGCCTGCTGTTCTTCGTCGGCGTCGGCTCCATCATCATCGACGGCTCCGTCCCGCTCTGGTTCGCCGTCGCGGTGCTGGTCCGCGAGGCCGCAGTGGCCATCGGCACCGTCTCGCTCGCCGCGCTCGGCGCGTCGCGGATCGACGTCACCTGGTACGGCAAGGCCGCGACGTTCGCCCTGATGGGCGCGTTCCCGTCCTTCCTCGTCGGCGCCAGCGACCACGCCACGGCCGACGGGTTCCGGGTGCTGGCGTGGGTCGTGGGAGTCCCGGGCCTGGCCCTGGCCTACTGGTCGGCCCTGCTCTACATCCCGCTCGGGCGCAAGGCCCTCGCCGAGGGTCGCCAGGTCCGGGCCGATCGCAGCGCAGCCTGATCGCACCCGGCACGCGCTCCATCGCTGAGCCCGGGCCGGATCGTCCGGTAGCCTCCGCCGGCATGAACGTGCCCGAGGACCTCGCGTACTCGTCCGACCACGAGTGGATCCGCACCGACGGCGGCCGGGCCCGCGTCGGCATCACCGACTACGCCCAGGACGCCCTCGGCGACGTCGTCTACGTGCAGCTGCCCGAGGTGGGCGCCGACGTGTCCGCCGGCGACGCCATCGCCGAGGTGGAGTCCACCAAGTCGGTCTCCGACATCTACGCGCCCGTGTCGGGCACCATCGTGGAGGTCAACACCGAGCTGGCCGACACCCCCGAACGGCTCAACGACGACCCCTACGGCGAGGGCTGGATCTTCATCATCGAGACGGCCGACGGCGGCACCGAGCTCCTGGACGCAGGCGCCTACCGGAACCTCATCGAGGGCTGAGGCGGCTCCGGTGGCTGATCACGTCTTCTGCACCCGCTGCGGGCACGGCAACCCCCTCGGGTCGAACTTCTGCTCGTCCTGCGGGGCAGGCCTCGAGCACCGCAGCGGCGAGGACTCCACGATCACGTTCCACACCGAGCCCGGCCTCGAAGGGGCCGAGGACGTCGGGGTCGACCTGCACGAGATCCCGGCAGGCGTCGGCGCGCTGGTGGTCAGGCGCGGGCGCAACGCCGGCAGCCGCTACGTCCTCGACGCCGACCGCACCGTCGCTGGTCGCCATCCCGAGAGCGACATCTTCCTCGACGACGTCACCGTCTCCCGTCGCCACGCCGAGATCACCCGGGAGGGCGACGACTACACCGTGCGCGACGTCGGCTCCCTGAACGGCACCTACCTGAACCGGAACCGGGTCGAGGAGGCGCCCCTGCGCGACGGTGACGAGCTGCAGATCGGGTCCTTCAAGCTGGTCTTCGTCCACGGCGACGCATGAGCCACGAGACCGGGGAGCACGCCCACCTGTCCATCGGCGAGGTCCTCTCGCTGGTGCAGGCGGACTTCCCGGACATCACGATCTCCAAGATCCGCTTCCTCGAGTCCCAAGGCCTGCTCGACCCCGAGCGCACGCCGTCCGGCTACCGCAAGTTCTACGACGCCGACATCGAGCGCCTGCAGTGGATCCTGACCCAGCAGCGGGACCACTTCCTGCCCCTGAAGGTGATCCGCGAGCGGCTCGCCGAGTGGGACGCCACCGGGACACCGCCGGCGGGCGATCACCAGAGCCCGCCCGCCGACCAGCTCCCCGGGGCTCTCCAGGACGAGAGCGGCGACGACGTCCGCCACGCCGCGGCATCGCTGGCTGCGGCCTCGGCGATCGAGGTCGGCCCCCACGACGAGGAGCCGGCCCCCCCGGAGCCAGCCGAAGCGCCCGAGGGCGCACCGCAGCCGGTGGGCACCGCCCTCGACCACGCGCCGGACGGGTCCTCCCTCACCGCCGAGGAGCTGGCCGCCCGGGCCAACGTCGGCGTCGATGCGGTGCACGAGCTCGAGGGGTTCTCGATGATCTCGTCGCGACGGATCGGGAACGACACCTACTACGACGTCGACCAGCTGCCGATCGTGGAGGCGTGCCGGGCGTTCCTCGACCACGGCGTCGAGGTCCGCCACCTGCGCATGTACAAGATCGCCGCCGAGCGCGAGGCGGGGGTGCTCGAGCAGCTCATCGTGCCCCTGCTCAAGCAGCGCAACCCCGAAGCCCGGGCCCGTGCGGTCGACACCGTCACCGAGCTGGCCGACGCGGGCGAGTCCCTGCACGCCGCGCTGCTGCGCCGGGCGCTGCGCGACACCCTCCCGTAGCGCGGACCGCAACGGGGTCCGCGGGGCCAGCGATAGGGTGGCCCGTGATGACTTCGGAGATGGAGCTCGTCGGCGTCCGCGTGGACATGCCCTCGAACACCCCGGTGATGCTGCTCCGGGAGCTCGAGGGCGATCGCCGGATGCTGGCGATCATGATCGGTGGACCAGAGGCCCAGGCCATCGCCTTCGCGCTCGATGGCGTGGAGACGCGCCGGCCCCTCACCCACGACCTCATCACCCTGCTGCTGGACGAGCTGGACGCCCACCTCGATCGCATCGTGATCTCGGCGCTGCGCGACGACGTCTACTACGCGGATCTCCACCTGCAGGTCGGCGAGCAGGTCCACGTCGTCTCGGCCCGCCCGAGCGATGCCATGGCCATCGCCGTGCGGGTGGGCACGCCCGTGTTCGCCGACGAGGCCGTCCTGGCCGAAGCCGGCTACCTGGACGTGCCCGACGACGAGGACCTCGAGGACGACGACGAGGTCGTCGAGGAGTTCCGTGAGTTCATCGACCAGGTGAACCCCGAAGACTTCGCGTCCTAGGACGAGGCACCAGCACGTGTGGGGCGCCGAGCTGCGCCGGCGGGCCAGCGTGGGGCGGCCGCACCCGGTCAGCGCAGCGGCCCGCCTCCAGCGAGGTGTGCTGCTGCTCGGGCTGGTCACGCTGCTCGGGACGCTCGGGTACGTGGTCATCGGCCTGGAGCCCGAGGACTCGCTGTACCAGACGATCCTGACCATCTCCACGGTCGGGTACCGGGAGATCGGCCCCGCCCACCTGATCGACACCACCGGATACCGGGTCGTGACGATGACGCTCGTCGTGAGCGGTGTGGGCACGGCGCTCTACACCCTGGGTGTCATGCTCGAATCGATCGTCGAGGGTCGACTCACCGACCAGATCTGGAGGAGGCGCATGGACAAGGGCATCGCCGCCATGTCCGACCACGTCATCGTCTGCGGGTGGGGACGCGTCGGCCAGACGATCGCGCGCGACATCGCCGCATCCGGGACCGAGGTCGTGGTCATCGACATCGACCCCGACCGGTTCAGCGAGATGGAGCTGCCCTTCATCGAGGGCGACGCCACCGACGACGGCGTCCTGGCCGCGGCCTCGATCGGCCGGGCCCGCGCCCTCGTGACCGCGCTCGACTCCGACGCCGCCAACCTGTTCGTGACCCTCTCCGGGCGGGCGCTCCGGGCCGATCTGTTCATCGTCGCCCGCGCCCGCATCGAGTCCGCGGAGGCCAAGCTGCTCCAGGCCGGCGCCGACCGGGTGGTCAACCCCCAGCACATCGGCGGCCAGCGCATCGCGGCGTTGATCCTGCAACCCTCCGTCACCGACTTCCTCGACGTGGTGATGCACGACGCCGACCTCGAGTTCCGGTTGGCCGAGGTCGAGGTCCACGCCGGTTCGGCCATCGCCGGACGGAGCCTGCGGGACGCCCACATCCGGGACCGGACCGGCGCGCTCGTGCTCGCGATGCGCGACGCCGCCGGGCGGTTCCGCAGCAACCCGACACCGGAGACCCTCCTCCAAGCCGGTGAGGTGCTGATCGCCATCGGCACGCCCGAGCAGCTGCTCGCGCTGGGGGAGGCGGTGGCCGACGGGGCCACCCGTTGACGCAGCGCGCGACCGGTCATACCATTCCGCCACGACACGCGCGTAATTTCGCCGGTGTGGTCCGTCGGGCCCGCTGGAGGCGCTGGACGGAGGAGCGGTGATGGCAGGCACGATCGAAGGTGGCTTCTCGGGGAAGCGGGCGGCAGAGATCGTCGGCATCACCTACCGCCAGCTCGACTACTGGGCCCGCACCGACCTGATCCGGCCGTCGCTCGCCGACGCCGGCGGCTCCGGCACCCGGCGCCGCTACAGCTACAAGGACCTGCTCGAGCTCAAGGTCATCAAGCGCCTGCTCGACGCCGGCATCAAGCTGGAGTCCATCCGCGAGGCCTTCGAGTACCTGCGCGAGCGCCTCGGCGAGGACGTCGCCTCCGCCCACCTGGTCATCGACGGCACGAGCGCCGTGCTGGTCCGGGGCAACGAGCTGATCGACGTGGTGAACCGCTACCAGGGACAGGGCGTGCTCAACCTGCTCCCCATGGACGGCGTCATCGAGGAGCTCGACACCGCCGTGCAGATGTTCAGCGACGACACCACCCCGAAGGGCATCGGCACCGCCGCCCAGGGCTGATCCGCCCGCCGCCTCGCACCTGCCAGGCTCGGGGCATGCAGCGATCGCCCCTCGATGCCGAGCACCGCACCCTCGGCGCCAAGCTCGTTCCCTTCGGCGGCTGGGAGATGCCGCTCGCGTACGCCGAGGGCACCGTCGCCGAACACCGCGCCTGTCGCACCGGCGCGGTCGCCTTCGACGTGTCCCACCTCGGCACGGTGCGCGTCACCGGGCCCGGTGCCTTCGAGCGGCTGCAGACCACGCTCACCAACGACCTCCGCCGGATCGAGCCGGGTCGGGCCCAGTACACCCACCTGCTCGACGCCGACGACGCCTCGGTGGTGGACGACATCATCGTGTGGTGGCGCGACGACGAGGTGTTCGACGTCATGCCGAACGCGTCCAACACCGACGGCGTGCGGGAGGCCATCGGCGGGGAGGACGTGACCGCGACGCGGGCCGTGATCGCGATCCAGGGGCCTGACGCGCGCGCCCGCCTCGCAGCGGTGGCACCTGATGCGGCCGAGGTGCCTCGCTTCGCGGTCCGCAGCTTCGACTGGGACGGGCACGCCTGCACGGTGGCCGGCACCGGCTACACCGGGGAGGACGGGGTGGAGTGCGCAGTGCCCGCCGACGTGGCACCCGCCTTCTGGCAGGCGCTGCTGGCCGGCGGCATCGAGCCGGCGGGTCTCGGCGCCCGGGACACGTTGCGCCTCGAGGCCGGTCTGCCCCTGCACGGCAACGAGCTCGGCCCCGGCATCACCCCGCTGCAGGCCGGCCTCGGCTGGGTGGTCCGCTGGGACACCGAGTTCCGCGGCAAGGCCGCCCTGCAGGCGGAACGGGAGACCGGGGTGGCCCGCCGCCTGCGCGGCCTGGTCTGCGAGGGACGCCGGCCACCCCGCACGGGGAACCCGGTGCACGTCGGGGGCGTCAGCGCCGGCACGGTCACCTCCGGCAACTTCTCGCCCATGCTCGAGACCGGCATCGCGCTGGCCTTCCTGCCGCCGGACGTGGAGGACGGGGTCGAGGTCGAGATCGACGTCCGGGGTTCGGTGGTGCCTGCCGTGGTGACCAAGCCGCCGTTCTGGCCGAACGACCGCGACGGGTGACCACGCGGGGTAGTGTCTCTGGCCCGACAGAACCTTCCCGAGGGAATGCCTGATGCACCGCAGCAAGATCTTCGCCCCGCTCGTCGCCGTCGCCCTGCTCTTCGCCGCGTGCGGCGATGACGACGACACCAGCACCGCCACCGACGACACGGTCGCCGACGCTGCCGAGGACACCACGGAGAGCGAGACCGAGAGCGAGACCGACTCCGGCACCTCCGAGGACATCGACGAAGAGGCCCTCGCCGACAGCATGGGGGAGTGCGGCTTCCTCGCCGCCTTCGCCACGGCCTTCGAGGACTTCGATCCGACCACCATGTACGGCGGCGAGGAGGCGACCGACTTCGGCCAGCTCTTCGCCCCCCTCGCCGAGGCGACCCAGGAGGTCGCGGCGGCAGCCCCCGACGAGATCCGCGATGCCTTCTCGACCCTGGCCGACGGCTTCAGCCAGGTCGCAGCCGAGCTCGAGGGCGTGGTGCTGGACTTCACCGACCCCGAGAGCATGGATCCCGAGACCATGGCCAAGCTCGAGAGCCTCGACACCGCGTTCGGTGAGGAGTACGAGGCGGCCGCAGCCGAGGTCGATGCGTGGATGACCGAGAACTGCGCCGACATCGCTGACACCTTCGACCTGGACGCCTTCGGATCCTGAGCGAGATCTGGCCCGGTCGGGCATACCCACTCGGCGCCACCTTCGACGGGGCCGGCACCAACTTCAGCCTCTTCAGCGAGATCGCCGAGCGGGTCGAGCTGTGCCTGTTCGGCCGCGACGGGCGTGAGACCCGCCACGAGCTGGTCGAGGTCGACGCGCACTGCTGGCACGCCTACCTCCCCGGGGTCGGCCCCGGCCAGCAGTACGGCTTCCGCGTGCACGGCCCCTGGGCGCCCGACGCCGGCCACCGCTGCAACCCGCACAAGCTGCTGCTGGACCCCTACGCCAAGGCGGTCACCGGCACCGTCGACTGGGACGAAGCCTGCTTCTCCCACCGCTTCGACGATCCGGCCCGGCCGAACGTGGAGGACAGCGCGCCCCACGTCCCCAAGTCGGTCGTGGTCAACCCGTTCTTCCACTGGGGCAACGACCACGCGCCGGGCACCCCGCTCGAGGACACGATCATCTACGAGGTCCACGTCAAGGGCTTCACCCAGAAGATGCCGGGCATCCCCGACGAGCTGCGCGGCACCTACGCCGGGCTGGCGCATCCGGTGGCCATCCAGCACCTCCGCCGCCTCGGCATCACCGCCGTGGAGCTGCTCCCGACGCACCAGTTCATCCACGACCACTGGCTGGTCGACAAGGACCTGACCAACTACTGGGGCTACAACTCCATCGGCTTCCTGGCCCCGCACAACGGCTACGCCGCGTGGGGCGACGAGGGCGGCCAGGTCCAGGAGTTCCGTCACATGGTCAAGTCGATGCACGATGCCGGCATCGAGGTGATCCTCGACGTGGTCTACAACCACACCGCCGAGGGCGACCACGACGGGCCGACGCTGTCGTTCAAGGGCATCGACAACGCCGCCTACTACCGCCTCGAGGACGCCGACCGGGCCCGCTACCGGGACTACACCGGCACCGGCAACTCCATGAACATGCGCCACCCCCACGTGCTGCAGCTCATCATGGACTCGCTGCGCTACTGGGTCACCGAGATGCACGTCGACGGGTTCCGCTTCGACCTGGCCGCCACCCTGGCCCGAGAGCTGCACGAGGTGGACCGCCTCTCTGCCTTCTTCGACCTGATCCAGCAGGACCCGGTCGTGTCGCAGGTGAAGCTGATCGCCGAACCCTGGGACGTGGGGGAGGGGGGCTACCAGGTCGGCAACTTCCCGCCGCTGTGGTCCGAGTGGAACGGCAAGTTCCGTGACACCGTGCGCGACTACTGGCTCCAGCAGCACACCGCGCTGCGGGACTTCGGCTACCGCTTCACCGGCTCCTCGGACCTCTACGAGGCGTCCAGCCGCCGACCGTCGGCGTCGGTGAACTTCGTGACCGCCCACGACGGCTTCACCCTCGCCGACCTCGTCGCCTACGACCGCAAGCACAACGAGGCCAACGGGGAGGGCAACCGGGACGGCACCGACGACAACCGCTCCTCGAACCACGGCGTGGAGGGCCCCACCGACGACCCCGAGATCCAGGCGCTGCGGCGGCGTCAGCGAAAGAACCTGCTGATCACCGTGCTGTGCTCCCAGGGCGTGCCGATGCTCCTCGGCGGCGACGAGCTCGGCCGCAGCCAGCGGGGCAACAACAACGCCTACTGCCAGGACAACGAGCTGTCCTGGTTCGACTGGTCCGAGGTCGACCTCGAGCTGCTCGACTTCACCCGCCGCCTGGTGCACCTGCGCCGGGAGCACCCGGTGTTCCGCCGACGCCGCTGGTTCCAGGGCCGGCCGATCCACGGCTCCGACGTGTTCGACATCGCGTGGCTGAAGCCGGACGGCACGTCGATGACCCACGACGACTGGAACTCGGGGCTGGCCGACGCGATCGGCATCTTCCTGAACGGCGAGGCGATGCCCTCGGTCGACCGACGGGGCGAACCCATCGTCGGCGAGAGCTTCCTGTTGCTGCTCAACCCGACCCCGGGCTCGATCGAGTGGACGCTGCCGGGCGAACCGCTGGGGGAGCGATGGGTCGTGGAGCTGTCCTCCGACGAGCTCCTGTCCAGCCAGCTGGTGCGGGGCCGATCGCTCGGGGTCTGCGCCCGCTCGGCCACCGTCCTGCGACGACTGGGCTAGTCACCGCCCGCCGGTCCGTCGGAGATGACTAGGCCAGCTGGCGGGCGATGGTGCCGGCGTCGTAGTAGAGGCGCTGGTTGATCAGGTCTTCGCCGTCGAACTCGAAGATCGACGCCATCCGGGCCCGGAACCGCTTGCCGCTGGGCTCGACCCCGTGGACCTCACCGAGGTGCGTGCCCGTCATCCAGTGCTCCGACACCACGGCCCGGTCGCTGTGGTGGTGGCAGATGACCTCGAAGGACTGGTCGGGGAAGGCGCGGCGCCGCTCGGCCAGGTAGGCCCGCATCGCCTCGGCCCCGTCGAGCACCCGCCCGGAGGCGATCAGCTCCATCCGGGGCCGGGTGAAGGTGGCCACGACCGCGTCGATGTCGCCGGTGCAGTGCGCGTCGAGGTGGCGCCGCAGGACCTGCTCCCGGGCGTCCCGGAGCTTGTCGCTGATCGGCACGACGTCGGCCACCGGTTCAGTCCAGCAGGTCGGGCTGGTCGCGGAGGATCTTGTCGTACAGCGGCTGGAAGCTGAACCAGCCGGCGAAGCTCGAGCCGACCTGGCTGTGGGCCTGCTGGGCCCCCTCCTCGTCGATGAGGATCGGCGTGCCGGCGGCCTCGGCCATGAGCTGCACCTCGCAGCTGCGCTCCATGCTGATGTACCACCAGGCGGCCTCGTCGACGGAGCCGCCGACGGTGAGCAGGCCGTGGTTGCGCAGGATGGCGGCCTTGTTGTCGCCGAGGGCGTGGGCGATGCGCTTGCCCTCCTCGACGTCGAGGACGACGCCGGTGTAGTCGTCGAAGACGGCGTGGTCGTCGTAGAAGGCGCACGCGTCCTGGGTGATCATGTCGAGGGGACGAGCCAGGGTCGACCACGCCCGACCCGCCTTGGAGTGGGTGTGGGCGGCGGCGACGGCGTCGGGGCGGGCCTGGTGGATCTGGGAGTGGATGGCGAAGGCGGCCTGGTTGACCGGCCAGTCGCCCTCGACGACGGCGCCGTTGTGGTCGACCAGGATCAGGTCCGAGACGCGCACCAGGTCGAAGCTGAGGCCGAAGGGGTTCACCCAGAACAGCTCGGGGTGCTCGGGGTCCCGGGCGGTGACGTGGCCGGCCACGCCCTCGTTGAAGCCGAACCGGCCGAAGAGGCGGAACGTGGCGGCGAGGCGCTGCTTGCGGTGCAGGCGCTCCTCCTCGACGGATGCGAACTCCGGGAGCTTGTGCGGGGTGGGGTGGGGCACGGTGGCTGGCACGGAGGTCTCCTTCGACGGCGGCGCGATGCCCTCAGTGTAGGTGTGTGCCCGAGATCACTGCGGGGTCGGCACCCGCACCCCGGGCGATGCCCTCGAAGCCGCTCCAGAGCAGGGTCGTGAGGTAGGTCGTGAGGGCGTGGCGGGACATGGTGCGGTTGCGGATCCACCAGTCGCCGGCCTGGTGGACCATGCCGACGATGCCGTGGGCGAAGGGCTCGGCCCCGCCGGCGTCGAGCCCCTGGGCGCGGAGCTGGTCGCCGATGCGGACCGCGACCTCGCGGGCGACCGATTCGACGATGGCGCCCGCCTCCTCGAGGTCGGGCCGCACGCCGCCGCCGGACGTGAGGAACGTGTACAGCTGGGGCTCATCCTCGAGGAACTCGAGGTAGGTGTCGACGGTCCGCCACAGCAGGTCGCGCGGCGCTTCGCTCTCCAGAGGCGTCGCCAGGCGGTTCATGAGGACCGTGGCGTAGTGGTCGCCGATGGCCCGCCCCAGGCCCTCGCGGTCACCGAAGTGGCGGTACAGGATCGGCTTGGTCACCCCACCCTGGGCGGCGAGCTGCTCCATGGACGCGTTGGGGCCGATGGTGCGGATGGCAGCGACCGCGGCCTCGAGCAGCTGGGCACGACGTTCCTCACGGCTCGGTCGGGAGCCGGTCCTGCTGCGCGGGGCCATCGCACCAGGCTACCGGTGCGCCGCCGCACCGCTGAGCACGTCGAAGCGTCACGGTGACGAAACCAGGGATGGACGATGGGGAGCGAGGCAGCGCGGCCCATCCGCCGACCCACCCATCGGGGATTGGTGACAAAGGGTGAACCCCCAGGTCAGCGGATCGGGCCCTGAGGGAGTGGAACGCGTTTTTGCCAAAAGTGGAACGCGCCTGAGCGATAGGAGCGGGGGAGAGGGGTGGTCGAGCCGCCAAAGATCCGGCATTATGCACGCAGCCCGTCGTAACAACTTGATACAGTCGGACGTGTGCCTGGAGGCGACGTCAAGCTCACCTACGACGAGGCCATGGCGATTTGCCTGCTCCTCGCCGAGGCCGCCGATGCGGTGACCGACGACGACCAGCTCCGAGACACCTGGGCTGAGGAGGCTCGGCTCATTATCGAACTCGTCCTGAACCGGACCGACGACTGAGAGCAGCCAGATGGCGACAACCACGAAGCCCGAATCGAAGCAGGAGAACCTCTTGAAGCTTGTTCGCTACGCGGCCGAGAACGCCGGCATCGCTTCGAGCAAGCGAGACGCAGCGATCCGTGAGGCGCACCGCGCTGGATCATCTCTGCGCGAGATCGCCGAGGCGAGCGGGATCTCGCACATGACCGTCAAGCGCATCGTCGAGCGGACGGCGGAGTAGCCGGACCGATCATCCAGCATCTGGGAAGATCGGCGAACACGAGCCGGCGAGCGGTTGCCTCGCGACTAGGACAGATGGGAGCGCATGACGAACACTCGGGGATGCGTGTGCGACGTGGCATCTGGGCCGTGTCAGTGCTGGGCCTCGCGTCGTGCCTTGGGTGTTCCTGGGACCAGACAGCTTCCGAGCCTCCCGATCGAACAGGCATCGAAGACTGTCCTGCGGTCGGCGATACCATCGTCTTGGGCGAGATCGACCCGTACTGCATCGTCGATGACGACGTGGCGGTCTTCTTCGAGCGAATCGAGTGTCCAGATGGCCGGACTCTGATTGGGGACTCGGTCAACGGCTACGGGTTCGTCGGTGACCAGCTCGTGAGGTTCGACGAGGATCATTACCAGTGGGAACGAGAGCGTTGCGGAGCGCCGCCGACCACAGTGCCGTAGCCGTCCCTACGTGCCGTTAGCCGGGCCGCGAGTTGCGGCTGCGAACTACCGCCATCCTGATCTTCGCCGAGAATCCACGTTCTGTAAAGTTGCGATCCTGGACGGCCAGGTGGAGCCCGAACCGCCCTCCACCGCGCTCAGGCGCTGTGGCCGGCCGCCTTGCACTGGACGCACAGCGTCGTCCACGGCAGCGCCTCGAGGCGCTCCTCGGGCACCTGGGTGCCGCACACCCGGCAGGTGCCGTAGGTCCCGTCCTCGATCGCCTGCTCGGCCCGGTCGACCTGGCGGAGGTGCTCCTCGGTGTCGGCGATGCGGGCTCGCACGCGGTCTCGCTCGACCACGCCGCCGTCGGGGTCTCCGCCCTCCTCGGAGAAGTCCGACTCGGCGACCTCGCGCCCCTCGTCGACCAGGCTGCGCAGCTGGCCCTGGAGGGCTTCGAGGATGCCTTCCAGCTCTCCGCGCTCCTTCCGGAGCCGGCGGCGGTGCTTCTCGTCGGTGCGAGCGGCCATGGGTGGTCCTCCGTCGGTGGTCGGCGCCTGTCGGACGACGGCGCACGGGCGCACCTTCCCACATGCGCCCCCGTTCCAGAAGTGCAGCACCGGGTGTGGTCATTTCGTCACAGTGACGGAACCAGTGACTAGTCCGGTGCTCGGCCTTCGCGCCCGAGGGATTCGACCACCGGCCGCGCTGCGTCGAGCAGCCAGTCCAGGGCCTCGCGGTACTCCGCCCGGGTCGGTGAACCGGTCAGGTCCCGTTCGACGTCCTCGACCGCGCACTCCAGCACGTAGAGCCGGTCACGAAGGTCGTCCATCGCCTGGCGGGTGAGGACCAGCTCGTGCTCGGACAGGCCGACCTCGCTCGCCCGCTGGCGGGCCTCGTAGTCGCGCTGCCGGCACGACCGGCGGCAGAACTCGCGGGGACGGCCGGGCCCGACGGTGACGGTGAAGCGCCGGGCGCACCAGCGGCAGCGTCGCTCGACGGTCTCGGCGGCCATGCCCGGACGGTACCGAGCGCCCGGGCGACCTGGCAGGATCTCCGCCATGGGTCTGTTCCGCAGGAAGGGCAAGGACGACTTCAAGGCGCTGTCGAAGCAGCGCCGGGTCGTCGAGGACGAGCAGCCGTGGTTCGCCCAGGACGACGACGGCCCCGAGCTCGACATCGAGACCGGCATCGGCTCGAACCTGCGCCGCGACGACGCGGACTAGTCACCCCACTCGTGCCGGTCGACCCGGACCACCGCGTCGTCACCGCCACGGTCATCGGCGTCCCTGCTCCGGGCACCGTCGTGTGGCGGGCCGACGGTGAACGGACCCGGGACGGCTCCCCCGTCACCGGCGACCTGGACGACCCCGACGGAGCGCTCCGCCCCGGCGATCACGTCGTCCTCGAGGTGGTCCGAGACCGGTTCCGCTGGCTGGTGGTGGAGGTGGTCGACCGGATCCCCCGACCCCGCTCCCCCGCCCGTCCCCGGCGGCCGCACGCCCACCCGGCCCGTCCCCCGGGGACCGTGCTGATCGCGTGGCTGCCCTTCACCCGGGACGATGACGACGGTCCGGGCAAGCACCGCCCCTGCGTGGTGCTCCGCTCGACCGACCCGAACGTGATCCGGGCCCGTCCCCTCTACGACCCGGGAAGCGCCGTGGCCCGCAGCTCCGGGGGCGTGCAGCTCCAGGCGTGGCGGACGGCGGGGTTGGACAAGGCCAGCGTCGCGGTCGACCCGGTCGAGATCCCCGTCGCCCGGTGCGAGCAGACGCTCGGCCACCTCGCGCCCGTCGACCTCGCCGGGCTCGGCATCACCGGCCGTCGCCGACGCTGACTGCGACGGGGGCACTGCCAGCTCGGAGAGGGGCGGATCGCCTCAGGGGGCGATGAGCACGGCGAACGTCTCATCGATGCGATCGGCCCACCGCCGCTTGTAGGGCATGTCCATGCCGAGGTCGTAGACGTCGATGCCGGTCCCCTCGAGGGCCTCGAGCTGGTGGATCTGCAGCAGGTGGCCGATGCCGAGAGCACGGACGCCAGCGTCGTGGGACAGTTGCAGGCCCCGGTAGGTGCGGCCCCGCACGCCTCCGAGCACGTAGCCGATGTCCCGCTCCCCCTGGCGGGCGAAGAGCAGGCGCAGCTGGTCGCCGGCGGCCAGGCGCCAGGCCATGCGCCGGTAGAAGCCGGCCAGGGACTCGCTGGCCAGGCCGGTGCCCTCCTCCCCCTTCCAGCTCCGCGCCTCGACCGCGAGCACGCGGTCCATGGCCTCGTCGGGTGCGAGCGCCGAGCAGTCGACGACCGCGACGCCGGCGTCCTCGGCTCGACGGCGCACCTGGCGCAGGCGCTGGCGGAAGCGACTCGATCGCCGAGCCAGCCACGGCTCGAGCCCACCGGACAGGTCGGCCCGCAACCGCTGCTCCGTCGGCCCCTGCAGCAGCCGGCGCTGCTCGCCCAGCACCCGCACCAGGCACTGCAGCCCGATGCCGTCGAGGCGCTGGCCGGTGACCACGGCGACGTCGTGGTCGTCGAGCCGCAGGCGGGCGGCGAGCAGGCGGGCGGCCTGCACCGGGTGCCCGACCATCGGCGTGGCGAAGCCCCACACCGGATCCAGTCCGAGCAGCAGCCGGCTGCCGTCCTCGGCCGTGGCTCGCCGCAGCCCGGCGAAGGACGAGCCGTCACCGAGGACGATCGGCGCGCCGTGCTCGGGGAACGACGCCGCGGCCGAGAACGACCAGATGCTCGAGGCGCAGAACTCGTCCGCATCCGGGGTCCGGTCGACCGCCGCGTCCCACGCCTGGGCCACCAGGTCGAGCTGGTCGGCCTCGATGCGCACGGCGGACCCGGTCACGGCGGACACGGCTGCACAGTAGGGCCGAGGCCGGGGTCTACGATGGCGGCGCTGACGACCCCCGACGGGAGAGTCCCGCCCCACCGCCAGTGGGGAGGGCGCCGAAGGAGCAACCGCCCCGGAACCTCTCAGGCCACCGGACCGCCGGGACGAGGCACCTCTGGAGAGCAGCCTGCGGGCTCACCGAAGGAGCAAGCCCGGCCTCGCCGGGCGAATCTCTCAGGTCACGGAACAGAAGGGGCTCCACGCCGACGCGCACCAGGGAGCCTCCACCCATGACCAGCACCGCACCGATCCCGAACCCGGGCTTCCCGAGCCGCCACATCGGCCCCCGAGGTGACGAGATCGCCACGATGCTCGACGTCGTCGGCGCCGGTTCCCTCGACGAGCTCATCGATCAGGCCGTGCCGTCGTCGATCCGCTCGACCGAACCCCTGGACCTGCCCGAGGCCGCGTCGGAGGAGGAAGCCCTCGCCGAGCTGCGGGCCCTGGCCGGGGCCAACGTCGTGCGCACCGCCATGATCGGCCTCGGCTACCACGGCACCCACACGCCGCCGGTCATCCGCCGGAACGTGCTGGAGGATCCCGCCTGGTACACCGCCTACACCCCGTACCAGCCCGAGATCTCCCAGGGCCGCCTCGAGGCGCTGCTCAACTTCCAGACCGTCATCACCGACCTCACCGGGACCGAGCTGGCGAACTCCTCACTGCTCGACGAGGGCACCGCAGCGGCCGAGGCCATGGCCATGTGCGGCCGGTTGGTGAAGGGTGACCGCCCCCGCTTCGTCGTCGCCGCTGACACCTTCCCCCAGACCATCGCGGTGCTCGAGGCCCGGGCCGATGCCATCGGGGTCACCGTCGACGTGGTGGACGACGTGGCCGCCGCCGACCTCTCCGACGCCGCCGGTGTGCTGGTCCAGCACCCCGCGGCGTCCGGCGCGGTCGTGGACCCCTCCCCCGCCATCGACGCCGCCCACGCAGCCGGCGCACTCGCCGTCGTGGCCACCGACCTGCTGGCCTGCACCGTCCTGACCCCGCCCGGCGAGCTCGGCGCCGACATCGTGGTCGGCTCGTCGCAGCGCTTCGGCGTGCCCCTCGGCTTCGGCGGCCCTCACGCCGGCTTCATGGGCTGCCGGGAGGAGTACAAGCGGACCCTGCCCGGACGCCTCGTCGGCGTCTCGGTCGATGCCGCAGGCCGGCCCGCCACCCGCCTCGCGCTGCAGACGCGCGAGCAGCACATCCGTCGCGAGAAGGCGACGTCCAACATCTGCACCGCCCAGGTGCTCCTGGCTGTCATCGCCTCGATGTACGCCGTGTACCACGGCCCCGAGGGGCTGCGGGCCATCGCCGGGCGCGTCCATGGACTGACCAGTGCCTTCGCAGCCCGGCTGGAGCAGGCCGGCCGGACCGTCCGCAACGACGCCTGGTTCGACACGCTCACCGTCGAGGTCCCGGGCGAGGCCGCCGGCGTCGTCGAGCGGGCCGCCGAGGAGGGCATCGACATCCGCCTGGTCGACGCCGACACCGTGTCCCTCGCGTTCGACGAGACCTGCACCGAGGCCACCGCGGATCGCCTCGCCGCCGCCTTCGGTGCCGCAGCAGGAGAACTGCCAGAACGGAGAGAGGTGCTGCCCGACGGGCTCGTGCGCACGAGCGGCTACCTCACCCACCCGACCTTCCACTCGTACCGCTCCGAGACCGAGATGCTGCGGTACCTGCGCCGCCTGTCGGACAAGGACGTGGCCCTGGACCGGGCGATGATCCCGCTCGGGTCCTGCACGATGAAGCTCAACGCCACCGCGGAGATGGAGCCCATCTCCTGGCCCGGCTTCGCCAACCTGCACCCGTTCGTTCCGGCGGCCAGCAGCCAGGGCTACCGCACGCTCATCGACCAGCTCGAGGCGTGGCTGGTCGAGGTCACCGGCTACGACGCGGTGAGCTTCCAGCCCAACGCCGGCTCCCAGGGCGAGCTGGCCGGCCTCCTCGCCATCCGCACGTTCCACGACGCCAACGGCGACACCGACCGTCGGGTCTGCCTCATCCCCTCCTCGGCCCACGGCACCAACGCCGCCTCCGCGGTCATGGCCGGCATGCGGGTCGTGGTCGTGGCCTGCGACGACGACGGCAACGTCGACGTCGACGACCTCAAGGCCAAGGTCACCGACCACGCCGACACCCTCGCCGGGTTGATGGTCACCTACCCCTCCACCCACGGCGTGTTCGAGACCCGGATCCGCGAGATCTGCGACCTCGTCCACGACCACGACGGCCAGGTGTACCTCGACGGCGCCAACCTGAACGCCCTCGTCGGGGTGGCCAAGCCGGGCGAGTTCGGCGCCGACGTGAGCCACCTGAACCTGCACAAGACGTTCTGCATCCCCCACGGCGGCGGCGGCCCCGGCGTCGGTCCCGTCGCCGTGCGATCGCACCTGGCCCCGTACCTGCCGAACCACCCCCTCGACGACGCCGCCGGCCCGGCAACGGGTCCCGGCCCCGTGTCGGCGGCGCCGTACGGCTCGGCCGGCATCCTGCCCATCTCGTGGGCCTACGTGCGGATGATGGGCGGCCCCGGCCTCACCCGGGCCACCCACCTGGCGATCCTCAACGCCAACTACGTCGCCGCCCGCCTCGGCGAGCGATACCCGGTGCTCTACGCGGGCGAGCACGGCCGGGTCGCCCACGAGTGCATCGTCGACCTGCGCGACATCACCCGCCGCACCGGCGTCACCGTCGACGACGTCGCCAAGCGCCTCGTGGACTACGGCTTCCACGCCCCCACGATGAGCTTCCCGGTCGCCGGCACGCTCATGATCGAGCCGACCGAGTCCGAGCCTCTGGCCGAGATCGACCGGTTCTGCGACGCGATGCTGGCGATCGCCGACGAGATCGCCGAGATCGAGTCCGGGGCGGTCGCCCACGACGACTCGGCCCTCGCCCACGCCCCCCACACCGCCGAGGACCTCCTCGTCGCCGAGTGGGACCGCGCCTACACCCGCGAGCAGGCGGCGTACCCGGTCGACGGGCTGCGCCAGGCCAAGTACTGGCCGCCCGTGAGCCGCATCGACGGGGCGGCCGGGGATCGCAACCTCGTGTGCGCGTGCCCGCCCCCGGAGGCCTTCGCGGAGGGCTGAAAGCGCAATCGTCGGGGCCGGGACGGCTCGGTTAGCCTGGCAACCCGCTATGGCCACCCGGATCGACATCGAACTCACCAGCCGCCAGGACGAGGGAAAGACCTTCACCTGGCGGGCCGCGGGGGCTCGCCAGCCCAAGGGTGCGGCCGATGCGTCGCTGTTCCCGGAGAGCGCCGAGGTCGGTGACGAGTTCCGCGTCGACACCGAGATGGACGTCGACGGCATCCGGGTCACGCAGGTGATCCCGCCCAAGGGCAAGGAGCCCAAGAAGGTCGAGACCCTCGAGCTCATCACCCGCGACGACGAGCCGCTGGTGACCGAGGTCCGGGCCGAGCGAGGCCGTGGCCGAGGCGATCGCGGCGACCGTGGTCCCCGCCGGGGCGGCGGTGGCCGCAAGGACGGCGACCGTGGCCCTCGTGGTGAGGGTGGCGATCGCGGCCCGCGGGGCGAAGGCGGCCGCCGGGGCGGCAACGACCGTCCCCGCACCCCGGCCAAGCCCAAGCTGCCCCCGAAGCCGAAGCCCCCGCGCCTCAAGGCCGGCAAGGCCCACCGCAACGCCCTCATCGACACCCTCCCCGAGGAGCAGAAGGCCGTCGCCCAGGAGCTGCTCCGCGGCGGGCTGCAGGCCGTGCGCACGGGGCTCGAGAAGCAGAACGAGCAGCGCAAGGTCGAGGGCCAGGACCCCATCGACGAGGGGCCCATCGTCACCCTCGCCGAGGAGCTGCTGGTGAAGGTCCGCGCCGCCGAGTGGCGCGATCGGGCCGAGGCCGCCCTGGAGCAGTCCGAGACCGTCGACCTGCGCGACCTGCGCACCGTCGTCACCGCGTCAGACGGCGCGGCCAAGGACGACGAGACCCGAGCCCTGGCCGCCAAGGTGCGCACCGCCCTCAACGAGCGCCTCGACGCCGACCAGCAGGCCTGGGTGGCCGAGGTCGTGGAGATGCTCGACGACGACCGCGTCGTCCGGGCCCTGCACCTGTCGTCCCGCCCGCCCAAGGCCGGCGCCCCGCTGCCCGCCCCCGTCGCGCTGCGCCTCGTCGAGGCCGCCAACGCGTCGATGAGCAGCGAGACCTCCGCCGACCGCTGGAGCTACATCCTCGAGGCGCTGGCCCACTCCCCCGTGCGTCGCCAGGTGGTCCCCGTGTCGCTGCCCGGCACCGTCTCCGACGAGCTGAAGGCCACCATCGCCCGCCACGGCAGCCGCCTCCCCGAGATCGCGCAGATCTTCGGCGTCGAGCCCGACCCGAAGGCCGGCCGGGACGCCAGCCGGCGCAAGCGCCGCAGCGGCGGCAAGCCCAAGAAGGACGCCAAGCCCGGCGACGCCAAGGGCGAGCGCAAGGCCGACAAGGCCGAGGGAGGCAAGCCCAAGGCCGATGAGCCGAAGGCCGATGAGCCCAAGGCCGATGAGCCCAAGGCCGATCCCACGCCCGAGCAGCCCGCAGCCGAGCAGCCCGTCGCCGACGCGGCCACGACGGACGCGCCCGCCCCGGAGGCCCAGCCCGAGCAGGACGCGGCGGCCGTCCCCGAAGCCGTCGAGCAGGCGCCCACCGAGGCGCCGGCCCCGGAGATCCCCGCCGCCGAGGCGCTCGAGGCCGAGCAGGCCACGGGCGACGACGCCCCCGAGGACGACAAGACCTGAGGTCGGCGCCGGCGCCCCCGGCGCCGGCTCAGCGGGATTCGGTGCGGGAGGTCCGGGCCTGGCTCTGCCGGCCCCGGAACTCACCGGTGGACGCGTCCTCGTCCCAGCGGGCGCCGCAGGACGTGCACACGCAGGAGTCGACCCGCAACGACGCCAGGTACAGGCGGTCGATCTCGTAGGAGTCGCAGTAGGGGCACTGCAGTCGCCCCTGACCCGGATCGCTGGACACGGCCGCAGGGTACCGAACCCGTGGCGGTGCGCATGGACCGACGGCCCCGGAGCATCGCTACTGTGCGCCCATGATCGAGTACGAGACCCGTGGCAACGTCGCCATCATCACCATCGACCGCCCCGAGGCGCGCAACGCCGTCAACGGCGAGGTGGCCGAGGGCATCGAGGCCGCCATCGACCGCATGGAGGCCGACGACGAGATCTGGATCGGCGTCCTGACCCACGAGGGTCCGGTCTTCTGCGCCGGCGCCGACCTGAAGGCGATCAACAGCGGCGACGCGGCCCGGCTCAACACCCCCACCGGAGGCTTCGGCGGCATCACGGCCAAGGCCCGCACCAAGCCGATCATCGCCGCCTGCAACGGCCCGGCCTACGCCGGCGGTTGCGAGATCGTCCTGGCCTGCGACCTGCTGGTCGCCACCCCGGACGTCACCTTCAGCGTGCCCGAGGTCAAGCGCAACCTCGTGGCGGCCGCCGGGGCCCTGTTCCGGCTTCCCGCCGCGCTGCCCAAGAACGTCGCCATGGAGATGCTCCTCACCGGCGATCCGATCGACGCCGAGCGGGCCCACGCCCTCGGGTTCGTGAACCGGATGGCGGAGTCGGGCAAGGCCGTCGACGTCGCCGTCGAGCTGGCCGCCCAGATCAGCGAGAACGCCCCGCTCGCCGTGCGCAAGAGCCGCGAGGTCGCCCTGCAGTCCTTCGACACCGACGAGGAGGCCTTCGCCGCCTCCGGGCGGGCGATCGCCGAGGTCATGGCCAGCGAGGACACCAAGGAGGGCCTGTCGGCCTTCATCGAGAAGCGCAAGCCCGAGTGGAAGGGTCGCTAGACCGCTACACCACGACCGCCAGTTCCGGAGCGCTGCACCACGACCGCCAGTTCCGGTGAGCTCAGGTGATCGTGGCGAGGATGCCGTGGTCGTGGAGGAACTCGGCGAGGCCGTCCACGAGCGGCCACTCGGCGACCTCGCTGAGCGCCACCCAGGCCACCTCGGCGGCGTCGTCGCCAGCGGTCGGGGTGGCGTCGGGTTCGAGCAAGGTGACGTGGTGGTCGAGGATCACGTAGTGGCGGCCTTCGATGAAGCGCTCGACGACGCCGACGAGGGGACCGCACACCCCTTCGAGCCCGGTCTCCTCGAGCAGCTCGCGAACGACGGCCTCGGCGAGGAGCTCGCCGGGTTCGACCACGCCTCCGGGCAACGACCACTGGCCGATCGCCACGCCCCGGCCGCGCCGGATCAGCAGCAGGCGGTCGCCATCGACGACGACGGCGCCGACGGCCACCTCCGGGCCGCTCGTCGTGGCGGCGGCGTCGGTCATGACGGTGCGTCGGGGCGGGGTTCGAGGGACCGGTGCACCACGATGGCCCGGGCCACGAGGCCGAAGGACTCGAAGAAGTTCTTGGTGTGGCGGTCGCCCGGCAGGGCCAGGGAGTCGACGCCGAAGCAGCCCTGCTCCGTCGCCCACGCGATCAGCGCGTCCATGATCTCCTCCCCCACCGACACGCCCCGAGCACCCTCGAGGGTGAACAGGTCGGAGATGACGCCGAGGGTGGACCCGTCGCGGAGGTGCTCGAGCCGGAGCACGCCGTAGCCGATGGTCGTGTCGTCGATGGTGCCGACGACGACGAAGGCGTCCGGGTCGTCGAGGTCGGCTCGAAGCGAGTCGCCGGGCGGCAGCGGGCGGGCCTGCTGCCGGCGCCAGACGGCACCGCCCCGGTTCGGGGTCAGCTCCTCGATGGCGGCGGTGGCCAGGGTGACCAGGGCCGGGAGGTCGTCGGCCGTGGCGGGCCGGGCGGAGACGTCCACGCCTAGGGCTTCTGGAGCTGCTGGACCCGGTTGAGGATGGTCTTGCGTCCCCGGGTGGCGGCCTCGTAGCTGCGCACGGCCTCGAGCTCGGCGGTGGAGAGCCCCTGCAGGCGGCTCACGACCTGGCTGGCCGAGAGGCTGTCGTAGTCGGGGATGGCGAGGCCGGCGACGTCGGGGGCGGCGCTCGTGGACGTCGTCGCCGCGACCTTCTTCGGGGCCTGCTTCGTGGCCTTCCGGGCCGCCTTCTTCGCGCTGGCCTTCCTGGTCGCCTTCTTGGCCGCTGCCGGCTTCTTCGGGGCGGGCGCCTTGGCGCTGCCCTCCTTGGCCGCGGGAGCCGCGGGCTTGTCGGGCACCGGCGTCGGCGCAGGTGCCGGGGCGGGGCCGGGCGGCGGGCCGTCGACGACGCCGAGGCCACGGAGGAGGTCGACCACCGGACCGTCGAGGGAGGCGGCGCGCTTGTTCACCTCGGTGCGACCCATCCGGACGGCGAACTGGCCCATCATCCGGGCGTTCGTCACCTGGTTGCGCCCGTTCGCGATCAGCTTCGGCAGTCGCGCCGGACCGTCGAACAGCAGCCCGATCGGGGCGTACACGAAGGCGTCGAGCGCCTGGTCGACGGCGTCTTCGAGAGGGGTCTTGTCAGCGGTCACGGTCGGCCATGTTCGCGGTCGGATCCGTGGTCGCGCCAGTTCATCCCTATTGCGCAGCTGCGGGACGTGGCGTGTGGCTGTGGACCACGAGGACGTCGCAGGGGGCGTGGTGCAGGACGCTGCTGGCCACGCTGCCGAGGAGGAAGCGGCTGCTGTCGGTGAGGCCGACCGAGCCGACCACGATCAGGTCGGCGTCGAAGGTGTCGGCCGCCTCGAGCAGCTCGTCGGCCGGCTCGCCCTCGAGGGCCTGCACGACGACGTCGCCGACGCCGTGCTCGGCGGCCAGGGACCGGGCGTGGCGGGCGTGGCGCTCGGCCTCGTTGGGGTCCGCCATCATCCAGCGGACGTCGGCGGGCGCCCGCTCGTCGAGCTTGGTGTCGGTGCGCTCGTACGCGGTCACGATCACCAGCCGAGCCTCGTCGGCGGCCGCCAGGTCGACGGAGTGCTCGACAGCTCGCTCGGCGGAGGCCGAGCCGTCGGTGCCGACCACGATCGTGCGGTACGTCATGGCCTCGTGCTCAGACGCAGTCGACGCACAGGTCGGTCTCGCCCTCGGCGAGCTGGCCCATCGGCTTCAGGATGAAGCAGGACTGGCAGAGGAACTCGTCCTCGCGGCGGGGCTGGATCTTGCCCGCCGGCGCGGCCTTGCCGGTGTCGCCGTCGTCTTCCTCCTCGTCCTCGTCCTCGTCGTCGGTGGCGGCGATGCGGTCCTTGAGGATCTCGTCCAGGTCGGCCTCGACGTCGTCGGGGTCGGCGTCTTCGTCCTCGTCCTCCTCGTCCTCCTCGCCACGTCGGCGGGCGCGACGGGGCTCGTCGCCCTCGGCGTCGGGCGTGGCCTCGTCCTCGTCGGCGACGGCGTCGTCATCGACCACGTCGACCACGGCGTCGTCGTCGTCGTCGGCTTCGAAGTCCTCACCGAGGTCGTCGGCTTCGAGGTCCTCGTCGAGGTCCTCGTCGAGGTCTTCGGTCTCGGGGTCGTCGTCGACCACGTCTTCTTCTTCGTCAGCCATTGGCGCTCCAACGGGTGTGGCGTCGGCGGCGGATCATAGACAGTGTCCGTCGCGGGGAGGGTTGCCGGGTCGCGGGAACCTATCGGCAGTGGGCCGGGATTCCACAACAGCGGACCGGACGGTGCTCAACCGCCCGCCGAGGTGGGCGGTGCAGGGGTCTCCGGGACCTCCCCGGACGGCGGCACCGACCCGGCGAGGTCGCCGGCGGAGGCGATGTCGAGGACGTTGTCGACCAGCCACTCCCCGTCGACGCGGACCATCGCCAGCTGCAGGTAGCGGTCGGACTCGGTGCGGCCCTGCTCGCCGCCGCGGAGCTCGCGGTCGTACACGACGACGACCTCGACCCCGCCGCGCTCGACCTCGCCGACGAAGATGTCGGTGACCTGGGTGACGGCATCGAGCTCGCTCTCGGCGATGAGCGTGCGCAGGCCGGACTCGACCTCCTCGACCTCCTCGGCGAAGCCGCCGGTGCTGAGCGCGAGCACGTCCTCCTTCCACGCGTCGAGCTGGCCGTGCTCGAAGGTGAGGAAGCGCTCGGCGAAGCGGCCGGACGCGAGGCGGACTTCTTGGTCCTCCCCGCCGCCGCCGTCGGCGCTGTCGCCGGATGCGAGGGCGAAGACGGCCAGGACCGCCAGGGCGCCGGCGACCAGGACGGCGATGACGAAGGCCCCGGCGGGCACCGTGCGGCGCTCCCTCGGGGGATCGGGCCGGGGGTCTGCCTGCTGTTCGAGGTCCACGGCCGTCATGCTCGCGCACCTCGCCGGGCCAGCAGGCCCAGCACGAGTCCGCACGCGAGGAACACGCCCAGGGCCGCGGCGGAGCGGTCGGGGGCGGTCGTGGTGGAGAAGGGAACCGCGGCGAGCGACTGCCCCTCCACCGGCGCCTCGGCGGCCAGCGCCCCGCCGTCGGGGGCCGACGCCAGAGGCGACGTGCACACCGGGATCTCCGGCACGGCCGGCAGCTCCGTCGGTGGCACGTACTGCTGGGCGGGGTTGGCGGTGTCCACGAGGATGGAGACCCGCACCCAGAGCCCCCCGGGGCCGTCGTCCCGGGTGAGCCAGACGTACTCGAACCCGGTGGGCCCGTTGTCGAGGGTGTTGGCGAGGTGCCCGAGGTTCTCGTCGGTCGTGGTGACGTCGATCACCGAATCCAGGTCGGACAGCACGCAGTCGAGGTCCTGCTTCACGTCGCCGACCAGATCGGCGGTGGTCCGCAGCAGCTCGGTGCCGCGATCGAGCAGGATCCGGGTGTCGGGCTCGACGTTGCGGAGCGACTCCCCCACCGCGGCGAGGTCGCTGATCGCGGAGGACAGCGACGCCCGGCGTTCGGTGACGGTGCGGGTCAGTCGGGTGCTGTTCGCGCTGAGGCTGTCGAGCAGATCGGCCTTCTCGGCGAAGGTCGCCAGCAGGGCATCGGAGTCGACGGTGAGGTCGCGCAGCGCCTCGCCTCGTCCGTCCAGCGCCACGGCCAGCTCGTGGATGAGCGTGCGCGTCGCCTCGGGCTCCACCGAGCCGAGCACCCGCGACGCCGAGCGCAGCAGCTCGGAGAACTCGAGGGGCACCGAGGTGCGATCGAGCGGGATCACGTCCCCGGCTTCGAGGTACGGACCCCCGCCGTCGTAGCCCTCCGGGGGCTCGAAGTCGATGTAGGGCTCACCGATCGCGGACTTGCGGAAGATGCGGGCCTTGGACCCGGCGGGGATCTGCTTGCCCCGATCGATGCTCATCGTGATGCGCACCTTGCCATCGACGGACTCGACCGAGCGCACCGCACCGTGGTTCACGCCGAGGTAGGCGACCTCGGAGTTGCTGGCCACGCCGGCGGTCGCGGCGAACTCGCCGGAGATCTCGTACGGACGCTCGATGAAGTCGAAGCTGATGATGTTGTTGACCGCCCACCACAGCATGAGGACGAAGACGCCGACGAAGGCGACGAGGTTGATGGCGACCCGGCGGGACATCAGGCCTCCACCTCGGCGAGGAGGAACACCTGGGCGAAGTCGTCGGCGACGGCCTTGGGGAGCTGGTCGGCGAAGCCGGCCACCCACCGGAGCAGCTCGGCGACCTGGGCCTGGTTGCGGTCGACCTCGGCGAGGATCGCGTCGACCTGCTTGATCTGGGTGTCGACCTCGGCGAGGTAGGGCTCGAAGACGTTGTCGTTCTGGATCCGGGCCAGTCGGGTCAGCTCACGGATGGCGTCGATGGCGACGTCGCGGTTGTCGGCCAGCACCGTGGCGGTCTCGGCCAGGTTGCCCAGCAGCTCGTCCAGGTCGCCGGAGGAGGACGCGAGCGTGGCGGTGGCCCCGTCGAGCGCGTCGATGATGCGCACCAGCTCGTCGGTCTGGTCGGCCAGGGTGCCCGACACGGTGGAGAGGTCCTCGACCAGGGAGGTCAGCTCGGTGGTCCGGCCGCCGAAGCCGACGGCTCCGGTCTCGATCAGGGTGGCCACGTCGGAGGACACGACCGCGCCGAGGATCTCGACGGCCTGCTCGGTGACGAACTCGAGCTCGGGTGCCGTGGCGGTCTCGGCGATCACGTCGCCGTCGACCAGGTCCGTGCCGGCCATGGGGTCGTCCTCGTCCAGGGGTCGCAGCTCGATGAACTTCTCCCCGAGCAGCGAGGTGGTGCGCAGCAGGGCCCGGGACTCCACCGGCACGAAGACGTCGTCCTTGATCGACATGGTGATCTCGGCCTGGTAGTCGTCGGTGAGCTCGATGTCGACGATGGAGCCGATGCGCACGTCGGCGACCTGCACCGAGTGGCCGACCACCAGGTCGCCGACGTCGTCGAACACGGCGCTGATCTCTCTCGAACCCCGGATCGTGCCCGGGAGGGTGCAGGCGCTGGCGAGCAGCGAGGCGACGACGAGGACGGCGGCGCGCAGCACGGTGGTGCGGCTCATGATCGAACCCCCAGGAACGTGCCGAGGAAGCGTTCGAGCAGGCTGCGCTCCCCTGCCGCGCCGTCCTCGGTGGCGGCGGACGGGACGACCGTGTCGGACCCCAGGAGCGCGAGCACGTCGTCGATGGGCGTCGTCGGGTCGGGGAGCTCGGCCTCGACGGCACCGGTGCGCTCCCCGTCGAGGGGCAGCAGGTCGCCGGTCGCGCAGTTGACGTCGACGGGCAGGCACGGGAACGGGACGCCCACGGCGTCGAACAGCGGCGCCAGCGCCTCCTCGACCAGGGGGGAGAAGCTGTTGCGCAGGTTCAGCGACCGGCTGACCGGGTTGTAGGCGCCGATGAAGCCGTCGATCTGCTGGGACCCACCCTGGATGAGGGCGTCGACGCCGTCGAGGTTCTGCTCGATGCTCTCGGTGAGCCGCCGGAGGATCTGGACGTCGGTGCGCAGGCGCACGGCGTGCTCGGACACGAGGTCGAGCCCGTCGCCGGAGAGGTTGGCCAGGCCGGAGATGAGGGCCTCGATCTCGCCGCGCTCCTCGGCCAGCACGTCGGCCACGACGGCGAAGTCGTCGAGGACCTGGGCGAGCTGGCTCTCCCGCGTGAGCAGCGTCGAGGTGAAGTCGTCGAAGCGCTCGGCGATGCGGATGACGGCGTCGTCGCTGTCCTCGATGTTGCCGACGAGGTCGGACAGCTCGTCGAGGGCGGAGCCGAGCTGCTGGCCCTGGCCGTCGAGCGAGGCCGCCGCGTTGTCGATCAGGCGGCCGGCGCCGTTGGGGTCGAGGGCATCGAGGAAGTCCTTCAGCGAGGCCAGCGCCTCGTCGGGCTCCACCGGGATGACGGCGTCGTCGATCGCGATCTCGTGACCGTCCGGGGCCTGCTGGTCGCCCTGCTGGAACGGCGGGAACAGCTGGATGCGCCGCTCGCCGATCAGCGACTGGGGCGCGATGGCGGCGCGCACGTCGACCGGGAGGGGGATGTTGCTGTCGACGGCCATGGTCACCTTCACGCGGTCGCCCATGATCTCGATGTCGGAGACCTCGCCGGCGGGGAGGCCGAGCACCTGCACGGCGCCGGACTCGTAGAGCGACACCGCACGGGGGAAGTAGGCCACGACCTCGTAGGTGTCGCCGCCGCCGACCAGCCCGCACCCGGACAGGGCGAGCACGGCGGCCAGCAGACTTGCCGCCAGGCGGGCCGGTGTTCGACGGGAGCGACTCATTCGTCCACCCCCAGCAGGATCGAGTACACGTCCTGGAGCCCTTCGAGGACGTCGGGGCCGAGGCCGCGGACGAAGATGTCCTGCCACGGTCCGTGCCCGCCGCCCCGCGACTGCTGGAGGATGCCGGGGCCGAGCCAGGCCAGGGCCCGGTCGATGTCGTCCTGCTCGGCCGCGACCACGTCGAGGGTCGGCGCCAGGGAGTCGAGGGCGGAGTCGAGCCGCTGCCTGTTCGTGGAGATGAGCCGGTCCAGCTCCTGGACCGTGTCGGCCGACTCCCCGAGGGCGACGGCCAGGTCGTTGCGGCGGGCGACGATGAGCTGGAGGATCTGCTGGGACGAGTCCAGCAGCGTCAGGATCTCGTCGTCCTTGTCGGCCAGGGTGGCGCTGAGGCGATCGGCCTGCTCCAACAGCGCCTCGAACTCGGCCTCGCGCTGGTTCACGGCCGCGCCGACCCGGTTGATGCCCTCGACGAGGTCCTCGACCGTGCCGGCCTTGCCCTCGGAGATGTCGGCCAGGTCGACGAGCAGGGCGTTCAGCGCATCGGTGTCCAGCTCCTGGACGCCTTCGGTGGCCTCTCGGGTCAGCTCGAACAGGTCGAAGGGCACGGTCGTGCGCTCGACGGGGATCACCCGCTGCTCCTCGGGGAGCTCCGACATGGCGACATCGCCCTCCATGGGGTCCAGGATCCGGACCTCCTTGGCGCCGAGGAGCGAGGACAGGGCGATCTCGGCCCGGGCGTCGTCGCGGATCTCGATGCCCTCGTCGACGACCCACTCGACCGTCACGGCCCCGATGTCGCGGTCGACGTCGAGGTCGGTGACGCGACCGACCTTCACACCGGCGAGCTTGACGTCGTCGCCGGCACGCAGCCCGGAGGCGTCGGAGAAGACGGCCTCCATCGGGTAGGCGTCCTCCAGCAGGTTCAGGGTGCCGACCAGGAAGGCGAAGCCCGTGGCGCCGCCCAGGAGCAGCACCGAGATGATGCCCACGATGTAGGGGTTGCGGTCCCGGAACGACTTCATCGGGCGCCTCCCACGAGCGACAGGACCGCGGCGCCGCCGCTGCGGCGGTTGGGCGTGTAGGCCACGGGCTGGCGGGTCGCCGAGTTGCCCACGATGGACTCGAGCCCGGGCACGATCGGCGTCGGGCAGGGTGGCGGCAGGGCGGTGACGCACAGGATGGTCTGGTTCAGGAACTCGCCGTTGCGCGAGGACAGGAACGCGGCGCGGCCGTTGTCGTCCAGGCGGTCCAGGGCCAGCTGCACCGAACCGAGCTCGCCCTCCACGGTGCCGAGCGTGTTGTCGAGGTTGGCCACGATGCGGTCCAGCTCGTCCCGGTTGGTGGCGAGCAGGCCCGACAGGTCGCGGTTGAACGCCCCCATCTCGACGATGGCGCTGTCGAGCAGCTGGGTGTTGTCACTGAAGGTGCGGGCCAGCGCGGCCAGGTTTTCCAGCATCGTCTCGATCTGGGCGTCGCGGTCGGCGATGGTGCGGGACACGACCTCGAGGTTCTCGATCAGGTTCCCGATGGCCTCGTCGCGCTCGCCCAGGCCCTTGACCACGGTGGCGAGGTCGTCGAGGGCCTGGCTGATGTCGGCCTCGTTGCCCTCGAGGGCGGAGGTGACGGTCTCCAGGAACTCGTTGACCTGGCCCTCGTCGATGGTGGCCACCACCGGACCGAGCCGGTTGAACAGCTCGCCGAGGTCGATCACGTTGGTGGTCTCGGTGACGACGTCGCCGTCCTCGAAGGTCGTCGGGGCGTCGCCCGGGAAGAGGTAGACGTAGCGCTGCCCGATGAGGTTGCGCCACCGGATGGCCGCCGCCGAGTCCGACGGCAGCGGGTGGTCGCTGTCGATCTCCATGCGGACGAGGGCCTTGCCGGCCTCGACCCGGACGTCGGTCACCTTGCCGACCGGGACACCGGCCACCTTGACGTTGTCGTCCACGAGCAGGCCGGTGACGTCGTCGAAGCTCGCCGCGAGGGTGTAGGTGTCCGGGCCGCGCCCGACGAGGCCGCCGAAGGTCGTGTTGCCGATGGTCGCGGCCAGGTACACGGTGAACAGGAGGCACACGGCCACGAAGAGGCCGAACTTGATGGCGGTGCGGGTCATCGGTCGTCACCTCCCGTGAGCAGGTCGAGCAGGCCACCGCCACCGCCGCTGTCGGGGTCGTCGTCGCTGCCAGACCCTCCGAGGAGGTCGTCCAGGGTCTCGAGCGGGTCGACCGGGAGCTCGGGCAGCTGGCCCTCGAGGAGCTCCTCGAGCGGGGTCTTGGGGTCGTCGTCGGGCGGGGGTGTCTCGTGGCCCTCGATCAGGCCCTGCACGCTGACGATGCCCTTGACCGCGGCCATCATCGTCCCGTCGCCGACCTCGAAGCGGACGGCCTCGGCCAGCGTGCGGGTGTAGCGGGTCACCCCCAGGAGCAGCGGCTGGATCTGGCTGCGCCGGTCGAACACCGTCTGCAGCGCACGGGAGCCGTCGGTGAGCGCGCTCGACGTGAACGACTCGTTGGCCTCCAGCAGGTCGGCGACGTCGGTGGCGAGCCGGGCGGCCTGGGTGAGGGCGTCGTCCAGCTGGTCGCTGCGGGCGTTGAGCGTGGGCAGCGCCACGTTGAGGTCCCGGGCGCCGGCGACGAGGTCGGGGGCGATGATCTCGAGCTCCTCGGCCAGCAGCGCGAGGTCGCTCGTGAACTGGCGGAACTCGGCATCGTTGGACGCGCCCAGCTCGGCGAGGGTGGCGCCGTTGACGATCGAGCGGTTGATGTTGGGCCCGAGGCCGCGACCGGCGGTGGCCAGCTCGTCGAGGACGACGGCCAGCTCGGCGGGGTTCACCGCCTCGAGGACCGGGTAGGCGTCGGTCAGGACCTGCTCGAGCTCGAACCCGCCCAGGGTGTCGACGATCTCGTTGCCGTCGTCGAGGTAGGGGCCGTCGAGCTCGTCCTCGCCCGGGAGGATGTCGACGAACTTCTCGCCGAACAGCGTCTTGGGCCGGATCACGGCCTGCGCGGTCTCGGGGATCTGGGTGCCGTCCTCGATCCGCAGCCGGATGAGGGCCCGGTTGTCGACCAACCGGATGCTCGACACCTCGCCCACGTTCACGCCGCGGATCTTCACGTCGCTGCCCGACAGCAGGCCCTGGCCGGCGGCGGCGAACGTGCCCCGCAGCTCGTAGCCCCCGTCGAAGGCCCCGAAGCTCGCCTTGATGCCGATGGCGGTCAGGCTCACCACGATCAGGAGCCCGACGGCGCCGGAGATCACGTTGCGGTTGCGCTCGGTGGTCAGCGTCATGGCGTCATCCGGTCAGGCTCACGGTGTTGCCGCCACCCCAGAAGATGAGGGACAGCACCAGGTTGAAGACCACCACGGCCACGATCGAGAGCCGGATGGCCCGGCCGACCGCGACGCCCACGCCGGCCGGGCCACCGCTGGCGTAGAAGCCGTAGTAGCAGTGGATCAGGGCGACCAGCACGGCGAACACGCACGCCTTCACCAGGCTGTAGAAGATGTCGATCGGTGGCAGGTAGAGGCGGAAGTAGTAGTCGTAGACGCCCGGGGAGAGCCCGAAGAACTCGGTGGTGACCAGCTTGGTGGCGAAGAAGCTGGCGAACAGGGCGATCAGGTAGAGCGGGATGATGGCGATCAGGGCCGCGAGCACCCTGGTGCCCACGAGGTAGCTGATCGGGCGCACCGACATGACCTCGAGGGCGTCGATCTCCTCGGAGATGCGCATGGCGCCGAGCTCGGCCGTGAACCCGGCCCCGACCTGGGCGGCGAAGGCGACGCCGGCGATGAGCGGGGTGACCTCGCGGGTGTTGGCGAAGGACCCGATCAGGCCCGTGAAGGCCTCGGCGCCGATCTGCTCGAGACCGGCGTAGCCCTGCAGGCCCACGTTGGCGCCGGTGAAGAACGACATCGAGAAGATGACGAAGACCATGCCGGCGCCAACGATCAGCGCACCGGCGCCCACCGTGATGTCGGACACGAGGCTGAAGACGACGTTCTTGTACTTGAGGCGCAGGATGAGCGTCGTCAGCACGTCCCACAGCACCCGGCCGTAGAACGACAGCTGCTTGCCCATGTCCTCGAACCCGTCGCCGACGGATCGACCGAGATCCTGGGCGGGTCTGGTGAGCTTGGTGACGGCGGCCATGGGGATCCCGTTCAGAACTTCGGCGGAACGAGCGCGAAGTAGAGGGACGTCATGATCAGGTTGGTGAAGAAGATGAGGATGAAGGTGATGACCACGCCCTGGTTCACGGCGTCGCCGACCCCCTTGGGCCCACCCTTGGCGTAGATGCCCTTGTAGCAGGACACCGAGGCGGCGATGAACCCGAACACCACGGCCTTGAACAGCGACGAGTACAGGTCGGGGAGTTGCACGAGCGACGTGAAGCCCTGGAAGTAGGCGCCGGGGGTGACCTTCTGGATGATGACGTTGAAGAAGTAGCCACCGGAGATGCCCGCGATCGAGACGAGGGACACCATGAACAGGCCCACCGTCGCGGCGGCGTAGAGCCGGGGGGTGACCAGGCGGTGCACGGGGTTGATGGCCATGACCTCCATGGCGGCGAGCTCGTCGCGGATCTTGCGGGAGCCGAGGTCGGCGGTCATCGCGGACCCGCCGGCACCGGCGATCAGCAGCGCGGTGGCCACGGGGGCGGCCTCGCGCACGATGGCCAGCACCATGGCCGCGCCCGTGGTGGACTCCGCGCCGAGCTGGCGGGAGAAGGTGCCGACGTGCAGGGCGATCACCGCGCCGAAGGGGATGCTGATCAGCACGACGGGGATCGAGCACACCTTGGCGATGAACCAGCACTGGCCCAGGTACTCGCGCCACCACGACTTGAAGTCCCACGTGCGGCGGAAGCCCTCGAGGGAGATCGCGAACATGTTCCCCGTCTCGCGGACGACGAACTGCACCTTGCCGATCATCGGATCGTCCAGATCACGTCGAACCGCCTCAGACCGTCATCACGCCGTAGTCGTCGACGTCGCGCCCGTCGGCCTCGAGCCGCCGGCGCTCGCGCTCCATCAGCTCCTTCTCGACCTCCGTGCGCTCGTCGGCGAGCTCGTCCATGCCGATCGGCCCCATGGCCCGGCCGGCGAGGAACTGGCGGATGAGCGGGTTGTCCGTGGTCCGCATCTCCTGCTTGGACGCGAACTTCACCAGCTTCGCCTGGTACAGCACGGCGATGTAGTCCGACGTCCGCATCACCGAGGCGATGTTGTGGGTGATGATCAGGAAGGTGGCGCCGGTCTCCTCCTGGATCTTCTTCACCAGCTCGTCCAGGTAGGACACACGCACCGGGTCGAGGCCCGAGTCGGGCTCGTCGAACAGGATGATCTCGGGGTCCATCGCCAGGGCCCGGGCCAGGCCGGCGCGCTTCTTCATGCCCCCGGAGACCTCGCCGGGGTACTTCTTCATGTGATCGAGCAGGCCGACGAGGCTGGCCTTCTCGAGCACGATCTGCTTGATCTCCTTCTCCGACTTCCTCGTGTGCTCACGGAGGGGGAAGGCGATGTTGTCGAACATGTTCATCGAACCGAAGAGGGCGCCGTCCTGGAACAGGACGCCGAACTTCCGGCGGACCCGGTAGAGGTCCTTCTCCCCCATCGACACCGTCTCCTCGCCGTCGACCCAGATCTCGCCGTTGTCGGGGCGCAGGAGGCCGATGACGTTCTTCAGCAGCACCGACTTGCCCGTGCCCGACGGGCCCATCACCGCCGAGATCTTGCCGCGGGGGATGTCGAAGGAGATGTCCTGGAGCACGGTGTGCGACCCGAAGCTCTTGGTCACGTTGCGCAGCGAGATCGCAGCATCCATGGGGGCACCTCAGGGTGGTCCGGCGTGTACGGCGACGTTCCGGGCGACCGCGTCCCCAGTGACGTCCGGCACTCCCGAGGGCGTGACCGTACGACAGCGCTCCGTGGCGCGCCAACACTGCGCGTTTCGGGATCTACTGCTCAAAGGGTGACGGTCGAACGGAGTTCGATCCGACCCAGCCTTCGCCGTCGGTCGGGCCGTTCCCTGCCCAGGCCCTGCGCCGGACCCGAGGCGCTCAGCAGGAGCTGTAGAGGAGCGGGAACGGGTTCACCGCGGAGCCGCTCGGGTGCACCTCGAAGTGCAGGTGCGGGCGGCTGCCGCGGGCGTTGCCCGTGTCGCCGACCGTGCCGATGACGTCGCCGGCGCTGACCTGGCCCGTCTTGCCGAAGGCGTCGAGGTGGCTGCCGTACATCTTGACGCCCGACGAGGTCGTGAGGCGGAACTGCTTGCCCCCGATGCTGCCGGTGGCGATCTCCACCAGTCCGCTCGCCGGGGCGCGCACCGGGGTGCCCCGAGGGGCGAACAGGTCGGTGCCGGCGTGGGAGCGACCTCCGCTGCGAGGGAAGCCCCAGTCGTTGAAGAAGGTGCCCCCGGGGACGGGGCAGACGAAGCCGCCGGCGCCCGAGCCGGTGGACCCGGGGATGGTGAGGGTCTGGCCGATGCGGATGCGGTTCGGGTCCGAGATGCCGTTCGCCTTCGCGATCGAGCTCGCGGACACGCCGTAGCGCCCGGCGATGGAGCTCAGCGTCTGGCCGGACTGCACGACGTGGGTGCCGCCCGGGGTGCTGGTGGACCCGCCGATGGCCGGCAGGGAGCCCGGGTTGAACAGCACCAGGCGGGTCGTGGCGTAGATCTTGCCGTCGACCAGGCCGTTCCAGGCGACGAGGTCGGCCGTGCGGATGCCGTACCGGGCCGCGATGCCGGCGATGGTGTCGCCGTGCTGGACCGTGTGGCGCTGACCGGGGAGCTGCTTGCCGCCAGAGGACGGGGCCGAGGGTGCGCCGGTCGTGACCGGCCGGGCCGTGCCCTGGACCTGCAGCGATCGCCCGACCACGATCAGGTTCGGGTTGGCGATCCCGTTGGCGCTGGCCAGCGCGGACACGGTGGTGCCGTAGCGGGCTGCGATGCTGGCCAGCGTGTCGCCGCTGCGAACGGTGTGGGTCGCAACCGTCGGCGACGACGGCGCGGCGCCCCCACCGGGGATCTTCAGCGTCGTGCCGGCCATGATCAGGTTCGGGTTCGCGATGCCGTTGGCATCGACCAGGGCCTGGACCGTGGTGCCGTTGCGCTGGGCGATGGAGCCCAGCGTCTCGCCGCTGCGGACCACGTGGGTCCCGGAAGCGGCGATGGCGAAGACGCCGACGGTGATCAGCGCAACGATGTCTCGTGGGCGAAGGGGGACGCGCACGTGCAAATGCCTCCTGCGGTCTCCGCCCGCTCGGAAGTGACGGCAACGTACCGAAGCCCCTCCAGCAACTCAACCCCCAATCTCAACATCAGCCTCAGGTGTTGCGGCGGGCTTCGGCGGCCCGCTCGGCGTCGAGGCGCTCGAGGGCGGGTTCGGCGGAGTGGTCGACGAAGCGCATGCTCTCGGCGATGGCTTTGTGGCCGGCCTGCTCGGCGATGAGGCGGTGCATCTCCTGGGCGACCCGGCGGTAGGCGGGGTGGCCCTGGGGGGTCGAGCGCAGCTCGAGGACGTGCATGGCCGACCTGGCGTTGAGGTGGAGGTAGAACCTCACCTTGTAGGCGAGGGCGACGGCGTAGCTGGCCTGCTCGGGGAAGTCGTCGGCGAGGGCGTCGTACAGCGAGGCCGAGCGATCCATGGCGTCGTCGAAGGCCGCGGTCTGGCCGGCGGCGTCGACGGCCGGCGGGCGCACGTAGCCGTGGCGCGGCGTGAGCTTCTGCCAGTCGAGGGTGAGCATCCGGTGGCGCTGCAGGTCCCGGAAGGCGCCGTAGTCGGCGAGGATGTCGAAGCGGTAGTAGGAGCGCTCGAGCGCCCGGCCCGGCTTGTGGCGCCGGTTCTTGCGGTCGCCCTCGTAGGCGCGGATGACGGCCAGGCGGTCCTCGACCGACATGGCCCGGACCCGGTCCTCGAGCTGGGTCTCGGGCAGCTCGCTGTAGGCGTAGAGCATCGACGCCACGGTCTTGATCTCGGCGTCGGGGTCGAAGTCGACGAGGGTGACCTCGGCGACGTCGTCGGGCTCGACGTCGGGACCGAGGAGGCGGTCGGCCACAGCCGCCATCGCCGCCTCGCGGTCGCCGAAGTAGTCGCGCCAGACCTCGCCGCGGTCGGGCAGGTCGACGCGCCTCAGGAACGAGGGGATGACCTTGCGCAGCTCGGTGAGCATGAGATCTGCGTAGGCCCGGGCCTCGGGCAGCGGGTGCGAGCGCATCCGGTACAGCAGCAGCTCGTAGCTCTGCCCGGTGCCGTAGATGCCCACGTTCGACAGCGACGACGCCGGCAGCATCCCGCGGATGGCGTCGAGGGCCTTGGCCTTGATGGCCTGGCGGTAGACGAGGTCGGAGTCCTCGCGGGCCTTGGGGAACTGCTCGCGGAAGAACTCCTGCATCACCGGCACCAGCTCCGCGTAGGCGTCGAAGAGCCGGTCCATCTCCCCCACGTAGCGCAGGGCGAGGGGGGAGGCGAGCACCTCGGGATCCCGGTAGTAGCGGTAGCGGCCACCGAGGCGGGAGTCGTAGGCGATGTAGCGGGTCGACTGCTCGAGGTACGCGGCCAGGCGTCCCCACTCGAGGATCTTGGTGAGGATGTTCGACGCCTGCTCGCACGCCAGGTGCACCCCGCCGAGCTGGGCCACGGAGTCGTCGCCGTACTCGAGGAAGACCTTCTGGTAGAGCTGCTCGGCCCGCTCGAGCCCCACGGTGGCGTCCACCGTCTGGTCGCCGGTGATGTCGAGGTCGCCGACGAACTCGTCGAGGAACAGCCGGCGCAGCGACTTGGGCGAGCGCGAGTAGCGGGCGAACAGCGCCCCCTTCACGACCTCGGGCAGGTTCACGAGGGCGAAGACCGGGCCGTCCAGGTTCGTGAAGTACCGCCGGAGGATGTCCTGCTCCTCCTCGGTGAACTCCTCGGCGATGTAGACGGCCACGGCGGGAGATGCTACGGGCTCGGTGCGCTCCGGCCGGTGACCACTGCGCGTGCTCCCTGCCGTGCCGTCATCGGCGGGCGGCGACCTGCTCGCGGTGCTCGGCCGTGATGGCGTCGAGCAGTCCGGGCTGCATCCAGAGGTCGGCCACGGTCCAGGCCAGCGCCTTGGCGCCGTCGAGCACCGCGGCATCGCCCAGCGGACCGGCGGCGAAGCCGGCGAAGGCCTCCGTGTGGATCGCCGTGCCGGGGTCGGCCGCCTGGATCATGGGGTGGATCGAGGGGACGACGTACGACACGTCGCCCATGTCGGTGGAACCGACCACGCAGCAGGTCTCGTCCGGCACCCGGACGTCGCGCCCGAGTGCCGCCGCGTTCGCGGCGTAGAGGTCGCAGTAGGTCTCGACGGGCACCATGTCGGCGTACGGGGGCTCGAGCCAGTCCAGCTCCACCTCGCAGCCCGCGGCCGCGGCGCCCGCTTCGAGGCAGGCCACGACCCGGGCCTTGAGCGCCTGCAGCCGAGCGACGGTCGGCGACCGGACGTACCACTCCGCCTGGGCCCGGGACGGGACGATGTTCGGCTTCTCGCCGCCGTCGGTGAACACGCCGTGGATGCGCTCGTTCGGGTCGATGTGCTGGCGGAGCGCGGCGACGTTCACGTACCCGAGCACGGCGGCGTCGAGGGCGTTGCGACCCCGCTCGGGCGCCGCCGCGGCGTGGGCGGACTCGCCGCGGTAGGTGGCCAAGCACCGGTGGATGGCCACGGTGTCCATGCCCCGCAGGTCGGCGCCGGAGGGGTGGACCATCATCGCGGCATCGACGCCCTCGAACGCGCCGGCCCGGATCTGGAGGACCTTGCCGCCTCCCCCCTCCTCGGCGGGCGTGCCGAGGATGGTGACCCGGCCCTCGCACACGTCGGCGACCGCGGCAGCCGCCAGTCCGGCGCCGAGGCCGGCGGCCGCGATGATGTTGTGCCCGCAGGCGTGGCCGATGCCGGGCAGCGCGTCGTACTCCAGGCACACCGCGATGTTCGGTCCGCCGGTGCCGGCGTGGCCGACGAAGGCGGTGTCGAGGCCGTGGGAGCGCCGCTCGGTGGCGATGCCCTGGTCCTCGAGGACGTCGCAGAGCAGGTCGTGGGCGTGGCGCTCCTCGAAGTTCAGCTCCGGGTTGGCGTGGATGCGGTGGGAGACGTCGAGGAGGAGATCGGCCCGGCGGTCGATCTCCTCGGCCATGCGGTGCTTGACGGCGTCGAGGTCCATCGGGCGAGCGTAGGGCCAATTCGCTGGAGCCCGGTCGTCGGTGGTGCGACACTCCGGCGATGCCCGGCATCGAGGTGCACCAGGTCACCGAGGACCGCCCCGACCTCCTGGAGGCACTGGTCGCGGTGCGCGCCGTCACCGATCGCGAGGTCAACCCCGATGACCCGCCGGCGCCGGCGGAGGAGGTCGCCCCGGAGCTGTTCAGCGAGTGGGCGATGGTCCGCCACGTCGGGTTCGTGGCGTCGGTCGACGGGTCCCCCGCCGGTGAGCTCGGTCTGGCTGCGGAGAAGACGGAGGAGAACGCCCACATGGTCGACGTGGAGTGGCTCGCCGTCGACCCGCTCCATCGACGTCGAGGGGTGGCCGACGCCCTGCTGCGCACCGGGCTCGGTTGGGCCGAGGACCACGGCCGGAGCGCTGCGGTGCTCTGGGCGCCGACGCTGCCCGGCGGAGCCGGACGGGCCTACGCCGAGCGCTGCGGGGCCACGCTGCGCCTCGAGGAGCGGTGCAGCCGCCTGCCGGTCGCCGAGCTCGACCGGGTCCGCCAGGACGAGTGGCTGCGGGCCGGACGGGAGCGCACCGATGGCTACCGCATCGTGCAGTGGGTCGGCCCGACACCCGAGCAGCACCTCGAGGCGCTCGTCGCGGCCCACCGCGCCATGGAGGACATGCCGACCGACGAGCTCGACTGGACGGTGCCCCCGATGACGCCCGAGCGGCTGCGGTCCCGCGACGAGGTCTGGGCGGCTCGCGGCCGGTGCAACGTCTCGACGCTGGCCCTCGCACCCGACGGCGCGGCGGCCGGGCTGTCCGAGCTGCAGATCAACACCCATCGCCCGGAGCTCGCCGGGCAGGGCGACACCGGGGTCGTCGCCGACCATCGCGGCCACGGCCTCGGCCGGTGGCTGAAGGCGGAGAACCTCCGCCTGGCCCTGGACACCGAGCCGCGGATCCGGATCGTGGAGACCTACAACGCCGAGTCCAACCCGTGGATGCTGGACATCAACGTCGCCATGGGGTTCCGGCCCCACGTCGGGTACCAGGCCTTCCAGGGCGACGTCGCCGCCATGCGCAAGATCGTGGGCTGACCGGCGCGGTCAGACCGGGTGGCGCAGCACGACCTTGCCCAGCTGGTCGCCGCTGCGCAGCCGCTCGAGCGCGTCGGGGTAGTCGGCCCGGTCGAACACCTCGTCCACCGCCACGGGCAGGCCGAGGTCGACCAGGCGGGTGACGGCGTCGAACTCCTCGTAGGAGCCCATGGTCGAGCCGATGATCTCGATCTGCTTGAAGAACAGCTTGGGCAGGTCGACCTCGACCTTCTGGCCCGACGTTCCCCCGCACACGGCGAGGCGCCCGCCCGGGACCAGCGACCGGACCGATGCGTCCCACGTCGCCGGGCCGACCGACTCGACCACGACGTGGGCCTTCACCGGCCAGCTCGGCTCGGAGGAGTCGAAGCCGGCCGTGGCGCCCATGGCCACGGCCTGGTCGATCTTGGCCCGGTCGCGGGAGGTCACGTAGACCTCGGCACCCATCCGCAGCGCGAGGGCCAGCGCGGCCATCGAGACACCGCCGCCGATGCCCACGACGAGCACCGTCTCCCCCGCCACCAGGCGGGCCCGTCGGAGCATGCGGTAGGCGGTGAGGGTGGCCAGCGGGTAGGCGGCGCACTCCTCCCAGGTGCGTGACTCGGGCTTCGGGACGATGTTGCGGGCCGGCACCACCACGCCGTCGGCGTGGCCACCCCAGCGCTGCTCGCCCAGGATCTGGAAGCCGCGGCCGACCGGTGCGTCGTTGCCGAGGTGCACGACCGCATCCATCGTCGACACGGCGGGGTTCACGACGACCTCGGCCCCGACCTCGAGGTCGAGCCCCTCCCCCACGGCGTCGATCACGCCGGCCACGTCGCACCCCGGCACGTGGGGCAGCGTCGGCTTCGGCATGCCCCGGGTGAGCCACAGGTCCATGTGGTTGAGGGCGGAGGCCACCGGGCGCACCCGCACCTCGCCGTACCCCGGCTCGGGGGTGTCGATGGTGCCGAACCGGTAGCTGCCGGGCGACTCGTCCAGGATCCAGGCGTCCATGGCCGGCGATTCAACCGGAAATCTCGTGGATCGGTCACACCTGTGGTGACCGATCCACGGAATTTTCGCTACACGACGACGGTGAGGGCGTCGGGCACCACCCGGATGGAGAGGGCCCTGGCCTCCCCCACCCGCTCGCCGTCGAGCCACACCGACGTTCCGGGGGCCAGATCGAGCTGCACGGCCTTCACCCGTCGCTCGCTGATGCCGGGGTGCGGGACGTGGGTGCCGGTGCGCAGGCGGCTGCGGGCCTTCCACCGGTCCCCGAGGGACAGGTCGGCCTCGAACAGGTCGAGGCGACCGTCGCCCGGGTGCGAACGCGGAGCGACGTCCCAGTCGCCGAGGAACTGCGCGTTCATGGCAGCCACGATCGGACCGCGCCACCACGATCGGCGGGCGACGAGGTGGGCGACGAAGAAGTGCAGCGAGCCGTCGACCAGGACCTCGCCGAGATCGACGGGCAGCGCCTGGGCCTCGGCGCTCCGCAGCCGGTCCTCCCGGCCGGAGGCCCCGCAGGTGCGGGCCAGGTCGCCGGCAAGGAGGCCGAGCGTCGGCACCGCTCGGTTCGCGCGGCGGGCCTCGGTGACGGCGCGGCGGGCCTCCAGGTCCGAGGCCACCACGATGCCGTCGTCGGGGAGGGCGCCCGGGCCGCCCCACGGCTCGCCCTTGCGGACCGTCACGGGGACCGGTGCGTCGGATCCGCGTCGAGATCCTCGTCGTCGTCCACCGACGCGGATGCCGAGACCACGCCGCGCTCGAGGGCACCGACAGCGCGGCGAGCGGTGGCGCGAGTGACGTCGTCCGGGGCCAGCTGGGCGATCTGGCGCACGAGGTCGATCAGCTGGCGCACGGTGCGGACGAAGTCGCCGCCCGTCAGCTCCAGGTTGGTCTCCTCCAGCAGGTCGCCGAGACCCTCGCCGGCGCACCACTCGTGGGCGACGGCGCAGAAGCCGTGGTCGCTGCCCCGCGACCACGGCAGCCCGACGGCGTCCTCGGCCGCCTGCACCCGGCGCACGATGGAATCGATCTCGGCGGCGCGCTCGCGGACCCGGCGCGACGGGTAGCGCGCGGCCGGCGGCGGACCCGGTGCCCGGTGCTCGTACACGAGGGTGCTGGCGGCGGCGGCCAGCTCGGGCGCGTCGAGCCCGTCGAAGACGCCGTCGGCGATGGCCTCGGCCACCACCAGGTCGGCCTCGTGGTACACGCCGGCGAGGAGGCGCCCCCGGTCGGTGAGGGACCAGGTCTCGACGTAGCCGAACTGGTCGAGGACGTCGAGCACCCGGTCGAACTGCAGGCTCAGGGTGCTGGTCTGGCGCTCGATCCGCCGGGACAGCTCGTGCACCTCGCCTTCGAGGCGCAGGGCCCGGTCGAAGGCCCGCAGGTGGGCCTCGGCATCGGGGCACTCGGCCACCGGGTGGTCGACGGCCGGGACGTCGGGGACGTGCTCCGAGCGTGCGGGCACCCGGATCCGCGCCAGGCGCGACGCGACCTGGCCCCGGAAGTCGCTGTCCTCGGGGAGGTAGGGCTCGGGCAGCTCGACCGCACCCAGGCGCTTGGGCGGCTGCTCGAAGTCGGCCATGCTCACCACCGCGACCTCGCGGGTCTCGGTGACGGCCTTGACCTTGATGCTCCCCTTGCGGAAGGCGACCGAGAGCACGGCGACGCGGGGCCCGTCCTCCAGGGCGATGACGTCGCCCGGCTTGAGCGACGCCAGCGCGTGCTCGAGCTGGGCCCGCCGCACCCGGCGGGGCGCGGTCGCCCCGAGCAGCTCCCGGTACTCGCCGACGTCGCCGAGGTCGCAGGTCGCCTCGGCCTGCACGGCCCGGAGGTTCTGCCGCCGCTTGTCGAGGCGCCGTTCGAGCACGACCACGGCCTTGTCCGCCTGGTACTGCGCCAGCGACTGGTTGAGCAGGCGGCGGGCCTCGTCGCGCTCGTGGCGCCGGATCAGGTTGACGGCCATGTTGTAGGTGGGGCGGAAGGCCGACCGCAGCACGAAGGTGCGGCTCCCGGCGAGGCCGGCGATCTGCCCGAAGCTGATGAACGGCGACCACAGCACGATGGCCGTGCCGTGGGTGTCGATGCCGCGACGCCCGGCCCGGCCCGTCAGCTGGGTGTACTCCGAGGGTGTCAGCAGCTCCCGCCGCTCGCCGTTGAACTTGGTCATCCGCTCGATGACCACGGCCCGGGCCGGCATGTTGATGCCGAGGGCGAGGGTCTCGGTGGCGAAGACGACCTTGACCAGGCCCCGCACGAAGCAGGCCTCGACCGCCTCCTTGAACGGCGGCACGTGGCCCGCGTGGTGGGCGGCAACGCCCGCCTCGAGGCCGGCCAGCCAGCGGTCGGCGTCGAGGGCGTCGAGGTCGTGGTCGGTCAGGGAGGTGAGGTGGTCCTCGGCGATCCGGCGGATCTGGGCGCGCTCGTCGCTGGTGGTGAGGCGCACGCCAGCATCGAGGCAGCCCTTCACGGCGTCGTCGCACGCGGCCCGGCTGAAGATGAACACGATGGCGGGGAGCAGCTCGTCGTCCTCGAGCACGTCGAGCACGTCGAGACGGTTCGGCGTGTACCACGGGCTCCGGGGCCGGCCCCGCCCCCGCTGCTGTCGACCACCGTGCCTGGTCGGGCCGCGCGAGTCGATGTCGAAGCGCTCGCCCTCCGGGTTCGGGCGGCCGTCGACGAGGGTGTCCAGCAGGTGCAGCCGGTCGCTCGTCTTGTCACCGACCAGGTAGGTGTTGGCCAGCTCCACCGGACGGGTCTGCTCGACCACCACGTCGGTGGGCCCGCGCACCGTGGCCAGCCAGTCGCCGATGTCGTGGGCGTTGGAGACCGTCGCCGACAGGCAGACGAGCTGGACGTGCTCGGGGAGGTGGACGATGACCTCCTCCCAGACCGGCCCCCGGAAGCTGTCCTGGAGGTAGTGGACCTCGTCGAGGACGACCACGGCCAGGTCGTCGAGCGAACGACCGGCGTAGATCATGTTCCGGAGCACCTCGGTGGTCATGACCACCGCGGGGGCATCGCCGTCGATCGAGTTGTCGCCGGTGAGCAGTCCGACGCGCCCGCTGCCGTAGCGGTGGCGCAGGTCGCCGAACTTCTGGTTCGACAGCGCCTTGATGGGCGTGGTGTAGAAGGCGCGCAGGCCCCGGTCCATGGCCTGGGCCACCGCGTAGTCGGCCACGACGGTCTTGCCTGCGCCGGTCGGCGCGCTGACGAGCACGGATCGGCCCTCGTCGAGGGCGTCGGCGGCCCGGCGCTGGAACCCGTCCAGCGCGAAGGAGTAGCTCTCGAGCAGGGCCTGGGTGTGGGGGCCGACGGGTCCGGTCATGACGACAGGGTCGCTTCCTCCCGACGGCGCTTCCGGGTGAGCAGCATCCCGATGAGGATGGCGAGCTCGTAGAACAGGTACATCGGAACCGAGAGGATGCCGAGCGTGTATGGATCACCCGACGGGGTGATGACGGCCACGAGCACGACGATGCCGAGGATCGCGTGCCGGCGGTACTTGCGCAGCGTCGAGGCCTCCACGATGCCTGCGAGCTGCAGGAAGATCAGCACGATCGGGAACTCGAAGCCCACGCCGAAGGCCAGCATCATGTACGTGATCAGCTCGAAGTAGGGCGCGGGCCGGAACTCCTGGTTGAGGCCCTCGCCGCCGACGTTGACCAGGAACTCGAGGGCCGGCGTCAGCGAGTAGAAGGCGAGCCCCGCGCCGAGCAGGAACAGCACCATTCCGGCGAACACGAACGGGTAGGCCCACTTCTTCTCGTGCGAGTAGAGGCCCGGGGTCACGAAGCGCCACACCTGCCAGAGCAGGACCGGCATGGCGATGGCGATGCCGCCGTACCCCGCGATCTTCAACCGGACCGAGAAGCCCTCGAGCGGCTCGGTCTGCAGGAGGAGGCAGTCGTCGACGGAGCTGCCCTGCAGGTCGCAGTACGGGTCGAGGAGGATGTCGAAGATCTGGGGGTACAGGAACCAGGCCACCACAGCGCCGATGGCGATGGCGATGGCGCTCTTGATGATCCGGTCGCGCAGCTCGTAGAGGTGCTCGAGCATCGACATGCGACCCTCGGCGGTGTCATCCCTCACGTGTCCTGCTCGGCGTCGGTCTCGCTGGTGTCGGCGACGGCTTCGATGGCATCGAGCTCGGCCTGGGCGGCAGCCATCGCCGCTCCGGGATCGGGTGCGGTGCCGGCGGCCTGGTTGGTGGCCGGGGCGCTGCCCCGCGCGGCCTGGTCGGCGGCGAGGCGCTCCCGCTCGGCGTCGCGCTCGGCTTCGTCGAGTGCGCTGCGCAGGTCGGTCTGGAAGCCTCGTGAGATCCGGCGCATCTCACCGATGAAGGTGCCGAGCTGGCGCATCGCTCCGGGGAGCTTGTCGGGACCGAGGACCACGAGAGCGACGACGCCGATCACGATCAGCTCCATGCCGCCGACGTTGAACATGGCGCGGAGTGTACCGACGGGCCCAGGAGCCCCCGCTTCGTCAGCGGGCGGCCGTCCGGCCCGTGCCGGCGGTGCGGACGTCGTGCACGGCGCGCTGGACCTCGCCGATGCTGCGGACCTCGGCGCGCAGGCCGTCGAGCACCGCCTCGTCCCGCAGCGAGCGAGCGATGGCCACGCCGAGGACCACCAGCGCGGCGGTCACGAGCAGCAGGGGCAGCGCCGCGACAGCGATCCCCAGGGCGGCGGGCACGACGTCAGCCGGCTTCGGTGGTGGAACCGCCGGGGGCGGGGTCGAGCAGCTCGCGCTGCCAGTCGTCGCCCTCGAGCAGCTCGTGGAAGTCGAGCAGGTCGTCGTGGGTGAACGCCGGCCCACCGTGGGGCTCGAACAGCTCGGACGGGATCGACCAGGCGGTGAGCTCGACGCCCGAGGCGACCAGCAGCTCCACGACCCGGGGCTCGGCGTCCTTGACGACCGACATGGCGCAGCTCGGGCACCGGAAGACGTAGGACCCGGCGTCGTCGTCGATGCAGACCCGCACCCGGACGTCGTCCACGTGCAGCTCGACGTCGCCGCACTCCTCACAGCTCGCTCTGATGCGTGTCGCCATCGTGGTCCCCTCCCAGGTCCCTCGCTCTCCTGCACCAAGCATCGGCAGGGGAGGCCGACCACTTGAGGCGATTCCCTCGCGTTCTGCCGGTCCTGCTTGGCTGGCCGCCATGGCTCGGGTCGCCTCCCTCCGACAGCCGCCCATCGGCTTCGCCCACCGCGGCGCCCGAGCCCACGCGCCGGAGAACACCCTGGACGCCTTCGCGCTGGCGGTGAAGCTCGGGGCGACCGGCCTGGAGAGCGACGTGTGGGTGACGGCCGACGGCGTGGCGGTGCTCGACCACGACGGCGTCGTCCGCAAGGGGGTGCGGCGTCGCCCGATCGCCGACGTCCGGCGCGACGACCTCCCCGACCACATCCCCTCCCTCGCCGAGCTCTACGACCGCTGCGGGACCGACCTGCCCCTGTCCCTCGACGTGAAGGACGCCGCCGCCCTCGAGCCCACGCTCGCCGCCGCCCGCGACGCCGGCGCCGAGGAGCACCTCTGGCTCTGCCACCCGGACTGGGAGCTGGTGGCCACGTGGCGCCGTCCGGCCGAGGGCGCCAAGCTCGTCGACTCGACCCGCATGGCCAAGATCAAGGAGGGCCCGGAGCGCCGTGCGATGTCGCTGCGCGACGCCGGGATCGACTGCATCAACATGCACGAGACGGACTGGACGGGTGGCCTGACCACGCTGTTCCACCGCTTCGGCCTCGAGTGCTTCGGGTGGGACGCCCAGCTGCCTCGGACCCTCCGCCAGCTCATCGACCGCGGCGTCGACGGCGTCTACTCCGACCACGTCGACCGCATGGTCGACGCCCTCGCCGGCCGCCGCTGACGTCCGCGCTGTCAGGTCCCCAGCGCGCTCGGCAGGGGTTCGGCGTGGACGATCACCAGGCGGCGGGTCGGGCGGGTGAGCGAGACGAACAGCGCGCGGTGGCCGGCCGGCTCGGCCCGGACGATCTCGGACGGCTCGACCACCACGACGACGTCGAACTCGAGCCCCTTGGCCAGCAGCGGGGTGAGCAGGGCGACCGACCCCAGGCCGTCGATGCCCGGGGCCCAGGCGACGCCGGCGTCGTCCAGGGCCGACGCGAGCTCGTCGTGGTGCCCGGTGGTGGCGATGATCGCGGATGTGCCCCGCTCCCCCGCCGCCTCTGCGACCGCGCGAGCCGACGTGGCGGCCAGCTCGGACTGGGCGGTGGGCACGAGCTCGGGCGCCTCCCCGGTCGTGCGGATCGAGCGGGCCGGGGTCACGTCGGGGGCGGCGACCGGCAGCAGGCGGTTGGCCAGTTCCAGGATCGGCGCCGGGGTGCGGTAGCCGACGGTGAGCTCGGCCCGGGCGGGCGCCGCGGCCCCCTGGAGCAGGGCGACGACGTCGTCCCAGCTGCGCTGCCCCCACGCCCGGGTGGCCTGGGCCAGGTCGCCCACGACGGTCATCGAGCCGCCGTGCGCCCGGCGGGCCAGCATCCGCAGCGCCATGGCCGAGAGGTCCTGGGCCTCGTCCACGATGATGTGCCCGTACGTGGTGCGCACGCCGTGCAGCCGGGCTTCGGCTTCGTCGAGCAGGGGCACCTCGGCCGGCCACCAGCGGACGTCGGCCTTGCGGGACGGAAGCGGGCGGGCCAGCAGCGCGGCCTCGTCCTCGCTGAGGATGCCGGCGGTCGCCCGGCGCCGCGCGGCCCGGTTGGTGAGCAGGCGCTGCACCACCGTGGTGGCGGCCAGCGTCGGCCACATCCGGTCTAGGTGGCGGGCGAAGCCGGCATCGCTGCGGGCGGCGGCCACGAAGTTGGCCTTCAGGGCCGGCACCTCCGCGCTCCGCTCGTGGAGCTCGTAGGCGCGGTGGAGCAGCTGGTTCCGCAGGGCATCCTTGCCGGTGGCGTGGGTCACCCCCCGCCCCAGCACGTCCTCCACCGACGCAGCGACGTCGTCGGGGAGCAGGCGCACGATCCCCCAGGCCGTGCCGATCGCCACCGGTTCGTCGGGCACCCGGATCGAGTCGACCACCAGGCGGTCGAGGACTGCGGCGAGGCGGACGTCGCCCTTGATCCGACCGACCGCGTCGGGTTCGGCCGCCCCCTCCTCGACCCGGACCGTCGCCGGGCGCAGGCCCTCGACGGTGGTCTGGCGCACGGCGGTCTCCCCCAGGCTCGGCAGGACGTCGGCCACGTAGCGCAGGAAGAGCTGGTTGGGTCCCACGACGAGCACGCCGCGGTCGAGCAGCTCCAGGCGGTGCTCGAAGAGCAGGTACGCCGCCCGGTGCAGGGCCACGGCCGTCTTGCCGGTACCGGGGCCGCCCTGGACGACGAGGAGGCGATCGATCGGCGCCCGGATGACCTCGTCCTGCTCGGCGGCGATCGTGGCCACGATGTCGCGCATGGTCCCCGTGCGCTCCCGCTCCAGCTCGGCGAGCAGCGGGTCGGGGATCCCGCCCGACAGCAGCGCCCGATCCGGGTCGGAGAAGTCCTCCTCGAGGATGTCGAGCAGGTCCCGGCCCTCGGTCAGGAACCGGCGCCGGCGGTCCAGGCCGAGGGGGTCGTGGACGGTCGCCCGGTAGAAGGGCACCGACACCGGCGCCCGCCAGTCGACGACGAGGGGCGCTCCGGCCTCGTCCTCCACGTGGCGGCGCCCCACGTACCACTGCTCGTCGTCCTGGTCGATCCGGCCGAAGGCGAGCGCGTCGTCCCGGTCGGCGAGGGACTCCAGCCGGCGGCGCAGGTGGAACGCCGCCACCTCGCTGTCGACCTGGGTCGCGGCCGCCTGCGAGGCCCCGAGCGCGGCGGTGGTGCGCGCCGCCATGGCCCGCAGGGCAGCCGTCGCGCGCTCGAGGTGGCGCTGCTCGTCCAGCACGTCGGGATGGGCCATGGGGGGCGGCAACCGTAACCTCGATGCCGTGGCCGGTCACGGCGTTTACCCAGGGTCCTTCGACCCGCTCACCGTCGCCCACCTGGCGATCGCCGACGCGGCGCGCGAGCAGTGCGGCCTGGTGCGGCTCGACCTCGTCGTGTCCCACGTGGCGCTGGCCAAGGAGGACCGCCGCCAGACGTCGGTGGCCGAGCGGTTGGCCCGGATCGATCGCGCCACCGTTGGCCGGCCCTGGCTCCGCACCCGCGACACCGAGGCGCAGCTGCTGGCCGACATCGCCGAGGGCTACGACCTGCTCGTCCTCGGCGCCGACAAGTGGCACCAGCTGCACGACCCCCGCTTCTACGGCGGGTCGGACGAGGCGCTCCGGGCCGCACTCGCTCGCCTGCCTCCGGTGGCCGTGGCCCCGCGCGCCGGTGTGCCCCTCCCCGACGACGGGCTGGCGACCGTGCTCGACGTGGACCCGGTGCACCACCCGGTCAGCTCGACGGGCGTGCGGGAGGGCCGCACCGAGTGGCTCGCCGGCGGCGCCGATGATCGCTAGAGCGTGCCGAGCTGGGTGAAGGGCCAGATGACCACGAAGGCCCGGCCGACGATGTCGTCGGTCGGGACGGCCTTGAACCGGCGGGAGTCGTCCGAGGCGCCGCGGTTGTCGCCCATCAGCCAGACGTGGTCCTCGGGCACGACGTAGGGCGGGAAGACGGAGGTCTCCAGCGCGTCGGGCAGGTACGGCTCAGCCAGCGGCCGGCCGTCGATGAGCACCTGCCCGCCTCGCCCCTCGACCGTCTCACCCGGCAGGGCGACGACGCGCTTGATGAGGTCCTCGATGCCGTCGGAGCCCGGGCCGCCGGGGCGGGCGAAGACGACGATGTCGCCGCGGTCGATGTCGCCGGTCGAGTAGCTGAGCTTGTTGACCAGGACGCGGTCGCCCACCTCGAGGGTGGGCACCATCGACTCCGACGGGATGTAGAAGGCCTGGATCAGGAACGTCTTGACGACGAGGGCCACGACCAGGGCGCCGACGATGACCGCGACCCACTCGATGGCCGAGCGCGTCGAGTGGGACATCCCCGCGCGCGTGCCCTCGGCCGCATCGCCCGGACCCGGGTGGTCGGCGGGCCCGGACCCGGGGTCGGTCGTCTCGGTCACAGTCCAGCGATGCTACCGGTGGGTACCGGGATCACCGCGAGGCCGGGCCGGCCTCGTACCGGGCCAGCAGCCGCGCCGCGGCCTCGGCACCGGCCCCGACGAGGTCGTCGGGGCCGTCGACGACCCGGCCGTGGGGGCCGAGCTGGAGGAGCAGGCGCTCGAGCCACGGTCGAGCGCTGACCACCAGGGTGAGGCGCAGCCGCCCGCCCCCGATGTCGGTGCGGGCCTCCACCGGGTACTGGTCGGCGACCCACGCACCGCCGGCGTCGACCTCGAGGGTGACGCGGGGCAGGTCCTCGGCCGGGCTGAAGGCCTCGGTGGACGTGCGATCGAGGGTGCGGTCGAAGTGCTCGCCCGTGGCCACGATGTCGGTGATCCGATCGACCCGGAACACCCGGTCCCCCGGCGTCGTGCGGCAGTGGGCGTCGAGGTACCAGGCCCCCTCGCTGTGGAACAGCCGCAGCGGCTCGATGGTGCGCTGGGTGTGCTCGTTCCGGGCGTGGCTGAAGTAGCCGATGTCGAGCGCCTCGCGGTCTCGCACCGCGGCTTCCAGGATCTCGAGCAGGTCGCCGGTGGGCTCGGCGAGCACGACCTCGAGGTCATCGTCGAGGTCCACGCCGAGGGCGCCGGCGATCTTGCCCAGCGCCCGGGACAGGGGCCCGGCCGGGTCGTGACCGGTCGCCGGCATCGAGGCCTTGGCCGCAGCCAGGATCACGAGGGCCTCCTCCTTGGTCAGGCGGAGGGGGCGCTCGAAGAAGTTGCCGTACTCGAGCCGGATCCGGTCGTCGTCGAAGACCAGCTCGATCAGGTTGTCCGGGGTGTAGGGGTACAGGCCGACCATCGGGACGATCTCGAGGTCGGCCATGAGCTCGTCGGACGTGAGCCCGAAGCGGGCGCAGACGTCGGCGACGAGGGGTGCCTCCTGCTCGGCGATCCACGGCACGATGGCGAGGATCCGACCGAGCCGGTCGGTGGCGCTCGGACGGCCCATCAGGCGGCACCGCCGTCGTCGGCCACGGCCCGCAGCCAGTCGATCAGGTCGTCCCGCAGCTCGTCGGGGCCGAGCACCTCGGCGTCGTCGAGGAAGCCGAGGACGAAGGAGCGGAAGCCCTCGGGCCGCCGCACCGGCAGCGTGAGGACCACGGAGCCGTCGTCCTCCCAGTCGGCGGGGACGGCGGGGCCGACCTGGCCGACAACGACGCGGGCCTGCCGCGGGCCGATGCGGACGCGGGCCTCGACCGGCTCGTCGTCGCCCAGGGCCCAGCCGTCGAGCTGGAGCGGGTTGTCGGCCGGATCGAGGTCGACCTCGGCGCTGCCCGGCTCGCCGGCGTCCATGTCGCCCTCCACCCGGTCGAGGCGGAAGGAGCGGGCCTCGCCGGCGTCGGCGTCGTGGCCCTGGAGGTACCACCGGCCCCGCTGGTGCTGCAGCCGGAACGGGTCGACCGTGCGGTCCTTGCCGCCGTAGCGGAACCGCAGGCGGCGTCCCGCTGCCACCGCGTCGAACGCAGTGCTCAGGTGCGGGGCGGTCGGGAGCGTGGCGATGGTGGAGGCGGTCTGGCCCCGCAGCGGTGCGCCGAGCTTGCGCAGGCCCCCGGCCGCGCTCGCGCCCTCCAGCCGCACGGCGCTGGCGGCCAGGTGGATGGCGGCCAGTTCGTCCGCGTCGAGGCCGGGATCGCGCAGGTAGTACTCGTCGGGGTCGATGCGGTAGCCGTCCTGGGGCGGCGTGGACCCGGGCACCGTCTCGATCCGCAGCGGCACCCCCTGGTCGCGCAGGTCCTTCTTGTCCCGCTCGAACGCCCGCTTGAACGACTCCTTGTCCGGCGGGTAGCCGGGGATCCGCCGATGGAGCTGCTCGGACGTCAGGGGTCGCTCGGCGTGGAGGAGCTCGGCGATCAGGTCGAGGAGGCGTTCGATCTTCGGGACGGCCATGGGGACGGCGAGGCTACCCGTGGTCCCGGCGCCGCCCTGGACGATGCCCCGCGACCACACCGGCCGCGGCGCCGGCGGCGAAGAACAACGGATCCTCGGAGACGGTGCGCCCCATGGTCGTGACCCGCAGGTCGCGAGCGTCGAGCCACTCGGCGATCGGCGGCGGCTCGGTGACGACCACGTCGTGGTCCTCCCGGCTGAGCTCGGCGCCCAGCACGGTCGGCACCGTGACCCGGGAGCGGGTCAGGTCGAGCACGGTGCTGACGTGGTGGCTCACGCCCCGGTGCCGCTCGCGCCGGTCGGCCGAGGAGGCCCGCACGCAGCAGATCGGGTCTCCGCCGAGGGCGGCAGCGGCGTCGAGCACGGCGGCGGCCTCCACGGCCGTCGTCCCCAGCGCCGCTCCGGTGCCGACCACCCCGGGACCCATGGCCACGATGACGAGGTCGGCGCCGAGCTCGTGGACGGCGAGGGTGAGCGCGGACGGCACCGACACCGCTTCGAGATCGCCGCCGAAGGCGTGGCCGGCCGTGACGGTGCCGTGCACCAGCGCAGCCCGCTGCATGTCGACGACGAGGTCGGAGAGGGCCAGGGGCAGCGAGGCCCCGTCGGTCATGACGTAGGCCACGCGCGCGTCGGGGTGGTGGTGCAGGTACCCGGCGGCGACGAGCGGCACCTGGCTGTGCAGCGTGCCGACGACGACCGGGGTGCCGGCGAGGTCGGCGGGCACGTCGCCGTCCTCCTCGGCGGCGCCGGTGTCGCACTGCAGCGACGTGTACCGCACCTTCATGATGTGGCCGGGGCCGGGCTGGTCGAGGTGCTCCCGGGACTGGTTCCAGTGCACGACGTGCCACCCGCCGGTGCCGAGCCCGAGGCCGACGGCGGTGGTGTTGAGGACGACGCGGTCCCCCACGTCGACCGTGCCGATCAGCTGGGTGAGGACGTAGGCCCGGCCGGCCGTGGTGCCCACCCGCTGCAGGCCGGGGCGCTCCAGGAGCACCTCGGTGACGTCGGCCGTCTCGAAGGTGGGCACGCTGCCGTGGCCCTCAGAGGCTGGCGATGAGCCGGTCGACGCGGTCGTCGCTCGACTTGAACGGGTCCTTGCACAGCACGGTGCGCTGGGCCTGGTCGTTCAGCTTCAGGTGCACCCAGTCCACCGTGTAGTCGCGCTTGCGCTCCTTGGCCCGGCGGATGAAGTCGCCCCGCAGCTTGGCCCGGGTGGTCTGGGGTGGCGTCTCGATGGCCTCGTCGATGGCGTCGTCGTCGCAGATCCGCTCGACGAGGCCGTTGTTCTGCATCTTGTAGAACAGGCCGCGCTCGCGGTTGACGTCGTGGTACTGCAGGTCGATGAGCGCGACCCGGGGCGAGTTCAGCGCCAGGTCGTGCTTGTTGCGGTAGCGCTCGATGAGGTGGTGCTTGGTCACCCAGTCGCACTCCCGGCTCAGCGAGAGCGGGTCGGTGCTGAGGCCGTGCATCACGTGCTGCCACATGTCCAGGGCCCGCTGCTCCTGGTCGGGCAGGCCCCGCCGGGCGGCGTAGGTGAGCGCCTTGTCCAGGTACTCCTGCTGGATCTCCAGGGCCGACAGCTCGCGCCCGTTGGCCAGGCGCACCTTGCGCTGGAGGGTGATGTCGTGGCTGATCTCGCGGATGGCCCGGATCGGGTTCTCCATCGTCATGTCCCGCATGACCACGTTCGGGTCCTCGAGCATCCGGAGGAGGATCGCCGTGGTGCCGACCTTCAGGTAGTTCGTGTACTCGTTCATGTTCGAGTCGCCCACGATCACGTGGAGGCGCCGGTAGCGCTCGGCGTCGGCGTGGGGCTCGTCGCGGGTGTTGATGATCGGCCGGCTGCGGGTGGTGGCCGAGCTGACGCCCTCCCAGATGTGCTCTGACCGCTGGGCCAGGCAGAAGACCGCGCCCCGGGCCGTCTGCAGGACCTTGCCGGCGCCGGCGTAGATCTGGCGGCTGACGAGGAACGGGATCAGGTGCTCGGAGTAGGACCCGAGGTCGTCGTGGCGGCTGGTGAGGTAGTTCTCGTGGCAGCCGTAGGAGTTCCCCGCCGAGTCGGTGTTGTTCTTGAACAGGTAGATGACCCCGCGGATGCCCTCCTCGCGCAGGCGCTGCTCGGCGCTGGCGAGGAGCTGTTCGAGGATGCGCTCGCCGGCCTTGTCGTGGGTGACCAGATCCACGAGGTCGTCGCACTCGGGCGTGGCGTACTCCGGGTGGGAGCCCACGTCGAGGTACAGGCGGGCGCCGTTGGCCAGGAACACGTTGGAGGAACGGCCCCAGGACACGACCCGTCGGAACAGGTAGCGGGCGACCTCGTCGGGGCTGAGCCGCCGCTGGCCCCGCAGGGTGCACGTGACGCCGTATTCGTTCTCGAGTCCGAAGATGCGGCGCTCCACGCACCGCAACCTATCGGTGGGTCTGGGGCTCCGGTTGCCAGCCCTCGCCGTAGCCGTTGTCGGCGAAGGCACGGGCCTGGAGGGCGTCGGCCACGCTCGTGAACACGGCGTGGTGCTCGGTCACGCCCCACCGCTCGAGCACCATGCGGCCCGACAGGCGGGAGGCGACGATGCAGCAGTCGAGCCCGGCCGTGGCCGTCCCGAACGCCTCGGCGAGGATGTCGAAGCCGGCCTGGTCGAGCAGGGTCACCTGGTCCACGTCGAGGACGACGGCCTCGGCGCCGGCGAGCGCACCGGGGATGGTGGGGGCGATCTCCGCGGCGAAGGCGTCGTCGAGGCCCCCGTCGAGCGTCACGATCGTGACGTCGCGCCGGACGTGGACCTGCATCCGGCCGTCGTGGAGGCTGATGGCCGGCATCGGGCCGGTGACGGGATCGTCCGCGCCGGCGCCCGGGCGCGTGCCGACCTGACTCGGATCCGTGTCGGTCTGGGTGTGGGTGCGCTCGGCGATGGTCACGGCGTGCTCCTGATCTCTGTTGCGATCAGGTTACAGCCCGTCACGTGACTGTCAACTGCATTTCCCGGGTTCCGCGGTCACCCGAGCAGTGCGGTGAGCGCCTCTCCCTCGATCCGGGCGAACTTGCGGCGGCCGTTGGAGCGGGCCAGCACGGCGATCTCGAGGTCGTCGGCCCCGAGGGCGCGATCGTCGCCGGCGAGAGCGCCCACGGCAGCACGCAGCGCGGCCCCGAGGTCGAGCTCATCGGCCCAGGACTCGTCCAGCCGGGCCGTGATCGCGTCGGCCTCACCGCCGAGCACCGAGAAGCGGTCCTCGTCCACGACGGAGCCGTCGTAGAGGATGTGGAACAGCTCGTCCCCGGCGCGCTCGTCGCCGATCTCGGCCACGAGGATCTCCACCTCCATCGGCTTCATCTCGTGGGTGAAGGTGTGGTTGAGCATCTGGGCGTAGGCGTTGGCCAGGCTCTGCGCGTCCACGTCCTCGCGGGAGTAGGCGTAGCCCTTCATGTCGGCGTGGCGGACGCCGGCGACCCGCAGCTGGTCGAACTCGCTGTAGCGGCCGACGCCCGCGAAGGCGATGCGGTCGTAGATCTCGGAGATCTTGCGCAGCGTGCTCGAGGTGTTCTCGGCGGCGAAGAGGATGCCGTCGTCGTAGGAGACGGCGCACAGGCTGCGCCCCTTGGCGATGCCCTTCCGGGCGTAGTCGGCCCGGTCCTTCATGACCTGCTCGGGTGCGACGTAGAAGGGCATGCTCATCGCTCGACCTCCTGGTCCGGGCGAGCGCCACCGTCGGCGGAGCCCCGGGTGTTGGACGGCGACAGGTCGCCGAGCAGGCCTTCGAAGCGGCGACGGATCTCGTCGTCCTCCAGGCGGCGGTAGCCGTCGGCGTCGATGACGGCCACGATCGGGAAGATGCCCCGGACCAGGTCGGGCCCGCCGGTGGCGGAGTCGTCGTCGGCCGCCTCGAACAGGGCCCGGATGGCGAGGTCGACGGCGTCGGAGGGGTCCATCTCGGCCCGGTAGCCGATCTTGACGACCGTGCCGGCGTGGAGCGATCCGCTGCCGGTGGCGGCGTGGTGCAGCTCCTCGTAGCGGCCGCCGGTGACGTCGAACTCGAACAGGCGACCCACCCCGCGCTGCAGGTCGTAGCCGGCGAAGAGCGGCACCACGACCATGCCCTGCATGGCGGCGGGCAGGTGGGCCCGCACCATCTGGCTGAGCTGGTTGGCCTTGCCCTCGAGGCTGAGGTGGTGGCCCTCGACCTTCTCGTAGTGCTCGAGCTGGAGCTGGAACAGGCGCACCATCTCCATGGCCGGGCCTGCCGCGCCGGCGATGGCCACACCCGAGAACCGGTCGGCCGGGAACACCTTCTCCATCGATCGGTGCGAGATCAGGTTGCCGGACGTGGCCCGGCGGTCGCCGGCCATGACCACGCCACCTGCGGTGCGGATCGCGACGACGGTGGTGCCGTGCATGATGGTCAGCGGGTGGCTGGCAGCATCGGCGATGCGGGTCTCGGGGTCTCGACCCTGCCGGCGCAGCAGGCCGGCGAAGTCAGGACCCGGATCGACGTCGGGGGTGAAGAACGGGAGCGTCACGCAGCGGACACTACCGCCGGCTCACTCCCCACCCTTCTGGATGTAGGACTTCACGAAGTCCTCGGCGTTCTGCTCGAGCACGTCGTCGATCTCGTCCAACAGGTCGTCCAGCTCGGCCTTGATCTTCTCACCGGATTCCGAGCCGGCCGGGACCTCTTCGACGGTCTCGGTGTCGCGCTGCGGGGCGGACTTTCGCTTCTGTTCTCGTTCAGCCATCACGAGCTCCAGGGTCTTGCCGGTCCGTGACGCGGTGTCACGAACCCAAACGGGACAGCAGCTCGGCCGCCGTCTCGCACTCGTCGATCAATGTACCCACGTGCTCCGCGGTTCCACGCGACGGCTCCATCATCGGCACCCGCCGGAGGGGGTCGCCGCCCACGTCGAAGACCAGCGAGTCCCAGTTCGCGGCCACGATGGCGTCGGGCCACTTCTGCAGGCACCGCCCACGGAAGTAGGCGCGCGTGGTCTCCGGCGGGTTCGACACCGCGTGGGCGACCTCGTCGTCGCCCACGAGGCGCGCCAGCCCGGCTCGCTCCGCCAGGCACCGCTCGGGTCGCAGGTCGTGGTACTGCAGGCCGATGGCGGCCAGCCGTGGGTCGCCCCACTCGAGGTCGTGGCGCTCCCGGTAGCCCTCGAGCAGGCGGCGCTTGGCCACCCAGTCGACGACGTCGGCCGCCTGCGTGGGATCGGTCTCGAGCTTGGTGAGCACGTCCTCCCAGCGGGCCATGACGTCGGCGCCGACCTCGTGGCCGACGGCGTCGAGGCCGCGGGTCTCGGCGTACTTGCGGGCCCGCTCGAAGTACTCCCACTGGGCCTCGAGCGCGGTGATCGTGCCGCCGGCGGCCAGCTCGAAGGGCCTCGTCAGGCCGACGTCGTAGGACACCTGGCGCAGCGCGGTGATGGGAGCGGCCGGGGCCAGGTCGATGCCGAGCTCGTCGTCCTCGATCATCGCCAGCACGATGGCGGTCGTGCCCACCTTCAGGTAGGTGGCGACCTCGCTCATGTTGGCGTCGCCGATGATGACGTGGAGCCGCCGGTACCTCTTGGCATCCGCGTGGGGCTCGTCGCGGGTGTTGACGATGGGCCGCTTCAGCGTCGTCTCGAGCCCGACCTCCTCCTCGAAGAAGTCGGCGCGCTGGGACAGCTGGTAGGGGATGTCCTGGGCAGTGAGACCGGGGGCCTCCACGCCGACCTTGCCGGCGCCGGCGAAGACCTGGCGGGTGATGAAGAACGGCGTGATCTGGCGGACGATGCGGCCGAAGGGGGTGTCCCGGGCCAGCAGGTAGTTCTCGTGGCAGCCGTAGCTGTTGCCCTTGCCGTCGGAGTTGTTCTTGTGGACGATGATCTCCTCGCCCGGCCCGAGCAGCTTCCCGGCGGCGGCCATCGAGCGCCGCAGGATCTCCTCGGCGGCCCGATCCCACACGACGACCTCGCGGGCATCGGCGCACTCGGGCGTGGAGCACTCCGGGTGAGCGTGGTCCACGTAGTAGCGCGCGCCGTTGGTGAGCACGGCGTTCACGAGGTGGGTCTCCACCTCCGGGGGACGGGCGTCGCCGGGGGTGGTGCCCCGGGCGTCCACGTGGGGCATCTCGTCCTCGAAGTCCCAGCCGACCCGCGGGGCGGTCCGGGCCGACTGCCCGGTGCGCACCAGCTCCTGGACGTAGGCGTTGATGAGCACCGACGACGCGGTGATCGGGTTGGACTCACCACCACCGCGGGCGACGATGCCGAACTCGGTCTCGATGCCGACGATCTTCGGAACAGCCATTCCTCGCTACCTCCGCCTCGGTCCCCAAGGGGACCTTCGGGCGTCGGAACGCTGCCGGCTGCTCGCTGGCGCTCCCGACGCCGGCCCCCGTCGATCGATCGACGGCAACGGCAACTGGGTATCGCTTCGAGTCACAGGTACTGGCCGGTGGCGACGCGCTCGATGGAGCGGCCGCCCTGCAGGTCCTCGGCCTCGGGGTCCTTCTGGATGAGCGTGCGCACGTAGACGATCCGCTCGCCCTTCTTGCCCGAGATCTTGGCCCAGTCGTCCGGGTTGGTGGTGTTGGGCAGGTCCTCGTGCTCCTTGAACTCCTGCTTGATGGAGGCGAGGAGGTCCTCGGTGCGGATGCCGCGGTCGCCGCCGGCGAGGAGGCGCTTGATGGCCAGCTTCTTGGCCCGGCGCACGATGTTCTCGATCATGGCCCCGGAGCTGAAGTCCTTGAAGAACATCACCTCCTTGTCGCCGTTCTGGTACGTGACCTCGAGGAAGCGGTTGCGGTCCTCGGTGGAGTACATCTCCTCCACCGTGGACTCGACCATCGCGGCGAGGGCCTTGTTGACGTCGCCGCCGCCGAGGTTCTCGATCTCGGTGCCGTCGATGGGCAGGGAGTCGGTGAGGTACCGGGAGAAGATCTGGGCGGCCGACACCTCGTTGGGGCGGTCGATCTTGATCTTCACGTCGAGGCGGCCCGGGCGCAGGATGGCCGGGTCGATCAGGTCCTCGCGGTTGGAGGCGCCGATGACGATGACGTTCTTCAGCGACTCGACGCCGTCGATCTCGGCCAGGAGCTGGGGGACGATGGTGGACTCCATGTCCGAGCTGATGCCCGAGCCGCGGGTGCGGAACATCGAGTCCATCTCGTCGAAGAACACGATGACCGGCCAGCCCTCCTCGCTCTTCTCCCGGGCCCGCTGGAACACGAGGCGGATCTGGCGCTCGGTCTCGCCCACGTACTTGTTGAGCAGCTCGGGGCCCTTGATGTTGAGGAAGAAGCTGCGGGCCTCGTTGCCGGTGGACTCGGCCACCTTCTTGGCCAGGCTGTTGGCCACGGCCTTGGCGATGAGGGTCTTGCCGCAACCCGGAGGGCCGTAGAGCAGGATCCCCTTCGGGGCCGGCAGCTCGAACTCGGCGAAGAGCTCCTGGTGCAGGAACGGCAGCTCGACGGCGTCGGCGATCTGCTCGATCTGGTCGTCGAGGCCACCGATGTCGTCGTAGCCGACGTCGGGCACCTCCTCGAGCACGAGCTCCTCGACCTCGGGCCGGGGCAGCTTCTCGAGCAGCAGACCGGAGCGGGGGTCGAGCAGCATCGTGTCGCCCGAGCGCAGCCGCTCGCCGACCAGCTCCTCGACCAGCTCCACCACGCGCTCCTCGTCGGCCCGGCCGACCACCAGCGCCCGTCGGCGGTCCTCGAGGACCTCCTTGAGGGTCACGACCTCGCCCTGGCCCTCGGGGCTGCGGGAGAGGATGATGCTGAAGCTCTCGTTGAGCACGACCTCGGCGCCCTGGGGCAGCGCGTCGACGTCCTCGGCCAGCTCGGGGTGCACGGCCACGCGCATCTTGCGCCCCCCGGCGTGGACGTCGGCGGTGCCGTCGTCGTTCATCCGCAGGAAGGTGCCGTAGGCCGAGGGCGGCTGGGTGAGCTTGTCGACCTCCTCGCGCAGCGCGGCGATGTGCTCGCGCGCCTCGCGGAGGGTGTAGCTCAGCTTCTCGTTCTGTGACACGGCCTGGGACAGCTGGCCCTTGGTCTCCAGCAGGCGCTCCTCGAGCGTTCGGACCCGCTTGGGCGCGTCCTGGAGCCGCTGGCGCAGCGCCACCACCTCGGCCTCGAGGGCTTCGAGCTGCTCGCGCGAGATCGCCTCGCTGCGCTCGCCGTCGCTTCCTGTGGTCATGGCCGGACTCCCCGGTTCGGGTGCGTTCGCGGACCATACACCGGTCCTGCGGGCCTGCCCTGCGCACCGCACACCGAATTGTTTGCGCGGGAGTTGCCGTTCTTATTCATCCCTTCGGTAGGGTGCAGAGCACCGGCGATCTCCCCCGATCGCCAGCCATCGAAGCGCACCCGCAGGAAGGGCGACACCGACATGAAGGTCTGGATCGATCAGGATCTCTGCACCGGCGACGGTCTGTGCGAGGAGATCGCCCCCGATGTGTTCGCACTCCTCGACGACGGCCTGGCCTACGTCAAGGACGGCGACAAGATCCTCAGCGAGCCGGGCGGCGCCGAAGCCGTCGCCCCCGTCCCCGCCGGGCAGGAGGAGGCCGTCATCGAGTCGGCCGAGGAATGCCCCGGCGAGTGCATCTTCATCGAGGTGTGAGGCTCCCCTCCGGGGAGCTTCGAGTTGCTCGGCGGCGCCTCGCAACTCGCTGACGACAGCACGTCATCTGGAACGGGCGGCCTCAGGGCCGCCCGTTGCGCGCGCCCACGGGATCGAAGCGCCCGACGGCGTCGAGGAACGCGCCGACGTCGCCGTCGGTGATCTCGATGCTGAGCGCGATGAAGCCCCGGCGGGCCACGTAGAAGTCGGCCTCGAGGCAGTGGAAGAAGAACAGCTCCTTCCACCGGTCGTCGGCGCCCCGGAGGTCCCGGGCCGAGGCGACCGGCCCGGCGGTGCCGTGGACGTTCATGAGCGAGCCGGAGCCGGTGGCGCACAGGGGGAGGCCCGCGGCCGAGAACGCGTCGTTCAGCGCCACCCGCAGCGCGTCGCCGCGCGCGTGGAGCGCGTCGAGCACCGGCGGGTGGAGCAGCTCGGTCAGCGCGGCGACGCCCCCGGCCATCGACGCGACGTTGTTGTTGAAGGTCCCGGCGTGGCCGAGCCGGCCGCCCTGGCCGGCGTCGAAGTGGGCCATCACGTCGGCCCGCCCGCCGAAGGCACCGAAGGTGAGGCCGCCGGCGAGGTACTTGCCGAGCGTGGTCAGGTCCGGCGTGATCCCGAGGAGCTGTTGGGCGCCTCCGGCCGAGAACCGTGAGGTCATGACCTCGTCGAACACCAGCAGCGCCTCGGCGTCGCGGCACTGCTGCTGCAGCGCCCGGAGGAACTCGGGGTCGGCCGGGATGCAGCCGCCCGAGCCCTGCATCGGCTCCACGAGGGCGCACGCGATCTCGGACCCGTGGCGGGCGAAGACCTGCTCCATCCCGTCGATGTCGTTGTAGTCGCACAGGAGCCAGTCGTGGGGCACGTTGACCGGGTCGTCGTCGCGCCCGAACGTGAGCACGCCCCCGTGGTACCCGTTGCGGAAGACCAGGATCCGGCGCCGGCCGGTGTGGTGGGTCGCGGCCGCCAGCGCCATCAGGTTGGCCTCCGTGCCGGAGTTCGTGAAGCGGACCTGCTCGAGGGACGGGAACCGCTCGACGAGCAGCTCGGCCAGGCGCACCTCGTCCTCGTGGACCGCGCCGAGGGACCAGCCCGACGACAGCGCCTCCTTCGCCGCGGCCAGCACCGGCGCGGGCGAGTGACCGAGGAGGCCGGCGGTGTAGTTGCCGAGCAGGTCGACGTAGCGGTGCCCGTCGACGTCCCAAAGGTGCTTGCCGGCCGCCCGGTCGACCCGGAAGGGGAAGGGCTCGAAGTGCAGGATCGAGCGGGTGTTGCCGCCCGGCAGCACCCGCGCGGCCCGCTCGGACCAGCTGGCGCTGATGGGACGGGCGGCGGCGTAGCGGGCCCGGGCCTCGTCGACGGCCCGGTCGAGATCGATCCCTGTCATGGCGCCACCGTACGAGGCACTCGGAACGCCTGCCCGTGGGGATTCAGGTCGTCACGGCGGCGGCGATGTGGCCGCACTCCCCCGCATCCCGGTCCAGGACCCCCACCGCGCTGCTGGCCAGGTCGAGGCGCACCGAGGCCAGACCGCGGCGGCGCTGGAACAGCGAGGCGACCACGGCGGCCGACTGGACGCGGGCTTCGGGGACGATGGAGGTGCGCCGGGCGAGGGCGCCCGAGCGGCTGTGGTGGACGTCGCTCGCCTCGGCCCAGCCGAGCCCCCGGTAGGACAGCTCCCCGAGCAGCGGGCCGAGCACGAGGACGACCGCCGCCGGGACCAGCCACCAGCGCGACGTCAGCACTGCCAGAACGGAGAGGGAGGTGGCGCCGAGGAGCGCGCCGACACCGCCACGGACCAGGGCGCGCCGGCGGGCGGCCGGCGGGGCGGGGTGCAGCCGTGGTCGCGGCACCGCGGCGGGCAGGACCCGGGCGAGCACGCGGTCGATCTCGGCCGCGTCGAGGAGGGGGATGTCGACCTGGCTGGCATCGCCCCCGCCGGATGCCGCGCTGCGGACCCGCAGGTCGGCGCGACCGAAGGGGCGCAGCAGCAGGCGCTGCGCGATGCGGGCGTCCTGCACCCGGCTGGTGCGGACCACGAACTCGTGCTTGCGGAGCAGCCCGTAGGTGACCCGCAGCTCGTCGCCGCTGATGCTGGCCGTGAGGTCCCACTTGCGGACCACGGCGATCAGGCCGGCGACGAGGAACCACACCGGCACGCCGACCAGCACGAGCAGGGCGACGGCCGACCGGCCGAGCTCCACCCGACCGATCTCGTCGGGGTCGACGCCGAGGTCGGCCAGCGCATCGACCGCGAACACCAGCGACGCCAGCACGGCCACCACCTCGGGACCGGTGATGCCGGCGAGGAGCAGCCGGCCTGGTGGCAGGCGGACCAGCACCTCCCGGGGCGCCGGTGGTGGTGGCGGGACCGGGCCGTGCCGCGCGGCATCCCATCCGTCCGGCTCCCCCACGGCCGCGTCCGGCGGCGCCGCCCTCGTTCGCAGCGCGTCCAGCACCTGGGAGCGGAGCGCCTCGGCCTCGTCCCGTGCGATGGCGTCGAGGCGCAGCTCGGCCCCGGACCCGCCGGCCGTCTCGACCCGCACCGCGGCGAGGCCGAAGAGCTGGTGCCGGAGGCTGCGCTCGAGCTCCACGTGCTGGATGCGGTCCACGGGGATCCGGCGCTGGTTCCGGACGAAGACCCCCTCGTCGAGGTGCAGGACGTCGCCGTCGAAGGACCACACCCGGCGCAGCCAGCCGAGCACGCCGGCGACGAGGGAGATCGCCCCGGCGATGAGCAGGACGAGCACGACCCGCCCGGAGGAGATGGCCACGATCGCCACCGGCAGCAGGTTCCGCACCCGGTCGGGCGACACCACCTCGAACGCGGCGCCGAGCGGTGAGGTCCGGCGGGAGCGTCGGAGGTCGACCACGTCAGACCGCGTCGCCGGTGCCGACCAGGGCGAGGATCCGGGTCCGCAGCGCCTCGGCCTCCGCCGCGTCGATGCCGGGCACGGTCGAGTCGCTCGATGCGGAGGCGGTGCGCAGGATCAGCGACGTCAGCCCCATCCGCCGCTCGAGCGGGCCGGCCTCGAGGTCGATGTGCTGGACCCGGTGGTACGGGATGGTCGACTCCCGGCGGGTGACCACCCCGTGGCGCAGGTGCAGTGCGCCGTCGCCGACCCGGAACTGCCACGCCCGCCAGACGAGCGACGTCCACCACCGCACGACGAGGCCGCCGACGACGGCGAGCACCAGGGCGGCGAGGCTGCCCCCGAGCACCTCCCCCACGCCGACGCCGGCCGCCAGCACCAGCGCGACCCAGACGGCGAGCGCGATGGCGGCCCGCAGCCGCCACAGGCTGAGGACGCGGCGCTCGAGCGGGACAAGCTCGTCGGCCGGGTCGTCGGTGCCGGGATCGTGGGTGCCGTGGTCGGTCATCGCAGGCACGGTCCGGTCTCGACCGGTGTGGCGAGGTCGCCGGCGAGGACGGCCTGCAGCTCGGGCACGTCGAGGCCGTAGGCGACGTCGGGGTCGTCGGGGGCGATGGCGAAGGCCACGCCGATCACGTTGCCCGCCCCGTCGACCAGCGCGGCGCCCGAGTCACCGGGACGGAGCGCGGAGGCGAGGATCAGCACCTCCCGCTCGGTGCGGCGCTGGTCGTAGATGTCGGTGCCCACGGCACGGACCTCGTCGCCGACCTGGAACGGCTGCACCCGCAGCGGCGCGCCGCCCGGGTGCCCGAAGACCCCGCCCGACACACCGTCGGGTGCGTCGAGGATGGGCAGCGGGGAGCGGTCCAGGCCCGGCACCCGCAGCACGGCCAGGTCCCGGTCGGGGTCGAACACCACGACGGCGGCGTCGAGGCGGGACCCGTCGGTCAGCTCCACCTCGGTCTCGGTCTGGCCGGCCACGACGTGGGCGTTGGTGACCACGACGTCGGGGGCGACGGTGACGAACCCGCTGCCCTCCTGCACCCGGCTGCACGCGATGCCGCTGACCTTGACGGTCGACGGCGCGACCGCGGCAACGACCTCGGGCGTGATCTGGGCATCCGTGGGCGGCGGGCCCACGTCGGGCGCCGGGCGCATGGCGTCGAACACCCGGGGGAACTGGTCCTCGCCCACGAGGCGCCGCAGGGCGACCAGGGCGTCGGGTGGCGCCGGCATGATGCGGTCGACGCTGCGGGCGATGACCGAGTTGCGGGCCTGGGAGGAGAAGGCGCCCGGCACCTCGGCCATGGTCGGCAGGAGCAGCCAGACCGCGACGACCATGCCGAGCGCGCCGGCCACGGCGCCGAAGGCGCGGTCGACGATCGACCACTCGGTCCCCTGCAGGTTCACCCGGAGCCTCGAGCCGACCACCACGCCGACGGCTTGGCCCAGGAACGAGCCCACGAGCAGCACGATGCCCCCGAGCAGCAGCAGGCTCGCCGGGCTCTCCCCTTCGAACTGCTCCACCAGCCACGGCAGCGTCCTGGCGCCGAGGAACAGCCCGACCGCCATGCCCACCCACGACGCGGTGCGGGTGAGGAAGCCGAGCCGGTAGCCACCCACCATGGCCAGGACCCCGGTGCCCAGCAGGATGAGGTCGAGCAGGTTCACGGCGCGGGAGGGGGCCGGTGCGTCACTCCGCCAGCAGGCGGGCGCTGGTCAGGAACCCGGTGTGGGCGACCATGCGGTGGTCGGGTCGCACCGACTGGCCCTCGATGTGCCAGGTCCGCTGCAGCACCTCGAGGGTCTCCTCGAAGGCGAAGCGGGACTCCACCAGCGTGTCGCGCAGGCGCGACGCCTGCCCGATGGTGGGCGTGTAGGCGACGAGGATGCCGCCGGTGCGCAGCGCCTTCTCGGCGTGGGGCACGACCTGCCACGGCTCGGGGAGGTCGAGCACGACGCGGTCCAGGTGCCGCTCGTCGATGCCCTCGTAGCAGTCGCGGATCTGGACGTCGTAGTTGCACGCCACCGCCGGCGCGAAGCGCTCGACGTTGGCCTGGGCCCGCTCGGCGAAGTCCTCGCGCACCTCGTAGCCGGTGATCTGGGCGCCGGCGCGCAGCATGCCCATGGAGAGCGCGCCCGATCCGACGCCGGACTCCAGCACCCGGACGCCGGGGTGGATGTCGGCCATGATGATGATCGGGCCGATGTCCTTGGGGTAGATCACCTGGGCGCCGCGGGGCATCTTGAGCACGATGTCGTTCAGCGTGGGGCGCAGCGCGAGCAGCCACTGCCCGAGCGTCGTGCGGTAGGTGGTGCCCTCCACGGAGCCGAGCAGCTGGTCGTGGGCGAGCACGCCGGCGTGGCTGTGGAACTCCTTGCCCGACGCGAGGGTGACGAGGTAGCGGCGGCGCTTGCGGTCGATGAGGAGCACGTCGTCGCCCTCGACGAAGCGCTTCTCGGGGTCGTCGCCCGGGATGGGGCCGGTGACCGGCGACGCGGTCATCGTCGGGCTCCCCGGCGCTCGCCGAGGGTGACCGGCACGGCGTCGGCGGTGCGCTCGACGAGCAGGCAGAAGGCGCAGACCTCGTTGGACGACGGTGACCCGCAGCGGGTGCAGGTGCCCAGCTCGGAGGTGCCGTCGGCGATCGCGCCGGCCGCGTCGTCGGCGAAGCGGTCGGCCGCCTTGCTCAGGAACTCGTGGTAGAAGGCGTGCTTCGAGCCCGGCGACTCGGCCTCGATGGCGTTCAGGGCCTCCTTGTACCGCAGGTGCTTGTTTCCGGCGGCCATGGGGCACTCCTCGACGATGTAGTCGATGCCGCGGATGACGCAGTACGCAGCCATCTCGCGCTCACCGAGGCGGACGAGCGGCTTGATCTTGCGGGGGAAGCCGTCGCGGGCGGGCAGGACGGGCCGCTGGCGACCCAGGTACTCGGTGTTCCAGCGCAGGGTGTTGCCGAACAGCACGGCGGCCTCGTCGTCGAGGTTGTGGCCGGTGGCGACGGCGTCGTAGCCGCCGTCGATCGCGGCCTTGTCGAACAGGTGGCGCTTGCTGAGCCCGCACGCCGAGCAGGGCACGCGGCGGGTGACCTCAGCGGCGGTGGGGACGTCGAAGCCGTGGTCGTCGCGCAGGGAGGTCTCGTGGAGGGTCAGCCCGCGCTCGCTGGCGAAGGCACGGGCGTAGCCGGTGGAGGTCTCCGAGTACTCACCGATGCCGAGGCCGATCACGAAGCCGTCGGCCTGGTAGCCGAGCTCGAGGAGGATGTCCCACACGGCCAGGGAGTCCTTGCCCCCGGACACCGCGACCAGCACCCGTTCGTCGGGGCCGAGCATGCGGTGCTTCTTGATGGCCCGGGCCACCTGCTCGCGGCAGAACGCGAGGAAGTGCTCGGCGCAGAAGTTGGCGTTGTGGGCCTTCAGGTCGATGATCGCCGGGCCCCGGCAGGTGCGGCACTTCACGTCAGGCCCCGCCGGAGATCACGGGGCGGATCTCGATCACGTCGTCGTCGCCGAGCTCGGCGTCGCCGGGCACCAGCTCACCGCTGCGGATGACCAGCACCGATTCGCGGTTGATCTCGAGGCGACGCAGCAGCGTGTCGACGCGCACCGGGCCGTCCACGTCGAGCTCGCGCCGGGGGTTGCGCAGGAGCACCTTCATGCACCGTCCATCTTGGCTGCTGGCCGTCCCGGCGCGGCAGTCCGCTCCTGGCGACCTCAGCTGCGGCGTCGGCGACGGCGGCGGCTCGCCACCGGATCGTCGGGCGCGGCGCCCTTGGCGAAGTGGGTCACGACCAGCTGCTGGCCGGGCTCGAGGCGCTCGCGGATGACGACCGGCTCGGGTGCGGCCTTGCGCTTGATGTAGCGGTAGCCGGTGAGCAGGACCCAGATCGCCATCCACGCGGACGACGACCCGCGGAGCCCGTCGGAGCGGGCCCGCAGCTCGGCCCAGGCGGCAGCCTTGGCGAACCCGGGGACGGCCACCAGCTAGATCCGTCGGATCTCGACGACGGTCGACTTGCGCCGGCCGCGCTTCTTGCCGGCGGCGAAGGCCACCAGGAACACGAGGACCACGACGCCGGCGGCCGCTGCGGCCGCGTAGGACTTGGCCGACTCCGTGGTGTCGTCGACGTCCTCCTTCAGCTCGCGGAGCTTGGCCTCGATGTCGTCGCGGGTGATCTTGTCGGTGGCCACTACTTCTTCCCTCGCATGATGAGGGCGCCGACCGAGCCGAGCACGATCACGGCGCCGAACAGGACGATGCCGTAGGGGGCCCACGACAGGCTGCCCGTGAACGTGGAACCGGTCTGGGTCTGCAGGGCTCGCAGGGCGCCGATGGCCAGCAGGATGGAGCCGATGCCGACCAGGATCATGGTGGCGATGCCCCACACGACGTAGGAGACCAGGCCCGTGAGCGGGTCCTTGATCTCCTGCTTCGCGTAGTCGATCGTCAGCGTCCACAGCTCGGACACGACCGTGGCGACGCTCTTGTCGCCGGTGCGCTTCTTCTCGGCGCGGGTGGCCGCGGGTCGGACCGTCGCGTCGGACGTCGACTTCGGTGTGGGTCTGGTTGCGGCCACGCTGCTCCTCGGTCGGCTGCCCGGCGTTCTACCCGGTCCGGTCAGTTCCGGGCAACCACCCCCCTACCCGATCACGAGCCGGTCAGGCCTCGGGACCGTCCGCTCCCAGTCGCAGGTCGAGCACCTCGATCGCGTCGGCGAGCAGGTCGCCGAGCCGGGCGAGGCGGAGCCCGACGGTCTCGGCGGCCAGCAGCGCGTGCTGGTCGATGGTGGCGATCGGGGCGAGCGCGCTGGCCTGGTGGCTGACCAGGACCGGATCGTCGGACAGCTCGATGGTCGCCGGGGTCGTCGTGTCGCCGAGCTCGGCCGACCGGGCCAGGGCGCCGCGCAGCCGGGACACCACCTCGGGCAGCGCAGCCACCTCGGACGCCGACGGGACCGGGTCGGGCAGGTCGACGACCTCGGCACGGGGATAGGGGTCGTCGGGGAGCCAGCGCTCCACCCGGATGCGCCGGAGTCCGACAGCGACCACGGCCCAGCGCCCGTCGGGGAGCTCCTCGGCCTCGTGGACCTGCGCGACGGTGCCCACCGCGGTGCGCACGTCGTCACCCCCGACCTCGGCTCCCCGCTCGATGAGGCAGACGCCGAACTCCCCGTCACCGTCGAGCACGTCGCTGATCAGCGCCCGGTAGCGGGGTTCGAAGATGTGCAGCGGCAGCACCAGGCTGGGGAACAGCACGGAGCCGAGGGGGAACATGGGCATCGCCGGCACGACGGCGACCCTACGACCGACGCCGGGCGTGCGTGCCGCGACCTACCGTGTCGGCAACAGCTGTTTCCAAGGGGGACCACCATGTTCGATCTCGTCATCCGCGGCGGCCTGGTCGTCGACGGCACCGGGGCCACGCCCACCATCGGTGACGTCGGCGTGCAGGGCGACCGCATCGCCGCCATCGGCCCCGATCTGCCCGAGGGTGCCCGCGAGATCGACGCCGCCGGCCGCATCGTCACGCCCGGCTTCGTCGACGTGCACACCCACTACGACGGCCAGGCCACCTGGGACGAGGAGCTCGCCCCCTCCACCCCGCACGGCGTCACGACGGTGGTCATGGGCAACTGCGGCGTCGGCTTCGCACCCGTGCAGCCCGGCAAGGAGCAGTTCCTCGTCGAGCTGATGGAGGGCGTGGAGGACATCCCCGGCACGGCGCTCAACGAGGGCATGACGTGGGGCTGGGAGAGCTTCGAGGACTACCTCGACGTGCTCGCCGAGCGGCGGTGGACCGCCGACGTCGGCGCCATGATCGCCCACGGCGCCCTGCGCACCTACGTGATGGGCGACCGCGGCGCCCGCAACGAGCCGGCCACGGCCGACGACGTGTCCCGCATGGCCGAGCTGGTCGCCCGGGCCATCGAGGCCGGGGCCATGGGGTTCTCCACCTCGCGCACCATCGGCCACACCTCGATCTCGGGCGACCCGGTGCCTGGCACCTTCGCCGCCGAGGACGAGCTCTTCGCCATCGCCCGCGCCATCGGCGAGGTCGGCCGCGGCGTGTTCGAGGTCGCCCCGTCGGGCATCGTCAGCGACGACCACGTCTCCCCCGAATCCGAGATCGAGTGGATGTGCCGGCTCGGGGCCGAGACGGGCGTGCCGGTCACCTACCTCCAGCTCCAGTACGACTGGGCGCCCGACAGCTGGCGCAAGCACCTCGACCTCGTCGCCCGGGCCCGGGAGCAGGGGGTCGACATCACCGCGCAGGTCGCGGCCCGGCCCTTCGGCGTGCTGCTCGGGCTCGGCGCTCGCCACCGGTTCCTCACCGCGCCGAGCTTCGCCCCGCTGGTCGACCTGCCGCTCGCCGAGAAGGTCGAGCGCATGCGCGACCCGCACCTCCGGGCCACGCTCATCGAGGAGAGCCGCCAGATGATGGCGGTCCTCCGAGACGCCATGCCCACGGCGGCCCAGCTGCTCGACACCTTCGCCCGCACCTACCCCCTCGGCGACCCCGTGGACTACGAGCAGACCTACGAGCAGTCGTTCTCCGGCATCGCCGAGGCCCAGGGTCGAGACCCGATCGAGGTGTACTACGACGCGCTCCTCGAGCGCGACGGCGAGGCCATCTCGATGATGACGCTGTTCGGCAACAGCGAGGGCAACGGCGACGCCCTCCACGAGATGATCAGCGAGCCGGGCACGGTGATCGGCCTCGCCGACGGCGGCGCCCACTGCAACATGATCTGCGATGCCTCGACGCCGACGTGGACGCTCACCCACTGGGTCCGCGACCGCGAGGGGGCCCGCCTGCCGCTCGAGGCTGCGGTCAAGAAGATGACCGCCGACACCGCCGACCTGTTCCGCCTCGCCGATCGCGGCCGGGTCGCCGAGGGCCTGCGCGCCGACCTGAACGTCATCGACCTCGACGGGCTCACCCTGCGCGAGCCCCACCTGGTCGCCGACCTGCCCGCCGGCGGCACCCGCTTCCTGCAGGAGGCCGAGGGCTACGAGCACACGATCGTCGGCGGCGTGGTCACCCGCACCGCCGACGAGTTCACCGGGGCCCGTCCCGGTCGCCTCCTGCGGAGCACCTGAAGTTCTGGCAGCGGCTGCGGAACCGCCGCGGCTACGGAGCGAAGGCCGACAGGTCCGGGGTGTCCGGGTGCGCCACCAGCAGCTCGGCCAGCTGCTGCTGGGCGGCGATCGTCTCGAGCTGGATGCGCTCGGGCTCGGGCACGTTGACGACCAGCGCGAAGGTCGCGTCGCTCCCACCGTCGGTCGCAGCGACGCCGGCGAGGGCGGTGACCTGGTTCAGGGTGCCGGTCTTGGCCCGGATGCGTCCGGCGAGGGCGGTGTCCTGCCAGCGCTCGGCCAGCGTGCCGGACTCCCCCGCGACGGCCAGGCCGTCGCGGACGGCATCGGCCGTCGGCGGGTGCTCGAGCAGGGCCATGAGCAGCTCGCAGTCGAGCGCGTTGCCCGAGGCGAGCCCGGAGCCGTCGACCACGGAGGTGCCGGCCACGTCGAAGCCCGCCTCGGCGAGCACCCGCGTCACCGCTGCCGCGCCTGCGGCGAAGGTGCCGGCGCCGCCGACCTGCAGGCCCAGCTCCTTCACGAGCAGCTCAGCGGTCGCGTTGTCGGACTCGGACAGCATCTGGCCCACGACGTCGCGCATCGGCGGCGAGCGGTGCTCGGCCACGACCGGGGCCCCGGCCGGCGCCGGCCCCGAGCGGGAGCCGGCCCCGACGGTGACGCCCCGCTCCTCCAGCAGGAGGCGGAAGACCTCGGCGGCGTGGGCGGCGGGATCGGGCGCCGGCTCCACCGGCCCGGCGCCGGTGGCCGGCCACTCCGCGAAGCCGTCGTTCACCATCAGGGCCGAGAGCGGCCCGGTCTGGTCCTGGGTGATGAAGCGCGGCGGCCAAGCGGGGTGGTAGCGCTCGGTGTCGTAGCGGGACTCGTCACCGACGACGGCTCCCTCGACCCGCACGACGCCGGCGGCAGCGACGGCTTCGGCGAGGGCCCGCAGGTCCGAGAAGCGCTGCGGCCGGCGGTACCGGGCGGCGTACTCGGCCTGGGCGAGGATCGGGTCGCCACCGCCGATCAGGTGCAGGTCCCCGGCGACGACGCCGTCCAGCGGCGGCGTCGGCGTGGAGACGGTGGTCGTGTAGCGGTGGTCGCCACCGAGCGCGATGAGGGCGGCGACCCCGGTGAGGATCTTGGTGGCCGACGCCGGCACCTGAGGGTCGTCGGCGCGGTGGTCGAACCGGACGTCTCCGGCATCGACGCTCAGGCACGTGTCGGCGGGCAGGCCGCCGACGAACGCGCCCAGCCGGGTGACGAGCCGGCGCTCTGCCGCCTCGTCGGCGAGGGGGGCGAGGTCGCGCCGCACGGACAGCAGCGGCACAGCCGGTCGAACGTCGCCGAGCGCGGGCTCGCCGACCGGGTCCTCGTCGAGGCGCTCGACCATGACCAGCGACGCAGCGATCAGCGCGCCGAGCGCGAGCACGGGCAGCACCACCAGGAGTCGGTGGCGCCAGCCCCCCGCCCGGGGTGCGTCTGCGCTGTCGGTCACGAGGTGCGGTCGAGCCCCCGGGCCTGGCGCCACTGCTGGTGGCGCCACAGGTGGTCGAGGGCGGCGACGGCGCGGTTGGCCGAGGAGTAGGCCAGGCGACCGCGCTCGCGCACGGTGCGGGGGCCGGGGTTGTCCGGGTGGGTGACCGCCAGCTCGGTGGCCACGAGCACCGGCTTGCCGTAGGCGTCGGAGGCGTCGCAGGCCGCCTCGGCGTAGCGGGCGTCCTGCTTCTCGTGGAAGCCGGCCATCCGCTCGAGGCCGTGGTCGGGGTAGAAGCCACCGGTGCGCAGCAGGGCGGCCTGGTTCGACTGGATGCCGATGCCGAGGTAGATGACCGCGTCGACGTCGGGGTGCTTGGTGACCAGGTCGATGATCTCGGGGATCGTGTCGCGGGTCTCACCCCCGGCGAGGTCGATCGGGTTGTTCCGGCTCCAGCGGGGCGGCAGGAGGCCGTCGATCGACGCGAACAGGTCCTCGGGCAGCTCGGCCAGCCGCAGGGACGTGTGCGAGATGGCATCGGCGGCGGCGACGCCCCAGCCGCCGACCGTGGTCATCACCACGACCCGGTTGCCCCGCGGGAGGGGCTGGGTGGCGAAGGTGGCGGCGGCCTCGAAGGCTTCTTCGACGGTGGCGGCCCGGTTGATCCCGGCCTGCTGGGCCATGCCGTCGAAGACGCGGTCGTCGGAGGCGAGCGAGCCGGTGTGGCTGGCCGCCGCCTTCTGGCCGCCGGCGGTGGCGCCGCCCTTGACCACGACCACCGGCTTGCGCTCGGCGACCGAGCGCATCCGCTCGGCGAAGGTCCGACCGTCCTGGATGCCCTCGACGTAGGCCAGGCCCACGGCGGTGGCGTCGTCGTCGCCGTAGAAGTCGAGGTAGTCGGGCACGGTGACGTTGATGGCGTTGCCGGCCGAGACCGCCCGGGAGATGCCCACGCCGGTCTGCACCGCGTAGTTCTCGAAGCTGGACACGAAGTTGCCGGACTGGGAGGCCACGCCGATGCGGCCGGCCGGTGGGATGGGGGCCACGATCTGGGCGCACAGGCGAGCGGGGGTGGACACCACGCCCTGGCCGTTCGGGCCGGCCACGAGCATGCCGAGCTCGGTGGCCAGCGCCTTCAGCTCCTCCTGGGCCTTGAGGCCCTCCTCCCCCGCCTCGCCGTAGCCGGCCGAGGTGATGAACGCGGCCTTCACCCCGATGGACGCGGCGTCGCGGAGGATCTGGGGGTTCGCCGCAGCGGGCGTGCACAGGAAGATGAGGTCGGCCTCGCCCTCGGGCAGGTCGGTGACGTCGGGGACCGTGGGGACGCCGAGCACCTCGGAGCCCTCCCGGTTGGTCGCGAAGATCTGCCCGCTGTAGCCGCCGGCCAGCAGGTTGTGCAGGGTGACGAAGCCGAACTTGCCCGGGTGGGTGGAGGCGCCGGCGATGATGATGCCGCGGGGTTCGAACAGGGCCCGGAACTGCTCGGGCGTCGGGATCGTGCTGCTGCGGTCGGCTCGCTGCGCGTCGCCTCCCTGCCGGCGAGCGCCGCTGGCGCTCTGCTCGCTCGCCGGGGAGGTCTCCTCGGTGAGCTCGACCAGGGCGTCGACGGCGATCGGCGTGCCGTCTGCGGTGACGATGAGCGGGTTGAGGTCGGCCGCGACGATGCGGGGGTCGGCCTCGGCGGCCCGGGACAGCGCCAGCAGCACGGCGGCGAGCTGGTCACGGTCGACGGCGTCCTCACCGCGGAACGGGCCGAGCAGCGCCTGGGTCTCGAGCGAGTCGATCATGTCGAAGGCATCCCGCTCGGTCAGCGGGGCGAGGCGGAAGGCCACGTCGGCCACGGCCTCGGCGAGGATGCCGCCGACGCCCAGCATGACGGTCATCCCGAACTGCGGGTCGAGGTGCAGGCCGGCGATGAGCTCGCGGTTGCCCTTGACCATCGGCGCCACGAGCACGTGGACCTCGCCGTCCTCGGGCCGGGCCGCGTCGAGCAGCTCGGTGGCCGCGCTGCGCACGGCACCGGCATCGGCGAGGTTGAGGCGCACCAGGCCCCGCTCGGTCTTGTGGGCGATCGAGTCGCCGCCGAGCTTGCAGACCACCGGAAAGCCGAGCTCCCCCGCGGCGCTCGCGGCGTCGTCGGGGGTGGTCACCTGGCGTTCGCCGGCGACGGGCAGTCCGTGGGATGCGAGGAGGGCCTTGGAGTCGGCCTCGGAGAGCGTGGGCACGGCGGGCAACCGTAGTGGCGCGCCTGGCCTCCCCCCGGAACCCCGGTCCCGAACCGGCAGTCGTGGTGTCGCGGTTCGTGCGGGTGTCCTGGTGGGGCGCAGTAGGTTCCCGCGGCCCGGTCCCAGAGCGTGAGGACGGGACCGAGGTTCACCACGCCGCCGTGGTCGTGGTGCACCTCGTGGGTGGCGGGCGTCATCACCGCCTTCTCCAGCCAACCGGGCAGGGGCAGCCGGGCCTGCGTGTGGACCATCGCCTGCCAGGTGTTCGACACGGCGACGGCGATCGCAGCCGTCTCGAAGGGGACTCCCGTCAGCGCGACGAGGGGCAGGAGGGCGATGCCGGCAAGCGGGTAGGGCGACTGTCGCAGCGCGAGGGTCAGGTTGAACGAGCTGCCGCCGTGGTGGGGCCGGTGGGTCACCCAGCCGATCCGGGTGCGGTGCCCGATCCAGTGGTCGACCCAGCCGAGCGCGTCCCACACGATGAACGCCACCACGAACCCGAGGAGCGGGTGGTCGGTCGCCGCAGCGACCGTCGACGGTGCGGTGCGGCTGAGCACCGGCCACACGCTCCGGGCGACGATCGCGGCGACGAACGCTGCAGGGAGGCTGGCGACGGCGAGGAGGGCGCCGCCGGCGAGGTCGTGGAGCCTGCGGCGCCAACGGTCGGGTCTGACCAGGTCGGTCATCGTCTCGACCCACACGGCGAGGACGATCAGCGCCGTCGACCCTGCCCACGCGAGGTCTGCGATGTTCACGGTGTCGGGTGGGCGCGGTTCGCCGTCGCGTAGGCGACGCCCGCCACCAGGAGCGCACCGCCGGAGATCGCCATCGTGATGGGCTCGGCCTGGACTGCTGCGGCGACGAACACGAGCAGCTCGAGGCTTGCCCCGACCGCGGCGACCACCGCAGACGCCGTGGAGCCGGTGCGAGCGTGGCGGCGGGCCGCGATGGCCGTCCCCACGACGACGCTCACGCCGGTGAGGAGCACGATGAGCAGGACCAGGAGGACGAGCAGGACCACGTCGCCGGAGATCGAGACCGCTTCTGCGAGGAGCACGGGTGCAGCGTCGCCCGGTCAGGGCTCCAGGGATATGGGGGTTTGCCCCCATATCTCCTCGACGCGGACCCGATGTGACGGGCGGCCTGCCAGTTCGTTCAGGGCTCGAGGGCGGCGCGGAAGAACTCGCGGATGTGGTCCTGGCGGCGGACCAGCTCCTGGGCGGCGAGGGGGTCCCGGCCCAGCAGGCCTTCGATGAAGGGCAGGTCGGAGAAGTACGACAGCACGGCGCCGAGGCCGCTGATGACCAGCTGCTCCGGGTCGTGGTGGCGGAACCGACCCTCCTTCATCTGGGCCTCGAGGTAGCCGACGGCCTGCTCGAACATCGGGCGCAGCGCGGCACCGAGGTCGACGCCGAAGTGGCCGCCGTCGAGCGCCTCGCGACGCACCAGGCGCACCAGGTCGGGGTTCTCGGCGAAGAACTCGAAGCCGGCGGACAGGACGTGGTCGAACTGCGTCCACCCCTCCTGGGGGCCTTCGACGGCTTCCTCGACCCGCACGAACCACTGGGCCAGCAGCCGCTCGAACACCTCTCGGTAGAGCTCGTCCTTGTTCGAGAAGTGGTGCAGGAGGCTGGCCTTGGCGATGCCGACCGACTTGGCGATGTCCCCGAGCGACGCTCCGGCGTAGCCGCGCTCGGCGAAGGCCGTGCGGGCCGCGTCGAGGATGGCTTCCCTGGTCGAGCCAGGATCTCGGTCGGACACCGCCGGGAGGCTACTGCCCGCCGAGATGCCACCTCCGGGACGGTCCGACCCCGACGACCCTCCGGTACGGTCCTGCCGTGCCCAGCACCACCCCGACCATCGTCCGGGCCGCCGCCGCCCTGCTGCCCGGCCGTCCGGCCGGTGAGCTGGCCGGGCCGGTGGAGATCGAGGTGCGGGACGGGCGCATCGTCGACGTCCGCTCCGGGTCCGATCCCGGTGACGGCACCGTGGCGGCTCCCGGCTTCGTCGACCTGCAGGTCAACGGCGTCGACGACGTGGACGTGGCCATCGCCGACGGGGCCGACTGGGATCGCGTCGACGGGCTCCTGGCCGCCACCGGGGTGACCGCCTGGCTCCCGACCCTGGTCACCCAGCGCCTCGAGCGCTACGGACCCGCACTGGAGCGGATCGCCACCGCGAGCGCCCGGGGAGGGCCACGGCCGACGGTCCTCGGCGCCCACCTGGAGGGTCCCTTCCTCGGCCAGCACACCGGGGCCCACGACCCACGCCGCGTCCTGCCGATCGACCTGGACTGGCTCGCCGAGCTCCCCGAGGTGGTCGCCCTCGTCACGATCGGCGCCGAGCAGCACGACGCCGTTGCCGCCACCGAGGCCCTGGCGGCCCGCGGCACGGTCGTGAGCATCGGCCACTCCGGCGCCACCTCGGCGCGGGCCGACGAGGTGTTCGACGCCGGGGCCACGATGGTCACGCACCTGTTCAACGCGATGGGTCCGCTGCACCAGCGCGAGCCGGGCGTGGCCGGCGCCGCCCTCGCCGACGACCGCGTGGTGGCCGGGCTCATCGCGGATCTCGTCCACGTCCACCCCGCCCTGCTCCGCACCGCCTTCCGCACGAAGGGCGCCGACCGCATCGCCCTGGTCACCGACGCGGTGGCCTGGAGGGCCGGGCACCTGGCGGCCGCCGACGTGACGTTGGTCGACGGCGCGCCGCGCCTCGCCGACGGCACGATCGCCGGCAGCGCGCTCGCGATGGATGTCGCCGTGCGCAACGTGGTCGGGGCCGCCGGCGTCCCCCTCGCCGACGCCCTCACCGCCGCCTCCACCACCCCGGCCGATGTGCTCGGGGATCGCTCCCGCGGCCGCATCGAGGTCGGCGCCCGGGCCGACCTCGTGGTGCTCGACCGCGCCGACCTCGCCCTCCGGCGCACAATCGTCGCCGGCGAGGTCGCCTGGGAGGGCTGAAGCTCCCTCGGTAGCGTCCACCCCATGGACATCGTCGCCGCGCTCTTCTTCGAGGATCTCGACACCAACCAGGTCTTCGCCGGAGGACCGACCAAGATCGACCTGAAGGGCGTGCACTTCTCTGCCGCCGCCCCGCAGGAGCCGCCGGTCACGATGGCCCCCCACATGGTCGTCCTGGTGCGCGAGGCCCCGGATGGAAGGGGCACCGGCGCACTGGAGGTCCGGTTCCTGCGCGACGGCGAGCAGATCGCGCGCAACGCCCAGCCGCTCGAGGTCGAGCCGGGGAAGTTCGCCTACCGCCTCGTGCGGGCCGAGCTGCCCTTCGACTCCTACGGCACGGTCGAGGCCCACTGCAGCATCGACGGCGGCCACACCACGGTCGTCCCGTACACGCTCGTCCCCGGGACGGCCTGACCGTGCCCTTCGCCGCCGCGCTCTCCCAGCACCCGGTGGCAGCCGACGCGGTGGGTGAGGTCCTCGGGTCCATCGTGGAGCAGCGCGGCGTCGAGCCCGACCTCGTCGTGGTGTTCGCCAGCTCCGCCCACGTGGAGTTCCTCGGTGAGATCTCGGCGGCGATCACCACGGTGCTGCGGCCCGGGACCCTGGTCGGGGCCTCGGCCTCCTCGGTCCTCGCCGGCGCGCAGGAGGCCGAGGAGGTGCCGGCCCTGTCGGTGTGGGCCGCCTGGACCGAGCCGGTGCGCCCGCTGCGCCTCGCCACCGGGCCGGTGCACGACGACGGCGACGGCCCGGCCGTGATGGTGCAGGGGGTGCCCGCCGACGTGCCCCTCGGCTGCACGATCCTGCTGCTCGCCGATCCGCACTCGTTCCCGGCCGACGGGTTCCTCACCCAGCTCGCCGACGCCCGACCCGACATCGTCGTCGTCGGCGGCCTCGCTTCGGCGGCCTCGCAGCCCGGTGGCAACGCCCTCGTGCTGGACGGCGAGGTCCATCACGACGGCGCGGTCGGGGTCGTGCTCCCACCGACCCAGGCCGTGGTCAGCCAGGGCTGCCGGCCCGTCGGCGAGCCGATGGTGGTCACGCGCGCCGACCGGGGCTTCCTCATCGAGCTGGCCGGCCAGCCCGCGCTCGACCGCCTCACCGACCTCACCACCGACCTCCCGCTCGAGGATCGTGCGCTGCTGGCCAAGGGCGTCCAGCTCGGGGTCGCCATCGACGAGCACCGCATCGAGTTCGGGCCGGGCGACTTCCTCGTCCGCCCGGTGCTCGGCGCCGACCGAGGCCGCGGGGTCATCGCGGTCGGGTCCGAGATCGCGGTGGGCACCACCGTCCAGTTCCACGTCCGCGACGCCGCCAGCGCCGACGACGACCTGCGGGCCCTCCTCGACGGGGTCTCGGGCACGGGCGCTCTGGTGTTCACCTGCAACGGGCGGGGTGAGCGCCTCTTCGGCGTGGAGGACCACGATGCCGCCGTGGTCTCCGAGGCCCTCGACACGACCGCCGTGGCCGGCATGTTCTGCGCCGGTGAGCTCGGGCCGGTGGGCGGACGCAGCTTCCTGCACGGCTTCACCGCGTCGATCCTGGTCTTCGCCGATCACTGATCCAGCCGTTCGGCCCAGGGGAGCCCGCGAGGACACCGAGTATGGTCGAGCCCTCACTGCCCGCGGGCAGCCCTTCGACCGTCCCCCACCTGGAGCGATCAGTGCGCGACGCCGACTTGGAGAAGCGGGCCATCAACGTGGTCCGTGGCCTGGCCATGGATGCCCCCCACGCTGCGAGCAGCGGCCACCAGGGCACGGCGATGGCGCTGGCTCCCCTCGCCCACGTCCTGTGGACCCGGGTGCTGCGCTACGACGCTGCCGACCCGGACTGGCCCGACCGCGACCGCTTCGTGCTCTCCGCCGGCCACGCCAGCATCCTGCAGTACTCGATGCTCCACCTCACCGGCCACGGCCTGGAGCTGGACGAACTGAAGGCGTTCCGCCAGTGGGGTTCGCGCACCCCGGGCCACCCCGAGGTCGGTCACACCCGCGGCATCGAGGTCACGACCGGGCCGCTCGGGCAGGGCTTCGCCAACGCCGTCGGCATGGCCATGGCCGAGCGCTGGCTGGCCGCCCGCTTCGGCGCCGAGCTCTTCGACCACCACACCTTCGTCATCGCCGGCGACGGTGACCTGGCCGAGGGGTTGAGCCACGAGGCCGCTTCCCTCGCCGGTCACCAGGGCCTCGACAAGCTCGTCGTCGTCTACGACGACAACCACGTGAGCATCGACGGGCCGACCGAGCTGTCGCTGTCCGACGACGCCGCCGCCCGCTTCCGCGGCTACGGCTGGAACGTCGACGAGATCGGGGAGGTCGCCGAGGACCTCGACGCTCTCGAGGCCGCGCTGGTTCGCGCCAAGGCCAACACCGGCGCGCCGACCATCATCATCCTGCGCAGCCACATCGGCTTCCCCTCTCCCAGCCTCACCGACTCCCCGAAGGCCCACGGCCTGGCCTTCGACGAGGACACGATCCGCGAGGCCAAGGAGGTCATGGGCCTGCCCGACGAGGCGTTCCACGTGCCCGACGACGTCCTCACCTACTACCGCAGCGCAGGCGAGCGCGGCCGATCCGAGCGCGAGGAGTGGGAGAAGCGCCTCGCCGCCTTCGACGGCGAGCGAGCCTGCCTCGACTGCTGCCTCGACGCGGAAGGCCTGCCCGGCTGGGAGAAGGCCCTGCCGAGCTTCGGCCTCGACGAGTCCATGGCCACCCGCCAGGCCTCGGGCAAGGTGCTGCAGGCCCTCATCGAGACCGTGCCGGGCCTGGTCGGCGGCGGCGCCGACCTCACCGGCAACACCGGCACCGCCATCGCCGACGCCGGCGTGATGAGCGCTGACGAGCCCGGCGGGCGCCAGATCTTCTTCGGCGTCCGCGAGCACGGGATGGCCGCGATCATGAACGGCATGGCCCTCCACGGGGGCCTGCTGCCGGTCGGCGGCACGTTCCTGGTGTTCTCCGACTACGCCCGCGGCGCCGTGCGCCTGTCGGCCCTGTCCGGTGCCAAGGTCATCTACTCCTTCACCCACGACTCCGTGGGCGTCGGCGAGGACGGCCCCACGCACCAGCCGGTGGAGCAGGTCGCCGCGCTCCGAGCCATGCCGGGCCTGTCGGTCATCCGGCCGGCCGACGCCAACGAGACGGTCGCCGCCTGGCGTGCCGCCATCGACGGCCACGGCCCCACCGCGCTGATCCTGAGCCGCCAGTCCGTCCCGACGCTCGAGGGCACCTCGGCCGAGGGAGTCCTGAAGGGCGGCTACGTCCTGGTCGACTCCGAGGGCGAGCCCGAGCTCGTGCTGGTCGCCACCGGCTCCGAGGTCCACGTCTGCGTGGAGGCCGCTCGCCGCCTCGCCGACGACGGCGTCGCCGTGCGGGTCGTGTCGCTGCCGTCGTGGAACCTGTTCGAGGCCCAGAGCGAGGACTACCAGGACACCGTCCTGCCGCCCGACGTGGCCACCCTCGCCGTCGAGGCGGGCGTCAGCTTCGGCTGGGACCGCTACGCCGACGACAGCATCTCCATCGACCACTTCGGCCACTCCGCGCCGGGCGAGCTCGTGCTCGAGAAGCTCGGGTTCACCCCCGACAACGTGGTCGAACGCAGCCGCGAGCTCCTGCAGTCCTCCTAGAGTCAGGCCCATGGGCCTGCTCCACGACCTCCACGAGAACGGCGGCCAGTCGCCCTGGCTGGACAACCTGCGACGCGGCTACCTCCGCTCCGGCGAGCTCCAGGCCTACGTCGATCGCGGCATCCGGGGCATCACCTCGAACCCGTCGATCTTCCAGAAGGCCATCGCCGACAGCGACGACTACGACGAGCAGTTCGGATCGCTCCTCGCCGGGGGCGCCTCGGTGGACGACGCCTACTGGCGCATGGTCACCGACGACATCGGCGAGGCCCTCGACGTGCTCCGTCCCGTGTACGACGGGTCCGACGGCGTCGACGGCTACGTCTCGGTCGAGGTCGATCCCGGCCTCGCCAGCGACACCGACGGCACCATCCAGTCCGCCCGGCACCTGCACGAGGCCATCGACGCACCGAACGTGCTGGTGAAGATCCCCGCCACCGCCGAGGGCGTGCCGGCCATCCGCACGATGCTGGCCGAGGGCCGCTCGATCAACGTCACGCTCATCTTCTCCATCGACCGCTACGCCGAGGTGATGGAGGCGTACCTGGCCGGCCTCGAGACCTACGCGGCCTCGGGCGCCGAGGACCTCTCGAAGGTCGCCAGCGTCGCGTCGTTCTTCATCTCCCGCGTCGACACCGAGGTCGACAACCGCTTGGACGCCATCGGCACCGACGAGGCCCTCGCGCTGCGGGGCAAGGTCGCCGTCGCCCAGGCCCAACTCGCCTACCAGCGCTTCCAGGAGGTCTTCTCCGGCCCCCGGTGGGAGGCGCTCGCCGCCAAGGGCGCCCGGGTGCAGCGCCCGCTGTGGGCGTCGACGTCGACGAAGAACCCCGACTACCCCGACACGCTCTACGTCGACACCCTCATCGGCCCGGACACGGTGAACACCATGCCCGAGGCCACACTCGAGGCCTTCGACGACCACGGCACCGTGGCGCGCACGGTGGATGCCGACTTCGCCGCTGCCCAGGACGTGGTCGACCGGGTCTCCGCAGTCGGCGTCGACCTCGACGAGGTCGCCCGCGTGCTCGAGGACGAGGGCGTCGCCGCGTTCAGCAAGTCCTTCGACGAGCTGATCACGACCCTCGAAGCCAAGGCTGCAGAGCTCTAGCCGTGCAGGGCGACCTCCGCATCGTCGGCGACGTCGCGGCGGCGTTCTGCGACGTGGTCGCCGACGCCTGGGAGTCCCGCACCGGTGAGGTCTTCACGATCGCCCTGTCCGGTGGCGAGACCGCCCGTCGCTGCTACGAGGCCCTGGCCCGCCACGCCGACACCCCCGTCGACTGGTCCGAGGTCCGGGTCGTGTGGGGCGACGAGCGCTGCGTGCCGCTCGACCACGAGGACTCGAACCACCGCCTGGCCCAGGAGTCCCTGCTCCGCTCGGTCGGCCCGGTCGCCGAGATCCACCCGATGCAGTGCGACGTGGCCGACGCCTACGACCGCCTGATCGCCGGGATCGACGTCGACGTCATCCACCTCGGCCTCGGGCCGGACGCCCACACGGCGAGCCTGTTCCCCGAGTCCCCCGCGCTCGACGCACCAGCCGACCGCTTCGTCGTCCCGAACGAGGATCCGCTCGGCAACAACCCGATCCCCAGGCTCACGTTCACACGCGCCGCCATCGCCGCCGGCCGCACCGTGGTCGTCACGGTCGAGGGAGCGTCCAAGCGGGAGGCGCTCGACCGCGTCCGGTCCGGCGAGGACGTGCCCGCCGCACGCATCGATCGCCCCGGCGTCGTGTGGCTCACCGACCCGGCGGCGGCCGGCTCGTAGCATCGGGGCCATGAGCGAACGCCGCGCCCCGGAGCAGCGCGGCGACGAGGCGCTCCGCCAGACCGCACGCGACGTGCGGATGCAGCTGCTCGCGAGCATCAGCATCATCCACACCGCAGGTGGGCTGTTCGTCTTCGGCTACATCCAGCTCCGCTACCCGGCGTCGGAGGCCTACGACACGCCGTGGATCAACGACTGGCTGCTGGTGCTGCTCACGCTCGCCGCCCTCGCCCCGGTGGTCTGGGGCTGGGTGGCCCACGAGTTCCGCCGCAGCTCGGGCTGGGCCCTGGCCGGGCGCGCACCGGGACACGACGATCGCGAGCACCTGCTCACCGCACCCTTCCGCCTCGCGGCCAAGCCGCTCGGCTTCTGGCTCGCCGCCGCCCTGGTCATCGGGGCCGGCATCGGCGTGCGGCGGGTGTTCGGCTTCCGGGAGATCTTCGACATCGCCCAGATCCTCCTCATGGGCGGGCTGGCGACGTGTGCGATCTCGTACCTCGTGATCGAGCGGGCCTTCCGTCCGCTGTTCGCCTGCGCGCTGACCGGCGCGGACATCTCCCGGCCCCGCACGCTGGGGGTTCGCGCCCGGCTCCTGCTCGCCTGGGCCGCATCCTCCGGCGTCCCGCTGCTCGGCCTCACGCTCAGCCCGTTCCGCGAGGCCGCCACGTCCAACGCCGCCCTCGTCGCGCTCGGCCTCATCGGGCTCGTCGCCGGGCTGCTCGCCGTCTCGGTCGCGTCCGACACCATCGCCGTCCGCCTCGACGGGATCCGCTCGGCGCTGGCGCGCGTCGGCACGGGCGACCTCTCCCAGGACCTGCTCGTCGACGACGGCGGCGAGGTCGGCCAGCTCCAGGCCGGCTTCAACCAGATGGTGCACGGACTGCGGGAGCGCCAGCAGCTCCAGGACCTGTTCGGCCGCCACGTCGGCCACGAGGTCGCCGCCCAGGCGATGGAGCGGGGCAGCGACCTCGGCGGCGAGTCCCGGCGAGCGTCGGTGTTCTTCGTCGACCTGATCGGCTCCACGGCCATGACCGAGGTCCTGCCGCCCGGGGAGGTGGTCTCGACGCTCAACGCCTTCTTCGAGGCCGTCGTCGAGGAGGCCAGCGCCGAGGGCGGGTGGGTCAACAAGTTCCAGGGCGACGGCGCCCTCTGCGTGTTCGGCGTCCCTGCCCACCAGCCCGATCACGAGGCCCGCGCCCTGCGAGCGGCACGAGCCCTCCGGGACCGCCTCGTCGAGCTGTCGATCGACCACCCGGGCCTGCACGCCGGCATCGGGGTGTCCTCCGGCACCGTCGTCGCCGGCAACGTCGGCAGCCAGGAGCGCTTCGAGTACACGGTGATCGGGCGAGCCGTCAACGAGGCAGCCCGGCTCACCGACCTGGCCAAGTCCCGGCCCAGCCGAGCCCTTGCCTCCGCATCCGTCGTGCACGCATCCGGCACCGAGTGCGCCAACTGGGCCGCCCGGGGCACCGTCGGCCTGCGCGGCCAGTCCGCCCCCACCCACGTCTACGAGATCGCCACGGGGGTCGGAACCGACAGTCGACACGCGCTGCGCTGACCGGACGGTGGTGTCAGACGGGTGGGGTGATGGGTCCGTCGTCGTCGGGGCGGTGGATGGTCCAGGTGCCGTCGGGATGGCGGACGGGGCGGAAGCCGTGTTCCTTGGTGCGGTTGTGGAACCCGCAGTACGCATCGGAGTTGTCGGTGTTCGTGGGCCCGCCCCGACAGGCCGGGTCGCGGTGATCGACCTGCAGGTTCCGTCCCCGCCCGTCACAACCAGGCCACAGGCAGCCGAGCCCGCCGGGTCCTCGCAGCAGGGCTTGGAGGAAGGCGGCGTCGCGGGCGGAGCCGGTGAACAGCCGCTGCCTCCGGCCGAGGTCGATGACGGTGCCGGCCGAGTCGACCACCACCCGGCGGACGTGGCCGACCAGGGCAGCAGCGACCGCTTCGGCGGGGCGGAGCGGGGTGCCGTCCATGGCGTGGCAGCGCCGGGCCAGGTCCTCGTTGGGATCGACCCGCACTTCCAGGCCGGCAGAGCGGCGCAGCTCGTCTTCGAAGGTGTCCTGGTCGATGATGATGTTGACCAGCGGCTCCGGCGAGCAACCCTCTGATGCGGCAGCGCGGCGGAAGATCTCGAAGATGGCATCCGCCCGCCGCTGGGCCGGGGTGCGTTCCAGGTGCTCGACGCGGGCCTGGTCGCCGTGGCGCTCGCGGGCGACGGCCCAGTCGGCATGCAGTTCGGCGGTCTCGAACCGGTCGAAGATCTCCGCCATCGCCGCCCCCTGCAACCCGCCATGGTTCGCCTCGAGCCGGAACGACCCATCGATGGCCGATTCCTGCAGCGACGCGTTCCGGCGCTCGTGGCACCGCTCCGCACCCTGATCCGCCCCATCGGCGTCGGCCAGGGCCTCCCACTGGCGCAGGGCAGCACAGAAGTCGTCGTAGCCGAGCACGGTGGCGTGGCGGGCGAAGATCGGATCGGCATCCGGCACCCACTCGCTCACACGCGGGTTCGCGATCGTGCGGGCCATGGCCCGCATGTGCTCGGTCGGGATCTCGCCCCGGGCGTACGCGGCCTCGACCAGGGGCAATCTCGGCAGGGCCCGGCTGGTCTGCACCCGCCCGTGGGCCTCCGACCCCGACAGCCGACCGATCGCCTTCAACGCCCCCTTCGCGGTCTTGTGCCCGTCCAGGCTGAACGCCGCACTGGCGTCGAGGTGCGCGACGGTGCGGTCGGTGCCGTGATCCAACCGGCGGCGCAGCTTCTCGACCCGGCCCACGAGCGCGAGCTCCTCCTTGGGCGACAGGCCGTCGAGGTCGGCGGCTTGGACCATGCCGACCGCGACCTCGAGCATGTCCAGCGCATCGCCCAAGTCACCCACGGGTTCCAACAGATCGGTCACGGCGACGCCTCCCCCGAGACGCCACCGGCATGTGGTCGGTGGCAGCGCATCCGCGCAGCTCCTTCCTCATCGCAGTGACGGTCGACGCGAAGCCGACGAGTGGCACCTCCAGCCCCAGCCGGAGCGCCTACCCACCATTCAACCCAGGTGGTACGACAAGAACTCGTGGCACCTGTCGGACGCATCGGCTTGGGTGAACAGCAGGATCTCCCCGGCAGCGGCCATGACCGTGCGCCCGGCTGACGGTCATCTCGCCACCGAGGTGCCCGTGATCCGAACGCCCGGCAAGGACCCTCCTCTCCTGACGACGTACGGGATCCCGTCACGGTGTGTTCCCGGTGGTAGACCGCCGTGATGGTCGGCGTGTCGCAGCTCGCACGCCCCAGTGCTCGGTCGAACCGGAGGCATCGGCGCTGGGGCGCCGTCGTACTCGCGGGCGCGTGCGTGGTCGGCGTCGCCTGTTCGTCCGACGAATCGACGTCGGAGCCTTCGAGGCCGCTCACATCCGTGACCACCACGACCACGACGGCGACCGTTTCCACGACGACGGTTCCGGCTCCCGCCGATCCGACCCGCGCCGCCTTGGGTGAGCGCCTGGCGGACGAGCTCGGTGACGTCGACGTCGGCCGCCGCGTCGCGACCGACCTGGAACAGGGCACCCTCGACCGCCTGGTGACGGCAGCTGGCGGCGACCTCGCCGGGAGCCCCGTCCTGGACTACGAACCAACCACCGCTCCGCTGCAGCAGATCGACTCGATCTGGGCGTTCTCGTTCGGCTTTCGCATCGATGCGGACGCAGGCATCGCACCGGTCGGTCTCATGGATCCGCCTCCGCCCATGGACGTGGTGTCGCCGGGGCCGGTGAACGCAGCACTCGCCCAGATCGTTGCGGATCTGGTCGAGGATCGTCCCGTGCCCGTCGTCGCCCAGTGGGAGATCGCTCGAGAGCTGGTGCAGCTCGGCGTGGAGGACGTCATCTCCGTCGAGCCCGAGGTGGCACCGGACGGCAGCGTGGTCTACCTCTCGACCCCGGCGGTGGCTGAGGAGGGCCTCCGGATCGCTCGCTCGAGGGGCCTCGACATGGGCACCGCAGGCGTCGTTTGCGTGGCGGACATGGCTGCCACCTGCCTCTTGTCCATGGACCGCCTCGACGTTCCCGCCGTCGTACCTGCCGGCGTGGAGCTGCCCGACGAGTACGACCCCTTGTCAGGGCAGCTGTGGACCCGAGACGTCCTGTCGTGGATTCCGGTGGACCTCCTGGGACGCGGCTTTCTCGCACGCTGAAGGTCGCTCAGCCGCGCTGTTCGTACGGGACCCAGGCGCGAGGAGCGCCACCTTCCCTCAGACCGTGAACCGGAAGACCTGGTGCACCCGGTCCGGCGCCCCACCATCGGGTGACCAGGGCGACAGCACCGTCGAGTACCCACGGGCCCGGCACGCGGCCAGCAGCCGAGGCACCAGCACCGAGGGATCCCCGTCGCACCGCACGCAGACCGCGGTGTCGGACACCCGCTCCCGCGCCCGACGGGCCAACCGCCACGCCGACCGCACGGAGGCCCCTGCCAGCAGCTGGGTGACGTCAGGGACGGCCGCGATCCCGTCGAGCACCAACGCAGGGTCGGCGTAGCCACCCGCCTGGGGCGGAGGGTCCTCCCCGCTCGGGGACGGCACCTCGCCGCCCCAGCCCTCGGTCGAGAGGTGGAAGGTCGCCCGACGCTCCCCCGGCTCCGCGCCAGCGGTGCGCAGCTGCTCGGCGTACCACGGGGGCTGCCACGCCCGGCCGGTGGCGGCGGCGTGCTCGAAGCCCTCGACCAGCACGCCGAAGTCCTCGTCGGGCGTCCAGGTCACCGGGCCGACCATCGACGACACCCCCTGCTCGCGCAACCACCCCCTCGCGGCGTCCACGAGCGCAGTGGTCACCGCGGCATCGTCGGCGACGTCGAACATCCCGAACCAGCCCTGTTCCGACCCGCTCCCGTCCACGTGGGCGGCGATGCGCCCGGCGGGCTGGCCGGCCCGGCGGGCCAGGAAGAAGGCGGCGTCGCCCCGGTCGAAGTAGGGGTGGCGCCGGGCATCGTGGCGCCACTGCTCGTGGGCCCGGACGCCAGCCGACCACCGGTCATCAGTGCCGAGCAGCACGAAGGGGACCTCCGCGAAGCGCCGCAGCTGCGACTTCGACTCGACCGGCTCGACGGTGACGGCACCTGCGGTGGGCACGCCGCGAGGGTATGTGAGCCCCCCGATAGGGTCTGCCCATGGTGGACCCGACGCACCCGCTGCTGGCGCTCCCCCTCGACGAGCTGCAGGCCCGAGCCCGGGCCGTGCGCGACGAGCGGACCGGCACCCGCATCACCTACTCCCCCAAGGTCTTCATCCCGCTGACCATGCTGTGCCGGGACAAGTGCGGCTACTGCACGTTCGCCCAGCCGCCGGCCCGGCTGGAATCTCCGTACCTCACGCCCGACCAGGTGCTCGCCATCGCCCGAGCCGGCGCCCAAGCCGGGTGCCACGAGGCGCTGTTCACCCTCGGTGAGCGCCCCGAGGAGCGCTACCCCGCCGCCGCCGAGTGGCTGGCCGCCAACGGGTACGAGTCGACGGTCGACTACCTCGCCGCCATGTGCCGCCTGGTCCTCGAGGAGACCGGTCTCCTCCCCCACGCCAACGCCGGGGCGCTGTACCCCGACGAGCTGGCCGAGCTCCGGCCCGTCGCCCCGTCCCAGGGGATGATGCTCGAGACCCTGCGCGACGACCTCGAGTGCCACCGCGGCTCGCCCGACAAGGTGCCGGCCCGCCGCCTGGCCACCCTCGAGGCGGCCGGTGAGCTCGGCATCGCCTTCACCACCGGCATCCTCGTCGGCATCGGGGAGGACCCCATCGATCGGGTGCACGCGCTGGAGGCCATCGCCGAGAGCCACGCCCGCCACGGCCACGTGCAGGAGGTGATCGTCCAGAACTTCCTGCCCAAGGCCGGCACCGGCATGCACAAGGCCGCACCGTGCCCGCACGACGACTTCGTCCAGGCCATCGCCCTCGCCCGGCTCATCCTCCCGCGCGAGATCCACCTCCAGGCCCCACCGAACCTCTCCGACGACTTCGGCGTGCTGCTCGACGCCGGCATCGACGACTGGGGCGGCGTGTCCCCGGTGACCGCCGACCACGTCAACCCGGAGCGGCCCTGGCCGGCGCTCGACCGCCTCCGCGAGGTCACCGAGGCCAGGGGCTTCACGCTCGCCCCCCGGCTCACGATCTATCCGGAATTCGCACAGGCCGCGGCCAACCACCCGTCGGCGTCGGGAGCGCCAGCGAGCAGCCGACACGACTCCGGCGGAGCCGGAGGCCCTGAACACGCTCCCGACTCCTTCCTCGACGAGGGTCTGCGCTTCCCCGTGCTCGACCGCAGCGACGCCGAGGCCATGGGCCGCGACGACCGCTGGTACTCGGGCCACGAGGATGCCCCGCCGGTCCTCGTGCCCGGCCACGCCGCGGCCGGCGGTGCCGTCGGCGAGGTGCTCGCCGGCGCCCTGCTCGGCCAGGAGCTCGGCGTCGAGGAGATCACGACCCTGTTCGGCGCACGCGGGCCCGAGGTCGCCGCCGTGGCCCAGGTCGCCGACGACATGCGACGCGAAGCCGTCGGCGACGCGGTCACGTGGGTGCAGAACCGCAACATCAACTACACCAACGTGTGCACCTTCAAGTGCCGCTTCTGCGGGTTCTCCAAGGGCCCGCTGTCGCTGAACCTGCGCGGCAACCCCTACCTGCTGACCCTCGACGAGATCGCCGGACGCGTGCGCGAGGCCTGGGACATGGGCGCCACCGAGGTCTGCCTGCAGGGCGGCATCCACCCCGACTTCGACGGCGACTACTACATCGACGTCACCAAGGCCGTGAAGGAGGCCGCACCGGGCATCCACGTCCACGGCTTCACCGCGCTCGAGGTCACCGAAGGAGCCAAGCGCCTCGGCGAGCCGTTGGCCGACTACCTGCGCCGCCTGATGGACGTGGGCCTCGCCACCCTCCCGGGCACCGCGGCCGAGATCCTCGACGACAACATGCGGGCCCTGCTGTGCCCGGACAAGATCGACACCGAGGAGTGGCTCGACGCCCACCGCACCGCCCACCAGGTCGGTCTGCGGTCGAACGTGACGATCATGTACGGCGCCATCGAGAACCCGGTGCACTGGGCCCGCCACATCGTGCGCACCCGCGCCCTGCAGCGCGAGACGGGCGGCTTCACCGAGTTCGTGCCCCTCCCGTTCGTGCACATGGCCGCCCCCATGTACATCCAGCGCAAGGCCCGTCGCGGCCCCACCTTCCGCGAGGCGCTGCTGATGCACGCCGTCGGTCGCATCGCCTACCGCGGCGCCATCGACAACATCCAGGTGTCCTGGGTGAAGATGGGCCGCTCCGGTGTCGAGCAGTGCCTGCAGGCCGGCGTCAACGACCTCGGGGGCACGCTCATGGACGAGAACATCTCCCGCGCCGCCGGCGCCAACCACGGCCAGATGATGCAGGGCGAGGACTTCCGCACCATCGTGGAGCCCCTCGGTCGCCGCCTCGAGCAGCGCACCACGCTCTACGGGCGCACGGCGCCCGCGTAGCTCACGCGGCCGCGGCCTTCGCGGCCCGGCCGACAAGCTCGACCAGGTCGTCGGGGTCGAAGGGCTTGCTCAGGAAGAACTCCCGGTCGGCCAGGGCCACCGGTGCCTGCTCGGCCGAGGCGATGTCCGCGGTGAAGATCACCACCGGCAGGTCGCGGAGCAGGCCGGGCGCGCCCCGGACCCGGCGCAGCACCTCCCAGCCGTCGATCCCGGGCATCCGCACGTCGAGGAGGAGCACGTCGGGGAGGTGGTCCCCACCGAGCGCGTCGAGGGCGGCCTCGCCCGACTCGGCCTCCCAGACGTCGTAGCCGGACGCCTCGAGGATGACGCGGGTCACCAGCCGGACATCGGGTTCATCGTCCACCACCAGCACCGAGCTCACTGCGACCCCGCTCCCTCCGACCGGGCGTGCAGGGTATGGCACGCCGGCCCTCGCGACGAGGACCGAGCCGACCGCCGTTCGCGGCGCCCTGTGCCATGCTCGCACCCATGTCCGAGGTCCCCGTCAGCCGAGCCCAGATCGACGAGCTCCTCGATGCCGCCGGCGCGGTGCGCAACCGCGACCTGCTGGCCGACATCTTCCGCACCACGGTCGCGCTCGCGGGCGATGACATCTCCCGGCTCGACCTCAAGATCGCCTCGGCGTCGCTGCACGAGATGCGCCTCGCCTTCAACACCTTCCGGCCCTACGCCCACCGGTCCAAGGTGACCATGTTCGGCTCGGCCCGCACCCAGCCCGACGACGCCGAGTACCACCAGACCCGCCGCCTGGCCGCCGACTTCGCCGAGCGGGGGTGGATGGTGGTCACCGGCGCCGGTCCGGGGATCATGGCCGCCGGGATGGAGGGTGCCGGTCGGGAGAACTCCATCGGGGTCACCATCCGGCTCCCGTTCGAGGAGTCGGCCAACGAGTTCATCGACGGCGACGACAAGCTCGTCGCGATGAAGTACTTCTTCACCCGCAAGCTGATGCTGGTGAAGGAGTCGAAGGGCTTCGTCGCCCTGCCCGGCGGGTTCGGGACCCAGGACGAGACCTTCGAGCTGTTCACCCTCCAGCAGACCGGCAAGAGCGTCCCCGCCCCCGTCGTCCTCCTCGACATCCCCGGCGGCACCTACTGGACGTCGTGGGTCCGCTTCGTGGAGGAGGAGCTCGTGGCCGGCGGGCTGGTGAGCCCGGGCGACCTCGAGCTGTTCGCCGTCACCGACGACGTCGACGTCGCCTGCGAGGAGATCGTCGGCTTCTACCGCAACTACGACTCCATCCGGTGGGCCGGCGACCGCCTCATCATCCGGATGCAGCAGGGCCCGGACGACGCGCAGCTCGAGGCGCTCAACGACGCGCACGGCCACCTGCTCACCCAGGGGCGCATCGAGCGAACCGAGCCCACCCCTGCCGAGCGGTCCAGCGGCGACGCCCTCGACCTCGACCGCGTCGTGATGCACTACGACAAGTGGCGCCAGAGCTCGATCCACCGCATCATCCGCGACGTGAACGGGTGGATGCCTGCGTGAGCGGGCCCGACCTCACCGACGACGACCTCGACGCCAGCCGGACCCGGTTGCGGGCCTGGCTCGCCGAGCACCCGGACCCGGACGGGCCGACCCTCGCTGCCGCCGGCCTGGTCGCCCCGCACTACCCGCCGCCGTGGGGCGTCGGCGCTGGCCCCGAGCTGCAGCTGCTCATCGACGCCGAGCTGGAGCAGGCCGGCGTCACCGGCCCCGACAACCCGATCGGCATCGGCTGGGCCGGTCCCACGCTGGTGGCCGCCGGCACGCCCGAGCAGCAGCAGCGGTGGCTGCCCGGCCTCCTGTCGGGTGCGGACTTCTGGTCCCAGCTGTTCAGCGAACCCGAGGCCGGCTCCGACCTCGCCTCCCTGCGCACCAGGGCCGAGCGCTACGGCGACGTCTACGTCGTGAACGGCCAGAAGATCTGGTCCACGTGGGCCGACCGGGCCGCCTACGGGATCCTCCTCGCCCGCACGGACCCCGCCGCACCCCAGCACCGGGGCATCAGCTACTTCGTGCTCGACCTCTCCCTTCCGGGCATCGACGTCCGGCCGATCACCGAGATGACCGGGCAGTCCCACTTCAACGAGGTCTTCCTCACCGACGTGCGGGTGCCCGTCGACTGCCGGATCGGCGACGAGGGCGACGGGTGGCGCCTGGCCAAGGTCACCCTCGGCAACGAGCGGGTGTCGCTGTCCGAGGGCGGCGTGTGCTGGGGCATGGGACCCACCAGCAGCGACGCGTTCGAGCTGCTGCGCGACCAGGGGGTGCCCGACCCGGTGGCCCGCCAGGAGGCGGCCCGGCTGTGGAGCCAGGCCAAGGTGCTCGAGCTGCTCGACCAGCGCGTGGTCGAGGCGGTGGTGCGGGGCGAGGACCCGACGCCTGTCGCGTCCCTCAAGAAGCGCCTCGCCGACGTGCACGGCCAGGAGCTGCTGACCTTCGTGAAGGACCGGCGCGGTCCGCACGGGATGCTCGGCGACCAGGGCCCCCACGCCGAGGAGGTCGACGTGTGGCACTGGGCCTACCTGTTCTCCCGGGCCCTCACCATCGGCGGCGGCACGACCGAGGTGCTGTCCAACATCATCGCCGAGCAGCTGCTCGGCCTGCCCAGGGAGCCCCGGCCCCGAGGAGGCACCACGTGAGCCACGAGTTCTCCACGATCGGCTTCGAGCGCGACGGCGACGTCCTGATCGTCACGATCGACAACCCGACCTCGCCCGTCAACGCCGTCGACGGCGCCCTGCACGAGGACCTTGCTGCCCTCTTCCCCCGCCTCCAGGCCGAGCGGGACGCCCGGGCCGTCCTGCTGACCGGGCGCGGCAAGGCCTTCTCCGCCGGCGGGGACTTCGACTGGTTCCCGACCCTGCAGGACGCCACCGCGCTCGAGCACCTGCGCCTCGACGCCAAGTCCATGATCTGGGACCTGCTCGACGTCCACCTGCCGATCGTGGCCGCGGTGAACGGGCACGCCATGGGGCTGGGCGCGTCGGTGGCGCTGCTCTGCGACGTGGTGTTCGTCTCCGAGCGAGCCACGATCGGCGACCCCCACGTGAAGGTCGGCCTCGTCGCCGGCGACGGCGGCACCATCGCCTGGCCGCTCGCCCTCGGCCCGATGCTGGCCAAGCGGTTCCTGCTCACCGGCGACGCGGTCGGTGCCGAGGAGGCGGTGCGCCTCGGCCTCGCCCACCGCGCCGTCGCCCCCGACCAGCTCCACGCCGAGGCCCTCGCCTTCGCCCACCGCCTCGCGAGCGGGGCGCCGCTCGCCCTGCAGTACACGAAGGCGGCGATCAACGCCTGGATCAAGTCCACGGCGGCACCGTCGTTCGACCTGGCCCAGGCCTACGAGATCGCCACCTTCCGCTCCGAGGACCACCGGGAGGCCCTGGATGCGCTCGCCGAGGACCGCCCGCCCGGGTTCCGCGGCCGGTAGCGTCAACGACCCCATGCCGGCGGACGAGAACCCCCCATCGCAGCCCGATCCGTACGAGGACCTCCACGAGTTGGTGACCTTCGAGGACCCCGACGAGTACCGCACGTGGATCTTCGACGTCACCTTCCTCACCAGCTCCTGGACGTGCATCTTCGGCCAGGGCTGCCCCGGCGTGCTCACCGAGGCCGCACCCGAGCTCGAGCAGGGCTGCTGCAGCTACGGCGCCCACTTCGTCGACGACGAGGACCACGACGCGACCCTGGCCAAGATCGAGGCGCTCACGCCCGAGCAGTGGCAGTTCCACAAGCAGGGCCGGCGCGACGGCGCCACCCGCAAGGACAAGGGCGGCCAGTGGGTCACCCGCCTGCACAAGGGGGCCTGCATCCTGCTCAACCGGCCCGGGCACCCCAACGGCGCCGGGTGCGCGCTGCACCAGGCCGCGGAGCAGGCCGGCGAGCGCCCCCTCGACTGGAAGCCCGACGTGTGCTGGCAGCTGCCGCTGCGCCTCGAGGAGTCCACCGACGACCACGGTCACGTCACCTCCACCCTGCGCGAGTGGAAGCGCCGGGACTGGGGCGGCGGCGGTGCCGAGTTCCACTGGTGGTGCACCGACGACCCGTTGGCCTTCCGGGCCGCCCGGCCGACCTACGAGGTCCTCCGGGACGAGATCATCGAGCTCGTCGGCGAGACGCCCTACCGCCTCTTCGTGGAGCTGATGGAGCGGCGCCGGGAGTGGACGCCGCTGCCCCACCCCGCCCTGCGCCGCCGGTAGCTACTCGGCCCGGAACGCCCGCAGGACGTCCCAGAACGCCGGGTCGGTCGTGCGGTAGTCGTAGATGCTGCCGCCGATGGCGCCCTGCTCCACCGCGGCCACGACCATGCCGTGGAGGTCGCCGACGGTGGTCTTGTCCCCGATGCCGCCGATGGTGTGGATCGGGGCGTCGGGCTGTCCGATGCGCTCCCGGATCCGGGCGATGTTCTCGGCGGTGTAGGTGTGGGAGTGGCGCCACGCGCCCCGGCGGTTGGTCCAGTAGCTCATCGGCAGCCACACGTCGTAGTGCTCGGCCAGGCCCATCCAGGGGTAGTCAGGCCAGAACTGCGGGTTGACGTCCTCCATGATCACCGGCTCCATGACGATGGCGGCCAGCGGGCGCCCCTCGAGCGCGGCCTCGAGGCGGGCGGACATGTCGAGCAGGCGGCGGTTGCGCTCGGCCACGTCCTCCACGTCGCGGGCCTCGATGTCCACGCCGAAGCCGTCGAAGTCCATGGAGGCGATGGCGATCATCCGGCGCAGGTCGGTCTCGGGGTCGACGAAGGTCGGCAGGTACCAGGCGACCACCGCCATGCCGTGGCCGTGGGCCCGGTCGATGATGCCCTGGAGCCGCTCGGGCTCGAGGATGTCCTCGGGGCTGTTCCACCGGCTGGCCTGGATGTAGATCGTCTGCACGCCCTCGGCCGCCATGCGGTCGATGTCCTCGAGGCCGATGACGTGGTCGGGCGAGCGGGCGAAGCTCACCGACCAGTCGTAGGCGTCGAGCCAGGCACCGAAGCCCCGGTAGGGCTCGAGGGTCCAGGGTTCGGGGCGCGACGGCTCGATCGGGGCGGGCAGGGCCGGCGACGCAGCCTGCTCGGTGACCCCGCCGTTGCTCGGCGGCACGGTCGACGTCGGGCCGGCCGCCTCGGTGGTGAGGGGTGCGGGAAGCTCGACGTCGGGCACCTGCTCGAGGTCGACATCGGCGCGCTCCACCGGCGTGGTCTCGCCCGACCCGCAGGCCGCGACGAAGAGAAGGCAGGCCCCCAGCGCGCGTCGAAGCACGGTGGAAACCCTACGCCCCCCTCGACCATCGCCCAACGCGGGCGGGGCTCAGCTACGCGTCGTCGGTGTCAGCGTCTGCGAGGCACCACGAGGCGTGCTCGGCGCCGGGCGGGGCGTCGCACTCCTCGCAGGGCTCCGGCGGCGCTTCCCCGAAGATGTCCGAGATGTCAATGCCGGCGTCCGAGCGCTTCAGCGCGCGGGCTTCTTCGAAACGGCGATGTCGACCCTTTTTCACGGGCGTGCTCCCGACTCGTGGGGGCTGAGAATCGATCAGTGTAGCGGCGTGCAGCTCGGCTCCACGCAGCGCTCCGAGGTCGATTGTGACACGCCGCCGGAGCGAATCACGGATCGAGGGGTCGCAGCACCAGCCCCTCGCCCTTGGCGAAGGACAGACCGGCCCGACCCTCCAGCAGATCGCCGATGTCGGTGGCCAGCGCCTCGGCCCGCCACCCGGTGGCGAGGCGGTTGTCCGGATCGTCGCGCAGGAACCCCTCGAGGTCGCCCCTGGTGGCCAGCACCGCGGGATCCAGGTCGAGCTCCCGGGCCCGCTGGGACACCCACGACATGAGGAGCGGCACGGCGCTGCGCAGCTCGGCCGGGACCGGTCGCTCCACGGGGTACACGACCTCGTCGGCGGCCAGCGCCTTGCCAGCGGCGACGGCATCGAGGACATCGTCGCGGATGGCCTTGGGGATCCCCCGGTCGCGCAGGCCCCGGATCTTCACCAGGTCCTCCACCGTCGACGGCGGGCGCTGGGCGATGCCGGCCAACGCCAGGTCGGGCAGGACCGAGCGCAGCGGGCGGTCGACCTCGGCGGCGTGGGCCTCGCGCCACGCGGCCAGGGCCTGGGCGACGCCGGCCGCCGTGCCCTTCAGCCGGCGGGCTTCCTTCACCCGCCACCACGCCGTGGTCGGGTCGCTCGGGGCGAGCGAGCGCTCGACGAGCGCGTCGCACTCGCTGCGCACCCACGCCATCCGGCCTCGCTGCTCGAGGGCCTCGGTCATCAGGTCGTGGAGCTCGAAGAGGTGCACCACGTCGGACTGGGCGTAGCGCTTGGCGTCCTCGCTCAGCGGACGGGCGAGCCAGTCGGTGAGGCGATCGGCCTTCGGCAGGTGCACGTCGAGGAGCTTGTTGACCAGCGGCGCCAGGCCGATGCTGCTCATCCCGAGGAACGACGCGGCGATCTGGGTGTCGAAGAGGTCGTCGGGCACGACGCCCACGGAGTGCTGGAAGACCTCGAGGTCCTGGCCGGCCGCGTGCATCACGACCGTGCGCCCGGTGAGCAGGGCCCCGATCGGGGTGATGTCGACGGCCAACGGGTCGATCAGGGCTTCGCCCGTGCCCCAGCCGATCTGCACGAGCGCGCACTGGGGCCAGTAGGTGCGCTCCCGGTGGAACTCGGTGTCGATGGCGAGGCGTGGGGCGTCGGCCAGCTCGGCGACCAGGGCATCGAGGCCCTCGGTCGTGTCGATCCAGCGGGCGGTGGCGGGCTCAGCCACCCTGTTCGACCGCGTTCCCCGCTTCGACCCAGGCCAGCGTGCCGCCCGCGACGTTGACGGCGTCGACGCCGTTGGCCCGGAGGTGCTCGACCGCCTTGCCGCTGCGTCCGCCCGAACGGCAGATGACGTAGACGGTCTCGTCGGTCGGGAACTCGCCCAGGCGGTCGGGGACCTCGCCGAGCGGGACGAGGCGGGCGCCGGGCGCGTGGCCCTGCTCGTACTCGTCGGGCTGGCGCACGTCGAACAGCGGGGCGCCGTCGTCGAGCTTCTGGCGGAGCGTGGGGATGTCGATCGCGGGAACCTGCACGGATCCGATGCTAGGAGTTCCGGCACCGGAACCGGCACCAGGCGGGCTCGCGAGGAGGTCCTCGGGACGGTCGGCATCGTGGACCGCAGCTGCAGCGACGTCGTCGAGCGTGGCGACCCGCAGCGACAGCGCCGCCCCGGCCACGGAGCGCTCACCGGCGCGGAACACGTCACCGAGGATCCCGGCGATGCGCCGGTCCCACACCCCGTGCAGCCACTGGTGGCGGCCGTCGACCACCGGCACCACGGCATCGGATCCGCACCGGGTCCGGGCCGCGACGGTGCGGGCGATGGTCCCGGGATCCGGATCGGTGAGGTCGCAGGCCAGCACGACGGCGACGTCGGCCGATCGGTGCGGGTCGGCGAGCGCCGTGATGAGCCCGCCGAGCGGGCCCTCGCCCGGCCAACGGTCGGGTTCGACGTGCAGACCGCGACCAGCGAGCGCCGCTGCGTCACCGCCGATGGCCACCACCCGGTCGGCCCCGGCCGCCCGGAGCGCGTCGGCGACCCGGCGGGCCATGGCGGTGCCGTCCACCTCGACCAGCGCCTTGTCCCGGCCCATCCGGCGGCTGGCTCCGCCGCAGAGCACGTAGCCGTCGAAGCGGTCGGTCGCCACGATCAGCCGTTCCGGATGCGGGCGAGGTCGTCGAGGTCGGCCTGGTCGAAGTCCCGGGGCGGCCCACCGCTCAGCACGCTGCCGAGCAGGGTCGACTCGACCGCGTAGTACATGACCGATCCGCGGTTCGGGCTGTGGCCCGGGTGCTCCGGATCCTGGCGGCCGGTGTCGAGCACCAGGTCCACGAGGCCGAGCAGGTGACCGACCTCGTGCATCGTCACCGCGTCCTCCACCGCTGATGGGTTGCCGAGCATGCCGGCCGCCTCGTCGACCCGTTCGGCGAACACGGCCGCCACGTCGCCCCGGACCGCAACGCCGACCGCCCGCTCGTTCTCCGCGAACCCGCCCCGCAGGTACAGCAGCGTCAGCACCGCCTGCTCGGCCGTCTGCGCCGGGGCCGACTCGTCGGCGAGGGACCGCAGCTCCTCGCTGGTCCACGACCGCGCCCCGCCGCCCACACCCACGCCGGCGGCGGCGACCGCCACCGACTTGCCGCTGAGCTGGGCGAGCACCTGGCGCACGCGCTCGGGGGCCGCGGTCCGGGGGCCGGCGCCGTCCTGGGCCAACACCTGGACGAGCACGCGCTCGGAGCCGGACGGCCGCAGGTACCTCGCCGCCATGGAGCCGACCGGGCCGGCCGGCGCCACCGGCTCGGCGGCCTCGTCCGGCGCCGGGTCCGCCGGCGGCGCCGCGGGGTCGGCCGGTGCGCTCCCGCCGGGCGGGGCGCTCCCGCCGGGGGTGCCGTCCTCACCCGTCGACGACGGTGCCTCGGTCGGCACCGACTGCTCGGGTGCGGCGGCCTGGGCCGGTGCCGGCGTGGTCGTGGTGGCCGCCTCCGACTCCTCCGCATCGGTGCCGCACGCGGCGGCGATCACCGAACCGGCCAGCAGCAGCGCCGCCACACGACCGCACCGGAGCGAGGTGGACACGCGGGTCAGGCGGGCCGGCCGGCCGGGTCGAGCTGGGCCAGGAACTGCGCGCAGCGCTCGGCCTCGTCCGCCTCACCGATGGCCTCCGCGGCACGGCGCAGGCCGTCGAGGGAGCGCAGGAACCCGGTGTTCTGCGGGTGCACCCAGCGCACGTAGCCCGAGCCCCGCCACCCGTTGGCGCGCAGCCGGTCGAGGCCGCGGTGGTAGCCGACCCGGTAGGCGGCGTAGGCCTCGACCTGATCGCGGGCCTCATCGCCGAGCGCTGCCCACGCGTGCAGGCACCGGGGGTGGTCGGCGACCACAGCGGCGACGGCCCGGCGACGTTCTTCGTCGGGCAGGTCCTCGGCCGCAGCGAGGCGCTCCAGGGCATCGGCCGGCTCAGGATCCAGCACGGTCTCGGGCGGACCGCTGGCGGACAGGTTCACCGATTGCGACATGGACCGAGCCTACGGCCGCGGCCCGCCCGTCCTTCCACCACGGAGGGGACTCCGTGTCGTACGTTGCGTGCCGTGGGAACCATCCTCGCCGCCGCCCCCTACGAGGAGTTCGTCCGGGACAACAGCCCGGTCCTCGCCGTCGTCTTCTGCCTGATCCTCGCGCTGCTGGTCATCCGCCTCGTGGTGAAGACCATGACCCGGATGATCCTGCTGTCGACGCTGCTGCTGATGGTCCTGTTCGTCTACGTGGAGCGGAACAACATCCAGGAGTGCACGCAGACCTGCGAGTGCGCGATCGCCGGCATCCACGTCGAGCTGCCGGGCTGCGACCCGGCCCGCATCTAGACCTCGGGGACGAGACCCAGCTCGGCCACGAGCCGTCGCACCATGGTCGCCACCGCGGCCGGATGCGTCAGGTGGACGCCGTGGCCCGAGCCCGCCACCACCTCGAGATCGGCGCCCGGCACGCGGTCGGCCACGAGCCGGGCGGACTCACCGTGGTGCGGCGCACCCTCGGTGCCGTGCGCAGCGAGCACGGGCACCCGGATGGAGGTGAGCTCGAAGGGCGGCGGGTTCGGCGGGCGGAGCTGGGCGAGCTCGGCCACCAGCGTCGGCCCCTCGGCTCGCCGGGCCTCCCTGGTCCGCCGGGGCAGGCGCTCCCATCGCTGGTCGCCGACCATGCGGCGCATGAACCGCTCCCCCGCATCCTCGGGATCGTCGGCCGACGCCACTGCGGCCGCACCTGCGCTCCCGCTCGGCCACCAGTCCATCCAGGGCAGCGGGGGCTCGAAGGCCACCACCCCGGCGACGCGCTCGGGCACCTCGGCTGCGGCGGCGAGGGCCACGGTCGCGCCGTAGGAGTGGCCGAACACGACCGGCGGCGGACCGCCGCCCCTCATCCAGTCGATGACGTCCACCAGGTCCTCGACCTGCTGGTGGAAGCCCGCGGGCGGGCCGAGCGACACCGAGCGGGCGTAGCCACGGCGGTCGTAGCGGGCCACCCGCAGGTCGGACAGGGCCTTGCGGACGCGACCGAAGCTGGACGAGCGGTCCATGGTGCCGTGCACCAGCACGACCCCTGGCCCCTCGCCGGCGACGTCGCGCCAGCACCGGCCCTCGGCGACGAGGTCCTCTGCCGTCACGCGACGCGCACGACGCGCAGCACGTCGGTGGTGCCCGCCCCGTCGGCGGCGCCGGCCAGGACGGCGACGAGGTTGCCGGCCTTGATGTAGCCAGCCTTCACCGACTTCTCGACCGCGTGCCAGACCATCTCGTCGGTGCTGCCGTACTGGTCCATCTTCAGCGGCTTCGTGCCCCACACCAGCGACAGCTTGCGCACCGTGTCCTCGTGCGGGCTGGCCCCGACGAGCACGCCGGGCGGGCGGAACCGGGAGATGGCCCGGGCCGTGTAGCCCGAGTTGGTGCACGAGATGATGGCGTCGAGCTCGAGCTCGGTGGCCAGGCGCCACGCCGCGTGGCTCATGCCGGCGGTGATGCGGGTGGTGACGTCGAGCTGCACCTGCCCCTGGATGCGGCCGAGCTGGCTGCCCCAGGTGCTGTAGTCGGCCGCGGCCTCGGCCCGCTCGCACAGGTGCGACATCGTCTTGATGACCAGCACCGGGTTGTGGCCGATCGCGGTCTCGGCGGAGAGCATCACCGCGGTGGTGCCGTCGAACACGGCGTTGGCCACGTCGGTGGCCTCGGCCCGGGTGGGCGACGGCGAGTGGATCATGGACTCGAGCATCTGGGTGGCGGTGATGACCGGCACGCCGAAGGACACGCCCTGGCGGATGATCTGCTTCTGGAGGTGGGGCACCTCGGCGATGTCGCACTCGTTGCCGAGGTCGCCGCGGGCCACCATGACGGCGTCGGCCACGTTGACGATGGCGTCGAGCGCCTCGACCGCCGCCTTGGTCTCGATCTTGGCGACCACGTCGGCGCCCTGGGCCAGATCCTTGACGGCAGCGACCTCGTCGGCCGAGCGCACGAAGGAGGCGGCGACGAAGTCGAGCTCGCCGGCCAGCCCCTCGAGCAGCGCGATGTCCTGGTCGGTGGGCACCGACACCCGCAGCTTGGCGGAGGGCAGGGTGACGCCCGGACGGCCCTGGATGCGACCGCCGTGCTCGACCTCGACCATGAGGCGGCTGCCGTCGTTCTCCACCGCGATGAGCCGGACGGCGCCGTCGCCGAGGACGAGCGTGTCGCCGACCTCGACGGCTTCGAGGAGGTGCTCGTAGTCGACGTGGATGTGGTCCGGTGCCGTCGGGGCGTCTCCGGGGCGGACCTCGATGCGCTGGCCCTCGGCCAGGAACAGGCCGCCGTCCTCGATGACCGGGCCCATGCGGATCTTGGGGCCGGGCAGGTCACCCAGGACCGAGATGGGCTTGTTCAGCTCCGCTGCGACCTTGCGGATCCGCTTGATCCGCAGCTGGTGCTCCTCGATGGTCCCGTGGGCCAGACCGAGCCGGCACACGTCGACCCCGGCCAGCATCAGGGCCCGCAGGGTCTCCTCGGAATCGGAGGCCGGGCCGATGGTGGCGACGATCTTGGTTCGACGGGTCACGGAACGACACTACCGAGGCCACACTGGGGTCATGGCCGGCGACGACGACCTGGTGACATCTCGGGGCCTGCGCGTCCCGGCCGCGGCGATCCGCTGGTGGGCGAGCCGGTCGGGCGGACCCGGCGGCCAGCACGCCAACACCTCCGACACCCAGGTGACGGTGGAGCTCGACCTCGAGGCCGCCGACCTGCCCGCTGGCGTCACCGAGCGCCTGCGCAAGGCCCACGGGGACGCCGTCCGGGCGTCGTCGTCGGACTCGCGCTCCCAGTACCGGAACCGCCAGCTCGCCCGGAAGCGCCTCGCGGACCTGATCGACGGCGCGGCGAAGCCGCCGGCGCGGCGCCGACCGACCAAGCCGTCGCGGGGCGCCAAGCGCCGCCGCCTCGAGGCCAAGCGCCAGCAGAGCGAGAAGAAGGCCCGCCGCTCCTGGCGGCCCGACCGCTAGCTGCGGGGAACCTCGGACCAGGGCTTGTCCTTGTCGACCCGGATGTCGCCGGGAAGACCGAGCACGCGCTCGCCGAGGATGTTCTTCATGACCTCGGTGGTGCCACCCTCGATGGAGTTGGCCCGGCTGCGCAGGAACGACTGCTGGGTGGAGCCGCCGAACATGCCGACGCCCCCGCTGCGGTCGATGTCGTAGGTCCCGTAGAGCATGCCGTGGGCGCCCATGCAGTCGACCGCGAAGCTCATGATGTCCTTGTTGAGCTCGGCCATGGCCAGCTTCGCGACCGAGCCCTCGGGGCCGGGGTCGCCGAGCTTGCGCATCTCGCTGGCCCGGATGTTGGTGAGCCGGGAGATCTCGGCTCGGACCCAGAGCTGCATGAACTCATCCTTGGTGGCGCCGTCGTCGGGGTCGCAGTGCTCCTGCCAGGCCTGCTTGGCCACGGCGATGGGGCCGGACTCCCGGGGCGGGATGGAGCCACCGATGGACACCCGCTCGTTCATCAGCGTGGTGATGGCGACGCGCCAGCCCTCGCCGACCTCGCCGAGGCGCTCGGCGTCGGGGATGCGGACGTCGGTGAAGTACACCTCGTTGAACTCGGCGTCGCCGGTCATCTGGCGCAGCGGGCGGACCTCGACGCCGGGCGCCTGCATGTCGACCACGAAGTGGGTGAGGCCGGCGTGCTTGCCCGCCTGCGGGTCGTGGCGGGCCACCAGGGTGCCGAAGCGCGACACGTGGGCGAGCGTGGTCCAGACCTTCTGGCCGTTGACGATCCACTCGTCGCCGTCCTTGACCGCGCTGCTGGACAGGCCGGCGACATCGGAGCCGGCGCCGGGCTCGGAGAACAGCTGGCACCAGATCTCCTCGCCCGTGAACAGCGGGCGCAGGTAGCGGCGCTTCTGCTCGTCGGAGCCGTGCGTGTAGATGGTGGGCGCCGACATGCCGTGACCGATCGGGTTGCGACCGGCGGCGTTGGGAGCGCCGGCGGCGTGCAGGCGCTCGTTGATCACCTTCTGGAACTTCGCCGGCAGGCCGAGGCCACCGAAGCCCTCGTCGTAGTGGACCCATGCGAGGCCGGAGTCGAACTGCGCGCCGAGGAACTCGACGACGTCGGTGTCCTTGGGCGGGTGCGCCTCGAGGAGCGCCTCGACGGCGTCCAGGACGCGCTGCTCGTCAGGATCGGTGACGGTGGGGGTGCGTTCGGTGACGGCCATGGAGCGATCGTACTTGACCGATCGGTCAAGGGGAACTCTCGGTCGCTGGGCGACCTCCGAGTGAGCTGACGGATGCGAAGCATCCGTCAGCTCATCCAGGTTCCAGACCGGCCTCCTCGAGGCGCTCGAGCAGGCGGTCCCGCACCGACACCCCGGGAGCGCGCGCCTTCTCCCCCGCCACCCGCCAGCCGTGACGGGACGAGTACACGAGCGGATCCGCCTTCAGCCGGCCCGGCCCGACGTCGCGGACGTCGACGACGTAGCAGTCGTGGTCGAGGCCGAGGTCGAGCTTCTCCCGGATCTCGCAGCGCAGCCAGGCCAGGCAGTCCACGACGTGGGGCACGGGGCCGACGCCCTCCACCTCGGTCTCGGTGAGGTACTCGTCGAACAGCCGGTGGAACTTGCGGCCCGGGTAGCTGAAGTACTGGCCCTCCTCGACCTGGTCCCCGGCCAGGATCGACACGCTGAACCAGCCCGCCGCCTCGATGAGCGGGTGGGTGTCGTGCTTCGGGGAGACCGAGGCCAGCAGGACCGGTTCCTCGAAGCTGATCTGGGAGATCCAGTGGGAGGTGTAGGCCCGGGTGACCCCGTCGTGGCGGGCGGCCACCACCTGCACCCCCTTGGTCATCTGGCCCAGGCACTGCTTGACGTCGCGATCGATCACGACCCGGAGGGTAGGGCCGGGCGGTCGCTACCCGAACGCGGCAGACAGCAGGTCGGCGAAGACCTCCTCGGGGTCGTCGTCGATCCCGTGGCGGGCGAACCACGCCGCGACGTTGCACACGTCCCGGTGCAGGAACGACAGGCCGCCGGGGTTGGCCGCGATGTCGACCGCCTGCGGGAGGTCGATGAACCAGACCTCGCCCTCCCACCAGAGCAGGTTGTAGGCCGACAGGTCGCCGTGGGCCCAGCCGGCCGCGGTGACGCGACGCAGGCCGTCGACCACGTCGTGCCACGCCGCCCGCACCTCGGCCGGCGTCAGCCGAGCGGCGGCGAGCTGCGGGGCGGCCAGGTGGCGGTCTCCGACGTACTGCATGAGGAGCACGTCGTCGGCGTAGGACACCGGATACGGCACGCGGCAGCCGGCGGCGTGGAGCTGGCCGAGGACGTCGTGCTCGTGATCGAGCCAGCGGTCCTGGAGGAGCTTGCGGCCGTAGGTCGTCATCGCCTCCACGGCGCGGCGGTCGCGGCTCTTGCGGAACTGGCGTCCCTCCCGGTACGCCACGTCGTGGCGGAACGCCGACGACCGCTGCACGCCGAGGGCCTCGAGCTGGCCCTTGGCCGTGACGGTGCGGGGCAGGTAGCGCTTGCGGGCGAGCAGGCAGGTGCGCCCGTCGGCGCCGACGCGCTCGACGACGTCGATCTGGGCCTCCTTGCCGGAACGCAGGGTGCCGAGGTCGTGCTCTGCGACGGGATCGTCGACGAGCCATGCGGGGATCGCGGTGGACGACGTGGCGCGGACGGTACGGCCAGGTGCGCCGGCGACCCAGCGCTTTTCAGTTCAGGCCGGCGCGTCAGTTGAGGCGGGCCCGGAGTCGGCGGGCCTTGGCCAGCTCGTCGTCGGGGTCCGACGTGTGCCCGTCCTCGACCAGGGACTCGAGCACCTTGGCGGCCCGGACGAAGTCGCCGCAGGCGGCGAGGGCACCGCCGTAGGCGCGCCGGTCGTCGGGCGTGGCACCCGGCACCAGGGTCCGCAGGCGCGAGGCCCAGAGCAGGGCGGCGCGGTCGTTGCGCTGGCGGTGGATCGCCACCAGGTTGCCGAGGATGCGGGCGACGACGGCCCGCGGCGGCACCGGGTCCAGGTAGGGGTCCAGGTCGATGCCGGGAGCGAGGCGGGAGAACTGGTCGTCGAGCTCGGCGCGGTCGAGGATCCGACCGCCGGCGAAGGCATCGACCCAGCGGCGCTCGCCGGCGGTGGTGCAGGCCATGAAGTGGGCGGGGGTGCCGACGCCGGCGAGGGCGACGCCGGCCCGTCGACCGACCTCGATCAGGGCCACCGACAGCGTGATCGGGATGCCGCGCCGGCGCTCCAGCACCTCGTGGAGGTAGGAGTTGCGCGGGTCGTAGTAGTCGGCCTGGTCGCCCACGAACCCCCAGCGCCCGAACAGGGTGGTGGTGAGCGCGGGCAGGGTCGGCTCCGGGACGGAGCGGGCCAGCTCGTCGAGGCGGGCCAGGTTGGCCGCGACGTCGCAGCTCGGATCCGCGTGGACGGCGATGAGCAGCGCGGCCTCGTCGAGGGGGAAGTCGGGCTGGGACACCAGGTCCGCGAAGCGCTCCGTCACCTCCACGCCGGCGACGGTAGCCCCCTGCCGCCGAGCGTGCGCCGGGAACCGCCGGCGCCCCGGCGAGGTGGTCCGGCCCCGCGGCTACGGTCTGCGATGCGCTCCGGCGCACGACCTTGTCCCTCGGTTCCAGGAGACCGCCACCACATGTACCCCGGTGCTTTCGCCGCCACCCGGCCCGACCATCCGGCCGTGATCATGGCCGGTACGGGTCAGACCACGACCTACGCCGAGCTCGACGAGGAGGCGAACCGGCTGAGCCAGCTGCTCCGCTCGGTCGGGCTGCAGCCGGGCGACCACGTGGCCTTCTGCATGGAGAACCACCCCCGGTTCCTCGCCATCGCCTGGGGCTGCCACTACGCCGGCGTCTACTACACGGCCATGTCGTCGCGGCTCAACGACGACGAGATGCAGTACATCCTCAACGACTGCGGGGCGAAGGCCTTCATCACCACCGCCTACAAGCGCGAGGCGGCCGAGAAGCTGCTCGGCCAGGCACCGAACGTGGAGACGTGGCTGATGATCGACGGCACCGTCGACGGCTACGAGTCCTACGAGGACACCATCGCCGCCCAGCCCGCCGAGCCGCTCGAGGGCCGCATCGCCGGCGCCGACATGCTCTACAGCTCGGGCACCACCGGCAAGCCCAAGGGCGTCAAGCCGCCCATGCCCAGCCAGCCGCTGGAGGAGGCCGGCACCTCGGTGTACGGCCTGATGGCGATGCTGTTCGGGCTCACCGAGGACAGCGTGTACCTGTCGCCGGCGCCGCTCTACCACGCCGCCCCGCTGCGGTTCTGCATGGGCGTCCACATGTCCGGGGCCACCGTCGTGGTGATGGAGCGCTTCGACCCCGAGGAGGCCCTGGCGCTCATCGAGAAGCACCGGGTGACGCTGAGCCAGTGGGTGCCGACCATGTTCATCCGCATGCTCAAGCTCCCCGACGAGGTGCGGGCCAAGTACGACGTGTCGTCGCTGCAGGTGGCCGTGCACGCCGCCGCGCCGTGCCCGGTCGAGGTCAAGCGCCGGATGATCGAGTGGTGGGGCCCGGTGCTGCACGAGTACTACGCCGGCACCGAGGGCAACGGCTTCGTCTACTGCAACAGCGAGGACTGGCTGGAGCACCCCGGCTCCGTCGGCAAGGCGCTGATCGGCACCCTCCACATCGTCGACGAGAACGGCGAGGAGCTGCCGGCCGGGGAATCGGGCACCGTGTACTTCGAGGGCGAGAACGCGGCCACGTTCCAGTACCACAACGACCCGGACAAGACCGAGGACTCCCGCGACCCCAAGGGGCGGGGCTGGTCCACGCTCGGCGACGTCGGTCGCCTCGACGAGGACGGGTTCCTCTACCTCACCGACCGCAAGGCGTACATGATCATCTCGGGTGGGGTGAACATCTACCCCCAGGAGGCCGAGAACGTCCTGGCCATGCACCCCAAGGTGTACGACGTGGCCGTGTTCGGCGTGCCCAACGAGGACTTCGGCGAGGAGGTCAAGGCCGTCGTCCAACCGGCCGAGGGCGCCGAGCCCTCCCCGGAGCTGGCGCGCGAGCTCATCGCCTTCTGCCGCGAGAAGCTGGCCGACGTGAAGTGCCCCCGCTCGATCGACTTCCGCGACGAGCTGCCCCGCCACCCCACCGGCAAGCTCTACAAGCGCCTGCTCAAGGACGAGTACTGGCAGGGCCACGACTCCGGGATCATCTGAGCCGGGACGCGACCACGCGGGAGCGCCCGTAGACGACGCCGGCTGCGGCCAGCGCCGAGGCCAGGCCGGCGAGCAGCCAGGCCAGGCCGTAGCCGGCGGAGTCCACGACCACGCCGAACAGGATCGGCCCGGTCAGCGCGCCCACGTAGACGCCGGTCTGGGTGATGCCCGTGGCGGCCGCCGGGGCCGTCGGGTTGAGCCGGACCACGGCGAGGTTGAACAGGCCCGGCCACGCCCAGCCCGAGCCGAAGGCCACCAGCGCGCCGAGCAGGTGCGTGGGGACGAGGCCGGGCGCGAGCAGGAAGTAGCCGAGCGCCCCGCCGGCGAGCAGCACCGAGACGACCGGCAGGTGGCGGCCGCCCCGCCGGTCGGCTCGGGCGCCGACCACGAGCCGCATGGCGATGCCGGCAGCGCTGCCGAGGGTGAGGACCACGCCGGCCGCGGACTCCCCCAGGCCGGCCTCCACGCCGGCGGACACCACGAAGGTTGCCAGCGTCCCGTTCGCGGCCGCGGCGAAGCCCACCGCGGCCGCGAGCACCACCAGCGGACCGATGGGGACGTCGGCCCGTCGCCCGGCCGGGCGCCGTCCACCAGCCGGCACCGCGGCGACCGGCACGGCGATCGCTGCCGCGGCCGCTCCCAGCGCCCCGGCGGCGAACGCCCACCGCCACCCGACCGTGACGGCGATGGCGGGGACGGCCAGGCCGCCGAGCAGCGTGGCGCCCGGCATGCCGGCCTGCTTCACCGCGAGCGCCCATCCCTGGCGGGTCGGGTGGATGCCCTTGGCCAGCAGCAGGTTGGCCCCGACCTGGGCCAGGGAGTTCGCCGGTCCGGCCACCAGCAGGGAGAGCAGCAGCCAGGCGTATCCCGGCGAGAGCGCGAGCGTCGCCTGCAGCACGGCGGACGCGATGGCGGCGCTGCGCATCGCCCGCCCCGGGCCGACCCGCTCGGCGAGGCGACCCATGAGCGCGCTCGCCACCGCCGCCGCACCGAAGAACGCACCGGACGCGACGCCGAGCCTGGTGGCGCCGAGCTCCACGTCCCGTCCGATCTGCACGGCCAGCGCTCCCGTCATGAAGACCGGCAGCGTCCCGACCAGCGCGACGGAGACCGCCGACAGCTGCAGGCGGCGTTCGGTGACGCCCGGGACCAGCGAGCCGTCGGGTGGCGCCGGCGCCTCGGTCACGGCTCGATCCACTTCGGTTCGACCCGGGGTTCGTGGGCGTCGAGCAGGTCGAGGAGCGTCCCGACGGACGGCGCGCAGTAGAGCTGCTCGCGGTTCGCGGCGCGGACGAAGCCGTCCGCCACCGTCCGGTCGAAGAAGGCGAACAGGTCGTCGTAGTACCCGCCGACGTCGAGGAACCCGATGGGGTTGTCGTGCAGGCCGATCTGGGCCCAGGTCGCGACCTCGGCCATCTCCTCGAGGGTGCCCAGGCCGCCGGGGAGCACGACGTAGCCGTCGGCCAGGTCGTGGAACCGGGCCTTGCGGGCGTGCATGTCCGCGGTGTGCTCCACCTCGAACGTGCCCCGGTGGTGGGCGCGCTCGGGAGATGCCGTCACGCCGTCGGGGAACAGGCCGGCCGGCAGGACGCCGATGACGTGGCCGCCGGCGTCGAGCGCGCCCGTGGCCAGGGCGCCCATCAGTCCGGCCGAGCCCCCGCCGTAGACCACCGTGATCCCGCGCCCGGCGAGGGCGCGGCCCAGCTCGTCGGCAGCGGCGACGAATGCCGGGTCCCGGCCGGGCGACGACCCGCAGAACACGCAGATCCGACCCAGGCGGGTCGGTCGATCGGCAGCGCTCGTGGAGGGTCCGGTGGGCACCGCCCGACGCTACCGTCGGCCCCCGATGCCCTCGTTCCCGTTCCTCGACCACCCCGGGCCGATCCCGTTCGCCCACCGGGGCGGCGCCTCGGAGGCGCCGGAGAACAGCCTCCCCGCGTTCCAGCACGCCATCGACCTCGGCTTCCGCTACCTGGAGACCGACGTCCACGCCACCGCCGACGGGATCCTCGTGGCCTTCCACGACGACGTCCTCGACCGGGTCACCGAGCACCGGGGGCGCATCGACGAGCTCACCTGGTCCGAGGTCTCCGACGCCCGGATCGACGGCCGGGAGCCGATCCCGCTGCTCGAGGACATCCTCACCACCTGGCCTGACGCACGGGTGAACATCGACCCCAAGGCCGACTCGGCCGTCGAGCCCCTCGTCGAGGTCCTGCGCCGCACCCGCGCGATCGACCGGGTCTGCGTCGGGTCCTTCTCCGACGAGCGGATCGACCGCGTGCGCGACGCCCTCGGCCCCGAGCTGTGCACCGGCATGGGGCCCGACGAGTTCGTCGGGCTCATCCGCGCGTACCAGGGCGAGGAGGTCACGTTCCGCTCCCAGGCCGCCCAGATCCCACCGCAGGACCACGAGGGCCGGCCGCTGGCCAGCCGCGAGCTGGTCGAGGTCGCCCACGCCAACGGGATCGTCGTGCACGTCTGGACCATCGACGACCCCGACGAGATGCGCTCGCTGCTCGACGCCGGCGTCGACGGGATCATGACCGACCGGCCCGCCGTGCTCCGCGAGGTCTTCGAGGAGGGGGGGATCTGGCACCCGTGAAGGTCCCCCTCACCACCCTCGACCTGCTCACCCGCGCCCGCCGCTACTTCCCCGACCGGATCGGGGTGATCGACGGCGACCAGCAGTGGACCTACGCCGAGTTCGCCGACCGCTGCGACCGCCAGGCGAGGTACCTCACGGACGAGCTCGGCGTGCAGCGGGGCGACGTGGTGGCCTGGTTGTGCGGCAACACCCACGAGCTGCTCGAGGCGTACTACGGCGTGCTGCTCGCCGGCGCCGTGCTGCTCCCCCTCAACATCCGCCTCGCGCCCGCCGAGCTGCGCAGCGTGCTCGACCAGTCCGGCGCGACGGTGCTGTTCCGCCACCCCGACCAGCCCGACCCGGACGCGCCGATCCGCCAGGTCGTGCTCGGCACCGACTTCGAGGAGGCACTCGCCCGCCAATCGGCCGGCGCGGTCGAGCCCGACGTCCGCGACGAGGACGACCCGGCCGAGATCTTCTTCACCAGCGGCAGCACGGGGATGCCCAAGGGCGCCGTGCTCACCCACCGCAACCTGTACCTGCACGCCGTCCACAACGCGCTCACCAACGCCATCACCGGCGACGACGTCATCCTCCACCTGGTGCCGCTGTTCCACGTCAACGGCTGGGGCACCCCGCACTACCTCACCGGGCTCGGCGGCACCCACGTGATGCTCCCCCGCTTCGACGCCGGCGAGGTCCTGCGCCTGATCGAGGCCCACGGCGTCACCCGCCTGTTCGCCGTCCCCGCCATGGTGCGGATGCTGCTCGACCACCCCGACGTGGCCACCCGGGACCTGTCCTCGGTGCGCACCGCATCGATCGGTGGGGCGCCCGTGAGCCCGGCGATGCTCACCGAGATCGAGACCGCGTTCGGGTGCACGGCGATGTGCGGCTACGGCATGACCGAGGCCAGCCCGACCCTGACCCGCTCGCTCGACAAGCCCGGCGAGGCGCCCTCCGCCGAACGGCGGTCCACCACCGGTCTGCCGATCGTCGGCGCCGACGTGCGGGTGCTCGGCGACGGCGACGTCGAGGTCCCCTGGGACGGGGAGACCGTCGGCGAGGTGTGCGCCCGCTCCAACCACGTGATGTCCGGCTACCTGGATGCCCCCGAGGCCACGGCCGAGGTGATCCGGGACGGCTGGCTGCGCACCGGGGACCTGGCCATCGTGCGACCCGACGGCTACCTGCAGATCGTCGACCGCAAGAAGGACCTGATCATCAGCGGCGGCGAGAACATCGCCACGCCCGAGGTCGAGCACGCCCTGTGCGAGCACCCCGCCGTCCGCGAGGCCGCCGTGGTCGGCCGGGCCGATGCCCGCTGGGGCGAGGTGCCCGTCGCCTACGTGTCCCTGCACGCCGGCGCCTCGACCGGCGAGGACGAGCTCATCGCCTTCGTCCGGGAGCGGCTCGCCCACTTCAAGGCACCCAAGGGCGTCGTCATCCTCGGCGAGCTGCCCAAGGTCGGCACCGGCAAGATCGACAAGAGCGGCCTCCGGGCGCGGGCGGACTAGTCACCCATGCACCCCGGTCACGCCGAGCGGCTCGCCGAGGAGCGGGCCCGGACCGTGCGCCAGATCGAGTCGCTCCAGGAGAGCTTCGACGACATCGTCGCCGCGTCCGAGCAGGTCGCCACCGACGACGAGCACGACCCGGAGGGCCACACCATCGCGTGGGAGCGCCAGCAGGTGGCCGCCCTGCTCACCTCGGCCCGGACCCGCCTCGGCGAGCTGGACCTGGCCATCCGGCGGGTCGAGGGCGGCGACTACGGACGCTGCGAGGTCTGCGGTCGCCCCATCCCGGACGAGCGCCTCGAGGCCGTCCCCACCGCCGCCACCTGCGTGTCCTGCGCGGACTAGTCACCCCGGGCTGGTCACAGCAGCACGTTCGGGTTCAGGATCCCGTCGGGGTCGAGGGCGGCCTTGATCGCCCGCATGCCGGCGACGTCGCCGGCCGAGCGGTCACGCACCAGCCACGACCGCTTGGCCGTACCGATCCCGTGCTCGGCGCTCACCGAGCCGCCGTCGGCCACCACCCGGCCGAGGACGGCGTCGGCGACGGCATCCCGCGCAACACCAGCCCTGCCAGTTCGGAGAGGGCCAGTTCGGGGAGGGCCGGGGCCGGACGGCGTGGTCACGTTGACGTGGAGGTTGCCGTCGCCGAGGTGGCCGAAGATCCACACCTGTGCATCGGGGTCGACGGCACGGATCAGGTCGGGGACCTGCTCGACGAAGCGAGCCAGGCGTGGCGAGGGCACCGTGACGTCGTACTTCCGGGGCACCCCGAGGCGGGCGATGGCCTCCGTGTGGGCCTCCCGCACGTGCCAGAGGGCGACGGCCCGGGCTGCGTCGGTGGCGACCGCCACGTCGAGCACGCCCGGATGGGCCTCCAGGGCCGCAGCCAGCGCGTCGGTCGGGTCGGGCGGCCCGACCGCCTCGACCGCCACCTGCACCGGAGGCACCGGATCCAGCACCGGGACGACGCCGGTCTGCTCGGCGACGAGGCGGGCCCCGTCGGCGAGCACCAGCTCGGCGGCCTCGAGCGTCGGCACCGCTCTGCGCAGGTGACCGACGAGGGAGACGGCGTCGGCCACCGTGGCCAGCCCGATCAGGCTGGTCACCGTCGGACCGGGTGCCGGGACCAGGGCGAGGCGGACCCGGGTCACGACGCCGAGCGTGCCCTCGCTGCCGCAGAGCAGGCCGGCGAGGTCGTAGCCGGTGTTGTCCTTGACGAGCCCGCCCAGGCGAGACACGACGTCACCGGTGCCGAGCACCGCCTCCACGCCGAGCAGCTGGTGGCGCGTCGTGCCGTGCCGGAGCACCCGCAGACCGCCGGCGTTGGTGGCGACCGTGCCGCCGATGGTGGCGGAGTCCCGCGCCGCCAGGTCGACGCCGTAGCGCCAGCCGGCACCCGCCGCCGCCCGCTGCACCGCGGCCAGGGTCTCCCCGGCGCCGGCGGTGAGCTGACCGGCGTCAGCGTCGACCTCGGTGATGCCGGCCAGGCGCGACGTGGAGAGCACCACCTCCCCGGCGAGGGGCACGCCGCCGCCCACCAGGCCGGTGTTGCCGCCCTGGGGGACGAGCGCGATCCGGTCCCGGCGGCAGGCGGCGACGACCTCGGCCACCTCGTCGGTCGAGCCGGGTCGCACCACCGCCGGGGACGACCCGACGAAGCCGCCGGTCCAGTCCACGACGTGGGAGGCCACGACGTCGGGGTCCACGAGCACGTGCTCCTCGCCGACGACGGACCGGAGCGCGCGCAGCATCGAGCGCAGTCGGTGGTCCTCCACCTGCCAAGTGTGCCCGGTACGGTCCGCCGGCGTGCCCGCCCCCCTCGTGCCCTTCCACACGCTGCGCGCCCGCAGGGGCATGGTCTGCAGCGTCGACCACCTCGCGTCCGGCGCCGGAATCGGTGTGCTCCGGGCCGGAGGCAACGCCGTCGACGCCGCCATCGCGACCAGTGCGGCGCTCGCCGTCACCACCCAGCACATGTGCGGGATGGGCGGCGACCTGTTCGCCCTCGTCCACCACGCCGACGGCCAGGACCCGACCTGCCTGAACGCCAGCGGCCGGGCCGGATCGGGTGCGGAGGCCAGGCAGCTCCGCGACGAAGGCCACACCCGCATGCCCACCGACGAGGACATCCGGGCCGTCACCGTTCCCGGCTGCGTCGACGGCTGGGTGACGCTGCACGAGCGCCACGGGCGCCTGCCGCTCGCCGACGTGCTCGAGCCGGCGCGGCTCCTGGCCGAGGAGGGCTTCCCCGCCTCTCCCCTGCTCGCGTTCATGGTGCCCCTCATCGAGCGGGTGGACGGCGCCGACGACTACACCCGCCAGCCGGTGCACGAGGGCACGGTGATCCGTCGGCCCGGCGCGGCCCGCACGCTGGCCGCGATCGCCGCCGACGGGCGCGACGCCTTCTACGAGGGCGAGTTCGGCGAGGGGCTGCGCCGGATCGGCGGCGGGCTGTTCACCGCCGAGGACCTGGCCCGCTCCCAGGCCGACTGGGTGGCGCCGCTCGGCATCGACCTCTGGGGGCACCGGGCCTGGACCGTGCCGCCGAACAGCCAGGGCTACCTCAGCCTCGCCGCGGCCCGGATCGCCGAGCTCGCCGGCTTCGGCCCCGACCGGGCTCACCGTCCGGGCAGCGAGGAGTGGGCCCACCTGCTGGTCGAGGCCGCCCGCCTCGCCGGTCACGATCGCCTCGACGTGCTCCACGACGGAGCCGACGGCGACGCCCTGCTCGCCGACGACCGCCTCGCCCCGCGTGCCGGCCGCTTCGACCCGGAGCGCCGCGCTGCGCCCGTCGCCCCCGGCGGCGACGGCGACACCATCTACCTGTGCACCGCAGACGGCGAGGGCCAGGCCGTCTCGCTCATCCAGTCCAACGCCCGCGGCTGGGGCGTCCACCTCGCCGTGCCCGAGGTCGGCATCTTCCTGCACAACCGCGGGCAGGGCTTCTCCCTCGAACCCGGGCACCCGGCCGAGTACCGGCCCGGCCGCCGGCCGCCCCACACCCTCGCCCCCGCCCTCGTCCAGCGGGCCGACGGCACCCTGCGCGCCGTGCTCGGCACCATGGGCGGCGACACCCAGCCCCAGGTCGTGCTCCAGCTCCTGGCCCGCCTGCTCGTCGCCGACGAGGACCCGGCCCGCTGCATCGGCGCACCGCGGTGGCGCCTCGGCGACGGCGGCTTCGACACCTGGGAGGGCGAGGGCCCGGGGCTCGTCGGCGTCGAGCGCGGCGCCCCGGAGTCCTGGGTCGACGGCCTGCGCCGGCGGGGCCATGAGGTGTCGGTGCAGGACCCGTGGAACAGCGGCTACGGCCACGCCCACCTGATCGAGCGCGCCGAGGACGGCACGCTGGCGGGTGCAGCCGACCCCCGCGCCCTCACGGGCGCGACGGCCACCTGGTGATCAGCGGCTGACCATCTCGCAGATCAGCTCGGGTCGGTGAAGGACGGGTCGCGCTTCTCGAAGCCCGACATCACGGCCTCGACCTGGTTGGGGCTGCCGATCAGCGCACCGATCTCGCGTCGCTCGTCAGCGAACTGCTGCTCGATCGGCACCAGTCCGGACTGGTTCAGCAGGCGCTTGGCGGCCCGCACGGCGTCGGGGCTCTTGCCGGCGATCTCGGCGGCCAGCGCCTTGGCCTCGGCCAGCGGGTCGGTGGCGACGCGGGTGGCGAGGCCGATGCGCACGGCCTCCTCGCCCTCGACCATGCGGCCGGTGAAGGTGAGCTCCTTGGCGACGTCGAGGCCGACCAGGCGCCGCAGCATCCACGTGCCGGTCATGTCGGGCACCAGGCCCCACTTGACCTCGAGCACGCTCATGCGGGCGTCGGGGGCGATGATCCGGATGTCGGCACCGAGGGCGATCTGGATGCCGCCGCCGAGGGCCACGCCGTGGATGGCGGCGATGACGGGCACCGGCACCTCCTGCCAGACGTGCGCGACCTGCTGGCCGAGGTGGGTGATGCGATCGCCGGTCTCTCCGATGGCGCCCATCGACGCCGTGTCGCCGTCGTCGGCCTTCGGTCCCTCGGCCATCGCCTGGAACGAGCCGAAGTCGAGACCCGAGCAGAACGCGCGACCCTCGCCGGAGAGCACGACGGCCCGGATGGAGCGATCGGCCTTCACCGTCTCGCCGGCCTCGGCGATGGCGGCGAACATCGCGCCGTCCAGCGCGTTCATCTTGTCCGGGCGGTTCAGCCGGACGTGGGCGACGCCGTCAGCGACGTCGATCTGGACGCGATCGCTCATGTCTGCACTCCTGTCGGTGGGGCGGGTTCTGGTCCCGAGCGTTGCCAGTCTGGCCTACGCCGCGTCGGTGCCGAGCCAGCGCAGCGTCGAGCGAGCGGCATGGGAGCCGCACATGCCGTGCACGCCACCGCCGGGCGGGGTGGACGCGGAGCACAGGAACACGCCCTCGACCGGGGTGGCGTAGGGGTCCAGCGCCGGCCACGGGCGCAGCACCAGCTGCAGGCCGCCGTGGGAGCCGCCGGAGATGTCACCACCGATGAAGGTCGGGTTGTAGCGGGCGTACTCGGCCGCGGTGATCACGTGCTTGTCGATGACCAGGTCCCGGAAGCCGGGGGCGAAGCGCTCGATCTGATCGGTCATGCGCTCCGACACGTCCAGGGTCGAGCCGTTCGGCACGTGGGCGTAGGTCCAGAGCGTGTGCTTGCCCTCCGGGGCCCGGGAGTCGTCGAACAGGCTCTGCTGGGCGGCGAGCACGAAGGGCCGGTCGGGGTGGCCGCCGGCCGCGGTGATCTTCTCCGACAGCGCCAGCTCCTCGTAGGTGCCGGCGAGGTGGACGGTGCCGGCGCGTCGGGCGTCCTCGTTCGCCCACGGGACGGGGCCGGACAGCGCGAAGTCGACCTTGCACGCGCCCGGGCCGTGGCGGAACCGCTCCAGCCGGCGCCGACCGCGGGCGTCCAGGCGGTCGCCCGCCATCGGCACCAGCTGGCGGGGGCTGATGTCGGCGATCACGGCGCGGTGCGGCGGCAGCTCGTCGAGCGAGGCGACGTGGCAGTCGGTGACCACGGTGCCCCCGAGGTCCTCGAGGTAGGAGACCAGCGCATCGGTGAGCTTCTGGCTGCCGCCCCGCACCATCGGCCACCCGCGGGCGTGGGCGAGGCCGCCGAGCATCAGGCCGAACGACGCGGTGAGGATCCGGTCGAGGGGGAGGAACGCGTGGGCGGCCACGCCGGCGAACAGGGCCCGGGTCTCGTCGGTGCGGAAGCCGGCCGACACCGACTCGGCCCGCCGGATCGCCTGCAGGCCGAAGCGGGCCATCGAGATCGGGTGGCGGGGCGGCCGCACGACCGGGCCGAGCAGGTGCGCCTCGACGTCGTCCCAGTGCTCGACCAGCGGCCCGAACAGGGCCTCCCACGCCGTGCCGTCGACCCCGGCCGCCTCGACCGTCTCGGCGATCGACCGGTGGAACACCCCGGCCCGGCCGCCGTCGAGCGGGTGCACGACGGGGATGTCGGGGTGGACCAGCTCGCAGCCGTGCTCCTCGAGGGGCACGCTGCGGAAGAACGGCGACCCGGTGGCGAGCGGGTGGATGGCGGAGCACACGTCGTGGTGGAAGCCGGGGCCGGTCAGCTCCGCGGTGCGAGCCCCACCCCCCGGGGTCTCGTGGGCCTCGAGCACGGTCACCGAGCAACCAGCCCGGGCCACCTCGATCGCAGCGGCCAACCCGTTGGGGCCGGCGCCGATCACCACCACGTCCACCGCGTCGCTCATCGGGTCGCTCATGGCCCCAGCCTGGCCCGTGCCGGCGGTGGGCGCACCCGTGCAGGCAGCGACCGAGGCCTCCGCAGCACGCAGCGTGTGCGCTCGCTCACGCCCCGACCGATCGGCTGTCCGCTTCGCGGCGCTCGTCCGGTTCGGTCGCAGGTGGGCTCTGTGACGAGTCCATGACGCACGTCTGGGGTGCGCGACGGGCGGGCACCCCTGTGCCTAGTGTCACCCGGGCTGGGGAACCTGACCGACCGGTCAAGAACGTTCGCCGGCGCTATTGACACTGTGCCAACAAGGGACTTAGCGTCCCGCAGACGTGACCGTCGCCACCCGAGGGCGGTGCACGAACCAGGGCGTGCGGGACCCTCCCGACGCCGAGACCAAGGGGGAAATGTGACGAGCCGAAACTCGACGCGCCGGTGGATCCGGTTGCTCGCGCTGCTGCTGGGGTTGTCGATGTTCGCTGCCGCGTGCGGCGACGACGACGACGGCGGCGAGGGCGCCACGCCGGACGACGGCGCGGAGACCGAGACCGAGGACGGCGTCGACTCGACTCCGGAGGACGCCGAGGGCGATCCGGTCATGGGCGGCGAGCTCACCTACGCCCTCGAGGCCGAGACCAACGGCGGCTTCTGCCTGCCCGAGGCCCAGCTGGCCATCGCCGGCATGCAGGTCGCCACGACCGTCTACGACACGCTGACCAAGCCCGACGCCGACGGCGAGATCCAGCCGTACCTGGCCGAGTCGGTGGAGCCCAACGAGGACTTCACCCAGTGGACGATCACCGTCCCGGAGGGCGTCACGTTCCACGATGGCTCCCCGCTGGACGCCCAGGTCGTGGCCAACAACCTCGACGCCTACCGCGGCGCCTACGAGGGTCGGAACCCGGCCCTGTTCGTGTTCGTGTTCCAGAACATCGAGTCCGTGGAGGTCGTCGACCCGATGACCGTCCAGGTCAACATGGTCACCCCGTGGACCGCCTTCGACTGGTTCCTGTGGAGCTCCAACCGCGTCGGCATCCTGGCCCAGGCCCAGCTCGACGACACCGAGACCTGCGGCACGAACATCATCGGCACCGGCCCGTTCCAGCTCGAGAACTGGACGGTGAACGAGGAGTTCGTCGCCACCAAGTTCGCCGATTACTGGCTGACCGACGAGGACGGCAACCAGCTGCCCTACCTGGACTCGATCACCTACGTGCCGATCCCCGAGATCGCCAGCCGCGGCAACGCCCTCGAGTCCGGCCAGGTGGACGTGCTCCACACCTCCGACACCGAGCAGATCGCCCAGCGCCTGCAGGGCCTCGCCGACTCGGATGAGATCAAGCTGCTGGCGACCGATGCGTACGGCGAGGTCAACTACCTCATGCTGAACCAGTCGCAGGCGCCGTTCGACAACAAGAACGCCCGCCTCGCGTTGGCGCACGCGCTCGACCGCCAGCTGCTGATCGACGTGCGCGGCGGCGGCATCGGCCAGGTCGCCGATGGCCCCTTCGCCGAGGACGTCACCGGCTACGTCGAGGACCCGGGCTACCCGCAGTACGACGTGGAGCTGGCCCGCCAGTTCGCCCAGGCCTACGAGGACGAGACCGGGCAGCCGCTCGAGTTCTCCTACACCTTCGTGTCCACGGAGTCCGGTCAGCTGACCGCCCAGGAGATCCAGACCCAGCTGGCCGACGCCGGCATCACGATCAACCTGGATCCGGCCGGCGACCAGGCCACCACCATCAACAACGCCCTGGCCGGCGACTTCCAGGCCGTGGGCTGGCGCAACCACCCCGGCGCCGATCCGGACACGCAGTACAACTGGTGGGCCACCGGCTCGCCCGTGAACTTCGGCCGCATCGACGACCCGGAGCTCCAGCGCCTGCTCGACGAGGGTCGCCAGGCGCCCCCCGGCGAGGAGCGCGAGGGCATCTACCAGGACCTCACCCGGCGCTTCGCCGAGGAGGTCCACAACGTGTGGACGTCGACGACGGTGTGGGCCATCGCGGCCGAGCCGAACGTCCAGAACCTGCTCGGCTACGGCCCGCAGGGTGGCTCGGGTGCGTTCCCGGGCCTGGGTACCGGTCACGACGTGACCGGCATCTGGATCAGCGAGTGATCCAGCGATGACCCCGAGGCTGACGAGCAGGAAGCAGGATTCGTGAACAACGCACTACGGAAGCTGGGACAGCTCGCACTCGTGCTGTTCCTGGTGACCCTGTTCACCGCCCTGCTCGTCAGCCTCCTGCCGGGCGATCCGGCCGAGGTCATCATCCCCTTCGGCGACGAATCGGACCGGGAGGCGCTCCGCGAGGAGCTGAACCTCGACGACCCCCTCCCGGTCCGCTACGTCGCCTGGCTCGGTGACTTCGTCACCGGCGACATGGGCAACTACTACCGCCAGAGCATCACCGAGCCGGTCGCCGACCGGGTCACCCAGGCGGCACCCGTCTCCCTCCTGCTCATGCTCTACGCGCAGGTGCTCGCCCTCGTCATCGCCATCCCGCTGGGGGTGATCACGGCGCAGCGGGCGGGCAGCTTCTTCGACAAGTTCACCAACACCACGGCCTTCGGGATCCTGGCCATCCCCAACTTCGTGCTCGCCCTCGTGCTGTCCTACGTCGTGGGCGTGGAGCTCGGCTGGCTGCCACCCCAGGGCTACGTGCGCTTCAGCAACGACATCGGCGAGCACTTCCGATCGATGATCCTGCCCTCGATCAGCCTCGCCGCCGGCCAGGTCGCCGTGTACATGCGCCTGCTGCGCACGGACATGGTCGCCACCCTGCAGGAGGACTTCATCCTCATGGCCAAGGCCAAGGGGTTGTCCAACAAGCGGGTGCTGTGGCGCCACGCCCTGCGCCCCTCCAGCCTCACGCTGCTCACCGTCGCCGGCCTCAACGTCGGCACGCTCGTGGGCGGCGCGCTCATCATCGAGATCATCTTCACCCTGCCCGGCATGGGTGTGCTGATCTTCCAGGCCATCAGCGAGCGCCAGTACGTGGCGATCCAGTCGCTGGTCGCCCTCATCGCCGTCGGCTACGTCCTCGTGAACGTCTTCGTCGACATGCTCTACGCCGCCCTCGACCCGAGGATCCGCAGTGCCCGAGGTTGAACCCACCTCCGTCAAGATCGACCCCGCCGCCGGCGAAGGCCCCGACGCCGCGCTCCGCCACGACGACCCCGACGGCACGGTCACGCTGTCCAAGACCAAGCGCCTCGGTCCCATCGGGTGGCTGGCCATCATCTGGCTGGGCCTCGTGGCCCTGATGGCCTTCGTGCCCCAGCTCTTCCCCGTGCCGGGACTCACCGAGCGGTTCCCCGACGCGCTCCGCGACCGCGACTTCGGACCGACCGCGGGCCACCCGCTCGGCTTCGACACCTCCGGGCGCGACCTGCTCTCCAAGCTCGTCTACGGCACGCGCGCCTCGATGATCGTGAGCGTGCTCGCCGTCACCTTCGGGCTCATCGTCGGCGGCACCTTCGGCCTGATCGCCGGCTACTTCCGCGGCAAGATCGACACCGTCATCACCAACGCGTTCAACGTGGGCCTCGCCATCCCCCAGCTGGTGCTCGCGATCACGCTCGCCGCGGTCTTCGCCAGCGACGCCAACGCCGGCTACGGCCAGCGCGTCCTGGTCGTCACCTTCGCCATCGGCTTCGCCTCCATCCCGATCCTCGGGCGCATCACGCGGGCCAACACGCTCACGTGGGCCAACCGCGAGTTCGTGATGGCCGCCAAGACCGTCGGGGCCAGGACGCCCCGCATCATCATCCGCGAGGTCCTGCCCAACGTGGCCCCGGCCATGTTCTCGATCGCCCTGCTGGGCATCGCCATCGCCATCGTCGTCGAGGGCGGCCTCGCCCTGATCGGCGTCGGCATCCCGGCCGACATCACCTCGCCGTCGTGGGGCAACCTCATCGCCACCGGGCGGTCCCAGATGCTGCTCGGCGAGGCCGCGCAGGTGATGACTGCATCGCTGATGGTGTTCTTCACCGTCCTCAGCCTCAACTACCTGGGCGACGTCGTGCGGGCACGCTTCGACGTCCGCGACAGCGCACTCTGACCAAGAAGGAAACAGGGGGGAACGTGGCCCGACGTCGCATCGTCGCCGAACCATCGAAGGACCAGACCGAGCCGCTGCTCGTCGTGGACGACCTGCACACCACGTTCCGGACGCCGTCCGGACGGGTGCGGGCCGTCAACGGGGTGAGCTTCGAGCTGAAGCAGGGCCGCACGCTCGGCATCGTGGGCGAGTCCGGCTCCGGCAAGTCGGTGCTGTCCCGCACCATCATGGGGCTGCTCCCGTCGAACAACGTGGAGGTGACCGGCTCGGCCCGCTACCGCGGGAACGAGCTGGTCGGCGCCAAGTCCAGCGTGCTGCGGTCCCTGTGGGGGTCGGAGCTGTCGATGATCTTCCAGGACCCGATGACCTCGCTGAACCCGGTCATGCGGATCGGCAAGCAGATCACCGAGGTTCTGCGCCACCACCTCGACATGAGCAACGACGAGGCCGAGGACATGGCCGTGTCCCTGCTCCGCTCGGTGAAGATCCCCGAGCCCGAGAAGCGGGTGCGCCAGTACCCCCACGAGCTGTCCGGCGGCATGCGCCAGCGCGTCGTCATCGCCGTCGCCCTGGCCTGCGGCCCCCACCTGCTGTTCGCCGACGAGCCCACGACGGCCCTCGACGTGACCGTGCAGGCCCAGATCCTCGACCTGCTCGACGAGCAGCAGCGCGAGCGCTTCATGTCGATGGTGCTGGTCACCCACGACCTCGGCGTCGTCGCCGGCCGGGCCCACGACATCGCGGTGATGTACGCCGGCCGCATCGTGGAGATGGCCCCGACGCGGACGCTGTTCCAGAACATGCGCATGCCGTACACCCAGGCGCTGTTCGAGTCGATCCCCAAGCTCGACCTGCCGAGCCACACCCGGCTCACGGTCATTCCCGGTCGACCGCCGGACCTCGTGAACCCGCCGACGGGGTGCTCCTTCGCCCCCCGCTGCGAGCGGGCCCAGGCCCGGTGCCTCGAGGAGCAGCCACCGCTGATGGAGGCCGAGACGCCCGACCACCGCTACGCCTGCTTCTACCCCGTCGGCACCCCCGAGGGTGACGAGGCGCTGGCCGAGAACCGACGTCGCGGGTACCAGGCCGCCGGCGTCCCCGTGATGATCCAGGAGAAGGCGAGCTGATGGCTGGTACCGGTACCGCGCACCTCCGACCCGAGGCTGACGTCCTCCTGCGGGTCGAGGACCTGCGAGTCGAGTTCCCCTCCGGCCGTGGCCGGGTCGTCCACGCCGTGTCCGACATCAGCTTCGACATCGCACCCGGCGAGACCCTCGGCCTCGTGGGCGAGTCGGGGTGCGGCAAGTCGACCACGGGCAAGGCCATCATGCGCCTCAACCCGATCACCTCGGGCCGCGTCGTCTTCGACGGCCGCGACCTGGCCAAGCTGAGCGGTTCCGAGCTGCGCAAGGTCCGCCCCGAGCTGCAGATGATCTTCCAGGACCCGGTGTCCTCGATCAACCCGCGGCGCCGGATCTTCGACGTGGTCGCCGAGCCGCTCAAGGTCTGGGACCGCATGGACGGCGCCGAGGAGCTCATCGACCGGGTGCTCGACGACGTCGGGCTCACCCCCGAGATCGCCAAGCCCAAGCGGCGCCACGAGTTCTCCGGCGGCCAGTGCCAGCGCATCTGCATCGCCCGCGCCCTGGTGCTCGATCCCAAGCTGATCATCTGCGACGAGCCGGTGTCCGCGCTCGACGTGTCCGTGCAGGCCCAGATCCTGAACGTCCTCGAGGACATGAAGGAGCGCTACGGCCTCACGATGATGTTCATCGCCCACGACCTCGCCGTGGTGAAGAACATCTCGGACCGGGTCGCGGTGATGTACCTCGGCAAGATGTGCGAGGTGGCGTCGCCCGACGACCTGTTCGCCAGCCCGGCCCACCCGTACACGGCGACGCTGCTGTCGGCGATCCCGATCCCCGACCCCGACGTCGTCCCCTCCGCCATGGACCTCGACGGCGAGCTCCCGTCCCCGCTCGACCCGCCGTCGGGGTGCCGGTTCCGCACGCGCTGCCCACGAGCCGCCGAGCGATGCACCACCGAGGAGCCGCTCGTGCGCGAGGTCGGCCCCGACCACTACGTCGCCTGCCACTTCCCGCTCGTCGGCGAGGAGGCACCTCCCGAAGCATCCACTCCGGTGGAGGTCGGATCCCAGCAGTGATCGACCGGCCGGAGGGGGGACCGAGGCCGTGGTGAGCGAACAACGCAGATCGAGGACGCGGCTCGACCCCGCGGTCCGGCGACGTCAGATCGCCGAGGCTGCGGCGCGGGTCTTCGCCGAGCACGACCCGAGCGAGGTCTCCTTCGAGCTGATCGCCGACGAAGCCGGCGTGTCGCGCAGCCTCGTCTACTCCTACTTCGGTGACCGCGGCAGCCTGTTCGCCGCCGCGTACAACCACGAGCTCGAGCGGCTCGACACCGAGATCGACGGCGCGCTCGAGTCCCTCGGCTCGGACCGGGAACGGCTGGCCCGGGCCGTGTCTGCGTACCTCGGGTTCGCGTGGCGGCACCGCACGTCCTGGCAGCTCATCGCGTCGGCCAGCTCGTCGCGCCACCCGGCCGTGCGCGAGGCGATCCAGGCCCGCACCGACCGCATCGCGGCGTCGATCACCGACACCCCCGAGGCCCGGCTCCTCGTCCGCGGGGTGATCGGCATGCTCGAAGCAGCGGCGATCCACACCCTGGAGAACGATGAGGTCGATCCCGACGGGCTCGCCGAGCTGCTCACCCAGATCATCTGGGACGGCATCTCCTCCCTCGACGGGAACGGCCCCCGCGCCCCGGAGGCACCGCCGGAGTAGGCCGCCGGAGCCGAGCCGAAGGCGAGGCGACCCATGTCACGGTGCCCTGTGGCGGCGGAGCCGCCAGAACCGATCCGAGGTGGGACGCAACCGTCCGGTACACCTACAGTCGCGCTCCATGGCCAAGCCCTACGACATGCAGATCGACCTCGACACCGTCTACGAGGTCACCATCGACACCGACAAGGGCACGATCGTCGGCGACCTCGACCCCCAGCTCGCCCCCAAGACGGTGAACGAGTTCGTCAGCAAGGCCCGCGACGGCTTCTACGACGGCCTCACGTTCCACCGCGTCGTGCCCGACTTCGTCATCCAGGGCGGCGACCCCGAGGGCACCGGCCGCGGCGGCCCGGGCTACAAGTTCGAGGACGAGCCGGTGAAGGGCGAGTACACCGAGGGCGCGTTCGCCATGGCCAACGCCGGCCCGAACACCAACGGCAGCCAGTTCTTCATCACCATCGACGACTGCACCCGCAAGCTGGACAAGCTCTACAACCTGTTCGGCTACGTCACCCAGGGCATGGACGTCGCCAAGTCCATCGCTGTGGGCGACACCATGAAGACGGTCGAGATCGAGGAGAAGCCCCGCTCCTAGCGGTTCTGGAACTCGGGGGGCCGCTTCCCGAGGAAGGCCTGGATCGCCTCGGTCGAGTCCTCGGTGAACGACGACAGGATCTGGGTGCGGTTCTCCAGGTCGATGCCGGCCTGCAGGCTCGGGATCTCGAGCTGGCTCCACATCACCTCCTTGGTCATCCAGACCCCGAAGGGGCTGTTGGCCACGACGTTGTCGGCGATCTCGAGGGCGGCGTCCACCACGGCGCCGTCCTCGACGACCTTGGTGACGAGGCCGAGGTCGTCGGCCTCCTGCGCGTCGAAGATGCGCCCGGTGAGCAGCAGCTCGAAGGCCCGGCCGGCGCCGATGAGCCGGGGCAGCATCCAGCTCACCCCGATGTCGCAGCCGGAGAGGCCGATGCGCACGAAGGCCACGTTGAAGCGGGCCGACGTGGCGCACACGCGCACGTCGGCGCCGAGCGCGAGGGCGAAGCCGCCCCCGGCCGCCGGTCCGTTCACCGCCGCGATCACCGGCACCTTCAGCGAGCGCAGGTGCGGGATCAGGGTGGCGATGTGCTGCTGGGTGGCCAGGCCGCGCTGGGGGCGACCGAGCTCCTCGGTGCCGGGCACCGCCGCGCTGCCCTTCAGGTCGAGCCCGGCGCAGAACCCCCGGCCGGCGCCGGTGAGGATCACGCAGCGCAGGTCCGGGTCGGCGGCGACCTCGTCGAAGCGGTCGTGCAGCTCGGACACCAGCTGGTGGTCCATCGCGTTGAGGCGCTCGGGGCGGTTCATCGTCAGCAGGCGCACGCCGGGTCGGATGTCCTCGGCGAGCACTGTGGTCAGGTCGGCGGAGGGAGTGGCCATCGGTGCATACTTCCATGTGCCCGACCCCAGCCCCGTCGCCGCCGACGAGCACGCCATCGCCACCCTGCAGGAGGCCATCGCCGAGGTCGTGCCCGACCGCGAGTGCATCGTGTGGCGGGATCGCAGGCTCACCTGGCGCGAGGTCACCGAGCGGTCGCGGCGCCTGGCCAACGGCCTCCTCGACGCCGGGGTCGGCGGCGAGGTGGTGCACGACGACGACGCGCCGGGCTGGGTCAGCCCTCACGACCACATCGCCCTCTACCTCACGAACGGCAACGAGTACCTCGAGGCGATGCTCGGCGCGTGGAAGGCCGGCGCCGCAGCCATCAACGTCAACTACCGCTACACCGCCGAGGAGCTCGCCTTCGTGCTGGCCGATGCCGGTGCGGTCGCCGTCGTGTACCACGCCCGCTTCGCCCCCGTGCTCGCCGCCGCGCTCCCGCACGTGGCCTCGGTGCGGCTGCTCGTCGTGGTCGACGACGGCAGCGGGACCGAACCGATCGAGGGCTCGGTCGGCTACGAGGCGTTCCTCGCTGCGGCCGACGCGGGACGTCCGGGCGTGACCTGGTCCCCCAGCGACCGCTACGTCGTCTACACCGGCGGCACCACCGGGAACCCCAAGGGTGTCCTGTGGCGCCAGGGCGACTTCCTCCACACCGCCCTCGGGATCCGCGGCAGCCAGGCGGAGCTGGTCGAGCGGGCCCGTCGCCCGGATCGACCGCGTGCGCTCCCCGCTCCCCCGTTCATGCACGGCGCGGCCCACTGGAACGCGCTGTCCTGCCTGCTCGCCGGCGGCACGGTGGTCATCCAGCACGACACCGACCACCTCGATCCGGCCGACGTCCTGGACACGTGCGAGCGGGAGCACGTGTCGTCGCTGCTCATCGTGGGCGACGCGTTCGCCCGGCCGCTGCTCGACGAGCTCCGCTGCAGCGACCGGGACCTGTCATCGCTTCGGGTGCTCATGACCGGCGGCGCCGTCCTCTCGCCGGCGATCAAGGCCCAGATCGTCGCCGAGCTGCCCACCCTGCGCATCGTCGACATCCTCGGCTCATCCGAGACGGGCCGCCACGGGCTGGCCAGCACCGACGCCGACGTCGGCGCCGAACCCGGCGTGTTCGCGCCGTCCGACACCACGGTGGTGCTCGACGAGACCCGAACCCGCCAGCTGGTGCCCGGCTCGCCCGAGCGGGGCTGGCTGGCCCAGCGGGGGCGGGTGCCGCTCGGCTACCTCGGCGACGAGGCCAAGACGCGGGACACGTTCCCCCGCGTCGACGGCGTCGTCCACGCCATCGCCGGCGACCGGGCCCGGCGGCGAGCCGACGGCGCGATCGAGCTCCTCGGGCGGGACTCGGTCACCATCAACACCGGCGGCGAGAAGGTCCATGCCGAGGAGGTCGAGCAGGCCCTCAAGGCCCACCCGGCCATCTACGACGCACTGGTCGTGGGCCGGCCGAGCGAGCGGTGGGGATCCGAGATCGTGGCGGTCGTCGCCCTCGACGCCCGGGCCGATGGCCTCGATGTCGACGCGGTCCGGGCCGCGGCCGGCGAGCACCTTGCCCGGTACAAGCTGCCCAAGGCCTTCGTCGTGGTCGACCGCGTGCAGCGCAGCGCCAGCGGCAAGCCCGACTACGCCTGGGCCAGCCAGGTCGCCGCCGGGGAGGCCTGAGTGCGTCGGGCCGTGGCCACCCGGCCGCACACGTACCTGCGCAAGCCGTCGGTGGCCGACGCCGAGGAGTTCGTGGCCCGCGTCGCGGAGAGCGAGCACCTCGAGCCGTGGGCGTTCCCGCCCGCCGACGTCGGCGCGTTCCGCCAGTGGCTCACGCGCGGCGAGCGACACGAGATCGAGCAGTTCCTCGTCTGCTCCCGGGAGGACGACGGCATCGCTGGCTTCGTGAACCTCAACGGCATCCAGCGCGGCGCTGTGCAGCGGGCGACCGCCGGCTGGGCGGCTCTGTCGCCCTACGTCGGCCGGGGCCACCTCACCGACGGCGTCTCGATGGCCATCGAGGTCGCGTTCACCCAGATGCGGCTCCACCGCTTCGAGGCCGACATCCAGCCCGGCAACGAGCGCTCCCGGGCCCTGGCCCGGCGCTGCGGGCTCCGGCTGGAGGGCTACTCCCCCCGTCTGGTGCTCGTCGACGGGGACTGGCGCGACCACGAGCGGTGGGCGGTCAACGCCGAGGACTGGCGGGCCGCTCGCCGGTCCTGAGGGGCGCGGCGGTCCGCCCCGGTTTGGCCTCGCAGGGTGACGAAGCGGAGAATGTCACACCCCCCGGCAGGTCCGGAGGGAGCCTGCCTGATGATCGCCCCGCCCAACACGCGTCGGCTGACGCTGTCCCGTCCGCTCGACCTGCGCCTCACCCTGGCCCCGACCCGGTACGGGAAGGGCGATCCGTCGTGCCTGCTCCGATCGGACGAGTGCTTCCGGGCCACCCGCACGCCGACGGGTCCGGCCACGGTGCACCTCGTCGTCCGCGACGGCGGCATCGAGGCCGAGGCCTGGGGACCGGGGGCCGACTGGGCCCTGGACCAGCTGCCGCTCCTCGTGGGCGAGCACGACGACCTGGAGGGCTTCGATCCTCGCACCGGGGTCGTGGCCGAGCTCGTCCGGCGCCACCCGGGGCTTCGCATCGGCGCCTCGCACCGGGTCATGGAGGCCCTGGTGCCGGCCGTGTGCGCCCACCAGGTCAGCGGCTTCGAGGGCAAGCGCGCCCACCGCCAGGTCATGCAGGCCTACGGCGAACCCGCACCCGGCCCCTCCGGCATCGAGCTGACCGTGCCTCCGGACCCGAGGATCCTCGCCAGCACCAGCCACCACGACCTGCACCCCCTCGGGCTCGAACGGGCCCGCGCCGACGTGATCCGTCGTGCCGCTGCCCGCTCCGTCACGGTCGAGGCCGTGGTGGACCAGTCCCCCGACGAGGCCGAGCACCGGCTCCGCTCCATCGCCGGCGTCGGCGCGTGGACGGCCGCCGTCGTGCGCCAGGTCGCCCTCGGGGACGCCGACGCCGTGCCGATGGGCGACGAGCGCAGCAAGCACCTGGTCGCCTGGGCGTTCCTCGGCGAGCCCCGCGGCACCGACGCCCAGATGCTGGAGCTGCTCGAGCCCTACCGCGGCCACCGCGGCCGGGTGCTGCGCCTCCTGCGGGCCGAGCGGCCCGCCCCCCACCGGGCCGGGGACGAGCACCGCAGCGCCTGAGGCCACAGGCCCTGCACAGGCAAGTCACAGGGTTGTCCCTCTTCCTCCGCACAGGGCACCCCTCGTACGGTCAGCACATGACGAGCTACGAGGTGACCCTGCGGGACAAGACGGTCGAGCTCGTGGTCGGGGCCGACGCCTACCAGCAGGAGGGCCCGATGACGACGTTCTTCCACCTGGGCGACGGCCGCGACGTGGTCGACTGCTGGTCGACCCGGGTGGCCAGCGTCCGCACGGCGGACATCCTCATCGTGCGGCGGGCGGACGGGGCCTCGGTGCTGCGGGCGGTGGGCTGATCCGGCTCCGGGGTCAGCCGGGCAGGAAGCGCACCAGCGTCGCACCCTCGAAGACCTCCGCGCCGCGGTCGGCGACCGCGATGCCCGACGTCGGGCGGGCGGCCTGGAGGCCGGACTGGACGCCCTCGCAGTAGCCCTCGTAGGTGCGGTAGTGGGTGTTGATGACCAGCCACACCGAACCGCCCTCGGCCCGCTCCAGGATCTCCTCGACCGCCAGCGCGGGGTCGGCCGCCTGGTTCCGCTCGGCGTAGTCGCGCCAGTCGATGCGGTCGGGCCGCTCGAGGGCGGGCAGGCCGACGGCCTCGATCCCGTCGGGCAGCGAGCGCAGCGTGGCCGGGCCGAGCTGGTCCGGGCAGATCGCGACCACGTCCTCGGGGCCGGCCTCCGCCGCGATCGCGTCCGCGATCTCCTCGCCCATGGTCCGGGGCTCGATGACGTTGGCGCCGAGGCCGACCGCGGCCAGGGCCACCATGCCCACGGCCACGGCGCGCCGGACCGTCGGGGCCGGCATGCGGGCCAGGCCCACGCCGGCAGCGATGAGGAGCATCGGCAGGAACGCCGCGGCGTAGCGGGGGGCGAAGACGGCGTCGCCGAGCTGGCCGGCCACCAGGCCGACCGACATCGCGGCGATCGCCACGACGACCTCGGGCCGGACGCCGGGGACGGTGCGCAGGTCGACGTGGAGCTCCCATCGCCCCCGGGCCACCACCGTGACGCCGGCCGCCACGAGCACCAGCAGCGCGAACCCGAACAGCTCGGCCTCGGGGAACTTGGCCCCGCCGCCCAGCCCGCCGAGCAGGTCGACCAGTGCGCCGGTGGGCCGGCCGGCCGACGCCCACGGCGTGCCCGTGCTCGACAGCTGGTCGAGGAACACCGGGAGCCACGGCACGAACGCGAGCGATCCGACGGCCATGGCCGATGCCACCCGCAGCGCACCGGCCCGAGCCTTGCCATCGCCGCGCCACCACCGCACGGCGAGCGCGCCGACCGCGGCGATGCCCAGGTGCAGCACCCAGTAGTGCGACAGCACCGCGCCACCGGTGACCACGGCGAGCGCCACCCACCGGAGCCGATCCCGCCGGACGAGCAGATCGTCGGCCAGCAGCCAGCCGGCGAACACGAGGGTGAGCACCAGCGCGTACATCCGGGCCTCGGTGGCGTAGCGCACCGCCCACGGGGTGACGGCGGTGAGGCCGAGCACGCACAGCCCGCCGATCGTCCCCGCTCGCCGGCGGCCCGCCTCCCAGGCGAGCGGCAGCGCGAGCAGCCCGGCGATGCCCGAGAGGGCACGGACGGCGAGGTCGCCCTCCCCGAACACCGACATCCAGCCGTGGAGCAGCCAGTAGTACAGGGGCGGGTGCCCGTCCTGGCGGAGGGCGTCGCCGATCTCGCCGAGCGGGAGCGACGCGATGTTCACGCTGAGCGCCTCGTCCAGCCACAGGGGCGAGGTCGTGACGAAGCGCAGGACGACGCCGAGCGCGACGAGCGCGGCCACGCCGAGCAGGTCGATGCTCGCCAGCCCGCCGTCGGCACGCCTGGCGGTGTTCCGTCGGGGACCGGCCACCGGCGTACGCTAGCCAGCGCTGTCCCGCCCGCCGAACGACCGAGATCGCTGCCACCACGCTGTGCCCACTGACACCCCGAACACCGAGACCAACGCCACCGATCCAGGAGACGTCGTCGTCATCGGCGCCGGTCCCGCCGGCCTGACCGCCGCCTACGAGCTGGGCAAGCGCGGCGGCACGGCCACCGTGCTGGAAGCCGACGACGTCGTCGGCGGCATCAGCCGCACGGTGGTCGCGGACGGCTACCGCTTCGACATCGGCGGGCACCGCTTCTTCACCAAGGTGGCCGAGGTCGAGGCCCTGTGGCACGAGATCCTCCCCGACGAGGAGTTCATGCAGCGGCCCCGCAAGAGCCGCATCTACTACCAGGGCAAGTTCTACGACTACCCGATCAACGTCGTGAACGCGCTGAAGAACCTGGGCCCCGTCGAGGCCGTCCGCTGCGGGCTCTCCTTCCTCTGGGTCCGCGTCCGGCCGCCGAAGGACCTCACGACGCTCGAGGGCTACATCGTCTCCAACTACGGCCGGCGCCTGTACGAGCACTTCTTCGAGACCTACAGCACCAAGGTGTGGGGCGTGCCGCCCTCGGAGATGTCGGCCGACTGGGGGGCCCAGCGCATCAAGGGCATGTCGCTCTGGGACGCGGTGTGGGAGCCCATCCGCGGCCGCTTCTCCCGCCGCGACCGCTCCAAGCAGGTCACCAGCCTGATCGAGGAGTTCCAGTACCCCAAGTACGGGCCCGGGATGATGTGGGAGCGCTGCCACGAGCTGGTCGAGGGCCAGGGATCCAAGGTCCAGTTCCGTTCGAAGGTCACCCGCGTCGAGCACCGCGACGGACGGGCCGTGTCGGTCACCGCCACCGACGAGTCCGGCGCCGAGACCACCCACGCCGCCGACCACGTGGTGTCCACCATGCCGTTCCCGGCGCTGCTCCGGGCGATGGACCCGCCGCCGCCGGCCGAGGTGCTCGCCGCCGCCGACGACCTCCACTTCCGCGACTTCCTCTCCGTCTCGCTCGTGGTCCCCGAGGCCAAGGTGGACTGGAGCGACAACTGGATCTACATCCACGACCCCGAGGTCAAGACGATGCGGATCCAGAACTTCGGTTCCTGGTCGCCCTACCTGGTCAAGGACGGCCGCAACGTGCTCGGCCTCGAGTACACCGTCGACGAGGGCGACGAGTGGTGGAGCGCCACCGACGAGCACCTCATCGAGACCGGCACCAAGGAGCTCGTGCGCCTCGGGCTCATCCAGAGCGACGACGTCGAGAACGGCTACGTCGTGCGCATGCCGAAGGCGTACCCCGTCTACGACGAGGACTACCAGCGCAACGTGGGCGTGCTGCGGCGCTGGCTCGAGGCCAACGTCTCGAACGTGCACCCCGTCGGCCGCAACGGCATGCACCGGTACAACAACCAGGACCACTCGATGATGACGGCCATGCTCACCGTGGAGAACCTCTACGGCGCCAGCCACGACATCTGGGAGGTCAACGTGGAGGCCGAGTACCACGAGACCTCCGAGACCGACTCGTCGGCCTCGGGCTCCTCGGGCACCGGTCGGGACGCGCCGATCCTGCCGAAGCGCACATGACGGCCCAACGGGTCACCCCCGCCACGTGACCGCGCCCGCTGCCCCGAGCAGGCAGCGGTCCACGGGGTTCGCCCACCGACCCGGCCTCGACGGCCTCCGCGGCCTCGCCGTGGCCGGCGTCCTCGCGTTCCACAGCGGGTTCGGGTGGGCAGCCGGCGGCTACCTCGGGGTGTCCGCCTTCTTCACGCTCTCCGGGTTCCTCATCACGACGCTGCTGCTCGGCGAGCACCGCGGCACCGGCCGGGTCGACCTGCGGGCGTTCTGGATCCGGCGGTTCCGGCGCCTGCTGCCCGCCGCGCTGCTCGGCGTGCTCGCGGCCACCGCCTACGTGCTGGCCTTCGCCGACCAGAGCGGCCTCGACCGCTTCCGGGGCGACGCCCTGGCCGCCATCGGCTACGTCGCCAACTGGCGCTTCGTGCTGTCCGAGCTCTCCTACGCCGAGCTGTTCACCGGCGACTCGCCCCTGCAGCACTACTGGAGCCTGGCGATCGAGGAGCAGTTCTACCTCGTCCTGCCGCTGCTGGCCGTCCTGCTCCTGCGCCGGCGGGCCGGGTGGGTCGGCCTGGGCGTGCTGGCCGCGGTGGGCATCGTCGTCTCCGTCGTGGTGACCCTCGTCGTGGGCGGCGGCGACCGGGCGTACTACGGCACCGACACCCGCATGGCCGAGCTGCTCATCGGCGTGCTCCTGGCCGTCTGGCACCACCGCCGTGACCTGGGCACCGCGCTGCCCGACGGGGTGCGCAGCGCGGCCGGCGCCGCCGCCCTCGCGACCATGCTCGGGCTCTGGGTCGTGACGGAGCAGTCCAGCGGCGCCCTGCACCCGTGGCTGCTGCTCGGCCACGCAGTGCTGACCTCCGCCATCATCGTGGCGGTGCTGGCGCCGACGCCGGTGGCCCGGGCGCTCTCCCTGCCACCGCTCACCGGGCTCGGCCGCATCTCCTACGGCGTGTACGTGTACCACTGGCCGATCTTCCTGTGGCTGTCCCCGACGCGGACCGGGCTCGACGGCGGTGGGTTCGACGACGTCCTGCTCGCCGGGCTGCGCATCCTGGTCACGCTCGCCGTCGCCATCCCCAGCCACCGCTTCGTCGAGCAGCCCATCCGCCACCACGGGCTCCCCCTGCGCGGTCGGGGACGGCCGGCAGCCACCGTCGCCGCCGTCGCCGCCGTCGTCGCCCTGGCGATCGTGCCGCCCGCTCTCCTGGACCGCGAGGACCCCATCGACTTCGCGGCGGCCGAAGCGCTCCAGGACGACCTGCTCGCGGGCGATGCGATCCCCCGCACCAGCACCACCACCACGACGTCCTCGCCCCTCGGCGGCCCCACGACCGAGCAGCCGCCGACGACGGCGCCGGGACCTGCACCGCGGGTCGCGCTCTTCGGCGACTCCACCGCCCTGCTGTTCATCCCCGGGCTCATCGACTGGGCGATCGAGACCGAGCGGATGGACTTCAACGGCGCGGGCACGGTCAGCGGCTGCGGGCTCGGACGGGGCGGCGAGCGCAACTTCCTGGAGAGGGGCCCCGAGCCCGTGCCCGAGGGCTGCGACTTCACGACCGCGTGGCGCGAGGCCCTCACCACCGCGGACCCCGAGATCGCCGTGGTCGAGATCGGCCTGTGGGACCTCACCGAACGGCGGATCGAGGGCGACGACGAGTGGCGCACCATCGGCGACCCCGTCTACGACGACTACCTGCGCAGCGAGGTCCGCGCCGCCACGGACCACCTCCTGGAGACGGCGGAGACGGTCGTCTGGGTCCTCCAGCCGCCCCCGGTGCGCAGCACCCGGGAGCCCGACGACCCGACCTTCGACCGCCTCGAGCAGTGGAACGAGATGCTCGTCGACGAGCTCGGCGACCACCCCGACGTCGGCTTCGTGGACCTGGCCGACTGGCTGGCGAGCACGCCGGACGGGACGGACTCGCTCCGCCTCCGCCCCGACGGCACGCACTTCACCACCGAGACCTCGGTCGAGGTCGCCCAGTGGCTCGGGCCGGCGATCCTCGAGGCAGCCCGCACGACCGACGTCGTCGACGCCGACGACGAGCTGGCCGCCCGACCATGAGCCCAGCAGTGAGCCCAGCGACCACGGCCACGGGCTGGCACCCCGACACCCGACGCCGGGCCGGCTTCCTCGGCATCTTCCTCGTCGCCCTCGGCGCCCGCGTCACCTACGCCCTGGCCGCCGCGCCCAACATCCTCCCCATCAGCGACGCCGGCGGCTACCGGCTGCTCGGCCAGCACCTCGCCGAGGGCCTGGGCTACATCCGCCCCTACGACATGGCCCGAGCCGACATCATGCGGCCCACCGCCGAGTTCCCGCCCGGCTTCCCCGGCCTGCTCGGGGTGTTCCACGCAATCGGGCTCCGATCGGTGCCCGCCCAGCGCCTCGGGCTCGCCGTCCTCGGCGCGCTGGCCGTCGTCGGCATCGTCATGCTCGCCCGGCGCTGGCTGCCCGAGCGCGGCGCGCTCCTCCTCGGGCTCGTCGCCGCCGTGCACCCGGCCCTGTTCGCACCGGAGTCCGCCCTGCTGGCCGAGTCGCTCTTCCTCTGGCTCGTCGTGCTCGTGCTCCTCGCCGTCGTGCGCTTCCGGGAGTCCCCGACCCCCGAGCGAGCGGCGCTCGTCGGCCTGCTCGGCGGCGCCGCGACCCTGGTCCGGTCCGAGGGCCTGGTGCTCGCGGTCGTCCTGGTGCTCCCCCTCCTGGTGACCGCCCCACCCCGGCGCATCCGCGTCGGCGCCGGCGTGGCCGTGCTCGTCGCCGCCCTGCTGCTGCCCGGTGCCTGGGCGGTGCGGAACCTGACCACCTTCGACGAGCCCGTGCTCGTCTCCAACAACCTCGGCTCGGTGCTGTCCGGCGCCAACTGCGACCGCACCTACGACAGCGACCTCATCGGGTTCTGGTTCATCAGCGAGGACTGCTTCGACGGCTTCCGCCAGGAGGCGCTCGAGGCCGCCGACGAGTCCGTGGTCGCCGGCGAGCTGCGCGACGACGGCCTGTCCTACATGCGGGACCACCTCGACGAGCTGCCCAAGGTGGCGACGGTCCGGGTGCTGCGCACCTTCCAGATGTACGAGCCCGAGCAGCAGGGCCGCCTCGCCACCTTCGAGGGCCGGCGCCTGCTCACCGAGCGGATCACCGGGTGGATCCTGTGGGGCACCCTGCCGCTCGCCCTCGCCGGCGCGGTGCACCTCGGCCGGCACCGGCGATGGGTCGACCTGTGGCTGCTGGTCTCCCCCGTCGCCGTCGTGGTCGCCGTCGCCGCGGCGACCTACGGGAACCCCCGGTTCCGCATCGCCGCCGAAGTCCCCCTGCTCATCCTCGCCGCCATCGGCGTGCACGCCGGGGTCGTGGCCCTCCGTCACCGACACAGGACCGTGCCGGGGGAATGACCACGCCCGCCCCGGTCCGGGACGACGGCGAGCGGGCGGCACGACGGGCCTACCGGATCGGCGCGCTCGTCGGGCTCTTCGCCTTCCTGCTCGTGCTCACCGGCGGCGAGCGCAGCCTGCTGCCGTGGGTCCCGGCCGGGGACTTCTACGACGCCCAGGCCGAGTCGCTCCTCGACGGGCGCCTCCAGATCGACCGGGACGTGCTCGGCATCGAGGCGTTCGAGCACGACGGGGGCACCTACATGTACCAACCACCCTGGCCGGCGGTGCTGCGGCTCCCGGTGGTTGCCGTCACCGACCGCTTCGAGGGGCGCCTCGGCGCCCTGTCGATGCTGCTCGCCCACGTCGTGCTGCTCATCGCGGCCGAGCGGGTGCTCATGGAGGCCCGGCGGGCCCGGCCGGGGTCACCACCGGACGGGCGCCTCGGTCGCCTCCTGTGCGGGCTGTTCGGGCTCGTCCTCGCCGGCGGCTCCACCGCCACGTTCCTCGCCAGCCGGCCGTGGGTGTACCACGAGTCGTCCATGTGGGGCATGGCGTGGACGGTCGTCACCTTCGCCGGCCTGCTCGCGCTGCGACGCCGCCCGTCGTGGGCCGCGCTCGCCGCCACCGCGGTCGGGTGCAGCGGCGCCGTGCTGTCGCGGGCGTCGGTGGGCGCGGGGGCCTGCGTCGCCGTCGGGATCCTCGCCCTCGCCGCGCTCGCCGCGCCGGGACGGCGCGTGCTCGACCGGCTGCGCGGCCCGGCCGGCGCCCTCCCCCTGCTGGCCGTCGCCGCCGTGCCTGCGGTGGCCTACGCCGTGCTCAACGTCTTGAAGTTCGGCAACCCGACCTCCATCCCGTTCGACGCGCAGGGGTACACCCAGGTGAGCGCAGCGCGCCGGGAGATGCTCGCCGAGGCGGGAGGCAGCCTGTTCGGCCTGCGGTTCGCGCCGACCACCCTCCTGCACTACCTGCGCCCGACCGGTGTCCGCATCCTCGACCAGCTGCCCTTCGTGGACTTCCCTCCCGCGGGCGGTCCCGTGGTCGGCGACGTCACCTTCGACCTCGTCGACCACACGACCAGCATCACCGTCACCCTCGCCGCGCTCGTCGTGGCCGCGGCGATCGGCACCTGGACGCTGCTGCGGCGCCGGCCCGCCGACCCGGTGGCCTGGGTGGCCGTGGCCGTCGGTGGCCTGGCGGGGTGCGCCACCATCGTGCCCTTCGGGTACGTGGCCCAGCGCTACCACGCCGACGTCGTGCCCTTCCTGGTGCCCATGGCGGCGCTGGGCGTCCACGCGGTGCGCGGCACCGCCGGTCTCGGTAGGCGCCGGGCGCTCGGTGCCGCCGCGGTCGGGCTCGCGCTCACCACCGTCTGGGTGCAGGTGGGCGTCGCCACCGTCTACCAGCGGCTCCGGGCACCGAACCCGGCGCCGGGGCTGGTGGCCGGGCTGCTCGACGCCCGTCTCGCCCTCGGCGCCGATCCCGACGTCACCGTGGCCGACACGCTCCCCGACTCGGCCGACCGCGACGCCGTGGTCGTGGTCGGCGACTGCCGCGGGGTGTACGTGTGGAGCGCGGCCCCACCGTCGGACGTCTACCCGCCGGGGTGGGTCACCGCCGAGCGCACGCGCGCTGGCGGTCACGTCGTGCTCGACGTCGACCTGTCCGACCTCGAACCCGGCCGTCGCCACGCGCTGCTCGCCTGGACCGACGCCCCGGTCGTCGCCTGGGTGATGCCCCGCGACGGCGAGGTGGTCGCGGGCGTCACCGCCGGCGACCTCGACTACCCCGGTCGCCCGGTGGACCTGGGCGACGGCGTCGTGCGCCTCGACGTCCACCTCGACCCGGCCGTCGGCGAGGGCGGCGTGCGCTGGCGCGGCCGCCTGCTCACGAACGGGTTCATCCCCCGACTCGATGGCCCCGCGACGCTGCTGGTGGGCGATGGCCCGCCGGGTGCTGACTATGCGCCCTCGGCGACGAGCGAGGTCGCCTCGTCCGACGGGGCGCTCTGCGATCGGCTGCTCGCGTCGGACGACGGCTGATCCTGCGCCTCGAGCTCGAAGAGGAACTGGAAGGCGAACAGGGTGGGGCGCAGCCGGGCCAGAGCGCGGTCGACCGCGCCGATCGACGACAGGACCGGTCCGGCGACACCGGCCCCGCCGCGCTGGAACACCTCCACGGGCAGGCCGGCGGCGTCGAGGTCGACCACCCGGTAGCCGGCGTCCTCGCACAGCCGCCGGAACGATCGCCGCGTGTAGAAGCGCAGGTGGCCGCGGTCGAGGATGCCGCGGGCGTCGTAGTCGAACAGGCCCGACGCCACCCGGACGCGCGGGTACCAGTGGGCGAAGTTCGGGATGCTGCCCACCACCCGGCCGCCCGGGCGCAGGCGGCCCTGCACCTCCTGGAGCAGCGCGCCGGGATCCCGCAGGTGCTCGAGCACGTCAGCCACGAGCACGACGTCGAAGTCGCCGGTGACCTCGGGGGGCAGCCCGGCATCGAGGTCGGCCACGATGTGGCGGTCCAGGCGCCGGGCCGCCTCGGGCGACGGCTCGCCGTCGACGCCGACGACCTCGTGGCCCCGGTCCCGCAGCGCACCGCCGAGGTGGCCGTCGGCGCACCCGAGGTCGAGCACGCGGCCGGTGGGGCGGCGGGTCAGCCGATCGAGGAGCAGCTGGTGCGACGTGCCGGCGCCGACCTTGGCCTCGTAGCCCACGTCGCGAGCGCCGGCCCCGAAGCCGATGCGGCGGAGCCGGTGGCGCAGGACGTGCCCCGTGACCTGGCGGGCGTAGCGCATCCCGTTCACGTAGGAGATCTCGTCCCCGTAGTAGGTCGGGATCGGGATCTCGACGATGGACCGACCGGCGCCCATCAGCCCGAGGAGGATCTGGGTGTCGAAGTCGAACCCGTCCGACATGGCATCGAGGTCGAGGTCGCGCAGGGCGTCGACGCGGTAGGCCCGGTAGCCCGAGTGCCACTCCGACAGTGACGCGCCCGTGAGGCGGTTCTGCACCGTGGTGAGGATCCGGTTGCCGACCCACTTGTACAGCGGCATCCCGCCGGCCCGGGCCGAGCCGGGCGGCAGCATCCGGGAGCCCATGACCGCGTCAGCGCCGCCCTCGACGATGGGCTCGACCATCTCGGGCAGCAGCTCCGGCGCGTACTGGCCGTCGCCGTGGAGCAGCACGACGACGTCGAGGCCGTGCTCCATCGCCCACCGGTAGCCCCACTTCTGGTTCCCGCCGTAGCCGCGGTTCTCGTCGTGGCGCACCACCGTGATCGGCAGGTGGCCGAAGGTCTCCCGGTAGCCGACGCCGATCAGGAACGTGCTGTCGGTGGACGCGTCGTCGGCGACCATGACGTGGTCGATGGAGTCGCGGTAGTCCTCCGGGATCCGGTCGAGCACCGACGCGAGCGTGGACGCGGCGTTGTAGGCGACCACGAGCACGCCGATCCGGGGGGAGGAGACGTCTGCCACAGCGGCATCCTAGGAGTCGCCCCCGGGCGCATCGCAGAGGCCGGCGTCGGGTAGAACCCACCGCATGACCCAGACGGCTCCCGACGACCTCGAGGTCCTCCACGACGACGAGGCCGACCGCTACCTGCTCCGCCGAGGCGACGACCTCGTGGGCACGCTCGCCTACCGGCCCGTCGGACGTCCCGGCGAGGACACCGTCAACGTGTTCTCCACCAACATCTCCCCCGCGGTGCGGGGCCAGGGCCTCGGCGAGGTCCTCGTGCGCGGTGCCCTCGACGACCTGCGGACCCGGGGGACCAGCGTGATGGCCTCGTGCTGGTACGTCGCCGACTTCCTCGACGCCAACCCCGACTACGGGGACCTGCGCGCCGACGCCTGATCAGGTGCTGCTGCCGCCGACCGGAACCCGGCGGCGCACGCCCCACCACGTCACGAGCACCAGGGCCTCCACCACGATCCGGCCCGACATCTTCGAGGTGCCCCGGGTCCGGTCGGTGAAGGAGATCGGCACCTCGTCGATCCGGCCGCCGTTGCGGGCCACCCGATCGGCCATCTCGATCTGGAACCCGTAGCCGTCGGCCCGCACCGAGTCGAGGTCGATGTCGGCCAGCGCTGTCGCCCGGTAGGCCCGGTAGCCGGCGGTGGCGTCGGCCACGTCGAGCGACAGCACGGCGCCGGCGTAGCGGTTGCCCCAGCGCGACAGCGCCTTTCGGTGCCACTTCCAGTCCGGGATCGACCCGCCGGGCACGTACCGCGACCCGATGGCCAGGTCGGCGCCGTCCTCGACCCGGGCGAGCAGGCTCGGCAGCGCGGCCGGGTCGTGGGACAGGTCGGCGTCCATCTCCACCATGATCTCGTAGCCCTCGGCCGCACCCCAGGCGAAGCCGGCCCGGTAGGCCGAGCCGAGCCCGGCCTTGCCGGCCCGGCGCAGCAGGTGCAGGTTGGCGTCGTCGCCGGCCATGGCCTCGACGAGGTCGCCGGTGCCGTCGGGGCTGTTGTCGTCCACGACCAGGACGTGGGCGTCGGGGACGGCATCGTGGACGCGACCCACCACGTCGGCGATGTTCTCGGCCTCGTCGTAGGTCGGGATGATGACCAGGACCCGCATGGTCAGTACGGCCAGGTCTCGCCGTCGTGGCCCAGCTTGCGGGCCCAGTCGTGGCGGCCGGTGACCATCAGGACCTTGATCGCCACGTTCCGGGCGAACCACGGGAGCTGGGCGAGCTGGCGCAGCGCCGAGGTCCCCCGGGCGCCCGGGGACTGGTGGGTCCGGCGGTACGAGGTGAGCGAGCCGGCCCGGCCGTCGTAGCGCCACTCGGGCGAGACCAGCAGCTCGACCAGGATGGCCAGGGTCACGCCGATCGAGGAGAACGAGTCGTGGATCAGCATCCGGCCGCCGGGCGCCACCCGGGCGCCCCAGTCCCGGATGTCGGCCCGCGCCGGGCCGAAGCGGTGGGCGCCGTCGATGAACAGCACGTCGATCGGGTCGGTGACGTCGCCGTGGGCCACATCGGAGAAGGCCCGGACGTGGCGGACGCGCTCGGCCACCCCGGCGTCGGCCAGGTTCCGGTTGAAGACCTCGTGGTCGGTGGCCGCCTCCGCTTCGAAGCCCTCGATCTCCTGAGGGCCGCGGTCGTTGCCGGCGTGGGGGTCGATCGCGACGATCTCGACGTCGACCGGCGCCGAGCTGGCGAGCACGACGGTGGAGCGCCCGCGGAACGAGCCGATCTCCACGATCCGCCCACCGGGAGGGCACGCCCGGGCCGCCTCGTGCAGCGCCTGGATCTGGGCGTCGGTGAGCCAACCCTCGACATCGGCGACCCGAGCCTGCACCTCGGCGAGGGTGGGGGTGGATCCGGGATCGCTGGCGTCGCTCACGGCGCTGCAGCGTAGGGGTGCCGGTGCCTCCGGGCCGTGATCAGCCGATGGCCGGGGCCGCCCGGGCGGATCGGTAGGGTCGCGGTCCCCTGGCACCGGTCCGCGTGGTGCCGTCCGTGGAGTCCGCACGTGCCCGAACACCCCACCACCGACGCCAAGATCGGCGACCTCGCCGCGGCCGCCGGCATCCGTCGGATCCACGTCCTCGCCTGGCGCGACCTCGACGACGTCGAGGCCGGGGGCTCCGAGCTCCACGCCCACGAGGTGTGCCGGGAGTGGGCCGCCGCCGGGCTCGAGGTCACGTGCCGCACGTCGTTCGCGCAGGGGCACCCGCCCGAGATCATGCGCGACGGCTACCGGGTGCTGCGCAAGGCCGGCCGCTACCTGGTGTTCCCCCGGTCGGTGGCCGCGGAGCTGGCCGGGCGCAACGGTGAGCGAGATGCGCTGGTGGAGATCTGGAACGGCATGCCCTTCCTCTCCCCCATCTGGGCCCGCGGGCCCCGCATCACCTTCCTGCACCACGTCCACGGCGAGATGTGGAAGATGGTGCTCCCGCCGCGGCTGGCGAAGATGGGCGACCTGCTCGAGCGCCGGCTCGCGCCCCCGCTCTACCGGCACAGCCGCATCGTGACCCTGTCGGAGTCCTCCCGCGACGACATGCTGGCCCAGCTGCGACCCCGCCCCGAGCGCGTCGACGTCGTGCCGCCGGGCATCGACCCGAAGTTCAGCCCCGGCCCGGAGTCGCCCACGCCCCTGGTGGTGGCGGTCGGCCGCTTGGTGCCCTCCAAGCACGTCGACCGACTGGTGCGCGCCGTGGCCCACGCCCGGCGGACCGTCCCGGACCTCCGCCTGGTCGTGGTCGGCGAGGGCTACGAGCGGCTCCACGTCGAGGCCACCGTCGAAGACGTCGGCGGCGAGGCCTGGGTCGACCTCCCCGGCCGGGTCAGCGACGAGGAGCTCATCGAGCTGTACCGGCGCGCCTGGCTGCTCGCCTCGGCGTCCTCGCACGAGGGATGGGGCATGTCCATCACCGAGGCGGCCGCCTGCGCGACCCCGGCCGTCGTCACCGACATCCCCGGTCACCGCGACGCCGTGGTCGACGGGGCAACCGGCACCCTCGTCGCGGCCGAGGGCGATGCCCTGCCCGAGCGCCTCGGCGACGCCATGGCCGACGTGCTCGCCGATCCGGCCCGTCGGCGCCGCATGTCCGACGCCGCCGCCGAGCACGCCGCCGGGTTCACCTGGCGTTCGACGGCGACGCAGCTCATGGCCATCCTCGCCGACGAGGCCGGGCGTCCGCGCCGCTCGTGACCGCTCCCCGCACCCCGCGGGCGCGGGACTGGTGGCTGCCGCTGGCCGTGCTGGCGGTGCTGGTCTACGTCCCGCTCCTGCTCACCGATCCCGGCCAGGTCGTCGCCGACACCAAGAGCTACCTGTACCTGGACCCCGGACGCCTGCTCGCTCGGGCGGTGTCGATGTGGGATCCCCACGTCGGCCTCGGCACCGTGCCCCACCAGCAGATCGGCTACCTCTGGCCGGCCGGCCCCTGGTACTGGTTCTTCGAGCAGCTCGGCGTCCCCGACTGGGTCGCCCAGCGGCTCTGGCTGGGCACGATCATGGTCGGCGCCGGCGGGGGCGTGCTCTTCCTCGGCCGCACCTGGCGCTGGCGGCCCACGTCGGCCACCGCCGCCGCATTCCTCTACGCGCTGAGCCCGTTCGTGCTCACGCTGGCGGCTCGCATCTCGGTGCTGCTGCTGCCCTTCGCCGGTCTCCCCTGGCTGCTCGCCCTCACCGTGCGGGCCCTGCACTCCAAGGGCTGGCGCCATCCGGCGCTGTTCGGCCTCGTCGTAGCCACCATCGGCAGCGTCAACGCCACCTCGGTCCTGCTCGTCGGTCTGGTCCCCGTGCTCTGGATCCTCTACTCGGCCTTCGGGTCCCGAGACGTCACCACCAGCCGCGCCGCCACCACCGCGGCCAAGATCGGTGCCGTCACCATCGCCGTCAACCTGTGGTGGATCGGCGGGCTCTCGGTCCAGGCCACCGACGGCATCGAGGTCCTCCGCTACACCGAGACGGCCAAGGTCGTGGCCGACGCGTCGGTGTCCCACGAGGTGCTCCGGGGCCTCGGCTACTGGTTCTTCTACGGCGGTGACCGCCTCGGCCCGTGGATCGAGCCGAGCGTGGACTACACCCAGCGGCTCTGGTTGCTCGGGCTGACCTACGCGCTGCCGATCCTGGGCCTGCTCGCGCTCGGCGTGGTGCGCTGGCGGCACCGGACGTTCCTGGTCGGCATGCTCCTGCTCGGCACGGTCATCGCCATCGGCGCGCACCCGTGGGGGTCGCCCTCGCCCGCCGGCGGGTTCATCAAGGCGTTCCTGCTCACCGACGTCGGCCTCGCCATGCGCAGCCTGCCCCGCGCCGTCCCGCTCGTCGCGCTGGCCATGGCCCTGGCCATCGGCGCCGCGGTCGGCGCGCTGGCCGAGCAGGTCACCCGGCGGGGCATCATCGGCGCCGTCGCGGTCGCCGGCCTGGCCTACGCCGCCCTCCCGCCGCTGTGGCTGCGGGAGATGGCGCCGGTGAACCTGCAGCGGCCCGAGGAGATCCCGTCGTACTGGTACGACGCCGCCGCCCACCTCGACGGCCGAGACGACGGCACCCGGGTCCTGGAGATCCCGGGCATCGACTTCGCCTCGTACCGGTGGGGCAACACCGTCGACCCGGTCCTCCCCGGTCTGATGGACCGCCCCTACGCCGCCCGGGAGCTCATCCCGTACGGCACCCCCGCCTCCGCCGACCTGCTGAACGCGCTGGACCTGGAGCTGCAAGAGCAGACCATGTCCGACCAGGGCCTGGCCGCCGTGGCCCGGCTGATGGGCGTCGGCGACATCGTGCTCCGCAACGACACCCAGTACGAGCGCTACAACACGCCCCGCCCCCGGTCCCTGCTCGACCTGGTGTCGTCGATGCCCGGGCTCGGCGATCCGGCCACCTTCGGTGACGACGTCCCCAACGTCCCGATCGAGGACGCCCCGATGATCGACGAGCAGCACCTGGCCCGTGATGGGGCGCTGCCCGAGTCACCCGCCATCGTCGCGTTCCCGGTGGAGGACGCCCGAGACATCGTGCGGACGCACTCCGCCGAGCAGGTGCTGCTCCTCAGCGGCTCGGGCGCCGGCATCGTCGACGCGGCCCAGGCCGGCCTGATCGACGGCGACGAGCTCATCCGCTACTCCGCCGAGCTCACCGAGGACCCCGAGTTCGTCCGCGAGCACCTGCGCGACGAGCGGGGCCTGATCGTGACCGACACCAACCGCAAGCGCGGCGAGCGATGGACCACGGTGCGCCACACCCAGGGCTTCACCGAGACCCAGGACGGCGGCATCCTCGGCACCGACCGCACCGACAACCGGCTTCCCGTCCTGCCCAACCGGCCCGGCACCCAGACGGTCGCCGAGCACCGTGGCGTGGAGGTCCAGGCCTCGGACTACGGGAACCCGATCACCTACACGCCCGAGGAGCGGCCGGCCAACGGCATCGACGGCGACCCCACGACGGCGTGGCGCGTGGCCGCGTTCGCCGACGCCGTCGGCCACCGCATCGTCCTCACCGCACCGCGCCCGGTCACCACCGACGAGGTGACCCTCCTCCAGCCCCAGACCGGCGAGATCAACCGGTGGATCACCGAGGTGGAGCTGTCCTTCGACGGCGACGACCAGATGACCGTCGAGCTCGACGAGTCCTCGCGCGCCCAGCCCGGGCAGACCATCGACATCGGCGAGCGGACGTTCCGGGAGCTGTCGATCGAGATCCGGGCCGACACGGCCGGCCGCCGACCCGGTTGGGACAACCTCACGAGCGTCGGGTTCGCCGAGATCGGCGTGGCCGGCCTGGAGGTGGACGAGGTCATCCGCATGCCGAGCGACCTGCTGGATGCCGGCGGCTTCCGGACCCTGTCCTACCCGCTCGCCCTGACCCAGACCCGCATCCGCTCCATCGCCACCGAGGTGACCCGCACCGACGAGGAGTTCTCGATGGCCCGCGCCATCGACCTGCCGACCACGCGGCAGTACGCGCTCGGCGGCACCGCTCGCCTGTCGGCCCGGGCACCGTCGCCGGTCCTCGACGCCCTGCTCGGCCGGGGCGGCCTCGCCGCCGGCCAGCCGCTCGTCACCGCCACGAGCTCGCTCCCCGGAGGCCTGCGCCACCTGCCATCCAACGTCCTCGACGGCGATCCGACCACGTGGTGGACCACCACCTTCGCCGCCCCGCCCGGCCAGACGCTGCGCATCGAGGCCCCGGAGGCGACCACCGCCTCGGAGCTCTCCCTCCTCCTGGTCGACGACGACGAGCACTCGGTGCCGACCACCGTGCAGGTCCGCGCCGACGGGAACGAGATCCTCACCGCGCCCCTGTCGACCGTCCCGGCCGGCGACGGGCTCGTGTCCGCCACGATCACGCTGCCCGCACCGGTGACCGCCGGCGTGTTCGAGGTCGCGTTCCCCGAGATCGAGGCCCGCACGACGATGGACTGGTACAGCAAGGGGCCCGTCGTGCTCCCGATCGCCGTGGCCGAGGCGACGCTCGGCGACCTGGCCGTCCCGGGCTTCGGCAACATCGTCGACAGCGGGTGCCGCAGCGACCTGGTCGAGGTCGACGGACGCCCGGTGGAGGTCCGGGTCCGCGGCACCGTCACCGCCGCGCTCGACGGCGACGGCCTGGCCATCTCCGCGTGCGACGCCGGCGTGACGATCGCCGGCGGCGACCGCACGTTCCGCACCGCCGAGGGCCGCGTCACCGGCATCGACATCGACCAGCTGGTGTGGCGATCCGACGCGGGCGGGACCGCTCCCACAAGCGCCACGGCCACGCGGCTGATGGACGACCCACCGGATGCGCCCCGCGTGCGGGTGCTGTCGAGCGACGACGCGACCGTCGAGGTCCGGATCGACGGGGCCGACCCGGGCACGCCGTTCTGGCTGGTGCTCGGCCAGAGCCACAGCCCCGGGTGGGAGCTCCAGGCCGACGAGGCCGAGGCCGAGGCCACCCAGCTCGTGGACGGCTACGCCAACGGGTTCCTCGTGACGCCGGCGGCGACCACGCTCGAGGCCACCCTCCGGTTCACGCCGCAGAACCGGGTCGAGGTCGGGCTGCTCACGAGCGCCATCGCGGTCCTGGGCGCGCTCGTGCTCGCCCTGCTCCCCGTCCGCGAGATCCGACCGCTGCCGATCCCGCTGCAGGAGCCCCTGCGGCGCCTCCGGGCCCTGACCTGGGAGGGCGCCCTCCCCACCCGCCGGGACGCGCGGATCCTCGGCGTCGTCGTCGCCGTGGTCACCGCCGCGCTCGTCACCGTGCCGATCGGCGTGGCCGTCGGCCTGGCCGCCGGCTTCGCCACCCGCCGGGAGACGTGGCGACCGATCTTCACGCTCCTGCCGGCGGGGCTGCTCGCCGTGGCCGCCGGCTACGTGCTGGTCCTGCAGCTGCGCAACGAGATCCCGCCCGGCCTGCACTGGCCGAACCAGACCGGCCGACTGCACCCCCTCGGGCTCACCGCCGTCGTGCTCCTCGGCGTCGACGTGGTCATCGCCCAGCTGTGGGCCCGCCGCAGCGACTACCGCTGACGTCGTTCGCTCCGCTGGCAGACTGCCGACCATGAGCGCTCCAGTTGTCCTGGTCCACGGCTTCGGCACGTCCTACGAGCTGACATGGGTCCACAACGGGTGGGTGGACCTGCTCGCCGACGAGGGGCGCGAGGTCATCGGCGTGGACCTCCTCGGCCACGGGAACGCGCCCAAGCCCACGGATCCCGAGGCCTACGACGATCTGGGGGCTCGGGTGCGCGACGCGCTCCCCGACGAACCGGTCGACGCGATCGGCTTCTCGCTCGGGGCCAAGACGCTCCTCCAGGTCGCGGCCGCCGACCCGTCCCGCTTCCGCTCGCTCATCGTCGCCGGCGTCGGCTCGAACCTGTTCCAGCGCAGCGACCACAGCGCGGTGGTGGAGGCGGTGCGCACCGGCGACGACGGGGGTGACCCGGCGTTGCGGTACTTCGCCGGGCTCGCCGACCTGCCCGGGAACGACCGGGAGGCGCTCGCCGCGTGCATGAGCAACGGCGGCGGCGGGGTCACGCCCGAGCAGCTGGCCGCGATCACCTGCCCGGTGCTCGTGGTGCTCGGCGACCAGGACTTCACGCGCCCGGCCACCCCGTTGGTCGAGGCGCTGCCCGACGCCACCTACGTGGAGCTGGCCCGCACCGACCACGCCAAGACGCCGAAGTCCTTCGCCTTCATCGACGCCGCCCTCGAGTTCCTCCGCGCCCGGTGATCTTCGGCGTCGACCTCGACGGCGTCTGCGGCGACTTCTCCTCGGCCTTCGCCGCCGTCGTCGCCGACGACCTCGGTGTGGCGGTCGAGGCCCTGCCGCCCCGCCAGCACTGGGACTTCTCCGAGTGGGGCATCCGGGACGAGGCGCACTTCCGCAGCGTCCACGAGCGAGCCGTGCTGGAGCACCACGTCTTCCGCACGATGCCCGCCATCGAAGGCTGCGCCGACGCGCTCTGGCGCCTCTCCGACGCCGGCGTGTGGATCCGCCTCATCACCCACCGCCTCTACATCAACTGGGGCCACCAGGAGGTCGTCGCCGACACCGTCGCCTGGCTGGACGAGCACGGGATCCCGTACCGCGACCTGTGCTTCCTCGGCCAGAAGCCCGAGGTGCAGGCCGACATCTACGTGGACGACGCACCCCACAACGTCGAGGCGCTCCGAGCGGCCGGCAACGACGTCATCACCTTCGCCCAGCCCTACAACGCCCACCTCGCCGACCCCCGTGCCGCCACGTGGGAGGAGGTGGAGAGCATCGTGCTCGCCCGCCTCGTCGAGCGGGGCGCGGTGGTCGAGCAGACCCTCCCCGGCTTCGACGAGGGCGCCGAGCGCCTGCGCCGACGCCGCGAAGGCCGCTGAGGCTCAGCGACGAGGTGGACCGGCGGAGGTGAACCGGGTGCCGGGAGGATCCCTCGCCCACGGCGCGGGCTCCTCCCAGCCGTCCTCGTAGACCAGCTCCCCGACCGGCCGCCGACGGACCGGTCCGTGGTCGCCGACCGGTCGTCCGAGCGTGATCGTGGCGCTGATCGCGACGTCTGCCGGGATGCCGAGCACCTCGCGCAGCTCGTCCTCGACGTACTGGTGCCACATGGTGAGGACCCCGCCGTAGCCGAGGGCGCGGGCGGCGAGCAGGAGGTTCTGGCACGCCGGGTACACCGACGCACCCTCCGACGGGTTCGGGTCCCGGTGGCGGCGCAGGCAGGCGAGCACCACGACGGGGGTCTGCTCGAAGTGGTCGACGAAGTGCTGCATCGTCGCCGCCATCCGGGCCTTGGGGGTGTCAGCCGCTGCCCCGCTGCCCTGGTCGTAGCCGTCGCTGCGGCGCTTGGCCGCCCAGAGCCGGCGGAAGCTGGTCCCGAGCAGCGTGCGAGCCTCCTGGGCCCGAGGGCCGTCCCGGAGCACGAGGAACCGGAACGGCTGGCGGTTGCTGCCCGACGGGGCGCGCGTGGCGTGCCAGAGGATCGATGCCAGATCGTCCTCGGGGATCGGCTCGTCCCGGTAGCGCCGGATGGCTCGGGTGGTGGCCAGTCCGGTGAGCAGGTCGGGCACATCGTCCGCGTCGGTCGGCATGGGTGCCAGTATCGCTGCCGTGCTCACCAGCCTCGACGACTACCCGATCCACCAGACCTCGGCGCCGCTCCACCAGCCGGTGTCCGGTGACCGCAACCACTACGACCGGTACTTCTTCAACGGCTACGACCGGGAGGGGTCGCTCTTCTTCGCCCTGGCGATGGGCCGCTACCCGAACCGGTCGGTCATCGACGCCGCCTTCAGCGTGGTGGACGGCGGCGTGCAGCGCAGCGTCCACGCGTCCGGGCGCGCCCCGCTGGACCCGATCGACACGAGCTGCGGCCCGGTGCGCGTCGAGGTCATCGAGCCGATGCAGGTGCTGCGGGTGGTGGTCGACGCCGACGTGCACGGCATCGGCTGCGATCTCACCTGGCGCGCCCGCACCGTGGCGGTCGAGGAGGACCGCTTCCGGCGGATGAACGGGACGCGCGTGGTGATGGACTACACCCGCCTCACCCAGTTCGGCACCTGGGAGGGCTGGGTCCGCACCGGTGACCGGGAGGTCGCGATCGAGCCGGGCACGTTCCTCGGATCCCGTGACCGCTCCTGGGGCATCCGCGGCGTCGGCGAGCCCGAGGGCGGCGCGCCCGGTACGTCCCTGCCGCAGTTCTTCTGGCTGTGGGCCCCGCTCAGCTTCGAGGACGGCGCCGCCCACTTCGACGTGAACGAGGACGCGCGGGGCGACCGCTGGCACCAGACCGCCATCCGGATCCCGCTGCTCGAGGACGGCGCCTCGGCGATCGACCCCGGCGGTCGCAGCGACTCGTCGGAGCCGATGCGAGCGGTGGACTGGCACATCGACTGGGAACCGGGCACGCGGCGCGCCCGGCACGCCGAGCTGACGTTCACGCCCTGGAACGAGGAGCCGTCCACGATCGAGCTCGAACCGCTGCTCACCTTCCAGATGCTGGGCATCGGCTACTTCCACCCCGACTGGCCACACGGCGTGTGGAAGGGCGAATCCGAGTCCGCCGTCGACGAGCTCGTGCTGGCCGATCTCGACCCGGCGCTCCCCCAGCACACCCACGTGCAGCAGCTGGTCCGGGCGACCTGGGGCGACCGCACGGGCGTCGGCGTCCTCGAGCAGCTGGCCATCGGCGAGCACGCGCCGAGCGGCCTACACGGCCTCTTCGACGGGGCCTAGTCTCTCGGCCATCGAATTGGAACCGGGGGAGGCGCCACGCGCCGAACCCAAGCGAACGGAGCGAGCGATGGCGACCGGAACGGTCAAGTTCTTCAACAACGAGAAGGGGTACGGGTTCATCTCCCGCCCCGACGGCGACGACGTGTTCGTGCACTTCTCGAACATCGAGGGTTCGGGGTTCAAGACCCTCGAGGAGGGTCAGAACGTCGAGTTCGAGGTCGGTCCCGGCCGCAAGGGCGACGAGGCCGTCAACGTCCGGGTCATCTGATCCGTTCGCAGCAACGCTCGTGAGAGCCGACGGCGCCGGGGCACCAGCTCCGGCGCCGTCGCCGTTCCCGGGCCGCGTGGATAGCGTCCGACCATGGCTCCCATCAGCGTCGGCATCCAGCTCCACCCCCAGGCGACGACCCTCGACGAGCTGCGGGCTGCGGCCCGCGCCGCCGACGAGATGGGGGCGGACTCGATCTGGGTCTGGGATCACTTCTTCCCGCTCTACGGCGACGGCGATGCTGCCCACTTCGAGTGCTACACGACGCTGGCCGCACTGGCCGTCGAGACCGAGCGGGCCCGCCTGGGTGCGCTGGTCACCTGCAACAGCTACCGCAACCCGAACCTGCTGGCCGACATGGCCCGCACGATCGACCACCTCTCCCACGGCCGCTTCACCCTCGGCATCGGGTCGGGCTGGTTCGAGCGGGACTACGACGAGTACGGCTACGAGTTCGGCACGGCCATCGGCCGCCTCCGCGCCCTCGAGCGGGACCTGCCGATCATCAAGGACCGCCTGGCGAAGCTGAACCCGGGGCCGGTCGGGCCGATGCCGATCATGATCGGTGGGTCCGGCCGCAAGGTCACGCTGCGCATCGTCGCCGAGCAGGCCACCTCGTGGAACACCTTCGGCACCCCCGAGGAGTTCGCCGAGACCAACGCCGTGCTCGATGACTGGTGCGCGAAGGTCGCCCGAGATCCCTCCGAGATCGAGCGGACCGTCGCCGTCGACCCGAAGGCCGCCGGCCAGGTGCAGGAGTACGCCGAGGCCGGCGCCGACCACCTGATCCTCATGCAGGGCCCGCCTTTCCCGCTCGACGCGCTGCAGACCGCACTCGACGCTCGGGGCTGAGGAGCACGCGCCCCCGGGCGCGTCGGAGCGGCCGGCCTGGTGGTCGGTGCTCCGTCGTCGGGTGGTGGGTCAGACGGGTGGGGTGATGGGTCCGTCGTCGTCGGGTCGGTGGATGGTCCAGGTGCCGTCGGGATGGCGGACGGGGCGGAAGCCGTGTTCCTTGGTGCGGTTGTGGAACCCGCAGTACGCATCGGAGTTGTCGGTGTTGGTGGGCCCGCCCCGACACGCCGGGTCGCGGTGGTCGACCTGCAAGTTCCGGCCCCGCCCGTCACAACCAGGCCAGAGGCAGCCGAGCCCGCCCGGTCCTCGCAGCAGGGCTTGGAGGAACGCAGCGTCACGAGCCGAGCCGGTGAACAGCCGCTGCCTCCGCCCCAGATCGATCACCGTCCCGGCCGAGTCGACCACCACCCGGCGGAGGTGGCCGACCAGTGCGGCCGCGACCGCCTCGGCCGGACGCAGGACGGTGCCGTCCATGGCGTGGCAGCGGCGACGGTCGAGCACCTCGTTCGGATCGACCCGGACTTCCGTGCCGGCGGAGCGGCGGAGCTCGTCTTCGAAGGTGTCCTGGTCGATGATGATGTTGACCAGCGGCTCCGGCGAGCAGCCCTCTGATGCGGCGGCGCGGCGGAAGATCTCGAAGATGGCGTCCGCCCGCCGCTGGGCGGGGGTGCGCTCCAGGTGCTCGACCCGGGCGTCGTCGCCGTGCACCTCGCGGGCGGCGGCCCAGTCGGCGTGCAGCTCGGCGGTCTCGAACCGTTCGAAGATCTCCGCCATCGCCGCCCCCTGCAACCCACCATGGTTCGCCTCGAGCCGGAACGACCCATCGATCGCCGACTCCTGCAGGGACGCGTTCCGGCGCTCGTGGCACCGCTCCGCGGCCTGATCGGCGCCGTCCGCGTCGGCCAGGGCCTCCCACTGGCGCAGGGCAGCACAGAAGTCGTCGTAGCCGAGCACGGTGGCGTGGCGGGCGAAGATCGGATCCGCATCCGGCACCCACTCGGCCACACGCGGGTTCGCGATGGTGCGGGCCATGGCCCGGATGTGCTCGGTCGGGATCTCGCCCCGGGCATATGCGGCCTCGACCAGGGGCAATCTCGGCAGGGCCCGGCTGGTCTGCACCCGCCCGTGCGCCTCCGACCCCGACAGGCGACCGATCGCCTTCAACGCCCCCTTGGCCGTCTTGTGCCCATCCAGGCTGAACGCCGCACTGGCGTCGAGGTGCGCGACGGTGCGGTCGGTGCCGTGATCCAACCGGCGGCGCAGCTTCTCGACCCGGCCCACCAGGACCAGCTCCTCCTTCGGCGACAACCCATCCAGCTCGACGGCCTGGACCATCCCCACCGCAACCTCGAGCGCCTTCAACGCGGCGTCGGGATCGACGCCGGGTTCCAACAGATCGGTCACGGCGACGCCTCCCCCGAGACGCCACCGCTGCGTGGTCGGTGGCAGCGCATCCGCGCTCCTTCCTCATCGCAGTGAACGGTCGGCGCAAGGCCGACGAGTGGCACCTCCGGCCCCAGCCGGAGCGCCTACCCACCATCCAACCCAGGGGGTACGACAAGAACTCGCGCCCCGTCGATGGCGCGGCGCGAGCACGCCAGGGGACCCTGTGTGACGAACGATCAGGCGATGAGGGCGACGGTGAAGAGGAGGAGGAGCCCGGTGGCGAAGCCGGCGGTGAGGACGGCCTTCTCCCCCGCGGTGGGTGAGGTGGTGATCTCGGGGAGCAGGTCGGTGGCCGCGATGTAGATGAAGTTCCCGGCGGCGAACGGCACGAGGAACGCGACATCGAGGCGGCCGCTGACGCCGTACGCGATGAGCCCGCCGGCGAGGAACGTGAGCGCGGAGAGGACGTTGAACAGCAGGGCTCGCCGGCGGTCCCAGCCGCTGTGGACGAGGATGCCGAAGTCGCCGAGCTCCTGGGGGACCTCGTGGGCTGCGGCGACCAGCCAGGTGACGATCCCGACGCGGTGATCGAGCACGAACGCGCTGCCGACGGCGAGGCCGCCGATCAGGTTGTGGAGGCCGTCGGCCACGAGGATCATGTAGCCGAGCGGGCGGTGCGCGGTGACCGGGCGGTGGCAGTGGTGCCAGTGCAGCAGCTGCTCGAGCACGAAGAACGAGAACAGCCCGCCCGCCACCCACGCCCAGACGGTGAGGTCGTTGCCGAGGGCCTCGACCGACTCGGGCAGCATGTGGAAGAGCGCGCCGCCGAGCAGCGATCCCGCGGCGAGGGCGACGAGGGGCAGGACGAGCTTCTTGAACGTCTCGGCCGGCAGGACGAGCGTGAGGCTGCCGGTGAGGGCGAGGGCGCTCATCGCAACACCGGCACCGATGATCCACGAGAGCGTCGACATCTGATCCGGACGCTACGTGCCCGGCCGACCCAGGAGTGGCCCGTTGGCGACGGTCAAGCGGAGGGCGCGGTCCGGAGGTCGCCGCCGTGGCGCTGGAGCACGTCGCGCGCCGCGTCCGGGTGGCCGTGGCTGCAGACCGCGACCAGCACCTGGCCGGGCAGCAGCCGCGTGCGGGCGATCTGCTCGTGGACCGTGAGCGGGCGCTCGTCGGCGGCGACGCCGAGGTAGCCGCCGAGCATGGCGCCACCGAAGCCAGTTGCCGCACCGAGGGCGAGGAGACCACCGACGCCGACCGCTCCGACGACGGGGACGAGGGTGCCGACGAGCGCGAAGCCGGCCAGGAACCCGACCACGGCACCGGCCCCGACGTCCACCTCGAGGTCGTGGGCCAGGTCGGCCTCGGCATCGTGCTCGAATGCCACCTGACCTGGTCCGTGCACGGCCACGCCGAGCGCGTCGCTGCCCAGACCCAGTCGCCGCAGCTCGTCCACCGCAGCTTCGGCATCGGATCGCTCGTCGAAGACGGCAACCAGGTGATCGTGCTCCTGGTGCGCGCGGATGTCGGCCTCGTCGAAGCACGGGCGGTGCAGTCGTTCCACGATCTCTGCGTGATCGGCACCGGCGGCGGGCCCGTAGCCCATCGTGAAGGTCCCGACCGGCTCACCGGATGCATTCGTCAGGGCGAACACGACCGCCTCGTCGGCCGGATCGGTGGGCCCCTCGAACCGAACGGTCTCCACCACAGCCAGCTCGGCCGGGTCGTGGCGGATGCCGGTCCCGACCGCCCGCAGCATCGTCCCATCGGGCATCAGCTCGTCATCGAAGCCCGCAACGCCCAGCCGATCCAGTGCCTTGCTCATCGTCTCCATGCGTCGACCGTCGCGCCAGGTCGGCGATGTCGCCAGGGCCGAAGGTCAACCGTTCCGCGGCCGCTGCCAGCTTCCCTCGGGGGTCCGATCAGAGCTGCGTCGGCGCCCCGCCGGCCGCCGCCGAGCGGTAGATGCCGTCCACCAGCTCGTGCGCCCGGAGCGCGACCGCCGCATCCGGTGAGGCCGGCCGTCCCTCGGCGACGGACCGGATGAACTCGCCCTCCGGTAGGACCGTCAGGATGCCGCGTCGCTCGCACTCGGCCAGCAGCTCGTCCCCCGACCACTCCTGCGTGGTGCCGTCGACCGTGCAGCGCACCGGACCGAACCAGTCCTCCTCGACGCTGATGAAGGCCCGCTCGCAGTGGATCTCCAGGTAGCGGAGGCTGTTCCGCTCGGGGAGGTCGTGCCAGACCGTCGTGAGTGTCGCCACGCCGCCGCCTGCGAGCTCGAAGGTGGCGACCACCAGGTCCTCGATGCCGTCGATCTCGTGGAACGAGCGCTGGTGGCCGCTGACCGACGTGACGGGCCCCAGCAGGCGGTCGATCAGGTCCACGTCGTGGATCGAGTGCTCGAGCAGGACGCCGCTGCCGGCCTTGGAGGCATCCGCCCGCCATGCCGACGCGTAGCGCCCGCCGGTGGGCAGGACCTGGTCGTCACGGAACATGGCGCTCATGACCCGGCCGGTGCGGTCCGCGTCCTCGAGGATCGACTCGACGAGGCCGTACGCCGGTGACCGGCGCAGGACGAGCCCGACCTGGTGGGTGGTGCCGGCGAGCAGGTCGGTGACCCGGCGGGCACCGTCGAGGTCGGTGCTGAGCGGCTTCTCCACGAACACCGCGACGCCTGCGTCGACCGCACGACGCACCCGCTCCTCGTGGTCGGAGGTCCAGGTGCAGATGAAGACGGCATCGCAGGACCCCAGGACATCGTCCTCGGAGCCGGCGACGAAGCCGCCGGCTGCGGCGACGAAGGCCTCGGCCCGGTCCCGGTCCAGGTCGTGCACGCCCGCCCGCTCGTGGGCGACGCCGCTGGCCCGCAGCAGCTTGGAGTGGAAGGTGGCGATGAAGCCGGCGCCGAGGAAGCCGACCCGCACAGGCGATCCCGTGGCCATCAGTTGTTCTTCGTGGTGAAGCCGCCGTCGACCACCAGGACAGCACCGGTGGTGTACGACATCGCCGGCAGGCAGAGGGAGAGCGTGGCGTGGGCGACCTCCTCCGGGTCGCCGTAGCGCTTCAGCGGCACGTTGCGACGGGCGAACTTCTGCTTGGCCTCGTCGGCGATCTCGGCGGTCATCCCCGTGTGGATCGGCCCCGGGCAGACCACGTTGACCGTCACGCCGGTCGGGCCGAGCTCCACGGCCAGCGACCGGGACAGGCCGATGACCCCGTGCTTCGATGCGGTGTAGGGGCTGATGTAGGCGGAGCCGCCGACGCCCTCGGTGGAGGCGATGTTCACGATCCGGCCGTCACCGTTGCGCGTCAGGTGCGGCAGGCAGGCGCGGATGGTCGTGGTGTGGGCGGTGAGGTTGACGGCGAGGGTCGTGGCCCACTGCGCCTCGAAGTCCGGGCCGTCGATCGGCGCGGGGATCGAGACCCCGGCGTTGTTCACGAGGGCATCGGGCGGGCCCAGCCGGTCGACGATCTCGTCCACCACCGCCCGGACCCGATCGCCGTCGGTGACGTCGACGGCCCAGCCCGCCGCGGTGCCACCGGCGCCGGTGATCTCGTCCACGACGGCAGCGACGCCGTCCTCGGTGCGGTCGAGCACGGCGACCTTCGCGCCCTCGTCGGCGAACAGGTGCGCCGTCGCCCGTCCCATGCCGCTCGCGGCACCGGTGATCACCACGACCCGCCCGGAAACGGAGCGGTCGCCCTTCGTCAGCTTCGTCATGGCCGGGACCATAACGGTCGACCTACTCCTCGTCGGGGTGCTTGCCCACCCCGACGAGCCGGTCCGGCGGCGGCCCCCACCGACCGCGCAGGAAGTCCACCAGGGCGTGCAGGCGAGCCTCGGTGTGGTGGTACGGGCTGCGGTGTCGCTCGGTCCACAGCTGGGCCACGGCGATGCAGAACCGGACGGAGGCCTTGTACCGACCGGAGTGGGAGCGCACCAGCAGCAGGGTGTTGCGCACCATGAGGTAGTCGATCACCGGGCGGGGGTTCGACATGTTCGGGTTGAACACCCGAGCGCCGCGCACGAGGCCGACCTCCCACCCGGCGGCCGCGGCCCGCAGGCCGAGGTCGGCCTCCTCGCAGTAGGCGAAGTACCGCTCGTCGAACAGCCCGACGTCCTCGAGCGCGCCCCGCCGGGCGAGCAGCAGCGTGCCGTGCGGGTAGCCGGCGGGCTCCCAGCCCTCCTCGACGGTCGCCGGCACCAGGATCGAGCCGAAGTACGGATCGACCACCGGGGTGCAGCCGTCGCCGTAGTCGCCGCAGGCGAACCCGGCGCGGGGCCTGGCGTCGGCGGCGGCGAGGATCCGCTCGATGGCATCGGGGGCGGGCAGGGCGTCGTGGGGGCAGAGGCCGACCCACTCCCCCTCGTGGGTGGCGAGGAAGCGGCGCCAACCGGCGTTCGCCGAGGGGCCGAAGCCGCCGTTGCGGCCCATGCGCACCACGTCGGAGCCGGGGGGCAGCAGGGACAGCACCTCCCGGTGGTTCTCCTCGGTGGAGCCGGAGTCCACCAGGAGCACCCGCACCGGCACGGTCTGGGCGGCCAGCGCCTCCAGGGTGGCGGCGAGCAGCCGGGGACGATCGCGGTGCACGACCACCACGGTCGTCGGGGACGCTGCCACGGGCTCATCCTGTCGGCCGTCCCGAACCACGGCCCAAACGGGTGGCGTGCCAGCATCGGGGCATGCCCCAGACCGCCGCCCCCGACCGCACCGTGGCCGACGAGCTGTGCCGGTTCATCGACGACTCCCCCTCGCCGTACCACGCCGTCGCCACCGCGGCGGCGCTCCTGGAGGCGGCCGGCTTCGAGGAGGCGCCGCTGGACCAGGCCCTGCCCACCGGTGCCGGCGGCCGCTACGTGCGCCGGGGCGGGTCGCTCGTCGCGTGGCGCCAGCCCGCCGGCGCCGTGCGGTCCTTCCGGATCGTGGGCGCCCACACCGACAGCCCGAACCTGCGGATCAAGCCCCGCCCCGACCACGTCACGGCCGGCGTCCGCCAGCTGGGCGTCGAGGTCTACGGCGGCGCGCTCCTGAACTCCTGGCTCGACCGCGACCTGGGGCTGTCCGGACGGGTGTCGGTCTCCACCCCGGAGGGACCGGAGCTGCGCCTCGTGCGCATCGACGAGCCGCTGCTGCGCGTGCCCCAGCTCGCGATCCACCTCGACCGCGACATCAGCACCGACGGGCTCAAGCTCAACCCCCAGACCCACCTGGCACCGATGTGGGACCTCGAGGGCGACCGCGGGTCGGGTGCCGGGTTCTCCGGGCTGCTGGCCGAGCGCCTCGACGTCGGCGCCGGCGACATCCTCGCCTGGGACGTGATGGCCCACGACCTCACCCCGTCCCGTCGCACCGGCGTCGACGGCGTGTTCGTGAGCGCACCCCGCCTGGACAACCTGTGCTCCTCCTTCGCCGGCCTCCACGGCCTGCTGGACGCACCCGCGGACACCCCGTCCGTGCCGGTCGTCTGCCTGTACGACCACGAGGAGGTCGGCTCGACCAGCGCCACCGGGGCCGACGGCGCGCTCCTTGCCTCGGTGCTCGAGCGCATCGCCCTGGCCGGCGGCATCGACCGCGCCGGCCTCCACGCGGCGCTGGCCGGCTCGCTGTGCGTCTCGGCCGACATGGCCCACGCCACCCACCCCAACTACGCGGATCGCCACGAGCCCGAGCACCCCGTGGCCCTGAACGGAGGCCCGGTGGTGAAGGTGAACGCCAACCAGCGCTACGCCTCCGACGCCGAGTCGATCGGCATCCTGCTGCAGGCCTGCGCCGACGCCGGCATCCCGACGCAGCGCTTCGTCACCCGCACCGACCTGCCGTGCGGCTCGACGATCGGGCCGGTCACCGCCGCCCGCCTCGGCATCCCGACCGTCGACGTCGGGGTTGCGCAGCTCGCCATGCACTCGGCGCGGGAGCTGTGCGGCGCCGACGACCCCAGCTGGTACGTGGCCACGATGGCCGCCGCACTGCAGGGGTGACGATCGACGTGGACCTCTCCTCGGCGCGCCGCACCCTCGGGGTCCGGGTCGAGGACGACTGGGGCGTGGTCCGGGATCGCTACCGGGACCAGATCCGCCGTTCGCACCCCGACGTCGCCGGCGAGGCCGGGGTGGCCCGGAGCGTGGAGCTGAACGCCGCCTACCGCACCCTGGCGCTCGCCCGGCGCGAGGGCCGCCTCCACGAGGCCGAGGCGCCACCACCCCCGCCGGCCGGGCCGAGCCAACCGCCGTCGCCCCGCGCCGTCGGCGATCCGCCGCTGGCGGTGCGACCCGAGTGGGCCGCACCGGTCGGTCCCGCCTCTGACGTCCGCCGACTCGACCACGACACCCTCGTGCTGTCGAGCACGCCGGACGAGACCTTCCGGCGCCTGGTCGAGGCCACCCACGAGATCGGGGAGATCTCCTACCTCGACCGCAGCTCGGCGATCTTCGAGGCCGTGCTGACCCTCGACGACGGGACGGCGGCCTCGTTCGTGGTCAGCCTGCAGTGGCGGGCCCACGACGCGAGCTGCGAGGCCTTCTGCACGCTCGAGGCCCTGGGCCGGCCGGAGCACCTGGACGTGGGGGGTGTGCTCGGCCAGCTCGCCGCCTACATCGGGCCCGACCGCATGGCTTGAGGGCCGACATCGCGCTCGGTGCCTGACCGCCGGGTCAAGGGTGGCTAGTGTCCTGCGTCACACCGGTGGTCGGGGGACCACCGGGCCCGAGACCCAGGGGGATACACCACATGACGCCGTTCCGACGTCGGTTGCTCGCACTGCTCACCGTGCTCTCGGTGCTGCTCACCGCCTGCGGGGGTGATGACGACGACGGCGCCACCGAGGACACGACCGAGGACTCCGAGGAGGGCGAGGGTGTCCGGGAGAACGACGAGGAAGAGGCTGCCGGCGACGACGAACCCCAGTACGGGGGCTCGATCACCATCGGCCTCGAGGCCGAGACCAACGGCTGGCTGCCGGGCACGTCCCAGCCGGCCAACGCCGGCTACTCCGTCTACTCGGCCATCTACGACCCGCTGGTCGTCCGGGTCGAGGACGGCTCGATCGAGCCGTACCTCGCCGAGTCCATCGAGCCGAACGAGGACTACACCCGCTGGTCCTTCACCCTGCGCGAGGGCATCACGTTCCACGACGGCACCGACCTCACCGCCGAGGTGATCAAGCGCAACTGGGACGAGTACCTCACCGCCGAGGGCGCCAACACCGCCGGCGCGCTCGAGGGCATCACCGTCGAGGTCACCGGGCCCCTCGCCTACGACTACGTGCTCGAAGAGGGCGACGCCGCCTTCCTCGACACCCTCACGGGGACCGCCGGCTACCCGTTCTCCGTCGAGGCCGCCGAGGCCAACGGCGAGGACGCCGGCGCCAACCCGGTCGGCACCGGCCCCTTCACGTTCGGGTCCTGGACCCGTGACGGCCAGCTCGTCGTGAACCGCAACGAGAGCTACTGGCGCACCGACGAGGACGGCAACCAGCTGCCCTACCTCGACTCGATCACGTTCCGCCCGATCCCCGACGAGGACACCCGGCTCGACAGCGTGGCCTCCGGCGACATCGACGTGATGCAGACCCTGCGCCAGAGCATCGTGCGCAGCGCCCGCGACCTCGTCGACAGCGGCGGCTACAACAGCTACGAGTGGCTCGGCAACAACGGCGGCTCCGGCATCATCAACACGATGAAGCCCCCGTTCGACGACAAGCGGGTGCGCCAGGCGCTCGTCCTCGCCGTCGACCAGGAGCAGATGATCGAGGTGCTCGGCGGCACGGGCATCACCCCGCCCCAGACCCAGTGGTTCACCAAGGACAGCCCCTGGTACTCCGAGGCCGCCGCCGATGCGTGGTACGACTACGACCCCGAGGCCGCCCAGGCGCTGCTCGAGGAGTACATCAACGACCCGGAGCGCTCCGACGGCCAGGCGCCGGGGACGCCGATCAGCTTCACCTACGACTGCCCGCCCGACCCCTCGCTGGTCGAGCTGAGCCAGGCCTACCAGGCCTTCTGGCAGCAGGTCGGGCTCGAGGTGAACCTCGACTCCAAGGAGCAGTCGGCTCACATCACTGCCGGCATCGGTACGGAGAACGACCCGTTCCTGCGAGCGGACTACGACGTGCAGTGCTGGCGCCTCGGCAGCCAGGCCGATCCCTACTCGGTGTGGTCCAGCGCGTTCGGCCCGGTCGAGAGCGAGGTGCTGAACGTCTCGGACTGGACCCATCCCGACGTCACGGCGAAGCTCGAGGAGCTGCGGGTCGAGGGGGACACCGACGAGCGCAAGCGCATCGTCGAGGAGATCTCCCTCATCCTCGCCGAGGAGGTGCCGAACTTCTGGACCGGCGGTACGGCCACGGCCATCGTCGCCCGCGAGGAGGTGCGCGGCATCCTCGGCGGCGTCACGCCCTCCGGCACGCCGATCGACGGCGCATCGGACGCGATCGTCCGCACGCCGTACCTCTGGCTCGCCCAGTAGCCGCACCGAGACCGAGCACGTGAAGGGAACGAGGAAGGGGACGGCATGAGCCTCCGCAGGATCATCGGCCGACTGGTCGTGCTGGTGGGCGTGCTGCTCGCCGTCTCCTTCCTCACCTTCGCGATGCTCAACGTGCTGGGCGGGGACCCCGCCCTGGCCATCGTCGGCGCCGACAACGCCGACCAGGAGACCCTGAACCAGGTGCGCGAGGAGCTCGGGCTCAACGACCCGTTCCTCGTGCAGTACACCGACTGGGTCACCGGGGTGGTCCAGGGCGACCTCGGGCGCTCGTACAAGACCAAGCAGCCGGTCGCCGAGGCCATCGGCGAGCGGGTGCCCGTCACGGCCGAGATCGGCCTGCTCGCCATCCTCATGGCGCTGGCCGTCGCCGTGCCGCTGGCCGTGCTCACCGCCTACAAGGCCGGCACCAAGACCGACAAGGGCACCAGCGCCGTCACCTTCGGCCTGCTGTCGATCCCCAACTTCCTGCTCGCCTACTGGCTCGGGTACATCGTCGCGGTGCGGCTCGGGTGGCTCCCGAGATCGGGCTGGGTCCGCCTCACCGCGGACCCGCTGGAGAACCTCCGCACCGCCATCCTGCCGGCGCTGTCGCTGGCCATCGCCGAGATGGCCGTCTACACCCGCATCCTGCGCAGCGACATGATCCAGACGCTGCAGGAGGACTACCTCCTCATGGCCCGGGCCAAGGGCCTCAGCACGAAGCGGATCCTGTTCATGCACGCCCTCCGGCCATCGACGCTGTCGCTCATGACCGTGATCGGCGTGCAGTTCGGGGCGCTGATCGGCGGCAGCATCATCGTCGAGCAGATCTTCGCCCTCCCGGGCATGGGCAACTACCTGCTCAACGCCATCTACGAACGGGACTACATCGTGGTCCAGGGCGTGGTCGTCGTGATCGCCGCCTCGTTCGTCATCGTCAACTTCGCGGTCGACATCGTGTATCGGCTGCTCGATCCTCGCATCAAGGTCTGAACATGGCTGACGTCTCTCACGAAGCGCGAGCCGACGACGGCGCACCGATCACGCCGGAGCCGGCGCCGATGCTGCTCGCCGATGCCGCCGACGCCGGCCAGAGCGGCCGCAACCCGCTGGCCGACGACCCGGTCGAGGACGACGGCAGGTCCACCCACAAGCCGCTCGGCATCACGTTCTGGCTGGCGGTGGCCTGGATCGGCGTGGTCGCCATCGCCGGGCTGTTCTCGGGCTTCCTGCCCACCGACGACCCCAACGCCATCGACATCCCGTCCAAGCTGCTCGGTCCCTTCAGCGATGGCCACATCCTCGGCACCGACGGCCTCGGCCGCGACATCCTCGCCCGGCTGATCGACGGTGCCCGCGTGTCGCTCACCGTGAGCCTCACCGCTGTCGCGGTCGGCATGCTCGTGGGCGGCCTCCTCGGCACCCTCGCCGGGTTCGTCCGCGGCTTCTTCGACGTGTTCTTCGTCGCCGGGATCAACATCATGCTCGCCTTCCCCGGCATCGTCCTCCTGCTCGCCCTGGTCTCGGTGCTCGAGCAGAACCTGGTGAACATCTCGCTGGTGATCGGCGTGCTGTCGATCCCCATCTACGCCCGGGTGGCCCGCGCCAACTCCCTCGCCGTGTCCGAGCGCGACTACGTGCTGGCGGCCAGGGCCCTCGGCGCCACCCAGAAGCGGATCCTGTTCCGCGAGATCCTCCCCGTGGTCCTCATGCCCCTGCTGGCCTTCGCCCTCACCGCCCTCGGCGTCGTGATCGTGGCCGAGGGCACGCTGGCCTTCCTCGGCCTCTCGGTCGAGCCGCCCGCCGCCACCTGGGGATCGATGATCGCCGAGGGCCGCCGCCACGATGAGACCCACCTCCACCCGGTGATCATCCCGTCGCTGGCCCTGTTCCTCACCGTGCTGTCGTTCAACTTCGTCGGCGAGGCCCTCCGGGCCCGCTTCGCCGACCTCGACGCCAAGGTCTGACCCGGCCTCAGTCCACGATGTCGCCGCGTCCCACCCCCCGCTGGGCGACGCGGCGAAGGCCGGTGGCGGTCAGGCCGATGCCCACCAGCACCGGTGCGATCTCCAGGCGGCCGAGCAGCATGAGCGGGAGCAGCGCGGCCCGCTCGGGACGGCTCAGGACCCGGATGCCTCCGGCACCCGGCACCAGCTCACCGAGCGCGGGGCCGACGTTGGCCAGGGCGGAGATGGCACCGGTGATCGACGTGACCAGGTCGGCGCCGAGCACGGCGATCACCACCGCCCCGATGCCGGCCACCATGAGGTACTGCGCCTGGTAGCCGATCATCCGGCTGACCAGCTCCTCGCTGACCGGTCGACGACCGACGCGCACGGAGGCGACGGCGCGGGGGTGGAGCTGGAGCACGAGCTCCCGCCGCAGGTAGCCCACGAGCGCCAGGGCCCGCACCTGCCGGAACCCGCCGCCGGCGGAACCCGACATCGAGCCCACACCCATGATCGCCAGCAGCAGCACCTGCGGTGCCACCGTCCACGCCCCCCAGCCGAGACCGACCCAGTGGCCAGTGGTGGACGTGGCGGACGCGACGTGGAAGTAGGCGTGGCGCAGCGACTCGTGGGTGACGCCGCCGGTCGGGGCGGTGGCCAGGGTGACGACGATGCCACCGACCACGATCGCGGCGAGGTAGGCGCGCAGCTCGAAGGACCTCGCGGCGCCCCGGAGGTCCCGGCCGCGCAGGGTCCGGTAGAGCAGGGCCATGTTCGCTCCGCCGAGCACCATGCCCCCGAACCCGGCCCACTCGACCGCGGTCGACTCGAAGTGGGAGAACGACCCGGCGTGGTTGGCGAAGCCACCGGTGGAGATGGTGGTCGCCGCGTAGGTGACGGCGTCGAAGGGCCCCATGCCGGCGACCAGGTACAGCCCGATGCCGGCCACGGTGAAGGCGGCGTAGAGCGTCAGCAGCCGCCGCATCGAGGCCAGCGTCCGGTGGGAACGCAGCGAGGTGCCCGAGTGGCGGTAGCCGGCCGAGGTGACGTCGAGGCCCCCGACGCCGATCGACGGCAGGACGGCGACGACGAACAGCAGCGCGGCCAGGCCGCCGAGCCACTGGGTGCCGGCCCGCCACGCGAGCACGCCGCGGGCCACGCTCTCCGGATCGCCGAGCACCGACGACGCGGTGGTCGTGAAGCCGGCCACGGACTCGAAGAGCGAGTCGTCGAGGTGCTCGAAGGTGCCCAGCGCCTCGTAGGTCAGGGTCGACACGGTGATGAGGGTGAGCCACGTGGCCAGCACGCCGGCGAAGGCCGTGCTGGAGCGGAGCCGGACAGGTGGGTGGCAGGACCGCACCAGCAGCGCACCGGCCGCGGCCCAGATGCCGGCCAGCAGCGCCATGGTCGCCGGTCGGCGGCCGTCGATCAGTGCGGTCGCCGCGCTCACGAGGCCGAGCACGCCGCAGGCGAGGAAGGCGACGCCCACCACGAACCCGACGGCGGACTCCACGTGCCCGGCCCGGGCGATCGAGCGCCAGATGCTGGGTTCGCCCTCGAGGAGCGCGTCGTGCGACGAACGGGTCGGCACGGGCGTCAGCTGAACACGCGGCGCACGCTCTCGACCGAGCCGGGCACGGCGAAGAGCACGACGTGGTCCCGGTCCCGGAGCTCGGAGCGGCCGCGGGCGATCTGGGCCTTGCCGTCTCGCACGTAGGCGCCGACGAGCACGTCCTTGGGCAGCCGGAGCTCGGCGATGATGCCCCCGTCGGCCTCGCTGCCCTCCCGGACCTCGACCTCGAGCACCTCGACCTCGCCCTGCAGGAAGGTGGCCACGGCCGAGATGTCGCCACGGACGAAGCGCAGCACGCCGTTGGCGCTGGCCGTGCGGGGCGACAGGGCGACGTCGATGCCGGCCTCGGACAGCAGGGGCAGCAGCGAGAGGCGGTGCACGACCGCGATGGTCTCCTTGGCCCCCTCGAGCTTGGCGTAGAGGCAGGCGAGGATGTTGGCGTCGTCCTCACCGGTGAGCGCCAGCACGGCATCGAAGGAGCCGACGTCGGACTCCTCGAGCAGGTCGGAGTCGGTGATCTCGCCCTTGAGCACCAGCGCGCCGCCCAGGCGCTCGGCCAGCTCGTTGGCCCGCTCGTCGTCGCGCTCGACGATCACCACCTCACTCCCCCGGGACTCCAGCGCCACGGCGACGAGCTCGGCGGTGCGTCCGCCGCCGAGGAGCATGATCCGTCGGGGGGCCTGGCGGGCCAGGCCGAGCAGGCGCATCAGCTGGCGGCGGGCCTTGCGCTTGCACAGCACCCGGACGAGGTCGTCGGCCTCGAGGGTCACGTCGCCTCGGGGGATGATGGTCTCCGAGCCGCGCGTGATGACCCCGAAGAGGAACTCCCACTCCGGTTCGTGGTCGCGGGCGATCTCCATCAGGGACCGTCCCACCACCGGGGCGTCCGCCGGCAGCCGGGCACCGATGACCACGACCTCGCCGCCGGCCATCTCGGCGACCTCCGAGGCGCCCGGGTACTCGAGCAGCTCCAGGATCTCCTGGGAGGTCTCGTGGTCCGGGTCGATGATGAGGTCGACGCCCATGGCGGTGTGCAGCGCAGCCGACTGGCGGGAGCGCAGCTCGGGATCTTCGAGCCGGCAGATGGTGCGCCCCACCCCGGCCTGCTTGGCGACGAGGCAGCACACGAGGTTGACCTCGTCCTGGCTGGTGACGGCCACGACCATCTCGGCCTTCTCGATGCCGGCCGCCCGCAGGATCTCGGGGTTGGTGCCCGATCCGAGCACGGTGAGCACGTCGAGGTGCTCCTCGACGTCGCGCAGGGCGACGCGGTCCCGGTCGATCACGGCCACGTCGTGGTGCTCCCGGCTGAGCCGATCGGCCACGTAGCTGCCGACCTCGCCGGCGCCGACGACGATCACGTACACGGGCGCACCTCCACGGGCGCCATCCTGCCCCACGACCGGACTGACCTGCCCCACCACAGCCCGAAGTTGACTTTTTCGGGCTCCGAAACTTACGGTCCCCGCCCGCATGGGGACGATCTCGAAGTCCGAGCGAGAGCTCCTGAAGGCGATCTACCGCCTGTCCCAGGGGGCGAACCAGCCCGAGGCCCACACGGGCGCGCTCGCCGACAAGCTCGGCCTCTCCCCGTCCACGATCACCACCGCCATCAAGCGGCTGGCCGACCGGGGCCTGGTCGACCACACCCCCTACCGGGGCGTCGAGCTCACCGAGACCGGCAGCCGCGTCGCCGTGGCCAGCATCCGCCGCCACCGCATCGTCGAGCGCTTCCTCGCCGACATGCTCGGCTACGCGTGGAACGAGGCCGACCGCCTGGCGGCGACCTTCGAGCACGAGCTGCCCCAGGAGGTCGAGGACCGGCTGTTCGTGGCCCTCGACCGGCCCGACTCGTGCCCCCACGGCTTCCCGATCCCCGCCCCCGAGGTGGCCGACATCCCGCCGCTGCCGCCGCTCTACGACCTCGAGCCGGGCGACGTGGCCACCGTGGCGGTGCCGGGCTCGACCGACCCCGAGGTCGTCGCGTTCCTCGACCAGCTGGGGCTGCGACCGGGCGGACGGGTGCAGATCCAGGAGAAGCACCCTTTCGACGGCCCGCTCGTGTTGACCATCGACGGCCAGACCCGCACGCTCGGTGCCACCGTCGCCAACCAGGTGTTCGTGCAGCGCGAGCACGCCGCCACCTGACCCGACCTACACCCGTACACACCCACGACAGGAGACAATCCCAGTGGAAGCCATCCCCTACCTCGCCTTGGTGAGTGCGCTGGCCGGCCTCGGCCTCGCGTTCTACTACTTCGGCCTGGTCAAGAAGGAGAGCTCAGGCAACGAGCGGATGACCGAGCTGATGCTCGAGATCCAGGCCGGTGCCAAGGCGTTCCTCAAGCAGGAATACACCTACGTGGCGATCTTCGTGGTCGTCCTCGCCATCCTGGTCGGGGTCCTCGTGAACCCGCTCGGCTCCATCACCTACGTGCTCGGCGCCGCGCTGTCGGCCCTCGCCGGCTACGTCGGCATGACGGTGGCGACCATGGCCAACGCCCGCACGACCGAGGCCGCCCGCGTCGGTGGTCCGGCCAAGGCCCTGCCGCTCGCGTTCCGCGGCGGCGCGGTCATGGGCTTCTCGGTCGCCGGCCTCGCGCTGGCCGGCCTGGCCATCGTCTACATCGTCTTCGTGCAGCTGCTCGAGGTCGACGAGGCCTTCGAGATCCTGACCGCCTTCGGTCTGGGCGCCAGCTCGATCGCGCTGTTCTCCCGTGTCGGCGGCGGCATCTACACCAAGGCCGCCGACGTCGGCGCCGACCTCGTCGGCAAGGTCGAGGCGGGCATCCCCGAGGACGACCCCCGCAACCCGGCCACCATCGCCGACAACGTGGGCGACAACGTCGGCGACGTCGCCGGCATGGGCGCCGACCTGTTCGAGTCCTACGGCGGCTCGATCGTGGCCCCGATCGCCCTGATCGCGTTCACGGTGTTCGCCGTGTCCCCGGACATGAGCACGGCCGAGCTGCTCACCAACGACCCGACCCTGAAGCTGCTGCTGTTCCCCTTCGGCGTGGCGCTGATCGGCATGGTCGCCTCCATCCTCGGCTCGTTCGCGGTCAAGGCCGGTGACTCCACCGACATCCACGCGCTGTCGAAGGCCCTCCACATGGGCACCAACGTGGCCATGGGCATCACCATCCTCGGCGTCCTGGCCCTGGGCATGACCATGTTCAGCGGTGACGAGTTCGACAACGCCTGGGGCCTGCCCCTGTCGGTCATCGGCGGTCTGCTCGTCGGCTACGCCATCGGCAAGGTCGCCGAGATCTGGACCTCGGACCAGTACGGCCCGGTCAAGAAGATCGCAGCCGCATCCGAGACCGGTCCGGCCACGACCATCCTCGGCGGCATCTCCGCCGGCATGATCTCCGTCGGCGCCTCGGTGGTGCTGATCGGCGGCGGCGTCCTCGTCGCCTACTGGGGTGGCGAGTGGGCCGGCGACGGCCTCGGCATCTACGGCATCGCCATCGCCGCCATCGGCATGCTCGCCACCACCGGCGTCGTCGTGTCCGTCGACGCCTACGGCCCGATCGCCGACAACGCCGGCGGCATCGCCGAGATGGCCGAGCTGGATCCGAGCGTCCGCGAGGTCACCGATGCCCTCGACAGCCTCGGCAACACCACGGCCGCCATCGCCAAGGGCTTCGCCGTCGGCTCGGCTGCGCTCACCGCGCTGGCGCTCTTCAAGACCTTCGAGGTCGCGCTGGTCCAGGCCGGTGGCGACGACTTCACCGGTCTGAACCTGAACGTCGGCGACGTCGACGTGTTCATCGGCCTGTTCCTCGGCGCCATGCTCCCCTTCGTCTTCGCCGCCCTCACGATCGACGCCGTCGGTCGGGCCGCGAACCAGATGATCGAAGAGGTGCGTCGCCAGTTCCGGGAGATCCCGGGTCTGCGCGAGGGCAAGCCGGGCGTGCGTCCCGATTCGGCCCGCTGCGTGGCCATCTCCACCAAGGCCTCGCTGAAGGAGATGATCGTCCCCGGCGCCCTCGCGGTCGTCGTGCCGCTGGTCATCGGCTTCATCGACGTCGACACGCTCGGCGGCTTCCTGGCCGGCGCCCTGGTCACCGGCTTCTGCCTGGCCATCTTCATGGCCAACTCCGGTGGCGCCTGGGACAACGCCAAGAAGTACATCGAGCAGGGCAACCACGGCGGCAAGGGCTCCGACCCGCACAAGGCCGCCGTCGTGGGTGACACCGTGGGCGATCCGTTCAAGGACACCTCCGGCCCGGCCATGAACATCCTCATCAAGGTGATGACGATCGTCTCGCTGGTGTTCGCCGGCGCCTTCGTCTGATCTGACCTGACGCTCGTTCGCACCCCGGAACGCGACCAGATCTGGTCACGGGCCGGGGTGCGAACGCGTCCGACCTCCTACGCTGCCCCGATCACGACCGTCCTCGTCACCGCACACCAGCTCGACGCCTACGGCGAGCGGCTCCGGGCCGCGGCACCCGCGGCGCGCTTCCTCGCCATGGACCGCGACGGCACCATCCGCGACGACGGGGTCGAGGTCTCCTGGGAGGACGCTCGCGCCGACGTCGCCTACGGGTCGGCCGACATCTTCGACGACCGGTCCCTGACCCGCCGGTTCTTCGGCTGGCTGCTGCGAGCCGAGCAGCTCCAGTGGCTCCAGATGGCGGCCGCCGGCGTGGACCACCCCGCCTTCGGCGCCCTGCTCGACGGGGGCGTGCGCATCACCTCTGCCCACGTCACCGACATCCCGATCGCCGAGTACGTCCTGGCCCAGGTGCTCCGGGCCACGGTGCCGATCGAGGCGATGGACGCCAGCACGGCGCAGCGGCAGTGGACCAAGCACGAGTGGCGCGAGGTCCACGGCAGCAGGTGGTTGGTGGTCGGGCTCGGGGCGATCGGCAGCGCCGTCGCGGTGCGAGCCCGGGCGTTCGGTGCCCAGGTGACCGGCGTCCGCCGCTCCCCCGCCGGCGACGAACCGGTCGACGAGATGATCGCACCGGACGACCTCCTGGCGGCCGTCCCGAACGCCGACGTCGTCGTGCTCTGCACCCCGGCCACCCGCCACACCGTCGGCATGGTGGGTGCGGACTTCCTCGGCCGCATGGCGCCGCAGTCGATCCTGGTGAACGTCGGGCGGGGCCAGCTGATCGACGAGGTCGCGCTCCGGCGCGCCCTCGACGCGGGCCGGCCGGCCCGGGCGATCCTCGACGTCGCGGTCGACGAGCCGCCTGCCGACGACAGCTGGCTCTGGGACCACCCGGCGGTCACGCTCACCGCCCACACCTCCGCCGGCGGCGACGGCCGCCACGCCCGCGCCGCCGACGTGTTCGCCGGCAACCTGGCCCGCTTCGTCGCCGGGGAGGCCCTGGTGGACGAGGTCACCGCCGAGTCGCGCGAGGCGCCCCCGGGCTGACCCGGCACACTGGGGTCCATGACCCAGCAGGACACGGAGTACACGCCCCCGAGCGCGGAGGAGCTGCGCCAGCGCCTCACGCCCGAGCAGTTCGAGGTCACCCAGAACGCCGGCACCGAACGGGCCTTCAGCGGCGTCTACAACGACGAGAAGACGCCCGGCACCTACAGGTGCGTCGTGTGCGGGCTCGAGCTGTTCGTCTCCGACACCAAGTACGAGAGCGGCTCCGGGTGGCCGTCGTTCTGGAAGCCGATCGACGACGACCGGGTGACGCTCAAGGAGGACCGCAGCCACGGCATGGTCCGCACCGAGGTCACCTGCGCCCGCTGCGACGCCCACCTCGGCCACCTCTTCCCCGACGGTCCCCAGCCCACCGGCCTGCGGTTCTGCATGAACTCGGCCAGCCTCGACCTGGACCCGGCCGAGGACGCCTGAGCCCCCAGCGTTCCGCCACCGCTGCCAGTTCGTGGGAACTGGCAGCGACCGCGGAACGTGCCTGACATCCGAACGCCCGTTCAGTACCGTGTGAACGGATGTTCGACCTCGATGCCGACCGGACCCTCCCCGACCTGACCGACGAGCAGCAGCGCGCCGTCGCTCACGACGGCTCGAGCCTGCTCATCGTGGCCGGCGCCGGCACCGGCAAGACCACGACGCTGTCGGCCCGCCTCGCCCACCTCGTGGCCAACGGGGTCCCGCCCGAGCGGATCATGCTGCTCACCTTCAGCCGGCGGGCGGCCACCGAGCTGCTGTCCCGGGCCGAGCAGTGGGCGGGCCACGACCGGCTGCGGGGTGCGTGGGGCGGCACGTTCCACGCCGTGGCCAACCGGCTGCTCCGTCGGTACGGCCGCTCCGTCGGGATCGACCCGGACTTCACGCTGCTCGACCAGGGCGACCAGGCCGACCTGCTCGCCCTCGTGCGCGACGAGCTGTCCAGCGACTCGACCCCCCAGCGCCGGCGCGCCCGCAAGGAGCTGCTGGCGAGCGCGCTGAGCCGGGTCGTGAACACCCGCCAGCCGCTCGACGTCGTGCTCCGCCAGCACCACCCCTGGGTCGCCGACCAAGCCGACGAGCTGCGGGCCACCTACGGCGCCTACATCGCCCGCAAGCGCGAGCGGCACCTGGTCGACTACGACGACCTGCTCTCGCTGTGGCGGGCGCTGGTCCAGGATCCCGAGGCCGGCCCGCTGGTCGCCGGCCGCTTCGACCACGTGCTCGTCGACGAGTACCAGGACACCAACGCCCTCCAGGCCGACGTGCTGGCGGCGATGGCCGCGGCCGGCGCCACCATCACCGCGGTGGGCGACGACGCGCAGGCCATCTACGGCTTCCGCGGCGGCACCGTGCGCAACATCCTCGACTTCCCGACCCGCTTCGATGCCGAGGTCGTCGCCCTCACGCGCAGCCACCGCTCCACGCCCGAGGTCGTCACCGTGGCCAACCGCATCTGGGATGCGGCATCGGAACGCCACGACAAGGAGCTGGTGGCCACACGCGCCTCGGGCACGCGGCCGAGCATGGTCACCGCCGGCGACGAGCACGCCGAGGCCCGAGGCGTGTGCGAGCGCCTGCTCGAGTCGGTGGAGCGTGGCATCCCGCTGCGTCGCCAGGCCGTCCTCTTCCGCACCGGACACCACGCCGACCTGCTCGAGGTCGAGCTCACCGTGCGACGGATCCCGTTCGTGAAGTTCGGTGGCCTCAAGTTCCTCGAGGCGGCCCACGTGAAGGACCTGCTCGCCCTGTGCCGGGTGGCGGTCAACCCCCGGGACGACCTGGCCTGGTTCCGGGTGCTGCAGCGCATCGACGGCGTCGGCCCCGGCATCGCCCGGCGCGTGGTCACCGCGCTCGATGCCGCCGACGGGTCGCTCGGCCGGGTCGTGGACTCGGGCGTCGTCCCACCCCGCTCGGCCGACGAGGTCGCCGGGCTCGCCGCCGCGGTCGCCGCCGCCGCCGACGGAGATCTGGCCACCGGCGAGCGCATCGACGCCTGCCGCGCATGGCTCGACCCCCACCTCGACCGCTTCGGCGACGGCGCCGCCCGCCGCGCCGACCTGGCCCGCCTCTCGGAGCTGGCCGCGGGCACGCCCGACCTCGAGACCTTCCTCACCGAGCTCACCCTCGACCCGCCGGCCTCCACCGGCGACCTGGCCGGACCGCCGCACCTCGACGACGACGTCCTCACCCTCTCCACCATCCACTCGGCCAAGGGCGGCGAGTGGGACATCGTCCACCTGATCCACGCCGCCGACGGGAACCTGCCCTCGGACCTGTCCACCGGCGACCCCGAGCAGCTCGAGGAGGAGCGTCGCCTGCTCTACGTGGCCGTCACCCGGGCCCGGGACGAGCTCCACGTCCACGTGCCCCTGCGGTTCCACCACCACCGCAACCGGCTCGACGACGCGCACTCCACCGGTCAGCGCAGCCGGTTCCTCACCGCCGATGTGGTCGACGCCATGGACGAGGTCGTCGCCGTGCCCGGCCCCGCGCCGGCGGGCGATGGGTCGCCGTCCCCGCTCCCCCGGGTCCGGGACGCGGTGGCGGCAGCCGACGCGGAGCTGGCTGCCCTGCTGGGGTAGGTCAGGCTGGCGGGTAGATGATCGACCAGGTCGTCTCGCACGACGAGCACCGCCCGAGGCCACGCGAGGTGCGCAGGTCGAGGGACTCGAGACGACCAGCACCGCCGCAGCGGGCGCACCGCAGGTCGACCAGGGACGTCGGGCGCCGATCAGCGGGTGGCTCGTCGCCGAGCCCGAGCGCCACCTCCAGGCCGCGTGCCCGCGCGTCGCGTCGCAAGCGTGCCCTGCGGAGTCGGTCGTTGATCGCCATGTCGGGATCCCTCTGGTCCGTCGTCAGGTGCCCGCACGTCCACTCTGCCCCGCGCCACGCCGATCCGCCAGCGCGCGTCGGCCCGTTTGCCAGCGGTCCCGGCAGCGCCGGAGGAGCCGGAAGCCCGACGACCCGAGCACGTGCGTGCATCGTCACGGGCGGCACCGCGATGCAAGACTCGTGCGGTGCTCCGACCCCTGCGCACGGCTTCCGCCGAGCCTCTCCGTGGCTGAGACCGACACCCGGCGCTTCGTCGTGCCGGCACCCCCGGCCGGTGGTCGCTCGACGCCGCCACCCCGCCGCACCCCCGAGGTCGTGCTGCCATCGAGCGCGCCCACGGACCCGGCAGGCGGGCACACCATGGTCGCCGCCGCCCCGCCTGCTGCCCCGACGCCGTCGCCCCGCACCGACCGCCCGGCCCGGGTCGTCATCCCCGCGCCCGGTGCCGCGCCGAAGCCGGCACCGGCGCCCCCCGCTGCGGTGAAGCCCGCCGCGAAGGCTCCGGCTGCCCGCCACCGTGACCCGGCCCGCACGGACCGTCGCTGGCCCCCGTCTCGACGCACCGTGGTCCGGACGGTCCTGGGGATCTTCCTCGTGCTCGCCCTCCTCGCGGTCGGCGGCCTGCTGTACGGCTACCAGCAGTTCCGTTCCATCGAGCGGGTCGAGCTCGCCGACGTCCTCGCCTCGGCCGACGGCACCAACTACCTCATCGTCGGCTCCGACACCCGGGCGGGCATCTCCCCCGACGACCCCAACGCCGGGGCCATCCTCGGCCCGGACGCCCAGGGCGGCGAACCCGAGCGCTCCGACACGATCATGATCCTGCGGGTCGACGGCGAGGGCTCACGCATGCTCTCCGTGCCCCGCGACCTGCTGGTCACCATCTCCGAGACCGGGCAGACCACCCGGATCAACGCCGCGTTCAACGGCGGTCCCCACCGCCTGATCGCCACCCTCCGCGACCAGCTGCAGCTCCCCATCCACCACTACCTGGAGATCGACTTCGTCGCCTTCCGCGACCTCGTCGACGCCCTCGGCGGCATCACCATCGACTTCCCCCACCCGGCCTCGGATCACATGTCCGGCCTGAACGTCCCCGAAGCGGGACCCCAGGTCCTCGACGGCACGCAGGCCCTCGCCTACGTGCGCTCCCGCTACTACACCGAGACCATCGACGGCCGGCAGGTCACCGAGCCCACCGGCGACATCGGGCGCACCGTGCGCCAGCAGCAGTTCCTGTCCGCGGTGGTGTCGGAGATGAGCGGGGAGCGCAACCCGCTGCGCCTCGCCCGGATGACGAGCTCGATGGCTGCGGGCATGCGCATCGACGACCAGATGAGCTACCTCGACGCCGTGCGCCTGGCGCTGCGGATGCGGGGGATGGAGCTCGAGCCCACCGCGCTGCCGACGTCCAACCGCACCCTCGGGTCGGGGGCGCAGGTGCTCGACCTGGTCCAGCCCGGAGCCGACGAGATCCTGGCCCGGTTCGGCTCCCCGGGCGCCACCATCGGCTAGCGCGAGCTCCGCACCGCCAGCTCCACCGTCCGGGCCACCGGATCGGCCGACACGACCTCGACCTCGACCTCCTCGCCCAGCGGGTGGTCCCCCGGGACCGTGGCCACCACCGCAGGCGCACGCAGCTGCACGACGGCGGCGTCGCGCCGCTGGTCGACCACGACGGCCGGGAACCGGTCGCCCACGTGGGAGGACAGCACCAGGGCCTCGAGGTGGTCCACGACCGCACGGTCGAGCTCGCTGGCCCGGGCCATCGACGCGCGCAGCAGCGTCGGGAGCTCGTCCAGCGCATCGCGGGCCCAGGCCGGCGGGGCCTGCCCGTGCACGGTCGCCAGGACGCACTCGGTGGCGAAGCGGTCCCCCAGGCGGCGCAGCGGCGCGGTGACGTGGGCGTAGGGGGCGGCGATGGCGGCGTGGACCAGCACGTCGTCAGGAGCGGCGGAGCCCGGCCGCAGCGGGACGTGGTCGGCGCCCCGGAACAGGCGGGTGGCCTGGATCAGGAACGCCGCTGCCGCCGGGTCGCTCGGGTCCACGTCGTGGATCACCTGCGCGTAGCGGGCGCCGTCGGGCCACGGCACCCCGAGCGCCACGGCGTGACGACGCAGCGCGGCCAGGGACTCCTCGTCCGCCGGCGGCAGCGTCCGCAGCAGCCCCCAGCCCCCGGCGAGCATCAGGTCGGCGGCGGCCATGCCGCACAGCAGGGAGAGCTGCGCGTTCCACCCCTCGACGGGGAGCTGGGCCCGGTAGACGAGGCGGTAGCCGTCGCCGTCGCGCACCGCCTCCTGCTCCGGCACCGGCAGGCTCACCCCGCCGCGCTCGCGCTCGATCGCCGACCGCTGGGCCCCGACCACGGCGAGCGGCGCCAGCTCGTCGTCGCCCGCGTCGATGCGCGCCTGGGCCTCCTCGTAGGAGAGCTGCGCCCGCGACCGGACCATCGCCCGACCGACCGTCACCTCCACCAGCTGGCCGTCGGGGTCGAGCCGCAGGCGCCACAGCACGGCCGGACGATCCCGGCCGGGCAGCAGGCTGGCCAGGTCCTCGGACAGCGCCGGCGGGTGCAGCGGCGCCCGCCCGTCCGGCGAGTACAGCGTCACGCCGCGGCGCCGGGACTCGACGTCGATCGGGTCGCCGGGGGCCACGAACGCGGCGACGTCGGCGATCGCGTACCAGACCACGTGGCCACCGGGGACCGGCTCGATCGCCAGCGCCTGGTCGAGGTCGGTGCTGCCCGCCGGGTCGATCGTGCACATCGCCAGGTCGCGCCGGTCGACCCGGCCGCCCTCGGGCACCGGACCCAGCGCGGCGGCGGCGGCCAGCACGTCGTCGGGGAAGGTGGTCGGCACCCCGAGCTCGTCGCGGATCGCAGCCAGGCCGTCGCCCACCACCGGCTCGATCGGGCGGACGTGGCGGCGCGGCTGGGGCACTCAGTCGTCCTTCAGGGCCACCGCGTTGGGCGTGACGTTCATCTTCGGCTCGTACGCGGCGGCGGCGACCTCGGTGCGCTCGGCCTGGTAGCGCAGCCGGAGCTCACCCAGGCACGTCTCGCACGGCCCGTAGTAGGCGGTCTCCACCTCCCGCCGGCAGCGGGGGCAGTCGAAGCGCAGCACATCGGGGAGGTCGTCGGTCGCGCCCATCGCGCCGACGGTACCGGTCACCGGGGACGGTGGCGCGGACGCGCCCGTCGTGGCCACACTGACGGCCATGCGCCGCTCCCGCGTCCTGCTCGCCGCCGCCGCCGTCGGGGGCGCCGTCGTCGCCAAGCGGGCGCTCGACAGCCACACGGCCAGGTGGGACACCAACCCCGACCACTGCGACGGCGACCCGCTCGGCCTGCCCGCCACCACCGACATCGAGGTCGCCGCCGCCGACGGGGCCCGGTTGGTGGGTCACCGCTGCGGCGACGCCAGTGGCCCCACCGCCCTGCTCGTCCACGGCTACATCGAGTCCGTCGGCTTCTGGGCTCCGGTCGTGCGCCGCCTCGCCGAAGCCGGCCTCGACGTCGTGATCGTCGACCAGCGGGGGCACGGGGGCTCCGAGCGGGGCACCGCACCGTTCGACACCGACACCCTCGCCGGCGACGTCCGCGCCTGGGTGGAGGGGCTCGACCTGCGCGACGCCATCCTCGTGGGCCACTCCATGGGCGGCGTCAGCGCCATGGCGTTCAGCGCCACGCACCCCGAGGTGGCCGCCGCCCGCCTGCAGGGTCAGGTCCTGGTCGCCACCCTGGCCTTCCCCGAGCCGCTCTTCGGCCTGCCCGACATCGACGTCGACCCCCGGCGGATGATCGGTCTCCTCGAGCGGCTGATGCAGCGCGAGACGTTGGCCCTGCTGTTCGTGTCCCGGGTGTTCGGCACCTGGCCCACCCGCCCGGCGCTGGAGGCCACCCGGCAGGGCATCATGCGCACCGACCGCCAGACCCGCATCGACGCCATGGCGATGCTGCGAGCCTTCGACCTCCGACCGCACCTGCCGTCCATCGACCTGCCCACCGTCGTGGTCGCCGGCTCCCACGACCAGCTCACCCCGCTGGCGGGCAACGAGCTCATCGCCGAGGCCATCCCGGGCGCCCGCCTGGAGGTCCTTCCCGGCATGGGCCACATGCTCATGTTCGAGGCGCCCGACGCCGTCACCGACGCCATCGTGCAGGCCACCAAGCCGGCCGACGCCGCCCGATGAGCGACCCGATGCAGGACCACGTCTCCGACACCTTCGACCCCGAGGCCTGGCGCCCGGTCGAGGGCTTCGACCTCACCGACATCACCTACCACCGCGCCGTCGACGCCGGCGTGGTCCGGGTCGCCTTCGACCGCCCCGAGATCCGCAACGCCTTCCGACCCCACACCGTCGACGAGCTCTACCGGGTGCTGGACCACGCCCGGATGAGCGCGGACGTCGGCTGCGTGCTGCTCACCGGCAACGGCCCCTCGCCCAGGGACGGCGGCTGGGCGTTCTGCTCGGGCGGCGACCAGCGCATCCGCGGCAAGGACGGCTACAAGTACTCCGACTCCGAGACCGCCGAGGGCATCGACCCGGCCACGAGCGGCCGGCTCCACATCCTCGAGGTCCAGCGCCTCATCCGGTTCATGCCCAAGGCCGTCATCGCCGTGGTGCCCGGCTGGGCTGCCGGCGGCGGCCACTCCCTGCACGTGGTGTGCGACCTCACCATCGCGTCCCGCCAGCACGCCCGCTTCAAGCAGACCGACCTCGACGTCGCCTCGGTCGACGGCGGCTTCGGCTCCGCGTACCTCGCCCGGCAGGTGGGCCAGAAGTTCGCCCGCGAGATCTTCCTGCTCGCCGAGGAGTACTCCGCCGACGACGCCCACCGCATGGGCATGGTCAACCGGGTCGTCGACCACGACGAGCTCGAGGCGGTCGCCCTCCAGTGGGGTCGCACCATCTGCGGCAAGTCCCCCACCGCCACCCGGATGTTCAAGTTCGGGATGAACCTCATCGACGACGGCCTCATCGGCCAGCAGGTGTTCGCCGGCGAGGCGACCCGCCTCATCTACGGCACCGACGAGGCCCAGGAGGGCCGGGACAGCTTCCTGCAGAAGCGCGACGCCGACTGGTCCGGCGTCCCCTACCACTACTGATCCCCGTTCAGGCGTCGAGCGCGGCGTGGACCTCGTCGAGAGCGGTGGCCGAGGCCCGGAGGGCCGCCTCCTCGTCGGGTTCGAGGGGCGGGGCGATGACCCCGTCGATGCCACCCCGGCCGATCCGCGCCGGCAGGCTGAGCCAGGGACCGGTGATGCCGTACTCACCGGTGAACGGCACCGACACGGGAGCGACGGTGCGCTCGTCCCGCAGGACGGCGGCCACCAGCTCCCGGATGACCGAGCCGATCGCCCAGTTCGTCCACCCCTTGCGGGCCACGATCTCATAGGCCGCGGTCCGGACCTCCTCGGCCAGCGCCCGCATCGCCACCTCGTCCCAGGACACCCCGAGCACGCTCCGGTCGCGGATGGTGGTGCCGCCGATCGACACGAGGCTCCACGGCACCATCTCGGTGTCACCGTGCTCGCCGAGCACGTAGCCGTGGACCGACTGCGGATCGACGCGGTAGCGCCGACCGAGCAGGGCCCGCAGGCGGGCGGAGTCGAGGGTGGTGCCGGTGCCGATGACCCGCTCCCGGGGGCGGGCGCTGAGGTCGGCGAAGATCCGGCTCATGATGTCGACCGGGTTGGTGGCGATCAGCACGACCGCCTCCGGCGCGTGCTCGTCCAGCCCGTCGGCGACCGACCGGAACACCTCCGCGTTGCGGGCGAGCAGGTCGATGCGGGTCTCCCCCGGCTTCTGCGACACGCCCGCGCACAGCACCACCACGGCCGCGCCGGCGAGCTGATCGACGCCGCCGGCGCGCACGTCGCAGGCACCCACCAGCGCCTGACCGTGCATCAGGTCCATGGCCTCGCCCTCGGCCCGGCGCTCGTCGAGATCCACCAGGGTGAGCCGCGACACCATCGAGGCGTGGAACAGGGCGGCGGCCGATGCCATCCCGACGTGTCCCACCCCGACGATCCCCACGTGGCCGCCGTCCATCTGCTGGGTCATCGCGCCAGCGTCGCAGATCCCGCCCGGCCCCGCGGTCCGGCCACTGGCAACGTCCGTTTCCATGTGGGACGATGCGGCCGATCGCTCGCTCCCAGGGGGAACTGAAGATGCACGACCTCGTCATCCGCAACGGCACCATCGTCGACGGCACCGGTGCCGACCGCTTCCACGGTGACGTGGCCGTCGACGACGGCATCATCACCGAGATCTCGCGGGACGGTGGGTCGGCCGGCGCGGGCCGCCAGGAGCTCGACGCCGACGGCAACCTGGTCGCCCCCGGCTGGGTCGACATCCACACCCACTACGACGGCCAGGTCACCTGGGACCCGGAGATGGCCCCCTCGTCCTGGCACGGCGCCACGACGGTCGTCATGGGCAACTGCGGCGTCGGGTTCGCCCCGGCCCGACCCGACGAGCGCGACTTCCTCATCGAGCTGATGGAGGCGGTCGAGGACATCCCGGGCACCGCGCTGCACGAGGGGATCGACTGGCAGTGGGAGTCCTTCGGCGAGTACCTCGACGCGCTCGAGGCCATGCCCCGCACGATCGACGTGGCCGCCCAGGTCCCCCATGCCGCGCTGCGCGCCTACGTGCTCGGCAAGGACGCCCACGATGCCGAGGTCTCCGCCGACCACCTCCAGCAGATGGCCGACCTCACGGCGGAGGCCGTCCGGGCCGGCGCCCTCGGCTTCTCGACCAGCCGAACGATCCTGCACACCTCCAAGCACGGCCTCATCCCCGGCACCACGGCGGTGCCCGACGAGCTGCTGGCCATCGGCCACGGCATCTCCCAGGGCGGCCCGGCGGTGTTCCAGTTCGTCTCCGACGGCCTCGGCACCGAGTCCGTCGAGCGCCAGTGGATCCGCGACCTGGCCCGGCTTCCCGGCGTCACCGTCACCTACTCCCTCGCCCAGTCGCCCCGGGATCCCAACGCCTTCAAGGAGGCGCTCGACGAGGCCCAGGCACTGCGCGAGCAGGGCCAGACCGTGGTGCCCCAGGTGCCGAGCCGCCCCACCGGGATGCTGTTCGGCCTGCAGAGCAGCTTCCACCCGTTCATGGCGCACCCGACCTACCGCCCCTTCTGGGACCTCTCCCTCGACGAGCGCGTCGCCCGGCTGCGGGACCCCGAGGTCCGGTCCCAGCTGCTGTCCGAGGAGCCCCGCACCCGCAACGCGTCGGCGCTGTACCTGGCCACCAACTGGGAGCAGATCTTCCGCCTCGGCACCGACTGCGACTACGAGCCCACGCCGGACTCCTCGGTGGCGGCCACCGCGGCCCGCGAGGGCCGCAGCGAGCAGGAGGTCGTCCTCGACTGGCTGCTGGAGCAGGGCGGCAAGAGCCTGCTGTTCTCCCCGCTCGGCTCCTACGTCGAGAAGAACCACGACGCCATCCGCTCGATGATCGAGCACCCGGCCTCGGCCGTCGGCCTGTCCGACGGCGGCGCCCACTGCGGGCTGATCTGCGACGCGTCGTTCCCGACCTACCTGCTGACCCACTGGACCCGCGACCGCACCCGGGGCGACAAGCTGCCCCTCGAACTGGTCGTCAACAAGCAGACCAAGGCCACCGCGGACGTCTACGGCCTCGGCGACCGTGGCGTCCTCGAGGTCGGCAAGCGGGCCGACGTCAACGTCATCGACCTCGACGCGCTGCACCTGCACGTGCCCCACATGATCTTCGATCTCCCCGCCGGGGGCCGGCGGCTCGTGCAGCCCGTCGACGGCTACCGCTGGACCGTGCAGGCCGGCGAGGTCACCTTCGTCGACGGCGAGGCCACCGGCGCCCGGCCCGGTCGGGTGGTGCGCGGCCGGCGCTGAGCGCCTCAGCCCGCCGGGTAGAACGTCTCGACCCGCTCGGCCCGGTAGATGATCGGTTGGTCCGGGTGGTCCAGGCGCAGGTCGAACACGATCCGGCCGCCCGCCGGGGAGTCGTCGGGCACGACCTCCACGATCTGGGCCGACACCTGGTCGGGACGGTCGGCGTAGCCGCCGTTCGTCATCAGCACGTTGCCGTTGGCCATCCGGTCGGCATCCCCGACGAAGGAGGCGTAGGCGGGCTCCCCGTCGACGGTGGCGGTGTAGGACCACACGACCTCGGCCGTCCCGGCCTCGGGGTCGATGCGGTACTGGACGGCACGAGTGGTGGGCTCGACGTCGGCGGGGTCGTCCGGCCCCGGAGCTCTCACGTTGCCGTTGTCGTAGACCAGCAGGGTGCCGTCGTCCTGCCACTCCGGGGCGTGCTGGTGCGAGGAGTAGTCGGACGGGTGCTCGACCTCGAGGTCACCTCCGGGCCCGAACCGCCACAGCAGCTCGCCCGTGGCGCGGTCGATCTGCAAGATGGCGTCGAGGTGGCGCACCGACACGGTGAAGGCCGCTCCGCTCGGGTCCGACACCACCGCGTTCGCGTGGGTCCAGTCGAGGGCGTCGGCTTCGCCCTGGGCCCGGTACAGCCAGTTGGGGAAGACGTCGTCGAAGGGCAGACCGCAGACGTTCTGGTCGCGCGCTCGGGCGACCGGGTCGAGGTGGTCGGCGAGGGGGTACTCGGCGACGACCGTCCCATCCGGCTGGAACTCCACGATCACGTCGACGATGAGGTCGTAGCTGCCGTCGAAGTCCTCGCCCTCACCGCAGAGCGGGCCCGCGAACCCGTCGTAGGTCCGCATCTCGCTGCTCACGGCCACGAGGTTGCCGTTGTCGAGCATGCCGACCTCGTGGTGCATGGAGTCCGTCGCCACCTCGGTGGCCCCCTCCCCGACCACCTGCCGTTCGTGGGCGTCGAGCCGGAGCGGACCCATGATGATCTCGCCTCCCCACTCCTCGAGCGTCTCCCCGAACAGGTCGATGCGCCGGGCCCCGGTGTCGTTGTACTCGTGCAGGATCGTGCCGTCCTCGAGCTGGCGCAGATCGCCGATCGGATGGTCCGTCAGGTGGTACCAGACCACCTCGCCCTCGGCGTCGACCGCGATGGCGAGCCCCTCGCTCGGCGGATCGCCTTCGGGGAGCCCCAGGACGTTGAAGACGGTGAATCCCCCGCTCATCTCGCCCGGCTCGGCGGTCGCGATGCGCAGCTCGGGCAGTCGGTCGGGGAGCGCACCGGTGCGCAGGCCGGCCTCGACGACCTCCTCCCCCACGGAGACCGACACCTGGTAGTCGTGCTCGGCTCGCAGGCCCACCACCGGGATCTCGTGCCGGCTCGCACGCCCCGCGACGGGGATCTCGAAGCTGCGCTCGGTGCCGACGACCTCGATCTGCGGGCGGACCGGCTCGTCGCTCTCGATCACGAGCCGGCCGACGAGGGCGTGGTCGTCGGCCAGCTCGAGCTCGATCGAGAGCCCGTCGGCGTCGGCCGATGCCTCGTCGCCCCCGCTCGTGCAGCCGGCCGCACCCGCGACGAAGAGGAGGAGCAGTGGAATCCGCCAGAGCATCGTGCGAGTGTGGCCCACGAGCGGGCGCGATGCAGACCGCACCACGTCCAGGATCCGCTCCGACGGGGTAGAACGGGACGATGACCTCCCAACGTGAGGAAGACGACATGGACCCCGTCCCCGGAGCGCCCTCCGACAACACCACCGCCACTGCGGAGATCGACGACCTGCGCTCGCAGGGGTACGGGGCCGACTTCGTCGTCGGCGACGGCGGCGTGGTCCGCTGCACGAAGTGCCGCCACGAGGAGCGGCCCGAGGACGTCGTGGTCGACGTGTTCCGCCGCATGGAAGGTGCGTCCGACCCGGACGACATGTCGGCGATCCTGGCCATGACGTGCCGCGAGTGCGGTACCAAGGGCATCGTGATGGTGGGCTACGGGCCCCGTGCCTCGGCCGAGGAGGGTGACCTGCTGCTCGCCGTCGACACCCCGGAGGACGAGGGCACCGACGCATCGGTCGACGACCCGGCCTAGGAGGCCGGGCTCCGGGGCACCACGGTCACCGTGACGGGCAGGTGGTCCGACAGCGCGGCGTAGCGCTCGAAGCCCGGCTCCCCGTGGGTCGGCACCGCCACGTCGACCACCTCGAGGCCGTGCCCGACCAGGGCGTAGTCGAGCCGCTGGTCCGGCGCCCGGTCCCGTGGCCCGCGCGACCAGTTGGTCGGCCCTGGCTCGTCCGGATGCGCGTCACCCCATGCGTCGCGCAGGCCGTGGGCGGCGAACGCGTCCAGCACCGCCGACCCGGGGCGGGTGTTGAGGTCGCCGACCACGCACCCGCGAGGCACCGGGAGGTGACCCGCACGCAGCAGGCCGGCGGCCAGCTCGGCCTGCCGGGACCGCTCGGTGTCGTCGACCCCGGCGCCGAGGTGGGCCGCCACCACGACCAGCGGGCCGTCTGCGGTGACCACCTCAGCCCGCACCGCGATCCGCCGCCGCCACGACCAGACCCGGTACGGGTGGGCGAGGTGGACCATCGCCACGTCCTCCATCGGCGACGGTGACAGGAGCGCCAGGCCCTCCGCCGGCACCACGAGCGGCCAGTGCTTGAACCGCCACACCAGCGACCACCCGAGCCGGGCCGCCAGCCACCGCGCCTGGGCCCGCTGGACCTCCTGCAGGGCCACGACGTCGGGGAGGGAATCGGCGATGGCGGTGGCGAGGGGCTCGAGGTCGGGCCGCGCCCGGCCCTGCACGTTCCACGTCAGGATCCGGGTCGCCATGGGCCCATCGTGCCCCACCGCGAGCGGCCCCGGAACGACTTGACCGGCGGGTCAAGTTTGTGGCTCCATGTTGGCCATGACGGACACTGCACCGCGCACCGCTGATCGATCCGAGACCGAGATCATCGCCGAGCTCGACGAGTGGCTCAACGAGAACTGGGACCCGGACATCACGGTCGAGGAGTGGTGGAACCGCCTGGGCCTGTCCGGCTGGGGCGCCCCCATGTGGCCCGAGGAGTGGTACGGCAAGGACCTCAACCGCTCCGAGGCCGTGGCCGTGCAGAACCGCATCGGCGAGTTCGGCGCCCTCCCCGCCCCCGGTGGCCTCGGCCTGCTCCTGGCCGGTCCGACGATCATCGACCACGGCTCCGACGAGCACAAGCGCACCCTGGTGAAGGACATCATCACCGGGCAGCGGGCCTGGTGCCAGCTCTTCTCCGAGCCCGGCGCCGGCTCCGACCTCGCTGGCATCAACGCCCGGGCGCTCAAGGACGGCGAGGAGTGGATCGTCAACGGTCAGAAGGTCTGGACCTCCGGCGGCCACATCGCCGACATGGGCATGCTCATCGCCCGCACCGACCCCGAGCAGCCCAAGCACCAGGGCATCACCTACTTCGCCGTGGACATGCACCAGGACGGCATGGACGTCCGCCCGCTCAAGGAGATGACGGGCCGGGCCATGTTCAACGAGGTCTTCATGTCCGACATCCGCGTACCGGACGAGTGGGTCATCGGCGGCCTCAACAACGGCTGGCGCGTCGCCAACACCACGCTCATGTACGAGCGCTCCGGCCTCGGTGCCGGTGGCGGCTCGGCCGCCGCCTCCCTCGCCTCGCCCGGCACCGTCGCCGGCGACCTCGCCAAGCGGGTCGGCGACTTCGTGCGCAGCCCCGACCAGCGCCGCTCCACCGGCGGTGGCGCCACCGCCGGTCGCGGCGGGGCCAAGGGCCTCATCGAGATGGCCAAGGCCGCAGGGAAGGTCGACGACGGCCCCATCCGCCAGGACCTCATGCGCCTGCACACGCTCCACGAGATCGCCCGCATGAACAACCTGCGGGCCAAGGCGGCGAAGGCGGCGAAGAAGGACATCCCCGGCCTGCCGAACATCATGAAGCTGTCGATGTCGGAGATCCTGCGGGTCAACCGCGAGACGGGCATGAAGATCCTCGGCCCCATGGCCACGCTGCACGCCTACGACGGGGAGAGCCGCAAGAAGCTCGACGCCGCCACCGGCAACCCGTTCCTCGGCATGATCACCGAGTCCGCCCTGTTCTCCCCCGGCCCCGCCATCTACGGCGGCACCGACCAGATCCAGAAGAACATCATCGGCGAGCGCGTCCTCGGCCTCCCCAAGGAGCCCAACCAGGACAAGGTCCTCCCCTTCAAGGACCTCCCCAAGAACGGGTGAACCGCCGCTCGCTGGGCGAGCGTCGGTTCCTGGAGTTGCTCGGCTGCGCCTCGCAACTCCCATGAAGACGAATCCTGCCGGCGGCTACTGGAGCTCGATGCTCCAGTGGCCGTCGGGACGGCGGAGCAGGGCCGTGCGCCACGGCCCCTCCCCCAGGTCCAGCGCGGACAGCACCCACACGTCCTTGCCCTTGGCCGCTGCGGCCCGGGCCGCCGTCGCCAGGAAGGCGTGGTGCCCGCCCTTGGTGCCGCCGGGCGCGCACAGCACGGCGGCCGTGCCCCGGTACTCCTCGAAGCGCTCCTGCTGGGACTCCGGCAACGACCACTTGAGCGACGCGTCGGCCAGCACGACCGTGTCGTCGACCAGCTCGCGGGCGGCGGCGACGACCTCGTCGAGCTGGTCCAGGTCGGGTTCGGCCCGACGCCAGCCCGCGGCGAGGCCGGCGTCGACGAACAGGATCTTGCTCATCGGGGGGCGAGCGCCTCGAGTGCCTCGCGGTCGGGCTCGCCCATGCGGGCCGACGGCTTGAGCGGCTGCAGGCACACGTGGGTGGCGCCGGCATCGACGTGCTCGGCGACGCGGGCCTCGATCTCCTCCGCGGTGCCCCACGGCACGAGGGCGTCGATGAGGCGATCCGAGCCACCGTCGGCCAGATCGCTCTCGTCGAAGCCGAGGCGGAACCAGTTCTTGAAGTAGTTCGGCAGGCCGATGTACACGCCGAGCGCGGCGCGCGCCGTGGCCCGGGCCTCGGCCGCGTCGGTGCACAGCACCACCTTCTGCTCGACGCAGAGCATCTTGTCGTCGCCGAGGACGGCCTTGGCCTGGGCGGTGTGCTCGGGGGTGGTCCAGTACGGGTGGGCGCCGTCGGCCGCGCTGGCCGCCAGCTCCAGCATCTTGGGGCCGAGCGCGGCGATCACGGTCTTGGGCGGCACGGCGGGTGCGGGCGCCATGTACATCGAATCGGCCATGCCCTGGAGGTGCTCGCGCATCGAGGTCAGGGGCTTGGAGTAGTCGAGCTTGCGCACCCCGGCCACGATCGGGGCGTGGGAGACGCCGGCGCCGAGCAGGAAGCGCCCGCCGGACTGCTCGGCCAGGGTCAGCTGCGCCTGGCGCATCGACCCCGGGTGGCGGTTGAAGATGTTGGCGATGCCGGTGGCCACGGCCAGCGTCGAGGTGCTCGACAGCAGGTGCGCGGCGTGGGCGAAGGGGTCGCGGCCGAGGGTCTCGGGGATCCACAGGGCGCCGTAGCCGAGGGACTCGAGCCACTGGGCGAACTCGACGGCTGCCCCCGCCGGCATCGCATCGGTGGGCCACCAGACGCCTCGCGGACCGATGCGGTCCTCGATGGGCGTGCTGGTGTCTGCGGTCTCCGTGGGGCTCATAGGGCGGCCATCCTGCCACCGGCGCGAGGGCCCGGCGCGCCTCCCGGCCGGGGCGCGCCGGTGCGCTAGCGTCGTCGGACCACACCGTCGAGCCACAGGGGAAGACCGTGTTCCGAGCGTTGCTGCTCGCGCCACCCGGCGCAGGCAAGGGCACCCAGGGGCAACGCCTCGCGGACCGCCACGGCGTCCCCCACCTCGCCACCGGGGACCTCCTGCGGGACCACGTCGCCCGGGGCACCGACCTCGGCAAACAGGCCAAGTCGCACATGGACGCCGGCCGCCTCGTGCCCGACGACCTCGTCATCGACATGGTGCTGCGCAAGATCGGCGGCGACGGCACCGGCGAGATCCTCGAGGGCTTCCTCCTCGACGGCTTCCCCCGCACCCTGACCCAGGCCCGCTTCGCCTACGAGTGGGGGCTGCAGTTCAAGCGCACCTTCCACGCCGTGATCATGCTCGAGGTGCCCGAGGACGAGCTCGTCCGCCGCCTCGTGCAGCGGGGCGAGGAGCAGGGCCGCAGCGACGACACCGAGGAGGTCATCCGCGAGCGCCTGGCCGTGTACGAGGACAACACCGCTCCGCTCGTCGACTTCTACGAGTCGCGCGGCATCCTCGTCCGGGTCGACGGCACCGGCACGGTCGACGAGGTCACCGAGCGGATCGAGGCCGGCCTGGAACCGATGGTGCCGGCGTGAACCGCCAGCGCCTGGCGGGCGTCCAGCGCGCCCTCGCGGCGGTCATGGCCGTCCTCGTCCTCGTGCTCGCCCTCATGGCCGGGCGCTCGCAGCGGCTCTTCGGGACCTGGGACATCGTGGTGCACGGCTACGTCGGCAACGGACTCTTCGTGCTCGCCGTCGCCAACCTGGCCCTCGCCATCTACCGGCGGCCCTCCACCTCGCAGCTCACCGTCGCCGCCCTCATCGGCATGCTCACCTTCGCCCAGGTCGGCCTCGGCTACGTCGGGCGCGAGCAGCTCGAGGCTGCGGCCTGGCACGTCCCCAACGGGGTGCTCCTCATGGCCCTCAGCACCTACCAGTGGGCCACCCTGCAGGCTCGCCCCGCGGCCTCAGCAGCCACCTGAGCTCCGGCCCTCGAAGCGCACCACGAGGACGGCGAGGTCGTCGGTCTGGTCCTCGGCCGGCACGAGCGCCTCGACCAGCGCGTCGCTGAGCTCCTCGGGATCGAGGTCGATCAGCTCCTCGGCCACCGCCCCGAGGCGGCGGAAGCCCTGGTCGAGCGCCTCGGTGCGGCGCTCGACCAGGCCATCGGTGTAGAGCACCACGACGTCGCCGGTGGCCAGCATCCGTCGGTGCACGGGCGCGACCGCATCGGCGGCGACGCCGAGCGGGGGCAGGCAGGGCTCGTCGAGCAGCTCACGCCCGCCGGCGCCGACGACGAGCGGCGGGGGGTGCCCGGCCCGGGACCACACCAGCTCGCCGGTGCCGAGTTCGAGCACGACGCACACCACCGTCGTGCAGAACGCGTCGGGGATCGTCAGCACCTGCTGGTTGATCGCCTGGAGGATCAGTCCGGGGTCCGCGGTGAAGCGGACGATGGTCTGGAAGGCCGTGCGCAGCCGGCCCATGGCGGCTGCCGCGACCATGCCGTGGCCGACCACGTCGCCGACCACGAGCAGGACGCGGTCACCGTCGAGGAGCAGGGCGTCGTACCAGTCGCCGCCCACCGTCGCACCGTGCGTCGCCGGTCGGTAGCGGGCGGCCACGGTGGCGCCCGCCACGGTGGGCAGGGCATCGGGCAGGGCGGCCCGCTGGAACGCCACCGCGGTCTCGTGCTCGGCGTCGTAGCGACGCCCGCGCGCCAGGGCCCGGGCGGCCAGCACCCCGACCGTCTGCAGCAGGGCCTGCTCGTCGTCACCGAAGATGTGCAGCCGGGGGTAGGACACGGCCAGGACGCCGGTGACGTCCTCGGCGAGCAGGGGCAGGACGGCGAGGGCCTGGCCGTCGCCGGCGAGCTCGGTGGCCACCTCGTCGCCCTTCCACCCGAGCGGAGACGACAACCACGCCGGTTCGCGCCGGGCGAGGGCGCCCTCCACCACGGATCCCACGACGGGCACCGGTAGCGGCCGGGCCTCGACGGCGCGCCCCTCGTCCTCTCCCTCCTCGCCACCCTGGTCGCCAGCCGGTTCGCGCTCGATGACGGCGAGCCGTCCGGCCCGGTCCATGGTGGCCACCACGGCCGAGCGTGCGCCGACGGCCGCGGGCAGGTGGTCGACGAGCGCGGCAGCGACGTCGCTGCCGCTCAGGGCGCGTGCGAGGCGACCGGCGACGACCTGGACCGCTCGGCTGCGCTCCTCGTTGGTGGCGAGCAGGGCGTTGGCCCCACCGAGGCGGCGCTGGTGGCGCTCGGTCACGATGACGAGCGCAGCCATGGCGAGGATCGCGACGAGGCCGCCGGCGGCCACGAGCCACGCCAGCGCGAGGTCGGGTCCGCTGCCCGGTCCGACCAGCACCTGCCACGACCCGGACGGGACGTCGACGTCGGCGGCCGTCGCCTCCTCCGGATCCCGCAGCTCGTCGCCGGCGATGAGGGACTCCCCGTCGACCAGCGCGATGGGTGCGCCCGACACCACCGCGGTGCGGATCGACTCCTGCAGGCGCGACACGGGGATGCCGGTGGCCACGAACCCCCGGACCTCGTGGTCGCCGTCCAGCAGCGGGCGCACGACCGCGACGACCGGCCCCACCTCGCTGGGCACGTCGACGACCCCGCCCACCGCCGCGGCCCGCGTCCGCTGGGCCGCCTCGAGCACGGCGCGACGGGTCGGGTCGGCCCCGAAGTCGAACCCGACCGCGGCACCTTCGGCCACGTCGGGCTGGACGCTCAGCACCGGGTGGTGCACCGGCGTCGTGGGGGCCGGCACGAGCCGGCCCCGGTCGTCGAGGACCGTGATGTCGGCGCCGATCCGATCCTCGAACTCGGCACGCTCGTCGGCGGTGATGACGTCGATGAGGGCGAGCTGGCGCACCTCCTCGCCGCTCAGCGGATCGCTGGCGAAGGAGCGGAAGACCTCGACGTCGAGCTCGCCGTCGGGGCCGACGACGGCTGCCGCGCCGCCCAGGCCGGCAGCGACCTGGCGCACGTCGATCTCGAGCAGCGCCGCCGCGCTGCTCGCCGCTCGCCGCGCCCGGTCCTCGACCGCCTCGACGGCGCGGGCTCGGGCCAGCACGACGCCGGCGGCGGTCCCCAGGACCAGCACGACCAGGGCGAGGGAGAACAGCCAGGTCTGGGCTCGGCGCGGGGGCCGCTCGGGTCTCGTCGACGCTCGATCGCTCCCCGACCCTGCCACCGCTCGCACGGTAGTCGTGTTGCGACGCAGCGAGCGGAGCGCCGGTCAGCGGGGACCGGGGAGGGTCAACGCAGGCCGAGCTTCTCGGAGCAGTGCGGCCACGCGCCCCAGCCCTGGCGGGCCTGCAGGGTGCGCCCGAAGTCGATCTGGGTCGCCGCCGGGTGCTCGTGGGGGTAGCCGGAGCCACCGACCGACTCCCACGTCGCCAGCGCGAACTGGAGGCCGCCGTAGTACCCGTTGCCGGTGTTGATCGACCAGTTGCCGCCGGACTCGCACTGGGCGAGGTCGTACCAGACCTGGGTGCCACGGGGATCGTCGTACGCGTAGCCGCCGTCCGAGGGCTCGCTGGTGGGCGGCGGGGGCGGCGGTGCCGTGGTGGTCGTCGTGGGCGCGGCCGTGGTGGTCGGGGCCGGGCGGGGTGCCGCGGTCGTGGTCGTCGTGGCCTGGCGACGCGGGGCCTCGGTGGTCGTCGGCGCCGCCGTCGTGGTGGTGGTGGACTCGGTGTGCAGGGCCCGGGCCGTCGGCGCCTCGGTGGTCGTCGAGGTCGCGCCAGCGTCGTCGGTGTCGTCCGTCGCCGGGGCTGCGGCCGTCGTGGACGTGCTGGTCGCGGGCGCCGCCGTCGTGGAGGTCGTGGCGCCGGTGGCCTCCACCAGCGTCGTGGTCGTCTCCGACAGCAGCTCGCGCACCTCGCTCGGGGACCCGACCGATGCGGCCCGCACGTCGCCGGCGTCCGATCCGGTCGCCGCGGTCGCGGTGGTCACGTCCACGGCGTCGTCACCGCCGACGCTGACGAGCGACGCGATGGCGAGCACCAGGGCCAGGACACCGGCGAGGGAGGCCAGCCGCCGACGAGCGAAGGTGCGTGCGTCGGGCGGGCTGGGGGCGAGGTGGCGTGCGATGGGTCCGAGGGGGTCGGGGACAGGGTCGGTGCCGGCACGGGGCCGGAGGAGCGCCCGGAGGCGGTTCCGTCACGAATTCGAAACACTAGGCGCGTCATCGATTCGCAACAACTTCGAGAACGCGTGCACGAGCGCGTCCCCAGCCATCCGGATGCCACCATGCCGGCATGCAGCACCCCGGTACGGACTGGATCACCGACGCCCCCGACGACGGCACCGGCGACGCCGAACGGGCCACCCGAGGCTTCGTGGCCGGCCACCCGACCGGGATCATCGAGCGCGACGGGCGACCGATCTGGGACACGGGTCGGTACGACTTCCTCCGGGACACCCCCGAGGCGCCGAGCTCGGTGCACCCGAGCCTGTGGCGCCAGGCCCGGCTGAACTGCGTCCACGGGCTCTTCGAGGTGCAGGCCCCCGACGCCGACGGGCGGGGCGGCGTGTGGCAGGCGCGGGGCTACGACCTGTCCAACATCACCTTCATCGCCGGCGACACCGGCTGGATCGTCATCGACCCCCTCACCGCCGCCGAGACCGCGGCCGCCGGGCTGGCCCTGGCCAACGAGCACCTCGGCGAGCGGCCGGTCGTCGCCGTCATCTACACCCACTCCCACATCGACCACTTCGGCGGGGTCGAGGGCGTGACCACGGCGGAGGACGTCGCCGCCGGTCGCTGCCAGGTCCTGGCGCCGGCGGGGTTCCTCCAGGAGGCGGTGAGCGAGAACGTGATCGCGGGGCCGGCGATGGTCCGGCGCGCCATGTACATGTACGGGCCGCTGCTGCCGGTCGGGCCCGAGGGCCAGGTCGACGCCGGCCTGGGCAAGGCCACGCCGCTCGGCACGGTCGGGCTCATCCCCCCGACCGAGGAGATCCACGAGACCGGCACCGAGCGCGTGCTCGACGGCGTGCGGATCGTGTTCCAGCTCACGCCGGGCACGGAGGCGCCGGCGGAGATGAACTTCCACTTCCCCGACCTGCGGCTGCTGTGCATGGCCGAGAACTGCACCCACACGATGCACAACCTGTACACGCTGCGCGGCGCCCAGGTGCGGGACTCGCTGGCGTGGAGCCGCTACATCAACGAGTCCATCGATCTGTTCGCCGACGTCACCGACACCTGCTTCGCCAGCCACCACTGGCCCCGCTTCGGCGCCGACGACGTCCGGACGTTCCTCGTCCAGCAGCGCGACCTCTACCGCTGGCTGCACGACCAGACGATGCGCCTGGCCAACCACGGCCTGACCGCGGCCGAGATCGCGGAGCAGCTCGACCGGGAGTCCTTCGCCGACCTCGACGACCTCGCCGGCGAGCACCACGTGCGGGGCTACTACGGCACGGTCAACCACAACGTGAAGGCGGTGTACCAGCGCTACCTGGGCTGGTTCGACGGCAACCCGGCCAACCTGCACCCCCTCCCCCCGGTGGAGACCGCCACCCGCACGGTCGAGTGGATGGGCGGCGCCGACGCCGTCCTCGCCAGGGCCCGGGACGTTCTGGACGGGGCCGGGGGACCCCCGGCGGGTGAACTTCTGGCAGCGGCTGCGGAACACGAGGACCTGCGCTGGCTGGCCCAGGTGCTGAACCAGGTCGTGTTCAGCGACCCGGAGCGGGCCGACGCCCGGGAGCTGCAGGCCGAGGTGCTGGAGCGGCTGGGCTTCGCGTCCGAGTCGGCACCGTGGCGCAACTTCTACCTGACCGGCGCCCAGGAGCTGCGCACCGGCACCTTCGACCTGGGTGACGCGTCGCTCGGCGGGTTCGCGCCCGGCATGACCACCTCGATGCTGTTCGACGCCCTCGGCGTGCGCCTCCGCCCGGACGCGCTCGCCGGCTTCGGCTGCACCATCGAGTGGACGCTCACCGACCGGGACGAGGTGCACGTCATGGGCATCTCCAACCGCACCCTGTTCCACTCCCCCGGCCGGACCGCACCGGACGCCGATGCCCGCGTCACCAGCGCCTCGACGGTCCTCGTCTCCCTGGTCGACGGTGCGCTCGACCTCGACGCCGCGACGGCCGACGGGACCCTCGCCGTCGACGGCGACGTCGGCGCGCTGGCCACCATCGCCGGCGCGGTCGACACCTTCGCCCGCATGTTCCCGATCGTGACGCCGTGACCACCCCCCCGGCGAGCCGGCCCCGCAACCTCGTCGTGGTCCTGCTCGACTCCCTCAACCGCCACCACCTCGGCGCGTACGGCGGCACCGAGTTCGACACGCCGAACCTCGACCGCTTCGCCCGGGAGCGGGCCACGACGTTCACCCGCCACGTCACCGGGTCGCTGCCCTGCATGCCGGCCCGCCACGACATCCTCGTCGGATCGCTGGACTTCCTGTGGCGGTGCTGGGGTTCGATCGAGCTGTGGGAGCGGCCGATCACCGCCCAGCTGCGCGACGCCGGCGTCGTCACCCAGCTCGTCACCGACCACCCGCACCTGTTCGAGACGGACGGCGAGAACTACCACACCGACTTCTCGGGCTGGGAGTACCTGCGGGGCCACGAGGGCGACCCGTGGCGGACGTGGGCCGACCCGTCCTGGATCGGCGAGCCGTCTCGGGGCGAGGTCCGGCCGGCCGCGCCCGGCGGCTGGTTCTGGGAGCGGGCCTTCGGCCTCACCGGCCTGGAGCGGGCCTATGACACCGCCCGCACGCACCTGCGCGCCGAGGAGGACCACCCCGGTCCCCAGACCATGTCCTTCGCCGCCCGCTGGCTGCGGGAGGCCACGCCCCACCACCCCGACGGGTGGTTCCTGTTCGTCGACGAGTTCGACCCGCACGAGCCCTTCGACACCCCCGAGCCCTGGGCCTCGCGCTACCAGGACGGTCCGTGGGACGGTGACGCCCTCATCTGGCCTCCCTACGCCGACGGCGCCATCAGCAGAGGCACGCTGTCGGAGGCCGAGGGCCGCCACATCCGGGCCAACTACGGGGCCAAGGTGTCGATGATCGACCACTGGTTCGGCCGCGTCCTCGATGCCTTCGACGAGCGCGACCTGTGGGGCGACACCGCGCTCGTCGTGTGCACCGACCACGGCCACTACCTCGGCGAGCAGCGCCGGGGTCGCGACATCTGGGGCAAGCCCGCCGTCCCCCAGTTCGAGCCGCTCGGCCACACCCCCCTGCTGGCCGCGTGGCCCGGTCGCCCCGGTGGCGGCACCGTCGACGCGCTCACCACGAACGTCGACATCCACGCCACCATCGCCGACGTCTTCGGCATCGCACCGGCCGGCACCTCGCACGGCCGGTCGATGGTGCCCCTGATCGAGGGCACGGCGACCTCGATCCGCGACTGGGCGCTGGGCGGCGTGTTCGGGTCGTGGGTCCAGGTCACCGACGGGCACCGCAAGTACGCCCGGGCGCCCGAGCACGACGGCTTCCCGCTGTCGATGTGGTCGAACCGCTGGAGCACCATGCCCCTGCACGTCGCCGGGATGCAGGGCCTACCCGACCCCGACGACCGGGCGTGGCTCGACCACATGCCCGGCTCGTCCATCCCGGTGCTGCGCCAGCCGTTCCGACCGGGCGACCTCCTGCCCACCTGGGTGAGCGGCCACCGCAACGTGGGGGACCACCACCTCTACGACATCGACCTCGACCCCGAGGAGGCCGAGAACCGCACCGGCGAGACGGTCGAAGCCGAGCTGGTCGAGCTGCTCCGGACCGCGCTCGACGAGGTGGAGGCGCCGACCGAGCAGCACCAGCGCCTCGGCCTGGCCTGAGGCCGGCGTCACACCACCCCATAGGCTGGTCGCCGAGCGACGAGGGGACCATCGATGAGCGACCACAACACTGCCGGCGACGAGTACCGGGATGCCTGGCAGGCGGCCTACGAAGCGGCCCAGCTGCGCGACACCGCGTTCTCGACGATGTCGGGGGTCGAGGTCGACCCGGTGTACGGGGAGGGCCCGTACCCGGGCCAGTACCCCTACACGCGGGGCATCCACGCCTCGATGTACCGGTCGCGGCTGTGGACGATGCGGATGTTCGCCGGGTTCGGCACGGCCGAGGACACCAACGTGCGGTTCAAGGAGATCCTGCGCAACGGTGGCACGGGCCTGTCCACGGCCTTCGACATGCCCACGCTGATGGGTCGTGACTCCGACAGCGAGTGGTCGCTCGGCGAGGTCGGCCGGGCCGGCGTGGCCGTGGACACCCTCGCGGACGTGGAGGACCTGTTCGCCGACATCGACCTGTCCGGCGTGTCGACGTCGATGACGATCAACGGTCCGGCCCCGATCGTGATGGCCATGTACATCGCGGTGGCCGAGAAGACCGGTGTCGAGCGCGCCGCGCTGTCGGGCACGATCCAGAACGACATCTTGAAGGAGTACCAGGCCCAGAAGGAGTACATCTTCCCGCCCCGGCCCTCGGTGCGCCTGATCACCGATCTGATGCGGTTCACCTCGGCCGAGATGCCCCGGTGGCACCCGGTGTCGGTGTCGGGCTACCACATCCGCGAGGCCGGCTCGACCGCCGCGCAGGAGCTGGCCTTCACCCTGGCCAACGGCTTCGCCTACGTCGAGGCCGCCGTGGCCGCCGGCATCGACGTCGACGCGTTCGCCCCCCGGCTGTCGTTCTTCTTCAACGCCCACTCCGACTTCTTCGAGGAGATCGGCAAGTTCCGGGCCGCCCGGCGCATCTGGGCCCGCTGGATGAAGGATCGCTACGGCGCGAAGGACCCCAAGTCCCACATGCTGCGGTTCCACACCCAGACCGCGGGCGTATCGCTCACCGCCCAGCAGCCCCGCAACAACATCGCCCGCGTCGCCACCCAGGCCCTGTCCGCCGCGCTCGGGGGCACCCAGTCGCTGCACACCGACTCCTACGACGAGGCCCTCGCCCTGCCCACCGAGGAAGCCGCCCGCATCGCCCTGCGCACCCAGCAGATCGTGGCGCACGAGACCGGCGTGGCCAACGTGGCCGATCCCCTCGGCGGCGCCCCCTACGTGGAGTGGATGACCGACGAGATGGAGCGCCGGGCCGAGGAGGTCTTCGCCCACCTCGACCGCCTCGGCGACGGCTCCATCCTCGAGGGCGTCTACGCCGGCATCGAGGACGGCTACTTCGTGTCCGAGATCGCCGAGGCCTCCTACCGCTTCCAGCGCGAGGTCAACAGCGGCCAGCGCATCATCGTGGGCGTCAACGCCTTCACCGAGGGCAACGAGGACTCCGAGCAGAACCTCCTGCGCATCGACCCCGGCGTCGAGGACCTCCAACGCAAGCGTCTCGCCGCCGTGAAGTCCGACCGCGACGACACCGCCGTCGAGGCCGCCCTCGCCCGGGTGCGCGCCGACGCAGCCGATGCCGGCACCAACCTCATCCCCGCCCTGCTCGACGCCGTGTCCGCCTACGCCACCCTCGAGGAGGTCGTCGCCGCCCTCGAATCCGAGTTCGGCCGCTACACCGAGAAGGCCGTGATCTGATGGCCGACCCCCAGATCCGCATCGTGCTGGCCAAGCTCGGCCTCGACGGCCACGACCGGGGCCTGCGCGTCGTCACCCGCATGCTGCGCGACGCCGGCTTCGAGGTCGTCTACCTCGGCCTGCGCCAGACCACCGAGATGGTCGTCTCCGCCGCCATCCAGGAGGACGCCGACGCCGTCGGCCTCTCCCTCCACAACGCCAGCCACATGACCCTCGCCCCCCGCATGGTCCAGGCCCTGCGCGACAACGGCCTCGACATCCCCGTCATCGTCGGCGGCATCATCCCCGACGACGACATCGGCCCCCTCCACGACGCAGGCGTCGCCGCCATCCTCGGCCCCGGCGCCTCCGCCGCCGACGTCGCCCAGGCCGTGCGCGACGCCGTGGCCGGCAACGCCGCGGTCTGACCTCACCGAGCGTCGGTCGTCGGCATCAGTAGTCGAACCAGGCCCGCTGGTGCGCGTCCACGATGCGGGGCTCGAGCACCGTGGTCGGCTCCTGGTCCCGCTCGACCAGCAGGTCCGGGGGCAGCACCATCGACCCGGCCGCCACCGAGCGGTCCCAGTAGCGGGCACCGGGGGGCTCCGTCGCCGCGACGAGCGGGGCGGGACCGTCGGGCACGGCGAGGTGGAACCCCCACGTGCCGAACGACGGCACGTCGGCCAGGTACGGCGTCGACGCCCAGCCGGCCTCCTCGAGCGTGGCCGCGCACGTCCAGTACGCCGCTTGGGCGAACCAGGGTGAGCCGCACTGCACGCTGACCGTCCCGTCGGCAGCGAGCACCGACCGGGCGGCGACGAAGAGCTCCACGCTGTAGAGGCGGCCGAGCGCCGCCGTGTCCGGGTCGGGGAAGTCGGCCACGAGCACGTCGAAGGTGCGGTCCGTGCGTCGGATCCACTCGAACGCATCCGCGGTGATGACCTCGGTGCGGGGGTCGTCGCAGCCGGCCGACAGCTCGTCGAACCCCTCGATGTCGCCGACCGCGTCCGTGACCCGCGGATCCAGCTCGACCAGCGTCACCGACGCCACCTGCTCGTGGCGCAGGGCCTCGGTGACCGCCGCGCAGTCGCCGCCGCCGAGCACCAGCACGTCCAGGTCACGGCCCGGCGCGGCAGCGATCGCCGGGTGGACGAGGGCCTCGTGGTACCGGTACGAGTCGACGCTGGACAGCTGCAGGTCGCCGTCGAGGAAGAGCCGGGTGTCGCGCCGGCCGTCGCGGTGCCGGCGCTCGGTGACCACGATGTCCGAGCGGCCCCGGTCGTCCACCGCCAGGATCGGGTCGCGGTAGAGGCGCTGGCGCCCGTCGTCCACGACGGTCGGTGCCAGGACCACCATGCCGGCCAGCACCAGTGCGCCGGGCACGACCAGGGCGCCCTGGCGCAGCGGCACCCCCATCACGATCGGGACGGCTGCCGCCAGCAGGAGGTTCACCGCGGCGATCGCCATGGTCGCGCCCACGAGGCCGAGCACCGGGCGGACGGCGAACGCGAAGGCGATGGCGCCGAGGAACGCGCCGAGGTAGTCGGCCGCGGTGAGCTTGGCCACGACCGACGCGGCCCGCTGGCGGGCGAGCTGGTCGTTCAGCGCAGCGAGCAGCGGCATCTCCGCGCCGATGCAGGCCCCGATGGCGAAGGCCACCACCAGGAGCGGACCCCAGAACGTGTCGAGCGACGCCCACAGCCAGTACAGCCCCGGGGCGGCGGCGGCCCCCAGGATGGCCAGGACGACCTCGACACCGACGAAGGCGCGCACCGGCCGGCCTGCGAGGCGGCCGCCGAACGCGGCACCGGCGCCCATGCCGGCCATCGCCGCGCCGAGCACGACGGCGTTGGCCCGCTCGGTGGCACCGACGGTGACCGTGCCGAGGAGCAGGAGCGACAGCTCGTAGGCCACGCCGGCGGCGGCCAGCAGGCCGGCCACCACGAGCAGGGCGAACCGCCGGGCGCGCAGGTCCACCGGCTCGGGGAGCCGGGCGGCGCTCACGGGAGCCCCCATCGTCCGGTCAGGACAGCGCCACCGCCGCGGTGAGGGCGACCGCCAGCTCGGCGGCACCGGCCACGAGCACCCGGGGCGAGAAGCTGGGCTCGTTCACGACGTTGCGGATCCCGCCGGGGATCAGCCGATCGAGGCCCAGGAACGCGAGCACCGACACACCCAGGCTCCAGAGGGCCTGCGAGGCGGCGTACACGATGCCGTCGCCGAGCTCGTCGGGCGCCGTCCAGACCGACACGAAGACGATCGCGGCGACGGCGAGCATCTTGGCCGACACCAGGACGGCGGCGTTGATGTTGTCCCGGATCTGGGTCCGCAGGTGCCCCGGGGTCAGCACGTCGATGATCACGAACCCGACGGCGAACAGCAGCAAGGACGCGAGCGTCCACGCGGCCGCAGCCCCGACGTCGTCGAGCACCCCGTCGGTGGTGGCAGCGAGCAGCATCGTCGTCATCTCATCTCTCCTTCGCGGAAGGGGCGGGGGTGGCGGATCGCCGGGCGGTCACTTGCCGAAGCCTCCGCCGCCGCCACGGAAGCCGCCGATCCCGCCCCGGGAGCGGGCGCGGGTGTCGAAGTCGTCCAGGGTCCCGGACCAGCCCGGGAGCAGCAGGATCGACGGGAAGCGGCGGGTGGCGGCGCGGTTGTCGTCGAACACGACGACCTCGGAGCCGTCGGCCACGGGCTGGATGGCCACGGTGGCCTCCTCATAGAGCAGGAAGACCGATTCGCCGGACGAGTCCCGCTGGCTCGGCGCCCGCACGGACTGGATCTGGTCGGCGACCGCGACGGGCACGGCACCGGGCGCCGGGAACGTGGTGGTCTCCCCCGCGCCGGTGTCGGGTGGCCGCTGGTCGCGTGGTCCGGTGACCGGCAGGGCGTCGATCGAGGCGATGAGGTCGTCGGCCGACAGGTCGCTGGCGCCGATCGACCCGATGAAGGAGGACAGCAGCATGATGAAGACGACGATGGCGATGATCACGCCGATGCCGGTCGAGCCGCAGCCGCTGCACCCGGCGCCGGTGGCCATCGGGGGACGGGCCCGCGGCGTGTACTCCCAGCTCTTCCACGCATCCCACGCCCCGGGAGCGTCGGTCGGACCGTCCGAGCCGGCGGACCACCCCCGCCAGGCATCCCACGGGTCCGGCTGGTCGGGGCGGCCGCCGGGAACGTCGCTCACGGGCGCACGACCTGCGTGCGGGTCCGCACCGCGTGGGGCCCCGCGCCCGGGTACAGGTGCCAGGTCTCCCAGCCGTCGGCCTCGACCCGGACCGACGTGAGCGCGTCGCGGTGCCCGGGGAAGGAGACCACGAGCACACCCTCGCCATCGGCGCCCGATCGGAGGTCGACCGCGATGGCAGCCAGCGCCGCCGCGTCGAGGTCGGGGTGCTCGGCGCGGAACTCCAGGCGGTGGCCCCGGACCTCGTGGTCGGCTCGTGCGGGGAGGGGATCGTCCGGGGTCGGTGAGACGCACGCGACCTGCTCGGTGGCGAGGACGCCGTCGTCGTCGAGGAGGTGCACCCGGTGGGATGCCGCCAGCACCTCGACCACCACGGCGAGGCCGAGGGCGTCGAGCGTGCCGAAGAGGGTGCCGACGACGTCGAGGCCGGGCGTGCCGTGGAACCGGAGGGCCAGTCCGTCCGCCGACACGTCGGTGGTGCCGGGTCGATCGTCGAGCTGGAGGTGCAAGAACGCTCCGGTCGGGGCTGGCTGGCGGGACGGACGGTGCGCCGGCACCGTGGGGGATACGTACCATAGGCGCCGTGTTCGACCCTCGTGCTGACCTGTCCCCCGGCCGCCGCGTCCGCATCGACGGCAAGCCCGGTTCGGTGCACGGCCTGCTGGATCTGGAGGAGGAGGGCGACCGCTGGCTGGAGGCGCTCGTGCACCTGGACGAGGGCCTGGCCCTGTGGCTGTCGGTCGAGTGGATGCCCACGCCGGTCGCCACCGTCTGGCTCCCGGTCCGACCCACCGAGGTCGATGGCGGCCCCGGCGAGAAGCAGGTCCGCCTCGGCGGCACGAGCTTCGCCTTCTACGAGAACGGCACGGCCAGCTACCAGGCCACCGGCGAGACCGGCACCGAGCCGGCCGGCCGGGTCGACTACGTCGACTACGTGGCCGAGGACTCCCGGCGGGTCTCCTTCGAGCGCTACGGCGAGACCGGCGCTGGACGCCGCTCCACCATGCTCACCGGCACGTGCCCGCAGTGCGGCGCGGCCTGGCAGCCCACCTCCACCGGCCACTGCACGTCCTGCGGGGTGAACCCCACCGTCGACGTCGGCGCCTGGGGGACCTGGGAGGTCTCCATCGGCATCCCGGCCAACGACGTCAGCGCCGCCTGAGCGGCCGCCTCAGAGACAGCTCCGCAGGGCGTCGATGAGGCCGCGGCTGCGGGGGTCGTTCGACAGCCCCGAGCTCATCTTGGACATGACGTAGCCGAAGCCCACCCCGTGGTCCGGGTCGCCGAAGCCGAGCGAGCCACCGGCGCCGGGATGGCCGAAGCTGCGCTCGCCGAGTAGCGGCGAGAACGTGGACGTCAGCATGAAGCCGAGCCCGAAGCGGGTGGGCATGATCAGCACGCGGTCACGCCCGCCGCTGTGCTCCGTGGTCGCCCGCTGCAAGGTGTCCTCGTCGAGCAGGCGGACCCCGTCGACCTCGCCGACGCAGGCGGCGTACATCTTGGCCAGCGACCGCGCGTTGGTGACCCCGTTGGCCGCGGGGATCTGCGACGCCCGCACCTCGGGCAGGTTCCACGCCAGGCGACCACCGCCGAGCAGGAAGGTGCCGTCGAGCATGAGCGCCCGGTTGGTGGTGCTGTTCGGGTCGAGGAAGGCGGTGGCCAGGTCCTGCAGCAGCGGCAGGATCTCCGGGTCGAGGGAGGCCATGTCGAAGTCGTCCGCGCTCGGTCGGGACGGGACGAGCGGCACGACGCGACCCTGCTGGTCGTCGGGCAGGCCGATCCAGAAGTCGAGCCCGAGCGGGGCGGCGACCTCCTCGGCGAAGAACTGCCCGATCGGGCGCCCGTCGATGCGGCGCACGACCTCGCCCACCAGCCAGCCGTAGGTGAGGGCGTGGTAGCCGTGGGCGGTGCCGGGCTCCCACAGGGGGGCCTGGGCGGCGAGGGCCTCGACGATGGGGGTGACCTGCAGGACCTCCTCGAGCGAGGGCGGGTCGTCGACCACGGGCACGCCGGCCTGGTGGTCGAGCAGCATGGCGATCGTGGTGCCCTCCTTGCCGGCCTGGCCGTACTCGGGCCACACGTCGGTGACGAGGGCGTCGGGGTCGAGCTCGCCGCGCTGGGCCAGCAGGTTGGCGCAGACCGCGGCGGCGCCCTTGGTGGTGGAGAACACCAGCTGGAGGGCGTCGGTGCCGTAGGGGGTGCCGCTCTCGTCGGCGGTCCCGCCGACGAGGTCGACCACCAGCTCGCCCTCGACGTAGACGGCGACGCCGGCGCCGAGCTCCCCGTGGGTCTCGAAGTTGGCGGAGAAGGCGTCCCGGACGGGTTCGAAGCCGTCCGCCACATGTCCGGAGATCGTCATGCCGGGACGCTACACAGGTGGCCCATGGCACACGTGGAGGACCCGCCCGGCGTCAATCTCGAGGCGCTCCGGACCTGGATGGACGACCAGGGCCTGGGGTCGGGGCCCCTGGAGGACGTCGAGCAGCTGGCCGGCGGCACCCAGAACGTGCTCGTCCGCTTCACCCGGAGCGGTCGTGGCCACGTGCTGCGCCGGCCCCCGCTGCACAAGCGGGCGAACTCCGACGAGACGATGCGGCGCGAAGCCCGCGTGCTGGCCGCCCTGGCCGGATCCGACGTGCCCCACCCGAGCCTCATCGCCGCCTGCCCCGACACCGACGTCCTCGGCGCCGCCTTCTACCTGATGGAGCCCATCGAGGGCTTCAACCCGGCGAGCGGGCTCCCCGAGCCCCACCGCTCGGATCCGGCGATGCGCCGGGCCATGGGGTTCTCGATGGTCGATGCCATCGCCGCCCTCGCCCTCGTCGACCACGAGGCCGTGGGGCTCGGCGACTTCGGCAAGCCCGACGGCTGGCTGGAGCGCCAGGTCCCGCGGTGGCGCCACCAGCTGGACTCCTACGCCGAGCTCGACGGGTACCCGGGCCCCGACATCCCGGGCGTCGAGGAGGTCTCGGCGTGGCTGGAGCGCAACCGCCCCGCCACGTGGCACCTGGGGATCATCCACGGCGACTTCCACTTCGCCAACGTGCTGGTCCGCCCCGACGCCCCCGACCTGGCCGCCATCGTCGACTGGGAGCTGTGCACCATCGGGGACCCGCTGCTCGATCTCGGGCACCTGCTGTCCACCTGGCCGCCGGCGGACGACGGGGGCGGCGCGGGTGCGGTCGGCGCCGGGATCGACGGCCTCCCGACCAAGGCAGAGCTGGTCGCGCGCTACGCCGAGCGCACCGGGCGCGACACCGCCGACGTCGACTGGTACCACGTGCTCGCCGCCTACCGGCTCGGCATCATCCTCGAGGGCACCCACGCCCGGGCCTTCGCCGGCAAGGCCCCGAAGGAGATCGGCGACCTGCTCCACGCCACCACCGTCGGGCTCTTCGAGCGGGCCCTCGCCGTCATCCACGAGGCAGGCATCTGACCCAAGGGTGCTGAAGTGCGCACCTCGCGGATAGGGAGCACCCGTCGGCGGGCCCGATACGAGTGGATGGCGCACATGGACCAGACGACCGAAGCAGAGAGCCGTGTGGACGGGCGGACGGCGCGGCGCGACCGGAACCGCTTGGCGGTCCTGGACGCCGTCCTCGAGCTGTTCGAGGAGGGGAACCTGGATCCCGGCGTCCACGAGGTCGCCGACCGCTCCGGCGTGTCGCTGCGCTCGGTGTACCGCTACTTCGAGGACCTCGACGAGCTCATCACCGCGGCCATCGATCGTCACCTCGAGCGCACCCGACCGCTGTTCGACATCGAGCGCATCGGCGAGGGTCCCCTGCCCGAGCGCATCAACCGCTTCACCGATCGCCGGCTGCGCCTCTTCGACGCCATGCGTGTGATCTACCGGGCGTCGCGCGTGCGGGCCGCCACCGACCCCCAGGTCCAGGCCGGCCTCATGAACACCTACCAGTGGCTCGGCGAGCAGGCCCACCAGATGTTCGCCCCCGAGCTGGAGCAGCTCGACCCGCCCGACGCTCGTCGGGACGCCCGCCACACGATCGACCTGCTGACCCAGTTCGACTCCCTCGAGCACCTCCGCCACCGCTGCGGGCTCGACCGGGACGAGGCTGCTGCCTACCTGCGGCGCAGCCTCACCCGCCTGTTCGCCTGAGCGGCCCGCATCGCTCACCGAGAGGTTTCCGACGCCTCGGTGACCGACGGTACGGTCTCCCCCGATGCGCAGCCCCAAAGACTTCTTCGCTCCCCTGGCCATCGGCGCCCCGGCACCCCTGCGTGAGGTCCCGTTCCGGCCCTCGCGCAACATCCACTTCTTCCCGCCGGCGAACGAGAAGATGCGGTCGAAGGTGCCCGACATGGTCGCCACCTGCGACGTGCTGCTCGGCAACCTCGAGGACGCCGTGCCCGCCTCCGACAAGGAGGCGGCTCGCGCCGGCCTGATCGAGGTCGGCCAGTCCGTCGACTTCGGCGACACCCAGTTCTGGACCCGGGTCAACAGCCTCGACTCCCCATGGGGCCTCGACGACCTGCTCGAGATCGTGCCCGCCATCGGCGACAAGCTCGACGTCGTCATGATCCCCAAGGTCGAGGGTCCCGAGGACATCCACTACGTGGACCGCCTCCTGGCCCAGCTGGAGGCGAAGGCAGACCTCACCGAACCGCTGCTCATCCACGCCATCCTCGAGACCGCCCGCGGCGTCGCCAACGTCGAGGAGATCTGCGCAGCCTCGCCCCGCATGCAGGGCCTGTCGCTCGGTCCGGCCGACCTCGCCGCCAACCGGCGCATGAAGACCACCCGCGTCGGCGGCGGCCACCCCGGGTACCTGGTCCGCACCGACCCCACCGGCGACGACCTCGAGGCCGGTCGCACCACCTACCAGCAGGACCTGTGGCACTACACGGTGGCTCGGATGGTCGACGCCTGCGCCTCGAACGGCATCTACGCCTACTACGGGCCCTTCGGCGACATCCGTGACACGGTCGGCTGCGAGGACCAGTTCCGCAACGCCTACCTGCTCGGCTGCGTCGGCGCCTGGTCGCTGCACCCGGTGCAGATCGACATCGCCAAGAAGGTGTTCTCCCCGCCGGTCGACGACGTGGTGCACGCCAAGCGCGTCGTGGAGGCCATGGGCGACGGCACCGGTGCGGTGATGCTCGACGGGAAGATGGAGGACGACGCCTCGGTGAAGCAGTGCCTCGTCGTGCTCGACCTGGCCACCCAGCTCGCCGAGCGCGATCCCGAGCTCAAGGAGGCCTACGGACTGTGAGCGCCACCGACGCGACGCTGCGGCCCCGCCGCTCCGTCCTCTACATGCCGGGCGCCAACGAGCGGGCGCTCGAGAAGGCCAAGGGGCTCACCGCCGACGCGCTCATCCTCGACCTCGAGGACGCCGTCGCACCCGACGCCAAGGCCGAGGCCCGCGACCGCGTGTGCGCCGCCGCCTCGTCCGGTGAGTACGGCATGCGCGAGATCGCCATCCGCGCCAACGGCCTCGACACGCAGTGGCACGCCGACGACGTCGCCGCCATCGCCCAGGCCGGCCCCGACGCCATCGTCATCCCCAAGATCAACTCGGTCAAGGACGTGCGCGCCATCGAGGCCGCGCTCGAGTCCGGCGGCGCACCGGAGAGGACCAAGATCTGGGCGATGGTCGAGACGCCGATCGCCATGCTGCACGCCGAGGAGATCGCCGGCTGCTCCGAGCGCCTGACCGTGCTGGTCATGGGCACGAACGACCTGGCCAAGGAGCTGCACGCCCAGCACATCCCCGGCCGCCAACCGCTGCTCACCGGCCTCGGCCTGTGCCTGCTCGCCGCTCGGGCGACCGGCAAGGTCATCCTCGACGGCGTCTACAACGCCATCGGTGATGAGGAGGGCTTCCTCGCCGAGTGCCGCCAGGGCAAGGTCATGGGCTTCGACGGCAAGACCCTCATCCACCCGAGCCAGCTCGACCCGTGCAACGAGGTCTTCGCCCCGTCCGAGGACGAGGTCGCCTCCGCACGCGAGATCATCACCGCCTTCGAGGAGGCCGAGCGAGAGGGCCGCGGCGTGGTCACGGTGAACGGCCGGATGATCGAGAACCTCCACGTCGATCAGGCCCGCCAGACCCTGGCCCAGGCCGAGGCGATCGCCGCGCTGCAGCAGAGCTGAGGTTCTGGCAGCGACCACGGAACGGTTCTGGCAGCCGCCTCGTCACACCGGCAGGCGGATCCGGATGCTCGTCCCCTCCCCGGGGGCGGTCTCCACGGACAGCTCGCCGTCGAGCTCGGCCACCATCGCCGTGACCATGCTCAGCCCGAGGCCGAGACCGGCCACGGTCGTGGGGTTGCGGACCGAGCGCGAGAACGCCTCGCCCCGGCGGTCGAGCACGTCGTCGGGCAGGCCCGGCCCGGCGTCGCGCACCTCGAGCACGCCCTCCCCCGCCACCACCTCGGCCTCGCCGGCGTAGAGGAGCGCGTTCTCGACCAGCGCCCCCAGCGCGATCCGCACGAGACGGCCGTCGGTCGTCCACTCGAGGGCCGGATCGCAGCGGACGGTGACGAGCGACGGGTTCTCGCTCGCCTCCACCACCGCCTCGATCAGCTCACGCACCCGGACCGGACGGTGGACGGCCCTGACCTCGCCGGCGCCGAGCTCGCTCATCACGATGAGCTCCTCGATGAGGCGACCGAGCCGCCCGAGGGCCGACTCCGCCCGGTCGAGCAGCCCATCGGGGTCGGCGAGGTCCGGGTGGAGGTCGCGGTGCATGTGCAGCATGCCGGCCGCGATGGTCAACGGCGTGCGCAGCTCGTGGCTCACCAGGTTGATGAAGCCGTGCTTGAGTGCGTCCACCCGGTCCCGCTCGTGGGACTGGCGCGCGGACTCGATCGCCGTTGCGGTCTGGGCGGCGAGGCCCTCGAGCAGCATGACGTCGACGTCGTCGAAGGCGTCCGCCTCGGCGCTGTCGACCTGGAGCAGCCCGATGGGACGTCCCAGGCAGACGAGCGGCACGGCGAGGAAGCTGACCATGCCGGCGTTGGACCCGGCTCGCCGCACCTCGGGGTCGACCCGCTCGTCGACATCCAGGTCGGGGACGTAGATGGTCTCGCCGGTGGCCACGACCCGGCCCCCGATGCCGGAGCCGATCGGCAGCCGGACGTCGAGCACCTCGGGCGACACCGGCGGGTCGGACGCGGCGATGCCCACCGTGCCGCGCTCGACGAGGCTGACGCTGCCGCCCCGGAAGTCGACCAGCTCGCGCATGGCGGCGAGCACCGCCTTGAGCGTGGTGTCGAGCTCGAGGGTGGGCCCCAGCCGGTGGCTCACGCTGGCGAGGAGTCGCTGCGCCTCGGCGATGCGGACGAGTCGGGCCTCGGCCCCGCCCGATGGGCCGGTCATGGCGAGACTGTACCGGCATGTGCCGCCGGCGGTGCCAGATCCCGGCGCCGGTACCCTCCGACCATGGCCGCGCCGACCGCCCCGACCGCCGTCGACTTCCACTTCGACGTCATGTGCCCGTTCGCATACCAGACCTCACGGTGGATCCGGGCCGTGCGGGACCAGACCGACCTGGACATCACGTGGCGCTTCTTCTCCCTCGAGGAGATCAACCGTGCCGAGGGCAAGAAGCACCCGTGGGAGCGGGAGTGGTCCTACGGGTGGTCGATGATGCGCATCGGCGCCCTGCTTCGCCGACGGGACATGGCCGAGCTCGATGCCTGGTACGAGCGGGCGGGGCGAGCCCTGCACGAGGAGGGCCACAAGCCCCACGATCCCGACGTCGCCCGCCACCTGCTCGCCGAGATCGGCCTCGACCCGGGCCTGGTCGACGAGGCCATCGCCGACCCGACCACCCACGACGAGGTCCGCACCGAGCACGACAAGGTCGTCGCCGCCGGCGGCTACGGGGTGCCGACGCTGTTCTTCCCCGACGGCCAGTGCGTCTTCGGGCCCGTCATCATCGATCCGCCCACCGAGGGCGACGCCGTGCTGCGCCTCTGGCACGCCGTCACCGCGTGGCTGGAGTTCCCCCACCTGTACGAGCTGCAGCGCCCCAAGACCGAGGCCGACGGCCGCTTCATCGCCCAGACCTTCAAGCCCTACCTCGAGGCCCGCGACTGGGTGAGCATCGACCGGGGCAAGGTCGTCGACCTCGACCGGATGGCCACCCCCGACTGAGATCTCGTCGATCCGAACCACCGGTGGTGACGGATCAACGAGATTTCCCTGTTCGGGGTCAGCGACGACGGCGGGGGTGCTGGCAGCGGCGGCACCACCGGGCCCGGCGGCCGCCGACGACGGCCGAGCTGGTCGGCGTGTCGCAGGCCGCGCAGGTGGCCCGGGCATGCACCTGCAGCTGCGCCGCGTAGGTGCCGGGACGGCCCCACAGGTCGACCCACCCCTCGTCCTCGAGGGTGACCCCGCCGACGGCGATCGAGTCGACGGCGATGGCTCGAGCTGCGACCAGGATCCGCTCCCACGCGGAGGTGGCCAGCTCGCCCGCGGGCGCGGTCGGGTCGATGCCAGCCCGGTGGAGGGCCTCGTCGGCCAGGTACGACCCGATGCCGGCCACGCCCTGGGTCTGGTCGAGCAGCACGGCCTTCACCCCGACCCGCCGTCGCGCGGCCAAGGCGTGCAGCGACGAGCCGGTCACGGCCGGATCGAACAGGTCCGGCGCCACCGGCGCGACGCCGTGGGGCAGGACCCGCAGCTCACCGAACGTCCGCGGATCCCGGAACCGCACCTCCACCGCACGTTCTGGCCTGCGGATTCCCTCACATGCGGGGGAATCGGTAGGCCAGAACGGGTCGGGGTGGGGTCCCAGTGCGAGGGTGGCGTGGACGTGGCGGTCCGGGTGCGGGGTGCCCGGTTCGGCGACGAGGAGCTGGCCGCTCATGCGCAGGTGGATGCCGAGCGCGGCGTCGGCCCCATCGAGGTCGACCACGATCCACTTGCCGTGCGAGCGGACGCGCGTCACCCGCCGGCCGACCAGCGCAGCCAGCGACACCGGATCGGTGTGGCGGACGGTGCGCGGGTGGGTCACCGGCAGCGCCGACAGCTCCCGGCCGGCGGCGACCTGGTGGAGCTGGGCGGCGGCGACCGCCACCTCGGCGGCTTCGGGCATTACGACGGGTGCGGAGAAGTCACGTTCCTCCGCGGTCCGGGCTTGCGGCTCCGCCGCACCAAGGGCACCGTGACATGGGTCGCTTCGCTCCGGCTCGGTCAGCCCTCGAGGAGCTCTTCGGGCTCGATCAGGTCGCCGGCAGCGGCGAGCGCGCTGGCCAGGCCGACGGCTCGGGCGTAGACCGCGGCGAAGTACGCCTCCGACGCCTGCTCCTGGCCGGGCAGCGGCGGCCGCCCCAGGGACCGCACGACGGCGGAGGGGTCCTGGGTGATGCGGATGTCGTCGCGGGGCTCCGGGAGGGTCTTGGGATCGCCCCAGAACTCGGCCGTCGCCTTGGCGGTGGACCGGTTGCGGCGCTTGCGGTTGCGGCGCTTGCGCCCCCCGCCGTCGCCGTTCGAGCCGTTCTGGCCGTTGGATCCGTTGGCGCTCATGATGCGTCCTCCGCCGTCTCGTCGTCGTCGGTGAGCAACAGGTCCGGGTCGATGCCGAGGGCGGCCTGCAGCTGCTGGGCGTCGAGGTCGCCGATGCTCGAGGACTTGGGCAGGACCAGGTCGGCGATGCGGCGCTTGCCGGCGACGACCTCCTCGACCCGCTCGTCCACGGTGCCGGGGCACACGAGGCGGTGGGCGATGACCGTGCTCTTCTGGCCGATGCGCCACACGCGGTCGCGGGCCTGGTCCTCCACGGCGGGGTTCCACCAGCGGTCGTAGAGCACGACGTGGTTGGCGGCGGTGAGGTTGAGGCCGGTGCCGCCGGCCTTGAGCGACAGCACCATGGCGCCGGGTCCGGTGCCGTTCTGGAACGTCTTGACCAGCTCGTCGCGGGCGCCGCGGCCGAGACCGCCGTGGTAGCAGGCGATCGGCAGGTCGTAGCGGTCCGTGAGGTACGTCGCGAGCTTGTCGCCCCACGTGGCGAAGTGGGTGAAGATCAGCACCCGCTCGCCGGACTCGAACACCGACTCCACGATCTCGTTGAGGCGGGTCAGCTTGCCGGAGCGACCGTCGAGCGGTTCGCCGGTGGGCCGGTAGGCCTCAGGGTGGTTGCAGATCTGCTTGAGCGCCGTGATCGCGGCGAGCACCGCGCCCTTCTTCTGCGGGGAGTCCTCGCTGCTCGTGTCGATGACGAGGCGGTCGAGCACGGCCTGGTACAGGCCGATCTGCTCCTTGGTCATGGCGCAGTGGTCGAGCTCGTCGATGCGGTCGGGCAGCTCGGCGGCGATGGCGGGCTCGGCCTTGGTGCGGCGGAACACGAGGATGCCGTTGAGGGCCTTGAGCGCGGATTCGGCGCCGTCCTTGCCCGTGCCGCTCGGTGACAGCTGGGAGATGAACTGCGCCCGCCCGCCGACGAGGCCGGGGTTGCAGTAGTCGATGATCGACCACAGATCGCCGAGGCCGTTCTCGATCGGCGTGCCGGTGAGGGCCACGCGGCTGCGGGCCTCGATGCGGCGCAGCTGCTGGGCGGTGTCGGAGGTGGGGTTCTTGATGGCCTGGGCCTCGTCGAGGACGACCTTGCCCCACTCGACCTTCTCCAGCGCGGCGACGTCGCGCACGGCCGTGCCGTAGGTGGTGATGACCACGTCGGCGTTCTCGACCATCTTCGGGATGCCACGGGGGCTGGTGCGGTTCTGACCGTGGTGCACGACGACCCGCAGGCGCTTGGTGAACTTGCGGGCCTCGTTGGCCCAGTTGCCCACGACGGCGGGCGGGGCGACGACGAGGGTCGGGCCCTTCTCCGCGGTGGCGGCGACGTGGGCGAGCATGGTGGGCGTCTTGCCCAGGCCCATGTCGAGGGCGAGGCAGCCGCCGAGGCCGGCGTCGTCGAGGAAGCGCAGCCAGGCGACCGCTTCGGCCTGGTAGTGGCGCAGCTCGCCGTCGAACCCCTCCGGGGTGGCCGAGACGGTGTCCTCGGAGATCTGCGACGCGCTGCGCAACAGGTCCGCTGCCCAGCCGGCACCGGTGATCTGGATGCCGCCGGCGAGGGGCGAGCCCTCCAGACCGAGGGCCTGGCGGAGCATGTCGGCGCCGGTGAGGCGGGTCTTGTCGGCCCGCTCGGCGAGCGCAGCCGCGGCCTCGCGCAGGTCGGCCTTGTCGACCTCGACCCACTTGTCGCCCGACTTGATCAGCGGGCGGGCCTGGGTCGCGAGGCGGCGGACGTCCTCGGCGGACAGCTCGACACCGTCGAACACCACCGACCAGCGCACGTTGGCCAGCTGCTGGGCACCGACGACGGACTCCTGGGCCTCGTCCGCGGTGAGGCGCAGGCCGGGTGCCGGCTTGCGGCGCGACAGCATGGGGACCTGCACGTCGAAGCCGGCAGCGCGGAGCACCTCGCCGGTCTGGGACATGAGCTGCCAGGCCTCCTCCTGGGAGAGGATGACCTCGCCCCGGCGGCGTCCACCGGGACGGCTCAGCTCGGGGAACAGCTTCTCGACCCGGGCCAGCTGCGCCTTCATCTCCCGGGACTTGGTGTTGGAGGCGTTGACCATGGCGACCTCGACGGGCTCCAGCACGTCGTCGTTGCCGGGGGCCAGCACGGCGCAGTGCCAGGCGTTGCCCTCGTCGGGCGGGTCCAGCCGGACGGTGAGGGCGAGCTTGGCGGTGCCGGTGACCGGCGACGACCACTGGTCGAGGCGGCGGACGAGCTCGGCGCCGGCTCGGGTCGGGGCGTCGAAGGGCTTGCCGTCGAGGCGGGCCAGCACGGTCTCGGCCACGTCGCTGCGGGAGCGGGGGTCGGGCGGCGGCGCCGGCACCTCGAGGCGCTCGGCAGCCATCTCGCAGATCGTGCCGAGCAGGTCCGACAGCACGGACTGGGTGAAGGCCCGGCCGTCCTGGCGGTTGCCGGTGGCGGCGGCGGCCGTGGGCCGGGAGGCGGCCAGCTCGCTGATGGCCTCGGGGTCGATGAGCACCGGCTCCCAGTGCACCTCGAAGGTGGACAGGTCCTTGCCGCCGGCGTCGTCGCGCCGGCGCACCTTGCGCAGCCGGGGCACCATCCGGCCCTGGGCCGCGAGGCGCACGGCCATGGCTGCGGTGAGGCCGAGCCACGGGACCGACACGCCGACCTCGGCGTCCTCGGGCGTGCGTCGCATCGCCACGAGCCAGCCGAGCGCGGCACCGAGCGGCGCTCGGACGGTCTCGGCCTTGGATCCGTCGGGGAGCTTGACCGGTCGGTGCTCCTCCCACGGGATCGAGCCACCGCCGATCGCGGCGAGGCGGGCGCGGATGCCGGCGACGGAGTCGGACGGCGCGTCCTTGCCACCGGCCCAGGCGATGATCGAGCCGGCTTCCCAGGTCAGCTGCAGCTGGGTGGTGCCGGGCTCCACCGGCGCGGCCGGGGCGGGGGTGGGGCGACCCTTGGCCTTGCGCTGGGCGCCATCGGGGGTCAGCTCGTCCTCGGACGGCGGGCCGAGCAGCTCGGTCAGCACCTCGTCGATGCGGAACGCCTCGCGGTCGAAGTCCTCGATGATGGCCAGGCGCTCGGGACCGCGCACGGTGCGTCGCGTCTCCTCGATGACCCGGTCGGCCTGGTCGAGGAGGCGGTACAGGACCCGCACCCAGTCGTCCCGGAACCGGTCGAGCACAGCGCGCTGCTCGGCGGTCTCATGACCGTCCAGGTGCGCCTGCACGATGGATTCGAAGTCTCGCGGCAGGACGGCAGGTGCCTCCGGCGACAAGGTGGTGCTGGTGATCGTGCTCTCCGTTCGATGCGGGCACCGGCGACCCGCGCCGCCCCGTGCAATCCCCGCTGCAACCGCCAGACGACCCGGTGGGTCATGAGCTGTCGCGCTGGGAGGGCGACCTGCTCCGGACGTGGCGTTCGACCGGACCTGAGCCGTGCACCGAATCGGTGGACGACCAGCTCGGCCACCAGCATACCCACGGAGGCGCCCGGACGGGCACCACCACGATCAGAGGTACGTCGGGAGCTCCTCCCGGATCTCCTCCGGGGTCTTCATCGGGGACCACCGGGCGACCACGGAGCCGTCCCGTCCGACCAGGAACTTCTCGAAGTTCCAGGTGATGTCGCTGCTGTCACCCTCGCCGGGCTGCTCGGCCTTGAGCAGCTGGTAGAGCTCGCACGCACCGTCGCCGTTGACCTCGATCTTGGAGAACATCGGGAAGTTGGCGTCGTACTTCGACGTCGCGAACTCGAGGATCTCCTCGTCGGAGCCGGGCTCCTGGTTGCCGAACTGGTTGCAGGGGAAGGCCAGGACGGTGAAGCCCTGGTCGGCGAAGTCTTCCTGGAGCGCACGCAGACCTGCGTACTGGGGCGTCAGCCCTCACTCACTGGCCACGTTGACGACGAGGCAGACCTGGTCGCGGAACGTGGAGAAGTCGATCTGCTCACCGGTGATCGACCGCATCTCGAGGTCGTGGAACGAAGCCATCTCGCCACCCTAGGTGCCGCGCGGGTGCTCAGCGACGACGCCCCAGCTCGCGGTCGAGCTGGCGGCGCTCCCGCTTCGTGGGTCGACCCGCGCCGCGCTCGCGCTCGCCGAAGAGGGCCTGCAGCGGGCGCTCCGGCGGGGGCGGGCTGTGGTCGACGTAGCACTCGACCGCGATGGGCGCCCCCACCCGCTTGTCGATGATGCGGGCCACGTCGAGGATCCGCTCCCGCTGCCCCACCTGGGCGTGGACGCGGTCGCCGACCCGCACCTTCTGGGCCGGCTTCACGGTGCGCCCGTCGATCTCGACGTGCCCGCCGCTGCACGCCTTGGTGGCATCGGAGCGGGTCTTGTAGATCCTCACGGCCCACAGCCACCGGTCCACGCGCGTGCTCTCCACCCGCCCATCGTCGCGCAGCGGGGCGGGGCGCGGTCACCGGCAGCGGCGTCGTCGCTACCGTCGCTCCGTGCCCGGCACCCCGAACCCGAACCACCACGACGTCGTCATCGTGGGTGCCGGGCTCGCCGGCCTCGTCGCCGCCCGCACCCTGGTGGCGTCCGGGCGCGACGTCGTCGTGCTCGACGCAGCCGACGCGCCCGGCGGGCGGGTGCGCACCGACCTGGTCGACGGGCACCGCCTGGACCGGGGCTTCCAGGTCCTGCTCACCGACTACCCCGAGCTCCCCCGCCACCTGGATCTGGACGCCCTCGACCTGCGCCGCTTCGACCCGGGCGCGCTGGTGCGGGTCGGCGACCGCTTCCACCGGGTCGTCGACCCGTTCCGCTCCCCCGTCGCCGGGCTGCGCGGCGCGCTGGCACCGGTGGGCTCGATCGGCGACAAGCTGCGGGTCGGACTGCTGCGCCGGCGTCTCCTCCGGGCAACCGCTCCGGAGCTGCTGCGGGGCGAGGACGTGACGACGGCGCAGGCGCTGCGGGACGACGGCTTCTCCCCGGCGATGATCGAGCGCTTCTTCGAGCCGCTCGTCGGCGGGATCCAGCTCGACCCGTCGCTCGGCACCAGCCGTCGCGTGTTCGACGTGGTGTTCCGCAGCCTCGCCCGGGGCGATTCGGCCGTGCCGGCGCTCGGCATGGAGTCGATCCCCCGGCAGCTGGCTGCGGGACTGCCCGAGGGCACGGTCCGCTGCGACTCGCCGGTCGCCGGCGTGGAGGACGGACGCGTGACCCTCGCCGGCGGTGAGGTCGTGACCGCCGACCACGTGGTCGTCGCCACGGAGGGCCCGGCCGCCGCTCGACTGCTCGGGACCGAGGAGGTCGGTTCCCGCGCCGCGTCGTGCGTGTGGTTCAGCGCTGCGGCGGCGCCGGTCGAGGACCGGCTGGTGATCCTCGATGGCACCGGACCGGCTCGCAACGTCGCCGTGATGACCAACGTCGCCCCGACCTACGCGCCGCAGGGCCGGTCGCTGATCGCCGCGGCCGTCCCCGGCCGGGCCGACAGCTCCCTGGAGCCGGCCGTGCGGGACCAGCTGCGTGGCTGGTGGGGTGCGCAGGTGGACGGGTGGGAGCACCTGCGCACCGACGCCATCGCCCACGGCCAGCCCGACCAGTCGCCGCCGTTCGCGCCGAAGCAGGCCGTGGCGGTGCGACCGGGGCTGTGGGTGTGCGGCGACCACCGCGACACCGGCTCGATCCAGGGCGCGATGTTCTCCGGGCGCCGCTGCGCCGAGGCCGTGCTGGCTGCCTCCGCCTGACGCCCACCGCAGCGGACGGACGTCAGGCGGCGGAGCGGATCAGGCCGCGCTGGACTCCAGGATGTGGACGCCGCAGGCCGAACCGAGGCCGATGACGTGGGCCAGGCCCACCTTGGCGCCCTCGATCTGGCGGTCGCCGGCCTCACCGCGGAGGTGGTGGCACACCTCCCAGATGTTGGCGATGCCCGTGGCCGAGATCGGGTGGCCCTTGGACTCGAGGCCGCCGGAGACGTTGACCGGGGTCGAGCCGTCTCGCCAGGTGGCGCCGGACTCGAAGAGGTCCACCGCCCCACCCGGCTCGCACAGCATGAGGTTGTCGTAGTGCACGAGCTCGGCCGTGGCGAAGCAGTCGTGCAGCTCGACCAGGTCGAGGTCCTCGGGGGACACGCCGGCCTGCTCGTAGGCCTGCTCGGCCGCCATGCGGGTGAGCGTGTTCACGTCGGGCAGCACCTGGCAGGCCTCCTGCCACGGGTCGGAGGTGAGCACGGATGCCGACACCTTCACGGCCCGGCGCTGCTGCTCCTTGGAGAGGGTCTTGAGCTTGGCGCCGGAGACGACCACGGCCGCGGCGCCGCCGTCGCAGTTGGCCGAGCACATCGGGCGGGTGTTGGGGTAGGCGATCATCACGTCGCCCATCACCTGCTCGAGGCTCATCTCCTTGGTGTAGGCGGCCAGCGGGTTCAGCGTGGAGTGCTTGTGGTTCTTCACGCTGATGCGGGCGAACAGCTCGAACGCCTCGCCGCTGTAGTCGTTCTCGTGCAGGTACTCCATGCCGACCTGGGCGAAGGTGCCCGGCATGGCGGCGGTGCCGATGCGGCCGTCGACGCCGGCGACGGCACCGAAGCGGCCCGATGGCTCCCACTTGTGCTCGTCGGACTTGCCGCCGCCACCACCGCCGCCGAGGAGGCCGGCACCGGCCAGCTTCTCGACGCCGACGGCGAGGCCCATGTCGCACTCGCCGGCCTTGATGGCCATGATCGCCGTGCGCAGCGCGGTGGCGCCCGTGGCGCACGCGTTGGCCACGTTGAACACCGGGATGCCGGTCTGGCCGATCTGCTTCTGGAGCTGCTGGCCGAAGCCGGCGCTCGCGTTCATCAGGTTGCCCGCGGCCAGGATGCCCATGTCGGCCATGGTCACGCCGGCGTCGGCGAGGGCGGCCATGGCCGCCTCCGCGCCGAGGTCGACCACGTCGGAGTCCGGGTGCTTCCCGAACTTCGTCATGTGGATGCCGAGGATGTAGATGTCGTCGCTGCTCATGTCAGAGAAGGTCCTTCGCGATCGCACAGGTGGATGTGAGGGTGGCCGCCGTCGGGAGCGCCAGCGAGAAGGCGGCACGCGGCGCTGCGGAGCAGACCGCCATCAGCACGGTTCGTAGCCGAAGCCGATGGCCTCGACGCCGTCGTCGTCGGTGCCCAGCGAGTAGGTCGCCAGGCGCACCGGCATGCCGAGCTTCACGTGCTCGTCATCGGGTTCGACGTTGATGATGTTGGTGCGCACGCTCGTGCCGCCGGCGTCGACGATGCCGGCCACGAAGGGCACGGGCACGCCGGGTGCGGCGAAGGTCACGATGGTGAACGAGCGCAGCGTGCCCTCGGTGGGCACGTCGACCGTGGTGAAGTCGGTGCCGAAGCACGACGCGCACGCGTTGCGCCGGTCGAAGTAGCGGGCACCGCACGAGGTGCACTCGGTGGCCTCCAGGTGCGGGTCATCGCCCAGCACCAGGTAGTCCACGATCGGGATCTGGGTCTTTGTAGCCACGGAGCTCCTGTCAGGTGGTGGCCGCGCGTCCCCGGCGCGACCGTGATGATGGGAATCTAGGCCCGTCCCACCTTCTCGGTGGGCGTGAACCGGACGGGGAACCGCTTGATGCCGCCCACCAGCGGGATGCCGGCGGCCTCGAGGTACTCGGGCGGGCCGGCGGCCTCGAGGTCGGGCAGGCGGGTGAGCAGCTGGCGCCACGCCACGGCGAGCTCGCGGCGGGCGAGGTGGGCGCCGAGGCAGAAGTGCGGACCGGGGCCACCGAAGCCGACGTGGGGGTTCGGGTCACGTCGCACGTCGAAGACCTCGGGGTTCTCGAAGTGGGCCGGGTCGCGGTTGGCGGCGCCGTAGAACATGACGAAGCGCTCGCCGGCGGAGAAGTCCCGGCCGGCCAGGGTGACGTCCTCGGTGGCCGTGCGGCGCATGAACACCACCGGGGAGGCGTAGCGCACGATCTCCTCGACCGCGGTGGGGGTGACCCCTTCGAGGTCGTCCTGCCAGATGCGGCGCTGCTCGGGGTGCTCGGTGAGGAACTGCATGGCGTAGCTGATCGCCGTGCGGGTCGTGTCGTTGCCGGCCACGGCCAGGAGGATGAAGAACGGGCCCAGCTCCTCGGGCGTCATCATCTGCTCGTCGACGTCAGCGGTGATGAGCGCGGTGGTGAGGTCGTCCTTGGGGTTCTTGCGCCGGTCCTCGGCCACCTCGTGCAGCAGGCCGGTGAGGGTCATGCCGGCGCCGAAGAGGGCGCCCATGACGTCGTCGCCCACGAACTCGGGGTCGCCGCCGCCGAGGATGATGTTGGTGGCGTCGAAGACGGTCTTGAACTCCGACCGGGGGATGCCCATCATGTCGCAGATCACGAGCAGCGGGAACGGGGCGGACATGGCCTCGACGAGGTCGACCTCGCCCTTCTCGCAGAAGTCGTCGATGACCTCGTCGCAGATGTGCTGCACCGAGTCGAGGACCGACTCGAGGCGGCGGGGGGTGAAGGCCCGGGAGACGATGCCGCGCTGGCGGGCGTGGCGGGGGTCGTCCATGTTGATGAACGAGCCGAAGAACTCCAGCGCCTCGGCCGGCATGTCGGGGATGGCGACCGCGCCCTGGCCCGAGCAGAACTGCTTGGGCTTGCGGCTGATCTCCACGACCTCGTCGTAGGTCGTGACCGCGTGGAACGGCACGGGGCCGTCGAGCATCCCCATGGTGTCGGGGATCTCGGAGTCCCAGAACGGGCCCTGGGCCCGCATGGCGGCGAAGTCGTCCATCCGGTCCTGGAGCGGACGGCGCCAGAACTCGGGCTGCGCGATGTCGAAGCGGGGGGCGGCGGTCGACTCGGTCGTCATGGGCCGATTCTGCTCACTGGCAACAGATGTGACCAAGTGCCGACCGGTGCCGCTGGCGGCGTCCCCCTACCGTGGGGCGCGTGCTCGATCCGTCGTCGCCAGCGTCCCTGGACGAAGAGCTGGAGCGGCTCGCGGTGTTCGGTGATCCGGACGCGCCGCTGCCTGCGGACGCCGAGCCGTGGCATCCGGACGGTCGCGGCGGCGGCCTCCTCCCCGACTGGTACATGCCGGCCCCGAGCGGCGGCCAGCTGCAGGGTTGGCGACGCAAGGTGGCGTGGCTGGTGGTGGGCGCCGCCCTCGCCGTCGTGGCATCGGGGTTGTGCAACACCTACGGCGAGCTGGTCGTCGCCTGAACCAGTCGGCAGGGTCGAGCCGCGTCAGGGTCCGGTTCGCTCCATGATCGCTCGGACCCGGTCCTCGTCGTCGGCCCGGATCAGGATGCGGTGCGGGTGCCGGGCGGCGATCCCGACGACCAGGCCGTGGTCGTCCATGGTCAGGAGGCGCACCGGGATGTCGCTCGCCTCCAGCCGGGCGACGAGCGCGCCGGCCTCGAAGCGGTCGAACCCGACCGTGATCTCGACGAGCTCCGGGCGAGCGGGCTCGTCCCGTCGCCGGCGGGATCCACGCCCGCCGGCCGGATCCGACGGTGGGGCCGGGATGCCACGACCTCCCGGCAGTCCGCCGTCGCGGTCGCGTCGCCAGCGCTTGAGGACCATGCGCCATCGTCGCGCGGCCGGGTGTCAGCTCGCGCCGGTCACCTTCAGGCCGACGATGGACGCGACGAGCAGGGCGAGGAAGAAGACCCGGGCCGGTGTGGCCGGGTCGCCGTGCGCCACGATGCCCACGATCGCGGCGCCGACTGCGCCCACCCCCACCCAGACGCCGTAGGCGGTGCCGATGGGGATCACCTCGGCCGCCTTGGCCAGCGCCACCATGCTGGCGGCGAGCAGCCCGAGGAACGCGAGCGTCGGTCCGAGGCGGGTCAGGCCCTCGGTGGAGGGCAGCACCGACGCCCACGCCACCTCGAGCAACCCCGCGACGATCAGCAGTGGCCAGGCCATGGAACGCTCCTGAGCCCCGTCTTCGCCGTGCCGGTACGGGACACCCTCGTCGGCGGCGGACCTGCTCCGCCCAGCGGGCTCCGACGATACCCGGGGTGGGTGGAATCGACATCGCCCCACCTACGCTCACCGGACCTGGCCGAGCGGAGGACCGTTGCTGGACGACATCGTCACCTGGGTCACCGACGTGGTCGACGCACTGGGCTACCTCGGCGTCGCCTTCCTCGTCGCCCTCGAGAACGTCTTCCCGCCGATCCCGTCCGAGGTGGTCCTGCCCCTCGCCGGCTTCGTCGCCGGTCGCGGCGATGCCGACGTCGTCGGCATGATCCTCGCCGCCACGGCCGGATCGGTCGTCGGTGCCTGGGTGCTCTACGGCGTGTCGGCCGGGATCGGTCCGATGCGGCTGCGTGCCTTCATCGTCCGCTTCGGCCGCTGGTTCAGCGTGCGCGAGCACCACCTCGACCGGGCCGAGGAGTGGTTCGACCGCCGGGCCGACGCCGCCGTGCTGATCGGTCGGTGCGTGCCCCTGATCCGCTCCGTCGTGTCCGTCCCGGCCGGCTTCCGCCACATGTCGCCGGTCCGCTTCACCGTCCTGACCGCGATCGGCAGCGCGATGTGGAACACGGCGCTGATCGCCGCCGGTGCCGTCCTGGGCGAGCGCTGGGAGCGGGTCGGCGACATCGTCGGCCTGTTCCAGGGGGCCGTCGTCCTCGCCATCGGCGGCGTGCTCGGCTGGTTCGTGTGGCGACGGTTCGTCCGCCCGCGCCTCGCCGCCGCCGGCGATCTCCCGCCCGTGGACCACGAGGGCTGAGCGGGACCTACTCGAGCGTGGCGTACCCGGTGCTGCGGTCGTCGGTGCTGGCGCCCCGCACCTCGTCCACCGAGTCGCGCAGCGCGGCCAGGTACTCCTCGATCACGCCCGTGTTGGTGTTGGACACCGTGGCGTGGAGGTTGTCCGGCGGGCTCTGTCGATCGTGGAACCAGCCGCGCCGCTGCAGGGCATCGCCGACGGCGAAGATGTCGATCGGGTCGGCGGCGTCGGGATCGGGGGCGATCGCCAGCAGGTGGTACGTGGGATCGCCGAGCACGGTGAGCCCGTCGATCGCCCGGATGCCGGCGCGCATGGCATCGGCGTTGTCCAGCACGGTGCGGGTGAGGCCCTGGTAGCCGTCGACGCCGAGGTGCTGCATCACGGCCCACGCCGCCGCCATCGGCACGCCGGAGCGGGTGCCCTGCAGGTTCGGGGATGCGTAGAAGCCGCCCAGCCACCCATCGAAGACGAAGGTCTGGTGCGCCCGGAGCTCCTTGGTGCGGTGCAGGATCACCGACACGCCCTTGGGGGCGTAGCCGAGCTTGTGGATGTCGGCCGAGATCGACGACACGCCCTCAACCCGGAAGTCCCACGGTGGCACGGGGCGACCGAGCATCTCGGCGAAGGGCAGGACGAAGCCGCCCATGCACGCGTCGACGTGGCAGTTGGCGTCGACCGACGCGGCCAGCGCGGCGATCTCGGGGATCGGGTCCATGACGCCCTGGGGGTACTGGGGCGCCGAGCCGACGATGAGCACGGTGTTGGCGTTGACGTGCTCGGCCATGGCCTCGACGTCGGCCGTCCATCCGTCGCGCACCGGGGTCTTGTGCAGCGTGATCCCGAACAGGTGGGCCGCCTTGTGGAACGCGGCGTGGGCGCTCTCGGCGACGATCATCTCCGGTGCGGTGATGCCCCGCTCGGTGCGCCCCCGCTCGCGGGCCGCCTTCACGCCGCAGAGGATGGACTCGGTGCCGCCGCTCGTGAGGAACCCGGCGGCGGTGTCCGGCCCGTGGAGGAGGTCGGCGGTCCAGCCCACCACCTCGGACTGGATCCGGCCGAGCGAGGGGAACGCCATGGTGTTGAGGGCGTTCTCGTGCAGGTAGAGCATCGCGGCCCGCTCGGCGGCCTCGTGCACGCCGGGCCCCCCGTCGAACACCAGCCCGAACGTGCGGCCGTCGCGCCAGCGCACGTCGTCGTCGCGCTTCGCGGCGAGGTCGGCGATGACGTCGTCGACCGGTCGACCTTCCGAGGCCAGCCCACGGGTGCGGTCGGCGGTCATGACTGGAAGCAGGCGAGCAGCGGCTCGAGCAGCGCTTCGGGCGGCTCGTCGCCGGTCTCCTCGTCGACCAGGACCGTGGCGAAGAACTCGGCCAGGACGTCTTCGTCCAGGTTCTCCTCGACGCAGTCGCGGACCTCGGCGGGGACGTCCTCCCCGGCCTCGGCGAGCACCAGCTCGGCCAGCGAGACGTCGCAGCTGCCGAAGGAGGCGGCGATGCCGTCCGCTTCCTCCTGACCCAGCTCCAGGCCGAGGTCGTCGAGGCCCTCGTCGCTGCTCAGGTCCTCGGGGGTGATGCCTTCGGACTCGAGGCGCTCGGCGCCACCGAGGGCCTCGACGAACTCGCGCGAGAGGCAGTCGATGTCGGCCTCGGCGAAGGGCAGGTCCTCGTCCTGCTGCATCGAGGCGGCCATGGCCTCCACGTACTCGTCGTCGCCGCTGCCGGCGTTGCCGGTGTCGTCGTCGCCGCAGGCGGTGACGAGCAGGGCGCCGGCCGCGAGCGCGGCCAGGAGTCGTCGGTGCATCGGAAGCCTTCCCTCGGGGTCGTCCGTCGCCCGCGCCGTCCGGGCGGGCCCGCCGACGACCCTAACCGTGCTCAGCTCAGCACCCGAACGATCAGCGCCGCGCCCGACGCGAGCAGCACGCCGAGGACCGCCAGGTCGAAGCCCCGCCCGCCGAGGCGGGCCCGGGACCGCGTGCCCACCGGGACCATGAGCAGCACCGGGATCAGGGCCAGCACCGAGACCCCGAGGCGCTCGGCCGTGTACCGGCCGCTGGCGGCCAGCAGCACCAGCTGCACCGAGCCGGCGACGCCGAAGATGATCGTCACGCTGAACACGTAGGCCTGCGCGGTCAGCCGGTAGCCGTGCATCCACGCCCCCACCACCGGGCCCGACACGCCGAGCGCGCCCTGCATGACCCCCGCGAGCGAGCCGACCACCGGGGACCACCGGTGGGTGGTGGCCTCCTGGAGTCGCAGCTCGGGGCTCCGCAGGTAGTTGACGACGTAGACCACGATCGTCACGGCCAGGAAGATCAGCAGCGGGTCCTCCGGCACGGTCACCAGCAGGAAGGTGCCGAGGAAGGCCCCGAAGAAGCTGGTGCCCACGAGCACCGGCAGGTCCCGGGTCTCGGATCGGCCGCCGCGCGCCTGCCAGCACAGCACGAAGTTGGCCACGGCGTTGGGGCCCGAGACGATGACCACGGCGTCCTCGATGCCGAGGGCCAGCGCGATCAGCGGCACCGCCAGCAGCGGGTACCCCATGCCGGTCACCGACTTCACGAACGCGCCGAGCAGGCTGGCACCCAGCACCACGGCGATCTCGGCACCGGTCACGGCGAGGCACGCTACGGAGGCGCGGTGGCAACGGCCGATTCAGGCGGCACACTGCGGCGGTGGACATCGAGTTCTGGATCGACCCCATCTGACCGTGGTGCTGGGTGACGGCCCGTTGGGTCGTCGACGAGGTGGCACCGGCCCGTGACCTGCAGGTCACGTGGCAGCCGATCAGCTTGTTCTTCAAGAACGAGCCCGAGGAGGGGTCCGAGTACCACGAGCCCGTGTGGTTCACCCACCGGCTGCTCCGGGTGCTCGAGTCCGTCCGGTCCGAGGGTGGCGACGTCGAGCAGCTGTACCTGGAGTACGGCCGGCGCATCCACCATGACAAGGACCGTGACTTCGACGTCGCCGATGCGCTCGACGCGGTCGGGCTCGACGTGATCCACGCCAAGGCCTTCGACGACGACGCCTGGGATGCCGAGATCCGCACCCGCATGGACATCGGCCTCGCCCTCTGCGGCGACGACGTCGGCACGCCCATCATCGCCATGGACGACAAGCACGGGAACCGGGCCGGCTACTTCGGCCCCGTGATCACCCGGGTGCCCGACACCGAGACCTCGCTCGAGCTGTGGGATGCGCTGCGCACGATGATCAGCGTCCCCGGGTTCTGGGAGCTCAAGCGCACCCGCACCGAGAAGCCCGACTTCGGCGACCCACCGACGATCAGCGCGGGGTGACCCGCACCGGCACGGCCTCGTAGCCACGCAGGGTGGTGCGGGGTCGCTGCACCAGCGCACCGGCGAGCTCGATTGTGCGGAAGCGGTCGCGCATCGCCCGGAAGACCTCCTGCCCCTCGGCGCGGGCGAGGTTGGCGCCCAGGCAGTAGTGGATGCCGGCGGCGAACGACAGCGGCGGGCCTTCGTCCCGGCCGACGTCGAAGCGGTCCGGATCGCTGAAGTGCGAGGGATCGCGGTTGGCGGCACCGAGCAGGGTCACCACCGCGGTGCCCTCCCCCACCGGCTCGCCGGCGACCTCCGCGGGCTGCAGTGCTCGACGGACGTCGAACTGCACGGGCGAGTCCCAGCGCAGCATCTCCTCCACCGCGGTCGGCAGCAGCGTCTCGTCGGACCACAGCCGAGCCATCTCGGTGGGGTTGCGCAGCAGCGCCGCCGTCCCGTTGCCGATGAGGTTCGTCGTGGTCTCGAAGCCCGCGGCGAAGATCAGGATCGCCACGACGATGACCTCGGCCTCGCTCAGCTGGTCGCCCTCCTCCTCGACCCGGATCAGGTCCGAGAGCAGGTCGTCCTGGGGTCGGGCCCGGCGCTCGGCGACGAGGTCGACGAAGTACTCCCAGGTCTCGGTGTTGGCCTGCTCGCCGTCGCGCAGCTCCTCGATCGAGGCGGTGGGCTCGATGCCGACCGCACCTCGGGTGATGAGCGAGCGGAACCTCGGCCAATCGGCCTCGGGCACGCCGACGAGCGCACCGATCACCGACACCGGGAACGGGAAGCCGACGAGGTCGAGCAGGTCGCCCTCCCCCGCCTCGGCCAGGTCGTCGACGTAGCGGCGGGCGAGCGCCGCGATCGTGCCCCGCATCTTCTCGACCCGCCGGGGCGTGAACGCCCGCGAGACGAGCCGGCGCTGGCGGGTGTGGTCGGGTGGGTCGAGGAACAGCAGCGACTGGGGGCGGTCGGCCATGCGGCGGCGCTGGTCACGGCGGAACTCATCGGTGGCCGGATCGGCGCTCGGCAGGCCGAGGCCCTCGTTGCTGTCGCCGTTGCCGAAGCGGTTGTCGCGCAGCACCTCGTTGCAGTCGTCGAAGCGGGTGAGGAAGATCGTGCCGGTGCCGCTGCGGTGCACCGGCGCCAGCTCCCGCAGCCGGTGGTACAGGGGGGCGGGGTCGGCGATGCCCTCCGGCGTGAAGAACAGGTCGGCGAGGACCCCGTCGCCCTGCTGCTGCACGTCGCTGGCGTGGTCGTCCACTGCGGTCATGTCGGTTCCCCCTGGGTCGTCACGGCTACCGACGGTAGCGTCACCGACGTGGGACGGGTGACGGCGTGGCGCAGCAGCGAGCGCTCCCGCAACGGCGGCATCGACCGGGTCCCCGTGCCCGGCGCCCCGGGTGCCCTGTGGCTGTGCGGCAAGCACCTGATCGGTCCCGACGTCGAGGCCACCGTCGCCCGCGTCGACGCCCACGTCGTGCTCTGCCTGAACGAGCGCCACGAGCTCGAGGCCCGCTACCCGGACTACGTCGCCTGGCTGCGCACCGATCCCCGCGCCTGGTGGGCACCGGTCCCCGACCTGCACGCACCCCCGCTCGACGACGCCATCGCGCTCGTCGAGGGACTGGTCGAGCACCTCGACGCCGGCCGCACCGTGCTCACCCACTGCGGCGCCGGCATCGGCCGAGCCGGCACCATCGCAGCAGCGGTGCTCATCACCAGGGGCACGACCGTCGACGAAGCCGTGGCCCAGGTCGCCGCCAGCCGCCCCGGTGCAGGCCCCGAGGCCGGCGCACAGGAGGAGCTCCTCCAAGCCATTGCAGGCGCCCAGCGCAACGCGAGATGAGTCGGAACACAGGAAGCGGCCGAACCAGTCGCCAGCAACCGCTACTTGGACTTCCGCTTCTGGATGTTGGCCCACTCGTCCCGCAAGCCGACGGTGCGGTGCAGGGTGCGGGTGTCGTCGGGGTCGACGGCGAAGTAGCCGAGCCGCTCGAACTGGACGACCTCGCCCGGGGCGACGTCGGCGAGGGCGGGCTCGCCCTTGGCCTCCACGGTCTCCCGTGACGCCGGGTTCAACGAGTCGAACGCGTCGCCCTCGGCGCCGGGGTGGCTGTCGGTGAACAGGCGCTCGTAGAGGTGGACGGTGAGGTCCTCGGCGTGGGCGGCGGAGACCCAGTGGATCGTGGCCTTCACCTTGCGCCCGTCGGGGGCCTGGCCGCCCTTGGTCTCGGGGTCGTAGGTGGCGTGGATCTCGGTGACGTTGCCGTCGGCATCGGTGACCGCGTCGGTGGCGGTGATGAAGTAGCCGGCCCGCAGGCGGACCTCCCGGCCCGGGGTGAGGCGGTAGTACTTCGGCGGCGGGTCGGCCATGAAGTCGTCGCGCTCGATCCACAGCTCGCCGCTGAAGGGGACCTGGCGGGTGCCGGCGGCGTCGTCCTCGGGGTTGTTCACCGCCTCCACGTGCTCCACCTGACCCTCGGGCCAGTTGGTGATGACCACCTTCACGGGGTCGAGCACGGCCATGCGGCGCAGGGCGTGCGCGTTGTGGTGCCGGCGCACGTGGGACTCGAGCAGCTCGATCTCCACGGTGGAGTTGGTCTTGGCGACGCCGATCTCGTCGATGAAGGCCCGGATCGCCTCCGGCGGGTAGCCCCGCTTGCGCATGCCGCGGATGGTGGGCATGCGGGGATCGTCCCACCCGTCGACCACGCCGTCCTCCACCAGCTGGCGCAGCAGGCGCTTGGACATCACGGTGTGGGTGAGGCCGAGGCGGGCGAACTCGGTCTGCTCGGGCCTGTCGTTGGGCAGCTCGAGGTGCTCGAGGCACCAGTCGTAGAGCGGTCGGTGGTCGGCGAACTCGAGCGTGCACAGCGAGTGGGTCACGCCCTCGATGGCATCGGACTGCCCGTGGGCCCAGTCGTAGGTCGGGTAGATGACCCAGCGGTCCTCGGTGCGGTGGTGGGGCAGCCGGCGGATCCGGTACAGCACCGGGTCGCGCATGGTCATCACCGACGCCGACATGTCGATCTTGGCCCGCAGCACCTTCTCGCCGTCGGCGAAGGCGCCGTCGCGCATCTGGCGGAGCAGCCCCAGGTTCTCCTCGGGCGTGCGGTCGCGGAACGGGCTCTCGATGCCCGGTTCGCCGAAGCCGCCGCGCTGGGCCGAGATGGTCTCGGCGTCCTGGTCGTCGACGTAGGCCAGGCCCTTGCCGACGAGCTCCTCGGCCCAGGCGTAGAGCTGGTCGAAGTAGTCGCTGGCGTGGACGACGTCGGTCGGCTCGAAGCCGAGCCAGCGGATGTCGTCGATGATGGCGTCGACGTACTCGGGATCCTCGGCGACCGGGTTGGTGTCGTCGAAGCGCAGCAGGCACGGCCCGCCGTACTGCTCGGCGAGGCCGAAGTTGAGGCAGATCGACTTGGCGTGGCCGATGTGGAGGTACCCGTTGGGCTCCGGCGGGAACCGCGTCTGCACCCGGTCGAAGCGGCCGGCGGCCAGGTCGGCGTCGATCTTCTCCCGGATGAAGTCGCTGGGACCTTCCGTCGGAATCGGCTCGTCGTGGGGGGACGGGGTCACCCTCCAATGCTGGCACCTAACCTTCGCTCCTCATGCTTCCTGCCGACCTGCTCGACCGCCTCCTCCCCGACACCGCACCCACGCAGCAGTGGGAGGAGGCCAACCCGCCCCGCGACCTCCCCGCCGGCGCCGAGGTCACCCGCTTCGCCCCGAGCCCGACCGGCTTCCTCCACATCGGTGGCGTGTACACCGCGATGGTGGCCAAGGAGCTGGCCGAGCGCAGCGGCGGCAGCTACTTCGTCCGGATCGAGGACACCGACCAGGCCCGGGCCATCGAGGGCTCCGACGAGCACTTCGCCCGCGCGTTCCCCCACTTCGGCATCGACCCCACCGAGGGACCCGATGCGCCGTGGGGCCCGTACCGCCAGTCGGAGCGGTCCGAGATCTACCGCAGCTTCGTCCGAGCGCTGCTGGAGTCCGGCCACGCCTACCCCGACTTCGTCACGAAGGACGAGCTGGCCGCCATCACCGAGCGCCAGCAGGCCGCCAAGGTCGACCTCGGCTACTGGGGCGAGTGGGCGGTGTGGCGCGACGCCGAGCCCGAGCGGGTCACCGCCGCGCTCGACGAGGGCCTCCCCTTCACCATCCGCTTCCGGGCACCGGATGCACCGGGCCGCATCGCCTTCGACGACGCGATCCGGGGCCGCATCGAGGCCGACGACAACCGCAACGACGTCGTCCTGCTGAAGAGCTCCGCCGAGCCCCTCCCCCTGCCGACCTACCACCTCGCCCACGCGGTCGACGACCACCTCATGCGGGTCACCCTCGTCCTCCGCGGCGACGAGTGGATCTCGTCGGTGCCCCTGCACCTGCAGCTCTTCGATGCCCTCGGCTTCGAACCGGTCCGCTACGCCCACGTCGCCCCGCTCATGAAGGGCGAGGGCAAGAGCCGGCGCAAGCTGTCCAAGCGCAAGGACCCGGAGGCATCGGTCGACTTCTGGATGGCCGAGGGGTACCCGGTCGGCGCCGTCCGCCACTACCTGCGCGGCCTGGCCAACTCCCGGCTCGCCGATCTCCCCTTCGAGGAGGCCGCGGCCGAGCCCCTCCGCCTCGAGGAGTTCGGCGCGTCCGGCCCGCTGGTCGACATCCCCAAGCTCGACGACATCTCCGCCGACTACGTCGCGCAGATGCCTGCGACAGACATCCGGGACCGGCTGCTGGCCTGGGCCGACGAGCACGACCCCGAGCTGGCCGGGCTGCTGCGCGCCACGGGCGACGACCTGCTCGCCATCATCGACGTCGACCGCGTCGACACCGACCGGGTCCGCAAGGACATCGTGAAGTGGTCGGTGTTCCGCGAGCGGTACGGCTTCTTCTTCCCCGAGCTGTTCGCGCTGGTCGACGACCCGGCCGACGAGCGCTTCCTCGGTGTGCCCCCCGAGGTCGTGGCCGCGTTCACCACCGACTTCGTGGCCGGCTACGACCCCGACACCGCCTCCCCCGGCTGGTTCGACCAGGTGCGCGGCCTCGCCGAGCGCCACGGCTTCGCACTCGACCGCAAGGCGTACAAGGCCGACCCTGATGCCTTCCACGGCACCATGCGCGAGGCGTCCAACATCGTGCGGGTGACCCTGACCGGCTCCGGGCAGAGCCCGAGCCTGGACCAGATCGCCGGCGTCCTCGGCGCCGACGAGGTCCGCCGCCGGGTCGGCGCGCCGGCGGGCTGACGCCGGTGGACCTCCGCCCCGACCCCGACCACGAGGCGATCGCCGAGGCCGTCGACGCGGTCTGCGCCCGCTTCGACGACGCCTACTGGTCCGACCTGGACCAGCGCCACGAGTTCCCCTGGGACTTCTACCGGGCCATGGCCGAGGGCGGCTGGGTCGGCATCTGCATCCCCGAGGCCTACGGCGGGGGCGGGCAGGGCATCGCCGAGGGCGCCATCGTCTTGAACCGGGTGGCCGCGTCGGGGGCGTGCATGAACGGCTCCACCGCGCTGCACCTGACCATGTTCGGCCTGAACCCGGTGGTGCGCTTCGGCAGCGAGCGCCTGAAGGAGGCGTTCCTGCCCCGAGCCGCGGTGGGCGACCTCCACGTCGCGTTCGGCGTCACCGAGCCCGACGCCGGCACCGACACCAGCCGCATCGCCACCCGTGCGATCGACGACGGGCACGGGGGCTTCGTCGTGTCCGGCCGCAAGATCTGGACCTCCAAGGCGCTCGAGTCCGAGGTGTGCCTGCTGCTCGCCCGCACCGACGCCAGCCCCGGCACCTTCGACGGCCTCACGCTGTTCCTGGTCGACCTCGATCCGGCCCACTGCGACATCGCCCCCATCCCCAAGGTCGGCCGCAACGCCGTGGCCTCCTGCGAGGTCGCCTACGACGAGCTCCCCGTCGAGGGGTGGCGCATGGTCGGCGAGCGGGGCCAGGGGTTCCGCCACATCCTCCACGGCCTGAACCCCGAGCGGATCCTGCTCGCCGCGATGGCCTGCGGCATCGGCGAGGCCGCATTGCGCCGGGCGGTGGCCTACGCCGGCGAGCGCGAGGTGTTCGGCCGGCCCATCGGCGCCAACCAGGCCATCGCCCACCCGCTCGCCCAGGCCCACATGCAGCTCGCGGCGGCGAAGGCGGTCATGCGGGACGCAGCGTGGCGCTACGACCACGATCTGCCCTGCGGCGAGCAGGCCAACACGGCCAAGTACCTGGCCGCCGAGGCCAGCTGGTTCGCGGCCGACCAGGCGGTGCAGACCCACGGCGGGCTCGGCTACGCCACCGAGTACCACGTGGAGCGCTACTGGCGGGAGGCCCGGCTGCAGCGGCTGGCCCCGGTGAGCCAGGAGATGACGTGCAACTTCATCGCCCAGAACGTCCTGGGGCTGCCCCGGAGCTACTGAGCCCGTTCACTGCGGTTGTGTTGCGATCCGTGTCAGATCGGAAATCGCGTGCTAGGGGTGTTGCCGTCCCGGGCCGTCGCGGCACGTCTGCGTTCGGTGTCGAGTCGAGTCGCTGGTCTCCTTCGGGTGCGATCGGGGGCCCGCCTCGGCGCAGGCCGTCCGGGGACACACAACCCAACGAACGGAGCGAAGCAGATGCCTGCCTCAATGTCCCGAACTCGTGCCCCCTGGCTACGACTCATCGCGCTCATGGCCGCCCTGGCCATGTTCGTCGCCGCCTGCGGCGACGACGACGACACCGACACCAGCACCGACGACACGAGTGCTGACACCGACACCGACAGCGACGACGGCGAGCAGGCCTCGGGCAGCATCGAGGCCGTCGAGCCCTTCTTCCCCGTCGATGCCGAAGGCAACGAGGTCCTCCCCTGCGGTGGCTACGGCTTCCGGCTCGAGGACGGCGACTTCTACGAGGCCTTCAACGAGCAGCTCAACGCCTTCCGCGAGGACGGCACCACGATGGACATCATCACCGGCTACGAGGACTTCTCCGAGGCCGACGTCGAGAAGGCCAACGAGCTCAGCGCGTCGGACATCGCCTCCAACGCCAACGCGGGCATGGAGTCCGGCTCGGGCACGCTCGCCGAGCTGCAGGAAGCCGGTTCCATCACCATCGGCATCGCCAACGAGGTCCCCTTCGGCTTCACCGGCGAGGACGGCGAGGCCACCGGCATCGCCCCCGACGTCGCCAAGGCCGTGCTCGCCGAGCTCGGGATCACCGAGGTCGAGGCCAACGTGGTCGAGTTCGGCCAGCTCATCGGTGGCCTCCAGGCCGGCCAGTACGACCTGATCGCCGCCGGCATGTACATCAACGAGGAGCGCGCCGAGCAGATCCTGTTCTCCGATCCGGACTACTGCATCGCCGAGGGCCTCGCCGTCCCGGCCGGCAACCCCGAGGGCATCGTCGACTACAACTCCTTCGTCGACAACCCGGACCTGACCCTCGCGGTCGCCACCGGCACCGTCGAGGTCGGCTACGCCGAGGACGCCGGCATCCCCGACGACCAGCTCCAGGTCTTCGCCGACATCGACTCGATGTACGCCGCGCTCGAGGCCGGTGAGGTCGACGCCGTGACCGGCACGGCCGCCACCGTCCAGCGCCAGGTGGACGCCCGGTCCTGATCGGATCGGAACACGCCGACCCGGATCGGGCGGTGCTTGACGGCGCCGCCCGGTCCGGGTCGACTCATGCTTGACCGCACACCTGCGAGGGCGAGGACGCGATGGACAGCTGGTTGCTCGATTCGAGCCAGTACGAGCTGATCTGGGAAGGGGCGCTGGTCACCCTCCAGATCCTGGCGTACTCGTTCCTGCTCGGCCTGGCGCTGTCCCTCGTGGTGGGCGTCGCCCGCCTCTCCAGCCGCCAGTGGGTGCGCGGGGTCGCCTTCGCCTACGTGGAGGTCGCCCGCGGCATCTCCTCCATCGTGCTGCTGTTCGTCATCGCCATCGCGGTGCCGATCCTGTTCGAGATCGAGCAGCAGTCCCTGATCCTGCTCGCCTCGATCGCGCTCGGCATCAACATGGGCGGCTACGGCGCGGAGATCGTCCGCGGCTCGATCCAGGCCGTCCCCAAGGGCCAGACCGAGGCCACCATCGCGCTGAACCTGAGCCCCACCCAGCGGCTCCGCCACGTGATCCTGCCCCAGGCCATGCGGCTCATCCTGCCGCCGATGGGCAACCTCACCATCGAGATCCTCAAGGGGACGGCGCTGGTCAGCCTCATCGGCGTCACCGACATCATGCAGGCGACGCGGCTCATCAACCAGCAGCGCCTGTTCACCCAGTCGGCAGCCGACCTGACGGTGCTCTACGTCAACGTGCTGCTCATCTACTTCCTGCTGTCCCAGATCATCGCCGTGCTGTTCCGCCTCGCCGAGCGGCGGGTGGAGAGCCGCTACCGGGGCGGTGACGCCGAGGTGCCGGCGGCACCCAGCGCGCCGATCCCGGGGGTGACCAAGTGACCGCCACCGAGCCCACGACCAGCGACGAGGTCCAGTACCGGCCCCACCGGGCCTGGTACCGGCGCACCGACGTCGTCGTGCCGCTGATCCTCGTCGCGCTGGGCTACACGATGCTCATCGTGGCCGTGGAGGAGAAGTCGTTCTTCCGGACCCGGCTCACGGCCAAGGGCAGCGAGAACTTCGACTGGATGTACTTCTGGCACCTGGTGCCACTCATGTGGCAGGGCCTGCAGGTGCTGGCCAAGGCCACGGTGCTCGGCTTCACCATCGCAGCCGTGCTCGGCCTGCTGCTCGCCCTCGGTCGCCGCTCGGGGAACCGGTTCGTGCGCTGGCCGTTCGTCGCGTTCATCGAGTTCATCCGGTCCACGCCGCTGCTGGTGCAGCTGTTCTTCGCGCAGGCGTACGTGCGGGCGTCGGACTCCCTGTCCTGGTCTCCGATCACCATCCTGGTGGTCGTCCTCGGCATCCACTACGCCACCTACTGCTCCGAGGCGTACCGGGCCGGCATCAACAGCGTGCCGCCCGGCCAGTGGGAGGCAGCCACCGCCCTCAACCTGGGCTCCACCACGAAGTGGCTGCGGGTGATCCTGCCCCAGGCCATCCCCAACGTCTTGCCCTCGCTCGGCAACTTCCTGGTGGCCGCGTTCAAGGACGCACCCCTCGGCTTCATCGTCGGCGTGCCCGAGCTGCTGTTCTTCGCCAACACCGTGCGGGGCTCCGACTTCCGCCCCACCGAGCCCTACATCCTCGCCGGCGTGGGATTCCTGCTGGTGAGCATCCCGGCCGCCTGGGCCGTCCGCCGACTCGAGAGGAAGATCGCATATGAGCGCACCTGAGACCACGGCCCCCGACCGGGACATCTCCGCCAAGGGCGCAGCCGCCGTCCGCATGCGCGGGGTGGACAAGGCCTTCGGGCCCAACAAGGTGCTGGCCGAGCTCGACCTCGACGTCGAACCCGGCGAGCGGGTCGTCATCATCGGCCCCTCCGGGTCGGGCAAGACCACGATCCTGCGCGTGATCATGACGCTCGAGCGCCCCGATGCCGGCACGATCCAGGTCGGCGGGCGGCACCTCTACCACCAGCCCCACGGCAACGGGCTCAAGCCGGCCAGCGAGAAGCACATCCGTTCGGTCCGCTCCGACATCGGCATGGTGTTCCAGCACTTCAACCTGTTCCCGCACATGACCGCGCTGGAGAACATCATGCTGGCGCCGGTGAAGGTGCACGGGAAGTCCCGTGACGAGGCCCGCGCCCGGGGCATGGAGCTGCTCGACAGCGTCGGCCTCGCCCACGCCGCCAACCAGACGCCGGGGCAGCTCTCCGGCGGCCAGAAGCAGCGGGTCGCCATCGCCCGGTCGCTGGCGACCGAGCCCAAGGTGATGCTCTTCGACGAGGTGACCTCGGCGCTCGACCCCGAGCTCGTCGGCGACGTGCTCGAGGTGCTGCGCCAGATCGCCGAGGAGGGCAAGACCACGATGATGCTGGTCACCCACGAGATGGGCTTCGCCCGCGAGGTCGCCGACCGGGTCGTGATGTTCGACGCCGGTGCGGTCGTGGAGGAGGGCCCGCCCGCCCAGATCCTCGACGACCCCCGGGAGGAGCGCACCCGCTCCTTCCTCGGCGCGGTGCGCGAGCACTAGGAGACTGCTGAGCAACTGGCTTCTAGGCTTGGCGGTGGGTCCGGGGAAGTGACCGAACCGAAGAGCCGGCATGAAGAGGGTGTGAGCCGGTCACCCGGGATGGGTTGAACCCGTAGGTGTGGTCCCTTCCTTGTCCTCCCCGGGCCCGCCTTTAGGTGATGGCCCAGCCG